>NZ_JBFTQC010000001.1:1865000-3056814 GCF_056398805.1 Hyphomicrobium sp. 01T421
ACAGCCGTTGATCCGAAGATTTCCGAATGGGGAAACCCACCTTCGACATCTTGAAATTTGCACCTGTGAAAGCGGGTGCGGATTTCAGGGTGTCATCAGGAGGTATTTAGCCCTGAATACATAGGGGTTAAAAGCAAACCCAGGGAACTGAAACATCTCAGTACCTGGAGGAAAGGACATCAACCGAGACTCCGCGAGTAGTGGCGAGCGAAAGCGGACTAGGCCAGTGGTAAAGCAATGACAACTGGAACCATCTGGAAAGGTGGGCCTCAGCGGGTGACAGCCCCGTACAGGTAATGCAGAGCTTTATCCTCGAGTAGAACGGGACACGTGCAATCCTGTTTGAACATGGGGGGATCACCCTCCAAGCCTAAGTACTCCTTACCGACCGATAGTGCACCAGTACCGTGAGGGAAAGGTGAAAAGCACCCCGACGAGGGGAGTGAAATAGTACCTGAAACCGGATGCCTACAAACAGTCGGAGCCCGCAAGGGTGACGACGTACCTTTTGTATAATGGGTCTGCGACTTAGTCTGACGAGCAAGCTTAAGGCGATAGCTGTAGGCGTAGCGAAAGCGAGTCTGAATAGGGCGTTCAGTTCGTCGGATTAGACCCGAAACCTGTCGATCTTGCCATGGTCAGGTTGAAAGTGGGGTAACACCCACTGGAGGACCGAACCGGTGTCTGTTGAAAAAGCCTCGGATGAACTGTGGCAAGGGGTGAAAGGCCAATCAAGGCAGGAAATAGCTGGTTCTCCGCGAAATCTATTTAGGTAGAGCCTCAGATGAATACTCGAGGGGGTAGAGCACTACATGGGCTAGGGGCCCCTACAGGGTTACCAAACCTAAGTAAACTCCGAATACCTCGAAGTACTATCTGGGAGACACACGGCGGGTGCTAACGTCCGTCGTGAAGAGGGAAACAACCCTGATCGCCGTCTAAGGTCCCTAAATCACTGCTAAGTGTGAAAGGATGTGGGAATCCCATAACAACCAGGATGTTGGCTTAGAAGCAGCCATCATTTAAAGAAAGCGTAACAGCTCACTGGTCTAAACAAGGGTTCCTGCGCCGAAAATGTAACGGGGCTAAAGCAGTGTACCGAAGACGCGGGTGTACACATTCTTCGGATTGTGTACGCGGTAGCGGAGCGTTCCGTAAGCCTGTGAAGGGAGACCCGTGAGGGCTCCTGGAGGTATCGGAAGTGCGAATGCAGACATGAGTAACGAAAGAAGTGTGAGAAACACTTCCGCCGAAAGTCCAAGGGTTCCTGCGTAAAGTTAATCTGCGCAGGGTTAGCCGGCCCCTAAGGCGAGGGCGAAAGCCGTAGTCGATGGGAACCACGTTAATATTCGTGGGCCAGTGGGTGTGTGACGGATGCAGCAAGTTGTCGAGGCTTATTGGATTGCCGAGGCAGCGAATGTGTCCCTGGAAATAGCCCCCACGTAGACCGTACCCGAAACCGACACAGGTGGACTGGTAGAGAATACCAAGGCGCTTGAGCGAAGTGTGCTGAAGGAACTCGGCAAATTACCTGCGTAACTTCGGGAGAAGCAGGCTGTCTTTTCGGGCAACCGGAAGGGCAGGACACAAACTAGGGGGTGGCGACTGTTTACCTAAAACACAGGGCTATGCTAAGTCCAACGACGACGTATATGGCCTGACGCCTGCCCGGTGCTGGAAGGTTAAGAGGAGAAGTGCAAGCTTTGAATCGAAGCCCCAGTAAACGGCGGCCGTAACTATAACGGTCCTAAGGTAGCGAAATTCCTTGTCGGGTAAGTTCCGACCTGCACGAATGGCGTAACGACTTCCCCACTGTCTCCAGCACACACTCAGTGAAATTGAATTCCCCGTGAAGATGCGGGGTTCCTGCGGTTAGACGGAAAGACCCCGTGCACCTTTACTGCAACTTTGCACTGGCAATCGTGACTGCTTGTGTAGGATAGGTGGTAGGCTATGAAACCTGGGCGCTAGCTCGGGCGGAGCCGAAATGTGAAATACCACCCTAGTGATTATGGTTGTCTAACCGCGGTCCGTTATCCGGATCCGGGACAGCGCATGGTGGGCAGTTTGACTGGGGCGGTCGCCTCCTAAATCGTAACGGAGGCGTACGAAGGTTGGCTCAGATTGGTCGGAAATCAATCGTCGAGTGCAATGGCATAAGCCAGCCTGACTGCAAGACTGACAAGTCGAGCAGAGTCGAAAGACGGTCATAGTGATCCGGTGGTTCTTTGTGAGAGGGCCATCGCTCAACGGATAAAAGGTACGCCGGGGATAACAGGCTGATGACGCCCAAGAGTCCATATCGACGGCGTCGTTTGGCACCTCGATGTCGGCTCATCACATCCTGGGGCTGGAGCAGGTCCCAAGGGTATGGCTGTTCGCCATTTAAAGTGGTACGTGAGCTGGGTTCAGAACGTCGCGAGACAGTTCGGTCCCTATCTGCCGTAGGTGTAGGAGAATTGAGAGGATCTGTCCTTAGTACGAGAGGACCGGGATGGACGTACCTCTGGTGGACCTGTTGTCGTGCCAACGGCACAGCAGGGTAGCTATGTACGGACGGGATAACCGCTGAAAGCATCTAAGCGGGAAACCCACCTCAAAACGAGTTCTCCCTCGAGAGTCGTGGAAGACCACCACGTTGATAGGCCGGGTGTGGAAGCGCTGCAAGGCGTGTAGCTTACCGGTACTAATAACTCGATTGGCTTGATTGCTCTCATTTAGCAATGCTCATCGTTTTGCCTCACACCGCTTGTCGCGCAAAAACGCGACGCGGTCCGGCAGGGCGGCACTTGTGCCGGCGTCCTCTATGCGAAGCATGTCTTCGACATGACGGACGCTTGCGCCTAGAGGCGCATAAAGGCTCAGCCGCTCCGATGGGCGTAGGCATTAGCATCCAGAAATAGACCAGAAATAGAAGTCATATGACGTCTCCGCTGACCTGGTGATTATGGCGGGGTGGCTGCACCCGATCCCATTCCGAACTCGGCCGTGAAACGCCCCTGCGCCGATGGTACTTCGTCTTAAGACGCGGGAGAGTAGGTCGTTGCCAGGTCTGCCGAGACGTCATGTGAATTTTCTAGCTCGATTATATCTGGTCGAAACTTTATGCCCGCTGGCTGCGCAGCGAGCTCGTTCGCGCAAAGCCGCAGATCAAATTGCAGCACGGGACCGGCAAGAATCTCATTCTCGGGATTGGGCGTAACTACAGCATCGCTGACTTGAGGCCGTTTGTTCGGTCAGCGCGGAAATTTCACGATTGCCGTATTCTTCTCGTCGTCAACGATGACGCGGAACTCGGCAAAGCACTTGAAGCCGAGGGCGTCGATTATCTGTTGGACCCAGGCTCGCCCGGCCTCGGCCGGCCGCATATGAACTTCGCTCGTGTTGCCGATTACGTCGCTGTTTTGCAGGCCCTCACGGGCCAAGTGGAGCGGGTGTTTCTGGCGGATACGCGGGACGTCGTATTTCAGGCTGACATCTTTCAGGCTTTGCCGGATGCGCCGGTGATTTTTTGCGAAGAGGGCGAAGGCTTCTCGCACGACGTTGCGGGATGGAACGGCAATGCGATCCGGAGAACGTTCGGCGCGGACGTGTACGAGCGCATCAGGCATCATGAAGTCATTTGCAGTGGCACGGTGCTCGCCCGGCACGGCGACGCGATCATGTACTTGTGGGAGAAACTGCTCCTCGGGCAATTGATCGGGCGCAGGCATCATATGCGTTCGGGCGTCGATCAGGCGACGACGAATGTCGTGGCCCGTCTCAATCTCGCGCCGTCTTCCGTCGTGATCCCTTATGACGGTGCGATCGCGACGCTTTCAGGCCGGAACACCAAATTCCTCAAGGTGAAGGACGGGGTTCTGGTAACTGCGAAGGGAGCGGTTCCGGCTGCCGTCCATCAATACGACCGGGCTCCCGAGGTTCGCGATTTCTTGTATGCGACGTACGGTGGTCCGGCTCTCGGCAAAGCGGGCGACAAATCCAAAGACTCGAACTTGCGCAAAAAGATGCGCCTGGCGTTCGGTCTGCAGGGGCCCTGACGCCACGCGTCACTCGACGGACTGTTCTTTCTTCTGACCGCGGGATGCGAGCTTCACGCCGCAGCGTTCCATCGGGAGCGCCGTCGTCGTCCATCGATCCTTTGTCACGGTCACGACATAGCGGCGGCAGTCGCGTCCGGCACCCGGCACGAAATGAACATCGAAGACGGCGACGCCGCTCTTGCCGGAGCGAGGCCACGCAAAATTCCCATCGTCCGGGACCGTCTTCACTGCCTTGTCGATGGCGAAGGCAGCGTTGCGATAATCCGTTGCGGTCAGGCGCGCCAAGAGCACGTGCGAGAGATCGGGATGAAGTCCTGCGGCTTCCGCGCGCTTGCGATAGGGATCGGCTGGCGTGGCCGGGGGCGATGATGCGCCGCCCGCTGCAGCATCGGTGTTCGTCTCCCAAGATTGAGAAGCCGTTCCGGCGCCTGGTGCTTCCGCGATGACGACTTCGGGCAACGACTGAGAATGTGTCTCGGGCGGCGGCGTCGGCGGCAGAGGAGACGAATTTTCAGCAGTCGCCACATCGTTCGCCGGCACTGGTTCAAGCGGCGGGGCCGGCTGTCTCGCGGCCATCTCAGTCGCGATAATCTGCTGGACGCTGGAAATCCACTGCTGCACCGGGGCGCCAAAATGCGTGAGACCCGCACCCGCGGCCAGCACTACGAATAAGAATAAATATAATTTCCGGACCGGATTGCCGCGCCTTCGCGGCGGCGTGGAGATCGGCTCGCCCGCATAGAAAGCTTCTTCGGGCTCTTCGGCCCGTGAAAGCACGTCTCCCAGCTCGTAGGAGGGAAATGCATCGGTCGAATGGGAAGCGCGGGAGTACATAGCCAATCCTCGTTGGATACCTATTCCCGCGCTGCATATGCACCGCATCCTCCTGGCCAAAAAATGGCAACGCCGGAAAAGCTCGAAATCTCTTTCCCGACCTCACAAATTCGTAAAATTCTCGCCAGTCTCTTAGGGGGTGAAAATTCTTGACTATTATTGGCTACTTGGGTCTACGTGGCCGCTGAACCTGATCTCGGGACCTTGAATCCTGACCTATTAGGAGTTGCAATGGGCACTTCTTTCTCCTCGCGTATTGGCGCGCGTTTTCGCGCTTTCATTTCCGCACTCGCCGTCGCTGCAGTCGCCGTTGGCGGAGTTTGGATTTCCGCGTCCGTTGGTCAGGCTGCCGAGGAAGAGCACGCGGTCGAGATCTCCATCAAAGACCACAAGTTCCAGCCGGACTCGCTGAAACTGCCGGTCGGGAAACCGATCAAGATTACGGTCAAGAACCTGGACGCTACCCCAGAAGAGTTCGAAAGCTACGAACTCGGATTCGAAAAAATCATCGCCGGCAACAGCAGCGCCATCATCAGGCTGAAGCCGCTGAAGCCCGGCACCTACATGTTCTTCGGCGAATTTCACCAGGATTCGGCGTTGGGCCACATCGTAGCGGAGTAATTGCCCATGCTTGCCGCGCTCGTTCTCGTTTTCCGCGAAGTTCTCGAAGCCGGTCTGATTATCGGCGTGGTGCTTGCCGCTTCGCGTGGCGTGATCGGGCGGGGCGGAGCGGTGTCTCTCGGCATTCTCGCTGGAATTGCCGGGTCAGCCGTTGTCGCATTCTTTGCGGCCGGCATCTCGAACGCATTCGATGGACGCGGGCATGAAATTTTCATCGCGGCAATTCTGCTCTTTGCTGTCGTGATGCTGGCTTGGCACGTCGTCTGGATGGCGCAGCACGCGCGTGAGATGACGCAGCAGTTGCGGCAACTCGGAAACGATGTGACCGCGGGACGCCGATCGCTATTCGCACTTGGAGCGGCCGTTGCCATCGCGGTCATGCGCGAGGGTAGCGAGGTCGTGCTCTTCATGACCGGCATCGTCATGGGCGGAACGGAAACGGCAAGCCAACTGCTGCTCGGGTCGGTGGTTGGGCTGGCGCTCGGCGCAGCCGTGTCGATGGTGCTTTATTTCGGGCTTGCCGCGATTCCGTTGAAGCGCATGTTCTCGGTCACCGGAGTTCTGGTGACGCTGCTCGCTGCGGGCCTTGCCGCGTCGGCGGTCGCGCAGCTTTCTAGCGCCGGTCTCCTCAATGTTCTCGACACGCCGGTTTGGGATACGTCGTGGCTTCTGTCCGAGAAGAGCTGGGTGGGACAGATCCTGCACATCTTGATCGGTTATATGGCCAAGCCAACGGGCATGCAGCTGATCGCCTACGGCATCACTGCGGGCACTATTTTCGTTCTCGGCTTCATTGTGCGGACGCCGGCGACCCGGCCCGCAGTGAGTTCGCGATAAAAAAATCGGCGCCGGAAATCGCGCGGCGCCGATCGTTCGCTTAGAGGCCGATCGTTCTCTTAAAGATTGCGTTCTAAAGCCCGAGATCGGAAAGCCCCGGATGATCCGCGGGGCGGGATCCGAGCGGCCAATGGAATTTGCGATCACTTTCCGAGATTCTGAGGTCGTTGATGCAGGCGTAACGCAGCCGCATCAGACCGTTCGGATCGAATTCCCAGTTCTCGTTTCCGTATGAACGGTACCACTGAAAGCTGTCGTCGTGGAATTCGTAGGCGAAGCGGACGGCGATGCGATTGTCGGCGAAGGTCCAGAGCTCCTTGATCAGGCGATAGTCGAGCTCGCGGTTCCATTTACGTGTCAGAAATTCGACGATCTGTTCGCGGCCGACGGGAAATTCGGCGCGATTGCGCCAGCGGCTGTCGACTGTATAGGCGAGCGACACTTTATGAGGGTCGCGAGAGTTCCATCCGTCTTCGGCTCCACGGACTTTCTGTATTGCAGTTTCGCGTGTGAACGGCGGTAGCGGCGGCCGAGCGTCTGCCATCTTTCTCTCCTTGGTTCTCTCCCTGCGACGGCGGCTTGACCTTCGACGCAAACGTAACGAGGCTTCTTTGCAAATCGGCAGGTCGAGTGACACCGATCGAGGGAGACTGCAAAATGTATGATATAGCCAATCTATCCAATCTGCCTCATCTTCGTAATCTCTCGGCGCCAACGATGGCTGCATTTGAAAATTTCGACCGGGCGGCGATGGCGCCAGGAGCTATTCCGCGGCGCTACAAGGAACTGATCGCGCTTGGTGTGGCGCTTGCGACGCAGTGTCCGTACAGCCTTGAAGTTCATCGCACCAATGCGGAGAATGCGGGTGTCACCGAGGCTGAAATAGCAGAGGTCGTCTATATCGCTGCTGCGATGCGGGCGACGGCCGCGATTGCGCACGGCACGCACCTTGTCGGGCCCCGCAAGGCGAAACGGTAGTGGCGTTCCGGATCAGAAAAAGCCGAAGAGCTTTATGGCAATGACGGCGAGGCTCAGGGCGCCGATCCAGAGCGCGACATCGGCGGCGCGGCTCCGCTTGGAGCGAGACGCGATGTTTTCGATCGTCTGATCGTCAAGGCGCACGCCGGAGCGCGCCATTTCGGAATAGCCGGTAATCGCCTGAGCAAGATTTTGGAGAAGGGCCGGCGTTTTCAGCAGAACTTCGCCGATGGATTCCGCGCCGCGCCCCGCCTCGCGGAGGCGGCCGAGCGGCGAAAGGTTGGCTTCCATCCATTCCTTGGCGACGGGCTCCGCTGCAACCCAGACGTTGAGCGACGGATCGAGGTCACGCGCGACGCCTTCGACGATGACCATGCTCTTTTGCAGCAGGATGAGTTCCGGCCGGGTCTCCATGTCGAAGACTTCGGTGTAGGCGAAAAGCTGGCCGAGCAAGTCGGCCATGGAAATTTCTTCCGCCGTCCGTCCCTGGATGGGCTCGCCGATGGCGCGCATCGCCTGCGCAAATTCCTCGACGGTGTGATGGGGCGGAACGTAGCCGGCTTCAAAGTGGATCGCGGCGGCGCGATGATAGTCGCGCGTAATGAGGCCGTGCAGGATCTCGGCGAGGAAACGTCGCTCGGCGAGGCCAAGCCGGCCCATGATGCCGAAGTCGACGGCGACGACCATGCCCTTGTCGTCGACGAACAGGTTTCCTTGATGCATGTCGGCATGAAAGAAGCCGTCACGCATGGCGTGGCGAAGGAAGGAGCGCAACACCGTCTGGCCGAGTGCGGAGGTGTCGAAGCCTTTTGCCTGCAGCGTTTCGCGATGTGAGATCGGCGTGCCATCGATCCATTCGACCGTCAGCACGCGCTTCGCCGTGCGTTTCCAATCGATCGTCGGGACGCGAAAGCCATCGTCCTCGGTGGTGTTCGCGGTCATCTCGGAAATCGCGGCGGCCTCGAGACGGAGGTCCATTTCGAGCGCGGTGGTGTGCTTCAAATTGTCGACGACGGCGACGGGCTTCAAACGCCGCGCGGGTGGATAAAAGCGTTCGATCATCTGCGCCGCGAAATAGTAGCTATCGAGGTCGCGATTGAAGCGCTTCTCGATATTCGGTCGCAGGATTTTGACGGCGACGGCTTTCCTGATGCCGTTTTCGAGCACGTAGGCCTTGTGGACTTGGGCGATCGATGCAGCGGCGACGGGCGGCCCAACCTCGATGAAGTGATCTTCGAGCTTGCCGCCGAGTGCGCGCTCGACGGTCTCGCGGGCTTCCGCCATCGAGAAGGGTTCGGCCTTGTCCTGGAGGTGGCGCAAATCCGCCGACAGCTCCGGGCCGATGACGTCGGCGCGGGTCGCCAAGAACTGTCCGAGCTTGACGTAGCTCGGGCCGAGCTTCGTCAGCGCGGTTGCGACGCGGGTTGATCGCGGTACGCTTTTTCGAAAGGGCGCCGACAGGAATTCGATGGGGAGCGTCGCCGCGCGTGCAATTTTGAGCGGCAGCGGGACGGGCACGCCTGCCGGCACGAAGCGAACTCCATACTGTGCAAGCACAAACCCGGCGCGCGCGAGTCTTAGCGTGTTAAGGATCGCTCCGGGCATGACTTCGATTTCGTGTTCCTAATTCAGTGGGCCGGGGTTCGTGGATCGACAGCTGGCTTGAGGCCACATTGCGCCGCAATGCGTCTAGGTCAAGCGAACCTCATGTATCGGGTAAAGACGGTTAAATATCCTGCGCCATTGCGAAGCGCGGCGACGAGGTTGCCATACAACGCGAGCGAGGTTTCGGGGCAGCACGGCGGGTAAAACGAAAAGCGCCCGCGTGTGGTCACGGGCGCTCTCGAAATCGCAAACTCGAATTCGATTATTTCGAGCAGAAGGTCGCGCGGCCGTGGCAGGTGACCATGCCGCCATCGGGGCTGCACTTGTACTGCTTGTTGACGACCTTGTAGCCCGCGACGTCGCCGTTCGCGAGGAAGCCCGGCCAGAGGCCCCAGCTGACGTTCTGCACCATTGTTTCCATGGCAAACCACTTCGCGGAATCCGCCGAGCCCGATGTCGCGACTGCGGCTTTCGTCATGCATCCAGCGTTCGCGGTTCCGGCGCCAAAAGAAATGGCGGCTACTGCCAACGCACAGGCAAGCGTGATTGTTTTCATGTGTCCCACCTCCTCCTAGGGAAGAAAAAGTTTCTTCCCGTCCCTGCGTGGAAAACTATGAACGGTCTCGCGCGGCGTCAATTGCAGACACACCTTCTGAGCCAGAACACCTTTGGATTGTTGCCGTCAGATCTTCCAGCCGCCGTGGATGGCCGCGATGCCGCCCGTCAAATTGCGGTAGCTGACGCGGGAAAACCCGGCATTGCGAACGAGTTCCGCGAATTTCTCCTGGGTCGGGAAACGGCGGATGCTTTCAACGAGATAGCGATAAGATTCAGCGTCTCCGGCCGTCAATTGGCCAAGGCGCGGAATGATCTCGAATGAGTGAAAGTCGTAGAGGCGGTCGAGAACCGGGACGCGGCATTCGGAAAATTCGAGGCAAAGGAAGCGGCCGCCGGGCTTCAAGACGCGATAGGCTTCGGCGAGCGCGTTATCGATGTGGGTGACGTTGCGAATGCCGAACGCGATCGTGTAGGCGTCGAAGCTGCTGCTCTCGAACGGTAATTCTTCAGCGTTGCCTTCGATGCACTGAATGCGGTTTTGGAGGCCTGCGTCAGCGATGCGGCGGCGGCCGACCTCGAGCATCTCGGGACTGATGTCGCAGATGACGGCAGTGGCGTTCGGTCCGCTGTCGCCGGCATAGCGGAGGGAGATGTCGCCGGTGCCGCCGGCAACATCGAGCAACTTGAACGGCGTCGCGCCGCGCGGCGCGTTGAGCATCGTGATGAGCTCGCGCTTCCACAGCCGGTGCAAGCCGCCCGACATCAGGTCGTTCATCAGATCGTAACGGCCGGCGACGGACGCGAAGACCTTGTTGACGAGGCCCTGGCGCTCGGTCTCGGGGACGGCGCGGAAGCCGAACGACGCCGTGTTCTCCGACGTTTTATTGGACGCGTGCTCAGGCGTATTCTGGCCCGTGCCTTGGCCGGTATTCTGGCTTGTAGTTTGCGAATTCTGATCCATATCCGCAGCATAGCCGCTCGCGCGCCGGCGCGCTATCGTCGGCTCGTCTCATCCTCAACGCCGGCTCAAAATCAGGTAATATTTCCGCTATGCCCGAGCTTCCGGAGGTCGAAACGGTTCGTCGCGGCCTGGCGCCGGTTCTCGTCGGCCGCCGGGTTAAGTCGCTCGATGCGCGGCGCCCCGATTTACGGTTTCCGTTCCCTGAGAGATTTGCCCAGCGGGTCGCCGGGCAGTCGATCGTCGCGCTCGAGCGCCGCGCGAAATATCTGATTGCGTCGCTGTCGAGCGGGGAGGATCTCGTCATGCATCTCGGCATGACCGGGCGCTTCACCATCGTCCACGGCGGGATCGCCGATACACCGGGCCAGTTCGCGCATGGGACGGGCCCCGATCCGACGCACGATCACGTCGTGCTCAATCTCTCGGATGGGACGAAGGTGATCTACAATGATCCGAGACGCTTCGGCTTCATGGTGATGATGGCGCATAGGGAGCGTGCGCAGCATGCGCTCTTTCGCGATCTCGGCGCCGAGCCGCTCGGCGAGGATTTGACCGCGGAATATCTGGCGTCCAAGGCGCTGGGAAGAAAGGTCAATCTCAAAGCCTTTCTGATGGATCAGCACGTCATCGCGGGGCTTGGAAACATCTACGTTTCGGAAGCGCTCTATCAGGCGGGGCTATCGCCGGACAGGGCAGCCGCGAGCCTTGCCAACCGGCGCGGGGCGCCGACGGCACGCGCCATCAAGCTGGTGCCCGCGATCCGGGACGTGCTCGAACGCGCGATCGATGCGGGCGGTTCGACGCTTCGCGATTATCGCCATGCCGACGGAAAGCGCGGGGCGTTTCAGGAGAGGTTCGGGGTTTACGACCGCGCCGGGTCGGTCTGCCAAACACCTGGGTGCGGGGGCGAGATACGCCGCGCCGTCCACTCGGGGCGCGCGACATTCTATTGCCCGCGCTGTCAGCGGTGAGATGCGACGTCAGTTCGCCGCGTGACGCTCGGCGAGGGCGCTGTTGGTCTTGACGATAATGGCGCTCAGGCACATCACGGAGAAACCGCCGGCAAGGAAAAGCTGGTTTGCCGCCCAATCGCCGCGGAGCGTTGCGAGCTTTCCCGAGCTTATGAGCCAGACAAGTCCGCCCCCGATGGCGAAAGCCTGATAGGTCATAAATCGAACCATGCGCTCGATGGCCTGCGGTTTCGACCAGTCGTCGTGCGGGTCTCGCAGACGCGACAGGTAATAGGCGTAGGCTCCAGCGACCAGCACCATGGCGGAGCCATATTCCCAGCCGTGCTGCCAGCGAATGCTGGTTCCGAGATAGACCGCGAAGAAGGCGAGGCCGCACCACAGAAAGCTCAGCATCACGAGCCGGATTGTTGCGATCATCGCATCACGCGGCGTTATCTCGGCGACGTCCGGCGTTCGCCGCCATACCGGCGCGTTCGTTCGTATTGCCGCCGTCACGATGACGAATACGAAGACCGAAGCGGCGATTGCTGCTTCGAATTTCTGCAGAGCGCCTGCGGCCAAGAACATGGCGATCAGGGCAACTCCGAGTGTCGTCAGCAGCCAGGGAAGCGAAGGGCGCAAAGTCATTTCGGTTGAATGTCCCCGTGGTCAGAGGCGTCTCGTCTTCGATCACGCTTTGGCGGGCGACCGTATCGCATCGAGGCTGATCGCTGCAATTGCGAGCGCGCCGAAGAAGAAGATGTTGCAGCCGGCCCAATCAGCGTGGGTTTCGGCGCGTGGAAATTTCTCGTCGACGAAGAGGCTGATGACGCCAGCGACCATGCCGACGATCTGCGCTTTCAGCAGAATGCGCCCAAACTTGACGAGCGTGGCGTCGGTGCGTCCGGCCGCCCGATCGCGATCGAGCAGGAGTGAGAAACCGAGGCTTGCCACGGCTGCAAAAGCGAAACCAAGGAAGAACTGCCACCATTCGGCCCAATGGGCTTCGATGACGAACAGGTAGGTCACCAGCAACGTCAGGCCGCCCCATGCCCATATCAGGGCGAGATAACGGGCGGTCGAACTTGCAACGGCGCTTGCGGGGGCACCGACGTCATTGAGCTGCCGATGCTCACGGATCGCGATGAGAACAATTGCGATGCTGACGGCGGCCACGGCGGCCATTTGCAACATCGGCTGGTTTGCTGCTGCGGCCAAGATCGTCGCAAAAATGGCTGCTGCCAGCGCAAATAGCCAACCGGTCCAAGACAACATTCTCTGGAAGCCCCCCCAAGACGTAAGTGTGTCAGTGATCGTCGTCTATGTTCCGGCTTATCGCAAATGCCGGGGAAAAGCGCTGCGACCGGCGGCGGCATTGGTTTTCGCCAGGAATCGGGCATTTTCATCATGCTGATTCATTGACCGATCACTTTCCGAGGGCTATACCCCCCGCAAACCGTGTGCCTGGACCAACAATCCTGGGCCGACGAGAGATTTCTTCAACCACCGCCTCGCCTAGCTTTCCGCTAACGCGCGGGCGTATTCGTAGCAACGTAAGGACAACCTATGGCTAACACGTCGTCGGCGAAAAAAGCCGCGCGCCAGATGATCCGCCGCACTGAAGTGAACAAGGGCCGCCGCACGCGCGTCAAAACCGAAGTTCGCTCTGTCGAAGAGGCTATTGCTTCGGGCGATGCCGCAAAGGCCAAGGCCGCTCTCGCCGCCGCCGAGCCCCTGCTTGTCCGCAGCGCCCAGAAGGGCGTCATGCACAAGCGCACCGCCAGCCGGAAGGTTTCCAGGCTCGCTCAGCGTGTCAAGGCCATGAGCGCGTAACGTACATGTGAATAACAGGGGCCAATTTTCCTCCCTGTTGCATATTCGCACCGGTAAAGAGCGGGTCCAATTTCGGGCCCGTTTTTTTTTAACGCCATTAACCTGCTGAAATCGGGCCCATCATGCGCGCTGGGCGTGTGAACCGGCGAGGGGCACAGCCTCCGTTCTCGGCCGGCGCCAAAAAAAAATGACGTGTCGATGACAGCTGCGACCACGCGGCGTGCCCGAGTTCTTCGACTGTGAAAATCCCGAATGAGTCAGGCGTTTATGCACAGGGCTTGCGAAGTGACTCACGTTGTCACCAACACCTGTGGACAACTTTTCTTCTCGCTGGACGCCCATAATGGGGATCAGAGCCGCTTGTCGAAAAGAAGGTTAAGGGCTAGTAAATTTCTCAGTGGATGGCAGCGGGGTAAAAGCGGTCGTTCGCACAGGTAAGTTCGGCGAGCGTAGCGTTCGAGGGCCAATAGAATTGGCGACCGCGAGCGCATCGTCAAAATAGATAAAGACCTGCGACTAACCTTTGGCGTTGCTGTGGCAGCGACCAGAGCAGCTGGGGATTCTCCGGGCCTTACCTGGGGATACTTGCGCGGGTCTTTATCAGTACTGCGTGTGACGTGAGGGGATAAGTGGAAAAACTGGAAGCTTCTGGAGTCGAGGACGTACCCGTCCTCGACGCGTGGAAGCGTCTCGAAGGCGATCCGAAGGCCGTTCTTGTGGATGTTCGTACTCGTGCCGAGTGGGCGTTCGTTGGAATTCCGGATCTTTCCACAGTCCATGGGGAAGTTTTGCTGATGGAATGGCAGACATTTCCAGGCGGCCGGACCGCCCCGGACTTCACCGAACGTCTCGACGCAGCGCTGACTGCCAGGGGTGTGGAGAAGGACACCGAGATTTTCTTCATTTGCCGCTCAGGCGGCCGCAGCCGGATGGCTGCAGAACAGATGACGGCGGCGGGGTATCGCCGGTGTCGCAATGTCATGGAGGGCTTTGAGGGACCATTGGACGCTAGCCAGCACCGCGGACGGATTTCCGGTTGGAAATTTGCGGGTCTCGATTGGGTGCAGGGCTAGCGGGAAATCGCAGACGGCATAGACGGCACCGAATGGCGGAGGGTTACGCCAGACGGTGAAGAGGGGGGCGCTTCTAGGCGTCCCGCGTTATCAGCGGGGAGTAAATACTATGCAGGCAGCACAAAAAGCAGAGTCTCAGGATGTCGGTAGCGGACAGGGCGCCGAGACTCCGACGAGCGCGGTAGTGGGCCGCGGTCAGAAGGTTCGTGCGATGCTGAAGGTTCAGCTCGGCGACGAGGTCTATTCGAGCTGGTTCAAGAGCTTGGAATTCGAAAGCTTCGACGGGCGGATCGTCAAGGTTTCGGTGCCTGTGAAATTCGTCCGCAACTGGATTCAAGAACATTATTCCGATCATCTGCTGCACTGCTCGCGCATAGAGTTCGCGACCGTCGAACGCGTCGAAGTGGTTTGGCGCCAGCCGGGCGCGGTTGCGCAGCGGCCGGGTGAGGCGCGTTCTCACGACGCGAACCATGCGGCGACCGCAGCGACGCCTCTGCCGGCTGCACACACCGATCTTCCACAGCGCCCCGCCGCTTTGCGCGCGCCGGTGCTCCCGGTGCAGAGGACTTCGGCAGGCGGCCTTGAAGGTTCGCCGCTCGACCCGCGTTATACTTTCGACAGCTTCGTCGTCGGCGCTTCGAACCGCATGGCGCATGCGGGCGCTACGCAAGTTGCCGAAACGGTTCTTTCCGGCGCGCCGGGATACAATCCGCTCTATCTCCACTCGCAGGTCGGCCTCGGCAAAAGCCATCTTCTTCACGCTATCGCCTGGGAAGTGAAGAAGCGCGCGCCGAACGCTCAGGTTCTTTATCTGACGGCGGAACGCTTCCGCTATCAGTTCGTCGAAGCTCTTCGCTCTTCCGATCCCTTGGCTTTCAAGGAGCGTTTCCGCAACATCAACATGTTGCTGATCGACGACCTCGAATTCCTGCAAGGCGAACGTACGGAGCAGGAGTTCGATCACATCATCAACGCGCTGCTCGACGGCGGCAAACAGGTCGTCGTCGCGTCGGCTCGGGCTCCCAATCAGATTGAGCGCCTCAACGAACGCATGCGTTCGCGCCTGCAGCGCGGCCTGGTTACCGAGCTGCAATCGCTCGATCACGAGCTGCGTCTCAAGGTGCTCGACAAGCGGCTTGCCGAGAAGCGCGCAGTGGATCCGTCGTTCTCGCTGTCACGGGATGTCGTCGATCTCCTGGCGCTGAGGCTTACGGAGAACGGCCGCGAGCTTGAGGGTGCGGTCACGCGCCTTTATGCAACGTGGCAGTATATGCGCACGCCGATCACGCTCGATATTGCCGAGACCGTCATTCGCGATCTCGTTCAAAATCTCGAGCCGCGCCGGATCAAGATCGAAGACATTCTGCGGATCATTTCGAGGCATTACGGTGTGTCGAAGGGCGATCTCCTGTCGCAGAGGCGTCATCGTTCCGTCGTCTGGCCGCGCCAGATCGGAATGTATCTCGCCAAGCATCTGACGGCACGGTCGCTTCCGGAAATCGGACGCCGTTTCGGTGGCCGCGACCACACGACCGTTTTGCATGCGATCCGCAAAATCGAGGGCGAAATCAGTAAGAATCCGAACCTCGGAGACGAGCTTGAGGAGCTGAAGAGGCTTCTCAACCACTGACCGCAAAGTCACCCCTTGCGGCCTGATGCGACGAAGGGCCGGCACACCAACCCCCTGGAGTGCCGGCTTTGCCGTTTTTGGCCTGCAAAAAGGCCGCGCGGCGCGGATTCCTGGCCGGTCTCCGGTCCGTATCCGGGCGGTTCTTTGGCCAGTTCTCGGCTGGCCAATACATCTTGCTTGAAAAGATGCCATCTTTCGGCTCTGATCCTGCTCCGCGGGCGATTCCGTTCAAGGGGAAGCTTCGGGCCAACCGTTCTTCGCGCGTGACGCCACGGCGGTTTCAGGCCGCCATTCCACGCGCAATTTCATAGTCAATGCTGAGGATAGACATGCGTCTCGAGATCGAACGTGGGGAACTCTTGAAGGCGCTAAGCCACGTTACGAGCGTCGTTGAACGCCGGACGACGATACCGATCCTGTCGAACATCATGCTGAAGGCGACCGGCGACGTTCTGATGTTCAAGGCGACGGACCTCGAGCGCGAGGTCAGCGAGAGCGTCAGCGCGAAAGTTGCGACGCCCGGCACGCTGACCGTTCCTGCACACGTTTTGCACGATATCGTGCGTAAGCTTCCCGATGGCGCCGAGATCGAGATGAAGCGCGAGGGCGACAAGGAGCGCCTGACGATCACGTCGGGTCATTCGCGCTTCAGCCTGCAGATGCTGTCAGCTGACGACTTCCCGGATCTGGCCGTCGGCGAAATCGGCCATGAGTTCACGATCGAAGCCGGAGACTTGAAGCGGCTCATCGACAAGACGCGCTTCGCGATCTCAACGGAAGAAACGCGCTACTATCTCAACGGCATTTATTTGCACCCTGCCGAGACGAACGGCACCAAGACGCTGCGGGCAGTCGCGACCGACGGTCACCGCCTGGCGCAGGTGGAATTGCCTTTGCCGAATGGCGCGGAAGGCATGCCGGGCGTCATCGTGCCGAGGAAGACGGTGCACGAGCTTGCGCGGCTTCTCGAAGACACGAGCGCGAAGGTCAAAGTCGGCGTGTCGCAGACGAAGGTGCGGTTCGAGATCGGGCCGGTCGTTTTGACGTCGAAGCTGATCGACGGGACGTTCCCGGATTACGGACGCGTCATTCCGCACAACAACGACAAAGAAATGAAAGTGCCGAACGCATCGTTCAAGAGCGCGGTCGATCGCGTGTCGACGATTGCGAGCGAGCGCGGTCGTGCGGTGAAGCTCAACGTCGGCAAGGACAAGCTGATCCTGACGGTGAACAATCCGGAAGGCGGCAGCGCAACGGAAGAGATTTCCGTCGGCTATTCGTCCGGTCCGCTCGAGATCGGGTTCAACGCACGGTATCTCCTCGACATCGCCGATCAACTCGAGAGCGAAGACGCGCGGTTTCTGCTCGCCGATCCGGGCTCGCCGACGATGGTTCGCGACGGCGGCGACGGCAGCGCGCTTTACGTTCTGATGCCGATGCGGGTGTAAATTTTCCGAGCGCACAATGGTTCGCAAGCCCAGCGTTATTCCTCCACCTGTTCCGAATATTTTCACGACGGAGCAGGAGATTGAACGGGCAATTGCTAAGATTGCCAAACGTATCGATGAACTCGAGCGGTTAGACGTTCAAGTGGCCTTCCACGCTAAAGACGGTTCCGTTGAAATCATTGAAAGCAACATCCGAAATACTATCCGAGACGTTTTTGGAGAGGGTTCGCCGGAATTCCAGGAACACCAATACATAGAGATATGGTCGGGCTCGCTATACATTAATATGCCAGAAGGTCAGCGCCTCGCTGGTGTTGTCGCTGGGCGCAAAGTTGTTTTGAACGTACTTAAGGGGCTCGTCGAGCGATTAAAAGAAAAGGCAGAAGATCTACGCAATGGATCGAGCCCGAAATTGGCCGAAGGCCTCGGCACCTTCAATTTGCATCCTCGTATCTTGGACGTGGTGGAACACAGATTTAGAGATGGGCATCACTGGGATGCAGTGTTTGCGGCGAGCAAGGCATTGGTACATTACGTAAAGGAGCGCTCGGGATTGGATCTCGATGGCGCGAAACTAATGTATGCGGCGTTCTCGAAGAACAACCCCGTACTTGCCTTCAACGACTTGTCCGATCAGACGGACCAAGACGAGCAGGAAGGTATGATGCATCTTTTTGTGGGAGCCGTATTAGCGATACGCAATCCAGGCGGTCACTCGTTTCCGGAGGGATCCGAGCAGCGGGCGCTCGAATATATAAACTTCCTCAGCATGCTGGCGTATCGCGTGCAAGAGGCTAAGCGTCCGAAACGGAATTGACAAAAATAGAAAGCTCCAGTGTCGGACTCTGGGTCGAGCGACTGACGCTGACGAATTTTCGCAGCTATGTGTCGGCGAGCGTTGCGACCGATGCGGGGCCGCAGGTGATCGTGGGCGCGAACGGGTCGGGCAAGACCAATCTGCTCGAGGCGCTGTCGTTGCTTTCGCCGGGCACGGGCTTGCGGCGTGTGCCGTTCATCGAATTGGCGCGCGCAGGGGGCGACGGCGGTTTCGCGATTGCGGCGCATGCTCATACGCTCGCAGGCCCTGCGGATATCGGGACGGGGTTAGTGGCGGGCGCTGGGACGAGCGCGCGGTCTGAGGGTTCAGGACGAACCGGCCGCATCGTTCGGATCGACGGCTCGGCGCAGTCGGGTTCGGGCATCCTTGCCGACTATCTCGAAATCGTCTGGGTGACGCCGGCGATGGACGGGCTTTTCACGGGTCCGGCTTCCGAGCGGCGGCGTTTTCTCGACCGATTGATCCTCTGTTTCGATCACAGCTACCGGACGATCGCCGGGCGGTTCGAGCGGGCGATGACGAGCCGCAATCGCCTGCTTGCCGACGGCGTGCGCGACAACGCGCAGCTATCCGGCTTCGAGCAGGTGATGGCAGAGACGGGTGTCGCGGTTGCGGCTGCTCGCCTCGAAGCTGTGGCGGCGATGGCTGCAATCGTCGAGACGCGCCGCGAGCGCGATCCGAATTCCGCGTTTCCGTGGTCGTCGTTCCGGCTCGTCGGAACCATCGAGGACGATCTCAAGCGTCTTTCGGCTGTCGAGGCGGAAGATGCCTACGCGCGGACGCTCCGCGAAACGCGCGAACGCGACCGTGCGGCGAGCCGTACGCTCGATGGGCCGCATCGTTCCGATCTGATCGTCGAACACGGTCCGAAGGCGCTGGAAGCGCGTCAGTGTTCGACTGGCGAGCAGAAGGCGCTGCTTCTCGGGCTCGTGCTGGCGCATGCCGAGCTGCTGACGGAGCGGCAGGAGGGGGCGGCGCCCATCCTCCTCCTCGATGAAATCACGGCGCATCTCGACGTCCACCGGCGGGCTGCGTTGTTTGCAGAAATTCTCCGGCTCGGAGCGCAAGCCTGGATGACCGGGACGGACGCGGAAGCGTTCTCGGCGCTTCGGGAAAAGGCGCGATTCTGGGGGGTGGAAGTGGGAAAGATCGGGGCCCTTCCGTAAGTCCGCCGATCGGGACAAACGGCCACATCCAAAACACTGTAAAACAAGGGCTTTTCGGCCTCGATTTATGACGATTTTTTAGGGCGTTTCGGGGCGGTTTGTGCTATAAAAACGGACCATAATTCCGTCCGCTGAGAAAGCCCGATAATGAACGCCCAACCGCTCAAGAAAACACCTGCGCCGGATGACTACGGCGAGGACAGCATCAAGATGCTGAAGGGGCTCGACGCGGTTCGGAAACGTCCCGGCATGTACATCGGCGACACCGATGACGGATCGGGTCTCCACCACATGATCTACGAAGTCGTCGACAACGCCGTCGACGAGGTTCTGGCTGGCCATGCGCACGCCTGCACGGTGACGCTGAACCCCGACGGCTCGTGCACGGTGCGCGACGACGGGCGCGGCATTCCGACCGGCATCAAGCGCGACGACGATCAGGTGCCGAAGCGTTCGGCTGCCGAGATCGTGTTCACCGAGCTTCACGCGGGCGGCAAGTTCGACCAGAACTCGTACAAGGTTTCGGGCGGTCTGCACGGCGTCGGCGTGTCGGTCGTCAACGCGCTGTCGTCTTGGCTCAAGTGCCGGATCTGGCGCGAAGGCAAAGAGCACTACATCGAGTTTCACAACGGCAACGCCATTGCGCCGTTGAAGGTCATCGGCGACGCCGGCGAGGAACGCGGCACCGAAGTCACGTTCCTGCCGAGCACAGAGACGTTTCACAACGTAACGGAATTCGACTTCGCGACGCTCGAGCATCGCTTGCGCGAGCTCGCGTTCCTGAACTCCGGTGCGAGGATCGTTCTGATCGACGCGCGCCATGCCGACGTGAAGCGCCAGGAATTCAATTACGATGGCGGCACGGCTGCTTTCGTCCGTTACCTCGATCGATCGAAGTCGTCGGCGCTTCCCGAACCGATCATGGTCCATTCCGAGAAGGACGGCATCACGGTCGAGGCCGCTCTCTGGTGGAACGACAGCTATCACGAGACGGTGCTGTGCTTCACGAACAACATTCCGCAGCGCGACGGCGGAACGCATCTCGCGGGTTTCCGGGGTGCGCTGACGCGTATCGTCAACAAGTATGCGGTGGAAACCGGCCTCGCGAAGAAGGAAAAGGTGGCGCTTTCGGGCGACGACGCGCGCGAGGGTTTGACGTGCGTGCTTTCGGTGAAGGTGCCTGACCCGAAGTTTTCTTCGCAGACGAAGGACAAGCTCGTTTCGTCGGAAGTGAAGCCGGTCGTGGAATCGGCGGTCGGCGATCAGCTCGGCGCCTGGTTCGAGGAGCATCCGAAAGAGGCGAAGGTCATCGTCGGCAAGATCGTCGAGGCGGCGCTTGCTCGTGAGGCTGCGCGCAAAGCTCGCGATCTGACGCGGCGGAAAGGTGCGCTCGACGGGCTGCGTCTGCCGGGCGGTCTCGCCGAGTGCCAGGATCGCGATGCGTCGAAAACGGAAATGTTCATCGTCGAAGGCGACTCGGCGGGCGGTTCCGCCAAGCAGGGTCGTAAGCGCGAGTTCCAGGCTGTGCTGCCGATCCGAGGTAAAATTCTGAACGTCGAGCGGGCTCGCACCGACAAGATGCTGTCATCGGAGCAGGTGACGAACATCATCGCCGCGCTCGGCACCGGCATCGGGCGCGACGAATTCAGGCTCGACAAGCTTCGCTATCACAAGATCATCATCATGACGGACGCCGACGTCGACGGCGCGCATATTCGCACGCTGCTGTTGACGTTCTTCTACCGGCAGATGCCGGAGCTCGTTGAAAAGGGCCACGTCTACATCGCGCAGCCGCCGCTCTACAAAGTGGCGAAAGGAAAGTCGCATTCGTACCTGAAGGACGAGCGGGCGCTCGAGGATTACCTGATCGATCAGGGCCTCGTCGACGCCGTGCTGATCGGCGGCGACGGTACGGAGCGGGCGGGCCGGGATTTGCGCGACGTCGTCGAGCAGGCGCGGCAGATCGCGGGTGGCATCAACGCGCTGCATTCTCGGTATAATCGAAATGTCGTCGAGCAAGGCGCCATCGGCGGGGTGTTCGACGCGTCGATCCTTTCGACGCCCGATTCTCAGAGGGCCGACGAGATTGCCCAGAGGATCGCTGCACGTCTCGACTCCATCGCCGAAGAGATGGAAACGGGATGGCAAGGCAGCTACGGCAACGACGGGTATGTCTTCAAGCGCGAGGTTCGCGGCGTCACCGAGGTTCAGATACTCGACCGGGCGCTGTTGGGTTCGCTCGATGCGCGGCGCTTGAACGAGCGTCACGAACATCTGGTCGAGCTCTACGACACGCCGGCGAAGCTCAAGCGCAAAGATAAGATCGAGATCATCACCGGTCCGCGTTCGCTGCTCCAAGCGGTGTACGAGGTGGGCCGCAAGGGTCTCGATCTGCAGCGCTACAAAGGTCTGGGCGAGATGAACCCCGAGCAGCTTTGGGAGACGACACTCGATCCCGACGTGCGCACGCTGCTGCAGGTCAAGGTCGGCGATCTCGCGGAGGCCGACGAGATTTTCGCCAAGCTGATGGGCGATGTCGTCGAGCCGCGGCGCGAGTTCATCCAGGAAAACGCGCTCAACGTATCGAACTTGGACGTTTAGGCGACGCGGAGCGCATTCTAGCCGTTGAATTACCGAGTCCGGTTGTCTGCTGCCCGTCTCCGGACGTCATCCCCGCGGAGGCGGGGATCCGTCCAAGCATCCGTTCATCGCAAGTCATCAGCCTGGATGGATCCCGGCCTCCGCCGGGATGACGAGTTGATAGCGTTTTGGGTCCCGGCTCTGCGGAGCGCTCAATTTCGCTCCTTCGGGCGGGATGACAATTTTTGTGAGAACTCAGTCAGCGACCGAATAAGTCGTCTCGATTGTGCGGCGGCCGTAACGGTGCCCATGCTTGTCGGCGTGGCGCTTCAGCAGGGCGACGTTCTTCAGGTTCGATTTGTAGGCAACGTCGAACATATCGCCGAAAATGGGGATGCTGCCGACGGCGGTATCGAGCGCCGTATTCATCGCCATGCGCGCGATCAGCCAGCGTGGCGCGCCGAGGCGACGCGCTTCCCAGATGATGTAGCTCGCGATCGCGCCTGAAATTGCGTCGCCGATGACGGGAACGAGGCCGAGAACGGCGTCGACACCCATGACGACACTGGTGCCTGGAATGCGGATGGCGCTGTCGAGGACCTTTGCCAAGGCTTCGATGCGCGCGAAGCTTTCGTCGAAATCACCCGCCGGAAGGGAGCCTGTGAATTCCCCTTCGAAGCGGCTTCGGTCCATTCTTTCGAACATTGTCGACATTGGCTCCGCCATTACGTCTCCAATCGGAAACGTGATGTGGGATCGACAAGTTCCGGCACAAGGCCTGCGGCGGTACGCGCGCGCCGAGAGCGCTCAGCTAGAGCGCTTTCGAGGAAATGCGCGCGTCTCGGTTCCCGCCTTTTTGGCCGCTCTCTGAAGCGCAGTGCGGAACTCATCGCGCTTCTCGTGAATGGAGGCGATGACGGGGCCTGTCGGAACGCCGAGACCGACGAGGGCTGCCTCCGAGAGCTGGAGGCTCGCCTCGATCGTTTCCGGCACGGCATCGTTGACACCGATCTCGTAGAGATGGCGCGCGTGGTTTGCGTCCTTGGCGCGTGCGACGATGAGCAGATTCGGGTGGCTCTTGCGCAAAGACTGCACGATGGCGTCGATCTCGCTTTCCTTATGGATCGTGATGATCGCCGCTTTGGCCGTATCGAGACCGCAATGCTCGAGGAATTCCGCGTACGTCACGTCGCCGTAGTACACGGGCTTGCCTTCTCGCCTCGCATTGGCGACGAGATTTGGCGCGCGGTCGACGGCGATGTAGGAGATCTTGTGCTCGGCCAGCATGTCGCCGATCAATTGTCCGACGCGGCCGTAACCGACGACGAGCGCTTTGACGGTTCCGTCGCTGACGGGCGTAACGGTCAATTCCGGATCGATCGTCGGCGGCGGGACGTACCGTTTGGCGAACTTGCGGCCAAGCTTGGCGCACGCTGGTATCAACGCCATCGTGATCGATACGGCGGTGAGCAGGATACTCATCAATTCTTGATTGATGAGTTGGGACGCGTGCGCGAGCGTCAGGATCACGAAGGCGAACTCGCCGCCCGGCGCCAGCAGGAGGGCCGATTCAATCGAAGCCGATTTCGAGACGCTGAAGAGGCGGGCCAATACGTAGATGATGATCGCCTGGAGTCCGAGCAGGCCGACCGTCGTCGCCAGGATCGCGGCGGGCTCGGCTATCAGCGATTGAATGTCGAGCTGCGAGCCGACTGAAAAGAAGAACACGCCGAGCAGCAGCGATTTGATCGGCTCGATGGTCGCTTGCACGGCTCTGCGGTATTCGGTTTCCGCGAGGATGAGGCCGGCGACGAACGCGCCGAGGGCCAGGGATAGACCGGCGGCGGCCGTTATGAAGGCCGTGCTGACCGCGACGAACAGAGTCGCTGCAATGAAGAGGTCGGCGTTATGGGTCTGAGCTACAAGGCGGAATAGGGGCTGAAGCAGAAAACGGCCGACGGCGACGATCGCGATCAGCGCGACGGCTGCCTGTGCGAGCGCCGTCAAAATTTTGGTGACGATCGACACGTCATTTCCCGGCTCGAGAATGCCGACGAGGATGAGGATCGGGACGACCGCGAGATCCTGAAAGAGGAGGATCGAGAAGGTGGTTCTTCCGACAGACGTCGCGAGCCGCTTTTGAGAGGCAAGCAACTCGATGACGATGGCTGTCGAGGACAGGCAGAGGGCGGCGCCGATAACGAGCGCAATGGCCGGAGGCTGTCCGAGCGCATAGGCAACCAGCCCGATGAGGGCGGCCGAGACGACGACCTGCGAGCCGCCGAGGCCGAACACCAAGCGCCGCATCGTCGAGAGACGTTCGAAGGAAAGTTCGAGGCCGATGATGAAGAGAAGGAAAACCACCCCCCACTCGGCGAATTTGGATAATCGTTCGGGGTCGGTAATCGTTAGATAGGAAAGCTGAGGCAGGTGGGGGACGAGGGCTCCGAGGCCGCCTGGGCTGAGGAATGCGCCGGATAGAAGAAAAGCAAGAACCGTACTGACGCCGAAGCGATGCAAGACAGGAACGATGACACCGGCAGTGCCGAGAACTAAAAGCGTATCCTTGTAA
This sequence comes from Hyphomicrobium sp. 01T421, assembly GCF_056398805.1. NCBI lineage: Bacteria > Pseudomonadati > Pseudomonadota > Alphaproteobacteria > Hyphomicrobiales > Hyphomicrobiaceae > Hyphomicrobium > Hyphomicrobium sp. 01T421. The sequence continues at coordinate 1,889,528 of NZ_JBFTQC010000001.1, forward strand.
CTAGCTAGGTCGACCGGAACGGACATCGATTCTCCTTGTTAAGTCACACTACTATGGCGGCCCGTGAAGACAGATGCCACAGGGCATATTATTTCTGTTCGCCTACGTTGCTCATTTGCAGTGTCTACAACTCACTCAGCGGATGAGTTCGGGCTTCGGCCGACGACGCGGGTTCGCGTTTAACGCGACCTTAGTCAACGTCCGATAATAATGAGCGGAATTATCCCGCTACCCTTTTCAGATCAGGCTTTTCCGGGGCTGGACGGCAAGGGACCAACTAAGCCTTCGAGGTTTGACCGTATTGCGCGCCATTGCTGCAGCTTTGCGTTTTGCACTGTGGCTCGTCCGCGGGTTGCTGTTCGGCGGCCGCCGTCCCGCAGCGCCGGTTGAGATGACGCTGCCCGGATCGTTTCAGTCCGTTGCGACGCAGGCCTTCCGGTCGGACGAGCTGATGGCCGACCTGTCGCAACTCAACGCGCAACAGCCGCCGCAACAGCAGTTGGCGCCAACGGTCCCTATGCGGCGCGGATTTTTCAGCCGGCTGAAACTCAAATACAGGTTGGCGTTCGGCGCTGGGGTGCTCGGGGCGGGCCTCTTGATGCTGACCTTCGCCGTGATGATGGTCTATTACACGGTCGTATTTCCCGATCCGCTCGCGATCCGCAACACCGCGCACGCGCCGCTCGTACGCGTTCTGGCGCGTGACGGTTCGACGTTGACTGAGCGGGGCGCGCCGCGCGAGTACGTTTCCCTCGATCAGCTGCCGAAAGTCGTGCCCGCCGCCGTCGTCGCGACGGAGGACCGACGGTTCTTCGATCATTACGGCGTCGATCCCGTTGGGATGATCCGCGCGATGTTCGCGAACTTGCGCGCGGGGCGGTTTGCTCAGGGCGGCTCGACGCTGACCCAGCAGTTGGCGAAAAACCTATTCCTGACACAGGACCGGACGCTGACGAGAAAGATCGCGGAGCTTGGTCTGGCGTTGTGGCTCGAAGTGCGACTGTCGAAGTCCGATATCCTGGAGCTTTATTTGAACCAGGTGTACTTCGGCGGCGGGGCTTACGGCATCGAAGCGGCGAGCCGCCGGTATTTCGACAAGTCCGCTCGCGAGCTGACATTGCCGGAAGCGGCGCTCATCGCCGGGCTTCTCAAAGCGCCATCGAAATATTCGCCGGCCGCGAGTCCGGGGGCGGCGCGTGCGCGTGCACGTGTCGTGATCTCGAAAATGTTCGACGCGGGTTTCATTTCGGAAGCACAAGAGACGCAAGCTCTGGCGCAGACGCTGGTCTTCAACGAGCAGAAGATGGCCAAGGCATCCGTCGATTCCGGTTACGTCGTCGATTACGTGCTGGAGCAGGTGGAGGCGATCACCGGCGGCGACGATACCGATCTCGTCGTCGAAACGACGATCGACAAGACACTGCAGCGGCGCGCCCAGGAAATCGTTGCGGATAGCCTCGCGCAGAAGGGGGCGGCGCTCGGTGCAAGCCAGGCGGCCGTCGCCGTGCTCGATGGCGATGGCGGCATTCGCGCGCTCGTCGGCGGACGCGATTATGCCGACAGCCAGTTCAATCGCGCCATCAAGGCGAAGCGCCAGCCGGGCTCTGCGTTCAAGCCGTTCGTCTACCTCGCTGCGTTGCAGCGCGGGATGTCGCCCTCGACCGTTGCGAACGACGCTCCGATCACGATCGGCGGCTGGTCGCCGAAGAACGATAAGAACGAGTACGTTGGCCCCATCACGCTGCGCCGCGCCTTGGCGCAGTCGGTCAACACGGTGGCCGTGCGCCTCAACCAGGATATCGGGCGCGGAACGGCGGCCGATCTTGCGGAGCGCCTCGGGGTGAAATCCGAATTGCGCGAAGGACCGGCGCTCGCACTCGGAACGTCGGAAGTCACGCTGCTCGAGTTAGCCGGGGCCTATACGGCGTTTTCGAACGGCGGCGATGTCGTCGAGCCGCACGTGATCGTCCGCGTCGCGACGGCTCAGGGCCGCGTGCTTTTCGAAAGCAAGCCGCCCGCCCATACGCGGGTCGCAGAGGCGGATCGACTTGGTGCGTTGAACGACATGCTGAACGCGGCGGTCGTTTACGGCACGGGACGGCGGGCCGCGCTCGCCGATCAACCCGTCGCCGGCAAGACCGGGACGACCCAGGATTTTCGCGATGCCTGGTTCATAGGATACACCAGCCATCTGACCGCGGGCGTGTGGGTCGGCAACGACAACGGAAAGCCAATGAACCGCGCAACCGGCGGCACGCTTCCAGCCGAAATCTGGAAGCAGGTCATGCGCGTTGCGCACGAAGGTCTCGCGCCTGAGCCGTTGCCGGGAACCGTCATCGGAAACGCCGACGCCGATGCGGCCGACTTCGGCATCAGTCCGCTTGTTCCCGCTTCGACAGCGACGCGGCCGCCGCGTGTCGTCGAGGCAAAGGAAGTTTTGCCCTGGACGCCAGGGCGGGATGCGCAAGCGCGGCCGGGCAGCAGCCAGACGCTCGCGGCGGATGTGAGCAAGCCGTCAGTAGACGCGAAAAATCATCCCGCCGACGAGATCGATGAAGCTTTCGTTTCGCGCGCGATTTCTGGGACGCCGGACGAAGTTAAAACGGCTACCGGCACAGGGCCAAATGCTGCGCCTGCCGGGAAGAGCGGGTTTTTGTCATTCGCCAGCTGGTGGTGAGTTTACGGGCTGGCCGTGCGGCGGCCCATAGCGATGAAGATCGGGACCCAGAACCTGCAGCCATTGTTTGGCGGTTTCAAAGTCGGGGCAGATCTTTTTGACGAGCGCCCAAAAGCGCGGTCCGTGATTCATTTCCGCGAGATGAGCGACTTCGTGCGCGGCGACGTAATCGAGCACGAAGGACGGCGCCAGGATCAAGCGCCAGGAAAATGAAAGCGCTCCCGTCGTGGAGCACGATCCCCAACGGCTCGTCTGATCGCGGATGCCGATGCGCGTCGCCTTGACCGAGAGAGGACGCGTGTATTTGGCGACGGTTGCCGCGAGATCGCGCTTCGCCTCGTCGAATAGGAACCGCGTGAGCCTATCGGGTGCGCGCTCTTTATCGCCGGGGACGATGATCGAGGGACGACGACCCTGGCGATCGTCGACGGTGATCACTCGCGTGCGCGCGTTGCCCGTGAAGGAGATGGTGTGAGGCGTGCCGCGGAGCGGCATCGCCGCTGCATCTTCGAACGGAACGTGGTTCGGCAGACTGTCGAGACGGGCGCGAACCCAATCGATGTGCCGGTTGAGAAACGTGCCTGCTTCATCGAGATCGCACTGCAGAGGAAGCGTGACGATCACGGCTCTGCGCGTGCGACTGACGCGCAACGTCAAACGGCGTGCGCCTGGATGACGACGAACTTCGAACTGTGCGCCGATATCTTCGAGGCGGACCGATCGCGTTTTTGAACTCAGGTCGATGGCGCGATGTCCATTTATGATCCTCATGCGCTCTGCCCCCAAAAGCCGACGCGCATCTTATCGATGCAACGAAGTACCGTTCGTGTGTGCCGGATCAATGCAGCACTAAGAAGACCTAACAAGGTTCGGCTTCTTGCTCCAGCGTCAATGTCCGGAGTCGATTGCAGTATGTGAAAGTGTGGCGCTCCGGTCTCAGGAACGAATCGCCGCTATTGCTTAAGAATTGCTTTGTCGATCGCGAGAGCGAGCTGATCAACGTCGTTCGTGTGTGGGATTGGCGCGAGCAATGTTCCATCCTTATCCATCAGATAGAAGATCGCCGAGTGATCGATGCTGTAGCGCGAGGGATCCTTGTCGTCCGGAACTTTCTGGTAAAAAACGCGATAAGCTTTCGCAGCCGCGGCAATGTCGCTGTCGCTTCCCGTCAAGCCGACGAGGCGCGGATGAAAGCTTTTCACATACGTCGCGAGCTTTTCGGGAGTATCTTCCGCGGGATCGAGTGTGATGAGGACCGGCACGATATCGTCAGCGCGATGGCCGAGCTTGTCGAGCGCAGCCGTCATCACCTGAAGGCCCGCCGGGCAAATATCGGGACAATTGGTGAAACCGAAGAATACCAGCATGTAGCGTCCGAGGAAGTCCTTTTCGGTGACGCGCTTGCCGGTTTGATCGATGAGGCTGAAGGGGCCGCCGATGGCCGCTTTGCCGGTAACCTGGGCTTCGCCATTTACCGTAGGCGTGGGCACTTTCAGCGCAATAAAGGCAAGCGCAGCGCCAGTTAGAAGGCCTGCGAAGATCATCCCAATCGTCGTACGGTTCATAAGCTTGATGTCTCCATCGCCCTTTGGGTAAGAATGTAGCTAAGCTGACAACATGTCGGCTTTCTAATGCAGGCGTGCAAGCGCGAGCGATATGCGGCTTGCGGTCACGACACTGAAACCGGATTCATCAATTCATGAGTATGCCTTCTGATAGCGCGCCCGCGCCGGTTCTCAAGGGCATCGTAAACGAACGCGAGAGTCAGCTTCGTCTTTTGACGAGCGTCCGTCTTCGCTGGATGGCGGTTCTCGGTCAGCTCGCAGCGATCGCGGCGGTGACGCTGCTCTACGGCTTCCCGCTCAACATCGGAAGCTGTCTCGTTCTGATCGCGCTCTCGGCGTGGCTGAACGTGTTTCTGTCGATCCGGTTTCCGGTGCGCCACCGCCTCAGCACGCGGCTCGCGTTCAGTCTGCTCGTCTACGATGTCCTTCAGCTCGCAGGCCTTCTCTATCTGACCGGCGGTATCCAAAATCCGTTTTCGGTTTTACTCGTCGCGCCTGTCACGGTCGCAGCGGCGACCTTGCCGCCGCGCTACACGCTCGTCCTCGGAGCGGGCGTGATTGGCGCCGGCATGCTGCTCATCGACTTTCACTACCCGCTGCCATGGCGCGAAGGGACACGGTTCGAACTTCCCGCCGATTACAAGGTCGGCGAGCTGTTGGCGCTGATCGCGTCCATGGCGTTCATGGCCTTCTTTACTTGGCGGCTGAACAAGGAATCCCGCCAGATGTCGGCAGCGTTGGCTGCGACCGATATGGTGCTGGCAAGCGAGCAGCGGCTGCACGCGCTCGACGGATTGGCGGCTGCGGCAGCGCACGAACTCGGCACTCCGCTATCGACAATCGCTCTCGTCGCAAAGGAACTCGAGTACGAACTCGGCAGCGACAGCCGGTATCGCGAGGACCTGCAACTTCTTCACAGCCAGGCCCGGCGTTGCCGCGAAATTCTGCAGAAGCTCACGCGTAAGCCCGACGCGCAGGATCCGATGCACGCAAGTCTGAGCGTCATAGAACTGCTCGAAGAGGCATCGGCTCCGCACCGCAACTCCGGCAAGCGCATCATCATTTCCGCAAGCTCGTTGCCAGGTCTCGACGATGAGGTGAGGATCGAGCCCGTCGCGCATCGCCGCCCGGGCGTGATCTACGGTCTCGGCAATCTTATCGAGAACGCCATCAGCTTTGCGCAATCAGAGGTGCAGATCACGGCGCGCTGGAACGGGTCGCACGTCTACTTCACGATCACCGACGATGGTCCGGGCTTCGCGCCCGAAATGATGGACAGCATCGGCGAGCCTTACGTTACGACGCGGCGCTTCGAGGATAAGGGCGATCACGGCCACTCGGGGTTGGGGCTCGGTCTCTTTATCGCCAAGACGCTCCTCGAGCGGTCTGGCGCCACGGTTACGTTTTCAAACCTAACTCCGCCGCGGCACGGAGCCAATGTTCAGATCTCATGGCCAAGAGCCGCTTTCGAACTTCCGCCGGGGGCCTTCGCCTGGCCTGGACGGCGGGCTTCGGCCTCGCAAATCGCCTAATCTGGCAATTTGGTGCGAATGGCCGACCTTCTTTTGCTCCGATAGTAACCTTTTGGGTTGTTTTTTGCTTGCGTAAGGGGTTGCAGCCGGGTAGGCGGCGATGGATTATGTACCGTCATGAAAAAAGCAACGGATAATACGTGATCCGGGAGGCTACTTTGGTTACCGAAGACCTGTCTTTCAAGCAGGATGAATTACCAGCCGACCGCTCGTTGGTTATCGTCGACGACGACAGGTCGTTCTTGCAGCGTCTGGCACGCGCGATGGAGCTTCGCGGCTTCGAAGTGCGCTTTGGCCATTCGGTTGCTGAAGGTGTCGATCTCATTCGCGAAAAGGCTCCGGCGTTCGCCGTTGTCGACATGCGCCTCGAGGACGGTTCCGGACTCGACGTCATCGCCGAGTTGGCGAAGGCTCGCCCCGATGCGCGCGCGATCGTTCTCACCGGCTACGGCAACATCGCAACCGCGGTTACGGCTGTGAAGCTCGGCGCCGTCGACTATCTCGCGAAGCCTGCAGACGCCGACGACGTTACGGATGCGCTTCTCGCGCCAACGGATTCCAAGGCGCCGCCGCCGGAGAACCCGATGTCGGCGGACCGCGTGCGCTGGGAACACATCCAGCGCGTGTATGAACTTTGCAATCGCAATGTCTCCGAGACGGCGCGCCGCTTGAACATGCACCGCCGCACCCTGCAACGCATCCTCGCGAAGCGCGCTCCGAAGTAACGGGGCAGGCTCGGGCTCATTCTGACGCTCAGGTTCTGAAGCTGAGGTTCTGGCGCTCAGGCCTTCATTCTATTCCGAAGCCCGGATCGAGTTCGGCGTGCAGCCGCATCGATGCCGTGCGCGCGAGTGCAAGCGTTACCGCTTTGCGCCGAACGGTTGCCAATGGATGGTGCGGCGGCGTTCGCACCATCTCGCCCGCATAGGCGTCGGCCAATATCAGTCCGGTATCGGCGGGTAGAATTTCCGTTGGAAAATCCGGTGCGACTGCAAAGAGCAACGCATCGCAATAGTCGCGGTACTCCGGCCATTTCTGATCGGCGCGGAAGTCGGCAATACTCGACTTGATTTCAACGATCCAGATTTGGCCATCGCGACGGATGCTCAGGATGTCGGCGCGGCGTCCGTTGGCGAGCGAGACTTCGCTGACGCTTTCGAAGTCGAGGGAGCGGAGGAGCCGTTGCGTGCCGCGCAGAATAGCGCGGGCGCGTTCGTAATCCCGGGTCTTTTCTGCGGGAGCAGCCGCAGCGTAAGGATTCGTTACGGATGACGGGTTGTCGGTCATGGTGCCGCCATTATGCCCGTGCGACTGTCGGTGACAAGCGGGCGGCGGGGGCGGCCTTCTCGTCACCCGACAAGCCGGCGATGGTCGTTAGAGTCTCCAGGGGAGAGATCGTGCGAATGGTTTTCTGGCGCAGCAGGGCGGAGAAAAAAGCCGAAGCTCCGGCTACCGCCGGCGAGGAGGGTGCAGCCAAAGCTTCGCCCTCGGGGGCGGGCTCGCGCAGCGCAACCGAGCCAATAACCAATGTCGTGACACTCATGACGAACCGTCTCGCGGATCGACTGGCAGATCGTCTGGCCGATGTTTCGACGGCGGACGGCCAGAGTGAAACCACAGAGAAGAAGACGGCGAACAGCTTGGCGCCGATCAAACCAATCGAACAGACGCACTTCTTCGGGCAGAAACGCGCCATCGCAAAAATTCGAACCGCGCTCGAGGCAAGCCGCGGCGAGCATCTCGTCGTCATGGGGCAGCCCGGCACTGGCCGACTTGGACTTGCCGAAGCGATCGCCAAGGATGTGGCGCGGTCGCCCGCTCCGGATTGGATTTACGTCGTCGATCACGACGCACCGTCGCGCGCGAAGGGCTTCGCCTTGCCGGCGGGCGAGGGCATGCGTATCCGTCGCGAGGTTCGCGGAGCTACTGCCAAGGCCTGGGCCGCATTCAATCGTTATCTCAAGAGCGAAGAGCATCGCATCAGCCTCGATCTGCTCGAGGAAGAGATGCGATACCACAGCGAAAAGGCGGTCGAGCCGGTGCGCCAACGCGCGGAAGCGCAGAACATTGCCGTCGTCAAATCGCTCGACGGCTATGTGCTCGCGCCGATGCACGAAGGCCGCGTCGTCAGGTCGGATGTTTTTCGTGCGCTTCCGGATTCGATGAAGCGGAACGTCGAAGCCAAGATCACCGCGTTCGAGGACGAGCTGCAATCCATCGTCGCGACGCTGCCCGAAGCCGAATTCGGCGCGAGCGAGAAGCATGACGCCCTGCTTCGGCAGACGGCGTTGCGCGCCGTTCGCCCTGGTCTTGCGGCGATCAAGAAATCCTATCCGGACGATGCCTCGCTTGCCGCTGCTCTCGATGCGGTCGAAGAAACGTTCATGACTTTTGCGGTGCGCGGCACGGGCACGGAAAAGGCTGTCCCGCCCGTCGTTCTCGATTGCGATGACGGGCACTTCGCCGATCCATCGGTGCGCAGCCATGTCGTCGTCGCGCGGACGGCGTCGGCAACCGACCTTCTCGGCGAAATCAGCCGCGATGCGCTGGGTTTCGCCGTGCTTCTTCCCGGCCATTTGATGCGAGCGGGATCCGGCATCGTCATCATCGAGGCCTGGCGGCTTGCTGCCGATCCCGCGACGTGGCTTGCGCTCAGCGCCGCCATTCGCAGCAAAGAGATCGTGCCGGTCAACGCGGCGGGCGTCGGCGTAAAAGCCGATCCGATCCCGCTGTTGGCGACCATCGTGCTCATCGCGGACGCGCAATCGTGGTCGAAGCTCGAAGCCATCGAGCCCGGCGTCGCGCGGCACTTTCCGCATGTCGCGAAGTTTGCCGAGACGGTGCCGATTGCGGAACTCAGCGAAGGCGACTTCGCCAAGGGCGCTGCGCGGATGGCGTCGGATCACGGACTTCGACCGCTCAATCCGGCCGTGGCGCCGCTGATCTATAAGGATGCGGTTCGCCGCGGCGGCGGACGCGTGTCGCTCGCCGGTATCGCGCTTCTGCACCTTCTGCAGGAGGCGGATGCAATCGCCGCAGATCAATCGGCGTCGCAAATACGGGCTGCCGATCTCACTGAAGCGCTGTCACGGCGCGCCGACGGCGCCACGCCGTGATCGCGCATGTCGCTGAAGCTTCGGAGCTTTCGGGCCGGGTCGTCCTCTGGCTCGATCCCGCAGCCGACTATCCAGCGTCGCGGCTTGAAGCACCCATTCTGCTGGCTGCCGCTTATGGGGCCGAGATCGAAACGGTTGTCGTTGCCGATGGAACTGCAGGCGACGCAGACGGCGTGCCTGTCCGGATGGTTGGACACGCCGCGCGCGCCGAGGTGAGCGCTCTCGTCGAATACGACCGGCGTTTCGAACTTCTCGTCGCGCGTTGCCGCCGTGCGGTCGACAAGGCCGGTGCGGCTCGCGGCGTCACGGTGCGCCACACGCTGGCCGCGGGCGATGCCGTCGACCGGATTTCGGAGATGTGCGACGAGCGCGGACCTTGGAACATCGTTGCGCTGGCGCGAATGCCTGCCTCGCACAGCGATTCCGTCATCGGGACACTGCTTGCCAACGTCGGCGGCGCGACAGGGTTTTTGCTCTGCGGCGAACAGAGATCGACGCAATCGCGCGTCGTGGTCGTCGTCGAAGATGCCGATCGGCTGCCGTCGATGCTGCGCGCGGCGGAGCGCCTTTCAGCGCCGCGGGCCCCGGTGCATATCGTGATCGCCGCCGATACTGCGGACGGATATGCAGACATCGAAGGGCAATCGCGGCTGCTGGCGTCTGAATCCAGCCTGCCCATCGTTTTCGAGGATGCGCGCCCGACCTTCGGCGTTCCGGGTGCGCTGACGGAATTCATCGCGCGGCTGAGGCCGAGCTTAACAATCGCCGTTTTCGGCGGTACGGCGCTGGCCGATGGCCGCGAATTGGCGCGTGCTTCCGTCGTCGCGCGTACGCCGATCCTTCTCGTTCGCTAAGATCTCTTTCGCCCAACGCGGCGCAGGTTTGGCGTCAGGATTGTTTTTCAACCTGCGGATGGAAGAACTCAGGCCCCGAGCCGATGATCAACGGGTCATGCTTGCCGATGGCCTTGAGATCGCGTCCTTCGTATTCGATCGACAGCAAGATGTGACGGATGGTTTCCAAGCGGGCGCGGCGCTGATCGTTGGCGCGAACGACGGTCCAGGGGGCGGTGGCCGTGCTGGTGAAGCGGAACATCTCGACTTCAGCGCGCGTGTAGTCATCGTATTTATCGAGCGACGCGAGATCTACTGTCGACAGCTTCCATTGTTTCAATGGATTTTTCGCGCGCTCATAGAAGCGCTTGAGCTGCATTTCGCGACCGATGGTCAAATAATATTTGAATAGCTTAATGCCGTCGCGGACGAGGAGGCCTTCCCACTGGGGTGCTTCGCGGAGGAAGACCGCGAGCTGGTCCGGCGTGCAAAAGCCCATCACGCGCTCGACGCCGGCGCGGTTATACCAAGACCGGTCGAAAAGGACGATTTCGCCGGCGCTCGGCAGATGTACCGCGTAGCGCTGGAAGTAGAGCTGGCCGCGTTCCGTTTCCGTCGGCTTCGGCAGAGCGACGGTGCGGGTGTTGCGTGGGTTCATGTACTCGTTGAAGGCCTTGATGCACGAGCTCTTTCCCGATCCGTCGCGACCTTCGTAGAGGCAGAGGATTCTATTGCCGACTTTGAGATTGTATTTCTGCAACTTCGTCAGCTCGACCTGAAGCGCCAGCAGTTGCTCTTCGTACTCATTCGGCTTCAGGCGCTTGTCGTAGGGATAACCGCCGGAGCGCATTGCTGCGTCTGCGATTTCCTTCGGGAGTTCCGGAGGAACAAGCGAGAAGCCTTTGGGCGAAGTTAAGTCTTGGTGATCGGCCGACGACTCGTCGTTGGACGGTTCGGGGCCGTTGTGGCGACCGCCAACGGTCGCTGCCTCGTCGGTGAGCGGCTCGAACTCGTCAGATTCGCCCGGGGGCTCGCCGGGCTTTTTGTCTTTGTGCTTGTTCTTACCCATTTACCGTCTCCGTTGCCGGGCAAAGCGGGCGCACCCTAGCACAGGGTGGCCGCCGCGCGTCATCGCGAGAGGCGGATGGTCAAGTTCTTCTGAAGCGGGCGGATCTGAAGCGGACATGAGAAAGCCAGCAGCCACCCCCGCAGCTGCTGGCCTTCTCTCTTCTTCCACCGGCCAAGCCCCCCGGCACGCCGGTGGTTAAACGTGATGTGAGATCCGGTTCCCGGATCTCAGAAATCAATCTCAAATCAAACTCAGGCCCGCTGCTTGGTCGGGTCGGAGCCTGCGATCGCTGGAGCCGGCAGGCTCGCTGTGACCGGCGCTTCGATTTCCGGGCGATCGCGGCGACGAGGCGCGACGGGCTGGAAGGCGCGCCGGGCATGAACCTCGCAGTAGGGCAGCAACGGCACCTTGGAGCGGCCGCAGAAATGGAATTCCGAGGTTTGCGGGTCGCCGATGGGCCAGCGGCAGCTGCACTCGCCCAGCGTCTGAATGGTTTTTCGTTCGGCGACCGGAATTTCGATCTCTTCCGCAGGCGCCACGTAAGTTTCGGCGTCGATATAGAGTGCCCGCACGGCAGGATTTCCGGCTTGCGCGAAGCGCTGCTTCACCGGTCTCTTCGCATTCGCCAATCGGGTGCGGGGACGGTGCGACTTCATTCGCGAAGTCGTTGCCCTGCCGGACAGACCGAGGCGGTGCACCTTGCCGATGACGGCATTGCGCGTCACGCTTCCAAGGCGGCCTGCAATCTGGCTGGCGCTCAGTCCTTCCGACCAGAGCCTTTTTAAAAGGTCCACGCGCTCATCAGTCCAAGACATCCGTAGATTGCTCCCTCTCGAGCCGCAGAACAGCGGCGGTGCACCCCCCGGTGCCCGCAGTTACCCGGCCGCAATCGAGCCCAAGCCAACGCGCGCGAACGAACACGACGCGACGGCTGAGGACGACGGTCCCGACCGGTTACAAACGCAAAAACTTGAGGAGACGCAGAACAGGAACGCGCACGAGACACGGGCGGTCCGCTAACAAGCGGTTGCCCAAGGCGCGGTCAGGGCCGATACACATCCAAGGAAAAGCGGCTGGCGCCGCCATATCTCGTGGCCTGACAACGATAAGTTACAACATGCTGAATCCCGTCTACAAGCCAGAGCTGCAAGCTAGGGGGTATTGACAGGAAGAAGTGGCGACCGCGCCACAGACGATTCGCGCCAGGGGATATCTCTGATTTTCGTGTATGTCCTACCCCACTTCAACCATAAGGCGGTGGCATTGGCAATTCGGCCCGCGATCTCAATGGTCAAATCCGAGCATTTATTGACAGGAATAGGCGCAGGGGTTATCAGGGGTTGTGATTGAGCCGCCGGAATTGGGCGGCTTTTTGATTTTCTGCTCAGGGTAATCCACGCATCATGTCTTCTTCCCCTGCAGCGCTGGGGAAAGCTTCCCGTAGCGCTTCCGAAACCGGCGGACCGTCAACGGCTGTGATGGGCACCTACGCCCGTCAGGACATCGTTTTCGTGCGCGGTGAAGGCTGCTGGCTGACTGCCGAGACCGGGGAGCGCTATCTCGATTTCGGGTCCGGCGTCGCGGTCAATTCGCTGGGGCATGCGCATCCGCAACTCGTCGCGGCTCTAAAGGCACAGGCCGAGAAGCTCTGGCACACGTCGAACCTTTACCGTGTCGAGGGCCAGGAGACGGTCGCCGACAAGCTGACGCGGCTGACGTTTGCCGAGCAGGTCTTCTTCTGTAATTCGGGCGCGGAAGCCTGCGAGGGCGCGATCAAGGTCGCGCGGCGCTATCATTATGTATCGGGCGAGCCCAATCGCCAGCGCATCATTGCTTTTCGCGGCGCGTTTCATGGGCGGACTCTCGCGACGCTCGCTGCTGCCGGTAACGAAAAGTATCTCGAAGGCTTCGGCCCGGCGGCCGAGGGCTTCGATCATGTCGACCTCGGCGATCTCGAAGCGCTCGAAACCGCAATCGGACCGGAGACGGCCGCGATCATGCTCGAGCCCATTCAGGGCGAGGGCGGCGTCAGGGCTGTCTCGCCCGAATTTCTCAGAGCCGTTCGTGAGCTTTGCGACAAGCATGGGCTGCTGCTCGTCCTCGACGAGGTTCAGACCGGCGTCGGGCGGACTGGCAAACTCTTTGCGCACGAATGGGCGGGGATCACTCCGGACGTCATGGCGATCGCCAAGGGCTTCGGCGGCGGATTTCCTGTCGGCGCCGTGTTGGCGACGGCGAACGCAGCCAAGGGCATGACGCCTGGCACGCACGGCTCGACGTTCGGCGGCAATCCGCTGGCGATGGCCGTCGCTTCGACAGTTCTCGACGTTATCTCGGAGCCCGGTTTCCTCGAAGCCGTGCAGATAAAGACATTGCGTCTGAAGCAGGGTCTCGAGGGCCTCAGGGATCAGCACGCGGAACTCGTCGAAGAGGTTCGCGGCGCGGGTCTGTTGATGGGACTGAAGCTCAAGGCCCACGTTGCGCCGCCGCAGGTCGTCAAGGCCGCCAACGAGGAGAAGCTCCTCATCGTCGGCGCCGGCGACAACAGTGTCCGCGTCCTTCCACCCCTCATTGCGACCGAGGACGAGATCGGCGAAGGGCTCAGGGCCCTCTCTCGCGCTCTCACCCGCGTCGCTCGCGAGACGTCCCGATGACCGGCTATTCGAAAGAGCTGGAGAAAGCTCCGCAAGTCATGACCACGAAAAAAACTGCCCCGGCCGTCCGGCATTTTCTCGACATCTCCGATCTCGACAGCAAGACGCTGCGGGGCATCATCGATGCGGCCCATGCGATGAAAAAAGCCGGCAAACGCGTGCCGGCTGCGCTTCGTCCGAAGGACATCGAGGATCTGGTTCTCGTTCTGATTTTCGAGAAGCCGTCGACGCGTACGCGCGTTTCATTCGATATCGCGATGCGCCAGCTCGGCGGCGGCGCGTTGACGCTCAACCATACCGATCTGCAGCTCGGCCGCGGTGAGTCCGTCGCCGATACCGCGCGCGTTCTTTCGCGCTATGCCGATGGCATCATGATCCGTGCCAATGAGCATGCGACGCTCGCAGAGCTCGCGCGTTACGCGACGATCCCCGTCATCAACGGCCTGACCGAGAAGAGCCACCCTTGCCAGGTGATGGCCGACATCCAGACGTTCGAAGAACATTTGGGTTCGATCGAGGGCAAGTCGGTCGCCTGGGTGGGAGATGGCAACAACGTTGCGGTTTCGTGGATGCATGCCGCTGTTCGTTTCGGATTCAAGCTCAAGATCGCGTGCCCGAAAGAACTCTTTCCGGAAGAGGAAGCGATCGCGTGGGTCCGGCGCGAAAAGGGCGATGTCGAGATCGGCACCGATCCCGTGCACGCGGTCAAAGACGTCGATTGCGTCGTCACCGATACGTGGGTTTCGATGGGCCAGTCCGATGCGGCGCGGCGGAAGAAGATGCTGGCGCCTTACGCCGTCGATGCGAAGCTCATGGGCATGGCAGCCAAGAACGCGATTTTCATGCACTGTCTGCCAGCCTATCGCGGGCATGAAGTGACAGAGGACGTTCTCGAAGGTCCGCAGTCGGTCGTTTTCGACGAAGCCGAGAACCGGCTGCATGCTCAGAAAGCCATTCTTGCATGGTGCTTCGGCGCCTGAGGGATCGTCTCGCCGATGCCGGTTGACTCGCCTCCCAGATCGACCACGACGCCAGTTGCCATCCCGGCGGACGATGTCGTCGTCGCGTTTCGCACGCAGAACTCCAATATCCGCGGGAGGCTGGTGCGACTCGGGGCGACGCTCGATCAGATCGTCGCGCCGCATGCAATGCCCGACCTTCCGGGCCGGGCGCTTTCGGAAGCGCTGGCGTTGGCGGCTCTGTGCGGATCGGCATTGCCGCAAGGTGGCAATCTCAATCTGCTGACGCGTTCGGACGGTCCGGTTTCCATTCTCGTTGCCGATTACACCGCGAGCGGCCGGCTCAGGGGGTACGCGCGCTACGATGCGGAGAAGATCGCGGAGATCGCTCGAAGCGGGACGCGCCACGATACGGCGGCGGCGCTGGGCAACGGTCATCTCGCGATCACGCTCGATTCCGGTCCCGGACAGGAGCGCTATCAAGGCGTGCTCGCTTTCGAGGCGGCGCCGCTCTCGGCGACGGCGGCTGCGTATTTCCAGCAGCGCGAGAGCCTGCCGACATTCATCCGGACGGCGGTCGCCGAGCATTACGTGGCGCCGCGTCAAGCGGCCCAGTCGGAAACGCGGTGGCACAGGCGGGCCGGCGGCTTGATGGTGCAAAACGTCGGCGCGTCGCTAGAAGGCGTTGTCGAGCAGGACGATGACTGGAAGCGCGTCGAAATGCTGGCCGCGACGGTCGAAGATCTCGAGCTGCTCGATCCCGGCCTGACCGTCGAGCGGCTATTGCTCCGGCTCTTCCATGAGGAAGCCGTTGTGATCGAGCGGGTCATTCCGCTTTCCTCATTCTGCCGGTGCAGCCGGGAGAAGGTCGAAAACGTGCTGCTCGCGTTCGGCGCCAACGAACTATCCGACATGCTCGACGACAACGGAAAGATCGTCGTCACGTGCGAGTTCTGCACGGCGCGATATGTTTTCTCGCTCGATGAATTGAGAGCGGCCGGCGGCTGATCTTAGCCTGCGAGCCAGCCGCGCAACCGCCTTCAGTTATTTGCCGAGACCGCCGTTTGCGGCCTTGCCGACTTGGCCGTCCGCCTCACGCGGGTCGCTGTTTTGCGGGGCCTTGCCCGAGGTATCGTATTCAGTCTTGGAGCGGGCGCTGGCGATCTGAGCGCCATCGAGCTTGCAGGCGCCGCTCTTGTCCATCAGGACGAACGCGGGGTTCGGTTTGTCGACGAATTCCTGACGCGTAACTTTGCCATCACCGTTCTGATCGAAATAACGCAAGTCTGCGGTGACAAACATCTTGTCGATCTTGGTCAGGTTGTTCCACTCGGTCGCGTCGAGGGAATCGTCGTGGTCGGTATCGGCGCTGTTGAAGAGATCTTCCGCGTAGGACTTCCACTCGTTGCACGTCACGACGTTATCGTGATTGAGATCCCAGCTTCCGGCGGCCTGAAGATAGGCGCGATCGATTTCCGAGATCTGCTTCGATCCGAAAGGATTGATCGAGCCGATGGTTGGCACCGAAGCCGTCGAGCATCCGGCGAGTGCAAGAGCTGCGGACATGGCGCAGACCGAGGTATTGAGAACGTGAAAGCGTTTGGTCATTGGCCCGTCTCTGAAGATTGCAAAGGCTCGGCTGCTCGGGTGATTGGTACGCACAAGAGTGGGCCGGAAGCACGGCGTTCCGAGAAGAAAGTGGTGGGTCCGCAAGATTGTCGCACGGTATGTCGTAGGCAAGTCACACTCGGTCTGGCCTCGTCTAACTCCCTGCGGTGGATGGATTTTCGCTGCATTGCGAGATGAGTTGCGGCCTTAGGTCTCTGCCCAGGCGCCGAGGCGATCCAGAAAGCCCATGCATTTTGCGATCTCGGTTTCGGCGATCCATTCGTCGGCTGTGTGCGCCTGAGCGATATCGCCCGGACCGCAGACGACAGATGGCGCGCCCGCATCCTGAAAGAGGGCGGCCTCGGTGCCGTATGAAACGCCATACGTTTGGTTCTGGCCCGTCAATTTCAAAGCGAGCGCGACGACCTCGGATGACGGTTCGGCGCCAAAGGGTGGAACGGCATTGACGCGCTCGATGTCGATGCCGGCTTCCGAGGCGATCGCGCGCATCTCGGGGAGGCAATGCGTTTCGGCATAGCGGCGCAACCGATCCTCGATCTCGTCGGGGTTCAATCCCGGCAACGCACGGATATCGAAAACGAAGCTGCAATGCACGGGAACGATATTGGTGGCCGTGCCGCCGTCGATCGTCGTCACTTGCAGAGTCGAATAGGGTGGCTCGAAGCGAACGTCGATGACGCGCTGCTTCAGCTCGGTTTCCACGCGGTCGAGTTCGCTGATCAAGCGGGTCGCGTAGGTGACCGCGTTCACACCGAGATGCGCCATGCTCGAATGCGCCGCTCGTCCCTTGACGTCGACGCGCCAGCGGACTGGACCTTTGTGGGCGTCGACGACCTGCATGCTCGTCGGCTCGCCGACGATCACCATGCGTGGTTTGGGAAGCGCCTTGCCGAGTTCGGCGATCATCGGGCGAACGCCGATGCAGCCGACCTCCTCATCATAGGAGAAGGCGAGATGGATCGGCTTCTTGAGTTTGCGCTTCTTGAAATCGGGAACGGCCGCGAGCGAAGCTGCGAGAAAGCCTTTCATATCGGCAGAGCCGCGGCCATAGAGCCGGCCGCCTTCCGCTCTCAGCGTGAACGGGTCGCTCGTCCAATCCTGCCCATCGACGGGTACGACGTCGGTGTGGCCGGAGAGAGCGATGCCGCCTTCGTCAGCCGGGCCGATCGTTGCGTAGAGCGAGGATTTCTGGCCGTCGTCGCTGACGATCCGTTGCGACGGCACGCCGTGGCCTCGAAGATAATCTTCGACGAACGCGATCAGGCCAAGATTGTTCTTGTAGCTCGTCGTGTCGAAGGCCACGAGGCGCGCGAGCAATTCAACGGGAGTAAGGATTGGGCCTCTTGCTGCGCTCATCGGCTATCGCCGGGTTCAGTTCATGCTGCGTCGGGTATAGGGGCTATCGAGCGAGAAGGCGGGAATGGCGACGTCGAAAAGCTTTCCCGTCTCGTCCGACATCTGATAGCTGCCGACCATGATACCCTGAGGCGTCTTCAAGGGACAACCCGACGTGTATTGGAACGACTTGCCGGGTGCGATCACCGGCGTCTGGCCGACGACGCCGGCGCCGCGAACCTCTTCGGTCCGGCCGAGTGCGTCCGTGATCCGCCACATGCGCGATTTGAGCTGGACGGTCTCGCCGCCGTCGTTGCTGATCTCGACGGCGTAAGACCACACGAAGTGGCTATCTTCGGGAGACGACTGATCTTCCATGTAGCGCGGTTCGACACGGATGCGGATACCGCGCGTCGTCGCTTCATAGGGATGGAAGGCGGCAGCCGAAGCGGCCTTTCTCGATGACGAAGTCGGCGTACTTTTACTCATATTATCCCCGTTACCCCGTGACCCTCTTCACCGCATTAGTGAGATCGTCTGCTAAATCTTCGACCGCTTCAAGTCCGATCGAGAGACGGATCATACCATCACTAATGCCGAGTTCCGAGCGCTGCTCCGGCGTGAGCTTGAAATGGGTGGTCGTCGCGGGATGCGTGACGAGGCTTTTCGCGTCGCCCAGGTTGTTCGAAAGCCTGATCAAACGGAGCGCATTGAGGCACCGGAAGGCGCCCTGTTTACCACCCTCGACCTCGAATGCGATCATCTGGCCGCCGCCCGGCATCTGCTTCTGTGCAAGCGCCGCCTGGGGATGATCCGCCCGTCCCGGGTATATCACCCGGGTCACGCCCTTCAGGCCTGCCAGAAGGTCTGCAATTTTGGCAGACGTTTCGCATTGAGCCTTGACGCGAATGGGCAGCGTTTCGAGGCCCTTCAACATGACCCAGGCATTGAATGGGCTCATAGAGGGGCCGGTCTGGCGTACCCACTCCTGTACGTATTTTGTGATGAATTCGCTTTTGCCGAGAACGGCGCCGCCGAGGCAGCGGCCCTGGCCGTCGATGTGCTTCGTCGTCGAATAGACGACGATGTCGGCGCCGAGCGCCAACGGCCGCTGCAGCATCGGCGTCGCGAATACGTTGTCGACGATGGACAGGATGCCGTTATCGCGTGCGATCTTGCAAACTGCGGCGATGTCGACCAGCTCGAGAGCCGGATTGGATGGCGTCTCGAAGAAGAACATCTTGGTGTTCGGGCGAACAGCGTTGCGCCAGGCGTCGAGGTCTTTCCCATCGACGAGCGTCGCTTCGATGCCGAAGCGCGGACAGAGCGTCTCGACGATGTAGCGGCAGGAGCCGAAGAGCGCCCGCGCTGCGACGACGTGATCGCCGGTTCTCATATATGAGAGCATCGAGGCGGTAACGGCGGCCATGCCCGTTGCGGTGGCGCGGCATTCTTCTGCGCCTTCGAAAATCGTCAGGCGATCTTCGAACATCGAGATCGTCGGGTTTCCGAAGCGCGTGTATTGGAATCCCGGGTCTTCCTGCTTGAAGCGCGCCTCGGCCTGCTCTGCGCTTTTGTAGACGAAGCCCTGCGTCAGATGGAGGGCTTCAGAAGTCTCGCCCCATTCGGACCGGGTGATGCCGCCATGGACGAGCGCCGTGGCGGGCCGCCAAGCCGGGTTATTGGACGGGAACTGTTCGTCATTCGCCATTGGAAACGGCCTTTCGCGCAATAAAAATCCCGGTCCATAGGCACCGGCTGACGAAAGGCCGGGCGCGGGAAACCGGGAGCGCACACGGCCTCTTTAGCGACTTGTTTAACGTGGCTGCAAGCCGGCCGGCCAAAGGACCACGAAGTGTGGTGCGGAATTACCCCCCGTACTCTGCGGCGTCAAGAGGCGGCGTCGATGGGGCGCGAATAACGGTTATTGCAGACATTGTCGCGCTTGGCGAAGGGTCTGGTGTACTTTAGACGATGCCGAAGGGGTAGACCGGCGCCATGACGAAATCTGAAAAAGCGTTATCCGAGAAAGCTCATCCGGCGTCGAAGCGGCGGGAGCGAGGTGTCGGCATTCTACCGGCGCAAGCGATTTCCCGGATGATTGCAGACGGCGAGATCGCGATCGCGGAGCCGGTCGCCGAGGGACAAGTGCAGCCCGCGAGCCTCGACCTCAGGCTCGGCGCTGTCGCGTACCGGGTGCGCGCGAGTTTTCTTCCAAGGCCCGGCGGCCGCGTCCAGACCAATCTCGACGATCTAGCGTTGCACACGATCAGCTTGAGCCAAGGCGCGGTTCTCGAAACGGGCTGCGTCTATATCGTGCCGCTGCTCGAGTCGCTCGCGTTGCCGGCCGACGTCGAAGCGTCGGCTAACCCGAAAAGCTCGACGGGCCGGCTCGACGTTTTCACGCGCGTCATCGCCGACGGCGTCGGAGCGTTCGATCAAATTCCCCGCGCCTATAACGGACCGCTTTACGCGGAGATATGTCCTCAGACGTTTCCGATCGTCGTTCGCAAAGGATCGCGGTTGTCGCAGATCCGCTTTCGCAACGGTCCTGCCGCCGATAGCGATGCGGCGCTGCGCGAATTGCAGCTTCGCGAGCGTCTCGTCTCGGCGGAGAACGCGGACATTTCCGGCGGCATTGCGCTCACCGTCGATCTTGCGGGCGACGCAACGGGCCTGGTCGGATTTCGCGCGCGGCGGCATACCGGCGTCGTCGACGTCGACAAAGTCGGCACGTATCCGGTCGGCGATTACTGGGACCCGATCTTCGTCAAGGATAAGCAGCGGCTCATTCTCGATCCCGATCAGTTCTACATTCTGGCTTCCAAGGAAGCTGTGCATGTGCCGCCCACGCACGCGGCAGAAATGGTGCCGTTCAATCCGCTCGTCGGCGAATTTCGCGTGCATTATGCGGGCTTCATGGATCCGGGCTTCGGACACGCAGCGGCAGGGGGCAATGGCTCGCGCGTCGTCCTCGAAGTGCGTTCGCACAAGGTGCCGTTCATTCTCGAAGACGGGCAAATCATCGGTCGACTTATCTACGAACGGATGACCGAGACGCCCGAAACTCTTTACGGCCAGGGGCTGAAATCGAACTACCAGGGCCAGGGTCTGAAACTCTCAAAGCATTTCAAATAATATCTTTGGACGGCGCATGCCGCGGCGAAGTTTCGATTTTTTATCCCTCGTTCAGCGCGCTCATTGCATAAAACTGCACGGAAAACTGCGGTTTCGACGGCTTTTTTGCGTGTAACCCCCATGATGACGCTTGCTTTCGGGCCACAAATGCTGCTCTTTTCGCCGGCTTCATTCGAAAAAGGCCTGAAAAACGCATGTTTTTGGGTTTCAACGATGTAGTGTTTGATACCAAACCGATTCGCATAAGAGGGACGACAATGGCAAAGGCAGCTGCGCCAGCTAAGACATCAGCCAAGTCACCAGCTAAGGCTCCGGCTAAAGCCGCGGCTAAAGTTGAAACCGTTACTTTGAAGCATATTGCCGCGACGCTCGCGGAAGCTCACGAGATCCCGAAGAAGCAGTCGGTTGCACTGCTCGAAGATCTCGTCGCTCAGATTTCAAAGAACCTCAAGAAGGGCGCTCGCATCCGCATCGGCGGTCTCGGCGTTCTGCAGGTTCGCAAGCGTCCGGCGCGCATGGGCCGCAACCCGGCAACGGGCGAAGCCATCAAGATCAAGGCTTCGAAGAAGATCGCCTTCCGCGCCGCGAAAGAGCTGAAAGAGTCGGTCTAACGATCGCTCCAGCGGGGTAATTCGAAAAGGCCGCCAGCGATGGCGGCCTTTTTTGTTGGCGCTGGCGACTCCGCTTCGCGGAGCCGGCCGCCAGCGCGGGCCTTGTTTCGGGTTGAGGTATTTGTTTTGTTTCGGGCGACACGCGTTCCGCGCGCCGGCCGCCCGAAACGAAGGCTCGCGCGCTCGGCCGAGGATGACGCCTATATTCAACCGTTGCGGAAAAAGTCGGTGATGAAGCGGCCGTAGATTTCGGTCAGCGTTTCGAGGTCGGCGACGCTTGTGCGTTCGTCAACCTGATGGATGGTTTTGTTGACGAGGCCAAATTCGACGACGGGACAGACGTCCTTGATGAAGCGCGCATCGGAAGTTCCGCCGCCGGTCGTCAAGGCGGGCGTGCGGCCGGTGACGGATTTGACGGCGTCTTTGAGCGTCGAGACGAGAGGGCCCGGTTTCGTCAGGAAAACGTCGCCTGTCCCCGAGAATGCCAGATCGTATTTGGCATCGACTTCGGATGCGGCGCTTGCCGCCGTTTTCCGCACCCACTCTTCAATCGCCGGGCGCGTCCAGCCGTCATTATAGCGGATGTTGAGCTTCGCGATGGCGCGTCCCGGTATGACGTTCGTCGCGGTGTTCGGAACGGAGATCACCGTTACTTGGAGGTTCGACGGCTGGAAGTTTTCCGTTCCGTCGTCGAGCTTCGTTGTCGAAAGGCGGTCGATGATGCGCGCCAGTTTCGGCACCGGATTGTCGGCGATTTGTGGATAGGCGGAATGGCCTTGAATGCCGTGTACGGTCAGATCGACGTTGAGCGAGCCGCGGCGTCCGATGCGAATTTCGTCGCCGAGAGCGTTGGGATTTGACGGCTCGCCGACGAGGCAAGCGTCGATGACTTCGTCGCGGGCCTTCAACCAATCGAGGATTTTCATCGTCCCGTTGATCGACGGGCCTTCCTCGTCGCCCGTGATGATGAACGACAGGGAGCCGCGCGGCAGGCCGTTATAGTGGTGGATGTATTTCATCGAAGCCGCGACGAACGCCCCGATGCAGCCCTTCATGTCGACTGCGCCGCGGCCGTAGAGAATGCCGTCGCGGACTTCGCCGGCGAACGGCGGCACGGTCCAGGCTGCTTCGTTGCCGACTGGCACGACGTCGGTATGTCCGGCGAAGGAGAGGTGCGGCCGGCCCGTGCCGAGGCGCGCGTACAAGTTATCGACGTCGGGCGTGCCGGGTTCGGAGAAGACGAGGCGATGACAGGTGAAGCCTGCAGGTTCGAGCACGTTCTGCAGAAGCGTCAGTGCGCCTGCTTCGTCGGGCGTTACGCTTTCGCAGCGAATGAGCGCTTGTGAGAGCGCGACGGGATTTGTCGGAATTAGGGTCATTATGCAGTTTGACTTCCAATTAGCTGACCGGCGGAAGGCAACGGAATGTCGCGGCCTTCGAGGCTCTGCACGATCGTGATCTTCTGCCAGATCTTACCTGAAAGATCCGAGGTCAGCCGTTCGAGGTCGCCGACCGTATCGACCACAACGGGATCGCTGAGCTTCTCGGCGTAGAGTGCCGCAAGCTTGGCAGTGAGCGACAACATTTCGGAGCAGTAGTCGAGATAACGCACGAGTTCGAACGGCGACAGGCTGCGGTCCGGCGAGCTCGATGTGTGCACGGCCGCCAGCATGCTCGGGTCTTTCGTCAGCTGATGCATATCGATGACGTGGATGATGGAGCGGAACTCGTGGAGTGCGAAGAGGGCCTTCCGCTGTTTCCAGCGCGCTTCGAGCGATGAGACGAAGAACAGCGTCGCGCCCATCAGCACGACGATGTTGAAGCCGGAATCGATGCCCTGCAGCGTGCCGAAGAGGTCGTCGTTAGCCTTTGTACCGCCTAAAATGAGCTGGGCGACCACGATCAGCAGGGCAACGCCTGCCGTGATCGCGAGCCAGATGATGAAGCGCAGGAAAAAGTGCGGCCGATTGATTTCCTGCGCCGCGGTTGCCGTCTCCCTGGCGAGCGCGAGCAGGTCGCGGCAGACGTTCGCAAGGCCTGCGCCGGGGAAACGCTCGTCGATACGCCGGGCAAGTTGATCGAGGCTCGCCGTAATGAGCCTTGGATCAAGCGTCCGGTATTTCGACGGCGTTTTCACCTGCATCCACTCAATCCCTGAGCTTCCCCTTAGTCCCTGAGAAGCTCGTTGATGCTTGTCTTGCTGCGAGTCTTTTCGTCGACGCGCTTGACGATCACGGCGCAGTAGAGGTTTGGACCCGGTTCCCCGTTCGGGAGAGGCTTGCCCGGCATCGTACCCGATACGATGACGGAATAGGGAGGCACCTTGCCGAACATTTTTTCGCCCGTGGCGCGATCGATGATCGTCGTCGAGGCGCCGATGTAGACGCCCATCGAGAGGACAGAGCCTTCGCCGACCTGGACGCCTTCGGCAACCTCGGCGCGGGCGCCGATGAAACAGTTGTCCTCGATGACGACGGGTCCGGCCTGGAGGGGTTCAAGCACGCCGCCGATGCCGGCACCGCCGGAAATGTGGCAGTTTTTCCCGATCTGAGCGCAGCTTCCGACCGTCGCCCAGGTGTCGACCATCGTGCCGCTGCCGACGTAGGCGCCGAGGTTGACGAACGAGGGGAGCAAAACGGCGCCCGGCGCGATGTAAGCGGAACGGCGGACGATGGCGCCGGGCAGCACGCGGAAGCCGCCCTTGCGGAAGTCTGCTTCGGTCCAGCCCGCGAACTTCGGGGGCACCTTGTCCCAGTAGAAGCTGCCTGCCGGGCCGCCGGGGATCATTTCCATGTCATTGAGACGGAACGACAAAAGGACCGCCATTTTCAGCCATTGATTGACGACCCAGGTGCCGTCCGTCTTCTCGGCGACGCGTGCCTCGCCTTTGTCGAGAAGGTTGAGGGCGGTTTCGACGGCGTCGCGGACGGGCCCTTTCGTGTCGAACGAAATGCCGTCGCGAGCTTCCCACGCCGTTTCGATTGTTTTCTTGAGGTCGTCGTGGGCCATGGGAAAGCGTCTCCGATGCTGTGCGGCTTGGTGTTTGAGACGCGCTTGTCGCCTCTCGGGCGCGGGGTGTCAATTCGGAGCACTGGGCCGATTGGTGTGTCTCAGCATCCTGGGTCAGGTTAAGCGTATAATGCGGATGAAAACAGGTGCCGGTCGTCATTACACGGTGAATTCGAATCGGGCATGGTGCATGCTCTCCGGACCGCACTTCCGCGGCCCCGGAACAAGGAAGCGACGTCCATGGCGAAATCGGAAGTCACCAGCAAAAAGGTTTCCTCGGCAGCCTCGATGGTGCTGAAGAGCAAAACGGCGACCAAGGCTGAGAAGTCGGTCGCGGCTTCGGCACTCACGCAGACCGGCAGCCCAAAGGAAACGACGAGCAAGAAGGTCGCGTCGGCCGCCTCGAAAATCCTGCATGATCCGAAGGCGAGCAAGGCTGCCAAGTCGGTTGCGGCTTCGGCGCTGACCCAGAAGACGAAGAAGAAATAATTCGCCGTCCGGTCGTCCGTCCGTCCGTTCGGGGCGCCGAACGTCAATTCATTTTTGATTAGCGGCTCGAGGTGGTCAGTTCGTCGCCGCCTCGATAAGCTTTTGATGTTCGGCTATCCCTTGACAAGCTAAGGGTGTGTATATATATACACACGAATTATGAGCGGTGCGCATATTGAGCGAAACAGCCGACAGATATTGGCGCGGCTCAAGCAGGAAGGCTGGCTATTGGTCAGCATCGAAGGCTCGCATCACAAGCTTCGACATCCCGACACCCGCAAGACAGTTATAGTGCCGCATCCAAGGCGGGATTTGCCGACCGGTACGGCTCGGGCAATCGCGAAGCATGTGGGGTGGTTGTAGGAGTCGGGTATGAACACATATTTCGCAATTGTGCATAAAGACCCTGATAGTTCGTTCGGCATTAGCTTTCCGGATCTTCCAGGATGCTTTTCCGCGGCGGACTCGGAAGATGACCTGCTCGTGCAGGCTCAACTTGCATTGACCCTTTTCGCCAGTGACCAGGATGAGCTTCCACAGTCACGATCGGTATCGGATCTTCTTGATGATCCTTCGATCAAGACTGATGTCGCTAACGGTGCATTCTTCATTGCTATTCCATTGATCAATGCGAGTCGGAAGGCTCGGTATAATCTTATGCTGGATACGAACTTGGTCGCTGGGATCGACAGGACCGCTCGAGCTGTAGGCATGAATCGCTCTGAGTTCGTTTCCGAGGCGATTGCAGCTCGCCTTGGTGAGCAGGTAGGTGCGGTCGTCAGCCGGAAGGTCGGCGTACAAACAAAATCGGAAGTCACCAGCAAGAAGGTTTCCTCGGCAGCCTCGATGGTGCTGAAGAGCAAAACGGCGACCAAGGCTGAGAAGACGGTCGCGGCTTCGGCACTCACGCAGACCGGCAGCCCGAAAGAGACGACGAGCAAGAAGGTCGCGTCGGCCGCGTCGAAAATCCTGCATGATCCGAAGGCGAGCAAGGCTGCCAAGTCGGTTGCGGCTTCGGCGCTGACACAGAAGACGAAGAAGAAATAATTCGCCGTCCGTTCGTCCGTCCGTCCGTTCGGGGCGCCGAACGTCAATTCATTTTTGATTAGCTGCTCGAGGTGGTCAGTTCGTCGCCGCCTCGATAAGCTTTTTGGCGTCGTCGGAATCCCATTTCGCGGGGCCTGCCAGCCGTCCGACTTCCAATCCATCCTTGTTGATGAGGATCGTGGTCGGCATTCCTAGAAGCTTCAGCGCCATGCCCTGCTTGGCGCTCGGATCGACATAGAGCGTGAGATTATCGACCTTCATATCGGTGAGGAACTTGCGCGAAGCGTCATAGCCCTTGCGGTCGAGGCTCAGCGCCACGACCTCGAACTTGTCGCCGCCGAGTGCTTTCTGCAGACGGTCGAGCGCGGGCATCTCTTCGCGGCAGGGCTCACACCACGTTGCCCAGAGATTGAGAAGGATGGTCTTGCCCTTCAGGCTCGACAGCTTGACGTCCTTGCCGTTTGCATCCTGAAAGGTGATGTCGGGGAGGGGCTCGGGCGTCTTCTTCGTGACGAATGCCGCCATTTCTCCGAGCTTGGAGGACGATCCGGCCGATGGTTCGGCCTTGGGCGGCGATAAATCCTGGGCGGCGGTGACGGATTTTTCAGGTCCGGCGTTGCCCAACCCGCCTCCGATAACGTATACGGCGCCGAACCCGACCAACGCCGATAGCGCCACAGTCCAAAGGGCTTTCTGCGGGCCTCCCGCGCCGTTCGCTGTCATTTTTGGTAACCTTGTTCTCTTCTCTGATACGGAGTCGCTCGTGACCGACAAGCCAGCCAACACCATGTGGGGTGGCCGTTTCGCAATGTCTCCTGCCGAGATCATGCAGGAGATAAATGCCTCGATCGGCTTCGACAAGCAGCTTGCGCCCCAAGACATTCGCGGCTCGAAGGCGCATGCCGCGATGCTGGCGGACGCCGGCATCATAACCAAATCCGATGCTCGCGAGATTGCAAAAGGCCTCGACAAGATCAAGGCGGAGATCGACGCGGGGACGTTCGAATTCTCCCGCGCGCTCGAAGACGTGCACATGAACGTCGAAAACCGGCTGAAAGAGCTGATCGGGCCGGCTGCGGGGCGGCTTCATACCGCGCGGTCGCGGAACGATCAGGTGGCGACCGATTTCAGGCTTTTCGTGCGCGACGCCATCGACGGGATCGATGAAGCTCTCGCAAACGTGCAGCAGGCGCTCGCCGGGAAGGCCGAGGCGCACGCCGCGACCGTCATGCCGGGCTTCACGCATCTACAACCTGCGCAACCCGTGACGTTCGGTCATCATCTTCTGGCGTACGTCGAAATGATCGCGCGGGACCGGGGCCGGTTCGCGGATGCGCGGAAGCGTCTCAATGAATCTCCGCTCGGTTCGGCGGCGCTCGCCGGAACGTCGTTCCCGATCGACCGGGAGCAGACGGCGCAGGCGCTTGGCTTCGACAGGCCGATGGCGAACTCGCTCGATGGCGTTTCCGATCGCGATTTCGCGCTCGAAGCTCTTGCCGCGGCGACCATCACGGCTGTGCATTTCTCGCGCCTTGCCGAAGAGATCGTCATCTGGATGACGCCGCTGTTCGGCTTCGTGAAACTGTCGGATCGTTTCACGACCGGCTCGTCGATCATGCCGCAGAAGCGCAATCCGGATGCCGCCGAGCTGGCGCGCGCCAAGGTCGGGCGGATCGCGGCGGCCTTCCAGGGCCTCGTCATCGTGATGAAGGGGCTGCCGCTCGCCTATTCGAAGGACATGCAGGAGGACAAGGAGACGACGTTCGACGCGTTCTCGAGCCTGCGTCTCGTGATGGCGGCGATGGCGGGCATGATTACGGATCTCGAACCCAATGCCGAGGCTATGCGAGCTGCCGCCGGGCGCGGGTACTCGACGGCGACCGATCTTGCCGATTGGCTCGTCCGGGAGCTCAAAATGCCGTTCCGCGACGCCCATCATGTGACTGGGACGATCGTCAAGGCGGCGGAAGCGAAGGGCGTCGATCTCGATCAATTGAGCCTAACGGACATGCAGGCCGTCGAGCCGCGCATCACGAAAGCCGTATTTTCGGTGCTGTCTGTGGAGAACTCGGTCAAGAGCCGGACGAGTTATGGGGGAACCGCGCCACAGAACGTCGCCAAAATGGCTCGCCAGTGGCTGAGGCGGTTGGAAAAGGCACGAGGGAAGGTCTAAAAGTCTTTCTCTCAGCGCCTGCCATTCGAGCGGGCTGAACGGTTTTGGAGTATTTTTGGCATGGCCGTGCTCTCACGCAGCACGAAATCCTGGGTCGCAGTGGCGCTGGTCGGCGCGGCTTGCGCCGGTTTTGCGGGCTGCGGCGTTAAAGGGCCTGTCGAGCCGCCGCCTGCCGCCAAGGCGGCCGGTGACGCGAAATCGCCCGATGCGCATGCCGCCGGCGAGAACTCGGATGCTCCGCAGAAGCCGCACGAATCGTTCTTGTTAGATCCGCTGCTACGCTAGCCGGTTCGCTCGGCCGGTTTTTTGAAGCCTCCTCGTCTTTTCCGGTGACGCGGGTCTTTCTCATCCGCTAGAAGCGCTTCCCATGCATCACTTTCAGTACAAGTCCGGCATCCTTCATGCCGAGGACGTGAGCCTCGCACGCATCGCGGCGGAGGTCGGGACGCCCTTCTATTGCTATTCGACCGCGACGCTCGTGCGTCATTACGAGGTTCTGGCGCGGGCGTTCAAAGGGCAGGACGCGCTCATTTGCTTTGCCGTCAAGGCGAACTCCAATCAGGCCGTGCTGACGACGATGGCCCGCCTCGGCGCCGGCATGGACGTCGTCTCGGAAGGCGAACTCCGGCGTGCCCGGGCCGCGGGAGTTCCGGCATCGAAGATCATTTTCGCCGGCGTCGGCAAGACGCGCGGTGAGATGGCCTACGCGCTCGAAGAAGGCATTCACGGTTTCAACGTCGAGAGCGAGCCGGAGCTTAACGCGCTGAGCGACGTCGCGACGGCGATTGGCCGTACCGCGTCCATCGCCATTCGCGTCAATCCTGACGTCGATGCCAAAACGCACGCGAAAATCTCGACGGGCAAAGCCGAAAACAAGTTCGGCGTGCCCTATGAGGACGCGCGGCGGCTCTATGCGGAAGCCGCCAAACTTCCGGGCATCAAGATCTCGGGCATCCATATGCACATCGGCAGCCAGATCACGGATCTCGCGCCGTTCCGCGATGCGTTTCGACTGCTTGCCGATCTTGCGCGCGATCTCAAGGCTGACGGTATCGCGCTCGAACATCTCGATATCGGCGGCGGTCTCGGCATCCCGTATCGGGGCGCGAACGATATTCCGCCGACACCCGATGAATACGCGGCGGTCGTCAAGGAAACGCTCGGCGGCCTCGGTCTGAAGCTCGTTCTGGAGCCCGGCCGCATGATCGTCGGCAACGCGGGCGTTCTCGTTACGCAGGTCGTCTACGTGAAGGAAGGCGACGACAAGACGTTCACGATCGTCGACGCGGCGATGAACGACTTGATCCGGCCGACGCTTTACGAAGCCTATCACGACGTCTGGCCGGTCAACGAAGCGTGCTCGGACATGTCGCCGATGCAGCAGGATATCGTCGGGCCGGTTTGCGAGACGGGCGATTTTCTGGCGGAAGACAGGACGTTGCCTCCGGTCGCGCCGACGGATCTTCTCGCCGTCATGTCGGCGGGCGCGTATGGGGCGGTGATGTCGTCGACTTACAACAGCCGCTTGCTCATCCCGGAAGTGCTGGTCGATGGCGACCGCTATGCCGTCGTCCGGCCACGGCCAACCTACGACGACTTAATCGGGGCGGATCATCTGCCGCCGTGGCTGTAAGCTAAAAATAAATTTTTGCCCGGCCGTCGACTTGCACTTGACGCAATTGCATGTTGCACTAAATGCAATACGTGTCGAAACGCCCGAAACCCAGAAGCATTGACGAACGCCTCGCAGAGATCTGCGGGCGTCTAGCGGAAGCGCGCAAGCTTTCCGGGTTGACGCAATCGACCGTCGCGGAAGCGATGGGACTGTCGAACAGCCAGTATTCGCGCATCGAGAACGGCGCGACAGAGATGACGCTCAGGCAGTTCCTCGCCGCCTGCGAAGAGGTTCGCCTCGATCCTGCTGAGCTTTTCGCGAGTCACGTCGACACTGACGCTGCCGACCTCCAGACGCGATTGCGCGCGTCCGAGGGAAAACTGGCGGCCATTACCCGGATGCTCAAGAGCGACAAGGACATCTGGGAAAGCTGAAAGGACGACGACATGACGGAAGCCACTCCCGAAGATCAGTCCCAAGCTCAGTCTCAAACTCAGGCCAAAGCCCAACCGACCAAAACCGCAATCACCATGGTGCTCGACCGTTCGGGGTCGATGCAAGACTGCCGCGCCGCAACGATCGAAAGCGTAAATGCCTATCT
Source organism: Hyphomicrobium sp. 01T421 (assembly GCF_056398805.1). NCBI lineage: Bacteria > Pseudomonadati > Pseudomonadota > Alphaproteobacteria > Hyphomicrobiales > Hyphomicrobiaceae > Hyphomicrobium > Hyphomicrobium sp. 01T421. Next base: position 1,919,580 of record NZ_JBFTQC010000001.1, read on the forward strand.
CGCGAAGGGTCGCAACGACGTCAATCTGAAGGACGCCGATTTCGAACTCGCGATTTTCGACACCGAAGCTTACGAGATCATCCGGAAATCGACCCTATCTGCGGCAGCCGATATTTCGCCGGCCGACTTCGAGCCGCGCGGTGGCACGCCGCTGCTCGACGCCGTCGGCCGCGGTATTGACGGCCTCGACAAACGCGCTGTCGACGACAAAGCCATCCTCGTCGTCGTGACGGACGGGCTCGAGAATTCGAGCCGCAAACATACCTACGAAAGTATCAAGGCGCTTCTCGAGGAACGGCAGAAGAACGGCTGGCTCGTGCTATTTCTCGGCGCCGGGCTCGAGAGCGCGCGCGAGGGCATTCGCATGGGTGTTCAAAGTGCCAACGTCGCAAGCATCGCTCTCGACGAGGTATGTTTGCAAGCCTCATTGGCCGCGGTGGTTGACGTGAATGCCACCTATTCGGCGGCTCCCACTCCGGGCGTCAGACGGGCATTTGTCGATAGCCCGAAGTTCTCGCCCAAGCTTCGCATGGCTATGGGCGACGCCACCGGCGGCAAAGGACTCGTCGACGACGAAGACGAAGACCAGCCGAGCGGCCTGAAGAAGCTTTTCCAGCGCGTCAAAAATCCGACTGCGGCGCCGGTGCCGCCACCGGCCGATCAGGACACCTGGTCGAAGCCGCGCGGCGACGCGTGGAGCGAATAACGCGGCCCTCCAGGGAAGTAATTGTGATTGCGGGCGTCGATGGATCAGGTCGGTGGATCATGCCGGCGCCCGGCTCAAGACCTCATTGTTCGCTGGCTTGCGAGGGAGGACTTCGTCGTTCTCCTTCACGTTCCAAGACCCCTCCCACTACCGTCATCCCGGCTGAGGCTGATTGCGGACCGTTGTTGGGTGCCGGCCTTCGCCGGCATGACGCAGTGTGGGTAACGGCCGGGTACGTTCCCTCGCGGCTGGTCTCTAACGTACAAGTTGGTCTCCGGTGCACAACAAGGCCGTAGAAAAGCCGAATAGGCGGGTCATTCGGCCCCTCATGGTTGCATTTTGTTAACGTGCGGGGTCAGAGGCCCGTGATACTTTAGGCGCGCATGGTAGAGCCCCAGAACAGGGATCCCGGTCCCGATATTTCGCGATCCTTGGCACGCAAGGTCCGTCTCAGCACGATCGCGCTGTTTTTCGAGCGACTTTGGCCGCGGCTCTGGCTGCTGATCGGCGTGGCGCTCGTGTTCGTCATGCTGTCGTTCCTCGGCCTGTGGCCTTACCTAGACCCGCTCCCTCATAAAATTCTTCTGGCTGCCTTCGCCTTGGCAGCCGTCGCGGCTGGCATTTACGCGGTTCGCATTCCCTGGCCGACGCGGGAAGACGCGATCCGGCGGATCGAGCGCCGCTCCAACGTTCCGCACCGTCCCGCGACGTCCTACGAGGACACGCTGACGTCCGGCGCCCAGAACGCCACCACGTTTGCGATCTGGCAGGCGCATCGGGAACGACTGGCGCGGGCGATTTCGCGTCTCCGGGTCGGGCGTCCGGCGCCCAGAACCGATCGCTTCGATCCCTGGGCCGTCCGCGGGCTTTTGCTCGTCATGTTCGTGCCGATCGCGGTTCTGGCGACAGGAAGCCTGAGCGATCGCCTGGCTGCCGCTTTCCGTTTCGGTACTGGCGAGTCCGGACCGCCGGCGCGTGTCGATGCCTGGGTCACGCCGCCGCCTTATACGGCGCTGCCGCCGGTGCTGCTGGCCGATGGCTCGCAGCAAAATGCCGACGACGGCAAGGACAGGATCAAATTTTTCGAGGTGCCCGATCGCAGCCTGCTGACGCTTCGGGGTGTCGGCTTCGGCGCGGATGGGATCGCGCTTGAAGTCTTGACCGATGGCGCAACTGCGCCGGTCATCGTGCCTCCCGAAAAATCGAAGAAGGGCGATACCTCGAGCGTGTCGGAGACGCGCTACGAGATCCGCAAGTCGGCACGCATTCGCGCCCTTTCCGGAACGCGTGAGCTTGGGATTTGGACATTCGATGTCATTCCCGACGCGCTGCCGAAGATCGCGTTGACGAAGGAGATCACCGGCACGCCGCGCGGGTCGATGCGCGTTTTTTACAAGGCGGAAGACGATTACGGACTTCAGAGCGCCGAAGTGAAAGTGCGCAAGGCGCCGCCGAAGCCCGTGGACGCTGCAAAGTCGTGGGCGCAGCCGCCGCCGCTCACGGGACCGCGGTTGCCGCTCGAGCGTCCGCCGGTGCTCAGCCTCAAAATTCCGCGCCCTGGCGCAAAGACGGTAGATACGTCGGCGCTTCTCGACATCGGCGAGCATCCGTGGGCCGGGCAGCGCGTTCAGCTTTGGCTCGAGGCGACGGATGTCGGCGGGCAAGTCGGGCGCAGTGAGCCGATCGAAATCGTACTGCCGTCGCGCCGCTTCAAAAATCCTCTGGCGAGAGCTTTGGTCGAGCAACGGCGGTACCTCGCGGAGGACTCGCGCAACCGGCCGAAGGTCGTGCGGGCGCTCGATGCGCTGACCATGGAGCCGCAGGGCTTCATAACCGACGACGGCGTCTATCTCGGACTGCGGGCAATTTATCACCGCCTGGATCGTCAAGAGACGCGCGCGGCGCTGAACGAGTCCATCGCCGAGCTTTGGCAGATCGCGCTCAAGGTCGAGGACGGTGCGCTGTCACAGGCGGAGCGCGCGCTCAAGGATGCGCAGGATCGTCTGTCGGATGCCATCGAAAAGGGCGACGACAAAGAAATTCAAGATGCGATGGCGGATCTGAAGAAACGCCTCAACGACTATCTCAACGAAATGCAGAAGAACGCGGAGAAGGAAAATCCTTCCGGCGATCAGCAGCAGGGCGACCAGAACCAAGAGCTTGGCCAGCAAGATCTCGACCAGATGATGAAGGATCTCGAGAAGAGCGCGCGGGAAGGCTCGCGCGACGATGCCGAGAAGATGCTTTCCGAGTTACGTGAGTTGATGGATCGCCTGCAGGCGAGCAACTCTCCCGAGGCGCGCGCTCAGCAGCAGCGCGCTCAACAGATGATGAAGAAGCTCAACGAGCTGAGCGACCTCACCGGCAAACAACAGCAGCTGATGGACGACACGTACGGTCAGCAGCGCCGCCAGGAAGGACAGGGCGGCTCGCAGGATGATCCGAACAGTCAGGGCTCACCGAAGGCCGGCAAAGGCAAGCAGGGTCAGCAAGGCCAGGGTCGCCAGCAACAGGGCGGCCAAGGCGACATGGATGCGGATCAGCAGGGTGGCGGCCAGCAGGGCGAAGGCCAGCAGGGTTCGCAGGGCAAGTCGGCTGGACGGCAGCAGCAGGGCAAGGGCAGCCTGCAGGACCGTCAGGCGCAGCTTCGCAACGAACTCGACAAGCTGAAAAAAGATCTTGAGGAAATGGGTGCGGGCGATCCCGACAAGCTCGGCAATGCGCAGGATGCGATGGGCAGGGCCGAGGATGCACTGAAGCAAAACGATCTTGGCGAAGCCGCCGATCAGCAGGGGCAGGCGCTCGAGCAGATGCGCCAAAGCGCTCAGCAGATGGCCGAGCAGATGCAGAAGAATGCGCAGCAGCGTTTGGGCCGCGGCGGCAACTCTCCGCGCGATCCGATGGGCCGGCCGCAGCGCGCGCAGGGGCCAGACCTTGGCACGTCCGTGAAGGTGCCCGACGCGATCGATGCGCAACGCGCACGCGAAATCCTCGAAGAGCTCAGAAAGCGTTCGGGTGAGAGCCTCAGGCCGCAGGACGAACTCGAATACATCGACCGGCTGCTGAAGCGTTTTTAGCGTCTTTTGAATGACCGGGTAAAAGCAGTCACCGGCTCGCGTCGCGCCGAGCCTCAGTCTTCGGAGGGACCTCGAATGCAGCAAGCCAAGCATTGCGATCGACGCGCCGTTCTTGGAGGTCTCGCATTGGCGCTATCGTCGCTGACGACTGGCGTCGCGGCTCAGTCAGCCCCCACCCTCAAGGTCTTCAAAGACCCCAACTGCCGATGCTGCAGCGCCTGGGTCGAGCATTTGCGCAGTCATGGGTTTGAGACGACCGTATCCGAGACATCGGAAATGAAGGCCATGAAAGCGCGCTTGGGCGTGCCGGCCGCGCTCTCGTCCTGCCACACAGCAGAGCTTTCGGGATATGTGATCGAGGGGCATGTGCCGTTCCATGCTATCCAACGGCTGCTGGCCGAGAAACCCCAGGCCATCGGACTCGCCGTTCCCGGAATGCCCGCTGGCTCACCGGGTATGGGTGGTGAGCCAGAACCCTATGAGGTGGTGCTCTTTACAAAAGATGGGCAGCGATCGTTTGGCCGTTACAAAGTTGATCGCCCCATATCATTGAAGGGACAGTCAGCTTCTCACCAACGCAAGAGACGAGGACCGAGCACAGCGTGCGCGCGAAATCCTCGAAGAGCTACGCAAGCGTTCGGGTGATTGATCAGGTTGCCGGCGTGAGATTCACGCGCCGCGAAAGAGCCTCTGCGCTTTCTTTGCGCTCGCTGTAACGATCAACGAGATAATCAGACCTGCCTCGAGTCAGAAGTGTGAATTTCACGAGTTCTTCCATGACGTCGACGACGCGGTCATAGAACGCGGAAGGTTTCATCCGGCCCGCTTCATCGAATTCCTGAAACGCCTTTGCGACGGATGATTGATTGGGGATCGTAATCATGCGCATCCAGCGGCCCAATATGCGCATTTGATTGACGGCGTTGAACGACTGCGAACCGCCGCTCACCTGCATAACTGCGAGCGTCTTGCCTTGTGTCGGTCTCACCGCGCCGGATGATAATGGTATCCAGTCGATTTGCGCTTTCATGATCCCGCTCATCGCGCCATGCCGCTCCGGCGAGGACCAGACTTGTCCTTCAGACCATGCAGCGAGTTCGCGAAGCTCGTGCACTTTATCGTGCGTCTCTGGCGCACCGTCGGGAAGCGGCAGCCCGTGCGGATGAAAAATGCGCGTCTCCGCGCCGAAGGCCTGCAACAGGCGTTCTGCTTCCTCGGCCAGAAAACGGCTGTATGACCGTTCGCGCACCGATCCGTAAAGAAGCAGTATGCGCGGTTTGTGAGCGATGGATTTCGGTGATTCAAGATCGCCCTGTGACGGTCGCCGGAAGCAAGCGGCATCGACGTTTGGAAGATTGGTTAGGTTATCGGTCATTGGGTTCTAGATTTCGCCTTGCCTACGATCGTTTCTCCGTCTTCCTTCACGAACGCGCCGATATCAGGGTTGGGCAGAATTTCGAGCACGGCTTCGGATGGGCGGCAGAGGCGGACGCCAAGTGGCGTCACGACGATCGGCCTGTTGATGAGAATGGGATGCTGCATCATGAAGTCGATAAGTTCGTCGTCCGTCCATTTCGGGTCGGATAGACCGAGTTCGCCGTAAGGCGTTCCCTTTTCTCGCAGCAGGTCGCGGGGACGCATGTTCATCGCCAATAGCAGTTGGACCAGCTGTTCGCGGGTGGGCGGCTCTTTCAGATATTCGATGATGTGCGGTTCTTCTCCGCTCTGACGGATCATGGCGAGCGTGTTGCGCGAGGTTCCGCAGGCGGGATTGTGATAAATCGCGATGCTCATATCTTCACTCGGTGAGTACGGATTGCGCTGACGGTTCTTGCCTGGATTTTTCTGTGCCAATCAGCCAAGTGCAAACAGGAAGGGCGGCAAGTGCCCCAACTATTTGTGCAGTGATAAATAGCGGGACATCAGCGGCCCTTATGCCCGCAAACGTATCGGACAGAGCGCGCGCGATCGTGACGGCGGGATTTGCGAATGACGTTGACGCCGTAAACCAGTACGCGGCGGTGATGTAAAGACCGACCGCGACAGGGACGAAATCGAGTTTTGCTCTGCGTGTCAGAAGGATGATTGTGAGAAGGCCGAATGTTGCGACAACTTCCGCAAAAAATTGTCCGGTTCCCGTTCTAATTTTCGTCGAAAGCTCCATCAAGGGCAGGTCGAACATGAGATGTGCGGCAGCCACTCCCGCTACTGCACCCGCTATCTGTGCCGCGACATAGGCAAGCGCAAGTTTCGGTCCGATCTCTTTCCTGACGAAGAAAGCGAGCGTCACGGCGGGATTGAAGTGAGCGCCCGAGATGGGCGCGAGCATTGTTATGATGACTATGAGGATCGCGCCTGTTGGCAGGGTATTGCCAAGCAATGCCAGCGCTTCATTTCCGCCCGCAAGCCGCTCGCCCATGATACCGGAGCCGATGACGGTCGCGAGCAAGAAGGCGCTGCCGAGAAATTCAGCTCCTACTTTCCGGCTGCACGCACTGCCTGTCACGACGTCTAAGCCTTCTCGCGCGCGACGGTCGGGTGCGCCTTGCCGATCTCGTCGAGACGCTTTTGCAGCGACAGTTCATCAAGCGAGTTAAGTGGCAGGCTCGTGAAAATGCCGATACGGTTATTGAGCATGCGATAGGTGTCGGCGAAGGCCAGGGCACGCTGCGCATCGTCACCTTGTGCCGCAACAGGGTCAGGCACACCCCAATGCGCCGTCATCGGCTGGCCCGGCCATATCGGGCAGACCTCGTTCGCCGCGTTGTCGCAAACAGTAAAAACAAAATCGAGGTCCGGTGCGCCCGGCGCTGTAAACTCTTCCCACGATTTCGAGCGCGCGCTCCCGGTGTCGTAGTTCAGCCTGTTCAGCAGATCGAGTGCCATTGGGTGAACTCTGCCTGCTGGCATGCTTCCGGCGCTGTACCCTTTAAACTTCCCAGACCCGATGCGATTGATGATCGCTTCGCCGATGATCGATCTCGCTGAATTTCCGGTGCAAAGAAACAGAACGTTGTAAGGACGCTCGGTGGTCATCGTACTTCTCCCTTCGGTTTACAAAGGACTCGGCCTTTTTTCATGGTCGTCCCGCAAAGCTCAGGATGGCCCTGACAACAGTCTTCCGTCAGATAGGTCAGGAGCTGGCGCATCCCGTCGACGAGCATGGCGTAGCGAACGTAACGCCCGTCCCTCGCCGACGTTATCAAGCCGGCGTGCTCCAGCTCTTTGAGATGGAAGGTGAGCGCTGTCGGGCTGACACCAATAGACTCGGCGATTTCGCCCGCCGGAATGCCGTTCGGCCCCGCTACAACGAGAAGGCGGAAAATTCGAAGCCGATGCTGATGCGCGAGCGCGGATAGGGCCGCGACGACCTGTTCTTCATCCATAGTTCATTATTCCAACATTTGTTGGAATAATCAAGTGCCCTCGATCGGTTCTTCATCAGGCTTGCGTTTGCTGCCGGATATATCTTCGGGATGAGCCCGCGGTTCGCCGCTAAAGAACAGCGCCTCGATCGTTTCGATCAGTTGTTCGATGACGCGCATCATTGCCGTTCTCCGATTCCGATGTTCACTGACGGAACGGTGCGCCCGGCGGCCGCGCGGGACAAACGGCATTGCTTTACAGGACGTGTAAGGAATTGTTACATCCGGCATGGCCCGCAGACTGCCGGGATTGATGCTCGTCTCCGGTCCGAAATTCCTGGCGGACAATCCTCTCTCGACGCCCGCCGATCTCGATGGCGGCCTTCTCGTCCAGGAGACGGCGAAGGAGTGCTGGAACGCGTGGCTTGCTGCTGCGGGAATTTCCRGCCGCGTGGTGCCGTCGGGATCAACGCTCAACGGCGATCTTGCGCTAGCTGCGGCGGAAGCAGGGCAAGGTTTCGCGCTCGCCGATCAGATTCAAGCTGGAGATGCGCTCCTTGCGAAGCGGCTCGTGCGTCCGTTCGATATCGTCGTGTCGCGGCAGGGCTACTATCTCGTCAGCCGCGCAGGCGGGAAAACTCCCGACACCGCGGCCGTTTTCGAGACGTGGCTTACCGCCGAGCTTCGGATGTTCGAAGCGACGCTCGCCGCTTACTTCGCTCCAGCGGTTTTCGGCACGAAGCGCGTGAGGAAGCCGCCGATCACCTGATGGCTCGTCAGGCGAGCGCCTGCCCAGCCATACGGAGGTTCTTCGCCGCTCCACCAGCGCGAGAACTGGTTCCACATATCGATCGGGTACCACGAGCCGTCACGGCCGGTGAGCGGGCCCCAATAGTCGGACGACGTGAATTTGTATTCGACGAACACGGAGCCGGTCGGAAGCCGGAACTCAAGACCGAAGAGAGCTTGGCCGGCGGGGCCGGTATATTGATATTCGTAGGTTCGCGTCGGGTCCGTTTTGGGAAAAATTTCGGAATGCGGGAACGAGAGCCCGGCTCCCGCGCCGACGTACGGCGAAATAATTCCGAGTGACGGCAGACGGATCATGGCATTGAGCGTCAGCATGTTGTGGCCATGCGTCCATTCGAGCTTTTTGAAATAGTCGCGCGGTTTCGCCGTTGGGGGCACCGGCTTGCCGTCAACCGTGCCTTCGAAATTCGCCTCCTGGTCGAGCGGGGCGTAGACCTTCGAGTGCGTGAAGTCGAGCATCGAACCGAAGCGGCCAGTGAACCAACGCTGGAGGCGGACGCCGTAGTAAAGCGGGTTCTCGAAGGGCAGCGTGTACCAGTTGACGTTCTTGATCGTGAGATCGGTGACGCCTTTCTTCACGAGGTGGAAGTCGCTCGGGTAGTGATAGGGCGCGCCGAGGTAGGCGCCGAAATCGGTTTCGCGTCCGGGGTGCAGCGCCGTCGATACGGGAACGCCATTCGAGGCTCTGGACGAGGCGTTGCCGCGATCACTCGGTAACGTGGCCGCCATGACGAGGCACCCCATCGTGGCGACGGCTGCGGCGACTTCGAGCGTTCGTCTTATGCCGGATGAAATGGTGGGCGCTTGGGGCCACGAGAGCGACACGAGGGGCGCGACGAGGCGGTCACGTGCGAGCATTCTGGAAGTCCCCCCATTAGCCGCGCTGAAGCGGCGGCTTTCGTAGCGCCTGCTGGCTGCGAGCCTTTATGCGCCTCCGCCCGGCGCTTGCAAGGCATCGAGCATGCGGTTTACTGCGGCAATCTGCGGCGCGTCACGCGTAAGATACTGCGGGCCCGTATAACCCCACCAATCCCAACAGCCTTGCGGGTTTATCGGAGAATCCGCGATTTGTGGAAAAAGCACGATGAACCGGTTCGTGTCCGCCCATCGTGCGAAGCCGGATTCCTTGATGAACGCATCGCCGACGGCCTCACGATTCTGTGCGCAGCCGTGGAAGGCAATATGAACGCGGCAACCGGCAGTGTCCTTGCACGACTTGGGGATATAGACGACGCCCGTTTCGGCTAATCCTGCGCTGTCGTCGCTCGGGAAGAACGGGCGTTGATCGAAATCAATGAAATCGCCGCCGGGCGTTGCGGCACGCGGCTCAAGGTCGCCGTAGATGTGCTTCAGCAGGGCGCCCGCCTGATCATAATTGCAATTGTCGATGTAAGGCGATGCGGATGCTCCGCAGGCATTGCCTTCGTTGTCCGTGATGAAGGCGTGACCGGCGGGCAGGTTCGAAACGAGATCGATGTTCGTTTGGGGCACGCCGAGCTTTTCGTAGAACGCCGCCGCGTGCCGGACGATCGACGGCGCGACGGTGCGGTCGGAGGTTCCGGTGAAGAGATAGACGCGATCATTCACGACATCGGCTATCGGATCGATTTCGCCTTTGTCGGCGCGCTCCTTGGCCTTCGCCGCGAGGTCTTGCGGGTCCGAAACGCCCCAGACGCCAAGGAGATCGAGCATGCAGCCGTTGACGGCTTTCGAAAGGTTGAGAATTGCCGCTCCAGCGCCCGGCATCGTGCCGGCGAAGACGCTTTCGGAGCAGCCGTAAGGGCCGCCTGCGATGATGGCGGCTCCAGCAACGCGTTTGGCGTGTGCCATCTGGAATTGTCCGGCCATGTAGGCGCCGGATGAAATGCCCGAAACGGACGTTTCATCGATTTTGGCGCCGAGCGCGGGAAGCGGCCGGTCGGATGCCGCCTTTTTCGCGGACTCGTTGCAGCCGCCGGAAGCCAGCGGAACGGCGGTCATTGCGACCATCAGCGCAAATTTTCGGATCGCGGCGCGGTGGCGTCTCATGGTCGGTTCGAATTCCAAAATGTGCGAAGGAAGTGAATAAAACTTAGAAGGTAATGGCGTTGTAGCTGAGGGCCCAATCCGTCCCGACGTACCAGCACTCTGCACTATCGGCCGCCTGCTTCCAAACGAGACTTTTTATGCCCTCCCATCCGCCCCTTTTGAGGCTGCGATACAAATTTCTGATTTCTTCTTCGCCGGGCTCCGGCGTCAGCCCTTCCGCAAAAACGAACGATACGGGGTAAGAGGATGACGCCGCGTAGCCTGCCTCCAAGCGCGTCGCCATGATTGTGACGCCGTTCAGCGATCGGCCGTGCGACCTGGTCGCGCTGGGGACGCCGAGAGGAAAGATGAGGCGTCCGCCGGGCTTCAGATTTTCGATCCAAGGGTCAGCCGGGCGCGGGATCGCGAAATTCACATATACGATGTCGACTTCGTCCTTCGGCCAGTTGCAGCCGTTGGCGTGGACGACGTCAACGTTCCGGCGGCCGGAAAGATTTTCACGGGCTCTCGCGGCGCAATCGGCATCGTATTCGACGGCGATGACGTGACCTTCGGGGCCGACAATCTCCGAAATGATGGCGGAGTAATATCCCGTGCCGGCGCCGATGTGAGCGACGCGATCGCCGGGACCCGCTGCAACTTCGTCAAGCCATCGAGCGTGAAGGGAAGGGCTGCCGTTGTTGACGCCGCGCTCCTCGTCCAAGGCGATGACGACGTCCTGATAGACGAGGGCTGGATCGCCGTTGTTGGCGTAGTTTTGGAGCGACCACGGCGTCAGGATATGCCACCGGCCGCGCCCGAGAAATTTTTCGCGAGGCACGTTGGCGAACGCGTCTTCGAGCCGTTGGTTGTTCCATACGTCGGCGAGCGCCAGCATCTGGCGCGCGAAAACACGACGCAACTCGGCGAGTTCCATTGCAAGCTCCTGGCGGGGACCATTGCCAGTTCTCGGGCCACATAGGGCCCACGCGGAGACGGCGCTGGCCCATGCCGGGCCCTGCGCGCGCGTCCGTGTAAGCTGCCTATCTTAGCCTGATAAACGCCCGGTCGGTACGGCCATTGGCGTCGATCACCGTAAGCTTGGCGAAGCCTGCGCCCGCGGGCTGCCATGCCGCTTCGCGCGTGTGGGCGTCCGATTGGATGGGCTTGCCGTCGACGAGCCAGGTGAGCGGCAGGGCGCCGCCGTCCGCCTTGAGCACAAGGGGTTCGCCGTCGAGGTCGGTTTCGGCAATTTCGGATTGATCCGGCGGGAACGAGATCAGCACGGGCGGCTGGAGGTATTTGCCGGCGGCCGGGTCGTCGCCCGGGTCGCGCCAGCGTTTGAGCGGCGCGGGCAGATCGGCGTTCGTTCCCCTGATGACGTTGGCCGGTGCGCCCTGCAGTGGAACGCGGGGGCCGGGTACGCGCTCGAAGGCGTCGAAAAGGATCGGTGCGGCGGCACTTCGGCCCATCAAACCCGGAATGCTCGAATTGTCCGGGCGGCCGACCCAAACGGCGATCACGTAGCGGCCGTCATAGCCGATGGCCCAGGCGTCGCGATAGCCGTAGGACGTTCCGGTCTTGTAGGCGAAGCGGCCGCCCTTGGCGTTGAGCGGGGGCGGGGCGTCTTTCAGAATGTCGGTCACATACCAGGCGGCGAGCGGCGACATCAAACGGTGGGCGTTGACGAGCGGCTTGACGTGCGTCGTCGCCCAGATCTTGCCGCGCTGATCGTAGCGATGGGTCAGCGTGATGCCGTCGCCGCCGCGCGCAAGGCCCGCATAAAGAGCGGTCAGCTCTTCGAGCGTCAGGCCGGTACCGCCGAGGGCCATTGCGAGCGTCGGTTCGGATTTATCGGGAAAGCGTGCCGTCACTCCCGCGCGGCGGAAGCGGCCAGCGAGCTTGCCTGGCCCAACGCGTGCGAGCACGCGCACAGCCGGTACGTTCAACGATTGCTCGAGCGCTTCGCGTATCGAGACTGTGCCGTGATAGCCCTCGTCGAAATTCTTCGGTGCGTAGTTTCCGAAGCGGACGGGGCGATCTTCGATGAGCGTTTGGGGATGCGCGAGGCCCGCTTCGAAAGCGAGGCCATAAATGAAGGGCTTCAGCGTCGACCCCGGAGAGCGCACAGCCGTCGCCATATCGACGGCGCCGTGGCGCGTCCTGTCCATGTAGTCGGCCGAGCCGACCTCGGCGAGGATTTCGCCCGTCTGGTGATCGGCGACGATGATGGCCGTCGAGACATTGTCACCGATCGTCCGCGCGTGTTCCACCGCGAGGCGTTCGAGGTTGCTCTGAAGATTGCGTTCGAGCGTCAGCTTGATGACGTTCTCAGTGGGATGCGCGGCGACCTCGGTCTCGGAAAGATGTGGCGCGAGCATCGGGAAGGCGTAACGAATGGACGGAATGCGTTCGGCTTTTGCCCTTTCCGCTTCCGCGGCCGTGATGACATTCGCCGCGACGGCGCGTGTCAGTACGCGATCGCGGGCGCGGCGCGCGGCTTCCGGATTCCGGTCGAGACGGCGCATTTCCGGGGATTGCGGAAGAGCAACGAGCAGCGCGCACTCTCCGAGCGAGAGCCGGCGCGGTTCCTTGCCGAAATAGGCGAGTGATGCGGCTCTGACGCCTTCCAGGTTGCCGCCGAACGGCGCCAGACGAAGGTAGAGTTTCAAGATCTCGGTTTTCGATAACGCGCGTTCGAGTTCGATGGCGCGCGCCATCTGGCGGAGCTTGCCGCCTGCGGTGCGCTCATGCTTGCCGTCGAGAAGGCGTGCGACCTGCATCGTCAGCGTCGAGCCGCCCGAGACGAGGCGGCCGTGACGCATCATCTGGAGGACGGCGCGGGTAACGGCTTTCGGATCGACGCCGTGGTGGCTGTAGAAGCGCTTGTCTTCAAACGCGAAGAGCATCTTCAAGTAATGCTGATCGACATCCTTCGGATCGACCGGCAGCCGCCATTTTCCTTCCGTGGTGGTGAAGGCGCGCAGCAGGCGGTCGTCGCGATCGATGACCGTTACCGACACGGCTTTCGCCTGTTCGAGCGGAAGCGGGCCGGCGTCGGCGAAGGCTTTGACGTAGAGGCCGTAGGCGGCGCCTGTGCCGATCATCAGCGTCAGCGCGGCGGCAATCGCGAAGCGGCGTATCGTGAATTGTCGGCCCGATTCCCCTCCCCCTCTGCGGGGAGGGGTTAGGGGTGGGGGGATCGTGCTCGGGCTGCACCCCGACCCCTCCCCGTCAAGGGGAGGGGAGAAGCGCCGGAGGAGAGTGGCTGATGCTCGGGGCACAACCTGCTCATCACCCCCGCTCCGGCCCTCCCCCTTTTGGGGGGAGGATTGGAACAACGTGGACTTGATGCGTTTCGCGAACAGCCCCAGCCTCACGTTAGATTACTCCTTTGCCGAAACGGTGAGCTGACCAGCGGCCGAGCGCGCGTAACGCTCGGGGCGATACATGTCTTCGACGGTTGCCGCGGGGTGGACGAAGATCCCGGGGTTCACGGCGCGGACGATGTAGGCGAGCGTCACCGTCACGGCTTGCGGCTTTTTCTGCGCCGTGCCGTCAGGCAGCACGACCGATCCGTCGTCCGGCGTTTCGACCGAGTTCTGATCAACGCCCTCGACCGAGCTGCCGTTGTTGCCTGACGTATCGGACGACGTTTGCACGTTGGCGAAGTTGAATGCCGCGACGAAGCGATCGTCGCGGAACTCGGTATGCTCGGGGTCTGCTGTCGATTTCAGCCACGAGAGGCCAGCAATCGCGCCGCTGTCGACGAGATGCGGATTCTCGATCTCGAAACCGGCAGGCAGGCGGTCGACGACCATGACGCGGCCAGCCGGCTCGTCGGACGTGACCTTGACGGTGATGACGAAGCGATCGTTCTGCTTCACCTCCGTCTTGCCGCCATTGAGGCTCGCGAGATCGATTTTCTTGCCGTCGAGCGCGTAGGCCTGACGTTCGATCTTGAAGCCTTTCGATGCGGGCGGTTCCGGCGTCAATGCGGCGCCGATGACGGAGATCACGGCGTCGACGGCGGTGTCACCGTTGTTGGTGATCGTCAGCGTGCCGTCCTTCAGCTCGGCGGGCTTCAGTCCTTTGAGCAGCGGGCCGTTGATCGGCTTGCCATCGATCGAGAGCGTCGTCGCCTTCACCTCGTCGTTCAAAGCCTTCGCTGCGAGAAGCATCCATGCCTGTTCTTGCGTCGAGGTATAGCTGCGGGTCTCGTAGGCCTTGGCGATAACGGTTGCGAGCTTCGGCTGTGCGTCGCGGGCGACGCCTGTTTCGGCGGCGAGCGTCACGAGTGCGGCGCCGTCGCGAAGCGTCGAGCCGTAGTCGCTACGATAGCCGGAATCTGGCTTATCCGGCATGGCTGCGAGAGCGGCTGCGAACACCCGCTCGGCGCGTTCCTTGTCGCCCATCATCGCCAACGCGGCACCGACTTGCGCTTTTGCGAGCGGCGTCGAGAAGCGTTCAATGCGTTCGTCGGCGTAGTAACGGAGGTCGCCGACGGGTGCGCGGCTGCTTCGAGCGAGGACGTAGAGCGCGTAGGCGCGATCTTCGCCGCCCTTCTCGAAGTCGGATGCGTAGGCGATGAAGTTCTGCAGTTTATCGAGGGCGCGATTGAAGCCCTCGCGCGGCACGTCGTATTTCGCTTCCTTGGCGCGCGTCAGGAAGTCCGTCACGTAGGCGGTGAGCCAGAGGTCGGTTGAGGACGGACCCCACACGCCGAATGCTCCGGTCGAGTCCTGCATGTCGAAGACGCGGGCGATCGCGCCTTGCACGCGTTCCTTCAGAGCTTTGTCCTCGGCAAGGCCGATTTGCGCTGCGAGCGCGTTGGCGACGACGAGCGGCATCGCGCGCGACACCGTCTGCTCGGCGCAGCCGTAGGGATAGCGGTCGAGCTGAGCCAGAAGCGTCGGCACGTCGAGACGCGCGGCCGGGCCAACGGAGAGATTGATGCGCGTCCGCGACGGGATCAGATCCTGCGCAAGATCGCGCGTGACCTGCAACTTGCCGCCGGGCTTCAACGACGAGATCGTCGTGCGTTTGATGTCGCCGGCTGGCGGCAGGACCTCGAACGTCATCTCGCGCTTGACGCGAATGTCATTCGGGCCGGTAACGACAGCCTTGAGTGTCAGCGGACCGATATCGGCGGGTTTGAAGGCGATGCGCTGAAGCGTGCGTTCGCCGCCTTTCAGGTCCGCCGATTTGTCGGCGATCTCGGTGAGCGTTTCGTTGGTGTCGTCGCCATCCTTTTTGAAAAGCGCGAGTTTGTACGCCGCAGCGGGTCCATCGACGTTGTGGATGCTGAAGCCGAGGTTCATCTCGTCTCCGAGCGTCATAAAGCGCGGCACGGCGACGGTCAGCGCCACCGCGTCCCGCACGATCAGATCGCCGGATCCGTGGCCGACCTTGTCCTTGCTCCAGGCGACAGCCATCACGCGGACGGTGCCGTTGAAGTCGGGAAGCTCGAAGTCGACGCTTGCGGTGCCGTCTTCCTTGACGCGGACGAGGCCGGAGAAGAGGGACACGACCGTTTCGACCGTCGGGTTGCCCTGGAGGGCTGCTCCGCCGTCGCCGCCCGAGCGAAGCTTGCCGCGATCGGCGCGCATGCCGTCGATAAGCTTGCCGTAGAAGTCGCGGATTTCGAACGACAGCTTCTGCTGCTCGGAGAAATATTTCTCCGGCGCCGGAGTTTCGTAACGCGTGAGATTGAGGATGCCGAGATCGACGGCGGCGACGACGACGCGCGCGTCTTCACCAGGCGACAGGCCTTCGACCTTCAGCGGCACCGTGAACGTGCTGCCGGATTTCACCTTTTCGGGAAGTGTCACGGCAACTTTCAGATGCTTGCCGCTCTGGTCGATCGGCAGCCAGCGGACGCCGATGGCGCGGCTCGGCATGCGCTTCTGGCTCTCATCCATCGGGCGATAGAGGATTGCCGTTGCGTAGGCGCCGGGGCCCCACTCGCCGGAGATTGGGATTTCAACCTCGCCGCCGCCCTTGGCGATGTCGACTTCCTTCATCAGGTGGAGGCTGGTGCCGAGCACCGAGACCAGCGCCTTGCCGCCGAGTTTTGAAGCGATGCGCAGCTTCGCGGTCTCGCCGGATTTGTAGCTGTTCTTATCGAGCGCAACGTCGAGCTGCTCGGGGCTATCGACGTTTTCGCCTGCCGTGTACCAGCCGGCGTTGAAGAGCACGCTCGAAGCCGGGCCGTCGGCATCGTTCGATGCGACGTCGAGGCGATAGCGTCCCCACTGGATCGGCTGCGAAATTTTCGCGGCGCCATCGGCGGTAACGGCGAGAGCTCCGCTACCGATCTTACGCTTCACGGTGACGGCTTCGTACGTCCACGATCCGTCGCGGCGATACCACTGCCAGTTCGTGTCGAGGCGCGTCAGCGTCCAGGTGAGATTGCTGTTGGCTTCAGGTTTGCCGTCAGCGCCGAGAAGCACGACGTTGAAATCGGCGTTCTGGTCTTCGGCGGCGGTGAAGTTTTCGAACAGCGGCTTGATGCCGATGCGTTCGAGTTTCAGATCGACCGGCAACGTGATGTTGCGCTCGATGGTGCGGCCGCCGTCCTCGCGAAGCTTGACGGTGATCGCGGCTTCGAGCGGCTTCGGCGTTTTCGGCATTTGCGGCAGGACGATCGGGATGGCGGCTTTGCCATCCTTGTCCATCGCAAGGCTCGCCTCGAGCGGCTGGCGCGCGGGGTTCACGAGTTCCTCGGCCTGTCCGAAGACATATCCGGCGAAGCCAGGCACGTCTTTGTTCGAGGCTTTGACGACGACTTCGCCTTCGATGCCGAGGCCGGCTGCCGGCGGTCCGTAGAGGTAGCGGCCATCGGCGTTGATCGTTTGATTTTCGTCAGGCGTCAGTGCCGGGATGTTGGCCGAGAGCGTCATGTCGAGGCGTTCGGGCACGAAGTCTTCGACGAGGAAGCTCTTCTCCGCGATGGCTTCGGCTTTGGGGTCCGTGTAGAGCCGCAGACGCCACGTTCCGGTCATCGCGGCTTTAGCGAGCGGCACGGCGAGCGCGCGGCCGCCGAGGCCCTGATCGTTCATCACGAGGCGCGTCTGCTCGACGCCGTCCGGCCGGAAGAGCATCAGCGTCGTCGGCACGGCGGATGATTTGCCGAACTGGTCGCGAACGAGCGCGGTGACGTTGACTTCCTCGCCGCCGCGGTAGACGCCGCGTTCGGTATAGACGTAGGCATCGACGGGGCCAGACGGATCGCGGCCTTGGACGCCGCGGTCAGACAGATCGAAGGCGTTGAGCGTCAAGTCGAGGAAGGCGTATTCGCCCTCGCCCTTTTGCGCGACGAGGATCGCGGGCGCGGTGCCGCCTTCGCCTTTCGTTATCGCTGCGTCGAACTTTGCATAGCCGCGATCATCAGTCGTCGCGGTTGCGAGCACTTCGTTGTTGCGGGCGATCAACTTGACCGACGTTCCAGCGACGGCCGTTGCTTCCGTCAGAGAGCGAACGAGCGCGTGAACGCCGTCGTTGCCGGTGAACGCGGTCAAGCCGAGGTCAGAGACGATGAACCACTGCGTCGCGCGCTCGTAGCTTTCTTCCTTCTGCTTTTCGGTCGGCTTCGCAACCATGACGTAGACGCCCGGCTCGAGCTTACCCGTCGCGTCGGTGACGGGGACGGCGGTCGAAACCTCCTCGTTGAGCTTCGACGTTATGTCCATCTGGCCCTGGTAGACCTTGATGCCGGAACGATCGCGGATGTTGTCGACGTCGTAGCTCGAAAGCTGACGCTGCATGTCGCCGGATTGAAGCGTAATTGCTAAGCTCCGGTCGCCGATGCGGTAGACTTCGACGTCGATCTTCGTCGTGTTGATCGTGGTGACGGGGATGCCCTGCTGTCCGCGCGACGGCAGCACGTAGGCCTTGCCGCTGAAGCGGACGAACGCAGAGCGATCCGGCACGTAGACCGCGATGTTCGCGGTCTTCATCAGCGTCTCGCCGATGTCGGAGGGGAGACCCGCGCGGATTTGCACTTCATAGCGCTCGCCGTGCTTCAGGCCTTCGAGGCAAAGCTGCTTGCCCTCCTGGACGAGGTTCTGCGGATCCTTGCCGCCGACGGAGATGAATTTGGCGACGTCCGTCTGCGTGCGCGAAAGATCTTCCGAGAACTGCAGGCAGAGACGCGGCGGCGTCGCCTCGTTGTCGGTCTTGTAATCCGTCATGCGGAAACCGTATTCGCCCCGGAGGCGGTCATACATTTCGCGCGTCGGCTGATCGTCGGCGAGCGTCAGGCTGAGGCCCAGTGCGTCGATTGCCGGTCGCCAGTAGGAGCGGGTTTCGAGCGTGCGGCCGAGTACATAAAGCGCGTGCGCCTTTTGCGCGTCGTCTGTCGCGCGCTGATATCCGCGGTAGGCGGCGCCCGAAGCGTAAATCGGCAAGTCGTAGCGTTCGCCGCCCTTGTCGGGATCGGGCTTGATCGCGAGCAGGGCTTCGGCGAGGCGCGTCCAGGCGGCTGAATCTTTCTCATCGACGGCAACCGCGTTGGCGAGGCTTCTCGATGCCGCCCTCGGGTCGGTCGCGAAAACTTTTTCCGCTTCGGACTTCAGCGCGGCCGGTGATTTACCGTCCGGTTTCCAATTGGCCTTGAGATAGGTTTCGTAGCGTTTCGCATCCGCCGCAATCCCTGCGTGCAGGAAGGGTTTCTCGGTGGCGCTGGCGCTCGAGAGCGTGGCCAGCAGGAGAGCGAAAAACACAGCAAGGCGCGCGATGACGTGCATGGGGTGGCATCCTGTTTGAGTGCCTGGCGATCGTAGCTTCGTTCGGCACACGATTGGCGCCTGGAACTTAGCCCGGGCGGAGTATCGCTAATCGGCCAGTGTTTCAAAAGCCCAACAGGGGCCAAGGGCCGAAGCGCGGCGGCAAATTCGGAAATGCCGCCCCTTGCGCGTTCTTGCGGCCTTTTTCTCTGCATGCACGCGCAAAGCCTATCACCGCGCGAAAAGGCGGGGATAAGTTGTGCGCCGTACACCATATTCCGTCGTCACGGCAACGGTGATGGCAGACAGCAAATGTCATCCCCGGGGCTAACCCCGAGGATGACAAAGCGTGTGTGTTCTTGAATCGAGACGGCCGCGCTAGTGGCGCGGGTTGCGAGGCAGGCCGTTCTGATCAGCAGATTGTCCGGCAATGATTTCCGGCGCGACGCTGGACGCGAGAGGCTTCAACGGGCGGCCGCGAACCCACAATTTTTCGAAGGACGCGCTGGCGAATACGCCGGTGGCGGCGTCGTCGGCGTGATAGATTTCGAAGGCATCGCGTTTCGTCGGATCGCGACGGAGGCAATCGCCGATCCAGACGCGGCTCTGACGAACGACGAGCTGTTCGTGCGCGGGGCCGAAGCTATGGTCGGCGAGAACGCGGAATTCGGCGTGCGGAATGTCCAGCAACGATGTCGCCCCCGGTTCTTCGGAGTTCGTATCGCAGATCAGGATCCGGATGCGGGTGTCGTCGATACGCCCTTCAGACCACGCGGCGCAAAGCGCACGTGCGACCGGGCTGTCGGGATTGCGAACAAAAACAGTCAAGCACTTATGGTCTGCCGGGCCTTCTTCGCGGGGTGCCAGACCATCCCCAATGAAGTCCTTGAGGCGTGCTTCCTTATCCGTTCGAGCTACCATCATGAGCCCCGAAGGTGAAGCGATGCGCATTTATGATTTCCTATCTTGAGCCGACAAAATTCGGAAGTTCGAACTGCCCCCCGCTGGGCATTCGGCGGCCCCATTAAGCCAAGAAGAATGTTAAACAAGCGTTGCCGGTCGGTTCGATTTAAGGCGAACGGCGTTATCCTTTTTTCTTTCCAAGTGTTTTTCATTCTGCAGCCGGTGGTGCGATTCGGCGGATAAGCGCTCTATCGCCTTCAGAAAGCTGGATTTCTTCGGCAGGGCCGGGGAGTTGTTTCTCATCGAGATGAGCGAGGGAATTGGCCCCGGCCGGATCGCTATTTTCGCTCTCGACTTCGATCCAGCGGCCGTCAAATCGGCGCATCGCGGCTTCGAGCGAGGCCGGCATAACCGCCTCGCTTACTGGCACAGAAAATGTCGCGGTTTCACGTTGCAACGTCACGCTGGCGCGGGGTTCGCCGGGGGCGGCACCCTCTGCCGGTTTTTCACCGCGTGGCTGATGGGGACGGGAGATCGTGACGACCGTCGCCGGGCGAAATTCGGGTAGCGGCGGCGGTGCGACGGGTACCGTTTGAATGGTGTTGCTGTTGGCTGCCTTGACGGTGACGTCCGCCTCGGGATCGGACTTCGGCGGCGCGCGGCGGACGCGGGGCGCTTGTGGCGCGGCCGCGGACGGTAGGGCCGGCTCGGGCCGATAGACTTCGGCATAAGGACCAAAGCGAGCGGCGTGCTCGGGATCGATCGCGAGGTTCGGGCGAGCGGGGCGAATGTGGTGTTCGAAATTCGGGGCGGCAATCGGCTCGTCGCGATCTTCGGCGTGAGAAGCGGGTGGCGTCGCGCGCGGCGAAGCAGCCGCTTGTTCCGGCGCTGGCGTTTCCGTTATCGACGGTGTTGACGGCGCATCGCGCTCGGCGGAGCGGCCGATCGTGCCATCGCTTCTCGCGGCACGGCGCGCGGCACCCATGACGGCGCCCAGGATGATGTCGGACCACGCGCCGTTCGTGAACTTGTAGACGCGGAATGATTCCGAGCCCGCAAATTTCGACCCCTGACGCTTCAGGCGTTTCTGGATGCTGCTCGTTATGGGCAGCATCGTCCGCTTGAAGATTTTTTCTTTTTCGAAGCTCGCGAAGAGATTGGCGAGAAGCTGCGCTTCGACGCGCAGGTTTTCACGTTCGGTCGGATTCATGCGCGGCGGCGCATCGAGGGGAACGGCGACGTAGTAGTCGCCATTCATGTCGAAGACGACATGCCGGAACAGCTCGAAGTTTTCGCGGATCTGCTTGTCGCGATGAATGTCGTTGAAGCGCGAGAGGATCTCGATGACCGGTCCGCGCTCGGCGGCTTGCATTTTCGAAACCAGGCCGTCGAGGCGGCCGCCCGGGCGCTGGCCCATTGAGACGAGGAAAAGGCAGATATCGACGAAAAGCGCGACGGCGAGCGGGACGTAGTCGCGTTTGGAAAGGCCTGCGACTTGGTCGTCGACAAGGGATCGCGACGCACGCGCACTGGCGTCGCCCGAGTTCTCGACGGATTGAACGGCTTTCTTCTGCAATTCGCGCAGCTCATCGGCGGACGGCGGCATCTTGAATGACAGCAGTCCGTAGAACGTCGTTGTCAGGCGGCGGAAGGCTTCGATCGTCGCCTCCGGGCCTTCGACCGCCGCGATCTCTGGCTTCTGCAACTCGGGCAGCTGATCGATGGCCTTCACGACACCGCGCAATGCCATCTGCAACTGCGGGTCTGGGCAGGAGACAGCACCATTCTTGCCTTCGCCGAAAGTCGTGCGTTCGGCGCGGTCGGCAAGATCGGAGCGGATCTGGCGGAGCTGCGGATCGGTCCTGAAGGCGTTGAAGCCCGTCGCGGTCAGGTCGAGCTTGCGGCCGAGCGCGCGCATGAACTCGTTACGCGTGCCTGTCTTCGGATCAAAGGTCGATGCGTCCGCGGTGACGATTTTCGCGAGATCGCCGTTGAGGGCGCCCATGTCGGTTTTGACGGCGCCGATGCGGCCTTTGACGAAGTCGGAGGCAAACGAAAAGCGTTGCGCATCGTCTTCACGCATTTTGCGGCGCGGGCCGTCGCCCGGCTTCGAATTCGGGCACGACGTTCCCTTCGTGCGCTCGATCTCGGCTTTGTCGGTCGAGACCTGGGTCAGTTGCAGCAGGGTGGCCTGCAGCTGCTCGAGGCGGGTTTCCGCGCCATGCAGGGAGTTCTGAACCTGCGATACGGCGCTTTCGGCCGAGCGGGAGGCTTCGCCGCGGCTTTCGAGAACCTTCCAGTAGAAGCCGAAGCCGAACCCGATCGATATCAGCGAAAGGAAAACGTAGCCCGCTGCATAGAAGAGCCGGGTGGTGAAGGGCAGCGGCCGGAAGAGTTGATCGAGAAGCCAGATGATCATCGTCATCAGCATCGCGACCGAGAAGCCGACGATGACGCGATGGACGATCGGCAGATCGCCCATGTTGGCTTCGATCAGCTCGAGCATGCCGACGTAGGTTGCGACCCACGACAGCGCGCCGAGGCCAACGATCAGAATTGCGCGCTTCCAATCGCGCGGCGGCTTTTGCGGCGCGTCGTCGTCGCGCACGTCGGCGAAGAGGCGCATCGAGCCCGTCCCGCGCCCGAATTCAGGACCATCCAGGTTCATCACCGCCAACCCATCCCAAGTGAGAGGCGCAGACTCCACGCGCAGTCCGCGTTTTTAATGTCGCAACTGCGGCTCGCCGATGTTCGAGTGCTGGCGGATTTTCAGCGCGAGGATGAATAGGAGATGAGTTTTCCCTTTCGTTGTCCTCGGCGAGATGCCGACTAAAGTCGGCACCCAGACGACCATCCTCAAGTCATTGCGTTGGGGCTTGGCTGGATGGAGCCCGGCCTGCGCCGGGATGACGGTGGGGTGGGTGGACCAGAGCCTTTTCTCAAGTGGCATTGCCGGAATGAGCCGAGGATGATGCGAAACGTTAGTTCGCCGTCAGAGTGCGGAGCTGTTCGTCCGAGGGCGATCGATTGCGCGCAATCGTTCCTTCGGACGCCGCTATTCCCGGAGCAGCGCGAAGACTTGCAACCGGCGCCGACGCGGGACGGCGTGGCGGCAGTAAATTCCGGCGCGGGTTCGCTTTGGCGTGATCGGCAAGGTCGCGGAGGAGGACATCGAGCAGGGGTGCTGCAATTTGAGCAGAATGCAGATCGCGCGCCCACGGTTTCGAGGCCGTGCCGGTGCCGACGAGGACGACATAGGAATAGGCAGCGCCGTTTGCGAACTGCAGTCCGCCGGAGGCCCAGGCATCGACGGTGGCGTTCGGATCAAGTGAGACGGATGTTCCCGTCTTGGCGAAATGCAGCCGCAGGTCGCCGCGGCGGCGCGCGCACCATTGGCTCAGGCTTTTCAGCGTGCCGTATGATTGGCCGCCGGTTTGATAACAGAGCGGCGCTTCGAGCAGAGACCGGATCAGCCAGACCGCGCCCGGCCGGATGAGCGACTTCGGAATGACGGCGGGGCGAGCCTCGGCGGTGATGCCGGCGCCGCCTTCGCCTTTCTGCGTGTAGTCATAAGCTGCAATCAACGTCGGTGGCCGGACTGGTTTCGTGCCGCGTCCGATCAGCGATGCCAAGATCACGCTCGACATGAAATGCACGCGCTGGGGCGCTCCGGCGATTTGCCCGAGAACAACGGCGGTCGATGGCGGGGTTCCGCCTAGCTCGGCAGCGGGCGGCATGGTGAAACCGAAGCCGTCGATCAGCCGCTTGATCGGTACTTGTCCGAGTTGAGCGCCGCGTGTGATCAGCGGCGCGTTGAGCGAACACGCGAAAGCGACGACGGCTTTGCGGTTGCCGGTGCTTCCGCCCTTGGCGCACGTGTCGAGACCCTGTGCCGGTGCTTGCGGATCGGCGTAGAGACTCTCCGCCGTGTCGCGTCCCTGATTGGCGAGCGCCACCGCCAAAATCATCTTGCCTGTCGACGCCACCTGACGGCTTTCGAGCGCCGAATCGTAAAGGCCATTGTCGGCGCGGCGCGCGGGCAGCGAGCCAAAGTAAGCGGCCGTTTCTCCGGCCTCGTAATAGCGCACGATGTTGCCGTCGGCATCGGCCGCGACCACGATGACGTTCGGCAGCGTCTTGTCGACCGTCACCTTCTTGGGGTCGAGCGTATAGGCGGGGTCGATGCGCGACATCCATTTCGTGTCGAGCGCTGTGAGGGCGCCGTCGATCTTTTCGCGGAAGGCGAGGTTTTCGCCGATGTCGAACGTCGTCGTGACGCCGCGAACGTAATCGCGCCAGCCGAAACCGTAGCTCTGTTTCATTTCCTCGCGGATGCCGAAACGCGCAGCCGGAAGAAGCAGGTTGGCGCGGATCGTCGGATTGGCTTCGGCGCGTTTCACTTGGTCCGGCGCGAACCGTTCGAGAGCCGCTTCGAGCTTCGGCTTCACCTTCGGATCGGGCGGACCGCCGGCGAGTTCCATCAGCTCGAAGACCACCTTTTTCTGTTCGGCTTCGTCGGTGATGAGCTTCTCGGCGCAGGTGCGGGCGCGAACTTCCGTAATGTACCGCCAGCGGTCGAGGCGGACGGCATTCAGCCGGTCGTTGCCTTCGAGCAGGATGATCGGTTTGTTGACGGCGGAAGCAAGCACGAACTGCTCGGCCGTCGTAAGATCCTTGGCTTCTTTGCCGAATACGACCTGGCTCGTCACTTCGACGCCGTGCAGCGGTTGGCCGCCGGTGCGCTGGGCAAGCCAGATGTGGTTCGCCGCCCACTGCTTCAGAAGCGTGTCGTCGCCACCGCGGGTCAACTCGCGATAGATCACGGGCGCGAGCCACCATTCGCCGAGCTTGCGCCGGAGCTTTGTGATGCCGCCCTCGCCGGGGCTTGGCGGGGTTTTGTAAATCACGCGCGCGAACTGCATCGGCAGCGTCGAGCCGCCGACTCCGAGGCTTGGGCGGTGCGCCGCGATCGAGCGGGTGATCGTCGTCAGCGGGATTTTCAGAACGCCAATGAGATCGATGCCGAACGGATTGAGCGGTCCGCCAAGGTAGCGATCTTCCTGATAGGAGAGGCAGCGCCAGTATTGTTCGGGGACCTCGCGCACGGGGATCGATTTGTGGTCGGGGTTCGCCACGTAGTCGCCAAGCGCGATGGCGCTGTCGGTGTAGTTCACATCGCGTAGGCTATCGAGGCGCGGATCGAACGTGCCGACGAAGCTGCCCTTGGGATCGTAGATCGCAGTCGCCAGCCACCGCTCCGCGTCGTAGCCGAGCCTGTCGTGCATCGAAAGCTCGCCGATGTAGCCGCGTATCGGTGCAGCGACGTAGACGAGGAGGATTGCAAAGAGAACGTAGAGGAATGCTGCCGTGAAGACGTGCCGGAGCGGACCGAGCTTCGGATTGAACGCGACCGTCATCATCAGCCAGCGCAAAATCGCGCGCGGCACCCAGAGACAAAACTCCGCGAAAGCGGTCAGATGCCGCAGTAAACGTAACATCGCTGTCGCAAAGCCGCGCTAATGCCATCGCCGGAGGGCGGCGGCTGAGCGTTAGACGCTAGTCGAGCTTTGAGGCATCAAGTCAGCGAAGGCTTGTCGGCTTCCGCTCCGAGTTACGGCAAATATACGGCGCGCGCGGGCGGCGATGCCGCCAACGCGAAAGCAGCCTGGATCTCTCAGCGAAAAGCAGGAAGTCCGGAAGCCTAGAAATTGTTCATCAGTATAAAAAGGCCTACGCCGACTGCAGGACCAATGAGCGCTGCAACGACCACCATGACGAAAGGTTTCGCCACCATAACACTTTACCCCGCACTGAACTCGTGAGTTCACTCCACTGTTACTCGCGGCCCTAAAAGATGATGCTTCGACCGGTTTGCCCCCTCGGTCTCGACACCTTATTCCGCTGAATGGAGCCGCCCCCAATCAGCGCAGCCAGTCAAAACCCCTCAAGCCTGGCTGCTTGAAGAATACAGCTTTGCAAAAAAACTTGACAGGGGTTGCAAGGCGTTTGACCGCCGGATCGTAGAAACCGGATCACACAAAACGTTTCATGGCAACAGTAGAAAGAACGACATTCGGCCAGCCGCGAAAAATTATAATAGTCTTATGTTTTTCAAATACTTAGGCGTTCAGAATAATTCATGAGCTGCGTCCGGTGCCGCAACTGCTGGCACCGCATCATCACGGATTATGTCGTGGTTTGAAACGCGAATTGAACATTACCGGAGATCGAAAAGGCGAAGCTGCCTCTCGTCAGTGCCTCTCGTTTCGGCAGCCAATTGCTCGATCCGGTCGAAGGGGACCTGCTCGGCAGCG
Organism: Hyphomicrobium sp. 01T421; assembly: GCF_056398805.1. Lineage (NCBI taxonomy): Bacteria > Pseudomonadati > Pseudomonadota > Alphaproteobacteria > Hyphomicrobiales > Hyphomicrobiaceae > Hyphomicrobium > Hyphomicrobium sp. 01T421. Next base: position 1,945,488 of record NZ_JBFTQC010000001.1, read on the forward strand.
ATCAGTGAACGCTGTGCCTTCATCGGCCTTACGAGACCTTCCTGCACGAGATGGAACTCGCCGACCGTTTGGCCCGGAAGCGCGACCGTCGGGTCGAGGCCGGACTCGGACTGGAAGGCGGCTCTGAGCTTTCGCAGTGCCGTATCTTCGCGGACGCGGCCGATGAACCAGCTCGTGATCTGATCGCGCGACTTGTAATCGAGGTCGCCCGGCGACTGGGTCGCAAGCATCATGCCGAGGCCCGCCGAACGGGCGCGTTTCAGCAAGCTCTGCAGCGGCTCGGCGGTCGCGGGTTTCGAGTTCGCGGGAATATAAAGGTCGGCTTCGTCGAACATGACGACGGCCTGCAGTTCGTCGTTCGGGTTGCGCTGACAGAAGCGGAGCGCCTCCGACAGGAACTGCGAGACCCAGAACAGGATGTTCTCGTTGTCGCCGAGGAAGCCCGTGTAGATGACGGAAAGGCGCGTCCGGTTCGGGCGTTGATACTTGCCGAGGCCGAGCAGGCTGTCCATGCGGAGGCTTTCGCCGCCACCTTCGAAGAGAGCGGCGTTGCGCAGGCGGAGCGAGTCCAACTGGGCGACGAGATCGCGGCGAAGCTTACCCGACGGGTCCATGCGCTGCGTCTGGTCGGTAAGCTCGGGGTGCTCGTCCTCGAGAAGATGGATCAGGTCGGCGAGCGTCACTTCGTTCGTCGAGAGCGAGCCCAGGATGCGCAACGCGACGGCGAGAACGCCCGACTGCTTCTGATGCGTTGCCGAGTTCTTCAGGTGAAGCATATCGCCGAGCGCGGCGGCCGACAGGTTGGCTAGCAGCTGCTGTTCGTGGTCCGGCAGTTCGTTGATGCCGTTCGGCAGCAGCGTGATTGAGATCGGACGGCCCGAGGCGCGGCCCGGCGTATAGACGGCGACGTCGATGGCGTCGGCGAGTTTTTCGCGTTCGGCGCGCCGTTCGGCCGACTCGTTCTCGTTCGAACGCCAGACGTCGGGGTTCGCATAGCTCGCGAGATCGCCCTTGCGATCGATCAGGACGGCGGGAACGCCGCGCAGCAGAAGCTGCTCGATCAACGACAATGCGAGGGTCGTTTTACCGGAGCCCGAGCCGCCGAGGAACGCCGCGTGGCGCTTCAGCACGCTCTTGTTCATCGTGACGGGGCGACCGCGATTGCCCTTTTCGCCGCCGGCTAGAATGCTGGCGCCGTAGCTGCCGTTCTCGTCGAGAATGACCGACATCGGCAGGTCGTCGTCATTTGCCGGGACGCCGTTGTCGCCTTCTGCCGTTTCGGCGCCGTGCGGCTGGTCGGCGGAGACGGCGTCGAAACCGTCGAGCGTCGACTGCGGATCGTCCATGCTCTTGGCGACGAGACGCGGAACCGGACGCCCGAGCAGATCGAGGCGCAAGAGGTGAATGACCGAGATGAGGCTCGACAGCGGCTTCGTGCCTTCGAGCCATTGCGTCATGCCCGCGTCGCCGCGGTGATGGGCCGTAAACTCGCGAACGGTCATCATGCGTTCCCACTCGGGGATCGGCACGAGGAGCTGGCGGCCGCCGCCGTCGCGGAACTTGCGGAATGCCTGCGCGGTCTGGTTCTTCTTGTTCGGCGGGAAGTCGCTGGCGCGGAGCATGAAGCAGGGCTTGCCCTGCATCGCGGTCAACACCTTGTCGAGCTGGCGTTTCAGTCCGCCGCCCTGGGTTGGGCGATTGCAGAGGAACACGCGAACGTCGTTGGCGAAGCCTGTGCGATGGCGAACGGTCAGATCGAACGCCGGGAGGTCGTCGCCGAGTTCGAGCCGCTTTACGGTCACTTCGATCGAACGGTTCCATTCATCGCGCGCGAGCAGAAGGGCGGCAGACAGGACGTCGACCAGTTCCTGATCGTCGGCCGGCATCTCGGCTTCGCTTTCGTTGGCGAAGCGTTCCCACATCTCGCGAAACTGCACGGCCGAAAGCGAAGACGGCGCGTCATCGTCGGGATTGCCGAAGCCGACCGCCTGGCCAAGCGCCTGAGCGAGCGTCGAGATGAATGACGGTCTCTCGGGCTCAGGATCGCGCTCATCGCCTTCGGTCGACGTCGCCTCGCGCAGGCGCGATTGAGCATGCTCCAAGAGGCGGCGCGTCGAGAGGCCGCCAAATTCTTCGAAGAACTGGGGTCCGAAAAATTGCGAGGCGTCGGGGAAGCTCAGGCCGCCGCCGTTGATTTCCGAATGATGGGCCAGCCGCTTCGAGATGATGAGGCGCGCTTCTTCCGGCGTGCGGCTTTCGCGCAAGAGAACGGGGCCCGATTTCTCGATGCGGTCGATATACGATTGCGCGACGAGGCTGCGCACCTGACCGTAGAAGTCTTCGAGGCACGAGATGATGATGATGGCGTTGGTCAGCCGGTTGGCGATCTGGAYGAGATCGCGGACGGCGCGCTGGAAGCGGTCCTCGGCATTGTCGAAGAAGCGCAGGTCTTCGACCTGATCGATGCAGAAGACCAGCGCGGCGCGATCGACGGTCCAGATGAGAGCGCCGAGTGCGGCGATGATTTCGAAAGCGCGATCTTCGCCGTCGTTGGGATCAAGCGCGCTGACGGCTTCGTGCGCGATCGTCGTCAGCTGGCGGCCGTTGAGATACTGCCTGACACGCTGATCGATGCGCGGATCGCGGCGCTGCAGGTAAAGGAGTGCGCGCACGATGTTGATATCGAGTTCGCGCGTCTGGAACTTGTCGCAGGCGACGATCTGATCGGCGAGCCGGAGAATGAGACGCGCGAGCTGCTTGTCGTCGAGCGTCGCGTCGCGAAGCTTTTCGAGATCTTCCGACGAGATGACCTCGGAATCGAGCACCATCCGGTTCGTCAGACGCGACAGCGCGGACTCGCCGAAGCGATCCGGGTCGTAGGGCTTTTCGAGCGAGTGTACGAGACGGCGCAGATAGAAGTCGGCGTAGTTCTGCACGTCCGGCGTCATCTGCGCGTAGCCGAAATAGCTCTGGCCACTGCGATGGCTATCGGTGCGCAAAGCCCGCAACAGATGGGTTTTTCCGGCGCCCGACTGGCCGTGGAACAGCAAGATGCGATCCTGCACGTGATAGCCGCGTCCGGATGTGACGGTCGTGAGGAGATCGTTGAATTTCCGGCGTGCCTTGGCATGGATTTCCGGCACGTCGACCGGGTCGGCGCGCCAGAGATCATCTTCCCAGGTAATGGAATGCTCGAACGCTTCGCTCAGCTTGTCAGGCGCGAGCGAAGGAGCAAACGTCGGCTTGAGGGAAGCGCCTTCAACACCCATTGCGTACCGGAATGCCTTCAATCTTGAACGCGCACAAAGTGCCAGACAGTGTTCTTATAGAGGATCTTCGAGTCCTCGAGCGATTTGAGGTCGCGACCGTCTTTGAGATCAGCGGTCGCGAGTTCGATCTGGCCTGAACGATGGGCTTCCGCGAGCATTCCCTTGAATGCAATCTCGGATAGGCCCCAGTCCGGACGGGTGTTGCGAATCGCCTTCCATACCAAAGAGATAAACGCCTTCCGGTTGCCTGGCCAGCCCTCGGCCACCGGTCGTGCCGCATCGACAACAGCGCGGCAGAATTCGGGCATGTCGGGAGGAGACGCAACTCGATAAGGCGTTGGCTGGGCCTCTGCAAGGGGCGTTCGGTCGTTTGCAGGCTTCGGGGTGGGCGCACGCGTCGCACGCCGCGGCGGCTCGGCGCGCGGATGGCTGGGCTCGTTACGGGCCCCCTCGTCCTTGGGCACCATGAGCGCCCGCAGCAGCGCAAGTTCGAGCGCGGCCAACGACGGCTCGCGGCAACCGGCGATTTCGCATGCCAACTGGATGATCAGCTTGCCGTCGCTCGCGATTTCGCGCGGCTGCTTGAATAGCTGACCGGCGAGGAGCCTGCCCGGTTTGGCCGGCAGGCCCGCACCCTTGCCGAGGCCGGTCTTTATCTTATTGCCGAAGGCGCGTTCGAGGGCGACGATTGCGAGTTCGGCCCTGAGATCGGCGGGCGAGTGGACCCGCGCCGTCGATTTTCCGAAGTGATGCTGCAACACGAGCGCGGCGAGGCCTTCAGCCCGCTGGATCGCTTTTCTGACGGACGGTGTGTCGCTCGCTCCGAGTGCGGCGAGGACGAGCGCGGTTTTGACGTCGGCCCAGGTTTCAGGAAAGGCGCGCGCTGGGGACAGTATGACCTCGGCGGCCTTCAGGCCCTTGGCGCTTGCCGTCAGGCGGCCTTTCGCTTCGGTGGTCAGCTGTGACCCGGCGAGCGTGCTCAGCGCCAGCTCGGCGGCCTGGCGAAACTCCGTGCCGGAGATCCGCGGGGCCAGCAACGGCGCGACGTCGCGTTGAAGATCGGCGCGCGTCGCTCCGCCCACGGCGATGCGAAGCAGCAAAAGGTCGCGAACACCGAGATGGTTCGAAGATCCGGCCGCGGCTGTCCGCTCGGATTTTTCCATGGCTGATTGTTCGATGGCTGCACTCATCGAAAAGTCTCCCCGCGCGAATCAGATGCGCTGTCGCGACAACTTCGATGATTGATCCTTCACTTCCAAGGGCCGCCCGCATTTGACCCACAACGGTTCTATGTCTGCGAAATGCTCGCTGGCAGCCGCCGCGTCAGGCTTTCGCCGCGCCGTCGTCAAAATCGCGACACCTTATTGAGGCGATTATCGGCCCTGGGCAGGGGTTCGAGTTCGTGAGGGGTCCAGCGTATGTGTGGCTCTGAAAGTTCGCAGTGGCGCGAGGTCACGCGCGATTCGCAACTCGTTAGCGTTAACGGGCAGTTAACGGATTTCCGGCAATGCTGACCACAGCCGCACGTTTCGTGCCGGGAGTAGCCAAAATGTATCGCGTTGCGCTCACCGCCGGGCTTGCCACCGCATTAGCGGGTTGCAGCCTCGGCTCCACATCCCTCTCGTCGGGCTTTACCGGTCCCGACACCACCGCGTCGATCGCGTCGTCGCCGTCGCAGTCCGCGTCGTTTGCTCCGACGGTCAAAAGTGTCGGTCTCGGCGGCGAACCTTCAGCGCCGCGTGAGGTGAAGGTCGCCTCACTCGACAAGGCGCCCAACGGCACGTTCGAGAAAGCGGCTCCGGGCGTGCTTTCCGATCGCGACTATTCCCGCACCGCTCTCAACGCAGAGATGGCGCGCGATCTCATCAATGCCTATCGCAAGAAGAATGGCCTGAAGCCGCTGAAGCTCAATCCGGAGCTGACCGAAGCTGCGAAGTCTCATTCCCGCGATCTTGCGAAGTGGGACCGCATCTCTCATTACGGTTCGGACGGCTCAAACCCGTGGGACCGCGTGAAGCGCGCGGGCTATCATGCACGCCTCACGGCCGAGAACGTCGGCACGGGCCAAATCAATTTCAACGAAGTGTTGAAGGGTTGGGAAGAGAGCCCCGGCCACAACAAGAACCTCTTGACGCCCGATGCGCAGCACATGGGTATCGCGCTGGTTCAAGATCCGAAAACCGAATTCAAATCCTTCTGGACGCTGGTTATCGGCTCGCCGATGTAAGGGAATTGCGCAGGTCGCGAAGGACGCATTTTGCAAGTGGCTCCGCTCAACCGGAGCCATTTTTGTTCTCACCTCACTCCACCCCACCCCTAACCCCTCCCCGTCGAAGGGGAGGGGAATCCGAGCGGGATCAGACCCTGACCCCTCAACGTCGAAGGGAAGGGGAATCCGAGTGGGATCAGAACTTCGGCAGGTTGTTCCAGATCGGCATCTTGATACCGAGTCGGCGCCATACGACGAGCGCGTTCAGCGATGCCGCCGTCATCAACGAAAATGCAGTTGCGGCCGCTGCGCCAATCATGCCGTAAGCCGGAACAAACGCTAAATTGAGTGCGATGTTGAGCAGCGCCGCCGAGAAGAGCACGGTCGCGCAGAGCTTCTGCTCACCCAGCATGTTCAGAAGAAATTCTGCCGGACCCATCGCCGACCGGAACAGGAAGCCGACGACGAGAACGAACATCACCGGGTAGCCGGCATCGAAGTTCGGACCGAAGAGCGAAAGAAGCGGCATTCCCAATGCGAGGATGATCACCGCACCGGCGAGCGATGGCCAGAACGTCCAGTTGACCGAGTCTCTAACGAACGTTCGCAGGCCGTCGCGGTCTCCGCGTGCGTGGAATGCCGCGAACTTGTGAGCGACCGCGCTTCCGACTGCATAGTGGACGAACATGATGAGGGCCATCGTCTTTCCGGCCGCGAAATAGATGCCGACGTCGGCCGGCGCCATGAAGCGTGAGACGACGAGGATGTCGGTATTCTGGAGAAGCAGCTCGGCCGTCAGGATGACCAGGAGCGGGGCGGAGATCGCCAGCCACGACCGGAAATCCGTCTCGCGCTCCGCAGCTGGGATTGTCGCGCGCACGCGCTTGTTTATCGAAAGCGCTTGAAGCAATCCGGCGAGCCACGTCGCGACGATTGCGCCGCCGGCCGCGGTGGCGGCATTCATCGGCAGTCCGGCATGATTGGCGACGAACATGCTCGCGAGCAGAAGCAGCGGCCTCAGCACGTATGGCGGCACCAGCGCTGTGCTCATCCAGCCGTTGCCGCGTCCGATGCCGTCCTGCACGTCCGTCAAAGCGTAAAGCGGGATGCAGACGAGTGCGAGATAGAGGGGCAAGACGAAGTTCGGCTCGATGCGGTCGCTAAAGAGCCAGACTCCAAGAACGCCGAGCAGCATGACGATGGTGCCGCCTCCGAGCGCCAGCATACGTACGCCCCAGATCAGGCCGCGGAGATGCGCAAAGTCGCCGGTTTCGCGGTACGAGGGCGCAAGGCGGATCGAGGCGTAATTCAATCCGAGGTGCGACATCGCCCCGAGGATCAGGACGCAGGTCCAGACCGCGACGTAAATTCCGTATTGCGCGCCGCCCATCCAGCGGGCGAGCACGATTTGCGTGAGGTAGAGAAGTCCAGCGCTCAGAAGGCGGACAGCAAAGGCGAGGATCGCGTCGCGCTGGGTGCGCTCGCGCTCGTCCTTAGAAGCGATGAGGTTGACGGTCAGTTTCGGGAGCCCGGCGACGATGTCTCGCGCGATTGCGAAAGGCGTGCGGGGCTGCTCGACGCGCGTTGGCGCGGTTTCCTCATGCGCGACGCCCCCGGCCGGGCAGAGCTTCTCGGCTGTCGCGCTCTTCACTTGCAGTGAATTCCCGTCGTTCAGATGCCTTCGAGGCGATCCCGTTCGCGGCTACGAACGAGTTCAGCGATCCCCGTCCATGCCCAAGCCCGTCCCGCGTCCCCTCGCTGGCCATGATAGAGGGCGAAGAAGTCGGCGATCCCCGCAGCGAATGATCCGTGTTTGCCTTCTAGGACTTCGGCCATGGCGCCGAGATCTTGTGGCGGTGGCGTAAAGTCCAGGTCGGTGTTCTGCGTCGCGCGCAACGGCAAGGCCATCGTAAGGTCCTACTCAAGGCTTAAATCCAGGTTGACGGATTTCGGAAAAGCAAGTTTGACGCCATATTGTGCTCAGTCGCAGCACGCTTCTTCCGACGTGTGGTTAATCAGAGGTAATGTAGCGCCGCGCGGCGCCTCACCTCTGAGCTGCGAAAAGCTAGGACGATTGCGAAATGACTTGGATTTTGAGGGCTTCGGCGTTCTTCGCGACGGTCTATTTTCCGGTCGTCGCGGCCGGACACGCAGCCGATCGTGCAGCCAACTATGACGCGTCCCCGATCCTGAGTTGTGCCGGAATGGAACTTGCCCAGAACGGGGAGCCGAAAGAGGACACGCCGGACGCAAATCCCGGTACACCGTCCGACGACGGATCTCTCGGGGTGAAGCCACCGGCGCCCGGCGACAACGATAACGGCCAGGATGGGGCTGGTTCCGACCAGGCGTCGCCGCCCGACACGGCTCAACCGCCAGGCTGCATCTTTCAAAAAGGGCCGCTGGACCTGATCGTCTAGCAGCTGGCGTTGGTGGCAGGCTTATTCAGGAGAAGCTTGGGCGGCTTGCGGCTGGGCTGCGCCGGCCGTTGAATTTGAAGACGCTCCCTCTGTGTCGGGCCCCTTCAATGCCGAGCGCGCGTCGCCAGCGGCTTCGCTCCTCTTTTTCGCGCTTTTGTCTTTGGACGTTGCGACTTTGTTTTTTGACTTGTGTTTACCGCTGGCCGTGTGCCGCTTGTGGCCGCCGCAGCCCCATGCCGCCACCGTATCGCGTACCGTGGTAATGCCTTTGGCGCTCGGGTCCATCGGCAACGTATCGATGGTGGTCGTGTTGAAAAGCTGCTTCCAGTCGTAATTTTGGAACCCGTACTCCAACAGGCTCGCGGCGCGGATCGCCCGTTCATTGCCGGACGATTCACCGAGAACGACCGCCATGAGGCGCCGGCCATCGCGGGTGGCGCTGGCAACGACGTTATATCCGGAATCGCATGTGAAGCCGGTCTTCAGGCCGTCGGCCCCTGCGAACGTTCTGAGGAGGGCGTTGTGGCTGCCGAGGCGCCGCTTGCCGATGCGCATGTCGGGCATCGCCCAGTAACTTGCATATTGCGGGTATTCGCTGACCACGGCACGGGCGATTTTTGCGACGTCGCGCGCGCTCGTGAGCTGGCCCGGGTCCGGCAGGCCGTTCGTATTGACAAAATTCGTATGCGTCATGCCAAGGCGCCGCGCCGTCGCGTTCATTCGGTCGATGAAGGCGCTTTCGCTTCCGGAAACCGCCTCGGCAAGCATGACCGTTACGTCATTGGCCGATTTGATGATCACCGCTTGCAGGGCTTGCTCGACCGACAGCGTAGCGCCGACATTCAATCCGACCTTGCTGGGTGGCTGCAGCGTCGCGACCAGCGAGCACGAGATCTTATCGTCGAGACGGATTTTGCCCTCTTTGATCGCTTCGAAGGCGACGTAGGCGGTCATCAGCTTCGTCAGCGAGGCGGGGTGCCAGATGTCGTCGACGTCCTCGGCGTAGAGGATCTTGCCGGTTGCGGGCTCGAACAGCAGCGTCGGGTTCGCCGAAGCCGACGGGCCGGCCGTCAGCCAAATCAACAATGTTGCAACTATGCAGGCTGCGCGTGACCGCATGAACGTCCTCAGTTTTCACCAAAGCTCGGCTAGCATATTCGTGAAGATGGGCCAACCGAACCCGATTTCGCGCCAAGCTTATGATGGGTTGTGTTGCTCGTGCGGCGCTACCCTGCGGATAAATGCCCCATGAGCAGGGTTCAGCAATTCGCGCTTTCCCCGCACCCGAGTCCCGGCCACCAAGAGACAATACCGCATTGCTCTCGTTGGGTTCCACCGATTGGTACGCCGCAGAGCAATAGAGGCGTCGCCCCGCCCAATGCCTGTTGACATGTCCGGTTTAAATCGTGCCCTGTCCAAAAAATACATACGCCACATAATCACGGGTTCGGCGTTTCCGCATCATGCAGCACACCCGTTCCGAAGCCCTGCCTCTGCCTGAAACCAGCACGCGCGACCGCATGGCGATTTTTTTCGCGCTCTCGCTCGTGCTGCTGCTTGCCTCGCTCGACCAGACGATCGTCGCGACAGCGCTTCCGACCATTGTGCGCGAGATCGGCGGCCTTTCCCACCTCACCTGGATCGTGACGGCTTATCTGCTGGCCACGACCGTCGTCGTTCCGGTTTACGGGAAGCTTGGCGACCTTTTCGGACGCCGCTTGGTGTTGCAAGCGGCGGTGATCATTTTTCTCGTCGGGTCCGCGCTTTGTGGCATCGCGCAAAATCTGCCGGAGCTCATCGCCTTCCGCATCGTGCAGGGTCTCGGCGGCGGCGGCTTGATCGTCACTTCGGTCGCGGTGGTCGGCGACATCGTGCCGCCGCGCGAAAGGGGAAAATACCAAGGGTTCGTCGGCGGGATATTCGGATTATCGACGGTGCTTGGACCGCTGATCGGCGGTTACACCGTCGAGAACTTTTCGTGGCGCTGGATATTTCTGATCAACTTGCCGTTCGGCATCCTTGCTCTCTTCGTCATCAATAGAACGTTCCGCCCGCACCTCCAGAAGTCCGACATCTATATCGACTACGCGGGCGCCGTCCTGCTTGGGACGGCGTTGTCGATGCTCGTGCTCGTCACGAGCTTCGGGGCGGTTCTCGTCAAGGAAGCGCCCGTCAGCTTATTCGCGTTCTCGCTGCTTGGCGTCGTGTCGCTTGCCTCGTTCATTTATGTCGAGACGAAAGCCATCGATCCTTTGCTGCCGCTGTCGCTTTTCAAAAACCGGACATTCATTATCGCGGCCTCCATCGGTCTCATCGTCGGGCTAGCGCTGTTCGGATCGATCACGCTCCTGCCGCTATATTTCCAGATCGTCAAAGGCCTCGATCCGACGAGTGCGGGCTGGCATCTCACGCCCATGATGCTCGGCGTTTTTACCAGCTCTATCGTGAGCGGCCAGATCATCGCGCGGATCGGGCGCTACAAGATATTTCCGATCGTGGGCACCGGCATCATGACGATTGCGCTGATGCTTTTGTCGCGCATAACGATCGAAACCACGCCATTCACGGCGTCCGTCTACATGCTCGTTCTCGGGCTCGGCCTTGGCATGGTCATGCAGATCCTGGTCATGGCGGTGCAGAATGCCGTGGATTTCGAACAGCTCGGTGTCGCGACTTCGGGGGTAACGCTCTTTCGATCGATCGGCGGCTGCGTCGGCGTTGCAATGTTCGGGGCGATCTTTGCCTTCGTGCTGCAGCGGGAGATCATGGCATCGGCGCCCGAACTCTCGACGGCGTTGACCAATCCCGATGCCGTTGCAGCGCTTACGGGAGAGATGAAGTCCGCCTATGACAATTTCTTCATCGCGGCGTTGCATCCCGTGTTCCGTACCGCGACGCTGTTGGCGCTCGCCGCGTTTCTGCTGTCCTTCGCTATCGAGGAAGTGCCGCTCCGAAGCAGCATCACGAAGGAGCCCTCGTCCGATCCGTTGCTCATGCCGCGCGACGCGACCTCACTCGATGAACTCGAGCGGATCGTCGAGCGCATTACGGCGCGGGAAAATCGGTGGCGCGTCTATCAGACGGCGGCTTCTCGTCTCGGCGTCGAACTCCAGCCGGATGAGTTGTGGCTTCTGGCGCGCTTGGGCGAACGGGGCGGTCAAGCGGAGAAGGATGACCTTCGCAAGATGCTCGGTCCCAAGGAAACGCGGCCGCCGCGTCCGTTCGGCCGGCTCGAAGCCGCCGGTATGGCCCGCGTGGCGGGAAGCGTTATTGAACTAACAGACAAAGGCCGATCGATTTACGAGCGTCTTCTTCGCCAACGGGAAGCCGACCTCGCGCACATGCTGCAGGACTGGGACCGCAACGAGCATCCGGAAGTCGTCGCGATGATGAAAAAGTTGGCGAACTCCTTTGCGAGCTCGCCACCGTTGCCGCCAGCGTTTGCTATTTCTTCTTCGACAGTTCACTGAGCTCAGCGAATTCGGCGTCGCTCAGCTTGATGTTCGCTCCGGCGACGTTCTCTTCGAGATGTTTGACCTTCGACGTTCCGGGGATGGGTAGCATGACCGGGCTGCGCTTCAGCAGCCATGCGAGCGCGATTTGGCTCGGAACGGCGTTGTGCTTCTTCGCGATTGCATCGAGACGCGAGCCGGGCTTTGCAAGGTCGCCGGATGCAAGCGGGAACCACGGAATGAAGCCCATGTTGTGCTTCTCGCAAAAGTCCAACACGTCCTCGCTGCTGCGATCTGCGAGATTGTAAAGGTTCTGGACGCTCGCGACCTTGAAGAACTTCTGCGCCGCTTCGATTTCCTTGACGCTGACCTGGCTTAGTCCAACGTGCCGGATGAGACCTTCCGCTTGCATCGACTTGATGGCGTCGAACTGCTCGTTCTGCGGAACTTTCGGATCGATGCGATGCAATTGCCAAAGGTCGAGGCGCTCAACCCCCAGTCTGCGAATGCTCATCTTCACTTCTTGAAGAAGGTATTCGGGGCGGCCTAGCGGAACCCATACGTCGGGACCGGTTCGTGCGAGGCCCGCCTTTGTCGCAATGATCAGACCTTTGTAGGGATGGAGCGCTTCGCGGATCAGCAGCTCGCTGACTTCTGGCCCGTAGCTATCGGCCGTGTCGATGAAATTGATGTCGAGTTCGGGGAGCCTGCGAAGCGTGCGGAGTGATTCTTGCTTGTCGTCCGGTTCGCCCCAAATGCCTTTGCCGGTGATGCGCATTGCACCGAAGCCGAGCCGGTTGACCGTCATGTCGCCGCCGATGGCGAACGTGCCGGAATGATTTTTTATTGCGGTGGTTGTGGACATGGCTCTCTACCTTTCTGCGGGGGGGCTAGCGAGTTTGATCGAAAGGGAAGTGCCGCGAAAATCGCGGCACTGTCACAATCAAACTAGCGAGTATCGCGGGCACCCGGCAGAACTTCCTCGCACGCTGTCTGCACGCGAATGTCGTTGCCGATGTACCTGCAGATTTCTGCTTTACGGGAAGGGTTGTTGCGGATGGTGCTGTCGGAGACCTTATATCCGTACTTCCGTGCCACGGCCGCGAGGTTGTTATCGCGGCAGAAGGGCGTCGATATCGGGTGGCCCTGAACAATCTGATAATCTTCGTTGCATTCGATGGCGCTTGCGGATGTGGTTGCGGCGGCGGCGGCGAATGCAATCGTTAAAAGGCAAATCCGTGCGGTATTGGACTTCGTCATACGAGATCTCCAATTTGCGCAAGGTGCATGCGGGCACGAAGCGTCCGGGTTTTCAGGCCGGGTTTCATCGCTGAACGCTAAATGCTGGGGTGCGTTCCAGTGGACATATGGGCCAGGAGTCGCCAGTGCTCAATATGGCCCGCGTGACGCGATGCCTGCCATGACATTTTCGAGTTCCTGGATGCGCCGAGCGTAACTTTCCCGCAGACAGCCGAGATTTTTGCCGCAAGCGTCGCGGGACTGCAGCCATTTGCGCTGGTCGTCCTGGATATTGCCGCGCTGTCCCATGACAACGAGCGATGTCGTGATGGTAAACAACGTCGCCATCCGAGCTTCGCTTTGACCGAGATCGTAATTTCTGCAGATCGTTCGTTCGGCTGGCGATTTCGCCTTGTCACATTCGAGCGCGGCGTAGTCGGCTGCATTGGCCGGCGCCGAGAGCGACGCGACGGCTATGGCCATCATTGCGGGTGCGATCCAACGCATAAAATTTCTCCCGCAACTTGGCCTTTAGAACATCGACGAGAGAGACCGTTGGAGCGTATCGAAGCCTTTGCTGATTGACTTTTGCATGTCGTCATATTCGCTGGGCTTGCGTTTCGCGGTCTTTGTTTTCTTCGGCTTTGGCGGTTGGGCGACGGGGGCTTCGGCATCAGGCGCCAATGCGGCCGATGACGGGTCGTTCGCCTGCGGAGGTGGCAGGACTTCATTGTCCCGGAAATGAATTGTGGAAGGAGCCGGTGCTGCAGCGTCATTGGCCGAGGCGGCGTGAACGGCCGTTACTGCAACAGCCGGAACGCGTGGTTCTTCCTGTGCGGGAATCGCAGCTACGATTTCCTTCGGAGGCGTGAGCATTTCGGCCGGCGCCCAAGGATGATCGAGCATGGTTCGTTCGTCTGCCGATGATCGCTGTACGACTGCGGCAGGCGGCGGTGCCGCTGGAGGCGAGGATTCTTCATGCGCTCGCGGAAGCGATGTTGAGCGAAGCTCAGTCGTCAACGTGCCCGTCGATATCGCGCGGCCGCGAGCGCATACAGCGGTCTCATTGGATTCGACCAAGGCGACGAGCGTATCGTCTGGACTATCGACCGGGAGCAGCGCGTTGACCGTTTCAGCGAAACCGCGCATCGCGTCTTTGGATGCGTCGCTCCAGATGCCGCTGATCGGACCGTTGTAGCATTGAGCCCGCGCCAGAGCCTTCTGCAACTGGCGCACGCGCGCGCCGCGATCCGATGGAAGAACGGGTGCTGCGACGGGTTTGGTCAAGGCCGTCGATGCGATCTTGACGACATTAGCGGACGGAGATGGCGATGAGACGGGAACGGCTCTTACGAGCGGAGGCACTGCGATAGCGTCGATATGGACGGGTGCCGAGACGCTGTCGGGTGTGGTGACAACGTAGAGTACGAGGCCCAGTGCCACTGTCATCGACAGGAGAAAGAAGCCTCCGGCCGTGCTGGAGAAACTCGCGGCTATTTTTCGAACGACGCTCACAGGCGATACTCTTCACATCACAAACGCTACAGACACAAACCGACCGGCGACTTGAAGCTCGAAATACGGCCCGAAACGCTTTTGCCTTTCTGACATGGGCTGGCATAACCCGCAATCGAGCAAAACTCCGTGTGGAGACGGCGCGTGGGACTTTTTAAGCCCCGCCGTTGAGGCCGCCTAGTGCGCCCGTGCCAGCTTCAACCAAAATCGGTTGGCAAAATCAGTTCGTCGCGAGCTCGTGGTGGCGAGTGAGTCACAGCAGGATTGCGAATACAATATGGGCGGGAAGAATTCCGAGAGCCGCCTCAACGGTTTCCAATTTCTGTGAAATTTCATCGCGGACGGCACCACTTGCCGGTGCAGGTTGTGATTTTAAATTATCGATATAATTTATCTGGCTCAATCCGATGGCCTTACGTACTTCTGCGTCGTGCGGGGCTGTCGTGATCAACATCTGAAAGGGAGCCACTGTGGCAGATCGTAAAACAGGTTCACGGATCGTGGTGACCGGTATGGGGCTCGTGTCGCCGCTTGGTGCGAACGTGGACGCGGCATGGAAACGTCTCATCGCCGGTCGATCGGGAATACGGCGCCTCGATGAAGCGATCGTCCCGGATGTCGATTGCAAGGTCGGTGGAATTGTTCCCGATATTTCTGAAGATCCGGAAGGGTTCGATCTCGCGGCGGCGGTTCCCGCCAAAGACCGCAAGAAGATGGATCGCTTCATTCATTTTGCGATCGACGCGTCGCGGCAAGCCCTGGCGCAAGCCGGATGGGCTCCGCAAGACGAGCGGTCGCGCGAACGGACGGGAACGGTCATCGCGTCGGGCATCGGCGGATTTCTCACGATTACGGACGCGGTGCGGACGGTCGACAATCGCGGCGCCAAAAAGCTTTCGCCGTTCACGGTTCCGTCGTTTCTCGTCAACCTTGCCGCCGGGAATGTCTCGATCCTGTTCGGTCTCAAGGGGCCGATCGGCGCGCCGGTAACGGCGTGCGCGGCGAGCGTGCAAGCCATCGGCGACGGCATGCGATTGATCCGCAGCGGGGAGGCCGATGTCGTGGTCTGCGGTGGCGCAGAGGCGTGCATCAACAGAGTTGCGCTTGGGGCATTTGCAGCCGCGCGTGCGCTTTCGACCGGCTTTAACGACGCGCCGGAAAAAGCGTCGCGACCGTTCGATAAGGCTCGAGACGGCTTCGTGATGGGCGAGGGCGCCGGCATGCTCGTGATCGAAAGCGAGGAGCATGCCTTGGGTCGCGGTGCTGTTCCGCTCGCGGAAGTCGTTGGATACGGCACGAGCGCGGATGCTTTTCACCTCACTTCAGGCCCGCCCGATGGGAACGGGGCGTTGAGGGCCATGCGTGATGCACTCGCGATGGCAGGGCTCTCGCCTGACGCCATTGGTTATCTCAATGCGCACGCGACCTCGACGCCGGTCGGCGATGCGGGTGAGCTTGCAGCGATGCGTACGATGTTCGGCAATGGAGTAGCTTCAAAGCGCAACAGGGGGCCCGCGATCTCATCGACCAAGTCGGCCACGGGGCATTTGCTCGGCGCTGCCGGTGGGCTCGCAGCGGTATTTTCCATTCTCGCATTGCGGAACGGCGTGCTGCCGCCGACACTCAATCTCACCGACCCGGATCCGGAAGCCGAGGGCCTGGATCTCATCGGTCCGGAGGCGCGGAAAAGCGACGTCGAATACGTTCTCTCGAACGGGTTCGGCTTCGGCGGGGTTAACGCGTCGGTGATTTTCCGGCGCTGGTCTTGACCGTCGATTGTTGCGGCAGCCCTTAGCCGCCGCTCAGCTGATCAGCCATCGCTGCAATCGTCCGGTCGTAGACGTCGGCCTTGTTCCATTGGGCGATGACGCCGTAGTTGTGCGAGCCAGGCTCCCAACTGCCGCCGCGCTCCCAACCGTGGCCGGCGAGGAAGCTCGCCGTCGAAGCGAGGATGTCCGGCACGCTGTGGATCAGATCCTTGTGGCCGTCACCGTCGAAGTCGACGGCGAAGCGAACGTACGGCGTCGGAAGAAATTGCGTCTGGCCGATTTCGCCCGCCCAGCCGCCGCGCAATTGTACGGGCGTCAGGTCGCCTTGTTCGACGATCCGCAGCGCATCGAGCAATTGACCGGTGAAGAATTCGCTGCGGCGGCAATCGTAGGCCAAGGTTGCAAGCGAACGGATGATCGAATAGCGGGCGGTGGCGTCGGCGCCGTAATGCGTTTCGAGGCCCCAGATCGCGACGATCACCGCGCCCGGTACGCCGAAGCGCTGTTCGATGCGATCGAGCAGCGCGCGGTGACGCTGCATCATTGCGCGTCCGCGATTGATCAACGCCTTGTCGACGCGCCGTGCGTAGAATTGCTGAAAGCTCAGCTTGAATGATCGCTGCGAGCGGTCGAGGCGAACGACTGCCGGGTCATAGGTGACGTCGGAAAGAGTCGATAGGATGGTTCCGGATCCGATGCCCTGTGCAGATGCCTGCAGCCGGAACCGCTGCAGCCAGTTTGCAAATCCTGCCGGGCCGCTGCCGCACTGAGCTGCTGCCGCATCGCCGGGTGCGGCCAGGAGCAAAAGGCCCATAAGCCATATCGCGTTCATCCTGAGCCTGAGGGGCGCAATGGAGGTTGACGGCATAGGTCTTCTTTCGGATTCGCCGGGGAAACGTGAGGAAGGGTGGGCCAAGTCGTCGGGTGCCGTCCTTACTGTCACATCTTCTCACTGTCGCCAAATGCGCATCTCATCGCGCGGAAAATCTGCTGTTTTCAAAGACCGAGGGGGAATTCGGCCAACAGAGCAGCCTGCGAGCGGCTGTAACGCGGGGAACAGCTTCGGAGCGAACTCGGAGACAAGGTGACCTTCGCATCCGGAGGACCGAGCCCCATGATGATCCGAGCCGCAACGACTGATCCCTTCTCGCTGAGCGATGCCGCCGCAATCATGGCCGGTCTGCTCGTCGTCGGAATTCTCGTATTTTGCATCTCGATTTGCGCGGAGGAGTCGCCGATTTCGGAATTTCTGCACCGTACGCAGGCGGAGGCCGATGCCTCCCGTTTCAACGAGTTGCTCGGTGCTTTGGACGTGTCGCAGCGAACATCACGTCCTCGTTCGGGAGTGGAACAGGGGGCTGCGCGTAAGGACGAAGCGATGAACGCGACCGCGTCGCTCGGCCGGCAATCGCGAACGCGAAACGAAATCAGGATTTCAGATCGGGATTGAAGGCGCGATCAGCGCTGTTTCGGTGCGTATGTGAGAGCGATAAAAAGGGGCAGTCCCGCCGCCGCCCCGTCGTCGAACGATTGTCTGCCTTACATCTTGCAGATGGTCGCTTGTGCGTGACAGGTCGACATCATGCCGTCTTGAGTGCAGTGGTACTTGCGCGGGCCGAAGCTATAGCCTGGTGTTCCGGCGCCGCTCAGCCAGACCATAAACACTCCCATGTCCGTCTGCTGAAGAAGTGATTCATCGGCCAGGAATTTTGCGTTGGTTTCGCCGAGGGGGGATGATCCCAGCGAAGCCTTTTTGAAGCATTCCCTGGCGTCGGCTGTCGAAGGGAAGGTTGCGGCGGCGAGAAGCGCTAGCATCAACCCGGAAATTTGGCCCGAAATCTGGCCGGAAATCTTGCGCATCGAATTCACTCCCAGTGATTGTGATGGCGCGCCGAGCGTGCCACGCTCTCACGAGCACAGGGGATAGCAAATGAGACGGATACTGCCGATTTCGGGGGAGTTGCGGCGTCTATACATCACATCGCGCGGGTTCTTCCCGCATTCGCCTCGGGCAGAATTGAGCACAAGTTGCTTCGCAAATTTGCGAGAATTTCTTCATCCGGCCGTTGGCGTCGTGAGCTTCACGCGGGCCCGAGATGATTGGGCGCGTTCTATTGCGGTCCGATGCCTTCAAGGTATTATTCGGGGAGCGGTTCAACCGTCCCGGGTAAGGTCTCTTGATCGGGCGGAGCAATTCATAAGCAGGGGGCTACACACGAATGCCTCGTTTTGGAGGAGGGTATCGCAGGGTCGATTCCCTCATCGGCCAACGCATCCGTCTTTTTCGACATGCGTCGGGCATTTCGGCCGAATACATGGCCCGCGTTTCCGGAATGGACGTCGGTGATTATGCAAGTCGCGAACTCGGCGAGGTTCGTTTCAAGACAGCCGAGCTACATGAAATTGCAAAAGCTCTGAAAGTCCGGCTGGCGGACATTTTCGGCGTGCTCGCCGAGCCGGTCGACTAGTCGGCTGGCGGCAGGCGGTCGATAAGATCGGCGAATTGCCGAAGCCGCATGGCGAGTTCTGCCGTGACATTGCTTTGTTGGCGGCGTTGGGAGGTGTCCATCGCCTCGCGGATCGCGTCCACGATCCGGCACAAGTTCACAACCAATTCGTCGGGCTGGTCGTGTTCGAAGAAGAACGGGCGTTCCATGGTGTGGTTTAACTTTTCTTATTTTCAGGATGCTGCACGAACCGGCATCGGCTCACGCGGGAGAACGATGCTTCGCTCGCGTGGTTCGCGAACCTTGAGCGACAATTGGATATCCGGCGGAATGAGTGTGACGGACGGTGTCGGCAACGGCGCGGGCACGGCGCTTTTGATCGTGATCGAAAATGCCGCTGCCATTTCCAAAGCTAGCAGCTGCAATTCGAGGTTCGCCAATCCCATTCCGATGCAAACACGAGGACCGGCTCCGAACGGGAGGTAGGCTTTTCCCGTGAAGTTTCGCGTCAGGTCGAATTTGCCGGGATCGATCCAGTAATGCTCGTCGCGGTGCAATTGCCAGGGGCAGAAGATCAGCGAGTCGCCTGACTTCAGGGGGATGTTGCGGACGGTGATGTCGGTTCTGACGTCGCGCGAGAACCAGTGAGCCGACGGGTAAAGCCGCAAAACTTCCCGCACGAACGCCAGACTTTTTGAGGCGCGCGGCAGAATTTCAGGCCGCAACTCGCCCGCGTCGTCTGAGGAGGCTTCGGCTTCGGCGGCCAGCTCTTCGGCGAGGCCGGGCACCGTGCCCAGATAATACATGATCCACGCCGCCGCCGAGCCTGTCGTGTGATGTCCGGCGAGCAGCATCGTTACGATCTCGTCGCGGATTTCGACGTCGGATAGCCCAAGCGCGATCAACGCGCCGACGGCGGTCGAAGATGCTGCGCGGGCGCGGACCCTCGCGACAACGGCATCGATCATTCTCCTTGCCAATTCCCGCTTGCGCCGGCGGGCGGCGGCCTTCCAAGGCGGAAGCGGCAAGACGCGGAACAGATCGTCCGCGAGATCGGCTTCGACAAGGCGAACCGCCTCGACGATCGCTCGCTCGTCTCCGCGCGAAAGCACGTCCTTGCCGAACATGGCAATGCAGATCATGCGTAGCGCCAACGGAGCGGTCAGCGCGTGGGCGGAAACGTCCGGTTGCCTGGAAGCGGAAACGGCGGCCTCGCGGATGGCGGCCGACATCTCAGGGACGAACCGCTGCGCGACGCCTTTCGCGAAAACCGAATGAAGGACCGCGCGGCGCTTGCGATTTTCTTCGCCGTTGAGCGTCAGCGTGCTCTGGCCGACGACGGGGCGAAGCTTGCTGACGAACCGCCCCTTGTCGACGAGGATCTCGTCGGCCTTGAGCAGATGCCTGACGAGATCAGGATCTGTTACCAGCCATACTGGCTTTGGCCCAAGATGGAGCCTCACCAGAGGATCGATCGCCGATTCCGCCTGGGTCAGGAAGAACTTGAGCGGATCCCGATTGAACGATCTCAGGTCTGAGAACCAATGTTTCATCGATAATCTCAACTGTTTGGAGGAGGTCCATGAGCGCGTCGTAGGCTTCGCCGCCCTGCTCTTGGATTGGGATTTCGCCGGCGACCGCGGTGAGGCGCCGGCCTTTTCGGTCGTCACCGATGTACTGGGGAGACCCGTAGCGGCGGGTCTTGATGCCGATTTGTCTGAGCAACCGCTCGTGACAGAGGTCGACCAGAGCGACCAGGGCTTTGGCCCCGCGCAGCCGAGCAAGGTGAAGCATGACCGCGTAGGTCACGCCGGCGATATTCAGGTCCGGCGGATTGACGCCCAGGCGGCTGATTTCCCACATATCCGGCTGTCTTGGATATGGGCGCTCGCTGGCGAGTTGCGGGAATACCGAAAGGGCCAAATATTCGTGGTCACAGCGAATGGCCCGGAATCCGCTGATCAGCTTGCCGTCGGCATAGATGGCGCAATAGGTCGCGGTGGCGCCGTCGAATTGATCGATTTCAAGATTTCCGAATACAGGTAAGTCCCATTGCAAGGTGTCGACAAAGAGTTTCCTTCGGAACTCCTGAAATTCGGTCACGAGTGCCGAATTGCTCTGGACATTGCAAAGTTTCGCAACCAGTCTCGGTCTTTGGGTACTCATGGCCACTACTGTGCGCAAAGTTTTCGACCTCATCGGCACTTGGTGTGCTGGTGTTTTCCGATAGGGAAGTTTTTCGCGAGATGACCTGCTTGGGAAATCCCCTGAATGGGGGAGAGTCGGTAAAATGACGGTTGAAGAAGCGATATCTGCGGTCGAAGCTTCAAGCGACCTCGACGAACTCAGAGACACGCTGCAGAAAATTGCAGAGGACTACGGGTTTGCGTCGTTCAACTTTCTGGATGTCGGGAATCCGCACCAGGATGTGCCGTTCTACATGGGCACGACGGGCACCGCCTGGGAGAGCGACTACAAGTCGAACAAGTTTGTCCATGTCGATCACTGCGTGAAATTCGCGCGACGGACCAATACGCCATTTTCTTGGGATGAGGTGCCGCTGCCGAGTGTGCCGAGCGGGCCCAAGCCCGGCGCATACAAAATTATGGAAGCCGCGCGGGACCACGGATTCAATAACGGTGTCGTGGTTCCCTTTCATTACCGGGACCGCTTAGGCCGAATGAATTCGAGCCTATGTTCCTTCTATTGGAAGGACACGATCAGCCGCTTCCGCTTCATGCTCCTGCGCAAGAAGATCGATCTTCATGTGGTGCTGGTCTACTGGGTTCAGCGCGCGGTCGATCTGATTGCCGAAAAACACAGAGACGATCCCAATCGCCTGCTGGCGCCCGAGTCGGTGGCGAGCGTGCCGCTGAGCGATCGCGAACGCGACGCGCTCGCGTGGGCCGGCCGGGGGAAGACTGTCGGGGAAACGGCGGAAATCCTCGGTCTCAGCGAAGAGACGATCAAAAGTCATCTGCGAAACGCCATGCGCAAGCTTGGCGCATCGAACAAAACGCATGCTGCGGTTCGCGCTCTCTACCTCGGTTTGATCGACTATTGAGCGTCTGTTGAATTTGGAAGCGAGGCGGGGGATTGTCCGGCGATAGTGGCTTAGGGGTGGGATTGGGGCGTAAAGCGGCAGCCGCTGCGATGGTCGCGTTCGCATCGCTCCACGTTGCGCCCGCGCATGCCGCCGAAGGCGGGCTGACCAACTATGTTCCCGGCTACTACGGAGACTTTGCGGTGGCGGTCGCGCCGCCGGCAGGTCTCTACGTCTATGGAACGGCCTATAGCTACCAAGCGAAGCTGAAAGGCCCCGCGGTTCCGAACACGGTGTCCGCCAGCGCCATGCTCTATCTCGGCGGGTTTCAATACGTAACGGATTACAAGCTTTTCGGCGCGACCGTCGCGTTCGGCTCGTACACGACCTACCTCGATGCCAACCTCGAAGCGAAGCCGCCGCCGTTCAGTCTCGACGCGAGCGTCTCAAATCGCGGCGACACGAGCGTCTCGCCGCTCATTCTCTATTGGTCGTCCGGCAACCTCTTTGTGAGCGCCTATCAAGCGGTGATCATGCCGGCGGGCGCCTACGACCGCAGCGCGGCTCTGAACTCAAGCCGGAATTACTACAGCTTCGATTCCGTTCTTGCGTTGACTTGGCTCGATCAAAAACAGGGGTATGAGATTTCGCTCGTGCCCGGCCTCATGTTCAACACCAAGAATACCGCGACGGATTACCGGACCGGCAATGAGTTCCATCTGGACGGCATGCTCAACAGATACCTGTCGCAAGATTTTGCGATCGGGTTGCACGGCTACGTTTATTCGCAATTTACCGATGACAGCGGTGCGGGGGCGCCGAAGATCCGGAGCTCATCCGCGGCCATCGGACCGGCGCTTCTCTGGAACACGACCTCTCTCGGCATTCCGGGCAAGATCGTCGGAAAATGGCTGCACGAAGTCGATGCGACCAATCGGTTTCAAGGCGATATTTTGAGTGTGACCGCCGCAGTCAAATTTTAACGGCGGACAGCGGACGACCGAGGTTTAATTCTCGTTCTCGTCGATTTTGGCCAGGTCGCGCGCCTCTGCAGAGTTGCGTTTATTGCAGGCGGGTTTCTTCCGCGCGTCGGCATATGTGCGATTGATCTCATTTTCCAGGTCCGCCAAATCAATGAAATGATCGGCTTGCCGGCGCAGTTCATCGGAGATCATGGGTGGATCCGTCTCAAGGGTGGAAACGACGGTGACACGCTTTCCCAACTCCTGGAGGGCTGYGACGAGGCTGCGAAGATCTCCGTCGCCCGAAAAGATGATTATGTGATCGAGCTGATTGGCCATTCGCATTGCGTCGACGGCCAACTCGACGTCCATATTCGCCTTGAACTTCTTTCGACCCGATGCGTCGGTGAATTCCTTCATCGGCTTGGTGATGACTGAATAGCCGTTGTAATCGAGCCAGTCGACCAAGGGGCGTATTGCGAAAAATTCGGGGTCTTCAGGGATGGCTGTGTAGTAGTGCGCTCTCAACAATTGAACCTTGCTTTGGAAGAGGTCCAGGAGGCGCCGGTAGTCGATGTCAAATCCCAATGATCTCGCTGACGCGTGAAAACTCGCCCCGTCTATCAGGATCAGGGTTCGTTCGTTCGGATAGAGCTTCATCTTTCTGCCTGGACTGACGCACGAGGTGATCCCGAAGCATCTTGTTCTTGGGGTGAAGAAATCGATTTGTAAGGCAATCGGAAGGAGCCGCCACCAGCCGATCGCGCGGTCGAAGTCGCAATATTAGTCTTTATACGTAGCAATTACGGCGTTCTTAGAGAGACAAGCAATAGTCAAGTTGGGTCTGGCGCGGATTTTTTATCCATCGAGCGGGGGCGGGGGGTGCACTTGCACACGAGACTTCCGCGGCCAGGGCTCGCTGCCTGCTCATCCTAGAGAGGCGCGCCGCGAACGGAACGGGCGCGGAGGCCGGGGTCAAGTCAGACAACGAAAAAGGACCCGTCTCTACGGAGCGCGGGTCCTTTCTCGTTTTGGTGTTTTACGGCTTTACGGTTTCGGGGCGGCCGGCGCGGGGGTCTTCACGCCCATGTCGGTGTTCGGACTCGTGCCACTGGTACTGCCGCTGGTCCCTGTCGAAGCGCCTGTCGACGACGAACTGGTATCAGCAGGCGCCGAGGACTTGGTGGTGTCAGTCGCCGCGTTCGTCGTGGGATGATTTAGATCGGCAACTCGCTGGGTGTGATTGTAGTAATACCAACCGCCTAGCGCGATAGCCGCGACCACGATAATGCCCGCGATCCATGATCCCGTCGAATTGGCTACATCGTCTTGGCCGAGGTTGCGCTCCCGACCGGAGCGAGGATCTTCATATGACATCTTGTTTCCTCCAAATTGCTTCGAAGGGGGAACGAAATGGGTGCCATTCGGTTCCGGTTTTCCCGACGGGGCCGGGTTACAGGCCRGCCTTTGCCGGTAACGAATGATTGCAGTGTCTTGCTTGTTCGTCAGCCATCCAGCGGGGCGCGGCTCTACGTAAGTTCGCGCGATCAATGTTGCGGGGTTAGGGCTATGGCTCTGCTCGTTGCTGCGGCGCATCGCATCTTACGATCTGACAAGCTCAAGCCAGACCCGGGCCGCTAAGGAACTTCGTGAGTGCAATGATCAACATCTTTGCAGTTTCATAGCTTGGTGCACAGGTTTCGGGCAGATGCACTGTATACATCCCAATCGTTCGTCAGCTCTCTGAACGCTCATTGCGCATACTTTCAAGGCCTTGACTATATTTTAGTCAGGCTGGCACGATTTTTGTTTCTTTTCTCATCGGACCCTCAGTCATTGTACGCGGGGTTCGGCCGCCTCCACGACATTGAACCGGGGGCCCATGAAACCGATCACAGCTGCTCTATGGCCGTTCAAGCGTCCTGAGTTGCGCGAAGCGCCGATCTCGATCGACGTTGCGGATGCGATCGTTTTTCGATGTGAGATCTTCTCGAAAATTCCAACTCCATTTTCTCTCGACGCTACTCGCCGTTCCTCGCCGGCTTCCGGGGAGTGAATTTGTACGCGTTGATACGCATGCGGACGAATTGACCACGAAAGAAATACTTGTCGACGATTTCAATCCCATTTTCGAATTCGATCAGGGAGATTTAGGCGATGCTGCATTCTCACATTCCCTTCGCGGAATTCACGAAGGGCAAAATTCCATCGATCGCTAGAATATTTCGTAGCATTGTCCTTGCGTTGTTCGTGGCAAGCTTTGCCAGTTGCTTCGCATCGTCGTTGTCGGTCGCGCAGGACACCGCGCCCGCTCCCGCCGCGACCCCTTCGACGCCCGCCGCGGCTCCTCCCGCCCCGCCGTCGCCTCCGGCTTGCGATGCGAAGACGCAAGAGAAGTGTACGGTGAATAGCGGCGACACCGCATGGATGCTGACTTCGGTTGCGCTCGTCCTGATGATGACCATCCCCGGTCTCGGGCTGTTTTACGGCGGCATGGTGCGTAAGAAAAACGTCGGCGACACCGTGATGACGTCGTTCGCGATCACGTGTCTGGTGACGGTTCTGTGGGCCGCTTTCAACTACAGCTTAGCGTTCCGTGCGGGCACGCCATTCATCGGGGGGCTCGATCGAGCATTTCTGCAAGGCATATTGAGCGATATCGCGACAGGCACGACCAATCCAAGCCCGCTTGCGCCAACGATTCCCGAAACCGTTTACATTTGCTTCCAGATGACGTTCGCGATCATCACGCCTGCGCTGATTGCGGGCGCCTTCGCGGAGCGCATGAAGTTTTCGGCGATGCTCTGGTTCATCGCCTTGTGGGCGACCGTCGTCTACGCACCGGTCGCGCACTGGGTCTGGGGTCCGGGCGGGATTTTGAATGCGAGCAACGATCAGGCGTGGTTCAAGGTTCTCGACTTTGCCGGCGGCACGGTCGTCCACATCAACTCGGGCACGGCCGGGCTGATTGCCTGCCTTGTGCTCGGGGCCCGGAAGGACAGCGGTCCCGCGCACAATATCGTTCTGACCTTCATCGGGGCATCACTGCTCTGGGTCGGCTGGTTCGGATTCAACGCCGGCTCGGCGGTGACGGCTAACGTTCAAGCCGGCATGGCGATGCTCGTCACACAGCTTGCGACGGCGATCGCCGCCCTCACCTGGATGATCGTCGAGTGGACGATGCGGCAAAAGCCGACTGTGGTCGGTATTTGCTCCGGGGCCGTTGCGGGGCTCGTCGCAATTACGCCAGCCTCAGGTTTCGTTGGGCCGGTCGGCGCCTTGGTCATCGGCGTTGCCGCGGGCGTCTTCTGCTACTGGGGTACGACCGGCCTCAAGCACATGTTCGGTTATGACGATGCGCTCGATGCGTTCGGCGTGCACGGGGTCGGCGGCATCGTCGGCGCGCTGCTGACAGGCGTTTTCGCGATTTCCGAATATGGCGGCACACCGGGCTGGATCGAAGGCAATCCGCATCAGGTGATCAATCAGGCGGCCGGTATCTCGATCGTTTTGGTCTACGATGTGATCGTTACGTTCATCATCCTGAAGCTCATCGATTGGACGATCGGCCTGCGTGTCGCCCAGGATGTCGAGCGCGAGGGTCTCGATTTGACGCTCCACGGCGAGATCGTTCACTAGGGCGGCAGGAAGCAGGCAGGATCTTCGGAGCCCATGTTTTCGGCTCCGAAGATGCGCGGTTTGCAACGGGATTTGCCGCGCCCGTGGACCGCGCCATCAATCTCCTAGTCGGTCGACGCTTTCAGCAGCAAGACTCCTGCCAGAATGAGGGAAGCCGCTATGAAGCGGGTTGCGGTCGCCTGTTCGCCCAGGAAGAGAATGCCGACGGCAAAGGTGCCGACCGCTCCAATGCCGGTCCAAACTACATACGCCGTTCCGAGAGGGAGGGTCTTCATCGACAGGGCGAGAAGTACCAGGCTGGTCGCCAGCGCCGCAACCATAACCAGGCTTGGCCAAAGCCGCGTCAATCCAAGCGACTGCTTCATCGCAATCGCCCATACGATTTCCAGAGCGCCTGCGGCGAGCAACATAATCCAGGCCACGGCCCCTCCATATTTAGGGCCGGACCGTCCCTAAGTACGTGAATTTTTGATGATAAAATTTGGATGGTGCCCCAGGAGGGCACATGATCTCTATGTCATGACACATCATGCATTATCAACGAGCTTCTAGCAACGCGGTGCAATGTTGAAAATATTGAGAAATCTCGGCGGGCCCTTAGCAACGATTGTCAATCCGTCTCGTTCCATCTAGATGCAGAGGGTGGACTGGGGGGTGGATCATCGCAAAGGGCAAAGACAAGTTAAGTGCGGTTGCCGTGAAGCAATTGCCTGCCGGCAAGTATTCGGATGGCAGCGGGCTTTGGCTCGTCAAGAGCGCCCGCGACACTGGCAAATGGGTGCTGCGCGTCGTCGTGCATGGGCGACGCCGTGAGATGGGCCTCGGCTCGATTGCCGATGTCGGACTGGCCGAAGCGCGCAAGGTGGCCGACCAGTGGCGGGCGGTCGTTCGGGCTGGCGACGATCCCATTAAAGAGCGCGTGCGGCAGAAGCGTGAGGCGGCGAAAAACCGTCATCTGTTGAAGGATGTGGCGGCTGATTGCTTCGAAGCGATCAAGGCCAATCTGAAAGGACAAGGCAAGGCCGGTCGCTGGATGACGCCCCTCGAACTGCATGTGCTGCCAAAGCTGGGAGTGATTCCGGTTGCTGATCTCGATCAGGTGGACATTCGCGACACCCTTAAGCCATTGCGCGACACGAAATTCGAAACGATGCGGAAGGCCCTCAACCGCCTCAATCTCGTCGTTCGCCATGCCGCCGCTCTCGGCCTGGATGTCGATACTCAGGTCGTGGACAAGGCAAAGGCGCTGATTGGCGCGACCCACCACAAGGCAATCCACATTCCGGCGATGCCTTGGCAAGACGTTCCGGCTTTCTACGCGTCTCTGAATGATGGCTCCATCACCCATCTGGCGCTTAAGCTGCTGATCCTTACGGGGGTTCGCAGCCGCCCGCTGCGCCATTTGCATGCCGATCAGATCAACGGCGGTGTGTGGACTATTCCGGCTGAAATGATGAAGTCTCGTGAGGGTGCGGCGTCTGATTTCCGCGTGCCGCTCTCGGCTGAGGCGCTGGCCGTGATCGATCAGGCGCGACCGTTGGCGCGAGGCGGTTTTCTGTTTCCGAATGTCACCGGCAAGGCTGTGATTTCCGATATGACGCTGTCGCGATTTATGGAACGCCGGAAGCTGGAAGCCCGGCCGCACGGCTTCCGCTCATCGCTGCGCGATTGGCTGGCCGAAGCAACCGATGCACCGCACGAGGTCGCGGAAACGATCCTGGCCCATAAGTCCGGTTCCGCGGTCGAGCGAGCGTATCGGCGCACGGACTTTATCGAACATCGCGCCAAATTCATGGAGCGCTGGGCGATGCACGTCACTGGAAAAGACGGGCAGCTCTCAGTGCTTGTACGGCACGCTGAAGCTGCGGTTGCGTAATCATCTGAAAGATATTGGGACAGGGTATTCTACGCGACAACCATTGGTGCCTAGTTCTTTCGTTCGGCAATACCGAATGAAAGGCACTTGAAATGATTGGACCAAACGAAACCTCCCGAGACGGGATTACAGCGCTGGCGCATGTTGATCCGCTGCTCCGCGCGAAGGAGAGCGCGGCGATCCTCCAAATCAGCGTGCCAACATTCTGGCGGCGTATTGCCGATGGCACCGTGCCACGGCCTTTGAAGCTGGGCGGAATGTCCCGGTGGCCACGCTCCGAAATCCTGGACGTAATCGAGAAGGCTAAAGCTGCACGTGACGCGGCCTGAACTTCCGCCGTCATGTCGGGCAGAGAAAAGCCCGACCTTTCAAGGGTCGGGCTCGTTCCGACAACCATTGACGGCAATGCTGTCGGCCCGAGTTCGCCTCGGCGCAACCCTGGCCGGGCACAATCATGCAAAAATACACGTTCGAAGACTGGCAGTCGGGCAAGAAGCCGCCGAAGGGCTGGGATTGCGCCGACGCGATAGACGACGGATGGACCACGGAAGAAATCACTTCCTACATGCGCGAGACGGTGCTGCCTGTCGACGAGTGGGACGAGCGCCGCAGTATGAAATGGCCCAACGAGCCTAAGTTTGGGGAGCTGCCCGCCGCTTCAAAGCCTGCGGCAAGGCCGTCGCCTCCTGCTCCTGCCGGGAAGTCTTCGCAGGAGATCATTCAGCAACTAAAGCCGGCGCAGCAGGAGAAGCCGCGACAGGCAACGGTGACGGACATCCGCACGGGCAAGACGGTCGCGGCGGATGACAGTTGGAAAATGAAGTGCGTCTACAATAAGGACGACAAGCTCAAGCCCGGCGTCGCAAAAAACTGGGCGATGTACCTCCTGCACCATGAAGAAATGAGCGGCGTGCTCGGATACGACGAGTTCGCCGGTCGCATCGTTCTCGCCAACCGGCCGCCCTGGGACAATGGAAGCGGCGCGTGGTCTCGGCGCGAGATTGTCGACGTTGATATTTCGCACATCGTCGAATGGCTTGAGACGGAAGAGCTAGCGCCGAAGTTCTCCACCGTCCCCCCGGTGATCGAGCGCGTCGCGCGTGAAAACTCGTTCCATCCGGTGAAGGACTATCTGCGCGGGCTTCCTGAGTGGGATGGCGTGGCGCGTTTAGATGGATGGCTCGAAACATATCTTGGCGTCGAGGCAACGCCGCTGACGCGGGCCTTCGCTCGCAAAATGCTCTGCGCCGCTGTGCGCCGCGTGTTCCAGCCGGGCCGCAAGTTCGATCACGTCCTGGTGCTGGCCGGTCCGGAAAACCTGGGCAAGTCCCGGCTGCTCCGTGCGCTCTGTCCGGATCCACGTTGGTTCGGTGATCAGCTTCGAATTGGATCCGACGTGAAGACCGTCATCGAGCAATCTTCCGGCAAGTGGCTGATCGAGATGGCCGAGATGATCGGCGCGGGCCGTCGCGAGGTCGAGACTGTGAAGCACTTCGTGACAACGCAGTCGGATCGCGCGCGCAAGGCATACGCGCGGACGGAAACGGAAGTGCGGCGCGAGTTCATCCTGTTCGGGACATCGAACGAGAAACGCTTCCTGACATCCCTGACCGGCAATAGGCGCTTCTGGGTCGTCGACGCGGGCACGGCTGATGTCGACGGGCTTGTGTCCGTGCGTGATCAGCTATGGTCTGAGGCCGTGGCGGCTGAGCCGGACGAGGCGCTTTATCTCGATGACGCGCTGTATGAGCAGAACAACGCGGCGAACACTGGAAAGACGGATTACGGCGCATGGGGTGATCTGATCGGCGGCGAGATACCGGACGGCCCGGTGAAGCTCGCGGTGCGCGATGCGTGGAAGCTCGTCGGCCTCGACGAAGGCAGCACGTACAAAATCACGGACCTTCAGCGGCGTTCGCTACAGAAGGCGCTGGCCGGGCTCGGGTTCGAGCCAGAGGCGCGGCCCGCCAAGCGGGGCAAGAAAGTGGTGAAAGCCTACCATCGCGACAACCCCCCGCCCGGTGCATGGTGGCCGCGTGAACCGGGCGACGACCCGCCGCCGCCCGAGACGCTTAATTCAGATTGGTGACAGAGGGCTCGCTTCGGCGGGCCTTTTTCTTGGCTGCGCTGGTAACCGGTAACCGGCTGGTAACCGGCTAAATAAGAGCCGGTTACCTCGGTTCTGCGTTGTTTTCATTGAGCTATTTTCAATAAGGTAACTGGTAACTCATAAAGTAGGTTTAAATATAGGGTGAGAGGAGAGGAGGCATATACATCAATACATAGGGGGGGTGTATAGTAGAAATAAAGTTTAGAAAAAGTAGCCGGTTACCTGGCTTGCATTCGAAATATCGAAGCAAAATCAGCACGTTATGAGGTAACCGGCTCTTTTGGCAAGGCGGTTACCGGCTGCTGAAGTCCTGGTTCGAGGCTGAATAAAGAGCACTGCCGGGCTTTGGTGTGATGTGCTGCGCTGTGATGCGTGCATGCCGCCAACCATCGCCGCGTAAACATCGCGGCATGTCAGACCTGACCGCAAAACAAGCGCTGTTCGTCCGCGAATATTTGATCGACCTGAATGCAACTCAGGCTGCGATCCGTGCTGGCTATTCGAAGAAGACCGCGAACGAGCAAGGCGCGAGACTGTTAGCGAAAGCTAGTGTGAAGGCTGCCGTTGCAGAAGCATCCGAGAAGCGCGCGGACAAACTCGACCTGAACGCCGAACGCGTCTTGAAGGCGATTGCTGAAGTCGCGTTCGGTGATGTGCGCAAGATGTTCGACGAGAACGGCGCGCTCGACATGCTCGCGCGTCATCACTCCCTATACAACGATAAGTTCGAAGTGACGGGCCTGGATGCTCTCGCGGAGCGATTGGCGCGGGCGGCGAAGCGCAATGGCTGATGTCTCGACGGCTCGCGCGCTTGAAGTGATCTTGTCCCAGTGCAAGCTCGACCGTGAGACGGCGCGTATCCTCGCGACGCTGCTGGCGTATGAGCGCGAGAAACGCAATGGCTAGCGCTGCGCGGAAAATCGGCATCGGGCATAATCGAGATCCGAACGATTATCGACCTCGCGGCTTCCTGCCGGTTTGATCCCTTGCGATGGAGGGGCGTTGCAGGAGCTTGCTACGATCGTGGCGATGCCCGCGTGGGCGATGTCACCTACGACTGGAATGAGCCGGCCCGTGTGATCAAGGTCGATGTGCAGCAGGACAAGGCACGGGCAGCCTGTCCCGCTCGCGGCGGTCGCGCCCCTCCGCTATGAATTGGAACAGCCCGTTGTGGCGTTCGCCATGATGGGCGGCATCATCGTCGACACCGTGTTGACACTTCTATTCCTGCCCGCTCTCTACGTCGCGTTGTTCCGTATCAAGGAGCCCAAAGGCGCCAGTGGAGTGGAAGTCTCCAACCCTTCTGAGGCACCTCTGCTTAACGCATCCGCGTAGCCCCGGAATTCGCCTAGCATTGGATCGAAGTCACGCCGCTTCTATTTCTCGATCCACTCTCTGCGTCCGATTTCTCAGCACTTAATATCCGCTCTTGAGAGCTGAACGGACATCTATCGTCGGCGCAGTCAGCTTCTGCTTCTGGCCCTGAGCGCAATCAGGATCATCGCGACAGAATGCGAACGGCCGAAGGTCGATCGACGGTCGATCCCACTAGCAGACATCCAGCGATTATGCTGTCGCGAACATTAGGATGTCCGCCCTCGAAACATTGACCGGACCCATGTGCTTGCCCCACAGCCATTGTCCTTCACAGAGGCCGGAAACGGGTGTGCCGGGGCGTTGCTCCGAAGAGGGTTGTCACGGATATTTGCTCAGGTTCCGCGCGTCGACGCCATTCATCATCAATTCATCCGAAGAGTCCGAAGGTGAGGTTGCTGCTTCGCAGCTCTTACGGGGGACATTTGATATGACGCGATATCGGATTCAGGTCTGGTGCGACGTGAGCGGGGACAAGGCGTACATCCTCGATAGCTTCAGCTCGCATGGTGATGCCGAGTGCGCCGCCAAGAAGTGCTGCGCTGGCCTGCCCTACTCTTTCGAGATCGAAGAAGAAGCCATCCCCGATTACGCGGCGCTGGTCGCCTGAGCGCCTGCGCCGTTATCGTTACCCCTCGTGACCTGCGGTGGCCTGCTCCAGATGGCAAAGTAGAACTACAGATGTCGCCGTCCGCTGACACGCTGGGCCGTAATGTCGTGCTTGAGAAGTCCTTTGGCGCGCCCCGCATCACCAAGGACGGTGTGACGGTCGCCAAGGAAATCGAGCTCACGGACAAGTTCGAGAATATGGGCGCGCAGATGCTCAAGGAGGTCGCGTCGAAGACCTCCGACATCGCCGGTGACGGCACAACCACCGCTACTGTGCTTGCTCAAGCGATCATCAGAGAAGGCGCAAAGTCCGTCGCGGCCGGCGCCAATCCGATGGACCTGCGGCGTGGTATCGACCAGGCGGTTGCGGCTGTCGTAGAAGAGCTGAAGGTAAAGGCCAAAAAGGTCACGTCGAACGAAGAGATTGCCCAGGTCGGCACGATCTCCTCGAATGGCGATAAAGAAATCGGCGCCAAGATCGCAGAGGCTATGAAACGCGTCGGCAACGAAGGCGTCATCACGGTCGAAGAGAGCAAGAGCCTCGAAACCGAGCTCGACGTGGTCGAAGGCATGCAGTTCGATCGCGGCTATCTCTCGCCCTATTTTATTACCAACGCTGAAAAAATGACGGTCGAGCTTGAGGACCCGTACATCCTCATCCACGAGAAGAAGCTCGGCAGCTTGCAAGCGCTGCTGGCGCTGCTTGAAGCGGTCGTGCGGGCCAGCAAGCCGCTCCTGATTATAGCCGAGGACGTCGAAGGCGAGGCGCTTGCGACCCTTGTCGTCAACAAGCTGCGCGGCGGCCTCAAGGTTGCTGCCGTCAAGGCCCCTGGTTTCGGTGACAGGCGCAAAGCCATGCTAGAGGACATCGCGGTCGTCACCGGCGGCAGTGTGGTTTCAGAGGATCTCGGCATCAAGCTCGAGAACGTGACGCTTGATATGCTTGGCCGAGCCAAGAAGATCACGATCGACAAGGAAGACACCACGATCATCGATGGTGCCGGCAAGAAGCCGGATAGCGAGACACGCGTAAATCAAATCAGGGCGCAGATCGAAGATACGTCATCGGACTACGACAAGGAGAAGCTGCAGGAGCGTTTAGCTTGCCGGCGGCGTCGCAGTCATCAAGGTCGGCGGCGGTAGCGAGGTTGAGGTCAAGGAACGCAAGGATCGCGTCGACGACGCGCTTCACGCGACCCGTGCAGCGGTCGAGGAAGGCATCGTGTCGGGCGGAGGTGTAGCGTTGCTCAGGGCTATTCAGGCACTTGATGGCATCAACTCTTCGAACCAGGATCAGAAGACCGGTGTATCGATCGTGCGCAAAGCGCTGCAGGCTCCGGCGCGTCAGATCTTCACCAATGCTGGCGAGGACGGCTCGGTGATCGTCGGCAAGATCCTCGATAATGCTTCGTATGCCTTCGGCTTCAACGCTCAGTCTGGGGCCTATGGCGATCTTGTCGCTCAAGGCGTTATTGATCCCGCGAAGGTCGTGCGCTGCGCACGAGCCCTTGGTAATCCGAACGCCGGCTCGTCAGGATCGGTTTTTCGGCGAAGGGCTCTTTGAATTTCGAGCAGCTACCTCCGCACCTGGCATCCACAGCCGGGACCAACACTGCGAAAGACAACGCAGCGCCGAGCGCGCCTACCTACTTCCTCATCTGTTTCCTCTTGTTGTTCGAAACCCGGATTTAACCGTCGGGATCTGCAGCGGCCCTATTGGCCGCTCATGGGTGGGTACGTGGGCCGCACGCTAATAGTTGCCCGCGATGGAAACCGGGTCGATGCGCATTATCTGGTGAAGATGTTGGTCAATTTTACTAGCCCGACAGCCGCTAAGTAGATTCCGAAGCTGGCCCGCGCGGACGTTACGTGCACGTATGTGCGCGACTTCCAGAGATCCCTGTCCCGTCGATCGTATCGCGGGGCGATGCATAACCCCAGTAGCGAGCCCCCTTTTTTGGATACCCAAGACACGCGGCACCGATTGGTCCTGGCTTGGTCTCGCGTTGCCATTGGAAACTGGACAGAGTGGAAAAATGAGAACGCTTGCCGACTTTGGCCGACCACCAAATCCCAACGATCCACTCGACCCATCCTTCAATCCCGATGAGGAGCCGTCATATCCAGAATCAGAACCAGAAGATGTCCCGTTGCCCGATCAACCGCTCCCGAGCCCACCGGGCATCACGCCGATAACAATGTACCGAGCTCTCGGTGCGAACGCCGAATGCCTCGAGCTACGTTGGCATCCCGGAAGGAATCGCGCCACATGCGCCTGTCGAAGCCATGCATGCCCGACGCCATGCGCCGATAGTCCGGGATGAACGTAACGTCATGCCTACTGAACCATCGGCGTTTGGGAGGATGCGCAGTTAAGGGATCCCTCATGCAGAAATGTTGCGATGCTCCTAGAGCAAAATAGAATCGGAAAATACCTATCGAGATCGATTGTCGGCTAGCGGTCTAGGCCGAGTAAGCAACGCTCGCTTCCTTCGCTT
Source organism: Hyphomicrobium sp. 01T421 (assembly GCF_056398805.1). Classification (NCBI taxonomy): domain Bacteria; kingdom Pseudomonadati; phylum Pseudomonadota; class Alphaproteobacteria; order Hyphomicrobiales; family Hyphomicrobiaceae; genus Hyphomicrobium; species Hyphomicrobium sp. 01T421. The sequence continues at coordinate 1,979,919 of NZ_JBFTQC010000001.1, forward strand.
TGTTTACGGAACATTTTTCATCTGTCGATGCTTACCCGGCGCAGCAACTAGGAGTGGCACTGCTGTGCGACTTGGTGCTGCCAAGGAGATTTCGGTGGATACCAATACCCTACTCATCATCCTTATCCTTCTGGTTGTTTTCGGCGGCGGCGGMTTTTACGGGCGAGGCCGCTGGTGGTGATTATTGTCGATGCCGGCACTCTCGTCCAAAGTGTCGCTCGTGGGCCGTCTCGTCAGACCCAATAGAAACAAATAGCACCGCCTGAGGGCTGGCTAGCCAGGTTCGCACCCATCATAGTATTCTCGATAGTCCGCTCAGGCCGCCGCTTGGGCGTCCATCGCGAGTTCCACCGCCCGAGCCAAATCGGAGGCAAAAAACGGCTTCTGAATCACAATGGCATCGGGCCTTGCAGCGCGGACGCCTGAAACATCGCCGCTGACGAACATGTGCGGCACGTGCCCCTTAAGAAGTATTGTCGCGATGGCCGTAACTCCGCTGCCGTTCCGCAGCTTGGCATCGGCGATGATCAAGTCTGGATTGAATTTCGCCGCCGCGGCGACGGCATCGGCCTCGGTACTCTCCATAGCACAGACATTGTGGCCCATATCCTCCAGTACCTCCGCAAACAGCATCGCGATCATCACTTCGTCCTCGACGAGAAGCACCCGGAGCGGTCTCATTGTACGTCACCTCCCCCACCACCTTCATTGATCCAAGTCCGAATGCGATCGAGTAGTTCTGATTCTCCCTGGCGCGTCGTGGTCATCGGAGCGTCCGGAGGCGTCCTGATCGCGAGTACGTTCTGCATGGTGACCGGCTTCATAGGCGCCGAACTGCGGTCTCGATGTTGTGTCTTAAGATGCATTATTCTTGTCATTGTTGGTCCTTGTGCGTGACCATGGACTTCGCGCGAGCCTCGAAGGCAGCAACCTTATCGGAAAAAAGTCTGCCGCGATGAGGGGCGGAAACTACTTAGGCGTCGGTGCTATGACGGCGCGAGCGATGGCGTGACGCGATAATGCGTATTTCGCGCGCTGATTAACATTCTGCGAAGAGCAGGCCGTGATACTATGCGGTCAGGCGACTTGTCGGGGGGCAAGCCTCTCGAGGACATTTGCGCCATGCCGATCGATCGACCCCGTCAAATCAAAGCAACCGGTGCGCCGACGAGCACCGGTGCAGTTGCGGCGCGCGGTCCACCCTCTGGCTTTTTCGATTTTCCTGTTGTCGGCATAGGCGCGTCTGCCGGCGGTCTCGATGCCTGCAGGAAGCTTGTCGGCGCGCTTCCCGCCACCGACGGAATGGCCTTTATCCTCGTTCAGCATCTCGATCCGACACACGAAAGCATGATGGTCGACTTGTTGTCGGGGTCCACGTCCATGACGGTCCGGCAAGCAACAGAGGGAATGCCGATCGAGCGCGATCATCTCTATGTTATTGCTCCCGGCACTTATCTCTCTGTCGGCGAGGGAGTGTTGCATGTATCGCAACCGCAGGCACGGCACGGTGCGCGGTTGCCCTTCGACTTTCTTCTTCATTCAATGGCCAATGATTTTGGTGCACTTGCTGTCTGCGTTATTCTTTCCGGGACAGGGGCTGACGGTAGCCTTGGGCTCAAGGCCGTCAAAGAAAACGGCGGGTTGGTGATTGCCCAGAACCCGGACGAAGCCGGCTATGATGGCATGCCACGCAACGCGATCCTAACGGGGGTGGTCGATTTCATCCTGCCGGTCGCGGAGATCGCTGGCGCCTTGTTCAGTCACGCCGAACAGATCTCGATTGCACAGGCAGAGGGCGACACCGCGTCGAGGGACGCCGAACCTGACTGTCTATCCGAAATCATCGATCTACTGCGCGCGAAAACTGATCACGATTTCACGCTGTACAAGAGAGGGACGCTGCAGCGCCGGATCGAGCGGCGCATGGCGATGTCCTCGATCGAGCCCAGTGGTATGAAGAAGTATCTCGAAACTCTGCTAGGCGATACAAACGAGCTCGAACTCCTGGCCAAGGACCTACTGATCAATGTAACGAGCTTTTTTCGCGACTCGGAGGTCTTCAAGTTAATAGCTGACACAACGATACCAGAATTGATCCGAGGCCATCCCGTCGATCAGCCGCTGCGCGTCTGGATCGCCGGCAGCAGCACCGGAGAAGAAACGTACTCCCTTGCCATGCTCTTCCTTGAAGGCATCGCGGCATCGCATCGAAATATCAAACTCCAGGTTTTTGCGTCCGACGTCGATCCTGATGCGGTTGCGAGCGCCCGCGAGGGCCTTTATCCCGAGTCCATTCAGGCTGACGTATCGCCGGAACGACTCGCTCGCTTTTTTTCAAAAGAGGATCACAGCTACCGGGTATTGCCGGCGCTACGAGCGACGGTGGTCTTCACCGTGCAGGATGTGCTGGCCGATCCGCCGTTCTCGCGCATTGATTTTGTGTCCTGCCGCAATCTGCTCATCTATTTGCAGACAGAGGCCCAGGCAAAGGCTATCTCGGCTTTCCATTTCGCGCTGAGCGAGGGCGGGCTGCTTCTTCTGGGTAGCTCCGAGACAGTCGGAAAAGCCGATGGCCGCTTCGCGGTGGTCTCGAAGGCGGCTCGGCTTTATCGGCACGCCGGTCGAACCCGTCAGGGAGATTTCGGATTTTCGGGGATTATTGGAGGCACCGCACGAGTGCCCTCGCGATCGGCTCCGGATCCTGCACCCTCGCACGAAGCCGCCTTGGCCGCCCTTTGTAAGCAGTTGGTCATGGAAACATATACCCCTGCCGCGGTCCTGATCAATCGCAAGTACGAGTGCCTCTATTATCTCGGGCCGACTGACCGCTACCTGAAAGTGGCATCGGGGCGCCCGATGCACGATCTGCTCACCATGGCCCGCGAAGGCATGCGCACGAAGCTACGCTCGGCCATTCAACGAGCCATTCAAGAAAATGCACGCATCGTTGTCCCCGGAGGCCGCATCGGCGGAAATGATGATGCGCAGCCTTTCAGCATTGCAGTGCAGCCAACATTGAGCGATGGCGAAGACTTGCTGCTGATTTGCTTCATCGATCAGCCACTGCAGAAAAGCAAAGAAAGCCGACGATTACCCCCCGAAGACGTATCGCGGGTCAAGGAGCTTGAGGAGGAACTCGAGGCGACGCGAACGGAACTTGAAGGCGCGATTCACAACCTCGAGATTTCAGGCGAAGAGCAGAAGGCGATCAACGAGGAGGCGCTTTCCGTCAATGAAGAATTTCAGTCGACCAATGAAGAGCTGCTGACGTCCAAAGAGGAATTGCAGTCACTGAACGAGGAACTGACCGCCCTTAACAGTCAGCTGCAGGAGACGCTGGAGCGGCAACGTACGACATCCAATGATTTGCAGAATATTTTGTACAGCACCGATGTCGCGACCCTTTTTCTCGATACCCAACTCAACATCCGCTTTTTTACCCCGGCGACGAAGTCCCTGTTCAATGTCATTCCTGGCGACATTGGCCGGCCGCTCGCCGACCTTAGTTCGCTCGCTTCCGATCGCTTCCTTCTGGCGGACGCACAAGCGGTCCTGCAAACTCTCATGCCCGTCGAGCGGGAAATCGAAGCCAACAATGGCGATTGGTTTGGCAGACGGGTTCTGCCGTACCGCACCCAGGACAATGGTATCGAAGGTGTCGTCATCACTTTTGCAAACGTGACCGACCGCAAAGAAACGTCGAAAGCGCTGGAAGCAGCAAAGCAGCAAGCTGAATCGGCCAATCTTGCAAAGTCACGGTTTCTGGCCGTGGCAAGCCACGAATTGCGTCAGCCGCTCCAATCTCTCGCGCTGATCCAGGGTCTATTGGTCAAGATCGTCGAAGGCGAGAAAGCGCAGAAACTTGTTGGACGGATCGAAGAGACCTTGGCTGCCATGTCGGGCATGCTAAATGCGCTACTCGACATCAATCAGATCGAGGCTGGCGTCGTTCGTGGCGAAGTCGTCAGATTTCCAATCAACGATCTTCTGAACCGACTGAGGGATGAATTCACCTATCATGCGAAGGCCGGAAAAATTGAATTTCGCGTTGTCTCGTGTGCAGTGCCGATAGACAGCGATCCGCGCCTCCTCGAGCAGATGGTCCGCAATCTCCTAGGCAACGCTTTGAAGTACACCGGAAGCGGCAAGGTGCTGCTTGGCTGCCGCCGGCACAAAGACCGGCTGACGATTGAGGTCTGGGACACAGGGATCGGAATTCCCGAGAAGGACTACCAAGCGATATTCGGCGAGTTCCATCAGCTCGACAACGCCGCGCGCGAGCGCAGCCGCGGCCTGGGCCTCGGTCTCTCCATCGTGCAGCGGTTGGGGCGCTTGCTTGGCCATCAGGTTAGTGTGCGCTCCGTGCCCGGCAAGGGATCGGTCTTCACTGTCGACATCGATATGCGACGGATCGGAGGCCAAGTGCCGCTGTCCTCCCAGCGGCCGGAAACTGCGCATGAAATTGCGGACGCCGCCCACAGCATCAGCGATATCCTCGTCGTCGAGGACGATCCGGAACTACGCCAACTCTTCGAACTTCTATTAGAGGGCGAAGGCCATCGCGCGGTATCGGCGCCAGACGGCGTCACCGCGCAAGCAATGCTGGAGCAGGCGGCGATCCGGCCCGACCTCATCCTTACCGACTTCAATCTCCCGAATGGCCTCAATGGGCTTCAGGTGGCAGCCGCACTGCGCAAAAAATTCGATCTCGAAACACCGGTCATCATTCTCACCGGGGACATTTCGACCGAGACCATGCGCGATATCGCCCGCGCCAACTGCGTGCAATTGAATAAGCCTGTGAATGTGCAAGAATTGACCAACGTCATTCAGCGTCTCCTACCGGCGTCGCGTCCCCACACACTCGCGCTTGCACGGAATGCTGACACAGCGGCTAGCAGCGCGTTGGCGCCAGTAATTTTTGTAGTCGATGATGACGGAAACGTCCGAGATGCCATTCGCAGCGTGCTCGAAGACGAAGGACGGGTGGTCGAGGATTTTGCAACTTGTGAAGCGTTTCTCAAGTCCTATCGTGCAGGTGGCGAAGCGTGCCTCCTGGTGGACGCTTACCTGCCCGGGATGAGCGGACTGGAATTGCTATCGCGGCTTCATCAAGCGGGCCAACAACTCCCGGCAATCATGATGACGGGCGATAGCGACGTGCAGATCGCGGTTCAAGCCATGAAAGCGGGCGCTTCCGATTTCATTGAGAAGCCGATCGGCCGCGGTGATCTGTTGGACAGCATCGAACGCGCGCTCGAGCAATCAAGGAATTCAAACAAACTGGTCGCTTGGCAGGAGTCCGCAGCAAGCCACATCGCGGGCCTTACACCGCGGCAACGCCAGATTATGGATCTCGTACTCGCAGGTCATCCCAGCAAGAACATCGCAGCGGATCTCGGCATCAGTCAGCGCACCGTCGAGAACCATCGGGCGGAGATCATGACGCGAACGGGCGCGAAGTCGCTGCCGGCATTAGCGCGCTTGGCGCTTGCGGCAGCGAGGACGGCGCGGTCCGTCGCCTAACAATGCCGGTCGGCTGCTAGCGAAAGTGATCGGCTTTCGCTCACGCAGCGTAGCGGGTTTTGTCGGATCCCGCACAAGCGGCGGCGGCCGATCGGCTAACTCCTGCTCCTGTGTGGGTGCGGCCTTGCTCAGCTTGCGGGATAGCAACGATTCTCCGAACTGATGCAGATCGTGCAATCGGGGACGACGAAGCCAGACCTGCTGGCGACTAGCGTTTTAGCCGCAAAACTGCTTTTGGGGGCTAGCTCTAGCGCTTTGCTTTGGGCTCTACTGTCCGATAACGTCATACTCGAACACGGCTTCGAATTGCCGTGGGTCCCCGGCCAGTAGGGACGCCCTCTTTGGCAGTTGATCTCTGGACATTAACTGAAAGCCATTGAGAGCATTCAGCGCGTCCTTCGAAGGCAGACTGGCAATTAGCCTCGGGACGAGGCGGTCATTCACGACGCTGACAAGCATCATGTCGGCCGGCGAGCCTAGACTTTGCCAAAGCCGAAGAAATCCTGCTTCCACCTCCGTGCTCCAGAGACCGCCGGGAAAGTATCTTTCAGCCCATATCGTCATAGCTACGCGAATCCCTCCATGGTCCTTTGAGTTTGGACATTTCGTGGGCCCAACTTGGCTCCTATTCCCCCAATATCGCCTTTCTTAGATCGTCGATCTTTATCGTCGCGAAATTGGAGAAAGTATCCGAGATCGCATAAGGCAACACGATCTGATCACCGCTACGCATGGCGCCACATGTGTAGACGACGTTGGGCACATAGCCTTCACGCTCCGCCGGCTCCGGGTGCACAAGAGGTTCACGCGAACGGGCGAGGACTTTGGAAGGATCTTTCTTGTCGAGGAGAACTGCCCCGATCGAATACTTCCGGACGGGCCCCACGCCGTGTGTGAGAAGAAGCCAACAGTCATCAAGCTCGATCGGCGATCCGCAACTGCCGATCTGCACGAATTCCCAAGGATGCTCCGGTTTAAGGATCGGATCACCCCCCTCCCACGTGTAAAGGTCGTCTGAATAGATGAGATACAGGTTCTCGTTGTCCTGCCTCGCAATCATCGCGTAGCGGCCATCTATTTTTCGCGGGAATAAAGCCATGCCTTTGTTGCGCGCCGCCGAACCGGCAAGCGGCGTCATGCGAAACCTTTGGAAATTTTTCGTTTCAAGCAATTCGGAGCGGATCGCCCTGCCACTATAAGCCGTGTAGGTCGCGTAAAACGTGGTTTGTCCTTGATCGTCGAACTCGACGAAGCGGGCATCCTCAATGCCATTCGACTGAGCATCGGTAATCGGAAATATAACACGCTCGCTGAGGTCATCCTCTGCGCGAAAAATGACTTCCACACTGTCGCCGCTGGGTCCTGACGTGCGACGGTCGACTCTCGGAACACATGCGAGGCGCGCGGTTGGATCCACGGTGACGCTGCCGTCAACGCCAATACTTCCTGATCGGAAGGTCAGCGATGAAATATGCCCCTCGCCGACGGCACGGAGGCTCAGGATAAATCGACAGCCGCCTTCCGGAGCACCGGACTGATCGGGGTGCCGCACGATGCTCGGATTGAATAGGGCTGACGCTTCAAAGGAATACTCATGGAGAAAATAGGCCCCGATCAGGCAACGCTGCGTCCTGTTCAATACGGCGTGCGGGGTCAACGCCTCTTCCATCTCTGCGGCGCGCGCTTCGAAGATCTCAAGTAGATTTTTGTGGCGACCTTCGAAGTTTTCGAGAACCTCTGTCAGCTGTCTCGCGGCAACCTCGGCCTCCAGTCGAAGCACTCTATCGACGATATGGTTGGCCCGGGTCTTATCGGTAGGGTTTAAATCCCTTGGTTCAGTCGCCGGCTTGAACGGTCGGACGACGACTCGCGCCGGGTCGGGACGGAGATGCAAGATCTGGCGGTTCAGGAATTGTGATTGTGACAATATGGCCCCCTGGACTCGTTCGCGATGGCGTTGGGCGACTTACGGGGGAGGAAACCAATTTGGGTGTGGGTCTCAGCCGGTCCATCATAGCGATGCGGTTGAACTCCCTAATCTCGGCAAGCGCAAGAAGATACGACAGCGCGGACTCCGCGCCCTTGTTCTCGTTGGCTCGATCTGGGTGCAGACCGTCGGAGCATCCGCCCGTATTGGGATCAATCAGGGATGTCTGCAGGTCGTTCTCTCCTAGGAACCAATTGAACGCTCGCATCGCATCTATGGGCCATTCACTGCTGCCATCGACGCGTGCCGCCGCAATGCAAGCAGAAACAGACGCGGCGGCTTCGACGGGCTGCTGATCAAACGCTTCAGGCATTTGGCGCACCCGCCCGAAACTATCGGATCCGACTGGCCTGAAGTAGCCCGAGGGGGATTTTTGAATAGCCATAAGCCAACGGAGGGACCGCAGGCCGGCTTCAACGTAGGACGACGTCTGGGTCGCTGAGCCGGTTTGGATCAATGCCTGAGGAAGGCGCGCGTTGTCGTAAGCGAGTACGCTTTCGAACCAGGGCCATCCATCGGGCTCGTTCGTTGCCGCTGCCAGCATGGAAGTCAGCCGATCAGCTAGTTGCCGGCGCATGCGTTCGGCGGAGATGTCGCCGACCACCGCGGCGCAGTAAGCGTCGAGCCCTAGGAGTGAGAAGGCCCAGGCTCGGGGTGATGAGAAGCCTTCAACAACCGGAAGAGCAGTTCTGAAGAGCACGGTCGCCCATTTTTTTCGAAGTAGATCTATGTCGTTCCGAGCGCATTCACCCAACGCCCAAAGCGTGCGCCCGTGGCTATCCTCCGAGCCCATATCTTCCAGCCACCGACGGTCGAAACTCATGAAGTTTCGGAACCGACATTTGTCCGGGTTCCACGCGTGTTGGATGAAGGCCGCAAAGCGCGCCGTAAGCAGTACGGGTAGCTTCGCGTCGCCGGCGCGCACAAGCGCGTTCGAGAGCAGCAAAGCGCGGGCGTTGTCGTCGACGCAATAGCCGTGAGCGCGATCCGCCACCGAATGGACGGCGTGCTGGAGCATTCCAGTACTATCGCAAAGCGATAAGAAATGGCCGATCTTGACGTCCGGTATTGCGTGCTGCGCGGGATCGGTCGTCATCCGATTTGGGGTGAGCACGGTTGCAGGCGGGTAGCCGCGCGCAGCATCGAAGTTCGAATTGTAGCGCTTGGCCGTCTCAGCCCACGTCATCGATCGGCTTGCGGCATAAGCCCGCTTGCGCATCGCGTACCGGCGGACGTCATTAGTCAGAAGCCCGGAAATCTCCGCACCCATAGCGTTGGCATCTCCGAAAGGAACCAGAACCCCCCGCCCATCACCGAGCAGCTCCTCGGCGTGCCAATAAGGCGTCGACACGACCGCTTTTCCAAGCCCGAAACTGTAAGCGAGCGTGCCCGATGTCATCTGAGCTTCATTGAGATAGGGGGTCACGTAGACGTCGCACATCGAAATGAATTCGAGCAGGGTGCTTTGCTCGACGAACTGGTTGAAGAACACGACGTGATCTTCGATGCCGAGTTCGCGAGCGCGCGCCATAAGGCCCTGGCGATAAGCCTCACCATGATCGCGGACAAGATTGGGGTGGGTTGCGCCCAAAATCACGTAAACGGCGCTAGGGCAGGAATTGATGATGCCCGGCATAGCATCAAGCATTGTCTCAATGCCCTTGCTTGGCGACAGAAGACCGAACGTCAGGATAACGGTCTTGCCTGCAAAACCCAGTTTCGTTTTGGAGTGATGCGTATCAAGGAATGGGGCATCGGGTATCCCGTGCGGTATGACATCTATCTTGCCGGATGGAACGCCGTGGACGGCACGAAGCATTTCACCGCCTTTTTCCGCCATAACGATGATTTTCGCGGAAGCGTCGATGACGCGATTCAGAACGTCGCGCTGAGCGGGCGTCGGTAGGGCGAGAACGGTGTGAAGCGTGGTGACGATCGGCATCTCGAGACGGGAAAGGAGTCCGGTAATATTGCCACCGGCATCGCCGCCGAAAATGCCGTACTCGTGTTGAAGTGAGACGACTTCGATTTCTGCTCTATTCAGGAATTCTGCCGCGCCAACATAGTCGACCATCATATCGTCGCGAATTTGGAATCGGACGGCTTGCGGAAATTCGTAGGTGCCCCCGGGATCGGTCATGGCAACCACGGGGGTTTCGAGGTCCGGTCGGGCGTTCGTTACCGCGCTATGTAGATCGTGCGTGAAGGTTGCAATGCCGCAGCGTCGCGGAAGATAATTGCCGATGAAAGCGACGCGTCGGAGTGACTTCATCAGATGCTTTCCTTGCGTTCGTCGTTATGGCCGGTCGTTGCGGCGATGAATGAAGACGGCTTCTGCATTATCTCGGCGAAAGCCGTCGGGCCGGGCTGCGCGATGCGCTGCAGGACGTGGGGGAGCGGACCGCCGGAGTAGGCCAATAGAGCGACAAAGCCCTCGGGTCCCACGTGGACGTTGACACGGTCCGATTGAGCAAAAATGGCGTCACCGGTGGCAACATCAAATGATCCGATGCTCGCCCCGCCGCTCAGGACGAGAAGCCAAGTCTCCCGTGCGGCTTCGAGCCACCACTTTGTGCCTGGCGCCAAGCGAATCTTCTCGAAGACAAAGTGAGAGTTGGAGACAAGGAGCGTCCGTTCATCCGTGAGTGGGATCGGTTGCGCTTGGAGGACTACCGGTCCTGTATTGGCAACCGCGATCGCGCTTTCGATATGCAGCTCGCGCCTACGGCCATAATCGAAAATGCGGTACGTGGTATCGCTGCGTTGTTGGATCTCTGCAATAATGAGGTCAGCGCCGATCGCGTGAATGGTGCCGGCAGGCACAGACACGACGTCACCCGTCGAGACCGCCCGCCACGCGACTATCGTTGAGATCGAGCCATCTTCGACCGATTCACGAAAATACTCCGGTGTCATTAGCCGGTTGAGACCGAGCGCAACCTTGGCTCCCGGGGCCGCGCTCACGACATACCATGCTTCGGTCTTGCCGCTCGGCAGTCCAATCGACTGCGCGTAGGCGTCGTCGGGGTGGACCTGGATGGAGAGCGGCTGGCTGGTGAGCAGCACTTTGAGCAGTAATGAGGGGTCTGATGCCGGTTTGCCAGGGCGTTCATACCTGATCTCGCCAATGGCGGCACCGTTGTCACCGGTCGTGATCGGAAACGTTCCGCCGACAACGCCCCACGGCCGCGGCACCGGCACTCTTTGCGCAAACTCGATCGTCAAGGCGCTTACCTATTGAGAACATCGCAACTGGATTGATGGCACCAATGTAGCGGTGCGGTAGCCAACCTAGCTGGTGGTCGCTTTAGCCGGTATCTTCGGAAACTACTCAGAGATCGGCACCGAAGCCGCTGCGCTGTAGTTTCCGGCCCTGAGGCGGCAGAATTCATAATCTGTAAAGGAGGTGACGCTCGTCATCCGCCCGCTCCTGACGACGTCACGTTCGCCGAGGCTCCCGCTTGAGGCCCCTTCTTTCTTCCCGATTTCCATGCCGTCGTAAGGACGTAAAGAGGGACTCATTTCCCCTTATGGCCCAGAGCGCCAATAGACTGACGGCGGCTTTCAGACCATCGCGACAGAATGCGAACAGCTGCTGGCCGATCGGCGGTCGATCCCAAAAGCCGACTGTTGGCTGTGCTGAACTGTCCTCGCCCGAGCCAGTCGCAACTATGACCGCTTTCGAGTGGTCTGCCTGACCCGTCGGACGATCGCAAACGCTTCTGACGCGGTCCTGGTTAGGGGGAGCCCCCCGTACTCTGCCCGAGTAAGGCGGCTAGATGTCGATCTTCTCAGCCATCTCGATCGCATCATCCACCTAGATGCAAAAGGTGGGTGCTGTTTCAGAGCCTGTCCGAAAGCATTGAATCACGCTTCGAAGACGATATCAGCGATTACCTTGCAGATGTACGCGGCGACCGAGGCGCGGCGGCCGCGTAAAGTCGGCGAACGGCAGAGAAAGCGTTTCTCTATCGAAAAGGTCCTCTCACAAGTATGCGCGCGACAACAGCACGCGCCTCGATGATTTCTACGAGGAGGCTATGCGCGCCGCCAACGATGCCATCGACCAGCCGGCGGGCAAGCGATCGACAAAGAAGCCGCGCCGGTGAACGCCTCAATTGAAGTCGATAGCGTCGGGTTTCCGAGCCGATCAGGCTTGGCTGAGCAGTTCAAGCCGCTTGCGGATCGCGTAGATAAACGCCCTGGCTGGACGGAACACGGACCAGGGCGCTGCGCGTCAAAAGTTCAGAAACTTTAGGCTGACGCTCGGCATTTGGAAAATAGATCAACTAATTATTGAACTCGGATATTCTGCCTCTTCTAGTGGATGTCGATCCAAATCCCGTTACGCCAATAGCCGCGACCTTCATGCTCGCGCCACTTGTTGTGCTCGTTCTCCTTCCACTTCCAATCATCGGCATGAACGCGCACGCCAAATTCGGGTTTGTATTCGGCGTGCTCCTTTGCATGCCAGCATTCACCTTCACCATTGCAAACGATTTCGGCTGATGCAGCGGCAGCAGTGAGAGCGAGCGCGCTAGCGCCGGCGAGAGCGAGCTTTGTAAGAAACTTCATGGTTGTCCGTCCTCTTTTGGTTTGAGGTTGCGGTGTCAGAACTTCAGTGTGGGTCGATAAGTTTCGTACGCGCAAATGAGGCGGAACCCATACAAACTTGTATCGAGCGCATGCGTTGCGAGGTTGGCGCAACGGCCGAGACGGCGTTCGCACTGCGTAACTGTCATTTTGCCATGTGATAAGCTACGAAAGAACGGTGCCGATGTTCCGTCCTTTCTATTAATACGGACGGCGTTGAACCTCCGTGCTACCGTATATAATGCGCTATTCCATTCGCCGTTCGATGAAAGACAAATCCATCCACCTCGTTTTCGAGGAAGCTACCTTCGACGACCTGCCAGAAAATGTTCGGCAAAAAGGTCCGTGGCAACACATGAAGAGTGGTGAGTTCGCGAACCTGCGCGCTGCATATTTAAAGGCAATCACCGCGCATAGGTACATCATCGTCGAGCAATCTGCGGCAGTGTTTTCCGCCGAGTCTTAGCGGTCGAATACCTCTCACCGTTTCGGCAGTCGGTTGGTGAGCCTACGGTAGATATTCTCGCGCGTTGTTAGACACTTCGGACACCAAGCGCTCGATGTTGTGCGCGTGATTACCGATGGTGTTGGCCAGCAGATGGCGAGGTCGAGGTTAGGAATTTCCATTTCGCGTTTCTTGTCGAGGTGGCGAAGAGAGTTGTCTCGATAACTCAGAAACTCGTTGGCGTAAGCGTTCCACCCTCATGCCTATCACGGCAGCTAATCGCTAAGCGTAACTGGCGAGTTTGATTGGAGGTCGGGAGGTTCATTCCCGACCTCTTTCTTTTTGAAGGATCACCGCATGGAATTAATCGACGTTATTCGCAAAATAGCTGCCCTCGGGGGCATAACCGTCGAGCACGAAATCGCCCGCCAGAACGTCCGCATCGGCGAACAACATCACGAGAGTGGAGAGCCGTTGCCTTGCGCGAATGTTGAAGCACGGGAGACGCGCCGGAAGGGAGCGAGGAAGCGGGGAGTTGAAAAGGCGCGGAAGAAACGCAGGCGGCGCGGATAGCAAAAAGCCAGACGCGAGCGTATTTCAAAGATTAGATTTTGGAGTTGCCATGAAAAACAGTGGAGGATAACTTCTGTACAGCAACGCGAGCTTTATGTTGTTCGAATATTGTGAAGTATAGTTGATGTTCTTTAACTGATGTTTATTTGGTAATTACACGACAAAACTTATTTTTGACACTATGTTACCTTAGGAATCTCGCAATGATGATTGCGAGCAAGTCGTTATGATCATTCTTATTCTGTGAATTTGTTTAGGAGATTTGATATGTCCGAGAACGCTGCTAGCGCAACGGCGTGCATCGGTATGCGCTCTGAAATCGCGGCCAAGTGGTCGAAGTTCAGCGCGTCTGATGTGACGGCGCTCAAAACCAAGGACGACCTCGTGTCTCAGGTTCAGTCCAAGTACCAGCTGGACAGAGCCCAAGCCCAAAAGGACGTCGACACCTTCGCCAACGGCCGGCAGCTTTAGTTTCTGCGTAGCTGCCGACACGTCGCTCCTAGCGGCACTCGCCAGGGGCGGCGGACAGGATAAAAACATTTGCGGGAGGCTGTCGTGCACGAGCGAACAACGCGGACATCTGTTACGTTTCTTCGTCCTTTTTCGCTGGCGGGCATCGACGAGAAGCTCGATGCTGGAACTTACATCGTCGAGACGCTCGAAGAGCTTATCGAAGGATTGTCCTTCATCGCCTATCGACGTGTATCGACGACGATTGAAGCGCCCGCAAAGGGGTTTGGCCAAGCTGCCAGACAAGTCATTACAATTGATCCACTCGACCTTGAAGCGGCGGTTTCTCTGGACGCGATGGAAAACCTTACCAAGCCTGTGGCGCATGAGGTGACGCAGTAGGAATCGCGTGAACCGTGACAAGTGGAAAGTTAGCGGTCGTGATGGCCATTTTGATCAGCTGTGCATTCACGCACGTCAGTACGGGACCACGATGAGAAATCGTGGCGGCAGCTACGACAATGCCAACATTAATACGTTGCAAGCTGCATTGAATTTGGCGTGCGAGGAGCTTGGCGTAAGCGAAGATCAAAAGAAATGCGAAGCAGTGGCGGTGCTCATTTTAGGGTACGCAAGGACCGGGCAATCCGACGTAAACAAGTTGAAGGCTTTCGCGATTGAGCGATTTGAATGCTCGTTATGAAAATACATAACAACGCAAGCCAATTGAGCGGCAATTTGGGAGTGCCTACCTGCTGAGATATTCGCCGTCGCGGGGATAATACGGCACATCGAAGCCCTCACGTGTCAGGCCAAAACCCGTTTTGGCGACGCGTTCTTTCCTGATAGGAACATCTAAAAATGTCGAATAGTCTTGAACTGATGCCAAACCAGTTTCGACTTTTAACCGAGTTGGCGTTGTTCGGCGGCGTGCAAACAGTCAGGCATGGCCGCGACCGCGCGCAATATGATGTGCTTGAGGCGATGAGCTATCTCAAAGCCACTGAGCTGAGTAAAATTGAGACAAGGTACAACATCACATCGTCGGGCCGAAACGTTCTCACTGCGCATACTGGCCAGGATATCGGGCCGCAAAACTAGCCGTAGCGGCCAGATCATCGCTCGGAAAAATTGTAATTGAAAACCGCACGCACTTCGTCAGCTCGGAGATCCTCGTGGCCTGACGCGAGAAAATCGAGGGAGGTTTCGATGCCACCAACGTCTTCCGTAGCGTGCCCATTGCCTCGATAACCCTGTCGGCCATAATCGGCATGTAGGTATTCAACACCGATGGAAACGCTGTGTCCGACGGCGTATTGCACCCCGCCTCCAAAAACGGCACCGACTAAATTTTGCTCTGCCGTGTACCCGAAGTGCGAACTCTCGACGAGACCCGGAAGCTCATCGCTCATGTCCCTGCCAAAGTTCATGCCAAAACCACTTAGGGCGACCCCACCAATTGCGTAAGGAAGCAGTCTTCCGTCGTCGATCGCGTATCCGATCTTTCCCAATCCCTGCATGGTCCAGTTGAGACTGCTGCGGCAACGAAAATTGGCCACATGATGCAATAGAATTAAGTGTCCCGTGAACTCGTCAACATCCGGATTGTTCTCAAAGCAGTTCGAGTTTTCGTTCGCGTTATCCCACGACCCTGAAAGCTCAAAGCCTATGACCACATGACCGACCTGCTTATTGAAGCCAATCTGCCCACCAGCCAACCAACCGTCGTCCGAAATGCGGGTCGCATCATCCAGAAAAAAGAGATCACCAAATCCTTCGGACTTGATGGCCTGCCAACCGGCATGAGCGCCTATATAGGCTCCGGTCCAGTTGAAATTTGGAGTGCGTAGAGACTGCAATTCTTGAGCGCCTGCTTGCTGAGAGTTGAATGCAAGCAGGCAGGTCATGAAAGCCAAGGGCAGACGGCGCAGCATGAATTCTCCACTGTCCGCGCATAGAGCGCAAAAGCACGGATTAATCCCCACACGTAGCAATCACGTAGAGCATACCGAGTGGGGATTTCCAGCGTCCTCGCGCACTGCGAAAACAATGACGGACGGCCCCGCTGCATTGAAGCCACATCGGCCTAATGGCCTAATTAGGCAGAAGCCCAAAATGCCAGCGCCAATCCGACGCCTTCGGCCAAACTGGCAAGCTAGGTATTTCGTGGCGGAATGCTCGGAGAGCGGACTGCTGTGCGAATCGGGGCCGAGTTAAACAACTCGACGCAAATGCAGCAGCGGCGACGAGTGAAACCCCTTCAGGCGTCGTCTCTCGGGATCGGATGATAGGCCCGGTCAATGTCAGCTTCGGTCGGATAGAGCCCTCGCGTTAAAGAGGGACACAGGCGAGCCTCAAAACATGGTCGCCGCTCCCAATCTCCCTGCACCCGCTTAATCTAAGCACCGGGTAAGTTACCGGTCACGAATGATTAGGTTCGGATTAATCGGCCACCGGGGAGTATCATTCCTAACAGTCGAGCTATTTTGCTCAGACCGCAACGCCAGCATGTGCTGAGCGAAATTTCCGAGGAAACAAATGAAGGTCAATTCAAGTGCCTTAATGGCGCTGACCCTGGTCTTGCGCTGAGTGTATTCACCATCACGGCCAACGCCGGCCCTCATGCGGACGGCGGTGGAGCTAGCGGCATGGGTCATTCTAGCGGGGGCGCGGGTCGCTCAAGCGGAACGGGACGTAGCGCAGGCATGGGCCATAGTTCGCATGGTATGGCAGGCAACTGGAATGGCGGCAATCGTGGCCACGGCAGTCATTGGCGCGATGGCAGCGGCTATAGATTTGGCTACGGCTCCGGCGTTTACATTGGTGACGAGTCCGATGACTACCGGGATTGCTATTACCGGCACCACCGTCGCGTCTGTCGCGATTAAACACACCAAGTTTTGAGATCATGTTGGCCCCAGCCCTATTGCATTGGGGCCAACAGCAGGCTCTTGTTAGAGCGAAGTGCTGTCGAGTGATGGCTTTCGCGCCGCGAGCCTCCGCCCTTGAGGGCCATACGATGGCGTCTGTTACCTCTCAGCACGTTGAAGCAGCCAGCACTCTCGCTGTCATCGCTTCCTCCAACGAGCCGCTGCTCTTCCTTTCTGGGGATCTGAACGTAATCGCTGCGAGCGCATCGTTCTGCCGGACATTTCAGATTGATGCCGCCGGCATTCCTGGTCTGCAGAGTCTCGGGAAAAAGATGATCTCATCCGAGAGAAGGCGATTCTTCTCCAGGAAATCCAGCACCGCGTCGCCAACAGTCTCCAGATCATCGCGAGCGTGCTGATGCCGTGCTCGCAAGGTGCAGTCCGAGGAAGCGAGGGGGCAGCTTCAAAATGCGCACGATCGCGTCATGTCGATCGCGGAAGTTCAGCGGCACCTCGCGGCGTCGAACCTCGGAGGCGCGTCGCTTCGGCCCTATTCGTGCAACTTTGCGAAAGCCTTGGTGCATCGATGATCCAAGACCCCAACCGATCTGTCGATCGTGGCGACCATCGATGACAGTGTCGTCAATGCAAACGTCGGTGAGCTTTGGTCTGATCATCACCGAACTGGTGATCAATGCTCTTAAACACGCCTTCCCAGGCAACCGACACGGCAAGATTAGCGTCGATTTCCGGTCCGATGGAGCGAAATCGGCTCTATCCGTTGTGGACGACGGGATTGGCATGGCGACGGGTTCCGACAAAGCCAAGCCGGGGCTCGGTACAGGAATCGTCGAGCCGCTCGCCAAGCAGCTCGGAGGCAAAATTATCGTGCGCGATATAAAACCCGGAACCTCGGTTCGTATTGTTTACGACGAGCCGCTTGCCAAACGCAGGGAGGCGCTACCGACTGCTTAGCAGAGGATTCCTGCTTCAACGCTCAGCGATTGAATATCAGCTTCGTCCTCACCGGATAATATATGCCAATTCATAAGAACGTTGTTTTGGTGGTCGAGGATCACCCGATTATTCGAATCGCTGCTCTCGAATTTCTGGAAACCGCTGGTTTTGAGGTGATCGAGGCGAGTAGCGCGGACGAAGCTATTCGGGTTCTCGAAGCGCGCCCCGAAATCCATCTTGTGTTCACCGACGTCGAAATGCCTGGTTCGATTGATGGTTTAAAGCTATCTCATTACATCAGGGACCTACGGCCTCCAGTAAAGTTGATCGTAGTGTCGGGCCGGACTGTCGTTGAGCAGAGCCACATGCCCGTCGGGGCTAAATTTTTCCCAAAACCCTATAGCGAGAACGCAATAATCGAAGCTATGCGCAGCATGCTTTCGGAAGCGGATTAACCCCCGGGCGATTATTGGCTATCTTGGCTGCCGATATCTGATGCAATCGCCGAAAAGAAACGATCCGCAGCATCGTTGAGTTCGCGATCCGTTGAACCCTCCGCTGTACGGCCATGAAAGTATTTTTTGACGTCCTCGCCGAAAGTGAGGATGTCCGTCGCGCCCTTGCCCGCCTCGAGCATGCCGTCGCGCAACATGAGGCCCACGACGCGCTCAAGAATGGTCACTCTCGCGATCAGCTGAGCGCCTTGATGACTGGTAGAGTTGGGCATTGAAGTGTCTCCTTCTGATGCGAGTATATATTGCCCATCGTGTCATCGATGCTATTTCGGTCGAGCCATTGAAGCCGTCCGAACGGCACTGGCTCTCGCATCATCGCTACAGCAAGCCATTCGATCTCTCCGGCGCTTCGATAGCGAAGTCGCTGCCATCCAGCCTGCGGTCGGCAAATCCGCTAGTCGCGCTCAATTCCAACGGCGACAATAGCAAACGCCGCGATTGCAAACGCGTCAGCGCGCACCCATTAGGTCACAATTCTGTATCAATCGTCGATGTGCGACACAATACAAGTCCGTGCACATCCAATTTGCGAGGGCCGGGCCTCAAGAAGCTTTGACATCTTGACCGAGATCAAATTGTTCGATGGCTGACGCTCTAAGTTTAAGGCGCGAGTGGTCGCATCGACGGCAATATTTTTGCAAAATTCCATTTAGACGGACGCCGGTGTGATCGCTCGCATACTTCCCGTGCTATGGGAGAGTCTGGCATGCGCGCGCGTCGAATCCTACAAACAGGAGCGTTTAGCTCAAGCGACGTAAAACACCTGAAGAAGGCTTTCGACGCAGCTTGGCGGTGCGTAAACCCAACTGTGGAAGCTGCAGATCGCCCGCGCTTTCGGGACTCCTCGCGACCGTCGTAGTGTCGACCGGCAACGTATCAGGCCTCAACACCGAAGAGCTTTCAGCAGTGGCAATATGGACCTTTGAGTCCATCCGCGCCGGTACTGAAACGCTCCTTTAGCTCTTTTGCAGCAGCTCGGAGCGATCGAGCGGCCTCCAGACTGTGTCAGCCGCGTGATCCTTGGCTTGAGATCGTTTTCCAAGTCCGGGAACATAATTCGCGTGCGATCCGTTCTGTTGATGCACGCGCTCGGTGGCAACCGGCCGCAATAGGGATCGATGGACGCGGTCATTTTGCCGGTTTCTGACCGCGACAGCAACGCATTGGTACGCGTAGCAATCTAACCTATTCCGAGCGGGTGCCCTCTCGTCCGGGACCTGCGAGGATTAGCACCCAGTTGATCGAAGGGTTGCCCTGACTTATGGAAGAAATTGAGAAACAAACGCGCGCCTATCTCAGGGCTCTTTACGGGCTCGGAAAGCCTTCAGTCGATATTCTTCCAGTTCAAAACCTGCCGGCTGTTCTGGCTTTCGCTCGCTTAAACAGGTGGATCGTTGAGGGCCCAGAAGGCGGCCACGGACTTTCGCCCCTCGGTGTTAAGGAGATCGGCAGCTGATGAATGAGGTTGAAGGTAGAGCGAAAAGTCCGCGCTGATCACGGCAGCGCTCGACGGTGTTGAAGAAAGAAGCGCAACGTCTCCTTTGAGGCATCCGGCCCCTCTTCGCTGGTGAATGAGCCCGCTAGACTGCCGCCTGACCAAGTATGTCCCGCGCCATGGAGTTCCCACAATTCAAGAACGTTGAGCCCAGACGCGTCGCGATGCACGGAATGCGAAAAGCTATACCCTTGAGATGCAGTCTTCCGCTCCGTCCGCACCTGAGAATTCATATTCTCAGCTACACGAGCAATCACTTTCGCGCCGTTGGAAGGGTGGACTGTCGCGTCCCTGTCGCCGTGGAAAACAATCGTCGGCTTCGCCGCAGGAGGGGCACCATTGCCCGTATTCCTTCCTGCTCCGCGCATTGCGTTGAACGCCGACGCGACGTCGTTGGCTGAGCCACAGGCGAGCCCTGAATGCACACCAACAGCAGCATAGAGGTCAGGATAGGCCTCTCCCATAATCGCCGCGGCAGCGCCTCCCGCTGATAATCCGGCGACATAGATACGCGCCTGATCGATGTCGTGCTCCTCGACGACCTGGCGCGTGATTCCGGCGATCAACGATGGTTCACCTTTGCCGCGTGCCTGATCGCCTGGCCTGAACCAATTCCAACATTTCGAAGCGTTGGCCGCTTGCGGCTGCTCGGGGTACACGACAAAACACTCGTGCTCCTCGGCGGTGAAGTTCATGCGGGTGCCCGCCGCAAAGTCATCCGCCGACTGCGTGCACCCGTGCAGCATCACGATCAACGGCCTTGGGCCGGAATTGCGACTGGTTGGAATATAAAGTTTGTAAGAACGCGTTCCGTCCGAGTTTGAAAACGAACCACTGATGTAGCGACCTCCTTCGGGAGCGATGTCGGCAGTGCGCAGCGCGTGACGCTGTACCCCTGGCAGGGTTGCCCCATCGAATGACCGGAGAAGTTCCGGAACAGCGGCCGAAAGTTTTTGCGGGAGTTCTTGGTTAGGAACGATCTCACCGTCGATTATTCCGGGGGCCGACCCTTGGGCCGTTGTCGGGCTCCTCGTGGCGGTTTGCAGCAACGCGAGCGCATCGTTCAAGCGACCCGCTCTGGTAAGGCGGGTAGCTTCCCGCATTTTCCCAAGATCGAATGTCTTCATATTGAGAGGGCTCCATTTGGTTGCCGCTGGAAGGCGCGTGAACGTGGATGGATGGTTCGCTATCGGATGCGGTCGGCCAGAGCGGCCTTGACTTCCGCGCTTGCGTGGAGCGCCCCAAGTACTGTGAGCGATGCGATCGTCGCACGTGCTAACTTCGCCGAAACGTCGGGCGCTATGGTCAGAAGGCCGAGGACTCTGAGCTCGAGTTGCTGACCGGCTGCGCGCGTGGTCTCAAGCTCCTGGCGGTTGAGCAGTCGTAGTCCGAGATCAAGCGATTGCCGCGTCACGGCTTTGTTGACAACTTCGGCGTGCCGCTCGATCTGGTTGCGAATGGCAGTGCGTATGAAATCGGTTCTGTTTGAATAGAAACCTTCGTCGACCAATAGATCGATCTGCCCGAGATCCACGTAACCGAGATTGATTGTTATCTTCTCGGAATCCGGCCCCCGGGGTCTCAACTCACGGACATTATCCTTCGCCATATCAGACCATCCATATACCATCCGTATGGATGGCAGATGGTAAGTGGCTTCCGACATTCAAGCGGGGACCGCAAACTTCATGAGCGAAAGCGAGCCGAAGCGACTCTGATCGTGATTGGCCCCCGCCAGCGGGCGAGCGGCTCCTCACCCACCTCCAGGGAGATAGAAACGCCGGAACTTATGGGACCGTGTGACGCTTCACTGTGCCAGCAGCTCCCAGGAGGACCTACAATGGACACCAATACGCTTCTAATCATCGTGCTCATTGTCTTGCTGCTTGGCGGCGGCGGCTTCTATGGCCGAGGGCGCTGGTGGTGAGCCGCGGCGGCTGAGCCGCGCCCGTTCCGCGATTATGGGCGCAGCGCCGTTCTGCAAAAGGCTTCGGTAGAGCTGTTTTCGTGGCCGGCTTTTCTTGGGTGCGCCGACGCGGTTCTGGATGAAAGCAGCAGTGGTTTCGGCGCAGATCTCCATCAATTTCTTCGCTCCGCTATCATGAAGCACCGGATTTACCGCTGCTTGCGCAAGTAGGCGATCTGAGCCGCCAAGCCAATGATGAGCACAACGAGAAGACTGGCTTGTGACCCGAGGAGGAGTGGCGAGTTCAAGTCAGTAACGAGCGGATGGCCGTCCGGAACACGGCGCAGGGTTTCCGTGACGGTTGGGAGCATCAGCAGAAACGCCGTCAAGCTAAGGCAGATTGTTTCGATATATCTCGCTGCACGTCCCAACCCTGGAAGGCGCCCGACACCGTAACCGGCGAGCAGCAGAACAATCGTGACCGTGGCGATAACGTAGCTGACCGGCTCATGGGCGACGAGAAACACAGTCGCGGCACCGATCAGCATTGAAACCAAGTAGGCGGCACTCGGTGTCAACCGAGGTACGACCCGGCCAAAACGAGCGAACATATACACAGCCAACGGAAGGCAACTCAGCAGCAAAAACGTGCCGCCGTTCACTCTTGCATGGCCTACCGGGATTATGTGCGAAGAGTGGTGCTGCGGAAGGCGGGCAGGACTTCAACCTTGGACGGATGCCGAGCGCTATAGGCACTTGGCGTCATTTGGAGGTCGTCGGCTTTCGATGGCGATGCAGACGTAATCGCGGCGCACATAACGTGGGTGACGGCGGATGAAGAAAGGTCCGCTTTCTCGGCGGAACGGAAGTCGTCGAGAGCCGATCGGCTCGAAATGCGAGATCCGCTTTGGGTCAAAAACAGAAATCGTAATTCGCAGCCTATCTTCCCCTTATACGGCGAAAGCTGACAGACGAGTTGTTGCGCCCCAAATTAGGGGCAGCAAAATCGAACAAATTTCATACAGAGGTTTTTTCCCAAATGACGTTGTCTCGGCCTCTCACTCGAATGAGTACTAAGCAGAGAAAGCGGCCATCGGTCGGAGAGTTGTTCGGCAACTTTCCTCGAACCATGTCGGTCCCAGCCGCCGCCAGTTATTTCGACGTTAGTGTATGAAGAACGTCTCGAGGATGACGCTGACTATCCGTCCGTATGCGGAGGCGCGAATGCTGTCACACCGTGTGCGGACGGCATGCCAAACAGCCGATGCCAGGATGTTCAGCTAAAGGTCGGCCACTCGGGATCCGCTGTCAACCGATGCGGACATCGGTCAAGTCCGTGCCCTGCTTTCCGCCGCTTACTCGGCGGAAGTGAGCAAGCCGGGAAAATCCCGGGGACGAAGCGCGATACTCGCCAGCGTGTGCTGGTCGAGCTCGCCAAGGAAGGCTTTTAGGGCATTGCGCAGCACGCGCTGCAGCTTGCAGCGTTGAGTAATGACGCACTGATTGCTGGTTCCAAAACATTCGACAAGCGTGAAGTCCGGCTCCGTCGCGCGCACGACATCACCCAATACGATATCGCCCGCGGGCTTGCCGAGCCGGACCCCTCCCGAGCGTCCGCGCACGGGTTCGAGGTAACCGCTGCGCGTCAGGGCGTTCACGACCTTCATCAGATGCGTGCGTGAAATGCCATACGCGCGGGCCATCTCCTCGATTGTTACAACGCGCCCTTCGGCGGCGTGCGTGAACATCAGCACGCGAAGCGCGTAATCCGAGAAGCGAGTCAGCTGCATATCGAGGCCTCACCAATTGTTGATGTCCCTTGATAGCATCTTTTGTTGACGCGCGATTGTTAAAAGATGCATCTGAAGTACATCTTAAATAATTATCCATTGGGAGATAAGCAATGTTGAGATTCTTGATCATAGGAACCGCCGTTGCGCTGGCGGGAATCGCGCCAGCTTACGCTGACACAACCGCATCCAGCAAAGAGACAACGCCTGCTTACGCGCCTAACAAGACCTCCGATCGCACGCCGGGCAACCCGGATCCGGATCGCGCTCCTGGCGCCTCCGCTACGGGTGCTGTCGGAACGGAGATCGCAAAGACGCCGGACGGCACATCCGACCGGACGCCCAGCAATCACTACAAGCCGCATGCTTTCTAAACCGCCGCGCGTGAACGCTGCACACTGCCTCTCCGCAGCGTTCATTCCGCCGACACTCGGCACAGCCAAAAAGACGAGACGCCAATGTCCAAACAACCAGACATCCGAGCCCTTGGCGTGCCAGCCGGCGTGGACGACGAGATGATCGGCAAGCTCGTCACTGAATTCTACGGCAGCGTGCAGCGCGACACCTTCATTGGTCCAGTATTCGCAGCAAGAGTGGCCGATTGGGAGCCGCACCTGAATAAGATGCGCGATTTCTGGTCCTCCATCACGCTGATGAGCGGTCGCTATAAGGGTAAACCGATCCCAATCCATTCAGCCTTACCCGACATTAGCGAGGCACATTTCTCCCGCTGGCTCGACCTGTTTCGTGAAGCTGCCGGCAAGGTTTGCCCTCCGTCTGCCGCCGCGCTTTTCATTGATCGCGCCGAGCGAATTGCGGAATCTCTGAAGCTCGGCATCGCCTTCCATCGAGATGTCAATCGTTCGCTTACCGATGCTCCCAACCCAACCGCGGATTCCGAGCGCCACAGGAAAACCTGCCTTATGGAGAAAGCGCTGTGACCTACAATCAAGCCCTGAAGTCGAGCGTCGTTGCGGCTCTCGCCGCCGTGGTATTCGCGGGTTCCTCGCCAGCGGACGCCACCGAACGCTTCGTCGCGAAGCTCACGCCGCTCAACAGCGAGAAGCTCGGCACATCCGCGAGCGGCACCGCGACCTTTGAGATTATTGACGGCAAACTGAAGACGACGATCGATCTGCACGGCCTACCGCCCGGCATGGCGCACCTGCAGCATTTCCATGGTTTCGGCGATGACAGGAACGCGACATGCGCGACGTTGCAGCAAGATACCAATGGCGACGGCTACATCGATTTGCTCGAGACCGAGCCCGTCTCCGGCGTGACGATGCTCCCATTCCATGCTCACCCCGCAACCCTGGAAATTCCCAGCGACACGTATCCTGTCGCGGACAGCAGCGGGAAATCGCACTACGAGCATGTGGACGACGTGGCCCAGCTCGAACACGCACTGCATGAGAAGTTCCACGCCGGCGGGCTGAAACTCGCCGAGCGCGTCATCATTGTCCACACCGTGCCAAGCGATACGAAGCTTCCTGACGGCGCGAAGTCTCTTCCCGGAGTACCGGCTCAGGTCACCATTCCACTCGCCTGCGGTAAGATCGAGGCCGTGAAGTAGCTCTACGAGGTGTGCCATCGATGACATACGTCGTTACCGAGAACTGCATCAAGTGCAAGTACACAGACTGCGTGGAAGTGTGTCCTGTCGACTGCTTCTACGAGGGAGCGAACATGCTTGTCATTCATCCCGATGAGTGCATCGATTGCGGCGTGTGCGCGCCCGAATGCCCGGCCAACGCGATCTTTTCGGATGCCGAGCCGCAAGCAACCGAAGCCTGGCTCTCTCTCAATCGGCAGTACTCGGACGTGTGGCCGAACATCATAGCAAAAAAGCCTCCGCCACCTAATGCTGATGACCAAAACGGCCGCTCCGGAAAGCTCGCCGAACTGTCGCCTGAGCCGGCACCCGAAACGGTTGGATGATGCATCGGCGATTGTTGTTGCCGCGCGGAACGTACCGCTCAACAGCGTACTGTTTATTGAATGGTTATGGCTGCATTCTCAATGCGGGCGTGCATCCGGGCCGGGCTCACTCATCGGCTCGAAGCGCTCCGGAAAGATCAGGCGCGGTTATCAAAAGCCGTCGAACTGGCGGATCGCATCGCGAGGGTAAAAATCGCCCCTGCTTCTTCCACACCAACGCCGGTGTCGAAATAGAGCCATGACAGGAAAGAAGAGCATGACGGACTGGCTGATCTGGCCTCGCGACCGGATCGCGCCGCTCGCCGTTATGATGTTATCCGTGTCGGAGTGCTCCCTGCGACGGCCGAGGCGACGCCGGAGTCTCCTGCAAGCACCTTCTGATGCGTGGGGGGGCGCCGGGCCCCGTCCATTGTGTCCGGCTGAGCCACGGATTTGCTTTCTCAGACTTCTTCTAATGCGTGTTAGCAAACCTCTTAGTCGGTCGAAGGCTGAGAGTTCCGCGGGACACTCCAAGACATTGCACGAGGATGGTTCACACAGCGTCGAAAAGAGAAAAAAGATACCGATGTTAAGGCGGTCGATCCCACCGACGTTAGAAAGGTGGGCTATAGGGTGGACCGTCACCGCTTAATTTTTACTAAGCAGATGATCTTATTGATTTTTTTTTAATTGGTTGGTGCCCCAGGAGGGATTCGAACCCCCACACCCGATGGATAGCAGATTTTGAGTCTACCGCGTCTACCGTTCCGCCACTGAGGCAAGCGCCCGGATGGACCGAGCTAAGCGGCGACATATAACGGCCCAGGCGGCGGCGTCAACGCGCGAAGATATTATTTGAGGGTATGAGTGACGCGGCCTGTCGCGTGGTGGTGCGCCACGACCTGGATATGGTCGCCGATCTTGATGCCGCGCGACTTATAGGCGAGCACCCGGACGAGCTGTCCAGCGTCGAGCTTGACGATGACGTTTTCGCCATCGGCCGAGTTCTGCTTGGAGACCAAGGGCTCGATGTCGGTTACGGTTCCCTGGACATCGGTGTTCGAGACCGCGAGATCGAGCGTTTCGTAGCCGAATGCCAGTCCTATTGCCCCGACGACCGCGAGGGCGATTCCGAGCTTTTTCGCGCGGTCGATCCAGAGTGCTCTTTCGAGCCGCTTTCGAGTTTCTTCGCGCAAAGGCCGCCCTCCCCTAATCGCGCTGCCTGTACCAGACCTGTCCCCAGGGTGTCATCAGTTCCGTGATGGTTATGGGGCCTCCGACCGGAATGTTCAGCGGGATTTTAGCAGAGACAGTGATCAAGCTGCCATCGGCAAGGCGCGCGGTGTAGTGCGGGGGCGTCGGAGGATACCATTTCGGCAGGGGATTCCCGAAATCGACGGCCGTAACGGTGCCGACGACGGTTCCCCGCGGACGCGAGAAGATATCGCGGGCGACACCCCAGGCGATGCCCGCCGCAACCAGCAGAAGGAATAAAACGACCCAAATTTTCATCGGCCGAGCGTAACGAGATCCAGCCGACGCATGCAAGCTATCGTCAGGCTGCCTCTTGTCGTCAGGCTGCCTTGGCGTAGCGGTCCACGAGCTTCACGATGTCGGCCATGATGTCGTTCAGCTGGAAGTCTTTGGGCGTGTAGACGGCCGCGACCCCGAAGGCTTTCAACGTCTTGGCGTCCTCCGGCGGGATGATGCCGCCAACGACGACGGGAACGTCATCGAGCCCTTCCTTGCGCATCCGCTCCATGACGTCCTTCACGAGCGGCACGTGAGAGCCCGACAGGATCGACAGGCCCACGACGTGGACGCCTTCATCGACGGCTGCACGTACGATCTGGCCGGGCGTCAGGCGGATGCCTTCATAGACGACCTCCATACCGGCATCGCGAGCGCGGACGGCGATCTGCTCGGCGCCATTGGAATGGCCGTCGAGGCCGGGCTTGCCGACGAGGAACTTGATACGCCGGCCGAGGCGGTCGGACACTTCGTTGACGCTGGCGCGTACGGCCTCCAGCTGTGTGCTGTCGCGGGCGACGGCCGCCTGGGCGACGCCGGTCGGCGCGCGATACTCGCCGAAGATTTTGCGCAGCGCCGTGCCCCATTCGCCGGTCGTGACACCGGCTTTGGCGGCCTCGATCGAGCTATCCATGATGTTCCGGCCTTCTTTCGCGGCGCGCTCGACTTCGGTGAGGGCTGCGGCGGCCTTTTTGGAGTCGCGGCTTTCGCGCCATGCCTTCAGTCTGCCGATCTGCTCGGCTTCCATCGCCGGATCAACGACCATGATAGCGTCGGTGCCGCCCGACAGCGGTGAAGGCTCGGTCTCGGTGAATTTGTTGACGCCGACGACGATAAGATCGCCGCTCTCGATGTCGGACAGTCTCGCCGTGTTGCTTTCGACGAGGCGGCGCTTCATGTAGTCGATCGAAGCGATGGCGCCGCCCATTTTCTCGATGGTGGCGAGTTCGGCCTTGGCTTCTTCCTTCAATGCCGCGACCTTTTTTGCGACCTCGGCGGAGCCGTCGAAGATATCGCCGTACTCGAGCAGGTCCGTCTCGTAGGCGACGATCTGCTGCATGCGGAGCGACCACTGCTGATCCCACGGCCGCGGAAGGCCGAGCGCCTCGTTCCAGGCCGGCAACTGCACGGCGCGGGCGCGCGCATTTTTCGACAGCGTCACGGCCAGCATTTCAATGAGAATGCGATAGACGTTATTTTCAGCTTGCGGCTCGGTCAGGCCGAGCGAGTTGACCTGCACGCCGTAGCGGAACATCCGATGCTTCGCGTCCGTCACGCCGTAGCGCTCGCGCGTGATCTCGTCCCAAAGCTCGCCGAATGCGCGCATTTTGCACAATTCGGTGACGAAACGCATGCCCGCGTTGACGAAAAAGGAAATGCGGCCGACGACGTTGCCGAACTCTTCCGGCGGTACTTCGCCCGAGGCTTTCACGGTGTCGAGAACGGCAATGGACGTTGCAAGCGCGTATGCAAGTTCCTGAACCGGCGTCGCGCCCGCTTCCTGCAAATGATAGGAGCAGACGTTCGTCGGGTTCCACTTCGGGACGTTCCTGGTCGAAAAGACGATCGTGTCCTTGATCAGGCGGAGCGACGGCTCGGGCGGGAACACGTAGGTGCCGCGCGACAGATATTCCTTGATGATGTCGTTCTGAATGGTGCCGGTGAGCTTGTCGCGTGAAGCGCCCGTCTGATCGGCGACGGCAATATAGAGCGAGAGGAGCCAAGCGGCCGTCGCGTTGATCGTCATCGACGTGTTCATCTGGTCGAGCGGAATGCCGTCGAGCAGGGTGAGCATATCGCCGATGTGGGAAACCGGGACGCCGACCTTTCCGACCTCGCCACGGGCAAGCTCGTGATCTGAATCGTAACCCGTCTGGGTCGGCAGATCGAAGGCGATCGAGAGGCCGGTCTGCCCCTTCGAGAGGTTCTTCTTATAGAGTTCGTTCGATTTTTCCGCCGTCGAGTGGCCGGCGTAGGTGCGGATCAGCCAGGGCTTGTCGCGCGGGGTTTTTGCCGCTTTGGTTTTCGCGTGGAGAGTCTTGGTGTCCGACATCGAAAGGGCGCCCCTAGGCTCGGTTCAAATTGTGTTGGCGGAAGGATTTACCGTAGCCGAAGCCCGTGAAAAGGCAAAACCGGCAGTTCGCCGCGCTTTGGCGCAGCGAGGCTGGGGAGGGGCTCGGCAGACCTGTGGTTGGCTAGCGCCGCAAGCGGGGGGCCCGGCTCGGGATCGAAACGGGTTTGATCCGGCTGACGCGATGTTCGTTGAGGAGGGTCAGAAGCCACTTGCTCAGCAGGATGACGAGGAGCATCGCGAGAATGCCCAATGCTGTCGCAGTGACGACGTTGGCGTTCTTATCGTATGAAAGCGCGATCATTTGCCGGTTGAAAAAAGCCGGGCCTAGGAAGCCGCCGATCATCAGCAAAGGGGCCGAGAGCAAGGCTAGTCCGGAGGAGCCCACGATTTCGCGGATGAACCCGGCGACGATCGCGACAAATATGAGCGTCGTGTAGATGGTGAAGGAGTCGGTATTCTTGATCTGCCATAACAGGTCTTGCATTTACCGCGCTCCAACCGGCCCAAATCGGGCAAAACGAAGCGGTGACGATAACCGTCTCTCGTTAAAGAGGAATTGAGCTGGAATTAACGGGGGACTAACCCTCTTCATTGCAGCGCAAAAACGTGCTTCATACTGCGGTCCCCAAGCGAAGTTGGGGCGTAAACGCGAAGAAGATGAGCCATAACGGCCCTCGTCGCGGGGAAATGGTCGGGAGACGCAACACCAATGTCGAGCCAGAACTTGGCAGCAAAAAGCGACGTGGCCGATGCTCAGTCGGCAACGGCCGGTATTAAGAAAGACCTCTACGAGATCGGGGAAATCCCGCCGCTCGGGCACGTTCCGAAGAACATGTATGCATGGACCATCCGCAAGGAGCGCGAGGGTCTGCCGGAAACGGCGATGCAGGTCGAAGTCGTTCCGACGTGGGAACTAGACAGCCACGACGTGCTCGTCCTCGTGATGGCGGCCGGCGTCAACTACAACGGCGTCTGGGCCTCTCTCGGCACCCCCGTTTCGATGTTCAACGTCCACAAGAATCCCTATCACATTGCAGGGTCGGACGCGTCCGGCATCGTTTGGGCCGTCGGCTCAAAGGTGAAGCGCTGGAAAGTCGGCGACGAGGTCGTCATCCATTGCAACCAGGACGACGGCGACGACGAGGAATGCAACGGCGGCGACCCGATGTTCTCGCCTTCGCAGCGGATCTGGGGTTACGAGACGCCGGATGGCTCGTTCGCGCAGTTCTGCCGCGTCCAGGACCGGCAGCTTCTCGAGCGGCCGAAGCATCTGACCTGGGAAGAGAGCGCCTGCTATACGCTGACGCTCGCAACAGCCTACCGCATGCTCTTCGGCCATCGCCCGCACGTGCTTAGGCCCGGCCATAACGTGCTCGTGTGGGGTGCAGCCGGCGGCCTCGGAGCCTTCGCGGTCCAGCTCTGCGCGACCTCTGGCGCCAACGCGATCGGCGTCGTGTCGGAGGACGACAAGTTCGACTTCGTTCGCCAGCTCGGCGCCAAGGGTGTGATCAATCGCAAGAAGTTCAAGTGTTGGGGACAGCTGCCGAAGGTGAACTCGCCCGAGTATCACGAGTGGCTGAAGGAGATGCGCAAGTTCGGCGCAGCGATCTGGGAGACGACGGGCAAGGGCGTCAACGTTGACTGTGTCTTTGAACACCCGGGTGAGACGACCATTCCGGTTTCCGTGCAGGTCGTGAAGCGCGGCGGCATGGTTGTCATTTGCGCCGGCACGACCGGCTACAACCTGACGATGGACGCGCGTTACCTCTGGATGCACCAGAAGCGCGTGCAGGGTTCGCACTTTGCCAACCTCGCCCAGGCGTCGCAGGCCAACAAGCTTGTCGTCGAGCGCCGCATCGATCCGTGCATGTCGGAAGTGTTCTCGTGGGAGCAGATTCCGAAGGCGCACATGCGGATGTACCGGAACGAGCACAAGCCGGGCAACATGGCGGTGCTGGTATCGGCTCCAACGACGGGGCTCCGGACTCTCGAAGACGTCATTGAAGCTGGGCCGAAGCCGCAATGAATCGTTTCGTCCTCCTTCGCCGGTCAAAGGCGAGGGAGGACGACATTGTCTCCCATAACATTCGTGTCTTTCAGGGCGCCGTGCTTTACGTGCCGCCCATCGTGCTGAGGCGAAGCGCCTCGCGCTCTGCCGCCTCGCGGCGCATGCGTTTCATTTCCAAGATGCCGCGATTGAATTCAGCGCCGAGAAGAATGGTTATCGCGGTGAACTGGAAGAAGATCAGCGCGATCATCAGCTGCGAGAGGCCGGCGTAAAACAGCGAATAGTTGCTGATTTTGATGTAGTAGGACCAGAGTCCGGCGAGCGCGAGCCAGAGAGCGATCGTCAGCAGTATGCCCGGCAATACATCCATGACGCGCCGCTTCCCTGCTACCAGCCACAGATGGAGCGCTAGGAGCTGAGCCGCCATCACGGCGCCGGCGACGCAGTAGCGAATGCCGGGTCCAAAGCTGATCGAGTCGATAAGCGTTCTCACCCATCCGGCGGAAAAGTCTTCGACGATGGCCGGTCCGAAGATGCTTGGGCCCACCACGATGACCCAGGTGATCACGAGCGTCGATATCGCGTTGACGAAGACGAATAGCATGCTGATTAGCAGGCAGAGCGCGTAGGGGCGCTTCTCGCGGACGCGGTAGGCGCCATTCAAAGCCGTGCGCAGTGTTTCGACGGCGCTCGTCGCGAAGAAGAGGGCCAGAAACGCGGAGGCCGTCAGAAGGTCGATCCGCTGCGATCCCATGACCGCTTCGATCTGTGGGGCGATGCCTTTGGCAACCGGCTCCGGCAGGATGGCAAACAATTGATTGATCGCGTCCTGCGCGAGTTCGCGGCCTCCAAAAATACCGGAGAGGGCGCCGAGAAAGATGCAGAAGGGGAAGATTGAAACGACGAACGAAAACGCGATCGCACCGGCCATCGCGAAGCCCGAATGCTCGTAAACCCGATAGAGAGCTTCGAACAATCTTCGCATGCGCTTCATGAGTGGCCTTCTCTCCCCAGGCTTTTCAGGCTTTTTAAGTTTTGTGGCGGGGAACCTAGTGTTTCAGCGCTCCTAGGTCCACTCCGGACCTCACCGCTCCGGCCGAGGGCGGCAATTTGCACGCAGGTCCGCTCTCATTCATAGATCTAGTAAACGGCCGGAACTTTGTTGAGTTCGCTGTCGTTCCCGGCGGCTGCCGCGGGCGATATTCGCGCAAATAGGTCGCGGAGCGTTTGTTCGGGACCGGGACCAGTTGACTAATCCTTCCCGACCGGCGAATTGGTCGCGGAGCACCGCAAGGGTAGGCAAAATACCTTCCCCATGCCTTGGTCTCATGCCTTGGCATTCCTCAGGAGAAACGCATGTCCGTCACGCCGATGAAGGCTGGAGCTAGCATCCTTGCTGGAGGAGCCGCGAAGCTCATCGAGCGGTGCGGGGAGGCCGTCGGCGGCGCGGATAAGATTCTGCAGGCCGCCAAGGCCGGGGTCCGGATCAAGATTCAGGAAGCGGGCGGCATCGACGAAGCGCAGCACGCGGCGCACGGGCTCGCGTGGCTGGCGACGACCGTCGAGGGTCTTCGCCAGATGCACGACTGGGCGGCCCGCCTAGAAGGAGAATGGCGCTTCGGCGAATTCGAGCAGCTGTTGCTCTTCGCGGCCTTCGGCGAATACGCCGCGCAATTGGCAAGCGGCATCCCTATGAGCCAGCTCGAAATCATACGGCCCGAGGCGCTGGGCGTGCCGAAAGCCGATCTTCGCCGTTTCGAGGATTCCGTTGCCGACCTGGTTGCCGAAGGCGGTTCGGAAACGGTCAAGGCGCGTCTTGGAGAGCTGATAGCAGCACAGCCCGACGCGATGACGTTCGGCGACACGGGTCTCGACGAGACGCACGCGCAGATCCAGGATCTGATGCGCCGTTTCTGTCTCGACGAAGTTTATCCGCACGCCCACGAATGGCATCTCAAGAACGAATACATTCCGCTCGAAGTCATCGCGAAGCTCGCCGAGCTCGGCGTCTTCGGTTTGTCGCTTCCGGAAGAGTACGGCGGCATGGCGCTGGGCAAGGAATCGATGTGCGTCGCGTCGGAAGAGCTGTCGCGCGGTTACATCGGCGTCGGTTCGCTCGGCACGCGCGCAGAGATCGCGGGCGAGCTAATCCTCCACAACGGCACGCCAGAGCAGAAGGAAAAGTATCTCCCCAAGATCGCCTCGGGCGAGTTGCTGCCGACGGCGGTTTTCACCGAGCCGAATACCGGCTCCGATCTCGCGTCGCTCAAGACGCGGGCGGTGAAGGACGGCGATGTCTATAAGATCACCGGGCAGAAGACGTGGATCACGCATCCGGTCCGCGCCGACGTCATGACGGTTCTGACGCGCACCAATCCGAACGAGCCCGGCTACAAGGGTCTCTCGATGTTCCTCGCCGAGAAGCCGCGCGGAACCGATGCCGATCCATTTCCGGCCAAAGGCATGACGGGCGGCGAGATCGAAGTTCTCGGCTACCGCGGCATGAAGGAATTCGACATTTCCTTCGATAACTTCGAAGTGCCGGCCGAAAGCCTGCTCGGCGGCGTCGAGGGGCAAGGGTTCAAGCAGTTGATGATTACCTTCGAGGGTGCGCGCATCCAGACGGCTGCGCGCGCTGTCGGCGTCGCTCAATGCGCGATGGACCTCGGCCTCAAGTATGCGCTCGACCGCGTGCAGTTCGGCAAGCCGATCTATTCGTTCCCGCGGGTCCGGAACAAGGTCGTCATGATGGCCGTCGAGACGATGATCGCCCGGCAGCTCACGTATTTTTCGGCGCGGCAGAAGGATGCCGGCCGGCGCTGCGATCTCGAAGCGGGTATGGCGAAACTGCTCGGCGCGCGCGTCGCCTGGGCGAACGCCGACAACGCTCTGCAGATCCACGGCGGCAACGGTTTCGCGCTCGAATACCCGATCAGCCGCGTGCTCTGCGATTCCCGCATCTTGAATATCTTCGAGGGCGCTGCTGAAATTCAGGCGCAGGTGATTACACGGCGTCTGCTCGAAGGCGCCAACTAGAACCCTAAGGGGGGAACGCTCATGCGGTTCATGCAGGCGATCGTTGTCGGCGCGCTCGCCTTGGCGATGAGCGGGCCCGTTCTCGCCGAAGACGATGAGGACGGTCCGCTCGCTGCGAGCTGGGTCGTGACTGAACTCGGCGGCAAACCTGTCGACGGTCTGACGCTCGATTACACAACGGACAAGGTTTCCGGCACCGGCGGGTGCAACCGCTTCAGCGGCCCCATTTCCATCGAGGACGATGCGATCCAGATTGGGCCGTTGGCTGCGACGAAGATGATGTGCGAAGGCAAATCCGAGATCGAAACGCAATACTTCACGGCGCTTGAAGCGGCGCGCTCCTTCGTCGTCGAAGGTGATATGCTGACACTGAAGGCCGACGACGGGCACGTGCTCGTGAAGTTCAAGAAATAGTGCGAGCGGGCGGCTGTCGCCGCAACACCGGAGCCCAATGGCGCGCTCTATTCTCATCACCGGATGCTCTTCCGGTATCGGCCTCGACGCGGCGCGGACGATGCGCGAGCGCGGCTGGCGCGTGATCGCAACGGCTCGCAAATCCGAAGACCTCGCCCGGTTGAAGAATTTCCTCGGCGTCGAAGTTCTGCCTCTCGAACTCGCGGATTCCCAGTCGATTGCGACGTGCGCCATCAGCGCGCTGGAGATGACGCGG
Organism: Hyphomicrobium sp. 01T421; assembly: GCF_056398805.1. Classification (NCBI taxonomy): domain Bacteria; kingdom Pseudomonadati; phylum Pseudomonadota; class Alphaproteobacteria; order Hyphomicrobiales; family Hyphomicrobiaceae; genus Hyphomicrobium; species Hyphomicrobium sp. 01T421. Next base: position 2,014,264 of record NZ_JBFTQC010000001.1, read on the forward strand.
GGCAAGCTCGACGCGCTTTTCAACAATGCGGCGTACGCTCAGCCAGGCGCGATCGAGGATCTGACGCCGAAGCTTCTGCGTGAGCAATTCGAGGTCAACGTGATCGGCACGCACGATTTGACCCGCCGCCTTATCCCGGCGATGCGCAAGAACGGTGCGGGCCGTATCGTCAATTGCTCATCCGTGCTCGGCATGGTCGTCGCTCCCTATCGCGGCGCCTACTGCGCATCGAAATTCGCGCTTGAAGCGTTGACGGCGTCGTTACGGCTGGAGCTCGAAGGTTCGGGGATTTCGGTTTCACTTATCGAGCCGGGGCCGATCCGTTCGCGGTTCGTGGAACATGCGCTCGCGCGGCTGCTCGCAACCGTCGATATCGAGAACTCGCCCCATCGCGACGTTTACCAGGCGCGTATCGATGCCATGAAGGCGGGCGGAAAGATGACTTTCAAGCTCGAGCCCGAGGCGGTGACCAAGCGGCTTATTCACGCCGTCGAAAGTGCGCGGCCGCAGCGGCACTATTACGTCACGACGCCGACGTATCTCGCCGCCGCCATGCGCCGGCTGCTGCCGCAGTTCGCAATCGATTATTTTACGCGGAATTCCTGACGACTGCCGGCTATGTGGGCTGCGAGCTTCGATCGCCAGACGGCGAGCTTTTCGTCGAGCGTTTTCGTGTAGAGCGGGCTCGACGACGGCAGTTCGATCAAATCGAAATCGCCTTGCGCGACGATGCCGGGTTTGAGGACGAAGCGGCGGAATAAATCGCGGGCCTTCTGTCCATTGAAAGCAATCGCCTCAATCCCCGGGTTGGCTGCGAAGTAGTTGGCGAATGCGTTCGCTGTCGGATTGCGTATTGCGGCATCCGCGCTGCCGATGCGCTCGGCGCCTTCGAGAACATCCCAAATCGCCCATCGATTGATTTCCAAGAGCACGAGGCGGTCCTCATACAGGGGAGGCAGAGGCTTATTGGAAAGGGCGGCGATGAGCGGSCAAAAATGATTTCTCGGATGTCCGTAGTACCGCTGCAGGCGGAGGGATTCTTCTCCGGGAAGCGTGCCGAGGATCAGCAAGCGCGCGCCTGCCGGGCTCAGCGGAGGAAAGCTGTATTTGATGATCGGACCGCTTTCGATCGTCGGCGCTTTTCTTCGCTCGGCAGCCATTACCCCTCACGCTCGATGGTAGGGATGTCCGGAAAGGATCGTCGCGGCGCGGTAAAGCTGCTCCACGAGGACGACGCGTGCAAGGCCGTGCGGCAGGGTCAGGGAGCCGAGGGAGAGCTTTACGGCCGCAGCGGCTAGTGCTCCATCGCCGTGGCCGTCCGGTCCTCCGATGAGGAAGTTGCACGTCTTCGCGCCGCCATCGCGTGTCTCGCGGATGAGGGCTGCAAAGGCTTCGCTGGTGAAAGAGCGTCCCAACGGGTCGAGCGCGATTGTGAGGTCGCCCGGGCCGATCTCCCGCAGGAGGCGGGCCGCTTCATCGCGCTTGCGCTCGTCGACGCCAGCCGCGCGGCTTTCCGAGAATTCACGGATTTCGATGGGGCCCAGGCCGAGCGATTTGCCCGTGCCGTTGAGGCGTTTGGCATAGCGCTCGACGATGGCGCGTTCCTCGGCGTCCTTCAGTTTCCCGATCGCCGAGATCGCGATGCGCATCAATCAACCGCCTCGCGGCCGAAGGTGTTCGGCCGCGTCTGTTTCAGGTGGTGCAATTCCGCGCAATCAGTGCTGCGAGGAGTCGCCGCGCGATGCGTCCGGCGGGATCTCCGCCTGCCACATCTTTTCGAGGTTATAGAATTCGCGCACCTCGGGCCGGAAGACGTGGACGATCACGTCGCCCGTGTCGATCAGGACCCAGTCGCAGGCGCCCAAGCCTTCTACTCTGACGCGGGCTTCGCCGCGCGCCTTGAGCTTTTCCCGCAGCTGTTCGGCGATGGCGCCCACGTGCCGGTCATTACGGCCCGATGCGACGACCATGAAATCGCCCAATGCGGATTTGCCTTTGAGGGGGAGGGACACGATCTCCTCTGCCTTTGCGTCGTCAAGCCAACGGACGACATCATCGAGCAGGGCGGCCGAGTCCGGCGCCGGAGCGGCGGACGAGGCGGATGAGGTGCTCTTACGAGCGGCCTCGGTTGTGGTTCGAATCAAGCGGCGAACGTCCTTTGCTGGTTGGTCCCGCATGTCCGGACTATCCGGAGCAGGCCCGATATTAATGGGCGTCGCGACGGGCCGCAATCGGAAACGGGGAAGTCATGGAAGTGTCATATAAGTCAAAGGTTTAACTATTTGGCTCCGAGCTCGGCGGGGTTCGCCGTGCGCAAAGCGGTCGAGGAAAGCCCGGAAAGCCGGATGGTCAGCAGCATCCAGGCAGGGGGATGCCGGTCGGCCAGGGTCGCTGCTTCGGATTCCGGCACGCGATAGCGCTCGAGCGCCCGGGCGGCGGGTGAGGATAGGGCGGCGTGGCGCCAGTTCGGCCGATCGACGATTGCTATCGGCATGATCTCTGCGATGTGGCGCCAGTGCTGCCAGCGGTCGAAATAGGCGAGATTGTCGGCGCCCATAATCCAGACGAAACGCACGGCGGGGTAGCGCCGCTTCAGAAACGATAGTGTCCCGGCGGTGTAGCGGGTACCGAGTTCGCGCTCGAAGCCCGTAATCTTCATTTTCGGTCCGTGGGCGAATTTGCGGACAAGGCCCATGCGGTCGGCGAGCGGGGAAAGTCCGTTGGGCGATTTCAGAGGGTTGCCCGGCGTTATGAGCCACCAGACCTGATCGAGCTTCAGCCGCTTCATGGCCGCTTCGGCGGCGATGCGGTGACCGTCATGGGGAGGGTTGAACGTACCCCCCATTACGCCAATGCGTTGCCCCGGAAGACAGAAAGGGGTGTTGACGCGAAGGGAGCCGAAGCTTTGCAGCGGTATCTTTCGCGTCAATGGCGACGTGCCTCTCCGCGGTTCATCACTTCGGCCGGATCTGGCCGTTGCCGCGTACTTTGTACTTGAAGCTCGTCAATTGCTCGACGCCGACGGGGCCGCGTGCGTGCATCTTGCCGGTCGCGATACCGATCTCGCCGCCAAAGCCGAATTCACCGCCGTCGGCGAACTGGGTCGAGGCGTTGACGAGGACGATGGCCGAGTCCACGCGATCGAGGAAGCGTTCGGCGGTTGCCTCGGCCTCGGTGATGATGGCGTCGGTATGCTGCGAGCCGTAGCGCGCGATGTGGTCGATTGCTTCGTCGACGCCATCGACCATTTTCACGGCGATGATCGGTTCGAGGAATTCCTTACCGTAATCGTCGGCGGATGCCGCTTTGACGCGCGGGTCGGCCTTCTGGGCGACCGCGTCGCCGCGCACTTCGCATCCCTCGTCCAACAGCGCCTTGACCAGGGGCGTCACGAAATCGCTCTTGGCGTTCTTGTCGATGAGCAGGCACTCGGTCGCCCCGCAAACGCCGGTACGGCGCATCTTGGCGTTGACGACGATCGGCAGCGCGATCGTCATGTTTGCGGCTTCGTCGACGTAGGTGTGACAGATGCCTTCGAGATGCGCGAAGACCGGCACGCGCGCTTCGTCCTGAACGCGTTGCACCAAGCTTTTGCCGCCGCGGGGAACGATCACGTCGATGGCGCCGTCGAGGCCGCGCAGCATCGCGCCGACGGCTTCGCGGTCTGTCGTCGGGACGAGCTGAATGGAGGCTTCGGGAAGCCCGGCAGCGCGAAGTCCTTCGACGAGGCAGGCGTGAATGGCCACGCTCGAATGATGGCTTTCCGAGCCGCCGCGCAGGATCGACGCGTTGCCCGCTTTCAACGAAAGCGCGCCGGCGTCGGCCGTTACGTTCGGGCGGCTTTCGTAGATGATGCCGATCGTTCCCAGGGGAACGCGCACGCGCTGGAATTTCAGGCCGTTCGGCCGCGTCCACTCGGCTAGCACGGTGCCGACGGGGTCGGGCAGCTCGGCGATTTCCTCGAGCGCTTTGGCGATGCCATCGACGCGCTTTTCATTGAGAAGAAGACGGTCGACGAAAGAGTCTGGCCGGCCGGCAGCTTTCGCCGCTTCGATATCCCGGGCGTTGGCTTCGAGAATTTTGGGCGTCGCTGCGCGCAGCGCCTTGGCGGCGGCTTTGAGGGCTTTGTTCTTTTCTTCCGGCGTGGCGATGCCGAGGCGGCGGCTAGCTGCCTTCGCGGCTTCTCCGATGCCGCGCATCAACGCGGCCGTATCGTTCTCGATGCGCTCCGGTCTGTTCATCTTCAAGTCCTCGTCAACGCCATATCGTCCCGGTGGATGAGCGTGTCGCGCCCCTCGTAACCGAGGATTGCGGCGATCTCACCGGATCGTTTGCCTATGATACGCCGAGCTTCGTCCGCCGCATAGGCGACAAGGCCCCGGCCGAGCTCGCGTCCGTCGGCCGAGCGGATGATGACGGCATCGCCACGGCCGAACGTGCCATCGATCCGGGTTACGCCGGCCGGCAGGAGGCTTTTGCCCGTCAGCAGCGCTTTCTCGGCGCCCGCATCGAGAAAGATTTGGCCGTTCGGCACCAGTTGGCCCGAGATCCAGCGCTTCTTCGCGGTGACCGGATCGGATTTCGCGATGAACCACGTGACGCGCGCGCCTTCGGAAATGGCGCCCAGCGGATGGTAGATTTTGCCCGTGGTGATGACCATGTGGGTGCCGGCGGCCAGCGCGATCTTGCCGGCGGTGATCTTGGTCTTCATGCCGCCTTTGGACAGCTCCGTTCCGGCGTCGCCAGCCATCGCCTCGATCTCCGGGGTAATCTCGGTGACGAGGGGGATGTGTTCAGCGCTGGGGTCGTCGTTCGGAGGCGCGGTATAGAGGCCGTCGATGTCGGACAGCAGGACGAGGCAATCGGCGGACACCATCGAGGCGACGCGTGCCGACAGCCGGTCATTGTCGCCGTAGCGGATTTCCGCCGTCGCGACCGTATCGTTTTCGTTGACGACGGGAATGGCCTTCAACGCGAGCAGCACTTCGATGGTGTTGCGGGCGTTCAAATAGCGCTGGCGTTCCTCAGTGTCGCCGAGCGTCAGCAGAACCTGGGCCGCCGTCAGGCCGCGCGCGGCGGCGAGTTCCTGATAGGCGTGGGCGAGACTGATCTGGCCGACGGCCGCCGCGGCTTGGCTCTGTTCGAGTTCGAGCACGCCCTTGGGAAGCTTCAGCGCATGGCGTCCGAGGGCGATCGAGCCCGATGAGACGAGGACGATTTCCTTGCCCGCCTTCGCGAGCTGGGCGACGTCGTCCATCAGGGAGTTCAGCCAAGCGGATTTGATGCGCCCCGTTTCGCGATCGGTCAGCAGGGCCGAGCCGATCTTGACCACGATGCGCCGAGCGCTCGCCCATTCAGGGCGCGCGGTGCGCGTCGTGGCATCGGAGGCTGACGTGGAGACCATTTCCATCTCGAAAAAAGGCGCCGGGAAAGCGGGTGGGCTGCCTGCTTATCTTCAAATGCGGGCATTCCGGCAAGGGGCGGGCACCGCATACCCGCAATGCCAGGAGAATTTTTACCAATCGCCCGCCCGAAAGGCCAGTCCGGCGTTATGGGACGAACGACAGGAAAAGAAAGGTGCCGAATATCACGAGGTGAAGGAAGCCGAAGAGCACGTTGGTCCGGCCTGTTCCAAACGTCAGCATGCTCGTCGCCAGCGCCATGACGAGGAGCACGACGTCGTCCATATCGAGGCCGAGAACAAGCGGCTTGTGAATGAAGAGGTTCGCTGCCGCGATGGCCGGGATCGTCAGCCCGATGGTTGCCAAGGATGATCCGAGCGCGAGGTTGATGCTCTTCTGCAGTTCGTCCCTTCGCGCGGATTTGACTGCGGATATCGATTCCGGAGTCAAAACGATCAACGCGATGATGACGCCGCTGATGCTTGCCGGAGCGTGGGATCTCGACACGCCGAAGTCGATCACGACTGCGAAGAGCTTGGCCAGCAACACGACGGCGGCCAATGCAACACATAACAGGAGCGCTGCGAGTGCGAGCTTGGTTTGTTGGCGCTTGGGCGACGCGGCACCCTCTTTTTCTTCTATGTGGTCGCCGACGAAGTAACCTCTGTGCAGGACGGTCTGTGTGTAGAGGAAAACCATATAGAGCGCGATCGTCATGATGCTGATGAAAACCAGCTGGCTGTCCGAATAAAGATTGCCTGGCGCCGTTATGGTGTAATTCGGCAGGACGAGCGTCAACGTCGTCAAAACGATGAGCATGGCGAGATAGATCTTCGCCGACGTCACATCGAACCTCTGCTGGCGGTAGCGAATTCCCCCAACGACGATGCAGAGGCCAACGAGGCCGGTCGTGACAATCATGACGACGGCGAAAACGGTTTCTCGCACGAGCGTCGGCGTCGCCTTGCCGGTCATCATCAAGGCAACGATGAGCGCCAATTCGATGACTGTGACAGCGATGGTCAGGACGAGCGTACCCAGAGGCTCGCCCAAGATGTGCGCGACTTCTTCGGCATGATAGACGGCCGCGAACACCGCGCCGACGAGCAACGGGACGAGAATTATGGTTTCGACTATGCCGAGCGTGTGAGTCGCGAAGTCGTCGCCATATCCCGTCGCAGTCGCCACAACGAAAAACAGAAGACCCAAGACTGGAATTGCCCAGGTCCATACTGGGAATCTCGCCGAATGGGTCATACTTTGGTTTTCCTGGATGCTTTATTTATTGGGGGGCGGGCTAGAAGTACGTTAATTGTGAGCGAGTTGCGCGCCTCCGGCAAGTGATCCAGTACAATCAGCTGCGATTTACGGCTGCCACGTTACGGCTGCCAGGGGCCGGGCGCTTCGGCGTCGGTGTCTTCTTCTGCCGTGTCTGCACGTGAAACTTCGCGCGTGATCGCGTAAAGCGCTTCCTTCACGCCTAGGCCGGAGACAGCCGAGAGTATCAGCGGCGTTTTGCGTGACGCTTTTTTCAGAATGTCGCGGCGCTCGAGCAATGTCGCTTCGTCGACCGCATCGCATTTCGACAGCGCGACGATCTCTTTCTTTTTCTCGATGCCGTTGCCATACGCCTTGAGTTCGCGGCGGATGGTTTTGTAATCGGCGGCGACGTCTTCGGAGGTGACGTCCACCAAGTGCAGAAGAACGCGGCAACGTTCGACGTGGCCGAGAAAACGATCGCCGAGACCGGCGCCGTCGTGCGCGCCTTCAATCAGGCCTGGGATGTCTGCAAGAACGAAATCGACGTCGCCTGCGCGTACCACGCCGAGGTTCGGGTGCAGCGTCGTGAACGGGTAGTCGGCGATTTTCGGCTTCGCTGCCGATACGGCCGCAAGGAATGTCGATTTGCCCGCGTTCGGGAGGCCGACGAGCCCGGCATCGGCGATGAGCTTCAGTTTCAGCCAGATCGTCATCTCTTCGGGAGGCTGGCCGGGGTTGGCGTGGCGCGGAGCCTGGTTCGTCGCGCTTTTGAAATAGGCGTTGCCGAAGCCGCCGTTGCCGCCTTTTGCAAGGCGCACGCGCTGGCCGGGCGTCGTCATGTCGGCGAGCAGCGTTTCGCCATCCTCGGCAAAAACCTGCGTGCCGGGCGGAACCTTGATGGTGCAGTCCTTGCCGTTCGGTCCCGAACGGTTCTGGCCCATGCCGGGAGTTCCATTCTCGGCGAAGAAGTGCTGCTGGTAGCGATAATCGATGAGCGTGTTCAGGTTTTGCACGCACTCGACGTAGACGTCGCCGCCCTTGCCGCCGTCGCCGCCGTTCGGTCCACCGAACTCGATGAACTTCTCACGCCGGAAGGCGATGCAACCGTTGCCGCCCGCTCCGGACCGTATGTAGACTTTCGCCTGATCGAGAAATTTCATGTTGCCAAAGCTCTAATGGCCATAGTCCAGGGACGACGGCGCTCGTATGAGAGTGCAGGTAGCTCGCACTGGCGCGCTTCGCACCAACCGGTTGCCGAGCCTGACAGTCTGAAGCCCAGCTTGCGAATGACGCGCGCCGATGCCCCGTTGTCCGTCAGATGCTTGCATACGAAGCGGCGAACGCCAGCCTTAGCGAAACCGTAGGCCATGACCGCGCGAGCGGCTTCCGTTGCGTAGCCTTGACCCCAATAGGCCTTGCCGAGCCAATAGCCAAGCTCTGCGTCACCATTGGCTTCGGCTGTGAAGCCGCAGATGCCGATCAATTCGCCGTCCAGTTCGATGCCGAACACTTCTTCGCGCTCGGCGAGGCCGTTAACCCACTCGAGAGCGGCGTCTTCGCTGTAGGGATAGGGAATGCGGCCGGTCATGCTCGCCACGTCCCAGTCGCCAGCGAGCACGGCGATGCGGGCGGCGTCACCATCAACGACGGCCCTGAGACGGAGGCGTGCGGTTTTCATGGTCTCGGCTAATGCATGAAATTCAGATCACGATATGAGCGCGAGCCCAAAAAGGCAAAAGGGGACGGCAAAGCCATCCCCTTCGTCGTTGAATTTTCTGTGCACTTGGCGGCTCCGCTTACGCGAAGCCCGGCCGCCAAGTGCAGCTAGGATTATTCCGCCGCGATCGGCTTGGCGGGTTTGACCGAGATATAGATGCGGCCGTTTCGCTTGGTCGCGAATTCGACCGTGCCTTCTTCGACGGCGAAGATGGTGTGGTCGGTTCCCATGCCGACGCCGGCGCCCGGATGCCACTGCGTTCCGCGCTGGCGGCAAAGGATGTTGCCCGGAATGACGTACTCGCCACCGTAACGTTTGATGCCGAGGCGTTTGCTTTCGGAATCGCGGCCGTTACGTGTCGAACCGCCTGCTTTCTTTTGTGCCATTTCAAAGTCCTCGAATGGAGCGGCGGCTCGTTACGCGCCTGTGATGTCGGTGATACGCACGACAGAAAGGTCCTGACGATGGCCCTTCTTCCGGCGAGAGTTTTTGCGGCGGCGCTTCTTGAAAGCGATCAGCTTCGGTCCGCGGGATTGCTTCACGAGCTCGGCGATGACCTTGGCACCCGATACGACCGGTGCACCGATGGTGACATCTGCGCCCGAGCCGACCATCAGCACCTGGTCGAACTCGACCTTGGCACCGGCGTCGCCCGATACGCGCTCGATCGTAACGACATCGTCCTTGGAAACGCGGTATTGCTTGCCGCCTGTCTTGATGACAGCGTACATGGCTTCGTCCTTTCGGCCTTTTAGGCCTGTTACCGCGCCCTATGGCGCCACCGTAAAACGGTGGACTTTCAAGGGAATGCTAGTCAGAGCTAGCTGGAGCCTCGGGCAGCGCGTTCAACGCGGGCAATTTGCCTGCCCACAGTAGGGGCGGTTTATTGTCGAAGTGAGGCTGATTGTCAATTGCCATCCGGCGTTTCGGCCGTGCGCCCAACGAACGGAAATGCCGTCGTAATTCGTAAAGAGCATACCCACTTTATGGTCAATTTGTCGGCAACTCGAGGGTAAGACGGAACGGTTATGGCAGTTCCAGCTAGGGCTTCCGGAACGCTAGCTGAACTAGCTGCGCTACCGCAGATTCCGGTCATTGAAACCGGGCCGGATTTTCCGCTTGCGACGCTTCGCGCGTCTCCGGGTAAGACGCACGCGCTCCTCGACATCGCCACCCGGCGGTATCCAAGGCGGCTTCTCGCCGGCCTCGACAGGGTTTCCCGGGCGTGGCTCGTGCGCTGGAACAACAAGCATCTCGAAGAGATCGACGCGATCGCGGGGCTGCTCGGGCGACCGGGCGCGTATTTCTTTTCGATCAACTACGAGTGGGGGTGCACCTGTCGCGCGGCGCCGTCGCCGGATCGTGGCTCGGCGCGGCTTATTCGGGTGCTGGACTGGAAAACGCCTGGCCTCGGCAGCAATCTCGTTTGCGCCAAGGTTACGGGTGCTCTGGGCGGGCCGTTCGCCGTCGTGACGTGGCCCGGCTATACCGGGGTTCTACAAGTCATGGCGCCCGGCCGTTTTTCGGCCGCTCTCAATCAGGCGCCTATGCGGGATCCGACGGGACTTTTTTATTTGGATTGGGCTGCAAACCGCAGCCGCGTTTGGAAGATGCCCCACCCGACGCCCGCTCATCTTTTACGGAAGGTTGCGGAGGAGGCCCGGGATTTCGGCGAGGCACGGCAGATGCTGCGCGACCAGCCGATCTCGACGCCGGCGATCTTCACGCTTGCCGGTATCGCGCCGGACGACACGGTCGTCATCGAGCGCACCGAGGACGCGGCGCGCGTGCGAGATGACGACGCGGTAGCCGCCAATCACTGGCATACGCCGGGCTGGCGGGGCACGTCGCGCGGCGAAGGCAGTTGCGAGCGCGCAAACCTCATGAGGGAAACCGAAACTCTGTTCGATGCCGAGTTCGGATGGCTCGTTCCGCCGGTGTTGAACGAGAAGACGCGTCTCGCGATGGTTGCTGATGCCAAGGCGGGGCGTCTGCTGGCGCGCGGATACGAGGCGACCGGCCCTGCGACCCGGACGCTCGACTTCATTTGGGATGCGGCTCTCTGAGCCGCTTGCGCAGAGGGAAAAGCGAAGCTACAAGCCCACTTCGCCGTTTGGCGCCGCGGCTTCCGGAGAGGTGGCAGAGTGGTCGATCGCGCCGCACTCGAAATGCGGAGTACTCGCAAGGGTACCGGGGGTTCGAATCCCTCCCTCTCCGCCATAATGTCAATAAAATCAAATACTTAGAAGTTGATTCTTGGCCTACGCGCCATCCTCTACGCCAATATTAATGGCGCTTGAAAACGACGGGACTGGACAGAAGCCGACAGGAGACTCGTCGGTAGAATCTTCCATTCCTGCTCACGCTGGTCGCGACCCCAAGAGCGGCGCCTCGAAGAGAGCGATGCTCGCATGTTCTCCAGATAGCCCTGAAGTTGGAGAGATAGCAGCCACTTCTGCTGGGGAAGATAGACGCGACATCCCGCGTGCGCGCGTAAGGTCCGTCCTAAAACACCATCGCTGCAGCAAGCGCGGTGGTTGTGGGCACCGCCCTCCCCAACCGTTAATAAATCCAGCGCTGAGGTAAACTCGTGCTGACGAATCAGCGCGGGGGAAGAGCAATGCGTTTGAAATGCTTCCAGGTAAAGAACTACAGGAACATTCACGACTCGGGACCCATCGACGTTGAGGATGTTACGGCGTTCGTTGGCCAGAACGAGGCCGGTAAGAGCAACCTGTTCGAGGCGCTATACCGGATCAATCCATTCAAGCCCGACATCAAATTCGATATCGATGAAGATTGGCCCGTAGACCTGTTTGGCGAGAAGGCAACCGGAAGCAAGGCCAAGGTTTGCGAGGCGGCGTTCGCCCTCGACACCGAAGAGATTAGCTCCCTCTACGAAGCTGCGGCTCCGAAAGCGGAACCACCTGCTGAGGGTGCCCCCCCGCCGGAGCCCCTCACGCTTCCCGACGAAGTGAGTGTCACCGTCTCAAGGTCCTATGATCAAAACCGCACATACCGGTTGCTAGGCACGTCTTCGCTTGATCTTGCGCGTGCCGAAGCATGGCTCAATAGCAACCTCCCCAAGTTCGTCTACGTGCGTGACTATGAGACGATTGAGACTACCACTGAGCTTCCAGCCCTCGTTCAGAAGTTCTTCAACGGAAATCCCAATGGAGATTGGGCGGTGCTTAACCAGCAAGAGCAGTCAATTATTGTCGTGCTCCGACTTGCGGCAGTGGACCTCCAGGAGTTTGTGAAGCTCGGAGAGTCGCAGCGCGGTAGAACGCTCCGAACGTACAACAAGAAGCAAGCCTCTTTCTATCTGACCCAGCAATTCCAGAAGCTGTGGACGCAGAAGAAAGTCACCTTCGATATTGAGATTGATGGCACGACGTTGAACATCTTCGTGACCGACGACGGTATGGGAATGCCGGTGCCTCTCAAGAACCGGTCCACCGGCTTCCGTTGGCACGTGGCTTTTGCCTGGAATTTCACCTACGCCACGCAAGGCGAATACAAGAACTGCATTTTGCTGCTTGAAGAACCCGGCATCCATCTTCACTTGGATGGGCAATCAGACTTGCTCCAGGTTTTTGATGAGTTGGCCGCAAGCGGGACGAACCAAGTTCTCTACACCACTCACCTTTCGTCGATGGTCGATCCAGCCAACCCCGAGCGGATACGAATTGTCGAGTCACGCGATCACCATGCAACGGTGCTAAACGGCGTGGTGAGCAATCAGCGCAGACCCATGGCCGTTATCGAGGCACGACTTGGCCTCAGAGGTGATCTTACTGGCCTGCTTGGTGACCGGAAGAACCTAATCGTTGAGGGCGGCGGCGACCTCCTAATTCTGGACAAACTGAGCGCCTTGCTGAAGGCTGCCGGGCGACAAGGTCTCTCAAGCGAGATTTATCTTTGGCCTGCTGAAACGGCCTCTAAAACACCGATGTACGCGGCATTCTTGATCGGCAATAAGTGGCCGGGCGGCGTTTTGCTTGACCAAGATGCAGAAGGATTGGCGGCTAAGAAGAAGATTGAAGATCTATACCTCAAAGAAATATCCGAATCCTCGGGAGACAGCTTGCCAATACTTTTGTTGGGGGATGCGGCGGGGATCACGAAAACCGATGCTGCCATTGAAGACCTTTTCCCTGACAATTTTTTTAGGGGACTGGTCAACCGCGCCTACGGCGTCGCCATTGCCGATGACGATCTCCCTCAAGATGGCAGCACGTTGATCAGCAAGCGTGTTGAGCATGTATTAAAAGCTCGGTTTGGGCAGCAGCTCGACAAGAAAAAAGTTCTTCGCGAAATGATGCGTGAGTTCGCTAAGTGGGCAACCGTAAGCGATTTGCCCCCAGGGGTCGCTGATCGCGCCGAAGCGCTATTCAAAAAGATAAACGCGGCGCTATCAGCCAACCAACATAGCGCCGCACTCGCAGCAAAGAAGCCAAGCTCAAGAGCGAAGAAGGGGTAAAAAGTTGATCCTTGGTATTTCGCCCGTTGGAACATTACTGGCACTTCTCACAGGGTGTCGACAATCGGTTTAGACCATGGCGACCGTCCGACGCGCGTCCAATTTCATTGCGTTCCCGGCGAACAGGACATCACCGACGAAGCCACCAAGAGGGCCTATCTCGAGAGAGGAAACAATCAAGCTCGAAATCATCAAGTGCGTGGTGGTCGTAAGGAACTCCAAGAAGTCTGCCATCTTTACGTCGATGACCACATCTGGATTGCCACGGCGCAAACGCACGTAGTTTTCTACCGTCATGTCGGCCTCAAGAGCCTTCGTAACCTCGGCGCACTTGCAGGATTCCTCTGACATAGCGTGCCTCTCACATTTCCTGCTTGAAAATCTGAGTTGTCATGTTGCGTTGCGCAACTGATCTCCTACGCAACAAAAAAGAAAATTGGCGGAACATGCGACGCGCCGGAGAGTCAGCTCGGCATCGCTTAGGAAAAGTTGCGACATGGCATGTTCCGCCGATGAGGGAAGCGAATTCTCCACTGTAGCGATTCACTTCTCCAACGCCTCGGACACCTCAGTGGCTAAATAGGTCACCACAACGTTCTGGAGCGGTCACCTGTGAACGTAACTTGAGGGTATCCGGCATACCCCGATTATTTGAGGCTGCGGATTGAGACTTCTATCGTGAACGTCAATGCCCTGATCATCAAGGCGCTCGGGATGGTCATAGCGCACTGCCAGCACAACCCAATCGCCGGGTTCCTTTGCGCGCTTGCTCATGCTCCACGTCAGCGACCACGTGCTTTCCTTGGCAAATGAAACGGCTGGAAAAGGATTTTCCCTGGTTTTTTGCGGCAGGGCGAAACCTTGGCTGACGATGGCATCGTAGTTCCGTGCGTGGGTTGCGTGGAAAAAAACATGCGGACTATCTTCCAAGGCCGCTGGAAACAGCCGGTAATTGCCCGCCTGCAAGGCTTTCAAGTCTGGAAAAGAGTGTTCCTCGATCATCGCTTCACCTGGTTTTTCGACAACGATCAGCTGGTACCGGTCGCGGGCGCGCTCAACTTGCTTCACAACCACGTCGCGACCGCCCTCAGCAACCAGATTGCGAACTGCAGAGTGCGTGGCTTCATCAGCGAGGCAGCCGACGATCACTGCTTTCAACACGCCGGCAGGCAGCTTGCAATCACCGGCGTCGGTGATGATCGTCTCGCCGACCCTGGCATGCGCGCGTTCTTGGGACACAAGCCGATATTCATCCTCGTAGGCCCAGGCCGCCGACTTGCTGAAAAGAGGAGCGACTACTTCGGCGGGATCTTCAGACGCCACCATGTCGAAGGCCGGATAGTCCTTGGAATATCGTACCGCCTGCGCAACCGAGATCATCGGGTGTGCCGCATCGAACTCGAGGCAGACGCCGGTATGGCTTCTGGCATAGTGAGCCCACATCAACTCGTGATCCGGATGCGGTGTCAGGCAATAAATGCGATATTGCTCCCCGATGCCCTCCTCCATCGCCCGCGAGGATTCCCTCACTTTTGCGGCCAGCTCCGCCGGATGCGCCCGGAAGTGAGCGGCCCGCCGTTCGATCTCCGCTTCCGGCAGTCGGGGACCATGCCTCCGCGTGACGTCCTTATACCACTCGATAAGACGTTCCCGCTCCTTCGGCTCTGAGAGATGATCCACCCGGAAATAGGGCTTGCAATCCCACGGATCATTGAAGGATCGCGGATCGGAGAAGTGTAGTCGATGGCCCACGAGTAAGCGCCTGAGGTGGGCCTCGTGGAACGGCTGGTAGTGGTAGAGCCTGGTACGGTTGTGTTCGGAGACGGTCGGAAATCCCATAACCGATGGTCGCATGGATTAGGGGATCTTGCGAGCAAGTTGATTTTTGATTTGCCTACCTCTCATGTCTTCCTTTCGTGGGCTTTGTTCGAGCGGTCTTTGTCTTCGGTTTCTTCTGGCTGACTTTTGCCCTACGGCGATGCTCGATTGGCACACGAGTGGTGAGGTCAATCCCAATTACCAATCTCGGAGTTTCGACGGGTCCGAGCTTTCCAAGCGCCAATCTCCCCAGAATTTTTCTATTGCTATTTGCCGTGTTATGTCGGCCGTCCGCTCCCAGTCTAGACCGGTAGCGTGTTTTGTAGTTTGGTGAGGTCCATTACTCCGGGGGGAGGTCATGAAAAATAGTGGTGAGGGCTCGGGACCGACTGGTATTGTCCCAGGATTTCTGCGACCTATCGATATTGATCAAATCGCAAAAACGCTGGAACTCACCGAGCGTGGCGAGAAGAATGGCAAACAAAATATTCCTCGCACCGAAACCGAAAGCTTCGATGATGTTGAACAGTCCGTCGTCCAAAAACTCGAAAGCGAATGGGGTTGGCATTCTGGCGATCTGCTAAATCATCTTCGGTCGTACGCCGTCAGACTCGAGACCTATTCGATTGAGGCCGAATTTACTCGATTACAATTGCAGGCAAAGGACTCAATAACAAATCTTAGAGCGATAAGCCATCAAGCCGAAGCAGAACTTGGACCGCTGCGAGAACATTTTCTCGCGGCGCGTCAAGAATTGAAAGAGTTCAAAACGCGGCACCGACTATCTCGCCCATCCCGGGCGCCCTCTAATCGCTGGACGAGTTTCGGTCTGTTGTTTGTGCTGCTAGCCTTAGAGACTGGGCTAAACGGCATTTTCTTTGCCAAGGGAAGCGACTACGGCCTCATCGGCGGCATCGGCACAGCGATCGGAATTTCGCTTGTAAACGTCACCTCGGCGTTTGCTTTGGGGCTTTGGCCAGCTCGGTGGATTAAGCACAATAACTTTATTCTGAAGATCTTCGGCTTCATCACCTTAGTTGGCGGCATCGCGTTGCTTACAGCGCTACACGGCTTCGCAGCGCATCTTCGCGAGGCAACTGCAAGCTCGATAAACGAGGATGAGGCGGCACGAGTGGCATGGCAAACATTCGTGCACAGCCCACTTTCCATCCACGATCTTAACTCGGTCTATCTTTTCGCGTTGGGAATGCTGTTCGCACTGTTAGCCATATTTAAGGGCTTCACATTTGACGACCCATTCCCCGGCTATGGGTCTGTGACACGTCGCTTCACTCAATCCCGTGACGCTTACAGCGACGAACATTCATTGCTGTTCGAAGACTTAGAAGATGCTCGGGAAGAGATCATTTCCCGGCTGAGCGATGGCATTCAACGGATTCCGATGTTCCCCCAAGCAGCCGCAAATATCCGCGCTCAGCGAACAACAATGCTCGAACAGTTTCGAGCATATGAAGCCGGTGTTGAGGGAGCGGCGCGGCTGCTACTGGCCAAGTATCGGCAGGCGAATATACAGGCACGGTCGTCCGCCCCCCCCGCCCATTTCGATCAGAATTGGCGATTACCCTACGACTTTCTAACCAAATCCGAAGTCGTGGTCGCGTTGAGCGAAGCTAAGCAAGAGCCAACAAATAGCTCCGTCGCGCTGGCTGAATTGAAGCGCCTCTCCGAGGCGATAAGCAGCGAGTATGAGGCCCTGATCAAAGCGTATCCGCACCCGACACAAATGACGGAGTCATGACGTGGCGAGCAGAAGACGTCGGGTAAAAAAAGAGTCTCAAGATCGCATCAGGGGCATCTTGCTCATGATGCTTGGCGTCGCGCTCATTGCTGGACTTGGCGCCCTCTCGTGGTGGGTAAAAGCTACCAAAGTGGCGCTCGGTCCTGACAATTGCCCCGTTACAGCTCCGAGGGCGATACATGTCATAATGATTGACCAAAGCGACCCGATCACCCCCCAGCAAGCTCAGGTGATCCGCGATCAACTCGGCAGCATAAAAAAGCATGCAGCCTTCGGAACCCGCTTCGATATCTATACTTTCGAGGGTAATACGACGGACGAACTCAAGCCCAAACTATCTCTTTGCGCTCCTGGGAAACCGGAAGAGGCTAACGAGCTTATCGACAACCCCGAGCGCATTAAACGAACCTATGATGAAAAATTCGCCGCACAGATCGATGCTTCTATTGAAAGTCTTCTACACGCTTCAGTCTTGCCAACATCGCCGATAATCGAGAGCATTCGCGCAGCGTCGATCACTTCATTCGGCAGCAGCGATGTCGGACAAATTCCGCTGCACCTAACACTTATCTCAGACATGATCCAACACAGCCCCGCCTATTCGCAATTTCGCGCGGATTCAAATTACGAAGCGCTATCTAAGACTCCAGACTGGGCGCGACTACGCCCTCAACTAAAAGGGGCAGAGACAGACGTCCTATATTTACTGCGCGACGCGAAGCGTAATGGCAGGCCGATCCAGAGTAGAGGTCATCAGGAATTCTGGGAACAACTCATCAATTCGTCTGGCGGCGTCGCCACCCACATCAACGCATTTTGAAAATTTGAGGGAAAGATTGTGTCTGAAATTGCTGATCACTCGCAACCAGCGCCCTCATCTGTAGGGTCGGCACACACCAATCCTGCCCAAACGTTAGAGATGGCTGAGCGCAGATTGCCTCGTCGGCGTTTCGTAGATGATATGCCGGACAAGGGCTTGTTTCTCGTCGTCGCCGTGCTGGGCTTTGGAGCGATCCTCTGGCTCAAAACCCACAAGTTTGGGGGCGAAGCAACAATAGACCTTCGATCCGATCAGATATCACTTCTCGCCGTGACCCTAATGCTCCTCTATGGGCTGGTTGCAATGCAAATTACTCAAGTCAGGCTGCGGCCCGACCGCTTAGGAGACAACTTCTACTACTTAGGCTTTATCTTTACACTGGCCAGCCTATCAGCGGCCTTGATGCAATTTCGCGGGGGCGTGAAGGTCGACGATCTGGTGGCCAGTTTCGGCATTGCTCTGTGGACTACTATAACCGGAATCGTTGGTCGTGTGGTCTTCCTGCAAATGCGCAGCGAACTAGACGACGTTGAGGAAGCGGCCCGAAGAGACCTTGCCACCACGGCTTCAGAACTTAAAGCTCAGCTCGGAATGACAATCCGTGAGTTTGAAGTATTTCGCACGACACTGCTCCAATCGATGACGGAAACTCAGCAGGAATGCGTTAAAGCTACCCAAAAACAGGTCGAGGCACTCGTGACTTTCGAACAAGATCTGAAGAAATTTGGTGATGACTCTCTCGACACCAATCGTCGACATGCCTCATCAATGGAAGAGGCAACAAACTCACTGTCGCGCAGCGTCAAGACAATCAGTGATCGCGCCGCTGGAATGTCTCTTCCAAACGAGCGCTTGAACGAACAATTGGGGGAATTCGCAGTATCCTTAGAGGCTTTGCTCAAGAGATTGGGCAACGTTATCGAGGATGTTGCGCATCGCGCCAACCGGCGACGGCGTTTCTGGTTTTTTGGTTCCTAGAGGAAGAACCGATGCGGCGCGGAGTTGCAAACGATCTTGAACATCGTCGCGGCCTTGTGCTCGGGCTGACTCTGGCCGAAGTGCTGCTGCTGCTGCTGTTCCTGCTACTTTTAGCGCTAAGCTCACAGATTGTCGGTCTTCAAGACGCGAATATTAAGACAACGGCAGAGAGAGACGCTCTGAAAGAGGTCTTCACCAAGTCAGGTGCTGACAGCGGCGCTGAAAAGAAATTAGACGTCGCGATTGCCACAAAGATTGAATTAGAGAAACAAATAGCTGCGCTTCAAAGCGAGAACACCAAACTCGAAGTTCAACTGAAAGAGAATCCCGTCCTCAGCGAGCGGCTGAAGAACATCCTGAGCAAGGCATCGAAGATTGACCCGAATGACCCGCCCGCAATTCTTGAGCGTGGCATTGCAGAAGCGGAAAAAGAAAAGATCTTAGCATCTTCGGCCGGCCCCGACGGCACTGAGAAATCTAGCACTCAGGGCGTGGAGCCCACCGGGCCAAACAAGGGGAAACACAATTGGCCTCCGATTATCATCCTCAGTGAAGCTGACAAATACACGTTCGCCTCTGGCAGCGCGGACCTCTCCCCCGATTTCAAGTCGGCCTTATCTGGAACGGTTATTGATCGGTTGGTTCAGATCATCAAAGAATATGACGTTAATGTTGTTGAAGTCGTTGGACACACCGATGAACAATCGCTGCTTCCCAAATATTCGAATTTGGATAAGTCGCTTGCGCCTTTCGTATCAGGCACGTCAACTGACAAGCTTGTCCCATCTGACAATGCGGGATTAGGATTGGCACGCGCTGTATCGGTCGTGAAGGCCTTAACAGAGGACGAGCGGCTCAAGGGTCTCTCAGTCTTGCCCCTGTCGGGAGCCCAATTGATTGATATCGGCGACAAGATTTCCACAGCCAACTCGCACGCTCCGGCCGAAAAGCGCAGACGGATTGAAATTCGAGTTCGTCGCTCACCCACAACTTTGGAAGCTGAACAACCTCAGCAGTGGGCACCCGTCACGACATCAGCAGTGGAGGCGCGGACTCTCACAGGTTCGGCGGTGGTCGTCGATGGTGACACCTTCGATCTGGATGGGACGCGAATTCGCGTTTGGGGCGTTGACGCGGTTGAAAGCTCTCAGCGGTGTTTTATCGGGACCCAAGGGTGGGACTGCGGTGCCGAGGCGACAGAAGCGCTTAAGAAGCGCCTCGATGGGGAAAAAGTAGAATGCGCCGTCCAGTATAAAGATTCCTTTGGTCGTACAGTTGCAAAATGCACTGTCAAAAGTGAGGACGTAGGTGTTTGGCTTGTGAAAACGGGCATGGCCGTTGATTTCCCTCGGTACTCGAATGGCGCCTACGCTGCCCAGCAGAACGACGCACACTTTCGGAAAGTCGGGATTTGGCGGGGCGAATTTGAAATGCCGTGGGACTGGCGTAAGGCAACTAAAGAGGGCGCACTAAGTCCTCGGCGCAGGAATGGCTCTCAATGACGTAAGGAAGGGTTGGTCTACTTGGTTTCTAGCAAACGCCCCTTGGAGCAAAGTGTCAGGCAAATACTCATCATACTTTTGGCGACGTAGCGGTTGAGCAAATAATGCCAATTCGTGTGCGCTAGGGGGACATTCGAAAATTCTGGAGAGTGCCATCTCGAATTTTTGGCGCTCGCAATGTTCTGCCATCAAACCGATGCTGCAGGTCTTCGTACGAATATCGTGCATGGCTAGAGCTAATTTCATAGTTTCGGTGGCCATAGTTCCACGCCACAAGAACATGAACACGGTATCGCCTATATTCAGCAATCTCTGGGCATTCAGTTCCAGAGCGCGGTAGGCTTCCCTTCCCTCCTGCAAAAGAACCTTCGCTGTAGTGTCCAGGAAGGAATAGTTTGTATCGGTCTGATATACCGATCGCATCTCGGCAACCAAGCGATCGTGAAGCGGATGCCCTTCCTGTGGCGGAAAGATAGGTATACGGCCGGCAGGAGCTGCTTTCACTGTGACGACCTTTGCTCGATCATCGACGCCAAGGACAATCCAGCGACGACCGGCGAAAATGACATAATCGCCCTCACGGAGCGGATTCAGGATTGGCAGCGTTCCGAGCGTCCTCTGATCGCTAACGATCCGAAATTCTTCATCGGCCATAAAGACTGCGTAGAAATCAAATCTATCGGTGATGATCTCACCTAGGCGCCCGAGCATAATAAGGCCATCTGGCGACTGCTCAATCAATGAAGGACTTGTATCTTTCATTGCTTTTAACAACGTCACGTATTCCCCTTTGCTCACCTGCGCAAAAGGCCCGGGTCCGCAAAGAAGAGAGAATAGCTCATCCGCGCGTGCGCCACCGCGCTCTCTTATGGCAGCCAATGTTTGATGCAAGAGCGTGGAGAAGTGCTGCCCACTGTTTGAACCTGGTTCGATCCACTGCGCCTGGAGAAGATTGATAGCGGCGATGGATTGCACAATGCCCAAGCGTAGCCGCTCGAACGGGTTATCTTCCAGCGGTCGATCGGGCTCTTCGACATAAATTCGAAGTACAGACGCTTCGCCTGCTCGCCTGCCGCTCCTTCCAATCCTCTGCCGCAAGCTCGCAATCGATGCGGGCGGTCCAATCTGAGCTACTGAGGAGACGGAACCTATATCAATGCCCAGCTCTAACGTGGTCGTAGCTACGGCCGATGTTGGCAACTCTCCTTCCTTTAAGCGACTCTCTAAATCTTCACGCAACGTTTTCGAGAGACTTCCATGGTGAGGGAAAAACTCGTTGGGTACCTTCCTCTGCTCGCTTAGTTGCAAGAGGGCATCTGCTATGTATTCGACGACCTTTCTGCTCGATCCGAAAATGAGGTTCTTTTTACCCCGCAGAACGTCATGAAGGTGGCCCACTATCCTCGACTTCGCCGAGCTAAGGCGATCGGTTTCGGGCTTGTTATTTTCCCAGTTCGGATCAGGCTCGCGATATCCCCGCACCTGCAGTTTTAGCTCCGGATTGCCCACCGTACTATGGATCAGATTCACCTCATCTGGAGAGACCGGGTTTAGAAATCTCTTCGCTTCAGCAAAATCGCCAATCGTAGCGGATAGACCGACCTTGCGGATTGACCGGCCGACTTGCGCGTCGAGACGCTTCATCAACGACGCAAGGTGAACGCCCCGTTCCGAACCAAGGAACGCGTGAAGTTCGTCAATGACGATGTATTTCATGTCCTGGACTAGGCGACGTATGTGCGGGCCCCGCCGCACGAGAAGCGATTCAAGCGATTCAGGAGTGATCAGGACGATACCCCTTGGATTTTTCTGAGCGCGCTCCTTGGCCGCCGCGGACGCATCCCCGTGCCACTTGATGACGGGAAGGTCGAGGCTCTCACAAAGCGACTCGAGGCGCCTAAACTGATCGTTGATGAGAGCTTTGAGTGGGCTGATGTAAAAGACCGAGAAACTTTCGCACCTAAGCGAAACGATCTGGCTCAGAATCGGCAGAAATGCTGCCTCTGTTTTGCCAGCGGCCGTAGTCGCGGCGAGGATCACATCGCTGTCATTGCCCAATAGACACTGGATCGCTTGAGACTGGATATCTCTAAGTTCGGTCCAGCCGTTGTCCCATATCCAACGTTGGACTTCGGGATGCAGCTTCTCGAAAGAAGAAGTGTCAGAGGCGGATGGAGGTGAGTTCATCGTCAGCTTCTCCTTCGGCCGGTGCGGTTTCCTTTTCAACCGTAGTCTTGTCGATGAGATCGGACCAACCGACGGAAGGATTCTGCTCCAATGTCGACAGAAGCTGAACGAATGCGCGGACGGAGTTTCGCGGAGTTTGAAAATACGCGGCCCCTATATTACGGTCGCAATGCGCCATAAACGATCGAATTGCTTCGTCGGGAACGAGATACGCCTCGGGATTTCCAGTCGCGAATACGTGTCTAACATTCTCAAGAAGTACCTGCATGTCAGCCGCCGTTAAGTTGGCTAGCCGCAGGACCGGGCCTGAGAAGTCGACTCGACCCTCGCCTCCGAATTGATTCTCTGACAGTCGCGATTGAAGCGCCGCATAGCTGTATAAGCCGCGACGCGTGTCCATCAAAAATTCTGGTGTGCCGCCGAGATAGATACCGAGGCCTTTCACGTCTCCCTGCAAAACATCGTTGAGGACGCGAAGTATCTGTTCGTAATTTTGGTTTCGCGATTGGGCGTGTTGAAGCTTATAGAGGTTGACCATCTCATCGAAGACTACGAGCAGGCCCTTGTATCCGGCAATCTGAACAAAGGCGGCCAACAATTTCAAGTGATCGTAGACGCTGGTATCGTCCACAAATTCTCTGACCCCGAGAGCCTTTTTAGCGTCTGTCTTGGTGGTGAACTCACCTCGCAACCATCGAATTGCGTCGGACTTCAATTGATCATTGCCCTCTGAATGCCCTTTACAAAAGGCGCTCAGAACGTCGATGAAATCGTATCCTCGGTTGAGGTCCTTCAGACCTTCGAGGCGTTGCTTGATAACTGCCTCAGGCGCTTCCTTCGCAGCTGTTGCCGCCTGTGTCGCGTCATTGATGAACCGCTCGACAATTGCCTGCAACGCACCTCCTTCTGGCTTGGTGCGAGTCGCCATGTTGCGAACGGCTTCTTGATAAAGTGCGCGAGCTTCCCCTCCAGAAGCATACAGTCGTCTCTCAGGCGCTAGATCGGCGTGTACTGTGACCAATCTCTTTTCAAGGGCAATCGATCGTACCAGATTGAGGAAGAACGTCTTGCCGGCGCCGTATGGACCTATGACTACACGGAACGCTCCGCCTTCGTCCGCGATACGATCCAAATCCTTGACGGCCGCCATTACTTCGTTGATTCGGCCAACTTGAATATGTTGCAGACCAAGCCGCGGAACCACGCCTGCGCTTAAAGCTTGGAGGATAGTATCGCGGTCGCGTGACCGTATCGGTGGCTTGCCGGTTGAATTTGTCATGTGCCTGCTTGCATCTGCTTGAGCTGCGTAATGAGGTGAGGCGCAACGAACATCTGCTCGCCGTCTTCAATCAACGGCTCCTCAAAGTGTCCGAATGACCACTCGTTTATCCTATCCAAGGCACCGGCTGCAAATAGTCCGAGCCGGCTGGTCTCGCTTTCAAAAAGCGAGCGTCCGATGCTGCCCCCGTGTTCAAGAAATAGCGCGAGGATCGATTCATGACCACGATCGAGACCGTGGAATTGCTGCGCCACGTCAGGTCGGACGCTCGGCTCTTCTGCTTCCGTGTCTTCTTCTGGGACGGAATAAATCTGGTTCAACAGTTGTTGTACGTCCGCGGTATCTCTTCGAGTTCGCTCAAGCAATTCTTTGTCGACAAAGACCGGGCCTGAAGCTTTCGAAGCCTTCCGGTCCTTGTCCTCATTGTCGCGAGCCGTTGGCAATTTCTTCGAATTATAGGCCACTGGCTTGGGCGGGATTGGTACCGACCCGGTATGCGGATCTGCCTCCTTGATTGTCTGCGGCTCGTCGCCAGTCCGAGCATGGAGGTCGCTATACAGGCGCTGCTTTGGAAGACCGAGAGTCTCATAAAGTTTCTCGGCAAACCGAATTTCCTGCGCCTCAAGTCGACCGTCGGCGGTCAGCGCACATAATGCAACGTGCGCAATCCGCTCCCGTTCTTGCGCTGGACGACTGGCAAGCCGCTGCCAATTGGCCGACTTGTTACCCGCCTTACTCAAATAGACGAAATATGCGAAAACTCGCATGTATTCGTCCCGAGTAAGGTTTGGAAATCTGGATATCTCTGACAGAGCCGATTGAAGCCCTGCCTGCACATCATTGCCCTCGATGGAAGATGCAAATACTGAAATGTCGACAAGTATGCGCGCCGCAATCAGATGTGTCGATTTAATGCTTTCTTGCACACCGCCCCGGAGCCTAAAGATTACAACGTCGCTCTCCTTTCCCGGCAGTTTCATCCCAAATCGAACGTCGGGCTCCAATCCGACATGCATATGTTCGAGAAGCTCAATGAGTTGCACACCATTTGCAGATGAGGTTCGGCCCGCTTTTTCAAAATCTAGACCTGCTAACTGGAGAAGATAGGAGAGGGACACTGGCTGGACCTCGTGCTGAAGAAGGCTCTCAATGGCCTGCTTCACATCATCATATCCAGCGTGCTCCGAGAGGGCGGTCTTCAGTTCATCGGGCAGTAGCATCCGTGCCCCAACGCCCTTCACAATCGTCGGGTACTTCCCGACGAACCGGCTATAATTATCTAGCGCCTCACAACATTCCGCTGCCAAGGCTGCGGCGACTTTGATTGGCGCAGTTAAGCCTCCCGGCTCTGAGAGATCATCCGAGTTAGTCGGTAGATCAACTGTGCCCGCACCGCTCGCAAGTTGATATTCGATTTTCAACTTTTTGACGGATTTCTTCACCCGAAGACCGGTCGGGTACTGGGCCGCAAAACGAAGGAGAAAAAGGCTTTTAAATTCCTCGAAGCATCTCTTCGCGGGCGTCCGCAAGGACTTTTCGGGAGACTGCAGGTACCAAGCGAGTAGCCAATCTCCACTGATCCGCCCGTCATTCAGGCGCCGCGAGAGCCCTAAGCGGAAGTCAGCCGGAAGTTCATAGGTCTGAAGAAGATCGGACGAAAGCTCTGGCGAGATTGGCCCCTCGAACTTCAAGACATGCACGGCTGCAAGAAATTTTCGGGCGTAGCCTCGGAATGATTGGTTCGATCCATAAACAGCGACTAACTCGCGCACTTCCTGTTCAATCACTCTTGCATCGCTCAGTGATTTTTCGACAAAGAGCCGATGTTCGAGGCCGTAAAAAAACAGAAATATGTGACCGATGCCGAATCTGGGGTCTCTTCTTCCAGTTGCGTGCCACTGCAAATAGGCGCGTCGCGCAGCAGGCGATATCTCCCCGTAATGCGGCCAGTATGACATGCTCGCGGCAGTTACATCGCCAGCAAAAGCCGCCGCAGATAGAGCCGGATTGATGATGTGCGCTGTCTGCCTTCTGTATTGGTAGTCCCAGTTATTCGCGACGGATCCGACGTAGACAAGTCCGCCGTTTATTTTGACGCCGGCAATCTGGACCTGCTCGCCCGGGCTAATCCAACGTACCTTCGATTTGCCCCTCTCCTCACGCGAGAAAATGCCAGGGTCGGTGAGGGGAAGCATTTGTCGTGGAGGCGGCACCTGCTCAAGCTGAGCGTGCGTGAATGACTGCGTCTGCGATGGCGTCGGTTTGCGCCGCTGGCTTAGCCACCACGCAACGCATCCGATCCCCGCAATGATAAGCCAAGTGCCCATGTCATTCCCCCACCTCCGAGAGTATAGCGGACTAGAGCATTTCCAATCCAGGGAAGTTTAGGCAACCCCCATCCAAAAGTACGTTTGCTCATCGGCCGATGGGTTTTAATTGGCCCCTAACAGACGGCGGCAGAGGTTCGTCCGGCTAACCTTCCGAGCGCTTCGATGCCCGAGCGAGTCGCTCCGCGAGGCCGTGGAGGCCAGACACTTCCAACTTGTCATTGTATAGTCCGAGGTGGCGCGCAAGCTGATCGAGCGCCTTGCTCTTGTCCGCGAGCTTGACAGTGAAGTTTTGATTGCGATCCCAGCCCCATCCGATGATTGCGCGCCTCGCCTTTTCCGGCAGGCGTTTGATGTCAGCAGGGCAACGCAACCCATAGATGACGCGACCGTCGATTACCGCTTCAATAGGATCGCCTGCATTCGCTGCGCCTTCGATCATCAATTCTCCTGGATCGTAGAACGCCATTGCTGCGATCTCTTCCAGAACTTGTTCGGCGCAAATTTCAGTTTTGGCGGACCGCTTCGCTTTTGCCGCGTCAATCGCGATCCTGATCGCGGGGCGGTTTAATAACTGCGAACCTTGTTCCTGCGCGGATCGCTTGCTGTAGCCAGCTCGGATCGCGGCTTGCGTCGCGTTGAGATCAAGCAAGTAGTTCTCGACAAATCGCCGTTGTTTTGGCGTGAGGGCTGACTTGGTGGCGTCGGCTGTCATGATATCCGATAGGTAAGCTGTAGATGGTTGTCGCAACCAACACGCATAAGTTTTCATAAGAATGCGATCGCTCAATCGACGCGAACGGCGAATCATCAACCTTCGCTGGTTAGCGGGTTAATGGCCGTTAGGATGCGACACAGTTCGCGAGAAGTCGCGACGATGGCGATGGCGCACGCGCCTTAGACGCAAATTTGATCACATTTCGATTGCGTCATCGGCTTCGCGAAAGCGTGAAGCTTTCCTGCATTCTTCAAGGCGAGCGATGAGCTGCATCAGTTCAGCGAGGCGCGCCTTCAACGGCTCCACATGCAAAAGATAACGCCGCTTTGCAACCCGCATGAATAGAATCGCAATTTGATGTAGGGGTAACAGCAACGGGCTCAAAGAATTTTCATCGGGAATGTAAAAGAAGGCCGCAATTTATGCGCATTACCGATTGAAATATCGCACCCATGATGGAAGGCACAAAAAAAGAAAAGCCCGGCAGTGGTTTAAGCCGGGCTCGCGTGTCCTTATGATACCGAATGTTATCAGTCGGAAAAGGCGTTGGTCGATCCAAGTGGTCCGCCCAAAATTACCTGCTCGCTGTCGCGTGTGATCGCTTCGACGCGCTCGATAACTTCGAGCAATCTATTTCGGTGCTGCTTCATTGGCTCAGTCCGCAAGCGCTTTTCTTCCTGTACCGATAACGTCAGTTCCAGCAGCAGCGACGGATGGTCGGCAAAGCGCTCGCGGTATCCCTGGATCTTTTTCTCTGCGTCGGATTCTATTTCGGCAATCTGGCCGGCTAACATGTCGATCGTCTCGCGAACAAAAGCCTCGGCGGTTGCGGGGTCGTTTAGGTCTGCTGGGTTCATTATCGCTTCTTCCCAAGTGAAGGCAGGCCGCCTGAATAGGCGCGAAGGCTTCGGCCTTTCCGATATTTTCCGATCGACGATCCTGCTCTCCGCGCTCCCGTAAGTGGATCTGAGCAAATGATCGCGGCAGATGTCCGAATGTTGGTTTTCAACTCCTCCAAGGCTTCCTTTTCGCCCGTGCAATGTCTGCACTGGCGGCGACCTTGAGGAATGCGCTTGACCCTTCCGCACGAAACGCAATGCTGAGCCATCCTATATCGCCTCCGTTATGGCTGGTCGCGCGTGCTGCGCGGCTTCGGCGTTACCTGGATGGCCGCGCGCTCGAAGATGTCGTCGACAGTTATCTCAAGCGGGCCGGTCCACTCGTAGGGAACAGGCACGCCATCTTGAACGACGCTGATCTCGTCGCGGCGATATTTCAGCATCCCGTCTGTCAGGGTCAGTTTCATGTGTCTCTCGCTTTTAGCGTCGCCTGCCGAGTGAAGGAAGGCCCCCTGAGACGGCCCAAACGCTCCGCTTCTTCCGGCCTTGAGGCTTTTTGCGCGCGGCTTTCTCTGCCGGTGAGGCAACGCGGCACGTCATGCAAATGCGGTCGCCAATTGGGGCGCGTTTCCCGCAGTTCGAGCAACTTGGTCTTGGGCCGCGTCGTCGCCTCGCCATGCCTATCGCCGCCCCTGTAGCTGGTCATTCTCCTTCTTCGCCGCTGCCCGGCGGGCGTCAATGCACGCAGCCAAGGCCTCAAGGTGGACGCCACGAGCGGCCTTCTGGCTCGCCTCGATGCGCACGATCGCCAGGTCGATCTCACCAGCCTTTGCTTTGCGGGTAAGCTGCAACGGCGTCAGGCGACTGAAGTAGTCGCGGCAAATGATTTCGAAGGGGATCACGGCACGGTCGTCGTACTGCGCGCGTCGAAGAAATTCGGTGTTCAACTGATGCCGCTCCATTTTCTTGCTTTCGTCTGCCTTGCAATTTGGCGAGACACCCGGCAGGCTTGCCTGTTAGCTCATATGATGTTTCGAAATTTGCAAATATGAGAACGCAACAGTGGTGCGAATATCGCATCAGGAGTTGCGAAAATCACAATAAGGAACTGACTGTATATATGCGTGAAAATATCGGAACCGGCTGGAGCCGCTTCCTCGCCTTTTTTCTAGACTTCCGATAGGCGTTGCGTAAGTCGCAACAATAAATTGATTCCGGCGCCTTCATTAGAATAACCGCTTCCACCACTTCCACCCATTGCAAGCCTTGATATAAGAATGGGTTTCAAGGCGGAACCGGTTGCCGGTCAAACGAGTTCCACCCCTTCCGAAAAGCGACTTAAATGACAAATTGCTGGAATTGGTTCGGAGCAAGAAATAGATTTCTGGAATTGGTACAGCAAAAAAGAACCGGCAGGATGGCCCACCGGTTTTTACATTGTCTCGTCACCAATCGGATGCAGGAGTGGGATCTTCTGGGGGAGGATTGCCGGGACTCCACCAGGCTGCGCAATCGGGATCTCCGCGCACATACGCGCGGACTTTCTTGCCGGCGGCATTACGGATCCCGGTGTCCTTGCGTTCAAAGCTGAGGCCAGTCATGGCGGCTTTTAAGTGCGCGTGATGTGCTTTAGTAAGACGGTTGATGGTTTCGGCCCCTTCGATACCAACCAACCTCCACACGTCTACAGCTTCGATCTTCAGCGGCCCGTTCGGAATACGATGTTCCAGAATCTCATGCCACGGACCGAAGTCGGATGCCTCGCGTGCCACAACCGCCGCAGCTGACTTCAACGCCCCGTCATCAAGCCATAGGTTTTCAGCGGGCTGCGCCTGCACAGCTTCCGCCCATAGCTGATCGCGATCAGCGACGATCCCGGCCGCGTCAGCTTTGCGAACCCTCACGATCCAGAACCGCCGATTGCCTGTCGTGTCAGTCAGGTAGTGGCTTTCATTGGTCGTGCCGAAGAGCACAAATTGCCGTGCACGCGTTGCCGCATACCGGCTGTAAGCGAGCCGGGCGCGATCATGCGTTGTCGTTATGAATGATTTGACGCGATTAGTGTCGCGCCGCCCCAAGCCGTCCAGCTCTGGCATTTCCACGATCCAGGCGCCCGCCGTTTTCTCGATCGTAACCTTAGGATCGGCTCCAACCTCAAGCTGATCAGTGAACCATGCCGGATCATGGGATAGCGCTCGGATGGCAGAGGACTTTCCCAGATCTTGTGCGCCTTGAAGCACAAGCATCGCGTCGAACTTGCAGCCGGGCTGCAGTACGCGGCGGACGGCTGCGCATAGGATTTTTCGCCCAAGCGCACGGTTCAGCGGCGTGTCTTCGACACCGAAGTATTCAGCTAACCATCCGTTTAGACGGCCGATGCCATCCCATTGCAGGCTATTGAGATAATCCCGAACCGGGTGATATGCGCGCCGCTCGCCAATGAGCGCGACTGCATCGGCAATCTTCTCTTTGGACGGTTCCTTGCCGTTGGACGCATAAGCAACGGTGAAACGGATTTCGGCAAGGCGCTCATCCGACATCGGTACGATCTTATCCGGAAGGTGGATTTCGCGTTCACCCGACAGTAGGTTGAGCTTTATGTTCCATCGACGATCCCGCAAAAACGCCTCAAGCTCGGCATCAAACCGCTCAAGGCCAACGATCTGACCGACGCGGCGAAGTGCGGGCGGCGGCTGCTCTTGCTGCGTCGGCTTCATCTCCTGAGCCTGCCCAGGCGAAGGCCCGGCAAGCGCAACGGCCGCGAGAGTTTCGTCGCTTGCTTCCGGCCACTCTTCGCGAACGTATGCCTCGCGATCCTCGAACGATGCGCTCGCGCGCCTGAAGGCGTCGAGATCGGTTTTCGTCCATCCATCAGCAATAGCGTCTGCGCAGTTCCAGTCATCGGGCGGCTTTTTGCCCGACTGCCAATCGGCGAAAGTGTATTTTTCCATGTCTAGCACCGATCAGATGTCATCTTCGGAAGAAACCGGAACAGCCGGAATCGGCGCATATTTCCGTTC
Organism: Hyphomicrobium sp. 01T421; assembly: GCF_056398805.1. Taxonomy (NCBI): domain Bacteria; kingdom Pseudomonadati; phylum Pseudomonadota; class Alphaproteobacteria; order Hyphomicrobiales; family Hyphomicrobiaceae; genus Hyphomicrobium; species Hyphomicrobium sp. 01T421. The sequence goes on from NZ_JBFTQC010000001.1 coordinate 2,044,373, forward strand.
AAGGGCCTCAATGAAGGCTTGCACGCGTTCTAGGTATCCGACGTTGTGGTCGAAAATTTCACCGAGGGCGCCACTACCTCTCCATGGCTCAGCCGGCTGGATTTGTGACGACCTGGGCCACCTGCTTATATCGGCAGAAAGATCCAATTCCTTTCGGCCGCCGCATGTTTTGAGTATCGAGGCTCGTGCCGCTACGGAGCGATCCACTGTCATTAGGCCGTCATATACTTTGATTAGCGACACTCGTTCCGCCTCGGTCAGATGAAGCTCGCGGTAGGCCCTATCAGCGCGCTTTCCGATATTTTCTACTGCAATACAAGTCAGTGGGAGTCGAAATTTCCCGCCCGAAATCGATCGCGGGAATAGAGGAGTGAAATCTTGCATGTTGCCCTCGTGGTCTTGTCATATCGCGGGGCGACGATTTGTTGCTAATCTCACAACGCTATTTGATGAGAAGAGCTAAATACGCCGCCTTAATTCATAGGTGGATCGGGCTTTTTAATTCCCGCATGTTGAGGCGGATGAGTTCATTTGGAGCCCGAGAATTTGGTTTGCTCCCACTTCTCGATGTCTTCTATCCGCCAGCGCGCGCAGCCGGGCGATAACTTGACTGGTCGTGGAAAGCTCGGATCGGTTTTCACCCAACGCCAAACTGACTGGCGTGCTATGTCGTAACGCTTAGCAACCGCTGTATCGGGAAGGTATCTAGTCACGTCGTTGCTCCATCCGTTTGAGATGGGCTCAATCTGACGTGCAGATGGTTGTCGCCACCAACACGTTAGGCGCGCAATCTGGTTTTGCTAGTCTTTTGAAGGCGTTAGCTTCGCCTCTGAAGCTGCGCGACGCCGCCGACCCGCTGCGCGCAAAACCGCGTTTGCGTGGGGTAAGTGGACCCGAATGCCCCAACGATCTCAACTACTTGCTGAGGAACGCGCCGTTTTGTGTGTAAGAGGTGTGTAAGATTTCTGCGTTTTGTTGGTCGCAATTAGGTCACGATAAATTCGACGCGCGTGAGCCGCGTAATCTAGCCCGCCGAGGCGCACACAGGTTTTTTGCACCTCTCTTGCACCCATTTCGCGCCAGGTAACCCAGCCGCCAAGATCGGACATACGGACGACGCCAGCGCGAAACCGACGCGCTTCCGGATCACGATATCACCTGCAGACGCGACGGCTGGAGTTTATCCTGCTGGACGTTGGCTTTTACATTTCTGCCAGCAAGGAAATCCGCCCACGCCGTCATCATCTGCTTGCGCTTTTCGATCATGTCGCCGCGACGATACGCAGCCTCAACCGCATTGCTGACCTTGTGAGCGAGCGCAGTTTCGGCCATGTCCCCTGGGTAAGTCGTCCGTTCGGAAACCCAATCTCTGAATGTAGAGCGTAGGCCGTGAGGCACGGCATGGCGCTTCGATGCGCGATCGATGAAGCCCGCCCCGCCAGACTTGATGTCGTCTTCGTGGATCCGGCGCATGGTGGCGCTCAACGTCATGTCGCTGAGCATTCCGCCCCTCGCTGCCGGAAATATAAATGGGCTGTTCTCGAGCCGCGGCAGAGCTTTCAGCAACGCCACAGCATCAAGAGAGAGCGGCACACGATGCTCGCGCTTCATTTTCATGCGTATTGCCGGGACAACCCAGAGGGCCTTCTCGAGGTTGATTTCATCCCAGGTCGCTCCGCGGATTTCGCCAGATCGGCAAGCGGTGAGCGTGAGGAATTCCAGCGCACGGCTGCCAATTCCCTCGCGCTTCCGGAGCGCAGCGAACCAGCGCGCGGCGTCGTCAAGCTGGACGGCCGGCTGATTGTCGCCGTCCTTCACCTTGGCTGCAGCAGGCAGCATTTCTTTCAGATTGCCCGCCCATCGAGCGGGATTATCGCCGGTCCTGTGGCCGGCAACCGTTGCCCACGCAAGTACGGCCTCAATGCGCCCGCGCAAGCGACTGGCGGTTTCGGTCTTGGTCCGCCACATCGGCTCCAGCACACGCAGCACGTCTTGAACCGCGATGTCAGAGACAAGCATCGGCCCGAGTTCCGGGCAGGCGTAGGTTTGCAGCGTCATCTTCCACTGCGCGCGATGCTTGGCGTTCTTGAAGGCGTCGAGCTTCGCGGTGAGATATCGGTCTACCGCATCGCTGAACGTGAGCCCGCGCGCCTGAGCTGCGGCGAGGGCAGCGCGAGCAGCTTTGCGTTCCTCGACCGGATCAACGCCCGCTCTGATTTTTTCCTTAGCTTCCCGTGCGCGCCTGATGGCGTCAGCAAGCGGCACATCTGGATACCCGCCTAACCCGATGGATCGCCTCTTGGTGCCAACGAGCGTTCGCAAGAGCCAGGTTCGAGCGCCGGTCGGCGTGCACTGGAGCAGTAGGCCTGCGACGTTCCCGACCGCGAAGGTGACGTTTCCGCTCTCGTCTCCGGGATGGTGCAGCCGCCCCACCGCCAGTGCGGTTAGATCCTTCGCCTTTTTCGGCATTCTGTGCACCCATCATAATACCGGCCAAAAAAGATGCGATTTATATGTATTGGATGCGACAGGTCAAGACGAATGTGGTGTTGCGAATTCCGCAACATATTGATTTAGAGAGATAATATGAGACGAATTGAATGTTCGTCATACAGGCTCAGGGCGGCCTCCCTCTCCGCCAGTTAACCAAATAAGCCGTTGAAATATAACGGTTTTATTTTTTTTCTGCGCCCAAATTTGTATACCCATTGTGTACCCGAACGCTGCGGACTTCTCCGCCTAACCCCCCCCTTTTTTTTCGAGATCGAGCGACCGGGATAACCGCCGCCAAACTCTCGTCCGCCGTTGTCCGCGAGCGTTCGCGCAACGGATGCGTTTGACGGATTTGTTCCGTGTACGGATTATTTGTTGACATGCGGGAATATCGTCGGCAGCCCGGCAAGTGGGACGCCATTTGGCGATTGCTGGGACAGCCGCGCGGCGATTTGGGGCCCCCTTTAATATTATCTGGGTGGGCATTCTCGACGGATCGTGAGAAGCGAGAGCGTTTTTCAGAGCACCTGCGATTTGCGCGCAGCAAGGGGAAGCTTGACGAGGTTGATCGCTTTGTTCGGTCGCTGAAGGAGGACGAGTGGCACACGTGTGACGCCGCCCATCTTGATAGGAGTTACGCGTGCAGATGAATTGCGGAGTCGATTTGTCCATAACTACAAGCCCTGAAGTCGGCCAACATGGCCTTGACCGCCACTTATAATCTGCGGTGTGAATGTCCCCTCAGAAGAGAGGCGCAAGTCGCAGCCAGCTTCATCGCTTGTGACGCGGCGCAATGCAAGAGCGGCCCCGTCTCGGGGTCTTCAAAGAGAAGCAAGCACTAGAATCTGAAACTGTTAGAAGAAGCGCGCCTTAGCTGACGTTGAGGGCAAGACCGCGCGAACGTTTGTCCTCCTTCAAAAGTCACACTCTCTTTCCGTGGCTGAACATACCAACGGCCGCGACGAAGACTGCTCCTCATTTGAATCGAGGAGCTATTCCAAAGTCAGGATTAGACGCTTCGCAGTTCTACAATCCGCTGTCTGCAAACCCTCCACAAATTGTTCGAACACTGGCTTAAGAAGTTCTCGAGCGCGCTTGCGCTGCCCTTGAGCGAATGTCAGCTGTGCTAGGTCGATTGCAGCGCGCAATTCCCAGGATCGCGCGCTCTGGCCGCGGCTCAATCCGAGCGACCGAGTGAAACAATTTTCTGCGTCTTTAAGATTAGGTTCCGGCGTCGAGCAAATTAATTTGCCTTTCACTCGCCATAGCTCCGGCATGTAGCAAAGGTCTCCGTTCGCCTCGACCGACGCAATCGTCTCGTCAATCAGCGTCATCGCTTCTCTGGAACGCCCGATTGCCACGAGACCTTCGGCGAGGCCCATGTTGAACGGTGTGGTATGCAATTCGTAGCGGGCAGCGTGGAGCTTTTCCAGACAGCGCTGAAGGCTATCAACTCCCTCGCTGGCATCTCCTCGGCAGATGGCCAACTTGGCTTCGAAGCCACGTCCCAACGCCAAATAGGGCGCGAGGGAATGGGAGTGAGCATGCGATATTAGCCAATCGGTGTACTTGCCGGCGCTCTCGATATCACCGGTCCAAAGGAATACCGAGACGGCCCAGATTAACGCAATGGACAGCGTTACCGGATGGTCCATGTGCGCGGCGTCTTTTACGGTTTGACGCGCGACTTCGATGGCCTGCTCCGGAAAACCTTGCAGCCACAGCGTCCTTGCCAGTGTAGCGCTCGCCAAATTGTGACCATCGAAGCCGAGATAAATCGTACTCGTCCGGTTGGAGCCCCGCCCAGAGTGCAGCGCAGCCTCCAACGCTAAGCGGGCCCCGCCGAGATCGCCGATGTGGTGAAGCGAAATGCCTAAAAGCGAATGTGCCAATGCGCGCGCCGCGAGATTCTCGATGCCTGGCAGGCCCGCGACACCACGCTTCGCATATTGGAGAGCGGTTTTGAAATCGCCAATGCGCAGATAATACATCTGCAGCAGGCCAAACAGCTGCAATTGGTTTAGAGCGTCGCCTCGGTCTTCGGCGATCGCAAGGCTTCGGTTCAGGGCCACGCGCGCCTTTTCGTTGCCCCCGCTTGTGAACATCAGCGACATTCCCAAGGCCGCCTGCAAGTGCATCTCCTCGCGCCCCCCGCGCGTAGTGTCGTCAAGCGCTTGGATCGCTCGTTCCGACCAACGCTGGCATTCTGTTAAAAGGGACAGCGCCAGAAATATTGGCGCGCCAGCAGCGGCGACTTCGACGCCGGTTTTAGCATTGCCGTTGGCGCCGAACGCCCAGTCGAGCGCGGCGCGGACATTACCGAGCCCGGCAAGAAAGGGCGCCCGTTCCGCCGCGCTTGATAGCGTCCGCAATTCCGTCTCGGTCTGCTCCAGCCATCGCCGAGAGTAGGCTGCGTGGCGGGCAGCAAGGTCGTCGAATTCTCCGTCGCTTGCGCTAATACCGAGCGCGTAAGCACGCGTTGTCTCCAGGAGCCTGTAGCGCATTGTGGCTCCCGCCGGTCGGGTCGCGATCATAGACTTTGCGACAAGACTATCGATGGCGTTAAAGACGGTCGCCTGATTGATTTCCGGGCTCGTCACCACCGAGAGCGCCGCTTCGATCGTGAATTGGCCGACGAACACGGCGAGCCGGCAGAGCACGAGGCGCTCGGGTTCCGTGAGCAGCCCATAACTCCAATCAAGAGTTGCCTGCAACGTCTTTTGGCGCGGAGGCGCAGTCCGCTGTCCTTGCCAAAGCAGCGTCAGGCGCTCGTCGAGAAGCGCGGCGGTCTGCTGAAGGCCGTAGGCTTCGACGCGTCCGGCAGCCAGTTCAATCGCCAACGCGACGCCGTCGAGTTTTCGGCAAATGCCTGCGATGATCGTCGCGTCCCGGTCGCTAAGGTCGAGGCGCACACCTGTCGCTGCGGCGCGTTCCACGAACAGCTCGGTCGCGGGGAACGTCATCGCCATAGCAGCGGTGAGACCCGGAGCGTCAGGTGGAAAGGTGAGGGGCATCAATCTCTGAACCTGCTCGCCTTCAACCCTCAAGGCTTCGCGGCTGGTCGCCAGAATATGGAGCTGCGGCGCGGCGGGAAAGATCGAAGCAACCAGGTTTGCGACGGCCTCGATGACGTGTTCGCAATTGTCGAGGATCAGAAGAAGACGCTTGTCGTGCAAATAGGCAATAAGACCGGGCGTCGGATCGTCGGAATGAATGGGGATGCCCAGCATGGACGCTACGGAAGCCGGCACCATGGACGGGTCGTCGAGCATTCCGAAGTCCACGAAGAGAACCGCCCGGTCGAAAGCCTCCAGTAGATCGTGTGCAACAGCGACGGCGACGGTGGTCTTTCCCACACCTCCCGGACCGACAATCGTGACGAAGCGCGTCGCGGCGAGTTGGCGAGTTATCGTGGCGACGTCATCTGCCCGCCCAACCATCCGCAACAAGCGGCTGGGGAGAAATGTGACACCAGGGAACGGTCCGGTTGTTGCTTGTCCGTTTGCTTCTCTATCGATCGTTTGCGTGACCGGCGCGACGAAGCAATAGCCCCGACCTGCAAGCGTGGTGATGTAGCGCGCGCCGTCCTGTCCATCACCGAGCGCTTTGCGAAGGGCCGTAATGTGAAAGCGCAGGCTGCCCTCTTCCACGATCACGTCGGGCCAGACTTCCGCCATGAGCTCTCGCTTGCCCATGACTTCGTTGGGCCGGGATGCCAAAGCGATCAAGGTGTCCAACGTTCTCCCGCCCAGCTCGACTGGAACGCCGTCTTTGGTAAGGAGCCTTTCGCTAACGACCAGCCGAAATGGGCCGAACGACAGCACGATTCGAACCAGCGTTTCCGGCTTCATCATGTCATTCCAATCCTAGCTGCCGGTTCTCGGCAGCATCTTAGGTAGCGGTTCAATGCCCGAGCATCACATCCGCTGGGTGCAACCCAGTTGACGTGTGCCCCGGGACGGACTCGACCCGTGTCCCGGGACAACAGATGCACTAACAACTTCTCACAACCCCTAACGGGCGTCGGCGAGCTTCCTCTGCTTGAGTGTCGTGAGTGAGTAACCCGTCGCGTCCGGCCGCGCTTGCCACGCTTTTTGACTTAGGAGAATGCTTATGTCTGTCATATCAGCATCGCCCGATTGGGGCAGCGCTGCGTCGCTATCGTCAGCCATGTTTCTCGCGGTTTCTGTCGCGGCATGCGGCCTCGGCCTTCTTCCGCGGCAAGCTCTCGCGATCGAAGATACCTCGATCCGCCCGTTTCACGTCAACGTTCCGGAAAATACCCTGGTTGATCTTCGCAATCGCGTCCTGGCGACACGGTGGCCCGAACGAGAAACAGTCTCCGATCAATCGCAAGGAGTGCAGCTCGCCAAGCTTCAGTCTCTCGTCCGTTACTGGGGGACGACCTACGATTGGCGTAAGGTCGAGACTAAGTTGAATGCCCTGCCGATGTTCGTGACCAAGATCGACGGACTCGACATTCAGTTCGTTCATATCCGTTCCCGTCATCCCAACGCTATGCCCCTCATTATCACGCATGGCTGGCCGGGCTCCATCCTCGAGCTTGTCAAAGTCATCAGTCCTCTAACCGACCCAACTGCCTACGGCGGCCGGCCTGAGGATGCATTTGATCTCGTTCTGCCATCAATGCCTGGCTACGGCTTCTCGGAGAAGCCCCAGGGCCCGGGCTGGAATCCCGATCGCATTGCGCGCGCCTGGGACGTGCTCATGAAGAGGCTCGGATATACGCACTATGTGTCTCAAGGTGGCGATTGGGGTTCGGTGATCGCGGATGCGATGGCGCGTCAGAAGCCGGCGGGATTGCTCGGTATTCACGTCAATATGCCGGCTACCGTGCCGGCCGAAGTTGCTAAAGCCATGAAGGATGGCGATCCAGCACCGGCAGGTTTGTCGGCCAATGAGAAGGCGGCGTTCGAGCAGCTCGATACCTTCTTTATGAAGAACGGTGCCTATGGTGCGATGATGAGCACGCGCCCACAAACCGTGGGTTACGGATTGTCGGATTCGCCCGCCGGCCTCGCCGCCTGGATGTACGACAAGTTCAACCAGTGGACCTATAGCGGCGGCGACGCCGAGAAGTCCCTTTCCAAAGATGAGATGCTCGACGACATCACGCTTTATTGGGTCACGAACAGTGCGATCTCTTCTGCCCAACTCTACTGGGAGAACAACAACAACAACTTCAACGCAGTGGAACAGAAGACAAGCGATATAGCGATCCCAGTCGCCGTTACTGTCTTCCCTGGCGAGATCTATCGTGCCCCTCGTAGCTGGACTGAACGTGCCTATCACCACCTCATCTATTTTAACGAGGTCGACAAGGGCGGTCACTTTGCAGCCTGGGAACAGCCCGAACTCTTCGCCGCCGAGCTTCGCGCCGCGTTCAAATCGCTGCGCATAGAACAAGACTGATTGATTTCAACAATTCACCGACAAACGAAATCAAAAGGACGCTGCATGTCTGATATTGCAAAAGTGCTGTACACGGCACAGACCCACACGACCGGAGGCCGCGAACACGGCGTTTCGCGTAGCTCAGATGGCCGGCTCGATATAAGACTTTCGATTCCGGGTTCCGCTGGTATCGGCACCAATCCCGAACAGTTGTTCGCGGCCGGCTGGTCGGCTTGCTTCGAAGGAGCTATGGGAATCGCCGCCCGAAAAATGAAGATCACACTCCCGGACGATCTTGCAATCGATGCCGAAGTCGATCTGAAAATGGCTGGAGACGCTTACTTTCTCGCAGCTCGCCTTGACGTCAGCTTGCCGGGTTTGGACCGCGACATAGCGCTGAAATTGGTCGAGGCAGCACACCAGACGTGCCCCTATTCCAAAGCCATACGCGGCAACGTCGGTGTCGAGATCAATATCATCTGAACTACAGGCCTGCCTGAAAATTTTGGGCAGGCCTCGCCAAGGCGGATATCAACTCAACCGACGAAATTCGCCACGGATAGCTTCGTCATGAGATCGAATGAGAGAAAACAAATGAATGCCATCGCCCAACTTCTCGGCCGCTCAGGCCTCCTGAAGCCTGACCTCGATTACAACCTGCTCCGCGCCGCAATGGTGATCATCTTCGCGTGGTTCGGATATGACAAATGGTTTGACTCCGCGATCCAAGGTCTCGTGCCATTGATTACCCACGGCCCATTTATCTTCTGGACGATTCCGGTTTTAGGTATCGGTGGCACGAGCGTTCTTCTGGGTGCTTCAGAATGGACCATTGGCTCGCTACTGCTCCTGGGATTTTGGAACAAGAAACTGGGTGTGCTTGGCGCACTCGGTTCTTGCTGCACCTTCATTGCAACCGTTACGATCTTTCCATTCGCGCCTGACGCCTGGGATCCCGGCGCCGGAGGATTCCCGGTCATGGGTATAGTCGCGGCCTTCCTCTTGAAGGATCTCGTCTTGCTGACCGTCTCAGTCTATCTGCTGAAGCAGGATGTCGGGCGGGTGATCGCGGCGCGCGACAAACCGACATTGTCCCGAGAGCGTAACGTGCTCTCCGCTACGAACTAAGAAGCTCCAATCAAGATCCCTCCCAACGCTGTAATGGCGGATGACGAAATATGCATCGACCGATTTCGGGCAACGATGAGAAGAGGACAATCGCATGATTTCCGCAGCATTTCCGTACGATTCGGACGAGCTTGCTTACCTGAGCGCTCAGGAATTGGCAGCGAGCATCCGACGTCGTGAGTTATCACCGGTTGAAGTGATCGACGCCTTCATTCGGCGCATCGAAGCGCGCAATCCCAGCCTCAACGCGCTCGTTTATGTCGATTTCGACGGAGCCCGTGCACGAGCGAAAGAGGCCGAGCGTGCATTATATGCGGGCGAGCCGTTGGGGCCGCTGCATGGCATCCCGTCAGCGCTCAAGGATCTGTTCGACTTCAAGCCGGGTTGGCCAGCGAGCCTGGGCGGCATCCGCGCGCTGAAGCACAACGTAGTGAACGGCTACTGCGCATTTTGCGAGCGCATGGAGAACCGCGGCGGAGCAGTGTTCCTCGGCAAGACCAACAGTTCTCTCATGGGCTTCCGGGGCACTTGCGACAATTACCTGTTTGGTCCCACACGCAACCCTTTCGATCTTTCCAAGAATTCAGGCGGGTCTTCCGGAGGCAGTGCCGCGGCGGTAGCCGATGGACTGCTGCCCATTGCAGAGGGCACAGATGCAGGCGGATCGATACGCATTCCTTCTGCTTGGTGTGGTGTTTACGGTTACAAGGCCTCATTCGGCCGTGTGCCGTTCTTGGTACGCCCGAACGCATTCGGCGCGGCTGATTCCCCCTTCCTCTTCGAAGGGCCTATCACGAGAACGGTCGAGGATGCTGCTATCGCCTTGAACGTACTTGCCGGGCATGATCCGCGAGATCCTTTCAGCCTGACCGGGCCGGCGGTCGACTTCACGGCGGCGACCCGACGTTCCATTCGCGGTCTCAAGATTGCCTATAGTCCGAATCTGGATGTCTTTCCTGTCGACGCAAAGGTGGCGGAGACGGTCGCTCGCGCGGTGAAGGTCTTCGAGGAAGCCGGAGCCCACGTGGAAGAGGTCAAGCTCGGCCTGTCCCGTTCGCAGCGGGAATTGAGCGACGTCTGGTCTCGCCTCTACATGCTTCTGAACCTGCAGGCGATCGAGAACATCAAGCGCGATGGCATTGATCTGTTCGGGCAGCATCGAGCTGACTTTCCGCCCGAATACCTGGATTGGGCCGAAAAGACCAATCGCATGTCCGGCCTCGATTTCTTTCGGGACCAAGCCGTCCGGTCGGAAGTGTACGACGCCTTTCAGCGGATCCTCGAAGGGTTCGATCTGCTCGTCACGCCGACTCTCGCGTGCCCGCCGGTCGATAATGCAGGCGACGGGAATACGATCGGTCCGACGTCCATCAACGGCGTCGACATAGATCCCCTCATCGGATGGTGCCTGACCTATTTCGTCAACTTTACGGGGCATCCCGCGGCGTCGATCCCTGCGGGTCTGTCCGAGGGACTTCCGGTCGGGATGCAAATCATAGGCCGGAGAAATGCCGACTTGGATGTGCTGGCAGCAAGCGCAGCGTTCGAGCGGCTTCGGCCATGGCAGGACAATTACCGAATTTGCCGTGAGCGCGCCCTGGAGGCGTGACCGACGATTTGGAATGTGGATCACATTCTCTCGGGTTCGACTGGCGGTGCAGCGGCGGCCCCGGCCACCATTGGTGATCCCGGGTGGGGTCGGCGCTGCGTTTGATCGGCACTCCGCGACGCCCCCAGTCCCTCCGATCGGACGTTGCTCTCTCCCATGGCGCGCATGGCAAAGGAGGCAATGGCCGTCGAGAAGATCGATGTCCTGGCCGATCGCGGCTACTTCAGCGGTGATGAGGTTCTCGCCTGTGAAGCCATCGGGGCGACGCCACACGTGCCCAAGCCCCTCACATCGAATGCGAAGGCTGCCGGCCGGTTCGGCAAGGACGACTTCGTCTATCTTGCCGATCAGAACGCTTATCGCTGCCCGGCGGGAGAGACCCTCTCATATCGAATACACGCGCCTTGAGGAGGGAAGAACGCTCTATAGCTACTGGACCAATAAATGCGGCGCCTGCGCACTGCGGGCGAAATGCACGACCAGCAAGGAGCGCCGCGTGAATCGCTGGGAACATGAGGGCGTCATCGAAGCGATGCAGAAGCGACTGGATGCCGGCAACGCCATGATCGTTCGCCGAAGTACGGTTGAGCATACCTTCGGCACGATCAAAGCGTGGATGGGCTACACGCACTTCCTGACGAAAGGGCTCGATCGTGTGAAGGCGGAAATGATCCTCTGCGTGCTGGCCTACAACATCAAGCGGATGATCACGATCATGGGCGTTCAGCCGCTCATCGCAGCGGTGCGCCGGTGATGTCGAGAGAGGCCCGCTTACCTTGCTCAATCGCCATCACGCCGGGAGTTTTTACACAGCCACGGGATGAAGCGCTTCGCGGATCAGAAGCTCGCTGACTTCGGGCCCATAGCTATCGTACGTGTCGATGAAATTGATGTCGAGTTCGGGGAGCTTGCGAAGCGTGCGGAGCGACTCTTTTCTGTCGTCGGGTTCGTCCCAAATTCCTTTACCCGTGATGCGCATTGCACCGAAGCCGAGCCGGTTGACCGGCATATCGCCGCCGATGGCGAAAACGCCTGAGTGATTTTTTGTTGCTGTGGTTGTGGACATGGCTACCTACTTTCTACTGGAGCCTCGCGCGCTTGATAGAGTGTGCAGCGCCGCGAAGATCGCGGCGCCATATCGATCAAGCTAGCGTGTGCCGCGCGAACCTGGCTGAACTTCCAGGCATGCTGTCTGCGCGCGAATATCGCCGCCGACGTGGCTGCAGATTTCTGCTTTGCGTAAGGGGTTATTGCGGACTACAATATCGGAGACGTTAAAACCGTATGACCGGGCAACGGCCGCGAGGTTGTTATCGCGGCAGTATGGCGTCGATATCGCTTGGCCCTGAACAATCTGATATTCTCCCTTACATTCGATAGCGCTTGCGGACGAGGCTGCGGCGACAAGGAATGCGGCGGTAACAAAACAAATCCGCGCAGTGCTGGACTTCGTCATACGAGATCTCCAATTTGTGCAAGGCGCATGCGGGCACGAAGCATGGGGGGGTCGTGGGGGGGCGTGGCTGCGCCCGATGTTGATATAGTGGACATGAACATTCTCCTTTGTGAAAATGCCTGAGCATCTTTCGGAAGCGCTGCCTCGGGCACTCAAGCAGACGTCGTGAGGAGAAGCCCGTTAGGGGTTGTGAGACGTTGTTAGTGGGCGCGCTGGCGGTTCTAAGCCGCGGGCAACAGCCTCGAATGGCTCTTTGGGGCCCTGTTCGGACGGAGTTAGCGATCCGCCCATTAACCCTGGTCTTCGGGTGGGGAGGGATCGATCACCTTAGGATGCAGTACAGGTCTGGCTGCTCGGAAAGAAACGTATGGCGAAGCCGGAAACACAGTTTCGAGACGTCATATCGATCGGTCCTTTCAGCCTCGCCGCTAGAGAAAGGCTCCTCACGCGAGATGGTGCCCCAGTGGAATTGGGCGCGAGAACTCTCGACACGCTGATTGCTTTGGCGTCGCGCCCGAACGAGGTCGTGAGCAAACGACAGCTAATGGCCGCGGTCTGGCCCGACGTTATCGTCGAAGAGGGAAGCCTACGGTTTCACATCGCGAGCCTGCGCAAGGCGCTTGGCGATGGGAAGGACGGCGCAAGATACATCACAACGCTTGCCGGTCGGGGTTACTGCTTCGTCGCGCCGATCTTGGTATCGAGCGCGAAGGTCGCCACCACTTTCTCCGGTGCCACGTTTCTGCCAGCCCGCCTAACGCGAATGGTCGGACGTGCCGACACCGTTCCGATGATTTCGCGTCAGCTCGCCGCCTCGCGCTTCGTCACGATTGTCGGCCCAGGCGGCGTCGGAAAGACCACGGTCGCCGTCATGGTTGCGCATGATCTGCTGGAATCCTTCGATGGTTCCGTTCTCTTCGTCGACCTTGGAATGCTGAACGATCCGAACATGGTGCCAGCCTCAGTCGCGTCGATGCTGGGGATACCGATTCATTCCGACGATCCGACACCCGGCCTAACCGCATATCTTCGCGATAAGCGGATGATTCTGATCCTCGACAATTGCGAACATGTCATCGATGCCGTCGCAAACCTGACCGCGCTCATCTTCCCGGCAGCGTCGCAACTCCACATTCTGGCAACGAGTCGGGAAGCCTTGAGGGTTGAAGGCGAGCAGGTCCACAAGCTAATGCCGCTCGGCTATCCACCTGACGACCCAGGGCTCACAGCGCGACAGCAGGTTGAGCTTGATGGCCCATCCGCGATCGCGAAGCCACGCTTCAAGTTCAGTATCGAACCGGTCGAGGCCCATGATCTGGCCGACACGCCCAAGGTAAGGCGTTACCAAGCCCGGCGCAGGAAGATTTCCGGAAGTGTCGTAACCATCACGGCTCATCGCGCACCTTCAACTTCTGAGGCGTTGATGCCGTATGCACGCGCCCACACCTCGCGGGCTGTCAGATGCTCAATCCCGTAGCGACGCTCTACAGCCTCGATCCATGCGCGCGCTCGGTGTGACGCGCCCAACAGCGAGACGAACGTCTCCGAAGACGGCATCTTGCCAATGATATTCTCGGGGTTAGGACGCAAGGGGCTATCAGGCAACAGACGTTCATGGTCCATGTGGCTGATCCACCACATGAATGCGTCCTCAGCGAACAAGAACAACGCCTCGATGCGATCGGAGATTGCTTGCTCGCCTTCCGTCATAACGCCGGCCACCATCAGTGCTTCGTGGCGAGCGACGAGATCATCGATCTCAGGATGATGCCAACGCGAATTCCAGACGATGCGGCCGTCCCAATTTTTGCTCGGACGACCGTGACGCGTCCACTCCGCTGGTATTTGCACAAACTGCCTCGGACGAATGATGCGGCCGGAAAACGAATGATCTTGCATTGAAATTGCTCTCGTGTGCTGCGAGGGCGGCGAACTGTTGCTTTTCTCACAACTGCCAATTGAGAGAACGCATCACGGAATTCGCTGCCCGGTCAGAAAATGGCCGGGCTTCTCTTTTTGAGAGGCCGGCAGTTGCGGTCATCAAGCGGCAGATTTCTCTGTCAGGCTTTCCACGAAGGCGCGCGCGGCATCGGGGTGCACATAGGTGCGCGAACCGATTTTCACTTTTTTCAATTTGCCAGTCTTGAATAGCTCGAACACTTTGGTTCGGCCGATACCTGTGATTTCGATGATGTCATCAACGGTATAGAGAAGCTTGGTTTTCATTGAGCACGGCCTCCTTGACTGCCGCGCCCAGCTTGACAGTGAAGTTTTGATTGCGATCCCAGCTCCATCCGACGATTGCGCGCCTCACCTTTTCCGGCAGGCGTTGGATGTCAGCAGGGCAACGCAACCCATAGATGACGCGACCGTCGATTACCGCCTCAATAGGATCACCTGCATTCGCTGCGCCGTCGATCATCAATTCTCCTGGATCGTAGAACGCCATTGCTGCGATCTCTTCCAGAACTTGTTCGGCGCAAATTTCAGTTTTGGCGGAGAGCTCCGCTTTTGCCGCGTCGATCGCGATCCTGATCGCGGGGTGGTTCAATAACTGCGAACCTTGCTCTTGCGCGGTCCGTTTGCTGTAGCCAGCTCGGATCGCGGCTTGCGTCGCATTGAGATCAAGCAAGTAGTTCTCGACAAATCGCCATTGTTTTGGCGTGAGGGCTGGCTTGGTGGCATCGGATATCATGATCCAACACGTAAGCTGTAGATGGTTGTCGCAACCAACACGCATAAGTTTTCATAAGAAGGCGATGGCTCGCGACTGAAAAACTATCTTCGGCCGTAAATTTGATCGCACTCCTTTTGTGCAGCTGCTCGGCGGGCGTCAATCCACGCAGCCAAGTCCTGAAGGTGGACGCCGCGAGCGGCCTTCTGGCTCGCCTCGATGCGCACAATCGGCAGATCGATCTCGCCAGCCGTTGCTTTGCGGGTAAGCTGTAACGGCGTCAGGTGACTGAAGTAGTCGCGGCAAATGATTTCGAGGGGAATCACGGACAGGGCGCGCCAATCAACCGACGAAAAACTGTACGATCATCGCTGCAGCGGCCGCGCCCATCACAATGACCGTGATCCATCCGAGCGTCAGCAGAGTTCCTCGAATGCGGAACTTTCCCATCACTCCAGCGTCGCGGGCCAGCAGCAGCATCGCAATAAGCACCGGAACCGCTGCCAAGCCGTTTAAAACGGCGCTATAGAAGAGCGCCTTGATCGGGTCGATTGCCGTGAAGTTCAGAATGGTGCCGATGATTGTCGCTAAGGCAATCGTTGCATAAAATGCCTTACCCTCGCGCGGATCCAGGGCCAGTCCCGTCCGCCAATGGAAGGTTTCGCCCGCGGCATAGGCTGCAGAGCCCGCCAAAACTGGGATAGAAAGAAGACCTGTGCCAATGATGCCGGCTGCGAACAGCCAAAACGCGTAATCCCCGGCAATCGGTCTCAGCGCTTCGGCAGCCTGCGCCGAGCTTTCGATAGTCGTCTTCCCTGCTACGTGCAGCGTGGCCGCGACGGTGATCATGATCGATATGGCCACGAGATTTGAGAAAGCCATACCAACGGCTGTATCAAGACGGATACGCTGCAACGCGCCTTCTGCCTGCTGTGGCTTTCGCTTCAGCGGCTGCCGCCTCTCGATCTCGTGGATATCTTCGACCTCTTGAGAGGCCTGCCAGAAAAATAGATAGGGACTAATCGTCGTGCCGAAGATCGCGACGACGGTTTGCCAATAGTTACCTTGCATCGACAGGTTCGGCAGCAGCAGCCCTCTCAACGCTTCGCTCCAAGAGACGTGCACGACGAAGAGCGTCACGACATAAGCGAATAGCGCAAGTGCAAGCCATTTCAAAACGGCGACGTAACGCGTGTACTTGAGGAAAATTTGCATAAGGATGCAGATCGCGCCAAAGCCGACGACATAGAGGAGGCGGGACCCTCCTATGAGTAACACCCCCGCGTCTCCCATCGCCCCAAGATCAGCGCCGATATTGATGGCGTTGGCGAAGAATAAAAGCCCGACCAACGCATAGATTAAGGGGGCGGGAAAGCGACCGATAATGTTGCCGCAGATCCCCTTACCGGTCGTCCGGCCAATGCGCGCGCTGATTTCCTGCACAGCCACCATGAGCGGGTAGGTGAGGAGCATGGTCCAGAGCAGGCTGTATCCAAACACGGCGCCGGCCTGAGAGTACGTGGCGATGCCGCTCGGGTCGTCGTCTGAGGCGCCAGTGATCAGCCCCGGGCCGAGCGCGCGGAACAATCTCGGTTTGCTCGGTCCGACAACAGCGCTTGCTTGTTCTTCGGGATCATCCTGCTTCATGCGTCATCATCCGGGCGACGGGGCTTAAAAAGCGAAAGGCCGAAAATAAACTTCCCGGCCCCCAATTTGGCTCCAAATCTCTCGCCAGATTTTGATCGCAAAATATATTGGAGGCCATCCCGCGACTGAAAACCATCCTGAAGGCCTAGCCTCTATCAGCGGTTCGAATTTCTTTGCCAGGCTTGGCTGTATTATCTCTGGAACAATGCAGAACCGGAGCTGCTCAGAGGGACATCAACTCTGAAAAATGAAGGCTCCTATGACAAAAGCAATCACTTCACTTTCATTGGTTGCGGGCCTGCTTATCTCCGCTAGCGCGGCATCATTGCCCGCTTACGCTGCGGATAACACGCAGTCGGCGGATGAATTTCGAACCAGCAAGCTGGTCGGCAGCAAAGTGTACAACAATGCCAACGAAAATATCGGAAGCATTGAGGATATTGTTCTTAAGCCTGATGGGTCGATGGACGAAGTCGTGTTGAGCGTCGGTGGCTTTCTAGGCGTTGGGAGCAAGGATGTCGTCGTTCCCTTTAGCGCACTGAAAGTCTCCCGCGACGGAAGCAGCATCAAGATCTTGAGTGACAGCACCAAGGACTCGCTCAAGGGTTTGCCGGACTATCACTTCTTCAAGTCATAGTTTGTCGGTGGCGTTTCAACAAGAGAACTGGCGCGCTTGTCGGCGCGGCGGTGCTTTTGCTCTTACATTAAAGGCAACCGTATCCCGCCGCGTTGGCGAACCAATTACACTGAAATTCCTAAACGCCGACGCACAAATGCACAGACAAAGAGCCCCGCAATTAAACGGGGCTCCGACACGCCTCATTCTATTAGTGAATGTCTATCCAAATACCATTGCGCCAGTATCCGCGTCCTTCGTGCTCACGCCATTTGTAGTGGTCAGAGTCGCGCCATTTCCAATCGTCCGGATGTACGCGCACGCTGAACTCCGGTTTGTATTCGACGTGCTCTTTCGCGTGCCAACATTCGCCTTCGCCATTACAAACGATTTCCGCTGATGCAGTGATCGTAGTCATTGCGAGAATCCCGGCTCCGATCAGTGCGATCTTTGAGAAGTGGTGCTTCAAGGGTCTCCTCCTCTTTTGCTTGAGGTTGCGCCACCGAGAACATCACCGAGATGGGATAAGTTCCCCAACAGCGATCCACTCGCGGAGCGTTCGCAACGCGAGAAGATCCGATTGGTATGCTGCGTACGCGAACAAAAAAAATTGTTATTGCGGGCGTCTCGAAAAGATGCTGGCGCGTTTGAATAACCGCTACCCCGCCCACAAACCAAAAAAGGAGAAGGCGATGCGGAAATTTCCGGTTGGGTTATTGGCGCTGACAGCAAGCTTTGCGCTCGGCGTTACGACATTGGCCGCCAAGGACTATGGCGACGGTGGCGGTGGCGGCGGGAACAGCCATCAGAGCGGCGGTGGCAGCGCTGCGAGTCGCCAAGGCGGAGGCGGCGAGAAGATGCGCGGTGACGGCGACCGCCGCGGCGGTGGCGGTGGCGGTGGAGAGAAGATCCGCCAGAACGAGGCCGGCGGCGGCGCCGGTGAAAGAATGCGTCATCGGGATGACGGCGGAAGGGACCATCATCGCGGCCGTGGACACTGGCGCGGCGGGGTATGGATTTACGATTACGATGGCGGCTACGATGGGGGCTCTTGTTATCGCTGGCGCCGCATTTGCGCAGATCGCTGGGGCTGGGGCGGTCCGGGCTTCCGTCGTTGCCTCTGGCGCCATGGCTGCTGATCACTAACTCGCGAGTTCATTCGAGGCCGGAAGGCACCCGCCTTCCGGCCTCTTTCGCTTTGCGAATCCGCACATATGGAGTTGGTCGATATGCTTCGCAAACGGGAGAAAAGTAAGAGGTCGGCACCCGGTATATCAGCGCAAGGCGAAGCTGACCGCTATCAATAGCCATGGATGACCGTGAGATCGAGCCCGAGAGCGACTCTGGTCACATAAACGAACCTAAAACATAAGTCTGAGACGGTAGAGATGGGCGAGAAGCGTGCCGTTGCAAACGTTGAAATCCGTCGGGTCAACGACCTTTGGATGGTCTGTTCCCATGACCTTCCCGGTGTGCATTGCGCAGGCCACTCGTTTCAGAAGGCTCTCGAGAGATACGCGGCCGGAGCGGGCGAGTTGTTCGCGATCACAATGGATGACGCCGAGAGGGTCAAACAGACCGTGGCCGGCAAAGTCTAGATGCAGACGCTCGCGAAAATGCTCGCTTGAGCGACCGACTTGTGAGTACCCGCCATCGTGAGACACAAAAACCCCGCAGCGGAGGAGGGGCCGCCTGGAGCGGCCGGATCGGCTGGCATCACCACCAGCGGCCTCGGCCATAGAAACCACCGCCGCCTAGCAGCAAAACTATGAGCACGATTATCAAAAGAGTATTGGTATCCATGGAAGTTCCTCCATTAGGCCAGCTCAGAAGTAAGCAGCGGCTGCCCGCAGTTGTTCCGATGTCGCAACTCGTTGTCCGTAGGTGGTCGTTATTGACTCCGAGGACCCAACGTCAATTCGTTTTAGGTCGGCGCGTCATCCAACTATCCCAACTGAACTTGACAGATACGGAACCCACCCCATGTACCATCCATCTGGATGGCACATGGATGGTGGCGGAATATGGCGAAGGATAATGTCCGACAGCTAAAAACTCGGGGGTCCGATTCAGAAAAGATAACGATCAACCTCGGGTACGTGGATCTAGGCCAGATCGATTTGCTCGTTGACGAGGGCTTCTACTCGAACAGGACTGATTTCATTCGCACCGCGATCCGTAACCAGATCGAGCGGCACGCGGAGGTCGTCCATAAGGCCGTGACACGGCACTCGCTTGATCTCGGGCTTCGACTACTTGATCGCCAGGAACTTGAAGCCGCACGTGCGGGCAGACAGCAACTGGACCTCCGCGTGCTCGGCCTTCTTACCATCGCCCCCGACGTCTCGGCCACGTTGGCACGCGCCACGATCGCATCTCTGACCGTGCTCGGTGCTCTTCACGCGAGCGCGGAAGTCAAGGCTGCTCTGGCCGATCGCATCCGATAGTCGAAATCCATCGCGACGCTCGTCCGCCTCCACGCCACAAAAGGATACCGCCAATATGAAGACTTTTGATCTTGGAAAGATGCACGAGGCCACACGCCTTACCCGCGCAGGGCGATTGAAGGAGGCGCTTGCGTTGCTGCAAGCCGCCACGATGGGCGTCACAGTGCCGAGAACGTATGCTCGGACAAATGTCGACGAGGAGATCGTCTCCGATCAAGAGCTGCCAACAAAGCTTTCAGCGCGTCCTCACCTCCGCTTACCCTTCGATGGGACGAAACTGCCGGGATCACGGGGACACGGACAGCGGACTGCCGATATTGTGCCCGATGGAGGCCGCTACATCAGCGGCTCTTTTTCAAACTCGGAAGGAACTCGATCTTACAAACTCTATATTCCAGCCATTCGCGACTTCGGACCAAGGCCGTTAATCGTGATGCTGCATGGGTGCACCCAATCCGCGGATGACTTCGCCGCCGGAACCCGCATGAACTTCATCGCCGAGGCGCACGGGTGTTTCGTCGTCTACCCTGAGCAGCCGCAAGCAGCGAACGTTTCAAAATGTTGGAACTGGTTTAGGCCAGGCGATCAGTCGCGGGAGAGGGGCGAACCGTCGTTGATTGCTGGCATCACGCGCCAGATCGTCGAAGCGCACGATATTGATCAGACGCGTGTCTACGTCGCGGGGCTATCGGCAGGAGGTGCCGCCGCAGCGATTATGGGAGAGGTCTATGCGGACCTCTATGCTGCCGTTGGCGTGCACTCAGGTCTTGCTTGCGGTTCGGCCCATGATGTCGCTTCCGCTTTCACCGCAATGCGTGGAGGAGAAAATAACATAAAACTCCGCGCCCGAGTTACTGGAAAGCCAACTATTGTTTTTCACGGCGATAAGGACGCGACCGTCCACCCCTGCAACGGAGCAAAAGTAATTGCTCGCGTCGCCGCCGGTGCGAACTTCAGCGTGCAGACTGTGCGTGATAGCTCGCCTACAGGGCATAGCTTTTCACATACTGTGCATCGGGATGCGTCCGGGCATGGCGTTCTTGAATTGTGGGAGCTCCATGGCGCCGGCCATTCTTGGTCGGGCGGCAGTCCAGCGGGGTCCTTCACCAGCGAGCATGGTCCAGATGCTTCAAGGGAGATGCTGCGCTTCTTCCTCCAGCATCGTCTATCGCCGGCATAATCTGTCGCAAGCGCTACGCTAGCAAGAGTCGTCCCGAAGAACGGAGGCATGAATAGAGATCGGACGATGTCAACATTCATCGCATTCACCAGAACGAATGAATGACAATGAATGAAGGCGTCGCAGTACGGCTAGACCACGACGCCTTTACCACGGCCCCGCCTCCGCCTCTCGCTTACGCAGTTTAGCAGTCAGGGCGCAGCGGGCTGCGGGGCTATTTGTTTGTTATACGGCTCGGGCAGACTTTGCCTTTGGGCTCGGTTTCGGCGGTTTCATCTCGGCTTCCTCATCGGTGTTAGCGGCGGCGTTGAGTTCGCGGGTGGCCATCGCTTCGAGCGCCTCATCGGTTGCTTGCTCCTGAGCGAGCGTTTCCGCCAACAATTTACCTGCATCTTTAAGACCAAGTTCGCTCGCCCAATTCACAAGCGTCGTATAGCGGGCTATCTCGTAATGTTCTACGGCCTGCGCTGCCCCCGCCATGGCCGCATCGAGACCCGCACCGGGCTCGTGCTCGTCGATGATTTCACTACCCTCCTCAAGGATGCCGTCGATCGCAGGGCATCTCTTACCTCTTGCCGGCTTGTCGAGGAGTTCGAATATTTCCTCAAGGCGTTCGATTTGACCCTCGGTTTCTTCGAGGTGCTTTTCGAATCCTGCCTTGAGTTCTGGAGACGACGCCTTTTTGGCCATCTTGGGCAACGCTTTCACAATCTTCTTCTCGGCATAATAAATATCTTTGAGCTGATCTTCGAAAAGCGATTTGAGCGCTGACATTCATTTGTCTCCTTGGGAAGCGGCCGCGGCTGTGAAATCTAAAGGAGCAAGGCGCCCAACGAGTTCCGGCATACTTCCGGCAAAGCGCAACTTATTGCTGGCTGGAGCCGTTGACGCACGGCATTGAGCAAATGGAGATCATTCGATGGCGGACGATATTAGGAGAGATGTTATAGACGCGACGGGTGCCGCCGAGCAAAGTGCGGACGCCGCTGCYGGGCAGCTCCAGGATGTGGCGGACCAGTTGGGAGCGGTCGGAAGCAACATTCAGAAAGCGGTTGATAAGTCGCTAAGAGACCAGCCGTATATGTCACTCGCGATGGCGGCGGCGCTGGGCTTCGTCGTCGGCGCTATTTGGAAGTCATGAAGGTCCAGGCCGAAATTCAAAGCGATCAGATCTGTTGGGGCCCGGGCATTCAAAAGCCCCGCGCTCGGAGAGGGGGGCCTTTGCCGTTGAGATGCTACTATCGGAATAACACACAGCGCAGCAGGTGATTGCTACGGCGCCCTTGTCGCGGCACGCATTCCCACCTCGTCTGCATGAAGCGTGGCCTTGCCGCCGACCGTAGCGCGCGGTCCGCCCAACTCACCGGGGTTGCTTTGGGGCTAAGATATCAGGATTTCTTCTTTTCGATGAGTGCACGCGTGGCGTCGACTACGACCTCGCAATCGTAGGGCTTCTCAAAGAAGAGACTGTCGTCGACTTTACGAGTATGTTCGCGCTGGACGCCCGAGGCATAAACGACAACCACGTCTCGGTGGCGCTTTCGACAGGCTTCAGCAACATCCCACCCGGTTTCACTGCTACGAAGATCGATGTCGGTGAAAAGGACATGAAGATCCATTTGTCCTTCAAAGGCCTCTTTTGCCCCTTCGACGGTTTGCGCCTCCACTACTTCCCAATTGTCTGCGCGAAAAGCTTCAACCGCTTGGAGTCGGACCAAAGCCTCATCTTCGACGATAAGAATGACGGGGGGCTTCTGCTGGGATGCCGACATTCGCTGGCGTCCCTTTGGCTTCCGGCTCCAAAAATTGGCACCGTCAAATCTCAACTTGCTCCTTGTAGAGCTGTTCCCACATATTTGTAAGAAATCGTACATTACTTTGCTTAGGTGTTTTTCCAATTAGGGGTTAGGTCAAACCACCGGCTGCCAAAGTCTGGGCGTAACCGGTTGAGAGATGTCGTGCTCTTGCCCTAAAAGGGACGAAGAGCATGGCCACAGCCGCCCGCGCAAAAAGCGCCTCAAATCACATTTTAGCGAAGCTATCGACGGACGATTTGGCGCTGTTCGAACCGCAGTTGGAGCAGGTCGATCTGCCTGTGCGGATGAGCATTGAGCAACGCACGAAAAAGATCCAACACGTTTACTTCGTCGATAGCGGCATGGTCTCCATCGTGGCTAACGGCAGCCACGAAGTCGAAGTCGGCGTGGTGGGCCGTGAAGGAGTGACAGGCGTTTCGGTTATCCTCGGCGAGGTTGGACCTGCTGCCTACCAAACCTACGTCCAAGTTGCAGGAAGAGGGCGACGCATCACGGTTTCAGATTTTCGCGGCGCTATGTCGGCTAGTCCGACGCTGACACGGGCTTTGCTGAAATATGCGAATTATTTCCTTGGCCAGGTAACACAGACAGCACTGGCAAACGCGCGCGGCACGCTCGACCAAAGACTGTCGAGATGGATTTTGATGGTCAATGACCGCGTCGATGGCGACCTGGTGCCGTTAACGCATGAGTTCTTGTCTGTCATGCTTGGCGTGAACCGGCCTGGTGTGACCCTGGCCCTCAAGGAACTCGAACGAACAGGTGCGATCACACAGCGGCGCGGCTCTATCTCGATTGTTGATCGAATGGCGCTCGAGACCATCGCGGCGTCAAACTATGTGAAGCCGTAAGATCCAACGGTAAACTACGCACCGCCCAGACGACTTGCGATCAGGCTATTCACGATCAATGAGACGTCGTCGGAATTATAGGGCTTTCCCAATATCGGCGTGTTGGGGAAGATCGAACCTATGTGGTCCTCACCCGCCCCCGAGCAGATCGCAAACGGAATGGCTTTTTCGTTGAGGATGCTGGCGAGGGGCGTGGCGTTCCCATCTTCGAGCACATAGTCCACCACCGCGACGTCAATTTCATCTTTCTCGATTGCAAGCAGCGCATCTCGAACGGTGGCGAGCGGACCGATAATCTGACACCCGTAGTTCTTCAGAATGTCTTCTAAGTCCATCGAGATCAGAGGATTGTCCTCGACAATCAGAACGCGAGGTCTCTCGACACGATCAACGGTAACCTCTTTATTCTCTTCGAACACCTGCCCTCGCCTTTTCTCGGTACAGACCTCAGACTGCTCCCAGTAACTTCTGCTCACAAACTGTTTTCTCGGTATTGTTTCTGACAGTTTCAAAGTTCAGCCTAGCGTTTGTCAAAATTTGCAAAGCAGAATTGCCTTTGGGCGCTCGTCGAGGTGGCAATTTGCGGCTTAAACCAATTCCTCGGGGCCAGACGGGCCGCCCGCCTTTTCGAAGTTTATCACGCAATCTGCGATGTTGCGTTGCAGCCAATCAGAGGCCGACTGACCGGGAACACCGAGCGCGTCAGATCATTTCCCGATTCACGGGCACCTGCCCGTCAACAACAACCAAGGAGATGTTCGATGCGCTTTTCTACTCCATGCATCTATTCGGGGTTGCTCGGAGCAGCCCTGTTCGCAGGCTCGGCTCTAGCTGACGACAGTAGTGACAAACTGAAGATGAATGAGAATGGCGCGGTAACTAACCAACCTGGCGGTAAGACTTCGGACCGCACGCCGGGCACGGAGACACCTGATCGCGGGGCAGGGGCCGGAACGTCGGGCGCCGCTGGCACTGGCGCTGCCAAGACACCGGAAGGCACCTCCACCCGTACCCCGGACTCCGAAAAGCAGAAATCACAGGATTAAGATGCATCCGGGAGCCGCGACGAGCGGTTCCCCCATCACCCGAGTGGCGAAACTATCGCTCTTTGCGAACGCCTCCTTTGCCACGCTTCGTCAGGTATCCTCCCCTTCTGTTTTTGTTCGCAACTGCGCGCGCTTTCGCACCGCACCCTTTCTTGCGTTGTCGCCGGTAGGTTTGGTGACTGCCATCGTGCGTCTCCTCCGAGACGCCAACGCGCCAATGCTGTTCCCTCGCGATTAGCTATCAAGGGCCTGGAATTTGGCGCAGAAAGCCGCGTAGCGAGCCAATTGCCCGGTGTCGCGTTGACCGGCATTATACAAAGTGAGCAGAGCTTGAATCACCGTGTCGTCGTATCGGTCGAGCCATCCTCGATCGCGCTCTGTCCCCGCTTGCTGGAGGTCGTGACGGGTAAGTTCGTAGGCCTCGGAAAGCAGCTCCCTGCAACACTTATCGAGGTTATACTTAGCGGCGAATGGCGAAACGTCGCCCATCGGATCAGGAACTCAAAGACGCCAGTTATGTGGAACTCCAGGAACGGGTAGAAAAGTTCCAAGTGGTTTCGCCCCGCATGCTGGGCCCGCTATCGAAGCGCAACTCAGATGCACCGATGCAAACCGTACTGGAAAAAGCCCTAAGGAAAAAATAGCGTCGCAGTTTCGCTCGCGGCCGAACTTCCGGGCATCGTAAGCTCCGTCGGAGAGGAAATGCGCGGCCCTTGCATGCTCAAGTGCTGTAAGCATCCGGTTGGCCGTCTTGTGGCCTGCACTCTCTTTACCCAGGTTTCCAGAGGCTCTCGGGCTCATTGGGAGGGCCATCACTCACTCCGCATTTGCGAACGGCGCCAAGCGGCATGACCACACCGAAATATGCGGCCCGGTCGTTTGCCGGTACTTTCGGCCAGTCTGGAAAATGATCGCCTGCCCGAGTAGAGACAATCAGTTGTCCACGCATGGCTTGAAGTCATCCAGACTTGCGAGGCAAGGACGTGAATGCAGTTGACACCCAAGTGATGCGCGTTCTTGGGCAATACGCTCATAGATCTGAAACTGCCGACCGATTCATCATCGGTTTTCTAGGTTTGGGCAGCATCAAGCTGCTGCCAATCGTGGCCTTGGTGTGGGCGCTATGGTTCCGCAAGCATGAAAGAGAACTGAACCGATCCGATATCGCCGCTGGGTTGGTTGGCGTGATAGTAGCATTCGTGATCGGCCGATTTTTGCAGGATACTCTACCCGAGCAACCGCGGCCCCTCTTTTCGGGAGCTCACGATTTCGTTCTTCCGTTTTACGCTGACGACCGTGCGCTGGCAAAATGGAGTTCATTTCCAAGTGATCACGCGGTCGTCAGCTTTGCGCTCGCAACCATTATCTTCTTAATCTCTCGTCCTCTCGGCCTCGTTTGCTACCTCTGGTCATTCTTCGTAGTCTGTCTGCCAAGGGTCTATGGCGGGCTTCACTACGCAAGCGACATCCTGGCGGGAGCTTTGATCGGGATCTCGGCTGTGGTCGTTTCTGTCAAAGCCTTTTCGGAGTGGCCCTGGCTCGTTCAACGATTGCTCGCAATGGAGATGAATTATCCAAGCGCGTTCTACGGCTCCGCGTTCGTTTTCTCGTATCAGATGGTCACCCTCTTCGACGACTTTCGCAAATCCGCTCACGCGGTGGGAACACAGTTCCTTTGGTAAAGGCTGCCGAGGCAAAGCAGACACGGGATCTAAGGCTGCTGTCCGAGCCAGATGACTTCGCGCCGAGTCAGTACAGCGACGCCGGGACAAGCTCTGCGGTTCAAGCTCAAAAACGAAATTGCGCCGCGCCGGTGGGCACGCTCCAAACACTTGCCAAGTTTATCACCACCCCGGGGTGCGGGGTCGGTTATCCGACATTTGAACTTCTACGCACTAAAATGACATCGGAACTTTGGCGGTCGACGATCTGTTGCATCTCTGGCCCTTTTTTTAAGGAGGTCATCGGTGCGTTTCTTCGTGAACCAGACCACATACGAGATGGACGTCGATATTCGCACGTCACTCCTTGATCTTTTGCGCGAACATCTACGCTTGCCGGGAACAAAAAAGGGCTGCGATCAGGGGGCATGTGGCGCCTGCACGGTGCTGATAGATGGGGAGCGAATTAATTCCTGCCTCGCGCTTGCCGTCCAATATCAAGGGCGCTCTATCACGACGATAGAGGGGATCGGCACTTCGACCAATCTCTCTCCTTTGCAAGCTGCCTTCATCGAACACGACGGCTTGCAATGTGGCTATTGCACGCCAGGACAGATTTGCTCGGCCATTGGAATGGCGGCGGAGGCGCGGCGCGGACTTCCGAGCAACGTCTCAAAAGATCTTTGCGCCGACAAGTTGGAGCTGAACGAGGACGAATTGCGCGAAAGAATGAGCGGCAACCTCTGCCGTTGCGGAGCTTACAACGGCATCATCGACGCAATACAGCAAGTGTTATTCCAGAAGGAGACGTGATGCAGCCTTTCGATTATAGGCGCGCAACAAATGTTGCCGAAGCTGTGGCCCTTGCCGCAAATAATTCACAGTATCGCTATCTCGGCGGCGGCACAAATCTCGTCGACCTTATGCGCGAGAATATCGAGAAGCCCCGCTCACTTATCGACGTGACCGACCTCTCGAAAGAGATTGAGGATCGGTCTGATGGCAACATTGTTATCGGCGCCGCGGCAAAAAACACGGCAGTTGCCGAGCATCGTGCGGTCCGTGAACGCTATCCCCTTCTGGCGCGCGCGATCTTGGCCGGCGCCAGTGCACAAATCCGAAATATGGCAACGGTCGGCGGTAATCTACTTCAACGCACGCGCTGCTATTATTTCTACGATGACGCAGCGCGCTGCAACAAGCGCGAGCTGGGGGCCGGCTGCGATGCATTGGAGGGCTTCAACCGCATCCACGCCATTCTCGGCGCCTCGCACAGCTGTGTCGCTACGCATCCATCCGATATGTGTGTCGCGCTGGCGGCACTTGGCGCGCAGGTGCACATCGTGGGGCCTGAGGGATCTAGGGTTCTCCCGTTCGACGAGTTACATCGATTGCCGGGCGAGCGCCCCGATGTTGAAACCGCGCTGAAGCCCGGCGAGTTGATTACCGCTGTCGAATTGCCAGCCGCAGCAGCTTCGGCGAACGCCACTTATAGAAAGGTCCGCGATCGCGCGAGCTACGCGTTTGCCCTGGTTTCGGTAGCGGCGAGCCTCAAGGTTAAAGACGGCAATGTCGCGGACGTCCGGATCGCGCTCGGCGGCGTTGCGCACAAGCCTTGGCGAGCCGCGAAAGCAGAGTCGGCCCTTGTCGGCGGACCCGCTAATGCAGAAGCTTTTCGTGCTGCTGCCGAGCTCGAACTAGCCGATGCCAAACCGCTTCGAGACAACGCCTTCAAAATCGAGTTAGCCAAACGCACGATCAGCGCCGTGCTCCAGGAGCTATCGGCATGAATAAGCTAACCGCTGCCGTTCAGGGTACGATCCAGAA
Organism: Hyphomicrobium sp. 01T421; assembly: GCF_056398805.1. Taxonomy (NCBI): domain Bacteria; kingdom Pseudomonadati; phylum Pseudomonadota; class Alphaproteobacteria; order Hyphomicrobiales; family Hyphomicrobiaceae; genus Hyphomicrobium; species Hyphomicrobium sp. 01T421. Next base: position 2,072,240 of record NZ_JBFTQC010000001.1, read on the forward strand.
AGTGATGCGGACGGCAATTGACTTGGCGCCGCGAACGTGGCTCCCCGGCGGCAATCCCGATCCCCTTGCTAACAAGCACGGATTAATCGGCAAGCCCGTCAGTCGCATCGATGGTTCACTCAAGGTATCGGGCACTGCGCGCTTTGCCGCCGAAGTAGCCTTTCCGGATCTTCTTCACGCCAGCCTCGTTCACAGCACGATCCCACGCGGTCGTATCGCTACACTCGACACAGGCGAAGCAGAAGCCGCGCCAGGCGTAGCGCTCGTCATGACGTATCGTAATGCGCCATTGATGAAGCCGCCGGCAATGTTTGGCTCGTCTCCGGACGCTGCAGGTCCCACGAACTTGCCGATCATGCAGGATGACGCCATTCGATGGAATGGGCATCCGATCGCCGTCGTTCTCGCCGAGACCAAAGAGCAGGCGGACCACGCGGCTACGCTAGTCCGGGTTACGTACCAGCCGGGAGTCGCAGTTACCCGTTTTGAGGACGCCAAGACTCATGCGCGCGCGCCCGGTTCTATTCTAGGCGAGCCGGCGTTGCTAGAAACCGCCGACGCAGAGGCGGCGTTGCGGTCCTCCGAAATCGCGGTCGACCTCACGTATCGCACTCCGTTTTATAATCACAATGCCATAGAGCTCCATGCGGCCACATGCGTGTGGGCGGATGATCACCTCACGATCCACGACGCCAGCCAGCTGGTTACCTCCACCGCGCGCACAGTCGCGGACGTCTTCGACATACCGCGCGACAAGGTGCGAGTGATCTCTCCGTATGTGGGTGGCGGATTCGGTGGAAAATGCCTTTGGTGGCACCAAATCCTGGCGGCCGCAGCTGCCAAGCTCGCGGGAAGGCCGGTGAGAATCATGCTGTCGCGCGAAAGCGTATATCGCATGGTGGGCGGACGCACGACGACAGAGCAGCGGGTTGCGTTAGGTGCACACGCAGATGGCACATTGTCTGCTGTAATCCACACGGGAATTGCGGCGATGACGACGCACAACAACTGTCCAGAGCAATTCACATTTCCGGCGCGCCACATGTATGCAGCGCCCGCCATCAAGGTTGGTCAGTTGGTGGCGGACATGGACATGATCGCCAATACCTTTATGCGTGCCCCCGGAGAATCGATCGGAACCTTTGCGCTCGAGACGGCGATCGATGAACTCGCAGAAAAAGTGGGCCTTGATCCTATCGAGTTTCGGCGCCGGAACGATCCCGCAAAGGATCCGACATCGGGTCATGAATTTTCCTCGCGCCATCTCATGAAGGCCTACGAGATGGGCGCTGCGCGGTTCGGCTGGGAAAGGCGCCGTGCAGCGCCCGGAAGCCAGCGAGAAGGCGAATGGATGATTGGGCTCGGCTGCGCGAGTGGCACCTATCCATATTATCGTATGCCCGGTGGCTCAGCGCGGCTAACGCTAATGGCAGATGGGCGAGCTATCGTCGCTGCGGCAGCGCACGAGATGGGCATGGGCACCGCGACGGTGCAAACGCAGATCTGTGCGGAAAGGTTGGGAATACCTGCCGAAAAGGTGACGTTCGAATATGGCGATACTCGACTGCCACCGAGCCCGGTCGCGGGGGGATCCTGCCAGACTGCCTCGATTGGGGCGTCCGTCATCGCTGCCCATGAAAAGCTGGTCGCGGAACTGATCAGACTTGCGGGCAACAATTCACCGCTCGCAGGTCTATCGCCGAGCGAAGTCGAAGGACGAGATGGTGGGCTCGTGATGCGCAGCGATCCCTCTCGCCATGAAAGCTATATCTCAATTCTCTCGCGGGCGGCCCGTTCGGAGATCTCTATTGAGGCGAAGGCTCCGCAACCGCTGGAGATGATGCGCTGGTCGATGCATTCGACCTCGGCGATATTCGCGGAAGTGTGGGTCAACTCGATCACCGGGGAGCCTCGCGTCAAGCGCATGCTGGGATCCTTCGATTGCGGCCGCATTCTCAATCCAAAGACGGCGCGCAGCCAGTTTCGCGGCGGCATGATCATGGGGATCGGTCTGGCACTCACCGAGGAGACGATGTTCGACGAGCGCACTGGCCGTATCGTCAACGCGAGCCTCGCTGAATATCACGTGCCTGTGAATCTCGATGTGCCTGCGATCGATGTCGTCTGGACTGACATCCCGGACCCGCATTCCCCGATGGGTGCGCGTGGAATTGGCGAGATCGGTATTACAGGAACAGGCGCCGCCATCGCCAATGCCGTTTACAACGCTACGCGGAGACGGGTTCGGGAACTTCCGATCACCCTCGACAAGTTACTTTGAGTGCCTTGCGAATTTTCCGCCTCAATCACGGGACATGCCGAAAAGAACCCGCGTTAGCGAGACCAATCTCGACATAAAGGAAGAGATCGAGAGCTTACTGCTTCGGCTTATTGCCGCCAGTACTCAAGCTCGAATCCGGTTTGGTGCTATCCGATGCGCCTGGCATTTGCTTTGACGAGGAGCCAGCCGTGCCTGTCGATGCTCCGGTAGACTCCGATGCTTTCTCATTCTTGGCGGCAGGATTACTGCCGGCATCTGTGCTCGTCGATGGCTTGCCGCCTGTCGAATTCGCATTAACATCGGTATCGGCAGCTAGTACTGGAACTGTTGCTGACAATGCAATGACAGCGGCTGCGGCAAAAATTGTCTTCATGGGACGTTCCTCCATTTCTTATGTTACCCGGCGAACGCACTTCGTAGATCGGCTGTTCCCAAATACGCCGTCGGCGGATCGAAATTTAATGGGAGCCGCATGGATCAAACGGCGTTGTCAGCGTGCGCCGGCTCCGGTGCGATGTCTGCACGTCGCGGGATTTAACATTGGTCACTATGCAAGGGCGCAATAATGCGAAATAAGACCGCGTTCGTCACAGGAGGAACGGGCTTCATTGGTCTCAACCTGATCGAGCATCTCGCCCAATCCGGCTGGACGGTAATAGCGCTGCATAGACCGGGCTCCCGGCTGGCGCAGTTACAGCAATACTCCGTTCGTCTCGTGGAAGGGTCGATCGAGGATGCCGACTCGCTTAGGCGTGCGATGCCCGAGGAACTCGACGCCATTTTCCACGTCGCAGGCGACACCAGCATGTGGCCGGGCCATCAGCAGAGACAATGGAGCAGCAACGTCCTTGGCACGCGCAATATGGTTGCGACGGCTTTGGCCAAGCGCGCCAAAAAATTCATCCATACGTCAACGTCGGGAGTGTACGGCCTTCCAAAGGAACCATTCGATGAGACGGCGCCCAAACTCGGCAAAGGGGGCTTTAACTACCAGCACTCCAAGGTCATGGCTGAGGAAGAGGTTTCAGCTGGCGTTGCGCAGGGCTTGGATGCTGTCTTTTTAAATCCCGCAAATGTAATTGGCCGATATGACCGGAACTCCTGGTCACAATTCATACGCCGAGCAGCCAACCGCCAACTTCCTCTCATTCCACCTGGGAGCCACTGCTATTGTGATGTGGGCGCGGTCGTACGGGCGCACGTCACAGCGGTGGAAAAGGGGCTGACGGGGCACAACTATATTCTGGGCGGGGATCAAGCATCCTACGCCGAAATTGTAAGGATGGTGGGTAAATTGCTCGGCCAACCGACCAACACCAGAGTCGGCCCGCCGTTAGGAATGCGTTTGACCGGTCAGATGCTGGATCGACTTTCGTCGATTACCCGCAACGAGCCGATGATCACGCAGGAATCGGCGGCATACTTAAGTGCGAACATCCGCTGTCTAAGCGACAAGGCCATTCGCGAACTCGACTACCGGCCTGCGCCGATCGAATTGATGCTGAAGGAATGCATCGATTGGATGGTAGCGGAGAAGCTCATAGAACGAGCCCCCGCGTCGCGTTAGGATTGGCCGGTGTCCTCCAGCAGGGCTGGGGAAATCGGCGCGCGGGAAATAGGCAGCCGTCCGAACATCCGCTCCATGATCCGGTCGTACAGACTCGGCGGTAGAAGCTGGCTGAGGCGAACGCCAAGTCCGAGTGACCACGGGAAGAATAGATATGGGCTCCGTCGTTCGATGGCTCTGGCGATCTCGGCGGCGGCAACCACAGCCGTGGATGCTTTCCCGTTCGACATATCCGCTCCCATCGAAACATTGATTTCGTCGAGTAACGGGGTCTGCACGTAACCCGGGAAGACGGTCGTGACAAAGATTCCTCTGGGGCGGAGCTCACGACGAAGACTCTCCAAGTAAGCCGCTACGGCGGCCTTGCTGGCGGAATAGCCCGGTTCAAAAGGGATGCCCCGCATGCCAGCCAAGCTTGATACGCCGACGATATGCCCGCGCTTGCGCTCCAGCATCGAAGGCAGCACCGCCTCAATCATGTAAACCGCGCCCAGGAAATTCGTCCGCACGATATCCTCGAGTTCGAGGACCTTCAGATTATCGACAGTCGAAGCTCTGCAAATGCCGGCACACGGGATCACAATATCAACGGGCCCAAGTGTGCTGCAGATCTCGCCAACGGCCGCAAGCACTTGTTCGCGTTGCCCGACATCGACGGCAGCCGCGGCGCAGAACGCTCCGTCTCCGGACAGTTCTTTTGTGAGAATGTTGAGCTTGCTTTGGTCGCGATCGAGGAGTCCGATTTTGGCTCCGCGCCGAGCAAACAATCGGCATAATTCCTGACCGATGCCGCTTGCGGCCCCCGTGATAGCAACGACTTCGGATTGCAATTGATACCGCTTTCTCTCAGGCGACCGGCCGGTATGCTCTAGCCCTGTCAGGTCTCTCTTTTTAGGACAACGGATACGAAGACGAGCCTGTTCCCGTAATTCTACCAGAGCTACCAATCGCGCCCTGGATGGCCCGACGCGGTTCGCTATGCCTATGGTTGTCCGCCGCCACCAGCCGAGCCATAAATTTGGCCTGTGGCATAGCTCGCGTCTTCCGCGGCGAGTTGGACATATATCGAAGCAAGTTCTGCTGGCTGACCCGGACGTCCCAACGGAGTCATTCCGCCGAATTTCGTCAGCTTCTCTTGTGTTGCGCCCCCCGACACCTGAAGAGGTGTCCAGATAGGCCCGGGCGCTACGCCGTTGACGCGTATCCCCTTCGAAGCGAGCTGTTTAGCGAGCGACTTCACGTAGTTCATCGTCGCGGCCTTGGTCTGGGCATAATCGTAAAGATCGGGAGAGGGGTCGTAGGCCTGCTCAGATGCGGTTGCGATTATTGTCGATCCTGGCCGAAGGTGGGGTAGAGCAGCCTTGATAATCCAAAACGGCGCGTAGATGTTGGTCTTCATCGTTGCGTCGAAGTCTTCGGTTGAGACATCGAGAATTGACTTTCTGGTTTGCTGCCGTGCCGCGTTGCTCACGACGATATCAAGACCGCCGAGACCCTTGACAGCATCCGCGACTAGTTCGCGGCAGAAAGCTTCGTCTCGTAGATCGCCTGGAAGCCCGAGTGCGATCCGTTTCTCAGCCTTCAATAAGGCGAGAACGTCCTGCGCGTCTGGTTCTTCAGCGGGGAGATAATTGATTGCGACGTCCGCGCCTTCGCGGGCAAAAGCGATTGCCGCGGCTCGGCCCATGCCCGAGTCCCCGCCCGTTATTAGTGCCTTCCGGCCCGCCAGCCGGCCGGATCCTCGATAGGTGCCCTCGCCGTGATCGGGCTTTGGCCTCATATCCCGTGCGAGGCCCGGCCAGGGTTGCGATTGAGATGCGAACGGAGGCTTTGGATATTTCGAAGTCGGATCTTGCATGGGCTCTTTCGTGTCCGCGACGAATGGTTCTACCGATGCGGCAAATGCAAAAGGCACTGCGACAAGACTGCTGCCGTACTCCAGCATTTCACGCCGCGATTGGTTCACCGGTGTCTCCTGTTTGAGTGCAACGAGAGCGGTACCAATATGTTCCCGGCTGCTGCCCGAGTTCGATCATAGGTGTCGGGTAGCCTCTAATGAAGACTGGCTCTTCGGCGCCTAGGCAGTTTTATAACGGCCTTCCCAACAGTGGTCGGACCTGCAGTTCCTAGTCCTAAACTGATCCATCGCTGGTTGCTAAATCGATGCCCGGCACTAGGAACTATCGACCGGGGATGCCGCGTTGTCGTCATGAATGCCTTTGCGGTTTCGGCGGTTGGACGCGGGAACTGTGATTTGTTTGTTCGCACCGTTTCAGAGAGCTGGCCGCATCAACACAACGATGCTCGCTAGCCTGCGTTAGGCGCTCTCAGATGAAGGCAATTTTCCTCGATGTTGATGGTGTCTTAAATTGCGATACCACGCCGAATCCGCGCTCGCTTCCCTACATCGTCGATAGGAAACTCTTGGCGCGCTTTCGTAGGCTGGTGAAGGACAGCAACGCGAGGGTGGTACTCACATCTTCCTGGCGGATAGATCCCATAGGACTGTATGCGGCGCGCTATTGGCGCATACCATTTCATGACAGGTGTCCCGATCTGCCCGGTTCGCCGCGCCGCGACGAGATTTTATTGTGGCTCAGAAAGCATCCGAACGTAGGCCGGTTTGCCGTCATCGACGACGAAGACGACGAACTAGATAAGCTTCCGCTATTCCAGCCATCCGCCAAAACCGGGATTACCCCAGAGATCTGCAAGGCTACCCTTTCTTACCTCAATGGCGATACGGACAATGACATGCGCGCTAGCCTCGCTGCACGTCTTGCAGAGAACGTCACCGCCCTTTTCCATCGGAACAAGGATTGAAAATCGCAGTGCTAAACTGTTTCCTTCGGTCTCATGCGATGCTGGCAAGTTCCGCTTCTTCCCATCCGCTCGCGCAATTTAGGTTTACGCATAGGGGCGCCCGGCCCACGGCCGCCCGCCAGCGCGCGGTCGCGATCTTGAGCCAATCTTGCGTTGCCTCACAGGCTTCACTGGTCCGCTAGTATCCCGATCCCGCACCGTCTGGCGCTCGAGCTCTGCGTCGAGTGCGGCGCCTGCCAGGATGACAATCATTGAAATCCAGATCCAGACCATGAACCCGACTATCGCGCCCAGTGATCCGTATGTCCGGTTGAAGCTACCAAAATTGGCCGCATACCAAGAAAGCGAAATCGAAGCGATGATCCATAAAATTGCGGCCAAGGCGCTTCCCCAGGTCACCCATCTCCATTTCGCGTTTCTACGGCTGGGGCCGAAGCGATAAAGAATCGCCAACGCTCCGGTGATCAAAATCAGTATCAGCGGCCAGCGACCCATTTGGACAGGTACTGCGACCTCGCTCGGGAGCCCAATGGTGTGCACGATGACCGGCAGCGCAATGACAGCAGCGATCGCGACGGCCAGAAGGATGATGCAGCCAGCCGTGAAAGCAAGCGATACAAGATTGAGCTTGACGAAGCTGCGCTCCTCCTTTTCGCCGTAGACCTGATTGAGCGCATCAAACAGTGCCTTAACGCCCGAATTGGCACTCCATAACGCGACCGCCACGCCTGCGATCAGCGCGAAGCTTAAGGTGCCATTGCTCTGGGACGTCACACGTTTGAGTTCCTCGGCAAGCACGTCCAACGCGCCGCTGGGGAGTAATCCCTGCAAAGCTTCGATCTGTTGCCCGATTTGGCCGGGGTCAGAGAAGAGACCGTAAACTGCGATGAGTGCGGCCATCGCGGGAAAGAATGAGAGAAGGACATAATAGGTCGAACCTGCTGCCAGCGCGAACACACGATCTTCTGAGATCGCGCCATAGGTACGGAGCGCAATTTCCTTCCAGTTTTTTGTCGGCATTTCGGAAGGCGTCGTCTCGTTTCGGCCTCTGTCAAAAGCATCGGCGCTCGCTGGCTTGCGATTTTGTGCGCTTCGCTGCTTTTCCTGCCCAGCTATTGACCGGAATAAAAGAAATGCGGCCAAGCCCGCGGCCAAAAGATAAAGGCCGCGCTCGTCAAATGGAGAAGAAGCAGAGTTCTTGTTGACGGACATCGCAGTTGGATCTGCATAAGAGGATGTTCGGAGAGATTACGTAACGTTTGCGGAGGTTCCTGCGAATTATGGGTGTGATGCCAAGCACCGCCGTCAAGCCGCGATCTCCGATGGACGCGCTAACCCTAGCAGTCCGCGAACATGTGCTTCGATTTCGGTGATATTGGCACCAAGTTTATCCTCTGCCATGAAAATGGCTATTGCGATTGCAGCTCGCTTTTCGTGCTTAGGGTCGAGGTTGCACTCAATGCGCTCCATTTCGTCACGGAGCCGAATGTACAGCTCAACAAGCACACTGCCGGGTAGGCCAAATTCTTCCATTCGAGTCCTTGAGCAATCCCCAGGTGAACGCTCGGCTTCGCAATTTCGTTGCATGTTCCGGACGTATGCGGATCGTAGGTTCCATCCTCAAATTTTCGCGAGCCTTATACAAAGCGCTTCGAACGTGATGTGCTAAATCCGGGAGCCGAACGTTTCCTTAAGCAAGCTAGTCTAGGCGGCATTGTCGGGGTTTTTTGTCCGGTCGCCAGCGGATCAATTTCGTTCCGTGACGAAAACGTCCCCCCGTCACGTGATCGTAGCTTACCTCGGCAACAAGCGTGGGTCGCACCGGCGTCCAGGCGAGGGAGCGTTCGGTTGACCAGCGGCTGGGCCCACCCGGCGTACTGCCGGTGAAACTTGCGGCTGTCTTTAGCTTTTCGAGCTTGGGCACGAGGGCGCTGCGTTGGGCGGCGGAAAACGAAGACGTGTAACCGACATGATGCAGCCGTCCTTCGCGATCATACAGTCCGAGGAGCAGCGATCCGATTTCAGTTCGATTATCGCGGTAACGAAAGCCGCCGACGACGCAATCGGCCGTTCTCTGACGCTTGATTTTGAGCATCTCCCGCTCGCCGAACCGGTAATCGAGATCAAGCCGCTTGGCGACGACCCCGTCGGTTTCGGAAAGTCGTCCGGTTAGCCAGCGTTTGGCCAGCGCGGCATTCGTCGTTGATTCCGTCAGCGATAGATGCGGGATAGCGCGGCCGATGAGAAGCTTTTCGAGCGCGGCTCGTCGATCAGCGAATGGTTTCGAAGCGTATTCATCATTTCCAACCCGCAGCAAATCGAAGGCGATGAGCCGCGCAGGCGTTTCATTCGAAAGCCGCTTTACACGTGAAGCCGCCGGATGAAGCCGCATTTGGAGCGCCTCGAATGACAGCGCGCCATCGATCGTGATGACCAGTTCGCCGTCGACGATGAACCGTGAAGGCGTTATCAGCGCTTGAAGTCCGCTGACCACTTCGGGGAAAAAGCGGGCGAGCGACTTTCCCGACTTTCCCGTAAGCGTGATCGCATTTCCGTCTTTGCAGACCAGACACCGGAAGCCATCCCATTTCGGCTCGTAGTGCCAGGGAGCGCCTTCCGGCAGCGAAGCGGCGTCCCGGGCTTCCATAAGCCCCCTTGTGATGACGCTCGCGCAAGCCTGATTGATTTTTGCTCCTCGCGCGTCATGACGCTCTATTCGTTCTTAGGTTGGCTGCGGCGGCTCTGAGATTTTAGTCGCCGGTGCAAAAACGCGAGGGTTCCGGCCTCCGCCGCTGTGAGTTCCGAAGTCCGACTCGTGAGTTTTCCGGTGATAACGAAGTCGCCTTCAAGATAGCCGCACAGGATTTCCGGGTGGATATAGCATTTGCGACAGATCGTCGGCGTATTGCCGAGACGCATGGCCACCTGATTGATCGCTTGCCGAATGTTGCGCTTGGCGGCCGCTTCGACATTAACGGCGTCGAATTCGGCTAGCGCAACCGCCGTGAGCACGGTCCCGGCCCACGTGCGAAAATCCTTGGCCGAGATGTCTTCGGCGCCGAATTGCCGGAGATAATCGTTTACGTCAGAGGACGTGATCGGCCGAGGCTCACCAGCGCCGTCCTCATATTGAAAAAGATGTTGCCCCGGAAGGTCATGACATCCTTTGATGATACGCGCGATCCGCCGATCGTGGACGTCGACGCGCCATTCTTTTCCCGTCTTGCCATGGAAGCGAAATTTGGCAGTCGGGCCGTCGAACGTAACGTGACGATCCTTCAAAGTCGTCAGGCCATAGCTCTTATTGGTGCGGGCATATTCAGCATTTCCCACCCGGACCAGAGTATTTTCGAGAAGATAGACGACGGTTGCCAGAACCTTCTCACGTGTAAGCTTTTTCAGGCGCATGTGGCGCTTCACGGTTCTCCTCACCTTCGGAAGAATTTGCGCGAACGCGAGGATGCGGTTGAATTTTGTTTGATCTCGGCATTCCGCCCAGCTCGCATGATAGCGATATTGTTTCCGCCCGCGATCATCGCGGCCAGTCGCCTGGATATGACCATTTGCCTTTGGACAAATCCAGACATCCGTCCAGGCCGGCGGAATCGCGAGCGCTTGGATGCGCTTCAACGTCGAGATGTCTCTAACGCGCCGCCCCGCGGGTAATCGATAAGAAAAGTTTTTTCCGACAGGCAGGCGTCTGATCCCGGGCTCGGCATCGGAGGCATAAATTAAACCCGCCGCTTCAACTTCTTGCGGCGGGCACTCTATTGACGTTTCCTGCGGTCTATCGGCTTTGAGAAGCATTTCGTTCGTCGCGTTCTGGCAAGTTGCATTCTCTACAATGATAGCTGCCACTCCTCTGTTCCCATTCACTGGGCGTCGCGGACACCAACACATGAGGCGCGATCATGGGCAACCTCAGTCGTCAGAGTGGCTGAGAATACGAGGGGGTTGGTCAACAGAGCGAAGCGCACGTGCCCAGAACAGGTTAGATGTCAGCGCGTACCAATGCGTTGCTGTCGCGGTCAGAAACCGGCAAAATGTCCGCGTCCATCGTTCTCCGTTGTGGCCGGTTGACACCGGGCACATGCGATAGCCAAACGAACTCGGCAAGGAAGAGTTCATCGAAGAGAGATCGAAATTCGCAGCGGTGACCGCCATAAGGATCATCAGAGCCGCTAGCGGCGGATGACCAGATCTACGCGACGCGTGTCTCCCGCAGATGGGCGAGCAAACGCAAAGCCAACGTGAAGGTCACTGCTTTGGCTTTTTAGCGGTCAAATCTGGAACGTCTTCGCCAAGCGCGGTGGCGAGATCAATTTGGTGGTCCTGCTCATCAATCAGAATTTCGCGAATTTGTTCCGCGAGCGCGTACTCACCAAGTGCCTCGCACTGGCGAACCCGTTGCCGGTAATTCAGAATGGTTTCGTTTTCACTCTCGAGATCGTACCGCAACATCGTCTTCGCATCTTCGGAAGTGCGAACGGATTTCGGGATAACGGTTGGCATTTTGCCCAAGTAATCGATTTGTCGCGAAATTATCAAAGCATGCTTCAACTCTTGCTCAGCATGCGTTTGGAGCTGATCCGCAATACTCATAAATTCGGCGCCCTTTAAGACCTGAGAGTAGACCGTGTACGCGATGATCGCCTGATATTCGCGGGCCAAGTCTTCATTGAGAAGATCTGCGAGCTGATCGCGGCTGACGACGTCGCCAGCTGGTGCCGCAACTTTACCCATGGGGGAAACTCCAATGATTAGGATAAGGCGGCCAAAGAACGCGCGATATAAGCAATATGTTCCTGGCGCTCGAATATCGGCACTCAGGCAATTTTCGGCAGGGGTTTAATGTTATGGCCAACGAGGAAACGCTGCTAGCGTGAGCCACTACTTCGAAAATCGACAAAGGCGCCGACAGTCGCACCAACCATCGTTCCAACAATGCTTCCCGCTATCACGGTGGTTACCCAAGCCGTTTGGTATGGCTGGAGCGCGGGAAACCAAAAATAGTCACCGGGCAATTCGAAGCCGAAGATAATGCCAACGATGAAGCCCAGGGCGGCAAATGAATTCCACGCCGGCTGCTTAGCGAAGACGGGGTGGCTTGTGTCGTTGTCCATTGATCATCCTGTGATGCGACGCGCACGCTAATTCCGGCAACACCTGATGCCGCCATGGGTTCCTGTTGGCGTCGCAACCGACCGACTCCCGGTCACCTTTCATTCTCGCGATTAGTGATGCAGGCAAATGGCTGTCACTGGACAGTGGTTCCCTATTCCAGACGGGCCGACGATTACCTCCTATGGAAATTGCTATTGCGCCGCACGATGATACAGCCGGCAAAGTCTCATCGACTTCACCATCTCCGACCCCGTAATCCGTCAGTTCGCGATGCCGAGCTTGCGAGATAAGCTCAATGCCCGAAGCTCCACTGAGCTGCTACGGATAGCATCCGAGCTCAAGTTGATATGAGCTGAGCGCATTTGTAGTCACTCGACGCGCTTTCGCGAAGTCGCTTCAAAAAAATCAAGCGGCGGATAGGAAGATCCGCCGCTTGCAGCACGAGCGGGAACTAGCCTAGTCGAATTTCACTTTATGCCGCCATACGCAGTGATCGGCAGCGCCGGCAGGATCGTGCGGGCGTCCGTGAAGTTGATGCTTCCGAGGGCAGCACCGCTGTGTAGTCAACCTGCGCCTTAAGACCCTGCCGTAACGTCCGCCCGGCATTGGCAAAGAAGCTTCTGCCGATAATCGGGGAGGTAACGTTGGTGATGTCATCGTCATCGAGTGTGCGGAAGTAGCCGAGGCTCGAGCTCACCTTTTGATGCGCAAGAATATCCGTCTTCTCGCCTCGGAAGCCTGCTTCCCAAGTGTAAGACACAACCTGCTTCAAGGGAGGATCAAAAGTCAAAAAGCTTGGCAGGAGGCAAGGCTGGAGAGGATCGGCGCACGCTAATTCGGCAGCTACGGGAGCACGATTGGCTTCCGAGTAGCTTCCATAGACCGAGACGCCGTCGAAAAGTCGGTATGTGCCGCCCGCCATCGGGTTGAACCGGCTGTAGGACGGAGAGCTATTGAGAGCCGGCGCCAAGCCGGTTTCGTGTCGAATTTGAACATTGGCAACGTTGAAGCAGCCCCCTACGGTCAGCGACAGGCGATCGGTCGCGTCGAACGTGTCGGAGAAAAATGCGCCGTAGTAGGTGTTCGAGGTCGAGATATTGACAGGCTGTATATCGGATAAAGCCGTCGCGGCAGTAGGTGTACAGAAGCCATCGGATTCGACATCGTTCGCACAGACCGTCGCGACGGGACCGACGAAGCCGCCGCCGCCTTGAACGACAAACTTTGGCTGGAAGAAGCCGAGCTCGGCCGATGACTGGAACGAGACATTGCCATGGTCTACGCTGGCGCCGATCAAGAACTGATTGTTGTGCTCGAAAAGTTTAGCTTTCTCGACGGCCTGGACGGAGACGCCGAAGCTGTTTGAACCGACGGATGTTCGGTCAATTTCGCCGAGGCCATCGATACCATTTGGAAGGTTGATGACATTGCCGTTCGTATCATGCAGCAGGATATCCGTACCATCCAGGCTCTGCAGACAAGCGCCGGTATTTCCCGAGCCGTCATTTATATCGCACGGCGAAGCGTTGGAAATGTTTCCGTAGATGTGCTGCTGGTTGAAGCGGCGGTAGTAGGCAACTCCGGAGAAATCTAAAGTGTCGGTCGCCCGTACCTTGCCGTTCAAAGACACCATCTCGACTTGGTTCGTCGTCGTCTGCGGCGTGGAAAAGGTCTTGTCCCATCCTTGATCGAGGAGTTCGATAGGCGATGCCGCGGCAACGCCGGGAGAACTCTGGACATGGACACCGGATGAGCAAGCGAGCCGTTTCCTCATCCGATCGATGTCTGCCTTCTCTGCACTCCGACAGGTTGGCTCGCCTTGTCAACGACCCCGGTCGGCCCCATGATCTCTTCGCAGATGTGTAGGACGGAACTCCCATGTCATCGAACAAATCCGGGATCGATCCCTCATCAAAGCCCAGCGGGACAGGATGTGTCGAGTGCATGGAGGCAGGCGGATGGTGGTTTCACCTTAGGCGCTGTGCCCAGTGCGGCCACATCGGGTGCTGCGATACCTCTCCCGGCCAGCACGCCACCAAGCACGCTCGGGAAACAGGTCACGCTGTCATCACTAGCTTCGAACAAGGTGAAAATTGGTTCTACGACTACCGCACGAATGAAGTGTTTGAAGGCCCTACGCTCGCGCCGCCGCACCATCACCCGGTGACACAGCCCGTTCCGGGACCCGCTGGTCGCATGCCTTCCGATTGGGAAGAACATTTGAACGTCTAGTCGGCTCGTGACGAGTTGCCGCTCTGCCACAGCCTTCAGGTTGGCCAAGCCTTTTTCAAACTGGCTTCCAACCATCTTGTCGCAAGAAGCGAGAAGAACGTACCGCTCGAGTCCTTTTTGATCGAGCTACTTATGGCATGATCAGTGGCCCTGGCGGGGGTTGCTATCTACAGTCGTTCGTTCTCTAGCGAAGGCGGTAGACTTTCAAACTCATGTCAAAGATTTGAAAGGCGCTGCTGGCGAGTTTAAAAATCTCCAGCGTCCCGAGAGTTCGAGCGTCGAGTTTCGATTTATCACCGGCCGCTGTCTTGGTCGGTCGCATAGTCCGGCCGACTCGGGATTTGCGATCCAAATGCTTGTGCGCGTTTTCAATCGTCACAATGGCCGAGTCGATCATCGCGCCGATACCGATGGCGATCCCTCACGGGTTCACGTAGTTCGACCCGATGCCGAAGAGCTCGCTCCGGTGCCGAACTGCGTAATAATTACTCATGCGTTGCTCGCCGGGTTAGACAAGATCTCCGAATGAAGGCATCTATCTTCAAAATCCTCGCGCTAAAGGTGAGTTCGCAGCATGGCGGCTAGCGGCCAACGTTCGAATAATCAACAGATTGAGCTTGGTCAGCGGCTAAAGTCTGCACGAAAGGCGAAAGGTCTGCTCTTGCGAGAGGTTGCGGATCAAGTCGGATGCTCAAAGAGCCTTCTCTCGAAATTCGAGCACGGAGCGGCATCGCCCTCACTGTCGACGTTGCATCGCATTGTGCAAGTGCTCGGCATCAATATCGGCGCGCTCTGCGATCACGTTCCGGCAAGCACGGTGCACGTGTCGAAAGCCAATGGTAGACCGCTCATAAACACCGCAGCCAACGGGTCTTCCGTGGGTGTCATCCTGGAACGCTTGGTGCCGCATGGCGTCGGCCATCAGCTTCAGGGCAATATCCACATCATCCCGCCGGGCCATGGCAGCGTCGGCTCGATCACCCACGAGGGCGAAGAAATCGGCTATGTGCTGGTGGGCCGGCTTGATCTGACAATTGGCAAAGATACCTTTCGGCTAACCGAGGGAGACAGTTTCGTTTTCTCCTCGGGCCTTGATCATGCCTATCGCAATCCAGGACGCAAGATTGCGAAGGTCATCTGGATCAATACCCCGCCGACATTCTGACATTCGCTCGCCGCGCTTTGAAAGTCGCAGCCACTCCGACGAGTTGAATTTAACTCAACTTCAGAGTTGCTCACCGAGTTGAACTATGCTCAACCTCATTTCTACGTAAGAAATACGTGGAGATGAAGCATGGCCGAGGGATCCGGCGAAACACCTCTCTGCATTGCTTGCATTCAGATGGAGCCAATATTTGGCGACCTGACAAGGAATGTAGAGCACACAGTCCGCCTCATTGATGAAGCTGCCGATAAGGGCGCCCGGCTCGTCGTTCTCCCAGAGCTTTGCAACACCGGTTACGTATTCAATTCGCGCGCGGAAGCCTTCGGCCTTGCGGAGGCCATACCGGATGGGCCAACCGTCTCCGCATGGTCCGCCATCGCAAAAAAGCGCGGCCTCTACATTGTCGCAGGCATTGCCGAGCGGGCGGGCGAGAAGCTGTTCAATTCCGCTGTGATGATCGGCCCTGACGGCTACATCGGCACGTTTCGCAAAGTTCATCTTTGGGGCGACGAGAATCTCTACTTCGAGCCCGGCGATCTTGGGTTTCCGGTTTTCCCAACGCCGTTCGGCCGGATCGGCATGATGATCTGTTACGATCAGTGGTTCCCTGAAGCGTATAGAACCTGCACGTTGCGCGGCGCGGACATCGTCTGCATTCCAACGAACTGGGTACCGATTCCCGGTCAAGATCCGAAGCGCGAAGCCATGGCGAACATCGTCGCAATGGCCGCCGCTCACACCAACTCGATCTATGTGGCCGCTGCGAACCGCATCGGCACGGAACGCGGCCAGCCGTTCATCGGTCAGAGCCTGATCGTCAGCTACACAGGCTGGCCGGTCGGGGGACCAGCATCGCCCGACAGGCAAGAGATCGTGCTCGCCACCGTCAACGTCTCCGACGCGCGGCGAAAGCGGCGCTGGAACGATCACAATCAAGTCGTGCGAGACCGCCGGCCAGATCAGTACGACAACAATCTATGATGGGTGCCTAAACTTATGAAACTCACGAGCAGTCCGCCTCCCTTTACGTTTCTGGGTGCGCCCTTTGTTGAGGCCGACGCCAAGCTCCTCAAGCAGAGAGGCACGAAGGCCGCGCTGCTCGGCATGCCTTACGATATGGGCGGCATCTGGCGCACCGGAACAGCCGATGGCCCGCGCGGTCTCCGCGATGCGTCCCGCCAATATGGCTCCTACTTTTTCGATGATGACGTCGATTTGCTGGAGACTTTCAAACTCGTCGATTGCGGGAATGCGCCGATGGTGCCCGCGAGCCCTGAGAAATGCCGGGCGGCGATGAAGCATGGCGCTTCCGAGATCATTCGCTCCGGCGCCACCGGCATTTTCATCGGCGGCGATCATTCCATTCCCATACCCATCGGCCAAGCGCTCTCGGAAGCGACGCCCGGAAAAATCGGCTACATCGTCTTCGACGCCAATATGGACGCTGAAGAAGAAGTCGATGGCGAACGCTTCTCGAATTGGTCGGAAGCCTGTCGCCTCGCCGAGATGCCGAACCTCGATCCCAAGAACATGGTGATGATCGGCATTCGCGGCTCGCTCAATACGCGCCGGCAGTTCGAGTATGTGAAATCGAAAGGCATCACCGTCTTCGCGATGCGCGATATCATCGAGCTCGGCATCGTCGAAGTCATGAACCGAGCGATCGCTATAGCGGGCGCGGGTACTGATGCGCTCTACGTCAGCTTCGATACCGACGGCGTCGATGCTGCTTATGCGCCGGGCACAAGCGGCCCCGAGCCGGGCGGCCTGACGTCACGCGAAATCATCACGGCGGCACGCATGCTCGGACGTCATGGCGTGACCATCTTCGACATCGTCGAGCTGTGTCCCGCATACGATCCGTCGGGCATCACCGCCCGTCTCGCCTGCTACATCATCTTCAATTTGCTGGGCGCCACGCACGCGGCAAACGAGCTCAAAGCTCGTTGAACGGCTGATTTCTCGATAACACTGGAGGACATGCGACTTGATCAGGAAAGTATTTGTAGCCCTCGCTTTGGCTACGGCAATGATGGGTTCACCGGCCGCGAAAGCCGCTGACGCACCGTTGCAGATCGGCGTGACCATCTGGCCTGGATGGATGCCGTGGTGGATCGTCGAAGAGAAGGGCTACTTCGACGAAGTCGGCGTCAAGGCCAATATCGTGAAATTCAAGCGGCATGCTGACGATATGTCCGCGTTTGCCGGCAAGCAGCTGGATGCCACGCACATGATCCTTGCCGATGTCATCATACCGGCATCGAAGGGCGTGCCCGGCCGCATCGTCCTCATCACAGACGAGTCGTCGGGCGCAGACGGCATCATCGCCAAAAGCGGCATAGACAGCATCAAGGATTTCAAAGGCAAACGCGTCGCCTATGAACTCGGCGGTGTCAGCCAGTTGATCCTTATGCGGGCGCTGGAAAAGGAAGGTCTCAAGCTCGAGGATGTGAACTCGGTCAACATGTCGGCGGAAGACGCAGGCACGGCATTTCTCGCCGGCGCCGTCGACGTCGCCGTGACTTGGGAGCCCTATCTCAGCCAGGCGTCGAAGGACGGCAAAGGCCGCGTCGTCTTCTCGACCGCAGACACGCCAGGCTTGGTGCCGGATCTTCTGGTCTTCCGCGCGGAAGCGATCGAAAAGCGTTCCGCCGACGTGCAGAAGGTGATCGCCGCTTGGAATAAGGCGCTCGCCTTCATCAAGACCAACCGCAAGGAAGCGGTGGAGATCATGGCCAAAGGCGCCGAGATCAGCCCCGAAGAGATGGAGCAGAACCTCGCGGGGATCAAACTCTACTCGCTCGCCGATAACGTTCGCGAGTTCGGCGCAGCTCCGGCTGGCCCCTTGTTCAAGACGGCAGACGAGCAGGCCGACTTCCTCCTCAAGAACAAGTTGATCGACAGCAAGCCGGACGTTTCTTCGCTCGTTGCGCCGCAGTTTGTCGGCGCCGTGAAGGAATAACGTAGAGAACTCACTTTGGCGGCGAGTGAAGACACATCACTCGCCGCCTTTTTTCGCTTCGGGGAAACATCCGTTTAATGCCCACTTGGTTCAGTCAAATCGGCCGCATTCGCGCTCCGATCCCGGCAGCGCTCTACTGGACAGTCGCCGCGGCGACATTCGTCATACCTGCTGCGATCTGGTGGCTGGCCTCGAGCAGCGGCTACGTCGATCGCCTGTTTCTGCCGAGTCCTGCGGACGTTGCCAAACAGGCCATCGTACTGGCCGAGAATGGACGGCTGTGGGGCGACATCGGATGGAGCGTATACCGCGTTTTTGCGGGCTTCACGCTGGCGGCAGTCGTCGCCATTCCCGTCGGCATTCTGATGGGCACCTACCATATCGCCGACGCGATCTTCGAGCCGTTCACAGACTTCGTGCGCTACATGCCGGCGGCTGCATTCATCCCGCTCATCATGCTCTACGTCGGCATCGGCGAAACGGCTAAGGTCCTGATGATTTTCATCGGCACCTACTTTCAGCTTGTTCTGCTGGTGGCCGCAGTCGCGCGCACCGTTCCGATCGACGTCATCAACGTCGCGTATACGCTGGGCGCATCGCGCCGTCAGGTGCTGACGAACGTCGTCATCCCAGCGAGCTTGCCGGGCCTCGTGGAGAATTTGAGAATCACGCTTGGGTGGGCTTGGACGTACGTGATCGTTGCCGAGCTGATCGCTGCGCAACAGGGCTTGGGCTTCAGGATCATGGAGGCGCAGCGCTTCCTCAAGACCGATACGATCTTCCTCTACATCGCGATCATCGGAATCCTCGGCTTGGTGTCCGATCAGATCATGCGGCGGATCTCGTCGAAAACGATGCCCTGGGCGGAGACGTTTCACCGATGAACATAGCTGCGAAAACTGATGCTCTCGCCGTTGAAGGCGTCGCCAAGCTCTCCGTTCGCGATATCAGTCGCCGCTTTGAATCGCGCGGCAAAATTGTCGAGGCACTGAAAGGCGTCTCCTTCGATGTGCCGAGCGGCGGCTTCTACTCCATCATTGGTCACTCAGGCTGCGGGAAGTCGACCCTCCTGAATATCGTGGCCGGCCTCGATCAAGCGAACAGCGGCGTCGTTGCAGTCGATGGCGTTGTCCGCCGCAGCCCCGGTCCCGATCGCGGCATGGTCTTTCAAAGCTACACGCTGTTCCCGTGGCTGAGTGTCATCGAAAACGTGGCGTTCGGATTGCGCATGAGCGGCATGGGCAAGAAGGAACGCAGAGAAGCGGCATTGCACTATGTCGACCTCGTGAAGCTGTCGGCGTTCATCGATTCCTATCCGAAGGAACTCTCAGGCGGCATGCGCCAGCGCGTTGCCTTGGCTCGCGCGCTCGCGAACAAACCGGCTGTGCTGCTGATGGACGAACCGTTTGGGGCGCTCGATTCCGAGACGCGCGAGCAAATGCAGGAGCTTCTGCTCAACGTGCGGGACAAGGAGTTCATGACGGTCTTGTTCATCACGCACGATATCGAGGAAGCAATCCTGCTGTCGGAGACGATCGGCATTATGGCAGCAAGGCCGGGCCGCGTCGCTCACGAGTTCAAGATAGAGCTGCCCTATCCACGCGACGCCGACACGAAGATCTCTGATGCGTTCGTGCACAACAAGCGTCGCCTCATCGAAGTTTTCAAATCTGTCTGAGTCAGGCTCCACCCATGTCATCTCATCCGGCTGTCCAACTGACCCAGGCTCTGGTTCGGGTGGACACCGTCAATCCGCCCGGACAAGAAGAATCCTGCGCGCGGCTTCTCGCTGAGCGCCTCGAGAAGTCCGGCTTTGAAATCGAGCTGAGCGAGATTGCGCCCGGCCGTCCCAACCTTGTTGCGCGTCTGCGCGGTACGTCACGCAAACCGGCGTTATGTTTCAGCGGGCACCTCGACACGGTACCATTGGGCGCCGAGACTTGGACGCGCCCCCCGCTCGCCGGAGAAATCCATGATGGCCGAATATGGGGTCGCGGCACGACCGACATGAAGGCGGGCATCGCCGCCTTTATCGTGGCGGTCGAGACTTACGCTGACAGCAAAAATCGTCCCGCAGATATCGTCCTCATGCTGAGTGCTTCCGAAGAAACTGGCTGTCAGGGCGCGGCCGCAATCGCGGAGAATAGCGGGAAATACGGGAAGATCGGCGCGTTCGTCGTTGCCGAGCCGACAGCGAATGCCGTGGTGCATGGACACAAGGGCGCCACCTGGGCCCGCCTCAGCGCCAAGGGCAGAACCGCTCATGGCTCGATGCCCGATTTGGGCATCAACGCGATCTATAAACTCGCCGATGCCGTGAGGATCATCAGGGCCTTCAGGTTTTCCGAGTATCCTCATCCGCTTCTGGGTGTGCCTAGTCTCAATGTCGGCACGATCACTGGCGGGCAGAATGTCAATTCGGTTCCCGATACCGCCAGTCTCATGCTCGACCTCAGAACTGTGTGGCCAAGAAGTACGGATCGCATTCTGAAACAGATCGCGACCGCGATCGGCCCCGACATCGATATTTCGCAGCAGCTCTCCGTACCGAGCTTGGCCACCGATATCGACGATCCCTGGGTGAAGCGCGTCGAGCAACTGGTGCAATCGGTAACAGGGGAAAGTCAAAACCCCAGAGCCGCAACCTTCTTTACCGATGGCGCGCTGCTGCGCGAAGCCTTTGACTTGGCACCGACGATCCTGCTTGGCCCGGGCGAACCTTCTCTAGCCCACCAGACAGACGAATGGTGCAGCATCGACAGGATCGAAGCTGCGTGCGCAATGTACAAACTGATCATCGAAGATTGGCAGCACGCGGCGTAATGATTTCGCGAATTTTGCGCGGCAGATCTTACATCACCAAGCTGAGGGACTTTGAGCCATCGGCCGCCTCGGTCGATTTTGCCCCAAAGGCTTTGGGGGAATAGATTGCGCCGCATATCGTCAGGTCGAGTAGCGGCCGGGTAGAGCGCTCCCAGCCGAATATCCGCATTTAGGCGCGTACAACCATTGGGTTGCCAACAAATCTGGGATTGGGCTCGTTACGGGCGCCATGTGGTCGCCGCTACTCAGGAAGACACTCACTTTCGCGCGTGGCGAGCCGAGGAATTCATGCGGCCGATGGTGTCGAGCTTGAAATCGGGCGTCTCGACGGGATACAAAAGCGCTTGAGCGCCGTGGTTGTGCCGTTTCCCTTCTACCATCTGAAAAAAGAGCGTGTTCACCTATAAGACCGTGGCAGCAGGGAAGTGGCACCAAGAAGCACCCAATGCCTTTAACGGACACACAAGACCTAACGTTTACCCATTCGGCAAGTTCGGGGCACGGCTTGGCCGTATTATGTCTCCCAGGTTGGCAGAATGAGGGCCATGCAGGGCGACGTCTTGGTTCTTTCGAACTGAGCATCATCTGGTAATAGATGGCGCGTCTGGCGAAGTTGGAAATGATGAGAGTGACATGAACGAAATTGCTAAGTGCCCGATGCAGGGAATGCCGAAAGGTAAAACGCTGCGTTCCAGATCCAATTTCGATTGGTGGCCCGACCACCTCGACCTCAAGGTCCTGCACGGCAACAGTTCGTTGTCCGATCCCATGGGAAATGGTTTCGATTACTTCGCCGAGTTCAAATCGCTCGATCTCAATGCCGTCATCAAAGACCTGCATGGGCTGATGACGGATTCGCAAGATTGGTGGCCAGCTGACTTCGGCCACTACGGCGGTCTTTTCATTCGCTTAGCGTGGCATAGCGCCGGCACGTACCGCATCACCGACGGACGAGGCGGTGCGGGCGGTGGCCAACAGCGGTTCGCTCCTTTGAACAGCTGGCCGGACAACGCCAACCTCGATAAGGCACGCCGTCTGCTTTGGCCTATCAAGCAGAAGTATGGACGCAAGATCTCGTGGGCGGACCTCTTTGTCCTCAGCGGCAATGTCGCTTTGGAATCCATGGGTTTCAAAACCTTCGGCTTCGCTGGCGGCCGGGTCGATACCTGGGAGCCGGAAGAGCTGTACTGGGGGCCCGAAGGGACCTGGCTCGGTGATGAACGCTACAGCGGAGAGCGTGAGCTGAGCGAACCCCTTGGCGCAGTCCAGATGGGTTTGATCTACGTCAACCCCGAAGGACCGAATGGAAATCCGGACCCGGTAGCGTCGGCGAGGGACATCAGAGAAACTTTCTTTCGCATGGCAATGAACGATGAGGAGACCGTTGCGCTTATTGCCGGCGGTCACACGTTCGGCAAAACGCATGGCGCGGGCGATCCGTCGTTCATCGGCGCGGATCCGGAAGCGGCAGCCATCGAGAATCAGGGCCTCGGCTGGAAGAGCACTCATGGGACCGGTTTCGGCGCCGATGCGATCACCGGGGGACCCGAAGTGACGTGGTCGCAGACTCCGACGAAGTGGAGCAACTACTTCTTCGAGAATCTTTTCCAGTACGAATGGGAGCTCGAGAAAAGTCCCGCCGGGGCGTTCCAATGGCGAGCAAAGAACGCGGAAGCGTCAATCCCCGATGCATTCGACCCAAAGAAAAAGCATGTGCCGACCATGCTAACGTCGGATCTCGCGCTTCGCTTCGATCCCGCCTACGAAAAGATTTCACGCCGTTTCTACGAGCATCCGGACCAGTTCGCCGATGTATTCGCTCGCGCGTGGTTCAAGCTTACCCATCGCGATATGGGACCGGTTTCTCGCTATCAGGGACCTCTGGTTCCAAAAGAGACGTTGATCTGGCAGGATCCGATCCCGGCGGTCGATCATGAACTCGTGAGTGAATCGGACGTCGCGGACCTCAAGGCCAAAATCCTTGGCTCCGGCTTGACGGTTCAACAACTCGTCTCGACAGCGTGGGCTTCGGCCTCGACGTATCGCGGTTCCGATAAGCGTGGCGGTGCTAACGGCGCACGAGTTCGGCTTGCGCCGCAGAAGGACTGGGAGGTCAACCAGCCGGCGCAGCTCGCATTGGCGTTGTCGAAGCTGCAAGAGATTCAGGCGACGTTCAACGGTGCTCAAAAGGGCAAGAAGGTCTCGCTCGCGGACTTGATCGTTCTGGGCGGTTGTGCGGCGGTCGAAAAGGCTGCGAAGGACGCCGGCGTCGACGTCTCCGTCCCCTTCACACCCGGTCGTACAGATGCGTCTGCCGATCAGACAGACGTTCAATCCTTCGCGCCACTCGAGCCGCGCGCTGATGGATTCCGGAACTACATCAGCAGCAAGCGGCAATTCATGACGCCGGAGGAAGCGCTGGTCGATCGCGCGCAATTGCTCGGCCTCACGGGGCCGGAAATGACGGTGATCCTTGGCGGCTTGCGCGTCCTCGGTGCAAATGCCGGTCAGTCGAAGCACGGAGTGTTCACGAAGTCGCCGGGCACGCTGACCAACGACTTCTTCGTGAACCTGCTGGACATGGCTACGGAATGGCAGCCGGCAGGCGAGAACTTGTTTGAAGGACGGGATCGCAAGACGAAAGCGGTCAAGTGGACCGCGACGCGCGTCGATCTCATTTTCGGATCGCATTCCCAGCTTCGCGCATTCGCGGAGGTCTATGGATGTGCCGATTCTCACGGCAAGTTCGTCAGCGACTTCGCGTCAGCATGGGCCAAAGTGATGAATGCCGACCGTTTTGACGTTCATACGAAAGCCTAGATGCGCCGTGCACGGATGCTGCCACCATGAAGACCTGGACAAGCCCGCCGTACGCGAGCAGGAAGCTGGCCTCGAAGTGACGTGTTACCTGCCGGCGGAAATTGATCTCGTCTAAGATCAGATCCGAAATCATCAAAAGAAGCGGTCGACGCCTACTCGTCGGCCGCTTTTTTGTGGTGGGGGCGCCGCCAAGCGATAACTTCGCGGTTGCCGTCAACCTCGTCGTTGAGACCGTGATCAACTACGGCTCGATGAATGTGAACACGAGGCTGTCATCCCTGTATCCGAGGATGCTGCAATCGTCGCCTCTCGTTGGTGCGCTTCCAGACATCGTGATGGTCTTCTCGTCCTCGGATACGGTGCCGCTCACCGCATAGCCGATCGGCTTGCACCCCTTCTTGAACAGGTACGCCGTGCCTTCATACGCAGACTGATCGCGCGTTCCTTGAAACAGCAGTGCTCCACTGGAAACGCCCTGCACTTTGATTACCCCTCGCGGCGACTGATAATAGAAGGCCCGGGATGAGCCATTGGACTGCAAGCGGACTATGGAGCCGTTATGGTTCCATAGGCTCGCGGTCGGCGTCGGGTTGAGGTCGGAGGAGGGTTTGCCGGTTGGCGCAGCTGCCGGTGCGTATACTTCCGCCAGCAGAACATGATCGGTGTTGTTCGGCAGCTTTTCGCGCGCGCTCCTTAAGGCAGTGACGTCTCCCGATAGAACGGTGCAATCACCGTTTTCATAAGCACTTTGGGCGCCGACGAAGTTTGGGAAGGTTTTTGCTGTGTAGGTCATTCCGTGGGCATTAAAATACGATCTGAGCTTCTCGGCGGAGGTCTCGTTCGCTTCCTGGCAGATCGTTGCGTCGTTCAGCTCCAACGCCGTGAAAACGCCGAGTTGCCTGCGGACGAGAAAGCCTTCCCCTTCCGGCACGGAATCCCCGAGCGTCTTCAAAAGGCCTCTGACGGTTCCTGAATCGATGAAGCGGGCGGCTTGGAGATCGGCATTGCGCCCTTCAACATCACCTTTCTGGAGCTTGGCCAAGCCACGTCGCGCGAGTGCTTCCGCGAAATCCGGTTTCAGCCGTACCGCGTTGTCGTAATCGTCGATCGCGCGGTCGTATTCCGCATTCGAGAAGAACAGATCGCCGCGACGCTTGTAAGCGAGCGCAAAGTTCGGAGCGATCCGCAGCGCGTTATTGTAGTCGTCGATTGCCTGCGCATTGTCTTGTTTGGCCTGCCAAGTCGCGGCGCGGTTGAAGTAGAGGATCGCAGATTCCGGAGCGATCGCTATCGCCTTGTTCTGGTCCGTTAGCGCGGCGTCCAGATCGCCATTTGCGCGCGATGCCGAGGCGCGGCTGGTATATAGAATGGCTAAGCGATCATCGGCGAACGAGCCGGATTCGATAAGCTCCGAGCAGGCCTTGACGCGCTCGCTGTCACTCGCATTCGTCCGCGCAGTGCAGATATCTTGGTTGCCGCTCGCTTGAGCCCGTGCTCCGTTCTCTCCTGTGGGCTGCAGAGAGAGCACTGATCCGATCAGCAGATAGATCCACATTTGGAGTGGAGTGCGCGCGCTTCTCATTCGGGAACTTCCGTTTCGAAGACATGCGTCAAATTTTGCTCGATTGCCGTAGCGTAGGTCCGCTCAACGCATTTCTCGCCCCACTTCTCCTTGAAGCGCTTGAGGTCTTCCTGGCGCTCCTTCGATTCAGACTTCAAAGCCTGTTCGGCGAGAATTTTGAAATAATTGTGCGGATCGAACTGCGCGAGGTGCTCGTCGATATAATCCTGTAATAGCCGCTTGGCAGTTGCGTATGGATGCCGAATTGCTTCGGCGAGGCTGTTCCTCGCTTTCTTGAGGTCACGCACTTCCTGCTTCGCTTTTTCCATCAGGTCGTCGTTGCCAGACAGATATTCTTTGAAGGCCCTGTCGCAAACGACAGCGTAGTCATCTTCGGCTTCGTCCAAAGCGCTGTCCGGGCTCGGCGAAGTATCGTCACTCGGCCTCGATGAAGGCTGCCGGTGCTGCGCGTTCGTTGTGTCGGGCTCGTTGTCCTGATCAGGATGTGAGTTCGTGCGTGCGGCATTGGTGGCGCTGGGGGGATGAGTTAGCCAGTCTTGCGGCGGCGGTATGTTGGGACTGTTGATCTCCTCGTCCATCTCTTTGAGCGTGCTGCCGAACAGCGGAAGTATCTCGGCGACGGCATCGAGAGCGCGACAGCCCGGGCAACTCGGTGCGGGCTGTACCAGCACCAATTTGGTTTGAGGTTTCTGGGGTGGCTGCTGTGTGTTCGGGGGTGACGGCGGGGTCTGCGAAGGGCCGTTTCCGCGATCGTTATTGCAAGGCCCACCCGATGACATGCCAGGACCAGTAATCGTGCTGCACGATCCGGAATGGTTGGAAGGATTTGCAGCAGCGCGGCTTCGTTCCTCGGCTTTGCGCGCTTCGTCGGCTAATCGTTCCTGCTCGGCGCGAAGCTCATCTTCCACGCGCCGCAATTCACGCAGGGCTTCGTCGGCTGCGTGCGATCGACACCCGCCGTCCTTACAATACGTGCCCTCCGCGCAGTAGTGGCCGTTCCCGCAATAGCGCTCGGAAGAAACGGACAAACATTTTCCTCCGTTGATACAGGCAAAGCCGGGATCGCAAAATTTACGTCCCCCGCAATACCTGTCGGAACTTACGGAAATGCAGCGGCTGTCCGGAGTGCAAACGCTTCCTGAATCGCAGAACCTTCCATTCCGACAGACCCGCGGAGAGGACCTGCTGAGGCAGCCGCCGTCGGCGCAAATGGAGCCGGAACTACAGTAGGTCGAGCTGCTGCAGCAGACGACACCGCAGGGCACAACGCCGCTTCCGCATGTGCAGCTTGCGCCCGCTGGAATTGCGAGGTGCAATAGAATTAGGAATGCAATGGGAATGGCTTGGCTGAAATTCTTCAGCAGCGCGCGGTAGATACGCAAAGCAACTCACCCCCAGTCTGAAAATGCGGATGCGCTTTTTGGAAATTATACAGTTAACGGACGATACACTTATGATGATATATCCGCAATGATTAGAACGATGGGAGGCCTCGAATCTGCAATTGAAATGGGGAGGCCCTTCGATACGACACTAATGATCATCGCCGTCGGACCCGACGGCGTCGAGTTTCCCCAGTTGGCCGATCGGGTTTTACATCATGGCGTTATGCGGATCTTCCGGACCGAATGCCAAACCGCCAGCGTCCATTGCTGTCAGCAGCAGGCGCATCTCGTTGCGTTCGCGCTCATCCCCCGTTGGACTTAGGGAAGGGGGATCGCTATCCGCCGAACCTTGCGAAGCTTGTCGGGGCTTGCGGCATCAAGTCAAAAACGTCTCATCACAATCATCACAATAATGACGATTGGTCACGCGACACAGTCTGCCTAAACGCCACTCGATCTCATCGCCATCGAGCGCTGTGAGCTACAAAAATCCTTTATTTTATCGGATCAATTGTATGCTTTGATCTGTCGTCGGCGTCCCGATTTTCATCGCGAGGCAGCAGATCCAAGTCCGTTCATCTGCGGCAATCGTGATCGCTAATGCCCGATTCTAAGCACATTCTGATGTTGAACGTGCAAGAAACCACGGGGGATTTCTCTAGTGAAACATCGATTTGTGCTGATTTTCATGGCTGCAGCCATGGCGACTATCTGTGTGCACCGCGCCGAGGCGGCGTCTGTCAAAATTGCTGGCCAGTCGATGAGCTGCGGCTCAACGCCTGTGTTCTCGGATTCCAGCCTTCCGATGGAAGGACGGTTCGTACCTGGCAGGGGAATCTATATTAACCACACGCTCATGCAGAAGCAGCCGGCGGCGGTTCGCATGTTCGTGTTCAAGCATGAATGCGCCCACAAGTCCGTTGGCGGAAATGAACTCGCCGCAGACTGTGGCGCTGCCCAAGCAGGTGCGCGCGAAAAATGGCTGACGCCGGCTGGCATCGACATGGTGTGCAAGGCATTAGCGGGCGAACGTGGCGGCGGAGGCTATCCGTCCGGGGCGGCGCGATGCGCAAACATACGAAAGTGCTACGCCAATTCGTCCGAACGAATCGTATTTCAAAAATCCAACACGCAAAAAGCGTTTGGCAGCGGACGTCTGCGGTCCGGATATTGAAATCAGCATACAGAAGTGGCGGACGGAATTTTTTCTGTCCGCCACTTCGATCTTGATCTAGCGGCGGAGGCCACCTCTGAAGCCGCCTCTGAAACCACCACCTCCAAAGCCGGCGCGGTGGAAGCCGACGCCACGTCCGCGCCACCCGGCGCCTCTCCAGCCATAACCTCCTCGCCAACCGGCGCCCCTCCAGCCCCAGCCTCTACGGAAGCCGTAGCCGCCGATAAGCGGTCTGCGCCAGCCATAACCGGCGCCCCTCCAGCCGTAACCTCCTCGCCAACCGGCGCCTCTCCAACCCCAAGGTCTGCGCCAGCCCCAGCCGGCGGCAACCGGGTAGGTTGATCTCCAGCCATAACCGGCGCCGCCCCAACCCCAGGGTCTGCGCCAGCCATAACCGGCAGCTACCGGGGCCGCACCGCCCCAGCCATAACCTAGGCCTAAACCGCATGCTTCTGCTGACGTTGTCATGGCGCCGCCGCCAAGCGCGAGCGCCATCGCACACATGGCAATTTTCGTTTTCGATGCAGTTCTGATAGCCATTTATTTTCTCCTGAAGCTATCCGAGCGCTTTTGCCGCTCTTCGCGCAAACCGGCGCTATACGGCACAGTTCCCGCGTTCTTTTTTTTATGCTTAACCAATAGAATGCTCATCAATTTGCAGCTTCGCGTTTGCTGCGCAGATGCTCAATCAAGATTGGTCTTTTGGGGCCGCAGCTGTTGCGCACGTCCGACGTTGGCGGACGTTACAGAAGCCGACGTTGGTGGGTTTCGGCGCTACTGATCGAACGCGAAAATCCGCTTCCAATCATTCTTCATGCTGACAACAATCCAGCCGTTGCTCTTGGCCTCATCCATCAATGCGTCAGTGAATGTTCCGACTTTTGATTGAGGCCCGTAAGCGTATTCACGGTCGGCATCGTCGTGGTGCACGAGCAGCATCAAGCGAGCGCCGCCGCCTGCCTGGGTGTATTCCAGCATTTCTCTGTCGCCGATCGAGTTGCCAAAGGCTGCAACGGGGCGCCGCCCGACGACGAAGTGGATGCCTTCGGGTTTGCCGGCCTTGTCATCGTTGAGGAGGAGCTTCGGCACCTTGGTGAGGACCGGCTTACCATCTTCGTCGTAGCCGAATTCCGTCGCGCCCGCGCTGCCGACCACCTGTTCTGGCGGCACGCCATAAACCCTCTGGGCGTACACGCGTACAAAATCCTGGCCACCGCCGGTAACGAAATAGGTCTTGTAGCCATTGTCACGGAAGAGGCGCATCACTTCGAGCATCGGCTGATAGGTGAGATCCGTGTACAGCCGCTTGAAACGGGGGTGTTTGGCGTTTTCGATCCAGGTCTTCACTTCTGCGTTGAAGGCTTCGACCGTCATGCCGGAGAGGGTGGCGCCAAGAATCTTCATCAGATCCTCTTTCGGCAACTTCGCCATTGCTTCCCGGTCGCCTGACAGCACGGTCTTGAAGGGTTCGATGGATTTCAGTTCCGGCTTTTTCTCCGCCAGCGCCGGGACACGGTCCAGGCAATACATCACCTGCGCGTACATTGGCTGCTCAACCCACGTCGTACCGTCCTGATCGAACGTCGCGATCCGCGCCTCGGGCGATACGAACTTCGGATTCGCTAGGTCTGTTGTGGCTTTTACGAATTCGATGATCGCCGTTTTGGCTGGACCCTCGTTCCACGATGGTAGCGGATCGATCGTCTGGGCCAGCGATAAGGATGGCAGCAACAAAAGCCCCACGAGCGTGCAGAGCGCCAGCAAGGCCGTACGCAAGCGGTGATCATTGCGCTGCATGCTTCCGATCTCCCATCTCCGATCGCGGCCGCTAGCAGCCGTTTCCGAGAAACGTGAGATCATATTCGTTGCAGGGTGCGGTCGCGCGATCAAGGGCGATTGTTTCGTTAATCAAACTGCACCCGGCACCTATCCGTCGGCGCGGTCAGTCGACTGGGCCTTCTCAGAAATGCAATGTCGTACCTATGACTGGGCCTTGCTGGAGGACATCGAATTTGTATTCGGTATTTCCAGAGCCTTGGGAATAATCGACCGACAGCGCGCGATAGCCAAGATAGCCATCGACGACGTAACCGCTCGACGTGCACATTTTCCAATTATAGGTGGCGAGGACTTGCCAAGATGCGTCGCTGCCTGCACCGAAGCCTCCGACGTCAGCGCGCACCATGATTTCTTCTCCCGGTGCTATTTTGTTGCGCAGACGTACTCCTACAAACGGATCGACCCAGTCGACGGATCCTGATCGCGCCGTGACGCGATTGCCGGAGACAGAAAGGTCGCCGATATTCAAGCTTGCCGAGATGTTGGCGGAAATATCCGCGTCCTGATGCCAGTAGCGGCCGCCAGCAAGAAGATCGAGAGAGGTAGTTCCCGTCGATATCGGGTTGTGGCCCGACCAGACTTGATAGGCGCCGCCGAATTCGACGATCACCTGCTCGTAGTCGACCGAAAGGGTGCCGCCGAGCGAGGAGTTGATTATTTGGCGATTGGATGCGCGCGCAAAATCCTTCGCGCCGCTGATATTTGCGTACACAATGTCATTGAAGAGACTTAGGGGACCGTTGCGCGCCTCCGCGTAGCTCATCCAGGCCGGCAGCGTCGACCAGTCGAGATGGCTAAAAATTTCGCCTGGGTTGGCATTCACATCGAAGGCGCGGCCCCTGACCGCCATGTTTCCTGACATCCACGGTATCCAGCCGTAGGTCGTGAAGACGAAGGTCCATTCGCTCATCGGAGCGAGAGGGCGTTGTTCCATGCTTCCGAGATCGGCTGCTGCGGCCGGGCCAGCGTAGGTGGACGTCAGAAGAGCTAAGGAAGAGGCCAACAATATATTCTTGGCGATGAAATTCATTTTCTCGGACCCGTGCGAAATCAAAAATTTCAAATCAATTTCGCAACCATAGCATCAGCGTACGGAACGAACGTCGCTGCTCCGCCACAGCCATCGTGCCGGATGCAAGAAATCAGAGGTCAGGAACAGATTCGGCCGATCTTCGCCGCGAGCAAAAGCGCGATGCGAATATCCTCATCCGTGGACTCAACCGGATGATAACGGGCCATGGCGCGATTGATGCGCGGAGCCCGACTCCATCAAGCGATGACTTCCAAGCTCTGGTTCCAGTGAAGCGCGCTGGTGCGGAGGAACGCTTTCGGGTGTTCGCTTTCTGTCTGCGCCTCGGCATCGCGAATGTCTTGCTCGGTCAGATGCGCCGCGCAGAGTTCGATGAAGCGATAGACATAGCCTCGCTGCAGCCGCCCACGGCGGATGGCGATGCTCGTCGTGCTCGGCGCGATAGGCTCCGCGCAGTCGATGACGCTGATACCCACATCGCGAGCGGCATCGTATGCCATGGGCGCGACGATCCCGATGCCCAAGCCCGATACGACATAGGCCTTAATGACGTCGGCATCGAGGGCCGTCATCGTAACATGCGGTACGACGTTGGCGGTTTCGAAAGCTTCGTCGATGCGCGGGCGCCCTGTGATGCCGGTGTCATATGTGATGATTGGATACTGGGCGAGTTCCTCGAGAGAGACGCCTTTGCGGCCCACTAAAGGATGGCCGGCAGGCGCGATGACAATGTGAGTCCACGCATAGAATGGGAGCGTGAGGATGTCGTCTATGCCGGCAAGGACATCGGTTGCTATGCCGATGTCGGCCTCGCCGTTGAGCAGGAGCGAGGCGATATCCTTCGGATTTGCCTGCCGCAGGTCTAGCCGCACGGCCGGAAAGCTCTCCTTGAATTTAACGACGACGCCCGGAAGAGCGTACCGCGCTTGCGTATGCGTCGTCGCAATTTGCAGGATGCCCTGATCCTCTACGGCAAATTGTGCGGCGGCCTGCTTGATGTTGTCGGCTTCAAAGAGAACGCGCTCCGCCATTCGGGCAACGTTGGCGCCGAGATCTGTCAGGCCCAGAAGACGCTTGCCGCGACGGATGAAGAGAGGGGACCCGAGTTCTTCCTCAAGCTCCCGGATCTGCTTGCTGACGCCGGACTGGGAAGCATAAATAGCGTTTGCGACGTCTGTTATATTGAACTTGTACCGGATCGCTTCCCGGAGAATTCGCAACTGCTGGAAGTTCATCGCCCCTCGCTCAACGCACGCACACCCCGTCCGCGATCGCCGGTCGATCACGCGTGCAGCCCATTTCGGCTTATTGGCCTATGTCCTAAGTTATGGTCTCTCTCGGCCAAGCCAATGAACTTCTTCTTCTTTTGATATTCATTTCGCGAGAACTGCGCGGCGGCTCTTACGTATGCGCGCGGATAGTGGGGCGAGAGTTCTTTGCGGTCTTTTTCTGATCGATAAATCGGATTTTTCGCCGTTATTTTAGAGGGCAAATTTTTTCGGTTCCCTTGCACGAGAAGTAATATTCTTAGAGCCAACTTCGTAATATGCATTGTTGAAAATGTAATAACGAAGGAGGCGACGAATGAAGCGGAATCTGACTTTCGTCATGGTGTCACTTGGGCTCCTCTCGGCTGGTGCAATGCCAGCCTCGGCCGGGCAACGAGCAGGCGCAGATAACTCTAACGGTTCGCTGACGGCTTGCAGCCGATACGGGAACGGCTGCTACACAGCCAGCTTGCGCCGCGGCGATGGTGGGCGGCAACTCGTCCTCAGCCACGGAACGCGCATCGATTGCGGTCGCGATTGCCGCGGAACGCTCCGCGAGGCAACGGTCGATTTCTGGGACACCATGCGCGAGAACGGCGGCTGAGCTTATGCCAAAGCGCTTTGTGAAAAATTCGAGGGCCGCATCTGATCAGGATGCGGCCCTCGTTCGTGATCGCATGAGGAGAGAAGCCTAGACGGGGTGAAAAGGCTTTCCTCTTCGATCAAAACTTGATCTGTGCGCCAGCCGTGATGAACTGAATGGAGTCGATGCTCGCATCCCGCGTGGCCGTTCCGTTCGTCGTCGTCACGTCGAGCTGAACATGCTTGTAGTCGAGGTAGAGATCGACCACTTCGCTCAGGTTTTGGTTGAGGCCGATGCTCCAACCTTGAATTTGCGAATTGGCAACTTGGTTGAAGCCAGTTCCAAGGGACGACGCATTGAGAATGCCTGAGCCGGTAGAACTGGTCGTGTAGCCCGCGCCGCGATCGAGATTGAAGTACTCGCCGAAGAACGTGGTCTTGCCGATCGGGAGGAACTTGCGTTCGATACCGGCCTGCAGAGTCCAGAAGCTGGTGTTGTTGTCGACGTCGCGTCCATAGAGGTCATCGAGACCGGCGTCATGAAGCCGGCCGTAAGCACCGGATGCGTAGAGGCCGGTCTCAACATGCAGGATCGATCCGCTGAGGCCAATCTCGCTCGTGTCGCCCACACCACGCGAAACCGCAGAGGTATGATCGGCCGATCCGAAATCGTTCGATTCCGTGTAGGCGATGCCGCCAGCTAATTTGAAGCCCGAGAACTCGCCGGCATAGCGAAGGGCGACGTTCCAGATATCGTCTTCACCCCATGCGGCTGATGCGGTGAAGCCCGCGATTGTCGGCGCGTCGTATTTGATGACGTTGAAGCGGTGTCCTTCGCCGGGGGCTGCCTGCTGGGCACCCGGTGCTACGAACTGGCCGTAACGTACGTTGCTCAAGACGCCGTCCTTACGACGGACGTAGAAGCCGGAGCCGCCATCGCCGAACGTGTTGCCCCAGCTGTTGGTGTAGGCGAAGTGATTAGTATTCGCGAGATTGATCTCGGTAATACCGTCGGCTGCGTCTGACGTCTGTCCGACCCAGACCTTGCCGTATTCTTTTCCGGCGAGATACCAGGCGCTGTGGCGAACACTGACGCCGTTGTCACTGCTTGGGCCGTTTTGACTTGAACGATCTTCGCGCGCACCGCGCACGCCGAGTTCAAGCAGGTAGCCGGCAGTCCAGCCTTTAGTAATTTCGGCCTGGCCGACGAAGCGGAAACGGTCTTGCGCCGACTCGTTCGTGACGATGTAGGCGTTGCGCTCGCGTCCGTCGTCCCAACCTACCAAGGCTTCGTTGACGAAGCCGGAGACAGTCAGAGAAACCTTGCGGTTACCCTTGCGGGCTGTCGTCGCCTCGAGCTCTGCGACGCGTTCTTCGAGGTCAGCGCAGCAATTCCCCCCGAGATCTGCGGCTGATGCAGGCGCGGTGCCTGCGAACGCTAGTCCAGCTGCAGCGATGCCGGCAGCGATGCCCGCTCGTTTGTTAGTCCCCCCGAACATTCCAATACCTCCAAGGTAAATACCAATCGTTCGGCGCCTCAAGACGTTCACCTACTCGCGGAAGAACGTGGTCAACCGGGTTGATTGGCACTTTCCCCTAAGTGCCGGTCACCGCCGGTTAAGGCCCGATGGAGGACAAATAAAGCTGAGGGAAATTCGGATATGAAATGAGAAGATTTCCAACGCATAGGAATGCGCCGGTGCTTTGCTTAGAACGAAAAGAGGAATGCGGAAGCGACTGCTCGTTTTGTGATTTCCATATCGCGGAACCGATCAAAAGCGGGGCTTGATGGGGCTTCTTTCCGCATAAGCAGCGGCGGCAAGTCTTATGTTGGATATTTGATCGCGTTCCAGAAATATAGAAACGACTTTTCGTCTCGATGCATTTTGTCGGCCAGCAAAACGCAGAGCATGTTGTGTTTGAAAGGGCCAAAAGTTGTGGCGGTGATGTCACTGCTTTTTTCGCGCGGACGCGGCGTCGGCGCGCATGCGGTCGTACTTCAGCGGCGAACGATCGGCGCAGTCGTGGGATGCGGATCCGTCGAGGACGTGTGCGCTGGCCTCGGTCGATCATCCGGCTGCGTTCGGGAATGATGCGCGACGCGCAGCGTTCGTGCGTCGATTTCGAGACGCCGTGCGATGTGCGGCGGCCCGCGTCTTTATAGATATAGAAATGCAGCGGGGCGGCCACCTCCCGTCGTGAGAGAGTGGCCGCCCCGTGTGTTTGGCAAATACTCGCGAGCGTCGAGGCTCGGTGGGTCGATACTTTTAAGTGCCTGCTCTCCAGGCGATCTCTTTCACCGTTATCGCCTTGGGCAAAAGGCCGAGAGCGAAGAACTTATCTGCGATGCTCTGCTGTTCCGCGATAACGGCGTCATCGATTGGTTTGATGCCATAGGACTGGCGCTTCAGCGCGGCTTCCAGAATTGGCGCTGGTATTCCGATCGGTGCGCTCAGCTGTGCCGCCGCTGCTTTTGGATCGGCCTTTACCCAGTCATCGACGGCCCTCAGTTCCGCGAGAACAACGTCGATGGCCTTGGCGTTGGGGCCGACGTAGGACTTACTCGCGAGGTAGAACTGGTGATTGGATACGATGTTTTTGCCATCGGTCAGGACGCGTGCCCCGGTTCCCGCCTGGGCGGAAGCGTAGAATGGATCCCAAATTGCCCAGGCATCGATCCTGCCGGTTTCGAAAGCCGCGCGTGCATCGGCCGGGGCGAGATGGACTGGTTCATACTCTCCGTATTTGATGCCGGCCTGTTCCAATGCCTTCACTGCGAAGTAGTTTGAATTGGAGCCCTTTGCGTAGGCAACTTTCTTGCCCTTGAGGTCAGCGACCGATTTGATCGGGCTGTCTTTCGGAACGAGAATGGCCTCTCCTTCGGGCGCCGGCGGCTCGTTCGCGACATAAACGATTGAGCTGCCTCCCGCCTGGGCAAAGATGGGCGGCGCCTCGCCGGTATGTCCGAAGTCGATTGCGCCAGCGTTGATCGCTTCCAGTAGCGGCGGCCCGAAGGGGAATTCGGCCCACGTGACCTTATAGCCGATAGCGGCGAGCTTGGGCTCGAGCGTTCCCTTTGCCTTGAGGAGAATTGCGTTGCCGTACTTTTGGTATCCGATGCGGATGACTTTGTCTTCGGCATTGGCCGCCGGAGCGCCGAGGTTGGCCGCGAATGCGCCAAGCGCAAGGGCGCCAAGTGTCCTGCGAGAAACGATCATGACGTGCGATCCTCTTTTTCCCAAAATTCGAATGCCGCCGATCAGAGATGGCTGCGCACATCGTGCAGGCTGAAGTGGATGGCAGTGATCGTCTACGAATTATTTCCGCATTCCTTATTCGGGCTTTGCTAGGTTCTTCGGCGAAAAAGCCGCATCACGAAAAGCAGACCATTGAGATCCGGACGCGTTCAATCGTGTCGCGCAAAATATCGTGCGGCTCAGGATGCAGTGTTCAACCGAGGCCCTCTTGCCTCAGTGCGATGTCCACCGTGGGGCGCGCTCGCATGTGTTCGCCAAGGGTCTTCAGCGGCTTCGGTACGTCAATTCCGTTCTTCGCAGCCCAAAGCAGCGTGACGAAAAGATACGCGTCGGCGACGGTTGCATGCTCGCCGAAGAGGTAGGGGCCTACGGTCCGTGCAGCGGTGAAGTCGAATCTCTTGCGGATCGCGTCGAAGGCTTTCGCTTTGTCCTTCTCGGTCGTGGCGGGATTGAAAAGCGGCGCGAAGGATTTATGGATTTCGCTCGAGATGAAGGACAGCATCTCAAGAAGTCTGTAACGGCCGAACTGGCCGGGCGCCATGAGGGCGGGGTATTTGTCGGCGATGTAACTCAGAATAGCAATGTTCTCGGTGAGGACGTCGCCATCATCGAATTGGAGTGCCGGGACGTAACCTTTTGGATTGATGTCGAGGTACGAGCGGCCATCGTCGACCTTATGGGTTTTGAGATCCACTTTCGCTAGGTCGAACTTCATTCCGGCTTCGATCAATGCGATGTGGTCTGAAAGACTGCAGGCTCCGGGTGAGTAATACAGGATCATGGATTTGCTCCTTAGTTCACCAACCCGCTTTAGGGGATAGCCGTTCCAAGCATCTTTAGCGCAGGGCTCCAATTTAATTAGAGCCTAACCAAGAACTGCGACGGGGCTCGTCGTTTCCAAACTGCGGCTTAGTCTCGCTGAATTGTTGGGTGACTAAAGGAGTTTTTCGCATGTCAAAGCATTCAATTTTCGCAGTAGTAATTGGTCTTTTCGCACTCACTGCGCCGGTGGCGGCAGATGCTCATTGCCTCGGCCTCGATAGGGCGGGATGGGGTGTCTCCGGGGTATTCGACGGCACCACGCGCTTCGTGCGGGGCGTCGGCTACCGGACCCAAAGAATGGGCGATCGCATGTTTGGTTGGCTGAACTGCGGTAGGATTCTTTGAGTCCGATGGAACTGCGGCGGCCTCACTGATTCTGGGGCCGCCGACTACACCGCGGACTGGGCTGAAGATGAGCTGCAGAATCTTCAGCGAGAAATTTCCTAATCATCGCGCGCGTCTGCTACCCATCAGTTTGGACTGGCTGTGATCAGCGGGGCGGCGTGGATGTTCAGTTGATTGGCGGCACTGTCAGCTGAGTGCTCTGGCGATCCAGTTTCGGATCGAGCGCTGACGCAATTTTGAAATCTCTGTCGGCCGCCTTGAGGTCTCCCGCGTCGATGTAGGTGTCGGCGCGCACGAAGTACGCCAGAGCGTATTTCGGGTTGAGCGACACAGCCGTGCTGAAATCGGTAATAGCATCAGCGTAATTGCCTTGCATTTTCAAAGCGACGCCGCGATTGAAATATACGACCGATTCATTCGGGTTGATTTTTATTTCACGCGTATAGTCCGATATGGCGGCATTAATATCTCCCTTTTTGCGGAAGCAATTGCCCCGGTTGTTATACACGCGAGGATAAAGGGGTTCCAATTCGATTGCTTGGTTATAGTCGTCTATCGCGTGGTCGCAATCTCCGATAGCGGCGTACACGATGCCCCGGCCCACGTAATAATAGGGTTCGGGGCTGATCTTTGCAGCGCTCGAGAAGTCCGCGATTGCATGTTGAAAGTCGCGTTTGGCGAAGTATCCCAACGCGCGGTTGCCATAATATATTGCGAGATTGCGCGGGTTTGACGATTGGGATTCGATCATCACCGTGCAGCCCGCGATATGGGCATCGGGTGTTGTCCCGTTGTCGCAATCAAACGCTGCGTCAGCGAAGGCCGGGCTGCATAAAATGAAAAATAGCAATGACACCGCAATATAGCGCATGTTGTTTTTTCCTCAAAACGAGGCAAAGGCGAAAGCAGTACTTGGTAAAATATGCGAATATAATTTTTGGCGAAATCGCGCCGAACGGAATCAAAAGATACGCGATATGCGAGTCGGATCAATATCGAAAATTAGATCTCCCCAGGCTTAAGTTCAGTCGCGGCGAAAGCGAGCCGCGAAGCGAATATAATCCCTGACGTCTTTATGAGCCGGGGCGGATCGGAAATTTCCCGTCGGTGCTTGCATACTGCTCATTTAGCCAGGTGCTTCGTCGTGGCGGCATGGATTAAACAGGGAGGGCGTCGGGCGTTACGAAGACGATGTGCATAGAATCAGCGTTACGTTCAAATAGTTGGTCGGAAGTTTATGAAGCAGTGCGTTAGGCTCGCGGGCCGAAACCTGGAATTCGAGGGTGACCAGGGAGATATCTATTTCGAGAATATCGCCGCTTTGGCTCAAGGTGGCGGTGAGCGTCATCTGTCGCGATTTGCAGCGCGGCATCTGCATGCGGCCAGCGTATGCTTGGATATCGGTGCGAACATCGGGCTGACGACTGCGAGCTTAGCGTTGGTCTGTCCGACCGCCCATGTTTATGCTTTTGAGGCTTCACCGAGGAAGGCTATGCGCTTGCGCCGCAACCTCACGGCCAATGTCTTATCGAATGTGACCATAGTCGAGTGTGCGCCTGCCGCCGAGAGCGGAACCCGCGCGGTGATGGACACGATCGATAGCTGGTCCGCCACGGTCTCCTCACCGATCGATTTCATAAGATTGAATGTTGAGGGGAATGAAGCGCAAGTTTTGGCGGGCGCGGCAGAGACGCTCGTTCGAGATCGTCCTGTGATTTTCATGGAGTTTAATTCCGTCGCGATTGCCTTCGAAGCGAGGCGGAGCCCGCTCTCGTTTGCCGAGACGATCTGGCGATTGTTCGATGTTTTCGTTGTCGACGATGACGGAAATCTACGGGAGCGCGACGCGCGTGTGTTTGTTCTCGAGAACATGCTGCGCCATAACTGCATCGACGACATCGTTCTGGATCTCAAGCCCGATCAGGATGCGCGATCGATAAGGGATGCCTTGGCGGTTGAGTTCGACGCGGAATGCGCGGCTGCTTGAGACCTCCAGTATAAAGGAAATGCCGATCCCGAAGCGCGTTGCGGCTAGCCTAGCGGGCGTGAACGGGGCGTTCAAGTTCACATTATCGCCGGGCAAAAAAGCGCCACCGATGTGGTCGCATCGGTGGCGCGTATGCTCAGTCGAGTGTTAGCAGGGAAATGGATCGTGGCCGCATCAACGGAAATCGGCCGGGTCGTCAAAGCGGATCGCGCTTCAGGGCTTGGCAAAGACAATGCGGTCCTCCGCCGCCCAATGTGAACATGGAGAGATCCGGATCGAAGACTTCGATCCCGAGCGCGCGCATGCGAGCGTTGAGGTCTTTGTTAGTGGCTGTCGAGAGAACGCGATCATTTCCGAGAGCGACGATGTTCGTGCCGAGTTGCGTCGAGTCGTGATAGGAGACGGGCAAGATTTCGTAGCCCTTGGATTTGAGGAGATCCAGGAACCACGGCTGATGTGCATCCGGCGCCACGGCAACCAGCTTGTCGTTGATGAAGCCTACCGAAACGTCGAGATGCACGAAGTGCGGCGGGAACGGAACGGGATGGGCTTCCCAGCCCTCTGCGCGGAACCACTCGCACATCTGCTCCGCTCCTTCCTTTTCGGAGCGCTCGCCGCCATAGCCGCATAAAACGAAGCCCGGCTCGACGACCATGAAGTCGCCGCCCTCGAAATGGCCGGCGGTCATCATGTTCCAGATTGGAATTCCGGCTTCCTGGTAGAACTTGAATGTCAGGGCGTAATCGCCGCGTCGAAAGCGCGTCTGCGGCATGGTGATGACGGCGCCGAAAGGTGTCATCACGCTCGAATCGCGCGCGAATACGCCATACTTGAGTTCCGGCCGTGCATCGAGCCAATGGCAGGTCACGCCGGCACTCTCGTAGACGTCGACCATTGCGCGATGCTGCGACATGGCGAGCTGTGCATCGAAGCGCAAGCCGAGCGCAAGTGTTTGCCGCGCGACGGCGCTGACGGGACGCCACTCAAAGAAGTCGGGCCTTCCGAGCAGGACGTGCCGCAGCACTCCGGTCTCGGAGTCGAGACCCCAGGGAACGGTGTTGGCGGCGGAAGGTGCGATCAAGCTCATGCCAGCACCTCGTAATGCGCGTCGGTCGGTGCGCCTGCATTGATCCGGACGATGTCCTGCGGGCAGGCAGACATCGCGACGATGCAATCCATCTCGGCCTTGAGCACGACATAGTCGCCGGGCTTCGAGACTGGTTCTTCCCAGCCGATAGAGCCATCAGTCTTGATCGGAATGTTCATCCAAAGATTGAGCGGAGAGGGAACCTCGGACGGCGTTAAGCCGAGGCCCGCCATGCCGGCGCGGAGATTGTCGGCGCAATTTTCGTGGTATTCCGTGCAGCCGAGGCCCTGGTAACGGTAGATGTCGCAAGCGGCGATGAAGGTGTCGTGGACGCCGGGCGAAGAATCCGCTTCCAATGACAATATCGGCCGGCGCTTGTTCGTCACGAGCTTGTCGCCGGGCTTTGGACTGATCCTGTCAATCGCTGCACGCATATGTTCCATGGAGAGAAATTCGCCGAGGTCTTGCGCGTTGAAAGCCCAAGTATCGACAACCTGATGACCATGGGTGTTCACTATTCTGATCGATTGTCCCGCTTTCAGAGCAACGGCGCGCCCCTGTCGCGCGGGAAGCTGTTGAAGTTCGCTCATGCCATCACCTGCGTCTTTGCTTTCACATTCGGAAATTCTTTGCGGATTGCGTCCGTGACGCCGATTGCGTAATCGGCAGCCAGCAACTTTCCTTTTTCAGCCGCACAGCCGGTGGCCGGCGACAGCACGCCCGAGCACGGGACCCAGCCGGTTCGCGTCGGATAGACATCGTACGCGGGGAACTCGGCCGGCTTGTCCGTGGGCAGCGCCGCCATGTCGACGAGTTCGGGATGATGGTAGAGCATCAGAGAAGTCTCCATCACGGCTGCATGTTCGAGGGCGAAGCCCGGGAAGCCGTCGGGGAAAATCTTCTCGATTGTTTCCGTGCGCGTAAAATCCCAATACTCGAGCCGCAGCACTTCGAAATCGCGAATGCCCATATATGAAAGTTCACGCATCGCGAGGTCGATACCTTCGATCGTGAACATCATGTTTTCGTAGTGGCCGTTGATGAGGACGAGCCGGCGCGCACCATGACGCGCAAACTCCTTGATCACGTCGCGCAGGACGTGTGCGAGCGTATCGGCATCGAGGCTGGTGGTTCCGCAGTAATGATTGCCACCGCCCATTTTCGGCTGCGATTTGTAGCCGAAGGCGACGGCCGGCGCGACGATGGCATCGAGCTGCTCTGCGACGTCGACGGCCACCGCCGTCGCCAGCATAACGTCCGTTCCCATGGGCAAGTGCGGCCCATGTTGCTCGGTTGCCCCCACCGGCAAAAGAATGAGAGCGCCCCCTTCGATCCGCTTTTGGTAGGTGGTCCAGCTCATCTCGTTCATAAAAAGTCGGTCGCTCATGTTTTCCTTCTTTCAAACCATCGAGGCGCCGCCGTTGACGCCGATTACCTGTCCCGTCATGAAGCTCGAGCCGGGGCCTGCGAGAAACAGTGCGGCTTCGGCGATCTCTTCCGGCTTTCCGATACGGCGCAGCGGATTGGCCGTTTCGAGCGCCTTCCAGTCCGGCGGCATGTTGTCGAAATCGAGCAGCGGCGTGTCCGTCGGTCCGGGTGCAACCGCGTTGACGAGAATGTTCGGGCCGAACTCCTTCGCCCAGCAGCGCACCATGGCGCTGATGCCCGCCTTCGACGCGCAGTAGGCGGCGTGATGCTCGCGGCCAAGCTGAGCGAGCTCAGAGCTGAAAAGGATGATCCTGCCGCCGTTGCCGTGCTTCTGCATGGCGCGCACCGACTCGCGCACCATGAGGAACGTGCCGACCAGATTGATGTCGAGAAGCTTGCGAACATCGGCGACGGGCTGATCGAGCAGAGGCGCCATTAGAAAGATCGCAGCGGTATTGAGCATTATGTCGACGCCGCCGAGCGCTTCGTCCGCCGCCTTAACGGCTTCGACGACTTGCGCTTCGTTCGTGATGTCGAGCTTGAAGGATGGGCCAGCGCCCGTCGAGATCGGGCTCAGATCGAATCTCGCGACGCGTGCGCCTTGGGCTTCGAAGAGATCGGCTATGGCCAGACCAATGCCGCTCGCTGCGCCGGAGACGATAACTTTTTTGCTTTCGAGCATGCTCATCCGAGAAATTCCCCGCGATCGACGCCGATCGCCTGGCCGGTGATGTTGTTTGAAAGGTCGCTTGCGAGGAAAAGATAGAGGCCGGCAACATCGGCCGGTTCCATCAAGCCGGGCAGCGCCTGCGCCGCGACGACATCGGCAAAAATGTCCGCTTCGCTCCGCTCAGTGCGTTCAGCCATGGTTTTTGCTGAGCGAACGGAGGCCACGGTTCGTACCCACCCGGGACACACCGCATTGACGGCGATGCCGCGCGGTCCGAGTTCACGCGCGAATGTGCGGGTCAGGCCTACGACGGCGTGCTTCGACGCGATGTAGGCGGCGAATTCTCCGACGGCGCTCTTCGCCCAGACCGATGCCGTATTGATGATGCGCGCGCCGGGCTTCAGAAGAGGCAGCGCGGCGCGCGTAACGTTCCAGGTACCACGCACGTTGATATCGATAATCCGCGCAAAGGTCGCGTCCACTTCGTCACTTGGATCCGTCAGCGGTGTGATGAGCTCGAGCCCGGCGTTGTTCACCAGCACGTCGAGCGTCGAGATCGAGGCGAAAACGTCTTGCACGGCAGTCTTGTCGGTGATGTCGGTGAAGAAAGCCCGGATAGGGCGTCCGCACGCATCCGACAGGCGGGCGGCCGCATCGGTCACGAGATCGTCGTTTGCAAGGATCGCGACGTCGGCGCCTGCAACCGCGAACGCTTCCGCGACAGCAAAGCCGATGCCTCGGCTGGCGCCCGTGACGAGCACGGACTTATTTTGAAGGTTGATCACGCTCTTTCCTCAGGGTCCTATACTTTTTCTTCTTCCCCGGTCGCCGCGCGCACCATTCTCAAGATGCGTGTTCGAAGTTTGAAAAATTGCTCGCTGTCGCGCAGCGCGATGGTACGATCCGGGCCCAACTCCGCCGATATATCGACGTCTTCGAGCATGCGCGCGGGCCGCTTCGAGAAGACGACGATCCGGTCTGCGAGAAACACAGCCTCGTCCACGTCGTGGGTCACGAAAATAATGGTCTTCGCGTCCTGGCGATGGATGCGGCGCAATTCGAGCTGCAATCCTTCCCGCCGCTGGGCGTCGAGCGCGCCGAAGGGTTCGTCCATGAGCAGAACTTCGGAGCCAGCCGCGAGCGTGCGAGCAATGGCAATGCGCTGCCGCATGCCGCCCGAAACGTTGTTCGGATAGAAGTCGGCGAAGTCCGTCAAGCCGACGAGATCGAGATAGTGGTCGAGCCGCTTCTTCTTTCGCTCCGGCGTCATGTCGTGCCGGTATTTCATGCCGTAGGCGACGTTTTCGGAAACGGTCAGCCACGGAAAAGAAGAGTAGGATTGGAAGACCATACCGCGTTCGCGATCGGGGGCGCCGATCGGCAATCCGTCGAGGCGTATTTCGCCGACGCTCGGTGTTTCGAGGCCGCCGACCATCCGCATCAACGTGGTCTTGCCGGATCCGGATGGTCCGAGAAAGACGACGAATTCGTTACGCCTGAGGGTGAGGTTGAATGATTGGGCGACGACTTCGAGATCGCCG
The DNA here is from genome assembly GCF_056398805.1 of Hyphomicrobium sp. 01T421. Taxonomy (NCBI): domain Bacteria; kingdom Pseudomonadati; phylum Pseudomonadota; class Alphaproteobacteria; order Hyphomicrobiales; family Hyphomicrobiaceae; genus Hyphomicrobium; species Hyphomicrobium sp. 01T421. The sequence continues at coordinate 2,116,034 of NZ_JBFTQC010000001.1, forward strand.
AAATATTTGGCGACGCCATCGAAAACGAGATAGGGAGCGGGAGCCACGATGCGCCTCTCAAAGATAGCGGAATAAGCGCTTGTGAACGAGGCGCAGAACCTGGTCGGTGATGAGGCCGATCAGTCCAATCGTCACCACGCCCGCCATGACTTCCGACGTGTTCATGTAGCGGCGTGCCGCCCAGATGACGAAGCCGAGGCCGGTATCGGCGGCGACGATTTCCGCGATGATGAGATAGGTCCAGCACCAGCCGAGCGTGATGCGCAGATTGTCGAACAGGCTCGGCAGCATCGCCCGGAAGGCGACGTCCGATAGCATCTGCCTCGGTCGCGCGCCGACGGTATACGAAATCTCGACGTATTCCTGAGGCACGCGGCGCATATCGTCAGCGACGAGCAACACGAGCTGGAAGAACGTGCCGAGCCAGAGCAGAAAGATTTTCGTCGTCTCGCCGACGCCAAACCAAATGATGCTGAGAGGCACGAGCGCGGGGACCGGCAAGTAGCGGATGAAATCCACGATCGGCTCGAGTGCGGCGCCAACTCCGCGGAAGCTCGACATCGCGATGCCGATGGGAACCGCCATGATGACGGCCAGCGCAAATGCAACCCATATGCGCAGCGTCGAGATACCTGCGTGCATCAGCAGGTTCTTGTGAAGGATCATGTTCCACAGCGTCTCGAGCGTGACGCTCGGCGGCGGGAGGAAGGTTGCGTTGATCAATCCGAGGTGGGTCGAGAGTTCCCATACGCCCAAGACGAACAGGGTCGCGCCGATTGCGGTAAGGATCTGCGCGCGTTTCGAAAGCGTTCCGCGAAACGCGAAGTACTGATTGGGCGGAGCTTTTCTTCGTAGGGGACGCGGCGCGGATGCCGCGTTCTCGACCGGCGCATGGGGCGCCGCAGACACTGTCGCTTTGATGATGGTCACGCGGTGATCCCGGAGCCGGCTCTGTTGACTGTTGATTGTGCCGGGGGATCCGCTCCGTGGAGCGGTCCGCCCAGCACGGACTTAGTCTACTTCAGATCGGCTTCGGTGATACCGGCGACAATCGAATTATCGATCTGCTCGGCGGCTTTGAGGTTGTTCTCGGCGGCGCCGTTCTCGATGTTGAGCTGCATCACCTCCTCGAAAGTTCCGTACAGCGTGCCGAGAGCGCCAGGTTTACCGAAGTAACCGGCGTTCTCCTTGTGCCCGGTATAAACCAAGCTGCCTTCGATCGACGCCGCGAACTCGTCCGGCGTCAAGTTGAAGTGCGGGGCCGCGAGCTTGATGAAGTCAGCCTTGTTCGTGTTGAAATATTCGACCGCCTTGAAGATACCGATCATGAACTTCTTGTACTTCACGGGATTGGCTTTGAGATCGTCCTGACGGGCCGCGATGACATCGACGATGATGCCCGGATATTGTGCCGACGAGACGAGAATGTGGGGCTTGCGGCCTGGGACCTTATCGACGGCCTGGGACATGTACGGCTGGTAGGACACGACCGCGTCAATCGATGAATCGGTCAGGATGGCGACGGTGTCTGCGGTCGCAATCTGTTTGACGACGAGATCGGACATGGACATGCCCTTCTTCTTCAATGCCATCTGGAGCAGCAGGCGCCCTGGAATGTTGGGCTCCGATGCAATGGTCTTGCCCTTCAACTGTTCGACGGACGTGATCTCACCTGGGGTGATGACGCCGTCGCCGCCAAGCGATTCGTCGATGGTGCCGATGATGATGCCGGGGGTTTGGGCATCACGCGGCTTGCCCTGATACTCGCCGACCGTGCGCATATCCATTTCGATGTCGCCGCGCGCCATGGCTGCCATGACGTTCGCGCGTTCATCTTCAAACTTGATGCTGACGTCGATGCCGAGTTTCTTGAAGTATCCGAGGTCCTGCGCCACGAATACGGGGGCGAAGCCACTCCACGTCGGGCAGAGAATCCGGATGGTTTCGTCGGCCCGTGCCGCGGTCGCGGCCAGCGACACGCTCAATCCCAAGGCCATCGCAAATCCGGCCCCGGCAACCCGCCGGACGTTCATCGTCATGTGCATCGGCATACCCCTAAATGATCAGACCACCGTCGCGTTGAAATCTCGGGTAAATTTACATCGAGACCAATATTGATTATTGGAAGAATACATCGAAAACTGTCAATGTGAGGGTCAAAGGCCGTTTGAGAGGGAAAGCGGATGCGCCGGCTCGACAATATCGATATTCGCCTGCTCCGGGTGTTCGCGACGCTGGTGGAGGCGGGTGGGTTCGGCGATGCGCAGATTGCGCTCAACCTGTCTCAGCCGACGCTCAGCACGCATCTGGCAGCGCTGGAACGTAAACTCGGTGCGCCGCTCTGCATCAGGGGGCGGCGTGGCTTCCAGCTGACGCCGTTCGGTGAAGCGACCTACCTCGCGACCCAGAAATTATTCGCCGATATCAGCTCGTTCGAGGAGCGGGTTAGCAAGCACAACGGGCAGCTCGTCGGGCGCCTGCGTGTGGGCATCGTCGACGGTGTCGTCACAAATCCATATCTCGGTTTGCAGCACGTCATCGGCCGCTTCATGGAGAACGCGGAAAACGTTTTCATCGACCTCGAACTCGGTACGCCCCAATTGCTCGAGCAGGCAATCGCCGACGGCCGCCGCGATGTCGTCATCGGGCCGATGTCGCAAAAGGTGCCCGGCGTCACCTACGTCGCCATTCATCGGGAACCGCATGGTCTTTACTGCGGCAAGGGGCATCCGCTCTTCGACGCGCCGTCTGCTTCGGTTACGCGGGAAGCCATCGGGAAGTCGCTCTTCTCCGTCCGCGGCTATCGCCACCTCGACGATCTTTATCGCGCCGATCATCCGCGCGCGACGGGGCAGGTCGTGCAGATGGAGGCTCAGGTGATGATGATCCTGTCGGGCCGGTTCATCGGCTTTCTGCCGCGCCATGTTGCCGAGGGCTGGGTGCCGCAGGGTCTCATGCGGGAGCTGAAGCCGCAGGCTTATCAGTTTCTGTCGAGCCATTTCGCCGCCTACCGCAAGGTCGACGACGACCGACCTATTGTTCGCAGTTTCGTGCGCTTTCTCAGCCGGCACGCGAGTCAATTGCGGAAGCCCGCGGCCGCCGGGAAGACGGCTTGAACGAAAGGGCGGCGTCCCTTGCGATCTAGCTCTGCTTGGCGAGGGCGACGAGGACGGGCCGGAGTTCCTGTGCCGATTTCAGCGGATCGTCGAACCAGAGCCGGGCAACGTCGTCACCGCACGTCATATCAAGGCCTTCGGGATCGATGGTTGCGAGACGCCAGCCATCGGCGGAGGTTGCCCCAGATTTGACGGCGTAGCGCCCGACTGCGTCGGCGTGGTCGGCATTCATGTGTTCAACCGCACCTTCTTCAAATTCGCTGAGCGATTGCAGGGCGCCTGCTGGCACTGCGAGGTCGCTCGCCACCAATGCGTAAGCTCGGCCAAAGCCGCCGTTTAGCGAGGCGCGCGATGCTGTAAACTTCCAAAATGCAAAATCCGGGAAGTCGGCGTACAATGCGGCTTTCGGATTGCGCCTGAGAAAGCGGCTTTTGACCAGAGTGCGTTCGGGGGCGCTTTCGGGGTCCTGGCCGAGATTTTCGGCTGTTCCGATCAACGTCATGCGGGGATGGGCGAGCGGATCGCCCTTGCCGGGCTCGCCGACCAGGAGCGAGCATCTCGGATCTGCTTCGAGGTTCGCAAAATGGCTCGAAAGCCGCGAGATGAGAAATACCGGCGAACCGTCCATTGCGGTCGCGAGGCTCACGCGGCTGACGGAGGGCGAGCCGTCAAGCGGATCGATGGTTGCCAGCGAAGCGTAACGGGCGGTGCGTACGAGCGTTTTTGCCTGGCGTCGTGCCGCGTCATCGACGGGCTGCAGGACATCTTTCTTTTTGTCTGTCATCGTCTCTTGCTTGGCATGTATCGGGCCAACCCCGATGATTGAGTAAGCTCAGACGAGCTTTGGATTGGCAGTAGCGGAAATGATTTTTACCGCAACCCCTTGGAACGGATTTTGTCATGAACAAAATCTCTAGGAAAGGATCGATTACAAATGAGCACCTCTGCTGATCCCACATGCCGCGTCATACGCGCCGAGGATTCCTACGACGGCAAGCAGGGGTTGACCTATTTTTGTGGCATCGCCGCCGAGACCGTCGGGTCCAAAGGCATCTGCATGCACCTGCTCACCATGCCGGCTGGCGGACGTGCCAAGGCGCATCTGCATGAAAATCACGAGACCGCGATTTACGTTCTTGACGGCGAAGTCCTGACGCTGTTCGGGCATCGACTTGAGAACTGCATTCCGACCCGGGCCGGTGACCTTGTTTATATTCCCGCGGGCATACCGCATCTGCCGGTCAACCTCAGCGATAAGCCGTGTTCGGCGGTGATTGCGCGCACAGATCCCAACGAGCAAGAGAGCGTCGTCCTGCTCCCGGAGCTGGAGGCTCTTGTCGAGGAGACGATCGCGTCATTCAAGAAATCGGGTGTTGGGCAGTCTCCGTTGCCCTCGGGTGCCGGGCAAGCGCAGTCATAATCGTTCCGATCATTCGCAGCTTGACGAGCGGGCCGCCGGGGTGAAGGTGGGGGCCGTTCTCGACGAAGATCGTCATTTTGCGGCGGGCTGATTTTGGGGAAAATGGAATGTTCCGAATTCTGGCGCTCCTGGTCCTGTGGACTTTCGGTGCCGGCACCTGCGCCGCGGCGGAGCGCGTTCTCACGCTCACTTTCGGCGGCGAGGCGCGACGCGTCACGGCAGCCGAACTTCTGGCGAGGCCGGATACAACTTTCCTGACCGTCCCAAGGGACGCCGCATATCATCGCGAAATGAAGTATCGCGCGGTGCCGTTGCTCGCGCTTTTGGGGCCAGCGCTAAACGGCGACTTCGATACGATCGAGGCGCGGGCGAGCGACGGTTACACGTCGCAAATTCCGAGGGCGCTGGTGAAGAAGAGTTCCGCGGGCGGCGCTGTGGCCTGGATCGCCGTCGAGGACCCGGCCGCGCCGTGGCCAAAACTTCCGGGGCAGACGGTCAGCGCCGGTCCTTTCTATCTGGTCTGGGAAAATCCCGCGCGTTCCAGTGTCGGGGATGCGCAATGGCCGTTTTCGCTGGTTTCGCTGTCGGGAGCCGAAGATCCTCTCAAGCGCTGGCCACAAATGGCCGTCGATCGCTCGGTCGCAGACGACGCGCCTGAGCGGAGGGGCCAGAGCGTGTTCGCCAAGACCTGCATGTCGTGCCATCGCATCGAGGGTGCGGGGGATGGCGAGATGGGACCTGATCTCGGTCAACCTATGAACGTCACCGAATACATTACCCCCAAGGGGATTCGTGCGATCATTCGCGATCCGAAGGCGGTCCGTACGTGGCCGCAGCAGCAGATGGAGGCTTTCGACGAGGCGGCCATTTCAAATGGCGACGTCGATGCGGTCATCGCCTATCTCGCGTATATGGGTAAGCGCAAGTCCGCGCGAGACACCACGATTTCCAAGCCGGCGCCGTGAGGCTCTCGTCAGGCGACGATGGTGTTCGTCGCGGCAGCGCCTTGGCTATTGTCCAATGCGCCGGCAACGGCGTCATCGACGCGCTCGAGCCATATGAATTCCAGCCGATCACGGGCGTCTTGCGGAATATCGTCGAAGTCGCGGCGGTTTCGTGCCGGTAGCATAACGCGCGTAATTCCGGCCGCCGCCGCGGCGACGACTTTTTCCTTGATGCCGCCGACAGGCAATACGAGCCCCCGCAGAGAGATCTCTCCCGTCATCGCGGTGTCGTTTCTAATCGTGCGATTTGTGAGGAGCGAGACGAGCGCCATGAACATCGCGACGCCGGCGCTCGGCCCGTCCTTGGGCGTTGCGCCGGCCGGGACGTGCACATGGATCTCGCTCTTCTCAAAAACGGCGGGATCGATACCGAGAGATTCGGCGCGATTCTTCACCAGTGTCATCGCGGCTTGAGCGCTCTCGCGCATCACGTCGCCGAGCTGGCCGGTGAGGATCAAGCCGCCTTTACCTGGCGACCTGCTTGCCTCGATGAACAGGATATCGCCTCCGACCGGCGTCCATGCGAGGCCCGTCGCGACACCGGGCACGCTCGTTCGCATCGCGACTTCATTCTCGAAGTGCGGTGCACCGAGTATATCCGTGAGGCTGGCCGAGGTGATGTCGACGTGGGCGTTGCTGTCTTCGGCGATCTTGACGGCGGTGTTTCTGAATACCTTGCCGACTTCACGTTCGAGTCCGCGCACGCCCGCTTCGCGCGTATAGCCGTGAATGATGGCGGCCAAAGCCGCGTCGTCGATCGTGACCTGCCCAGGCTTCAATCCGTTCGCTTCGAGCTGACGATTGACGAGATAGCGGCGGGCGATCTGCAGCTTCTCGCTTTCGGTGTAGCCGGCAAGGCTGATGATCTCCATGCGGTCGCGTAACGGGCCCGGTATGGTGTCGAGCATATTTGCCGTTGCGATGAAAACGACGCGGCTCAGGTCGAAGGCGACGCCGAGATAGTTGTCACGGAAGGTGCTGTTCTGTTCGGGATCGAGCACTTCGAGCATCGCAGCCGATGGGTCGCCTTGGATGCCGCGGCCCATCTTGTCGATTTCATCGAGCATCATCACGCAATTGCGGGCGCCGGCCCTCTTGATGCCCTGAATGATGATGCCCGGGAGCGCTCCGACGTACGTGCGGCGATGGCCGCGGATTTCCGCTTCGTCGTGTACGCCGCCGAGGCTGACGCGCACGAACGGGCGTTGCATCGCGCGCGCAATCGATTGGCCGAGGGATGTTTTGCCAACGCCCGGGGGACCGACGAAGCAGAGGATCGGCGCTTTGCCTTGTGGCGCGAGCTTTCGGACCGCGAGGTATTCGATGATGCGCGTCTTGATCTTGTCGAGCCCGAAATGGTCTTCATCGAGAATCCGGCGCGCTTCGGCGATATCGATCGGTTTTTCTTCGGGTAATGTCCAAGGCAGTTCGATCAGCCAGTCGAGATAGGTGCGGATCATGCCGGTCTCGGCCGCAGCCTCGGGCAGTCTTTGATAGCGGGCGAGTTCCTTGCGCGCATGCTGCTCGACGTCGGCCGGCATCTGCGCTTTCGCAATGGCTTCGCTGAGTTCGGCTACTTCCTGCGATTTGCCATCGCCCTCGCCGAGTTGACGCTGGATGGTCGCCATTTGCTCGCGCAGGACGGCTTCGCGCTGACGGTCGTCGAACGCGGCTTTCGTCTGACGGCCAATCTCCTGTGCAATTCGCATCACCTCGATGCGCTCGGCAAGCAAGGTCGAGACGCGCTCGATGCGCGTGGAAAGATCAACCGTTTCGAGAATTGCCTGTTTGTCTTCGGGCGTGATGTCCATGTAACCGGCGGCCATGTCGGCGAGGGCCGCGGGCGTCGCCGTATTCTCAATGGCCGTCACCAATTCGGGAGGCGATTGCGGAAGGAGCTGCACCGCCTCGAGCGCCTGGCTTTTAAGATTGCGGAAGCGTGCTTCGATTTCGGTCGATTTCGTGTCCGGCTCCGGAATATGGACGACGCGCGCAACCAAAAACGGGGTGGCGGGGAGAAAGTCCTCGATGCGAATTCGCTGGACGCCTTGGACGACGAGATGGTGGTTTCCGTCGGGCGTCGCGAGGTAGCGAACGATGTTGGCAAGCGTGCCGATGCGATAAAGATCGTCGGGTCCCGGATCGTTGTTATCGGCATCGCGCTGCAGAAACAGTCCGATCTGGCGCTCTTCCCGCACAGCTTGCTGGACGGCCGCGATCGACTTATCGCGGCCGATGGAGAGCGGAAGAATGAGGCCCGGGAAGAGGACGACTTTGCGGACCGGCAGGACGATCAGGGCGTCTGACGGCAGGGCGATATTTGGAGTGCCGTTTCCTGTCCGGGGGGCGGTATTGTTGCTCGTGCCGGCGGAGTTCGAGTCACCGAGTTTCATTGAACTTACCTCAGCCTGCTTTGGTCAGCGAGAATACCAAACAGCCATTCGATACGAATTGACGAACGCCGTACCGGCCGGCCGGCAATTGCACGCGACGTTCGAAGCGGCCTTGCGGAAGTTCGAGGCGATGGATCACGGCGTTGCGAAGCTGTGGCGGGACAACGCGGCGGCCCGATACAATGAGAATGCCGTCCTCGATCGAGGCTTCGACCATTTCCGGATCGACGCCCGGAAGAGCGACAAAGACTAAAATTTCCCGCTCCGTCTCCAGCACGTCAATCGGAGGTTCCCAAGCAGGCTCGTTCCTGGCTCCGGATCGCTGCAGAGAAAATATCTGCCGGTGCATGCGCTCCGCACGCGTCAACGTTTCCACGGCTTCGGCCAACATCCAGGTCATCGGATCTCTGTTTGACATGAATACTCTTTCGCTTGCGGATTGATCCGTCGAGAAAGGTGCTCCGTGAGGAGACTAGCGCCATAAGATCGATCTGTCGCCAGGGAGGGCGTTCGTCAATGCTCCGTGTCTCTTTGGGGAAGGGCGTTCGATCCGGCCGGGTCCCTTGATTGCAACGTCCCGTCAGGTGATTATTTTTTCGTTACCGGACGCGCGGCGGTTCCATGTGATCGTCTTTGAAGAACCTACGTGCGAGGGCCAGAATCTCGCCGTCGGTCGGATGATCGACTGTTTCCACCCCTCGTATTTTGGATTTAAGCGCGGGGGCGCGACGGTCGATGTGGTTTAAGAGCACGAGCTTTTCGGTCGCCGGGCCAAGGACAAGTATCGCTCCGGCGTCCGCCAATGCGTCCGTTACGTGTTGCAAGAAGTCCGGATCTTCGGGCGCGTGGCCGCTGCCGATGGTATTCGCCTTGTGGTGGATATGGCGCGTGGGATCTTTCGGGCGCACTACGATCTCGTTTGCATCCGACATGCTGAAATAAAAGATGCGGGCCTCGTGGTGGTCGATCCAGACGACGGCGTGAAAATGATGCTCTGACATGAGATCTCCGTAAGAATGAACTCCGGCCTCGTTACGTCGCTTGCCCCCAGCCAAAGTTCCTCAGGGAACCTGTTCTTCAGGGACCTTCTTCGCCTTCTTCACCGTCTTTTTGGAGCTTGCCTTTGTCGCGTTTGGCTTGGCGCCGGCAGGCTTCGTCACGGACTTTTTGTTTTTGGCGGTCGAGACTTTTTTGCCGGCACCTTTGCTCTGAGCGCCGGGGTTGGTGTTGGCGTTGAGCGCTTTCTTCGTCTTCTTGACGTTCTTATCTGCTTTCTTGACCGGCTTCTCCGGCAGCGTTTTAGCGCCCGTCTTTGCCTTTGCTGAAACCTTCTTCGTGTTGGCCGGATCTGTTGCGATTTTCGCCTTCGCGATCTTCGTCTTCGCGATCTTCGTCTTCTTCTGCGCGATCTTTTTACTTACGTCCTTGGGGTCGTCGATGGCCTTCGCGCCGACGTTGTCGGCAACGTTCTTGGCTGAGCTCTTGCCGCCCTTGGCGGCGTTGTGCCGTTCGACGTCTGCCTTGGTAATTTCCCCTTCCTGCACGAGCGCAACGAGGCAAGGGGTCGATAAGCCGTCGCCGACCTTCCGCATGCACTGGCGAAGCTCTTCCGTGCCGACCGAGTACTGACTGCAATGCTGATAGTAATCGTCTCTACACGCCTGTCTGACGCTGTCGCTTACCGCATAGGCATGAGCGCTCGATAGAACGGAAAAACCAAAGGCGGCTGCCGCGAAAATGCAGCTTCTTTCAGGGCGCCGGCTTCGAAGAATTGCGACGCTGCTTACCGGGACAATACGTTTTCGCAATCTAATAAACCCAGGTCCGATCCAATTACACTCGCGGACAATAATGACTGCGCCGACGACCGCAACCCGGCCGCTATTTGGCCTCCAGAACATGGTTATCAATAAAGTGGTTGCAAGGTTCGGAGATTGCTTGCAGGAAAGGCCCGTTACGTCTCCGGCGGCATATGTGCAACAACGTGCTCTATTTGCTTGAAATCCGGGCCGCGTAACTCAATGTCGTGGCATTGGCGGACGCGTGTTTACAATAAGGGGTGGGCCGCTCAGGTCCGAACAGCAGCGATGAAGACGATAAAAATAGTCCAAACAATTGTAATTTCCGCAGCAGCGCTGACGTTTTTTGGCACGCAGGGCTTTGCCTATTCCCGGAAGGTCAAGGACGCGTGTTCCTCCGACTACAGCAGCCTCTGTGGAAAGTATAAGCAGGGAAGTTCTGAGCTACGCAGATGTTTCGAGAGCAATCGCAGGGTGCTTTCGAGAGACTGCATCGAGGCACTGGTCGATGCCGGCCAAGTGCCCGCGCGATATCTCAGACAGCGGTAGTCGCATACGTTGTCTCGGATTTGAGCGCGAGATTGCCGAGGCGCGACACGCATATCGTATGATGAGCGATTGACCGCAACGGCTGAAGCCCCCAGCAGACCTTCTTGCGCCGCGAGGTTGTGATATCCACTTTCTCCGTGCGCCAGCAATCAGGCGCGAGGGAGAGAATGATGAAGTATTTTCCGGCCGCTACGGTCTTTTTGATGCTTTCGGCCTGGAGCGCCAGCGCGGATGACATCGCCTGCATGAGCACGACGTTTCGAATCTTCGGCGCCAACGATAAAGTCTGCGTAAGCGGCTTCGACGATCCCAAGGTGCCGGGCGTCGCCTGCCATATCAGTCAGGCGCGAACGGGCGGTCTCAAAGGGACGTTCGGCCTGGCTGAAGATCCTTCGATGTTTTCCATTGCGTGCCGGCAGGTCGGACCGATCAGCGCCGACATTTCCAAACTTCCCGATCAAGACGAAGTTTATTCGGCGAGCACGTCGCTTTTCTTCAAGCACACCCACGTGTTCCGGACGGTGGACAGGAAACGCAACACGCTCGTTTATGTGGCAATCAGCGATCGGTTAATCGAAGGGTCACCCTATAACGCTATTTCGACCGTTCCCGTCATGCCGTGGGGCGCGCACTAGCTGGAACCGGAAGCTTGTGGAACCCGAGGGGCCGAGCATGGGTTTTTCCCAGGTGGGCGAAGCCTGGAGGACGCGATGGCCATTACTCCCGAGAAGATCGAAGGGCAATCGAACCGTGCCGCCTCGCTGCGTTTCCGGTTTCCGTGGCTTCTGGCGCTTGCCGTCCTCGCCGGCATCATCGCAGTTGGCTACAGTTTCCACAGCGACCGGAGCCTGTCGGAGCGCACAGGCGTGTTGTCTGGAACGGATGTCGATAACGACGTTATCCCGAGCCTCTCACCCCGCAATTAGCTGGCAGACAAAACAAAGATCGTTTCGGGACCAACCTGACGACGTGGTTCGACGCCGAGAGACCCGCCACGAAGATACAGGCGCACGGCTTTCTCGAGCAGACGATTAACGTCGCTGTACGTATTTCCGATCGAGAGAATGCAGGTGGCCAACCGCTCTTTTTCGCCGGGACGCGAGCCATCGAGGCGAAGTTCTTTTGCGGCGCGCTCGAGAACCAAAGTCATACGCTCGAGGGCTTCGGGCTGGTAGGCGTGAGACGAGTCCATCGGTGCCTCCGAATGTTCTCCCCCACGCACGACGTTGTAGCACATGCACGTATAGAATCGAAGCGGGGGCGGCATCGGACAGAAGCAATGCTCAAAGCATATGCCGATCAGCCGAGGTTGAAGGGAAGCCTGTGTTTACCGTGAGAAAGTGCCGGCGATATGGCGGCGTTCATTGCGTTCCTGTCGCACGTGACAAGAGGTGCAGGCCTTGCTCGCTCAATGCGATTTCGGTGCGTTGCGTGCGTGGATTTCGTTCGACCACAGTTAAAAGCCCGAGATCGCCGGAGAGCGCCGTGATCTCGCGAAGTGCAAGGGCGTGGGCGATGTCGAATTTTCGGGAAAAAGTCCTGGTGTCGTTCGCAACGCCGAAATGCAGTGCGGCGAGTATCGCGGCACCCAGCGGCGATAGCGCCGCCTCTTTCGCTCTCAAGGCCGAGACGGCCTCAAGAATTATTTCTTCCGTGATTTCGTCTTCCGGGGCCGCACTCATGCAGCCTTAGCTTGCTCGCAGAGGCGGAACGACACCAGCACTGATTTCGATGTCGGCGTATCGCTCTCGGCGCCGGCGATCGACAGAGGGACGAGAACGTTCAGCTCGGGATAATATCCAGCGACGGAGCCGCGTGGGAGTTCATATGGAACGACGCGGAAGCTCTCCGCGATCCGCTCGACGCCGTCGTCGTGCTTTCCGATGATATCGACGCGATCGCCGGCTTCGGCACCGATTTCTGCGAGGTCCATCGGATTGACGAATACCACGCGGCGCTCGCCGTAGACGCCGCGGTAGCGATCATCGAGGCCGTAGACGGTCGTATTATATTGGTCGTGCGAGCGGAACGTCTGGAGCACGAATGTACCTTGTTCGGCCATTGCGAGTTCGTGTTCGGTCTGGTCGGGAAGCTCCGAGTTCGAGAAGGTCGCCTTTTGCGACGGGGTATGCCAGATGCGCTCGGCGGCGCCGTTGGGCAGGCGGAAGCCGCGCGGCCGGCGAACACGTTCGTTGAAATCGTGGAAGCCCGGAATGGTGCGTGAGATCAGATCGCGGATGCGGTCGTAGTGATGCGCGAGGCTCTTCCAATCAACAGTCGCCGGTCCGACCGTCGCGTCCGCAATGCCGGCGATGATGCCGATTTCGGAGCGAAGCTCGGGCGAAGCCGGGCGGTTGATGCCGCCTGATCCGTGCACCATGCTCATCGAGTCTTCGACGGTTACGATTTGCGCGACGCCGTCGGCATTGCGGTCGATTTCGGTGCGTCCGAGGCAAGGAAGGATATAGCTGACCTTACCCGGAAGCAGATGCGAATGATTGAGCTTGGTCGCAATATTGACGGTGAGCTTCTGGTTCATCAGCGCTTTGGCGATCAACGGGCTGTCGGGTGTCGCGCGGGCGAAATTGCCGCCGAGCGCGATGAACGCCTGCGCTGATCCATCGAGCATTGCGCCAATTGCTGCCAAGACGTTGTGGCCGTTGCGGCGCGGCATCGGAACGCCGAGTTCCTTTTCGAGTGCATCGAGGAACTGACGCGGCGGCTTCTCGTTGATCCCGACCGTGCGATCGCCCTGGACGTTGGAGTGTCCGCGCACCGGGCATAGCCCCGTACCGGGCCGGCCGATATTGCCCCGGAGGAACATGAAATTCGCGATTTCGCGGATGGTTGCCACCGAGTGGCGATGCTGCGTGGCGCCCATCGCCCAAGTGCAGATCGTTTTGTTCGATCCGATGTAGATTTGCGCGAGCGCTTCGAGCTGTGCTCGAGACAAGCCGGATTGACTTTCGATCTGGTCCCACGTCGTTGCGTCGACGCTTGCCCTATAGAATTCGAATCCCGACGTGTGCTGCTTCAGGAAGTTGTGATCGAGGACAGACGGGCGTCCGGCCGCGAGGGCTGCGTCATCGGCGGCGAATACGGCCTTCGCCATGCCGCGTACTGCAGCCATGTCGCCGCCGACGCGGACTTGAAAGTATTCGCTGGCGATCGGCGTCGAGCCGCCGGTGATCATTTCCAGCTTGTCCTGAGGGTCGGCGAAGCGTTCGAGGCCTTTTTCACGAACGGGATTGAAGACGGCGATGCGGGCACCACGGAGCGCCGCGCGACGGAGATCGCCGAGCATTCGCGGGTGGTTCGTGCCGGGGTTCTGGCCGATGACGAAGATCGCGTCGGCCTTCTCGAAATCCTCGAGCAGGACCGTGCCTTTGCCGATGCCGACGGCTTGGTCGAGTGCGACGCCGCTCGCCTCGTGGCACATGTTCGAGCAGTCGGGAAAATTGTTCGTGCCGTAGAGGCGCACGAAGAGCTGATAGATGAAGGCGGCTTCGTTCGAGGCGCGGCCGGAGGTGTAGAATTCGGCGCGGTCGGGGCTGTCGAGGCTATTCAGGACGCCGGCGATTTCACCGAAGGCTTCGTCCCAACCAGCTTGTACGTAGCGGTCGCTAGCAGCGTCGTAGCGCATCGGGTGGGTCAAGCGGCCTTCGCGCTCGAGGTCGTAATCCGTCCAGGTGCGAAGCTCGCTGACCGTGTGCTTCTTGAAGAAGTCGGGCCTGACGCGTTTGTCGGTCGATTCCCAGGCGACGGCTTTCACGCCGTTTTCGCAGAATTCGAAAGATGAGCCGTGCTCCGGGTCGCCCCAGGCGCAGCCCGGGCAGTCAAAGCCATCCGGTTGATTGGCTTTCAGCATCGTCACGGCGCCGGAAAGGGGTGCGCCGCTTGCGAGCAGCTTCTTTCCGCAGCTCTTCAGCGCGCCCCAGCCACCGGCTGCTTTTGACTTCTTGCCAATAAATTCAGGTTTGCCCATCGCGCCTTCACCCACGTTTGCCATCCCGGCTGTCGTTGTGCATGTGCGAAATGATGGGTGTCCGCAACGCACGGGCAAGGAATAACCGTTATGCGGAAACGGAATATCGCGAGATTTTTCAGTATTTTATGCCGCGACAAACGTGCGGGGCCCGTCAGTGCCTCAAAAGGCCGCTCTGCCGACGGGGCGTTCGTCGACGTCTTCCATCGAGGCGAGGAGGCTCGCCGGGAGGTCGCGTCCGCGCGAAATGGCGACGATCTCGAGGGGTTCGCTGACGCCGCGAATGTCCACCTTGGAGAGGAGATCGGGAGCGGGTGTCCACCCGGCGAGCCTTGCGACCTCGCGAGATATAACGACCTGGGCGCCCTTGTCCTTGGCGACGGCTTCGAGACGGCTCGCGACGTTCACGGCACTGCCGATCACGGTCATGTCGACGTTCGGGCCGTAGCCAATGCGTCCCATCAACAGCGGACCGGCTTCGATGCCGATGCCGACGCGAAGGGGGCGTCCGAATTCGGCTTCCATCTTGGCGTTGATGTGGTCTAGCGCGAGATCGATATCTCGCGCGGCCCTGAGCGCCTGGCGGCAGCCGATTTCTATTCCATGCTTTTCGCCGAATACCGCGAGCAAGCCGTCGCCAATGAATTTATCGATCCAGCCGTCGTGGACTGCGATGGCGCTGCCAGCCGCGGCGAAGACTTCGTTCAGCATGAAGACGATGTCGTGAGGCATTTTCTTCTGTGACAGCCGCGTGAAGTCGCGCAAGTCGAGAACGAAAGCGGCGAGTGGCTTTTCGATGCCCTCGGAACCGCGCTCCGCTTCGTCGACATCCGCGGGGCTTGCCGTGGACGGTCTGAGCAATCTTGTGACCGTCATCGGGCCGCGCGGTCTCACCTGGCAGGCGAGACGGACATCCTGAGGCGCACCGATGCTTGCAAGCGTGACGGCTTCGGGAAACGTCGCCGGAGGAATGGCGTCGATGCCTTCCTCGACCCTGACGCGGCATGTGGAACAGCGGGCGCGTCCACCGCAAACGGACGCGTGCGGGATGCCGTTCATTCGGCTGATTTCGAGCAGCGTCGGTCCGAATGTGCAGTTTGCGGAGCCTGCGCCGACGTAGTTGATTATGAAGTGCGGCCAGTAGCGGCGTTGAATGGAGGGCCAGACGAGAAGACCGAGAGCTGCTGTCAGCATCGCCGCGAAGACGAGGCGAACGATCAGGCGCATGGCAGCCAGCCGGTCGGCGTTTTCGGGGCTCGGCCAATGAGAAAGCTGCTTCACCTCGTCGAACGTTTTCGGATCGGCGATCATCTGTGAGACGGCGCGGCCGCCGACCATGAAGCCGCCGAGCGCTGCGATTGGAATGCTGATCGCGATCAACAGCAGGAGCGGCTGAAATTTCCGGTAGGGCGCGTAAAGGCGCAGCCAGAAATGAATTCCCATGCAGCCGTGAATCCAGACGAGCAGCAGAAGCGTGCTTTGCAACACGGCACTGTCTGGCCAGAGCCGTGCGAGTTCGTAGAGGTAGGTATCGTTCACTCCGAAGACGTCGCGCGCAAAGCGTGTGTTGACGATGTGCGGCAGAAGCAGAAACGGAATGGCGAGACCCAGGGCGAGCTGGATGAATTCCCACGCCGGAAGGCGCAGAGTGGCGCGGTCGGAAAGCTTGTCGAGCGCGAGGACGATGTGCGTGACGAGCGCGGCTGCGAGGATGATCGTGCCCGGCCAAGAGCGCGTTACGATCCAGCGCCACTGCTGGACCTCGTACATCGCTTGGAGATCGAATAGCGCGAGGGCGTGATTGAGGAAGTGGGTCGTTGCAAAGGCAAAAAGGATCAGCCCTGAAATGAGGCGGAGCCTTTGTCTCCAGTCTCCTCGCAGAAGGACCTGCATGGCGTCTCCGGTGAAGGGAATCCCCACATCGCCGTGCTATTTCTCTTGACGTTGGTCAAGCTAATTGTGCGCCGAGAAGATCCTCCTCGCGAGATATTATGTGGTGTGCTGCTCTAATGCGCCGCCCAAAGACGAACGGGCACGGCGAGGGGGCGAATTTTCCCTCCGTCGGCGCGTTCGAACGGATCAGAAGATAAAGTCCGTGTTGATGAAGTTGCTGTCGTGGTCGCGCACGATCTTGTTCAATATGCGCTTTGAGTCGTCCGTCTGTTTCGCTGCAACCATGGAGCGGATCGAGAATGATCTCAAAGCGTCCGTCACCGAGAGCGTTCCTTCGGCCGAATCCTTGCGTCCCGTGAATGGGAAGACATCCGGTCCGCGCTGGCATTGGCAATTGACGTTTACGCGGCAGACCTGATTGACGAGTGGATCGACAAGCTTGCCGATGGTTTCGGGATTTTCGCTGAAGATCGACACCTGCTGACCGTGCTCGGACGTGATGACGTACTCAAGCGCGGTTTCCAAATCGTCGAAAGACATGACAGGTACGATTGGGCCGAACTGCTCTTCCCGATAGAGGAGCATGTTGTCATTGACGGGGTAGACGACGGCCGGCGCAAAGAGCGTTCCGCATACTGTTCCGCCGCCGTTGTTGAGAACGCGCGCGCCTTTCGATTTTGCGTCTTCGACAAGCCGCGTCATGTGCCGAACTTTGGAAAGGTCGGGGAGCGGGGTTATCACCACGCCCTTTTCCCAAGGCATTCCGATCTTGAGCTTCTCGACCTCCGCGACGAGGCGCTCAGTGAAGGTATCGACGATGTCGCGATGGACGATCAACATCTTGAGCGCCGTGCAACGCTGTCCGTTGAAGGAGAGCGCACCCGTCACGCATTCCTTCACGGCGAGGTTCATGTCGGCGTCAGGAAGCACGATTGCGGCGTTCTTCGCGTCGAGCCCGAGGATGGCACGAAGGCGGTTCACCTTGGGATGCATCTTCTTCAGGTGGTCCGCAACCTTGCTCGAGCCGATCAATGTGAGGACGTTGATTTTTCCGGATTCGAGCAGCGCGGGGACGATCTCCTCGCCCTTGCCGTAAACGGTATTGATCACGCCAGGCGGGAACGCTTTCTTGAAGGCTTGGAGCAGGGGGTTGAACAGCAGCACGCCGTATGTCGGCGGTTTGAAGACTACGGTGTTGCCCATGATCATCGCAGGGATGAGCGTCGCGAAGGTTTCGTTCACGGGATAATTATAAGGGCCCATGCAGAGCACGACTCCGAGCGGCGTTCGGCGAATTTGGCCGATCGTGCCTTCGACCACCAAAAAGCGTGAGTTGGCGTTGTCGAGTTCCTTCAGCGCTTCGATGGTCGCCCTGATGTAGTCGATGGTACGGTCGAACTCCTTTTCGGAATCGACGCGGCTCTTGCCGATCTCCCACATGATGAGTTCCACGATGGTGGCTCGGCTCTCCATCATCAGCTGCGTGAATTCCTGCATGCAGGCGATACGCTCGGAGACTGCCATTGTGGGCCATTCACCCCGGCCGTCGTCGTAGGCTTCTACGGCTGCAGCTAGCGCATCCATCGCCTCCGGAATTCCCGCGGTCGGATAGCTTCCAAGCGGGATCTGTTCGAGAGTTCCATCAGGTTTGCGCGCGCAAATCGCGGAGCGGACGGGAATGGTTTCGCCCGTCCAGCGCTTGAGCGCGCCGTCGACGAGTATATCGCGCTGATCGATGGGAGGCGGCGGAGAGTGGGCCTTGAGGTTCGCAGCTTCGGGAAAGAGCGCTCGCAATTGGTCTGTGGTGACCATGTGCAGCCGATGCCTCCGATCGCTAGACGATGAGATCTATGCCGAGAAACGCGGAAGCGCTGGCTTCCGGGCCCCACGACGTTGAACCTCGTGGCGGAGCGATCGTTCCGCCCGTTCCCTTTCAAACCCCAAAGGTCTGCCAATCATCCGGACAGGTTCTAACGGTCCGGGCTTGCGACGCGTCTTTTCGGGTATCGGGTAGACGACCTCGTCAGGGGAAAGCCTGGTAGAGCCAGGTTTCGCTCAGCGCTTCTCCCTTCTTCGCAAGGAAAACGCGGAGATCGGCGGGCTGGCCGTCGAGGTCTCCCAAGTCGAACATCATGCGCCAGCGCTTGGTGCCGACAACGGGAAAGGCTTCGACGCCGGTGATCGTGCCGCGAGATGTCGTGACCATCGTCTCCAGACCGCCGTAGCGAATCTCGTCCTCCAAGGTCTTGCCTTCAACGTCGATCATGAATTTCCGCGCGCCGGGCTTGGTGTGGCGGAGGTCGAGGTCGCGTCCGCCGAGTCCGGCAAGGCCGACGCGCGTCGCGACGATGCGGGCGACGTCGCCGGTCGGCGGCGAGTCCAGTCCCCAATACAACCGATAGCGCGCGTTGATGACCGATCCGGCCACGATCGGTTGCTCGGGATTCCAGAAGGCGACAATGTTGTCTTCGGTTTCGTTCGGCGTCGGCAACTGCACGAGCTTGATGGCGCCCTTGCCCCATCCAGACAACGGCTCGACCCACATGCTCGGCCGCCTGTCATAGAACAGGCTGTCGTCCTGGTAGTTCTCGAAGTTGCGGTCGCGCTGGATCAGCCCGTAACCCTTGGGATTGTCTTCGAGGAAGCTGTTGGTGACGATGCGGGGCGGATTGGAAAGCGGCCGCCAGATGCGTTCGCCGCGGCCGGTCCACATGGCGAGACCGTCGCAATCGTGAACCTCCGGGCGCCAGTCGCCGCGGAAGTGCCCGGAATTTTCGCCGTACCAGAACATACCGGTCAGCGGCGCGATGCCGAGCAAACGGACGGGAGCGCGGAAATAAAGTTCGCACTCGATGTCCTGGATTGCGCCGCCCTGGCCGCCTTCGATGCGCCGGCTGTCCATCCGGTAGGCGCCTGTTACGCTCTTGCTCTCGAGCAGGGCGTAAATGGTCATGCCGCTGCCGTTCGGCTCCAGCCAGAAGTTCGTGAAGCGCGGGAATTCTTCAGGCTCGCCGGTGTTGATGGCTAGCCCTCGCGCCGATCCGCCATACTGGTCATAGGGGTCGGAGGCACGGAAATAGGACGCGCCGAGATAGGCGAGCCAATCACTCGCGCCGCCACGGCTCATCAATCGAAAACCGGCAAAGCCCGCCGACTTCAATTTCCTGAGCGGATGATCGGCCGGCATATTGAAGTAGTCGGGATTGTAAACCACCTCGCGGGCCGAGCCATTCTCGAGCACGTAGATGCCAACCGGCTCCGCGTAGAACCGCCCTTGAGGGAAGAGGCGCACGGTCTGGGCGCCCGGCACGTCCCGCCAGAGCTCCATTTCCGGCTTGTAGACTGCCTGGGCGAACGTATCGAAGGTCATGCCCCGTAGCGGATCGTCCGGCTGGGGCGCGGGGGCGTAGGGGGTCTGAGATAAAGTTTTCGCTCGTGCCTTCAGGTCATCGAAAGAAAATGGCTGCGGCGATCCGAGGGTGGCGGCCCCTATCGGTGCATCGCTCATTGCGGAACTGCTCCATCCCACCGCGGCGCTGGTTAAAGCGCCAGCCAAGACGTGTCGACGGTCAAGCATGAAGGGCATGTTATTCCGGTGTGACCAGAGGTGGGTGGGAAATAACGGTGTGGCGTCGCCTATATCTGCTAGGAAAGAGGATATTTCAACTAGGCGCGCGAGAGGCCATCCGGTGAGGTCATACTATTCTGGCGGCTGGTCTTTCCAACGGGCGGATCATGCCCCGGCGGCGAGACCTGAGTTTGACGATATTTGGACTGCGGCGTCCTACCGCTATGGCTTCGCTTTCTCAACCCGTCCGCTGACCCAGGCGCGGGTATCAGCAACGGTCCCTGAAGACCTTCCCCCGCGTTAATGTTTCGTTCGCGATGATGTTGAGCCGTGGCGATATCGGTCGCCGGGGCGTTTCAATTTGGCCACCAAACAAAGTCTCATTAGCCAAATTGTTGATTTCATCTCTGATGTCACTCGCAAGAACTTTGGTGGACTTCAGATTAAACTCTCCGCAACTTTTTCTTTACATACCGGTCAGAGTGCTCGTGTCCCTATAGGTCAATTTCGTGCGACGCCTCGGAGCAATTGTCGAGCCATGATGTTGAGCGGCCCCCCGCTTGCAAATGCTGACTTCGTCAAGGAGAGGTTGCAAACTCTTCAACGGGAGATGCTTGTCGGAATTGCTTCCGGCGACAGCCTCCTGAACGTGATGACCATGCTTTGCCATGAAGTCGAAGCGCTCGCTCCCGAAGTCATCTGTTCCGTTATCAGCGTCGACGACGACGGCCGCCTCAGTTTCATTGCGGGTCCGAGTCTCCCCGAAGCCGGCGGATGGGTGAACGGGGTTGCCATCGGGCCCAATGCCGGCTCCTGCGGTACGGCAATTTTCCGGAGGGAGGCGGTTGAAGTTCAGGACATTCAGACCGATCCGCTTTGGGAAGATTTTAAAAACCACGCTTTGCATCACGGGCTGCGTGCCTGCTGGTCGAGCCCTATCGAGGCGCCGGACGGACGGGTGCTCGGGGCTTTCGCATTTTATTATCGTAAATCGCGCGGAGCGAGCGACCTCGAGCGTCTGATCGTTTCCAAGTGCGTGAACATCTGCGCCATGGCGATCGAGAGCACGGATGCGCGATCGCGGCTCAACGAGCTTGCGTTCTTCGATCCTTTGACCGGGCTCGGCAATCGCGCGACGCTCCGGAAGCGGCTTGCGCTGACGCTGCAGCGCGCCTCGGAAATGGGGCGGTCTGTCGGCATTTTCCATATCGATCTCGCCGATTTCAGAGCGATCAACGATCTTCACGGGCATTCGGTCGGCGACATCGTGCTCAGGAAATTTGCCGATCGTCTCAGATTGGTTGCATCCGAGACCGATTTGATCGTTCGCATGGGCGGCGATGAGTTTCTGGTTGCCAAGACGGTCGGTCCCGAGGATGGCGCATGCAAAGAGTTCGCCCGCCAGCTCGTTGAGGGCTTGAGCGGCCGCTATGACCTGGAGAGCGGCGAGCGGATTGCCGTCGAAGCGGTCGTTGGCGTTTCGAATTTCCCTGCAGACGGAAAAGATCAGGATACTTTGCTCGCGCATGCCGAGACGGCACGGCGCTGCGTCAAGAGAGGTGGATGCGGGTACGCGCTCTTTGAGTCGGAGATGCAGCGCGAGCAGCATCGGCGCCGTATCATGCAGCGTGACGTGGGTCTCGCAGTCGACAAGGGTGAGCTGTCGGTCGTCTTCCAGCCTCAGGTCGATGCCCGAACGGTCGCGGTCGGCGGCTTCGAGGCTCTGCTCCGATGGAACCATCCGGAGCACGGTTCGATATCTCCCGCGGATTTCATTCCGGCCGCCGAAACGAGCGGCGCCATCATTGCCATGGGCGCATTCGTGCTGCGGGAAGCCTGCAGGGAAGCGGCGCGTTGGACGGCGCAGCTCAAAGTTGCGGTCAACGTTTCAGCGGCTCAGATCGTCCAGGCCGATTTCGCGCAGCTCGTGAAGGACGTGCTGTCCGAGACGGGTCTTGCACCGGAACGGCTCGAGGTCGAGGTGACCGAGAGCCTCTTCATCCAAGACTTGGCGACGGCGAAAATGACATTGCGCGAGATCAAGGATCTCGGCGTCAGCGTCGCCATCGACGATTTCGGGACCGGATATTCGTCGCTCAGCACGCTCAGGGCATTTCCGTTCGACCGGATCAAAGTCGACCGCAGTTTCGTGTCCGACATGGTCAACAACTCGGATGCGGGCGCGATCGTCAATTCCGTCATCGGGCTCGGCCGCGCCATGGGATTGCGCGTCGTGGCGGAGGGCGTGGAATCGGATGAGCAGGTTGCGATGCTCCGGCTTCTTCGCTGCCACGAGCTCCAAGGCTATCTCTTCGGCAAGCCGATGCCGATCGGAGCCTACGCGCATCTGACCGGTCCGAAACATCCGCGAACGTATTCGAGTGCTCTACAGAAGCTTCGTGAGATTTAGCCAGCGTCCTTCGGGAAGGCGGTCCATGGATCGCTGCCTTCGGCCAGCAAATCCAAGATATCCGACGTGTGCTCGCCAAGCTCAGGGCTTGGAACGGTGGCAACGCAGGGTTCGCCATTCATGACGATCGGACTGCGGATTGCCGGGACCGATGTTCCGTCGGCTCGGGTCAAGTCCTGGCGCAGTTGGCGGGCTATGACCTGCGGGTCGGCAAACGTCTGATCGAGCCGGTTCACGGGTCCCGCAGGTACGCCAGCCGCCTCTAAGGCTCCGAGCAGATCGACGGATGATCTCTTCGCCGTTTCTGCTTCTATGAGCGGAATGAGAGCGGCGCGGTTGGCAACGCGGCGCGCGTTCGTGTTGAAGCGTTCGTCGGCTTCGAGGCCCGACAGTCCCAGTACTTCGCAGACACGGGAGAATTGTCCGTCGTTGCCGGCCGCGATGATAATCGGGCGGTCCGCGGCGGTGAACACCTGATAGGGGACGATGTTCGGATGCGCGTTGCCGAGACGGCGCGGCGGCTTTCCGGAAACGAGATAGTTCATCCCTTGGTTGGCGAGCACGGAGACCTGCGTATCAAGGAGCGCCATGTCGATGTAGGCGCCTTCGCCCGTGGCGTTTCGGGAATTGAGCGCGGCGAGAATGCCGACGGTCGAGTACACGCCAGCAAAAATATCTGCGAACGCGACGCCGATTTTTTGCGGTTCGCCGTCCGGTGCACCGGTCAGATCCATGATTCCGCCCATGCCCTGCACGATGTAATCGTAGCCTGCGCGAGATGCGTATGGGCCAGTTTGGCCGAAGCCGGTGATCGAGCAATAAATGATGCGCGGATTGATTTTCTTTATCGCGGCGTAGTCGAGGCCGTACTTCGCCAAGCCGCCGACTTTGAAATTCTCGATGATGACGTCAGCGTCTTTCGCGAGCGCCAGCACCGCGTTCAGGCCAGCGGGCTGATCAAAACTCAGCGCGATCGATTTCTTGCCGCGGTTCGTTGCGTGGAAATAAGCGGCTGAGGCTTCGCCCTTGCTCGCGGCGACGAAGGGTGGACCCCACGTTCGCGTTTCATCGCCGCCCTCGGGCCGCTCGACCTTGATCACATGTGCGCCGAGATCGGCGAGCGTCTGTCCGGCCCAGGGACCCGCGAGGACCCGCGCAAGCTCGAGGACGCGCAATCCCGCGAGCGGCTTCGTACCTGCTGATCCCGTCATGCGAATGCCTGGAGGCCGGTGATGGCGCGGCCGATGATCAGTGCGTGAATGTCGTGCGTGCCTTCGTAGGTGTTGACCGTTTCGAGGTTCAACATGTGGCGCATGACCTGGAACTCTTCCGATATGCCGTTGCCGCCGTGCATGTCGCGGGCGGCGCGGGCGATGTCGAGCGCCTTCCCGCAATTGTTGCGCTTGATGAGCGAGATCATCTCGGGCGCCATTTGTCCGTCGTCGAAGAGGCGGCCGACGCGGAGCGCGGCTTGCAGGCCCAGCGTGATCTCGGTTTCCATATCGGCGAGCTTTTTCTGTACGAGCTGCGTGGCGGCGAGGGGCTTGCCGAACTGCTTGCGGTCGAGCGTGTACTGTCGTGCGGCGTGAAAGCAGAATTCCGCAGCTCCCATCACGCCCCAAGCAATGCCGTAGCGCGCGCGGTTGAGGCAACCGAACGGTCCGGCGAGGCCGGAGACATTCGGCAATATCGCGTCTTCGGGTACGTCGACGCCGTCCATGACGATCTCGCCGGTGACGGACGTGCGCAAGGAGAGCTTGCCCGAGATCTTCGGCGCCGAAAGGCCCTTCATGCCTTTTTCGAGAATGAAGCCGCGGATGCTGCCGCCGTGTTCAGCCGATTTGGCCCAGATGACGAAGACGTCGGCGATCGGAGAATTGGTGATCCACATCTTGGAGCCGGTGAGCCGGTAGCCGCGTGAAATCTTTTCGGCTTTCGTTCGCATGCCGCCGGGGTCCGATCCGGCGTCGGGCTCGGTCAGGCCGAAGCAGCCGATCCATTCGCCGCTGGCGAGCTTGGGCAAATATTTCTGGCGCTGCTCCTCGCTGCCGTAGGCATGGATCGGATACATCACCAGCGACGACTGCACGCTCATCATCGAGCGATAACCGGAATCGACGCGTTCGATTTCGCGGGCGATCAGGCCGTAGGCGACGTAGCTCGATGCGGAGCCGCCGTATTCGGCGGGCAAAGTGCAGCCTAGGAGGCCGAGATCTCCCAACTCGCGAAAAATGCCGGGGTCGGTCTTTTCCTGGGCATAGGCTTCGATGACGTGCGGCTGCAGCTTTCGCGCGGCAAACGATCTCGCGGTGTCGCGGATCAGCTTTTCATCCTCGGATAGCTGGGCATCCAGCAACAGCGGATCTTCCCATACGAAACTTGGACCTGCGGCCACTTTAGACTCTCCGGATCGGCTTCTCGTTGCCGCACTCTATATTGGGTCGGCCCTGCGTTGGGAAATGGAGAAGATAAATCTCATTTATGCGGCGGCTGTGCAGCCATGCATGGCCGCCATTGCCCGATTGCCCGGGCGGTGGTATCGGGCCGGTCGATAACGATGCCTGCCGGGATTCCTACCTCGATGCATCCCGCAGATGTTCTTGCGATGTTGAAGGATAGCGGATCATGTCCCGTCGGCCCCTCGTTGGCGTCATTTGCTGCACGCGCATGCCGGAAGACCCGGTGCAGGGCGTCGCCGAGCGCTACCTTCGCGCGGCGCCGTTCGTCGGTGCGGACTTCGTGCTCGTGCCCTCGATGCCGGACATTTCGAACGCAGCATCCATTCTGAGCCGGCTGGACGGCGTGCTGCTGACGGGAAGTCCGTCCAACGTCGCCCCTCATCTTTACCGGAGCGCGGACGAGGGGGATGGGCCATTCGATCCCCGGCGTGACGAGATGGCGTTCCGGCTCATATCGGAATCGGTCGAGCAGGATCGGCCGGTGCTTGGCATCTGCCGCGGCTTTCAGGAAATCGCGGTTGCCTATGGCGCGACGCTCAGGCGCGATCTCGGTGAAGCTCAGAGGGCGCAAATCCATCATACTCCGACGGGGCTGCCGATCGCCGAAATGTTCAAATTGGAGCATCGGGTCGATCTTGCTTCCGGCGGCATCCTCGAACGCGCGATGGGGCAATCATCGATTGTCGTCAACTCGGCGCACTTTCAGGGCGTGCGCGATCTTGGGAATAAGCTCGCGGTCGAAGCGACGAGCGCCGACGGCGTTGTCGAGGGCATTCGCCCGGCCAGTGGCGAGCGCGTTCTCGCCGTGCAATGGCACCCGGAATGGCGGGTTGCCGAAAATCCGATTTCGCGCGAGCTGTTCGCGTGGTTCGGGCTGCTGCTGAAGGGCGCGAGCATGCGCGAAGCGGCCGATCTCGTCGCTGAGAAGGCGCGCGCCGGCTAGTGCTGCAGCTTAGTGCTTCAGGGAGATGACGTGCTCCAGGGCTCCCTGGACGCCGGTGAGCAGAACCTGCACACCGATACAGAGCAGCAGGAACGCGGACAGCCGGGTGAGGATGCGCGTGCGCTCCGGGCCGAGCAAATCGACGACGCGCTCCGCATAAGCGTAACAAATACCGACAAGCAGGGCGATGGCGAGCGCGGCGCCGCAGACGCCGGCATAGAAGGGCAACAGCTCGGCGACGGGTGAGGTGGGGCGCGTGGCGCTCAAAGCGATCGCGACGGAGATCGTTCCGGGGCCGGTCGTGAACGGCATCGTCAGCGGGAAGAAGGCAACGTCGCTGCCCCATGCATGAGCTTTATCGGCCGTCGCGTGATCTTGCTTGCGATCTTCGGTTTCCTGCGGATTATACAACATGCGCCAACCACTGACGGCGACGACCGTGCCACCCGCGACCCGCAACGCATCGATGCTCACGCCGAAAAAGCTCATCAGGGTGGCGCCGATCAGAAGCGAAACGAGCATGACGATCGCCGAGTAGAAGGCGACGCGCCACGCGAGCCATGTGCGCTCCGACACAGGCCGCCCGATCGTGATCTGGCTATAGATCAGCGCTCCGCCCAGCGGGTTCACAATCGAGAACAGTGCGGGGAACGCAATGAGGAAGTTTGCGGTGATCGCGCTCCAAAATTCCATGGGTGTGCTTATCAAATGGGTTGGCTTATCAATGAGGGTGGACTGATCGCGATTTCGTGGGCCGAATCTTCTTAGCGTCGAAAATTTATTAGCGATAGCCTCGCCGCGGCGATGGCTACCATGCGGACGATTGCTCGCCGCCGCCGAAGACTTCCTTCACCCGTCGCGACGCCCCCGGCGACAGGAGTTCGGGTAGTGCGTTGAGAGCAAAGAAGCCGTGTTCGGCGATTTCGGCATTCGGAGCCGGGATGCGTTCGCGTCGCCATTGGTCGATTTTGAAAAGGACGATGTGATCGCCCGGATAGTCGTCGAAATGCGAGTAAATGCCGATGAGGCTTGGCGGTTTTGAGATGATGACGCCCGTTTCTTCGAGGACCTCGCGTGCAATCGCCGTCTCGATTTCCTCGCCGCGATCAACGCCGCCACCCGGGAAATGCCAACCGGGGCGATAGCCGTGGCGAACGAGAAGGACGCGCGCCGCGTCATCGACAACGATACCCTGGACGCCAAGCGTCACGATGTCGTTGCGTTTCGGCAGAACAGACGGCCATCGCATCAGCATGGTTCCGGTTTCCAGCCATAGAGCCAGTCGAAGCCGGCCATGACGCGATTTGGGGGAGCGAGCTTCATGGTCGCGTTGCGGGCGAGCGCCATCGCGCCTTGCATGTGATAGATGCGGCCGTTCCGCTCGGAAGCTTCAGCTACTTTTGCGACGCGCGTGCGGCGGACCCGTTCGTAGTCGCCGAGCGCTGTTTCGATATCGCCTTTTCGCGCGGCGACGAAGCTCGCCAAGGTCACCGCATCCTCGAGCGCCATGACGGCGCCTTGTGCGAGGAACGGCAATACGGGATGCGCGGCGTCTCCGAGCAGTGCGGCGCGGCCGGAGGACCAGCGGTCGAGCGGCGGCATCCGATAGAGCGACCAGCTTCTCCATTTGGCTGCCCGGTCGAGGAGCGTGCGGAGGGGTTCGGCGAAGAGCCTGGTCTTCAATTTGACGGCGTCGGCGACGGCGGGGGAATCCCAGCCTTCAACGCGTGACGCGTCATTGGCAATGACGACGAGTGCGATGTCGCGGCCACCGTTGACCGGGTAGTGAACCGCGTGCGCGCCCGGCGAGAGCCAAATATGTACGGCGTTGGGTACGAGGCTTGACGGCAAATGCGCGGCCGGTGCGACGCTGCGAAAGGCAGTTTTTCCGACCGGGATCAAAGCGGCTTTGCCGCCGTTGATCTCATCGCGTAACACTGACCAGAGACCGTCGGCGGCTATGAGAAGCCCTGCGTCCAGAGTTTCACCGCTGGCGGTGACCGCGCGAACACGGTCGCCTTCGCTTGCGAAGGACACGATCTCCGTTCCGCGTGTCACGGTGATGCGCGGCTCGGCTTCGGCGCGCGCTCTCAGGGCAATATGCAAGTCGCGGCGATGGGCCGTCCAGTAGGGCGCACCGTGGCGTTCCGCGATCCAGCGGCCTAGCGGCAGACGGGTCAATTCGCGGCCGGTTGCGCCGTCACGTACGCTCAGAACGTCGGGAGTCGCGACCGTCTTTTCGAGGAACTCGGCGACGCCGAGATCGCGGAGAATCCGCGCGCCGTTCGGCCCGATCTGGATGCCCGCGCCTTCTTCGGGGAATTCGGAACGGCGCTCGCAAACGCGGACATCGATGCCGGTCCGGGCGAGCGCAATTGCTGCGGCGAGTCCGCCGATGCCTGCGCCGGCGACTACGGCGCTTCTCCGGTCCGCTGTCATCAGCCTTTGTCCGAGGCGATACCGCGGCCGGCCTTCATGGCGTTAAGCAGCGTCAGCTACGAGGCTGCCCTTCGGATCGCTTTCATCGGCCTTCAGGCGCGGATCGAAGATGTAGAGCGTCGAGCAATAAGGGCAGAGAACTTGATTGTCCTGACCCATGTCGAGATAGACATGCGGATGGTCGAACGGCGCGCGCGCGCCCATGCAATTGAACTCTTTGACGCCAACGAAGATTCGCTCTGCGCCAGCATCGTTTGCCAAGTGTGGGATTACGGCCCCGGCCATGCTTCACCCTTCTGCGACAGGAGATGTTTGGCCGCACCATATCCTCGTGGCATCGATGATGGTAGGGGACATAAAAACATTAAAACTCCAAAACTTCCGGTAGTTGAACGGCGGCGGGCGGCATGGACCACTTTGACAGCGACGGCGTCGATATCGCCTACCTCGATACGGGCGGCGGCGACGACGGGAAGCTCCCGGTTCTGCTCATCCACGGCTTTGCATCCAATGTCGCGACGAACTGGGTGAATACCGGATGGGTCTCGTTCCTCACCAAGGCCGGTTACCGCGTCATCGCGTTCGACAATCGCGGGCATGGCGAGAGCCAGAAGCTTTATGAACTCGTCGACTACGGGGCGCCGCTGATGGCGGAGGATGCCCGCCGGCTGCTCGATCACGTGGGTGTCGCGCGGGCGAATGTGATCGGCTACTCGATGGGCGCGCGGATCGCTGCCTTCCTGGCATTGGCGCATCCCGACCGCGTGGCGCGCGTCGTCTTCGGCGGTCTCGGCATCAACATGGTGCGCGGCATGGCGGGGACGGGTCCGATTGCGCGTGCGCTCGAAGCTCCGAGCATCGACGACGTTACAAATCCGGCGGCGCGAACGTTTCGTGCATTTGCCGAACAGACGAAAAGCGATCTGAAAGCGCTTGCTGCGTGCATCCGGTCGTCGCGTGCGCCGATCTCGGCGGAGATGGCGGGTGAAATTGCGGCTCCCGTGCTCGTCGCTGTCGGCGATACCGATGTGATCGGCGGGTCGGCAGAAGATCTCGCGAAGCTCATTCCGGGTGCGCGTGCCTATGCCATTCCGGGCAAGGATCACAACCGGGCCGTCGGTGACCGAAGTTTCAAAGCAGAGGCGTTGGCTTTCTTCGAGGGCGGTACGACTTAAGCGGAGCGACGCGACCTGGGCGACCTGATGTCCGGGCGGACACGGGGGATAATCGCGACGCCGGGATCAAGGTCGGCCAGGCCCACGCCCGCACCGAGGCTCAATCGATAGCCCCGCCGAGAGCTTGCTGATCCGTCTCTGCGTCTCTGATCGGTACGCGGTACAAGCCCGATTGAAGAACGCGAGGACGGCTATTCCGGCTCGCACGCGGTACAAGTTCGAGCCCGCCCCAGCACCTCCGGGGGCGCTTTGCCAAATAGCCGTGCTCAATGACGGGAGGATTTCAGGGATATGTCGGTCCCTAATTGAATGTGGATAACTTTTCCCGAGGGGGCCATCTGCGGCTTGACGGCCACGATGGCCTACCGCCGCGAGTCTGCCGCACTCCGCCTTCGGTTCGACAAGCCCGAGGCCCAAATCCGACTGAAAACGCAGCGATAATCCGTGACGCTCCACGTCTTAACGCGTCGTTAACCCTAACGCCGTCTACTGACCCCGTCATGGTCTCGCGTTTTCGTCTCAGCGTATTTGCTCCTGTCGCCGTCCTGATGATCTCGGGGCTCGGCTTGCTATGGGGCTGCGCCACGGGGCCAAATTTCGTGGTCAAGGACGATCCATGGCGCTCGCCGGAAGAGAAGGCCTGCCTGGCGTCGGGCGCGGTCAGGCAAACGGCATTCATTCGTCCCCGGTCGGCGCTGGGCGGTCCGAGCGTATGCGGCGCGGAAAGCCCGTTCGAGATGTCGGCCGCGGATAACGGCCGTGTCGAATTGAGACCGCCAGCATCGCTTCGCTGCCCGATGATCCCGCAGATCGATAGCTGGGTGCGAGACGTCGTCGAACCGGCGGCGCGGCGTCAATTTCGCCAGGAACTCGTCGGCCTAACGGTGCTCGCGTCCTATTCGTGCAGGGCGATGAACAGCGTCGATGGGGCGACGATCTCGGAGCACGCCTATGCCAACGCCATCGATATCGGTGGCTTCATTCTGGCGGACGGCCGGTCGATCAGTGTTCAGCGCGGATGGGGCGGCTCGGAAGGCGAGCAAGCGTTCTTGCGCAGCGTGCATGGTGGGGCCTGCGAATATTTCATGACGGTTCTTGGTCCCAACTACAACAGCTTACACAGCGACCATTTCCATCTCGACCTTGCACACCATGGCCTTACAGGGCTGAAGAATATCTGCAAGTAATCGGCGGCTTGCCCGATGGCTGAGCGTGCAGACTGCATTCAAATCCGCTAGAAGCGCGCATGACTTGGGATCACGAACCGCCTCCCGGAAGCCGGCGCGGCTATCATCACGGCAACTTGCGCGAAGCCTTGATGAAGGCTGCGCTCGATTTGATCGCGCTCAAGGGCCCGTCGGGGTTCACGTTCGCCGAGGCGGCCCGTGCGGCCGGTGTGAGCCCTGCGGCGCCCTATCGGCATTATCGCGACCGTGACGCGTTGATGGCGGATGTGGCGCGGCGCGCGTTCGATGCGTTCGAGGCGAAGCTGAAACATGCTTGGGCCGGCGGCACACCCGATCCGTTCACAGCTTTCGAGCGGGTGGGTCGCGCCTATCTCGATTTCGCACGGGTCGAGCCTGCGCAGTATTCGGCGATGTTTGAATCCGGCCTGTCGTTCAAGGCGTTTCCCGATCTGCATGTGGCGGGCGAACGGGCGTTCAACGTGTTGAAAGACGCCTGTTCAGCGCTCGTTGCGGGCATGCCCGAAGCCAAGCGGCCGCCTGCCATGATGATGGCGCTCCATATCTGGGCGCAGGCGCACGGTATTGCGTCGCTCTTCGCGCGCGGTGACGAAGCACGCAGGCCCATTCCGATGAGCCCCGAGGATCTGCTGGACGCGGCGGTGCTCATTTATCTGGACGGGCTTGGCGCAAGGCCGGCGAAGAGCGGCTAGCAACGCGACACAGAGGCCGACGGGAAGAACCCTGTCGACGAATTCGTGTTGTCGCACGACGACCCGATTGTCCGCCTCGCAACATTCCGCATACAAATAACGCAGGGAATTCGACTCGCGACGCATTGTTCGCAGTGGGTGGTAGCGCCCGGCTGCTGGCTGCTACGCTTGGCTGGTTTCCGGCGTTCGAACTCTACGATCGCACGAACACGTTCTTGCGAGCGTCTCTCACGAACGTTCGATTTGAAATCGATATCGGAAGATGGGTCGGAGGTGGTGATGGCCGGCAAGTGCCCCAAATGTCAAAATATGGTCGGGAGCGTGCGATCAGAGCAGATAAATATCACGAATGCTGCGGGGAACGCGTTCGCTGGTGCATGCTATACGTGCCCGCATTGCCAGACGATCCTGGGGGTGAGTGTCGATCCCTACGCATTCAAGAATGAGATTGCGATCGAGCTGATGAAACGGATGAGGGGAGGGCGGTAGGATTCGCTTTTCCTACCAATCGAACTCCCTGTCGCCGAAGTGACGGTGGCTATTTGGTCCCCTCAATCGAAAAAACCCGGCATCGCGTAGCAAACGCACCACGCTCACGGCTTGGCGCGGTGGCCGCGAATGCCAATGGATTTCTCAGTGTTACGGAAAAGAAGCCGGCTGAAGTAATTTTTTGCAGGCAATTCCGTTAGGTCATTTGAATTCCGTCCCCATCGGGACCGAACAAAAAGCCCCCCATTTCTGGATGGTAACGGCAGACAAGCCTGTACCTTGTACTCCGCTGAGCCTTGAAGACGTCGCGATATTTAATCACCCCATAGCAGTAAGTGACGACCTCTCCGGCCGCCATTCTTCTGAAGAAATCCGGTACCTCTATCGGCACTACGGTATCCCTAAACTCCCCGTTTGGGATGGCGTCGATTACTTCATCCATCGGTTCGAATGGTGGGAGCAGCGCTAAAGGCTGGTTGACAACAATGACTTTGTTTTCGATTTGAAGATTGAAGGCTGGGCTTTGACCACTATTCGTCATTCGAAGGTAAACAACGATCTTGTTTTCGCCCGGGGCAGGCTTGGCGGTAAATCCGGACATTACTGTTATATAAGCGCGCATCTGCGCTTCACCGATTTCTCGGTCGCTTTCAATGGCTCGATTCGCAGTTTTGACCGCCTCGATGTTGGCGTCCAACGTCTTCCAAACGAAGTATATGCCAACGCCCGTGATGCCCAGAGAGAATACGGAGATGAAGAACGACCATTGCGCCCAGAGCGCCATGCGATTTTGGGCGGACAGATCGTATTGGGCGGTTTGCGCTTCTTGGGTGGACTTCAATATTTCGCTTACGCATACCGAAAAGGGCGCGATCTCCCGATTAGTGCAGGTGTCGCGTATGCGTTCTTGGGAACGATCATGATAGTCGTCAGCGGCTTGATCGGTCTCATGAGTGTAAAATCGATTGGTTGCGGATAGCTCCCATGTTGCAAACAGCAAAAAGCAGCCCACTACTGCGATGCCAAGCGCGATCATAATCTGATCGTATCGACGCCAATCGCTTCTTAGCATTAGAGACACCGCTGTGAATTTCCCTCTCGCGAGCATATTGCGGGGCTTCGATTCTGTCTCGTGGATGCCTGCTTCAGCGAGCTCTTCGACCGGTGGGTGTCGGCCATCCCACGAAAAACCTTCAGCACGCCCTTGAACTCCCCTCTTGCCGACCCACTTATGTGAATGTAAAATACATTTACATCCTAACAAGGAGAGGGTGGCGATGACGCAAGTGGTTCAGACGCTCGATGATTATGGCAGGCCCGCGTGGATTGCCTCGATGGTCTTGGGTTTCATCGTTTTCTGGCCGGCTGGGCTCGCTATCCTGGCCTATATGCTCTGGAGTGGACGCATGAATTGCGGATGGCACCAAGGTCGCGGTC
Source organism: Hyphomicrobium sp. 01T421 (assembly GCF_056398805.1). Classification (NCBI taxonomy): domain Bacteria; kingdom Pseudomonadati; phylum Pseudomonadota; class Alphaproteobacteria; order Hyphomicrobiales; family Hyphomicrobiaceae; genus Hyphomicrobium; species Hyphomicrobium sp. 01T421. The sequence continues at coordinate 2,149,010 of NZ_JBFTQC010000001.1, forward strand.
GCGGACGGTGGGAAAGCAAGTTCGCCGATCGTTTTGAGAGGGCGCGGTCACGCGTCGAAGATGAAATGCGGAATTTCGGCCGAGGCGCTGCTTCGAGCGGCAACAAGGCGTTCGACGACTATCGCGAGGCGACCTTGAAGCGTCTCGAGGAGGAAGAGCGGGAATTCCGCGCGTTCCTCGAACGGCTGCGGCAAGCGAAGGACAAATCCGAGTTCGATCAGTTCATGTCCGAACGCCGCGAGCGTCCGGCTCCGAACGAGGGCGCGACGGCCTGATTGCTACGGAATTGAGCGGGGCTGCTTTCGAGCAGCCCCGTTTTTTATCGGGAAATGTTAGCCGTACGGAGTGACTTGATGTTTCATCATTTCTTTCACCCATTGGCGTTCTTGCACATTGTGGCGGTTGCGCTCGTCGTTATGGCCGCCGCCATGTTCCTAAAGGCTCGCTGCGGATTTGCGCGCAATCGCTGCGGACCTGGTCGCGAATCCTATCCGCGCCGCGATACCGAAAATTCAGCGTTCGAGGACTATCGGCGGGCGACGATTACGCGACTCGAGAAGGAGGCCGAGGAATTCCGGTCTTATCTCGACGGGTTGCGACGCGCCGCAGATGCTTCGGCATTCCAGGCTTTTCTGCAGGCCCGGAAAAGCGGCGAATCGTCTGCTTCGTAGCGTTTTGCTGTTCCCCGTTCATCGGTTGCATACCGGGAATTCGCCTTTTTCCGCCTATGTTGCCGTTATTTTAGGGGTCTTACCGACGTGCGTCGTTTATGCTTCGCCGTGACAGCCGCGGCGGGCTGTCACGTTTGAGGCGAACATACCCACGGACCATCGATGCCCTGGCAATTTCTAAAGAACGCCGTTGCGGCGTATGGCGGAGGACTGCGCTCCGCGCTCGAGAACGTCAAAGGGGCGTTCGGCCTGGAGGGCGGTCATGCTCCGGCTCAGTCGCGCGTCGCCTTCACGATTGCGGTCGTCGCCCTTGCAGCCAAGATGAGCAAAGCCGACGGCGTTTCATTGCCGATCGAGGCTGAAGCTTTCAAGCGGCAGTTCCAGGTTCCCGATAGCGAATGCGCGCATGTTCGCAAGCTCTACGAGCTGGCGAGCCAGGACGTCGCCGGTTACGAGACGTATGCCGCGCAGATCGCCCGTATTCTCGACGGGCAGCCGGACCTCAAGATATCCGTCCTCGAATGCCTCTTTCATATTGCGAGTGCGGATGGCGTCCTGCATCCCGCCGAGGATCGCTATCTCGCCCACGTAGCCGAGATCTTCGGATTGACGGCGGGCGAGTTCCGCTGCGTCAGGCGCGGGTTCGTCGTCGATGCCGATGGTCCATACGAAGTCCTGCATATCTCGCCGACGGCCTCCGACAAGGAGATCAAGGCGCGCTATCGCGAGCTCGTCAAAGGTCATCATCCCGACGCGCTCGTCTCAAAGGGCGTTCCGCCTGAATTCCTCGCGGGTGCAGAGCGCCGGCTTCAGGCGATCACCACGGCATACGAGGCGATACTGGAAGAGCGTGGACAACGCGTCGAGAGAGCGCTGGAATCGGCGACGTGAGCTTTCCGTCCGACACCCCGCTTTCGCACGACATTCATCCGGCCGAGAACCGCGAGGCACGGCGCGGCGGCGTGAAGCCGTCGCTGCTCATTCTGCACTACACGGGGATGTCTACAGCGGCCAAGGCGATCGACTGGCTCGGGCGCGCTGAAAGCGGCGTGTCGTGCCACTACGTCGTCGACGAAGCAGGGCGCATCACGCAACTCGTGCCGGAAGAGCAGCGCGCGTGGCACGCGGGCGTCTCGTACTGGCGCGGCGAGACCGACATCAACTCGCATTCGATCGGCATCGAGATTCATAATCCCGGTCATCAGAACGGTTACCCGGATTTTCCGCCTGACCAGATGGCGGCCGTCGTGGCGCTGTCGAAAGATATCGTGCGCCGCCATCGCATCGCGCCGGATAATGTTCTTGCGCATTCGGATGTGGCTCCGGGCCGAAAGATCGATCCCGGCGAAAAGTTCGACTGGCTGCTTCTGGCGAAAGAGGGGCTTGGACTCTGGGTGCGTCCGTCACCCGTTCGCGCGGACGATCCCGGCCTCGGGCTCGGGGACTCCGGTTCGCGGATTGCGCGCACGCAGGAGCTCCTTGCGTCCTACGGTTACGATGTCAAGCCGACGGGCACGCTCGATACGGCTACGGAGAAAGTCCTCAAGGCGTTCCAGTTGCATTTTCGTCCGCGCCGTGTCGACGGTCGGCTCGACCGGTCAACGGAAGTCACGTTGGAGCGGCTGATCGGAGCCTCCGGTAAGCGCACCGCCGCTTGACGGACGCTGGCCGCTGATGTTGATGCGAGATCGTGCGCCTGCTGAGTTCGGGCGCATTCCGCAGGGGGCGCGGAAAACCCAAGCAATACCGAAACAGGCTCAACCTTGTTCAAACCGCGGCGGCCAGAGTTCCTGGCGCTTATCGTTGCGATCTACGTGGCGCTGGTTCTCAATCAGCCCTTCTGGCGCAAATTTGCCGGTGTGGTCGCGCCGTCCGATCTCGGCGATTGGCTGTTCGCCGGGGCGGTCGTAACGTCCACAGTGCTTGTCGCGTATCTCGTTTTGCTGGCGGTGTCGGCTAAACCACTGCTGCGCATCCTCTTGCTGATCCTGCTGCCGGTGATGGCCGCCGCCGCATACTTCATGGGCGAATACGGCATCGTCATCGATGTGCATATGGTTCGCAATGTTTTCGAGACCGACACGCGCGAGGCGAACGATCTCATCACTCTCAAGCTCGTTGCGTATATCGTTCTGCTCGGACTGGCGCCCGCTGTTCTCTTCTGGCTCGTGCCATGGACGAAGCAATCGTATCGCGAGGAGACGGCGGGCAAGCTCAAGGCGGCCGCTGTTTCGCTTTTTCTTCTCGTCGCCGTGATGCTGCCCGCATGGGGCAATTTCATCTCGCTCGGCCGCGACCATCGCGAACTCAAGATGACGCTGACGCCCGTCAATATCGTTTCGGCGCTGCAAAGCTATTGGCGGCAGGAGAAGCGCAAGCGGGCCAAGACCGTCGCTTCCTACGGTGAGGATGCCCATCAAAGCGTTTCCGGTGGTTCTCGCAAATCGCTGTTCGTCATTGTGGTCGGCGAAACGGCGCGCGCCGATCATTTTTCGCTCAATGGATATTCCGCGCCGACAACCCCCGGGCTTTCCAAGGTCGGAGATCTCATCAACTACAGCCAGGCCTACTCGTGCGGCACGGATACGGCGCAGTCGGTGCCGTGCATTTTTTCGGGGCTTGGCCGCGATGGCTTCACGAACGCCAAGGCGGACGCGCGCGAAAATCTTCTCGACATCTTCAAGCGCGCGGGCCTCGACGTCGTCTGGCGAGAAAATCAATCTGGATGCAAGGGCGTGTGCGCGCGCATTCCGACGGAGACGCTGACCGGTCACAAAGTTCCGACGTTCTATGCGAGCACCGAGAACTTCGACGATATTCTCGTCGATGGCCTCGATGCGCGTATCGCCAAGCTAGAGCGCGATACGGTGATCGTTCTGCACATGATGGGCAGCCACGGTCCGGCCTACTGGAAGCGCTATCCGGAAAAGTTCGAGACGTTCAAGCCGGCGTGCAAGGACTCGCAGTTCAGCCGCTGCGAACTTCAGGACATCGTCAACGCCTACGACAACTCGATCGCCTATACCGACCACGTTCTGACGCGTCTCATCGAAACGCTGAAAGGGGCGGCGAGTCACGGCGTCGATGCGGGCATGATCTATGTGTCCGATCACGGTGAGAGCCTCGGCGAGAACGGCATGTATCTTCACGGCATGCCGTACGTGATCGCACCTGAAGCGCAAATTCACGTGCCGATGGTCGTCTGGCTTTCGCCGGAGATGAAGGAAGCTCGCGGTCTCGATCAAGGATGCATGGTCAGCCGTAGCGCTGGCCGCGTCGGGCACGACAATATTTTTCATTCGAGCCTCGGGATCATGGGTGTGGCGACCCGCGTTTACGATCCGTCACTCGATCTCTTTGCGCCATGCCGGAAGCCGGCGTCCTGATCCAACGTGAACGAGATAACGTAGCATCATCGTGCGATGACGCGACGATTTCGCCTTGCAGCGCGACGAAAATGATATCCCTGGGGGATCCGGACTCATGCATGATCAACCTGCAAAAGGTCCGTTTGAAAGTTCAAGCATGATCCGCAGGTTGGCCGGTCTGGGGTTGTCGATCTTGATGTGCAGCGCCGGTTTTGCGGTTGCGGATCAGTCCATCGGTCCGGTGCTGAAGAACGCGGAGATGAACGCCCGCACCATTACGACCGCGCTGTTTCAGGCGAAACCCGGCGCGAAGCCCGATTTTTCGGGGAAGAATCTCGTCTATCTCGATCTTTCCGAGCTCAATTTCAAAGCCGCGAACCTCGCACACTCGGATTTCTACGGGGCAGATTTTACCGGCGCCAATCTCAAGGGCGCCGACCTCTCCCATACGCGGCTTGACCGTTCGGTTCTGATGCGCGCTGATCTTTCCGGCGCCAATCTGACCGGCGCGACGATCCTTCGCCCGACGATCTATGCGGATCTCTCCAACAACGTTCTCGATGCGCCGCGCTTCGCTGGGGCGAATTTGACGGAAGTGCACGTGCAGGCCGAACTCTCCGGGTCCGACTTCAGGGGGGCGGATCTGTCGAGGGCGAATTTTTATCCGCTCGAGGGACGGCCCGGCGGAGGTACGCTCGCAACGGCCTACGGCAACATTTTGAAGTACTGCGATTTCTCCGGCGCGCGGTTGCGCGATGCCAATATGGAGCGCACGGTAATGTGGTTCGCCAAGTTCACGGGCGCTGATCTCAAGGGCGTCAACTTCAGGGATGCCGATCTCTCGCGCGCGGACTTCGCGGGCGCGGACATTTCCGGCGTGGACTTCACCGGTGCTGATCTCGACGGTGCGAACTTCGTCGGCGCAATCGGGGTCACCGAAGTCAAGGGTCTCGATAGGGCGATCAATCTCGACCGTGCGCTCAGATAAGCCGCCCCGAGAATTCCCGCGTGGCTGACGCGAAACTGACTTATGCGCCAATCCGGCAAATGGATACGGCTTTTAACGGTTGTTAAACCGTTTATTCTCAATCTATTAACGTCACATTAGATGACCGGGGGGCCGACATGTCCGCGCAGATTCACGCCAAGGTGTTCAGTCAGCGTTCGGTTGCTTTGATTGCGCTTACGATTGCGACCGCATTGCCCATCGTTTGGGCTTCGGCGGCGAATGCAGTCAGTCTTCGCGTGAAGCTCGCCTGCTCGCGCGACTACTATGCGCTCTGCAGCAAGTTCGCGTCAGACAGTCCCGAAACTCGCCAGTGCATGCGCGCAGCCGGTGAGAAGCTATCTCCGCGCTGCATCAATGCGCTCGTCCAGGCAGGCGAGGTGACTCAGGCAGAAGTTTCGCACCGGGCCGCTCAACTCCGGTAGCGTTTTGGTGGTCGCGTGCGACTCCCCGGTGGGGAGCCGGCCGCACGCGACGGTCGTGGTTCCGATTGGTTTGATTAATAGGAACTTGACTTGCGCGCCACGAACTTCGTTTATGTTGATCTCCGTCGGCCGCGAGCCTGTTGACGCGTAACTTGGCGCTTCACGGGCAGTATCCATCGGCCGCGTGAGCAACGAGGGCGGTGCGCATGGTCGACCTTCAGCCGTGGCGGCAAATCGAGGTTCCGGAACCTCGCGCGGATGAGTTCTACGAAATTGACCTGTTCGACCGGCGATACCGTTTTCACGGATTGAAAGCGCTGCTTGGCGCTGCCGATTTCGACAAGGCGGGGGATCGCAATTGCGGTCTCGCTGCGAAGGACGATGTCGAGCGCGAGGCGGCGCGGTCGCTTCTCTCGGGTTTGACGCTTCAACACCTTTACGACCGCCCGCTGACGGACGATCAGGGCCGTGTCGATTCGGTGATGCGGATCAATTACGGCATCGATCGCGATACGTTCGCAGAGATCGCATCGAAGACGCTCGGCGAAATCAAAAATCTTCTGCTCAGGGCGAAGAGCTCGGAAGCCAAGCGCATCGGCGGCGCGCTTACGGGCGTGATGGCGGCAGCAGTCGCCAAGCTCATGGACGTGCACGAGCTCGTCTATGCCGCGAAGAAGCTCAAGCGGTCCGGGAAGGCGCGCACGCTCGTCGGCGCTCCCGGCACGCTGTCGTCGCGGCTGCAACCCAACCATCCGACCGACGATCTCGATGCGATGTCGGCGTTGATCTATACCGGGCTCTCGATGGGGTCGGGCGACGCGCTGCTCGGTCTCAATCCGGCGATCGATACGGTCGAGAACATCACCAAGACGCTCAAACATCTGGACAAGCTGCGCCGGGAGACCGGCGCGCCGACGCAGATTTGCGTGCTGTCGCACGTCAAAACGCAGCTCGCCTGCCTCGAAAGCGGCGCGCCTGTCGAGATCATGTTTCAATCGCTCGCCGGCACCGACCGGACGCTGATCGAAGAGTTCGACGTCACGGCCGACGTGCTCGACCAAGCATATGCGACGATGGCGAAGCATGGACCGCTGGCCAGCGAAGCGGCGCAGTTCATGTATTTCGAGACGGGTCAGGGCAGCGAGCTGACCTATGGCAAGCACAACGGCATCGATATGACGACGACGGAAGCGCTCTGCTATGGGCTCGCCCGGCGCTACGATCCGTTCATGGTCAACAACGTTACTGGGTTCATCGGACCCGAAACGCATCGCTCGAATTTCGAAATGATCGTGTCGAACCTGCAGGATCATTTCATGGGCAAGCTGCTCGGCCTGCCGATGGGGATGGCGCCCTGCTATACACTGCATTCCGAGATCACGATGGAAGGCCAGCAGATTGCCGCCGAGTTGCTGACGGCGGCGGGCGCCAACTATTTCATGGACGTCTATCTTTCGATCGACCGGATGCTCGCGTATTTCGATACGTGCGGGCATGACGATCAGACGATGCGCGAGGTTCACGGGCTTTCGCCTGCGCCGGAATTTCTCGAGTGGGCGATCGAGCGCGGAATTTTTGCGCGGGACGAAGATGGGGAAGTCGAGCGCGGCCCGAACTGGGGCAACCCGAAAATCTTCTGCTCGGACGAAGAGTTCGAGCGGCTGCGCAAGAATCTTCCCGCAGCTTACGGCTTCGAAAGTGCGGGGCCGCGGCCAACGGAGCAGGTATCCCGGGCCATCAAGGCGAACCTCGCTGCCGCGCGCGAAGCTATCTATGCTGAAGTCACGCCGGAGCGAATGGGGACAATCGATTTTCGGCGTGTCGCGACATCGGCGGCGAGCAAGGAAGCGCATCTCAGCCATCCGGATCGCGGTGCGAAGCCGGCGGACGAGATGATTGCGGAATTGAAGCCTGAAAGAGCCGACGTGCAGATCATCGTTTCGGATGGTCTCTCGGCGGAGGCGGTGCATCACAACATTCCGGATCTTCTTCCGAGGCTGCTCGAAAGGCTCAGCCAACAGCAGATCACGGCGGGCAAGCCGATCCTCGCGCCCTATGGCCGGGTGAAGCTCGCCGAAGCGCTGGGCGATGCGCTGCAGCCGAAGCTCGTCATCAATCTCATCGGCGAGCGGCCGGGCGGGGATGCGTTGGCATCGCGCAGCATGTCGGCCTACATCGCCTATCGGCTGGACGACGACTCTAAGAAGGCCGCGGCACAGTTCAGCGGCAATCCGGATGTTCGCTACGAATACACGGTGATCTCGAACATTTATTCGGGCGGCCTACCGCCCGCCGAGGCGGCGGTACAGATCGCGGAACGCGTCCAGCAAATTCTGACGGCGAAAGCCGCGGGCAATCGCCTGGAACGTGCCGTTCACGACCGCTCGCACAACATGCGCGCGAGCTTGGCTCTTTGATTGGCCCCGGCGACTCTCCGTAATTGACCCGGCGCTCCCCTGCGGGGAGCCGGCCGCCGGGGCGGGCTTGTTGAGCCAGCCGTGGTTTGTCCAATTCCGTCATCCTCGAAGGCGTGAGCATTGCGAGCGTGTTCGGGGATCCAGCGTAAAGCTGCCGGAGGCTCAATATCGTGTCTTGGACAAGTCTTACGCTGGATCTCCGTCCTTTATTCGCTCCCCTCATTCGGCCGAAGATGACGGTAAACGGCGTGCTCAGGCCCTTGACGTTTTGGCTCACAGGTCGCTTATCTCTCGCACCAGCCGGCTGGACGGTCGCTGTCGGACTTCGTTGTGGCGAAGCGGGCTCTAAAGGCTCGCGAGCAAACACTTCCGGCAGAGGAAAGTCCGGGCTCCATGAGGAACACGGTGGCGGCTAACGGCCGCCGGGGGCGACCCCAGGGAAAGTGCCACAGAAAACATACCGCCAAGCCGGACCGCCTTCGGGCCAAGTCCGGTGGTAAGGGTGAAAAGGTGCGGTAAGAGCGCACCGCGCTTCTGGTAACAGCAGCGGCAGGGCAAACCCCACCGGGAGCAAGATCAAATAGGGGTGGGCGCGCGGAGCGGGAAACCGCAGACGCAAGGCGCGTTCTTCACGCTACCCACCCGGGTTGATTGCACGAGGCGCCTGGCGACAGGCGTCCCAGATGAATGGCCGTCGCGGAGGGCAACCTCCAGACAGAACCCGGCTTACAGGCCGGCTGGTATTTCTTCATCGGCGTCATTGATCGGGATGCGCTCCGGGGCGACGACGAGCCTCCGGTAGAGATGCCACGTCGCATGGCCGAGGATCGGCAGAGTGATCGCCAATCCGACGAGCAGCGGTATTGCGCCGAGCAATAATCCAAGCGCCACGATCAATCCCCATAGCGCGACCGGCCCTGGATTTTCGACGGATGCGCGAACCGATGTTCGAACGGCGGTGCCGACGCTTACGTTGCGATCGACGAGCATCGGGAACGACACGACGCTGATCACGAGGACGACGAGCGCAAACATCAGGCCGACGAGGTTGCCGTAGACGATAAGGTCGGTGCCTTTCGCTGTGCCTGTCACCTCATGGACGAAGTCGGAAACGGACGCCGGCTCACTGCCCATTATTTGCGTGTACATCAGGTTCGCCGCGTAGAGCCAAGCGACGAAGAGCACCGCCAAAACGAAGCCCAGGATCAAGATCCCGCCCATTCCGGGACGGTGTACGACCTCCAGCGCCTGGGTCGCATTCGGCTGAAGCCCTTCCTCACGCCTTCGGCTCAGTTCGTAAAGTCCAATCGCGACGAACGGGCCGAGCAGGGCGAAGCCTGCCGCCATCGGGTAGATGAGCGACAGCAACCCGTATCCGAAGAGGATGCGGCCAAGGATGATGCCCACGATCGGATAGATGAAGAACGCAAAGAAGACGTGCGTCGGCATCGCGCGGAAGTCCTCGAGGCCTTCGAGGAGAGAGTTCCAAACGTCGGCTGTCGTTATCTTCCGGATCGCCGGGTCGGTGTCGCGCCAAAGGACGGACGCTGGCCATCGCAGTTTCAGGCCCGGGTAGGAATGGGAATGTGCGGCTCCAGATCGAGGAATGGAATTCGCCATAGCGGCACCTGCTGAGTTTGGGGCGCCAAGTGACCGATTGAGGGATCAATCATCCACGGCGCCGGATGTGGGCGCCCCCGTCGCCTGCTGAACAGAGGATGCGCCGTTATCCGAAGGCTTCAAATCAGGTCTGCGTTACCGCTATCTATATTCAAAAAATGCTATAATTTTCATTGTATTATGCAATTTATCTCAATCTCTGCTTTATGTATGAAGGCGCTTTATTGTGGATGGTTGGTGCAATTCCGCTTCGCACCACCAAATATCCTTAATAATCCGTTGACGACCATCAAATCCCATGCGATCCCATGAAGGCCCGTCCGCACCGGGCAGGACACCGTGGCTGGGCGCCGATTTGGTAGAGGGCCCAAAACGAGCGACCGCCACGGCCCCTTTCTTGGTTGTTTCAGGCGACACGCGTTCCGCGCGCCGGCCGCCCGAAACGGAAGTTCTTGATTGTTTCGGGTGAAGCGCGGTTCGCGCGCCGGGAGTTTTCAATTGGTCCCGGCGACTCCCCTTCGGGGAGCCGGCCGCCGGGACGGACTGAACGGACTGAAGCGTAACCAGGTACCTGAGTGGAGGACGAAATTCGTAGCTGAGGGATGGACCGCTTTGTCTCGACATTCACAAACAAGATCGACGCCAAAGGCAGGGTCTCTATTCCAGCCTCGTTTCGCGCCGTTCTCGAGCGCGACGGTTACGCCGGCGGTATCGCGGGCGGTCTCTACTGCTACCCCTCGCTCGATGCTGTTGCACTCGATGCAGGCGGCGAAAGACTTGCAAAGAAAATCGACGGGCTTCTCGCGGGCCTGCCGGACTATTCGGATGAGCGCGATGAACTGTCTGTCGCACTCTACGGCGACGTCCAGGTTCTCTCGATCGATGGCGACGGCCGCATCGTCCTTCCTGAAAACCTTCGCGCCCACGCCAACTTGGACGCCGCCGTCTCGTTTGTCGGCCTTGGTGAAAAGTTCCAGATGTGGGAGCCCAAGCGCTTCGAAGAGCGCCGGGCCGAAGCACGAAGCAAAGTCCAGGTAACGCGAAAACTTTTTGCAGCGGGGAGCCGCCCGTCTGGTGACGGCGGCGACGAGGGGGCACGGGAATGACGCGCGGTGGCGGGGCAGAGGGAGCCTCGCAGGGGCCAGCTGGAAAGCCTCCGCGCCATATTCCCGTGCTCGTCTCTGAAGTTCTCGAGACGCTCGCGCCGAAGGATGGCGAGATCTACGTCGACGGGACATTTGGCGCGGGCGGCTATACGCGTGCCATCCTGGGTGCTGCAAACTGCCGTGTGCTTGCTCTCGATCGCGATCCGACGGCCATCGCCAATGCCACTGGTTTGGTGGAAGAAGCGGGCGGCCGGCTCATGGTCGTGGAATCTCCGTTCAGCCAGATGGAAGACGCCGTCCACGAGCACCTGTCCGGCGCGCAGGTCGACGGTGTCGTTCTCGACATCGGCGTTTCGTCGATGCAACTCGATGACGCCGAGCGCGGGTTTTCATTCCAATCCGACGGGCCGCTCGACATGCGGATGTCGTCGTCCGGAATGAGTGCTGCAGATTTCCTCAACACGGCGGAAGAAGAAGAGATCGCCAACGTCATCTACACGTTCGGCGAAGAGCGTCGCTCGCGCGCAATCGCGCGCGCCATCGTCAAGAAGCGGGACGAGGCGAAACTCACGCGGACACGGGAACTCGCCGATATCGTCCTGCATGTGTTTCATGGACGGAAGGTCGACGGGCGGCACCCGGCGACGCGGACATTTCAAGGCTTGAGGATTTTCGTCAACGACGAGCTTGGCGAACTTGCCAACGCGCTATCGGCGGCCGAGCGCTTATTGAAGCCCGGCGGACGCCTCGTCGTCGTCAGTTTTCACAGCCTGGAAGACAGGATCGTCAAAAAATTCCTTGTCGAGCGGAGCGGGAAGACGCCGGGCGGTTCCCGGCACTTGCCACCGGAATCGATAAAATCCCGCGAGCCGAGTTTCCGAATTGTTAACTCCCGCCCGTTAACACCTTCTAAAGGTGAATTGGAAGTGAACCCTCGTTCGCGGTCAGCACGTTTGCGGGCGGCAACCCGCACGGACGCTGCAGTTTGGCCGTTGGATTTAGACGCAATGGGGGTCCCTCAACACCGCTAATGCTGAGCTTGGATACAAGCTGAACGGGAATTGTATCAAAATGCGTCTCTTGAATGTTGCCGCCTTCTTTTTTGCAGTCGCAAGCGCGCTGCTTCTTTACGCATTGAATTACGATACGCGCCGCCTCGAAGCCGAGCTGCAGGCGAAAGAGCGCTTGGCCGATCGTGCACGCAGCGACATCGCCGTGCTTAAGGCCGAACGCGGCACACTCGCGCGCCCCGACAGGATCGATGATTTGTCTCGCCGGCTTGGTCTTGGACCGCCGAAGCCCGAGCAGTTCGCACACGGACGTGAAGTATCGGAACTTAACGAGCGGGAACTTAACGAGCGCCGGGGCAGCGCCGATGGCCGTTGATCGCGACGATGTTCTGATCAGGGGTGCGGCGGCGCACATGGTCAGTGGCGCGGGTGCGCGGGCGCGCGCGCCTCTCGGTCACGGTGAAGCCGCGTCGGGCGCTCCGCGCCGTCGCGCGGAGGCGGCCGTCTATGGAAGTTTGTTTTCGGCCTTCATGGTCGTCGTCGGGCAGCTTCTCGTTTTGGCGGTCGGGCGGCATACGGATATCGCGCTCGCGATTTCCGAACCGGTAGCGGCGACGAGCTTCAGCCGTCCCGATATCGTCGATCGCAATGGTCGGTTGCTCGCGACGGACCTCGAAGCGCCCTCGATCTTTGCCGATCCGGGTGTCGTCTTGGATCGAGACGAGGTCGTCGAAAAGCTTTCGACGGTGCTTCCCGATCTCAACGCGACCGAATTGCTGCGCGCGCTTTCGGATAAGTCCCGCCGCTTCGTCTGGGTGCGCCGGGGCGTGTCGCCGGGCATCGCGCAGAGGGTGCACGATCTCGGACTTCCCGGTGTCTCGTTTCGCTACGAGCTGAAACGCGCGTATCCCGGCGGCAAGATGGCCGGTCATGCGCTCGGTTACGTCGATGTCGATAACCGGGGCGTTGCGGGTATTGAAAAATATATCGACGACAAGGTCGGCGTCGATCCGGTTCATTCGGCGGTACTTTCCAACCGGCCACCGGTGCGCCTCTCGCTCGATATCGGGGTTCAGCACGCGCTCGAGGACGAGCTTGACGATGCCATGCGGCGCTATCATCCGGAAGGCGCTGCCGGTGTCATTCTCAATATCAAGACGGGCGAAATTCTCGCGAGCAGTTCGCTGCCGCGCGTCGATCCCACTTGGCCGGCCCAAACACTCAACGACAAGCGCGTCGATCGCATGATGGGCGGCACCTACGAGCTTGGCTCGGTGTTCAAAGCTTTGACGCTCGCCATGGCCCTCGACGAGGGGTTGGCGAAACCCGATACCGTTCTCGACGTGACGAAGCCGCTCGAAGCCGGACGTTTCACGGTGACGGACATGCATCCTTCCCGACGCCCGCTGACGGTGACGGAAGTTTTCACCCACTCGTCGAATGTCGGCGCCGGAATGCTGGCGTTGCAGGCAGGGCCCGAGAAGTTTCGGGCATTCCTGCAAAAGGCCGGCCTTCTGGATCCGTTGCAGACGGAGGCAGGCGCGGTCGCCAGTCCGCAAGTGCCTCAGCGCTGGAACCGGGTGACGACCATCACGGCATCGTTCGGGCACGGCATCGCCGTCGCGCCGCTGCAGTTCGCGGCCGCGGCCGCCACGATCTTCAACGGCGGCAAAACGGTTCACCCGACATTTCTCAGAAAATTCGACGCGGGTACGGCCGACGGCAAACCCCTGATCTCCGCCGCGACTTCGCACCAAATGGCGGAGCTCATGCGCGCCAACGTCATCGATAAGGACGGTACCGGCAGCAAAGCAGACGTGCCGGGCTATAGGGTCGGCGGCAAGACGGGTACTGCCGATATCGCGGGCAAGGGCGGCTATACGTCCAATGCCGTCATATCGTCGTTCCTCGGCGCGTTTCCGACGGACGATCCGCAATATCTGACGTTCGTGATGTTGTTCGAGCCCAAGGGCATTGCGGACACGAAAGGGAACCGAACGGGCGGAACGAACGCCGCACCTGTGACAGGAGAGCTGATCGCTCGTGTCGCGGCTCAGCTCGGCGTTGCGCCGCAGCTCACTGTCGTTCATCAATAAAGGCATTTCGGCCGCATTTGACGGCCTCGATGGGGCTTCGTATCAAGCGTCGGGCCGAATGATAGGCAGGCGAACATAGGGGCGAAAAGCGGGGTCATGCGGCTAAGCGATGTGCTTCCAGCCGATATCGAATTGCCGCCGGGCGCGGCCGATATCCAGGTTACGGGCATCACCGCGGCGAGTGCCGCAGTCGGGCCGGGCGCGATTTTTGCCGGTCTTCCCGGCACCAAGGTCGATGGTGCATCATTCGTTTCCGACGCCGTTGCGCGGGGCGCGGCCGCAATCGTCGTCGGCAAAAACAAAGGTGTGACGGTTCCGCCCGGCGTCGCGTTGATCGAAGTCGACAATCCGCGCGCCGCATTAGCGAAAATCGCCGCAAAACTTTCCGGCAGGCAGCCCGCATGTGCGGTGGCCGTGACGGGCACGAGCGGCAAGACGTCGGTCGCGGATTTCACAAGGCAAATTTTTACAGCGCTCGGCCATAGCGCGGCGTCGATCGGGACGATTGGAATCGTGAAGCCGGGCGGCGCGGTCTACGGGTCGCTGACGACGCCCGATCCGGTGACGCTGCATGCGACGCTTGCGGCGCTCGCCGACGAAGGCGTTACGCATATTGCGTTCGAAGCGTCGTCGCACGGGCTCGATCAGCACCGCCTCGACGGCGTGGAGCTTTCGGCGGCGGCGTTCACGAACCTCGGCCGCGACCACATGGATTATCATCCGACAGTCGAAGCTTATCTCGACGCGAAGCTCAGGCTTTTCACGGAGCTTTTGCCGCCGGGCAAGCCTGCGGTCATCAACGCAGACGGCGCGTGTGCGATGGAAGTTATGGCGGCCGCCAATGCGCGCGGTCTTCGTGTGCTGACGGTTGGTGCGCTGGGCGATACGCTGAAGTGCGCATCCGTCAAACGCGACGGCTTCCGGCAAGTGGTCGGTGTCGTTGCAGGTGGAAAATTGCATTCCGTCGATTTGCGGCTCGTTGGCGCCTATCAGGTGGAGAACGCGCTGGTTGCGGCGGGTCTCGCCATAGCCGTCGGCGAAGAAACGGGCGCTGTCTTGAGTGCGCTCTCAGGGCTCAAGGGCGTCCCGGGCCGTCTCGAGATCATCGGCGAGCGAAATGGCAGCCTTGCGATCGTCGATTACGCGCACAAGCCCGAGGCGCTGGCGGCGGCGCTCGACGGTTGCCGGCCGTTCGCGACGGGCCGATTGATTTCCGTGTTCGGCTGCGGCGGCGACCGGGACAAGGGTAAACGCCCGATCATGGGGCGGATTTCCGTCGATCGGGCCGATATCACGATCGTGACGGACGACAATCCGCGCAGCGAACAACCGGCTCAGATCCGGAAAGAAATTCTTGCCGGCGCGGTTGGGGCGCATGAAATCGGGGACCGCGCGGAAGCCATTTCTGCGGCGATGAAAATGATGATGCCGGGGGATGTCGTGCTTGTGGCCGGAAAGGGTCACGAAACCGGCCAGATCATCGGCGATCGCATCGTGCCGTTTTCCGATCACGATGAAATTCGGCGGGCACTCGCGAGTTGACGAATTGATGCAACCTCTCTGGTCTTCTTCCGAATTGAGTGCTGCGCTGGGCGTCGACGCCGACGGCGGGTCAGGCGCTCCGATCACGGACGTCTCGATCGATACGCGCACGCTGCGTCCCGGCGATCTTTTCGTTGCGCTCAAAGATCAGCGGGACGGGCATGAGTTCGTCTCAGCAGCGTTCAAGGCAGGAGCCGCAGCGGCGCTCGTAAGCGAAGCCTATTCGCGTCAGCCGGGAGACGGCGCGCTGTTCCGCGTCGCCGATACGCTGCACGGGCTTGAAGCGCTGGGCGTTGCGGCGCGGGCGCGATTAGGGTCTGACGCCCGCATCGTCGGCGTGACGGGAAGCGCGGGCAAAACCGGCACCAAGGAAATGTTGCGGGCGTGCCTGTCGCGGCTCGGTGCAACGCACGCGTCCGAAAAATCCTACAACAATCATTGGGGCGTGCCGCTGACGTTGGCGCGGATGCCGCGCGAGACGAAATTCGGCGTGTTCGAGATCGGGATGAATCACGCGGACGAGATCCGGCCGCTGACGAAGATGGTCAGGCCCGACGCCGCAATCATCACGACGGTCGAGGCGGTGCACCTCGAACACTTTCCCTCCGTCGAGGCTATCGCCGATGCCAAGGGAGAGATCTTCGAAGGTCTGGCGCCGGGCGGCGCGGCGATCATCAAGTTCGATAACCCGTATGCGGGCCGATTGAAGGCGACTGCGGAGCGGCTCGGCGCGCGGCCGATCACGTTCGGGTTCGATGCCGGCGCCGACGTACAGGGATTGAATTTCGTCGCGACCGATACCGGCAGCGACATGACGGTCATGGCGGGCGGCAACAGCTTTCCTGTCCATCTCGCGATGCCGGGGCGGCACATTGCGGAAAATGCGCTGGCTGTTGCCGCGGCACTTCATTCCATCGGCGTCGATGTGCGGAAGGCCTTAGAAGCGCTCGCAGATCTCGAGCCTCCGGGTGGGCGCGGCGCGCGCAGCACGCTTTATATCGGCGTCGGGGAGGCGCTGCTGATCGATGAGAGCTACAACGCCAATCCGGCCTCGATGAAGGCTGCCTTGGCGACGCTCGCGGGGGTGCCGCGGGCCAAATATTCGCGGCGTATTGCCGTCCTGGGCGACATGCTGGAGCTTGGCAGCGAGGCGGCCGCGCTTCATACAGGCCTGAAAGGCGCAGTTGACGAGGCGGATGTCGATCTGGTCTTTGCGTGCGGGCCGCATATGAAAGGCCTATACGATGCCCTACCGGCGGCCCAGAAAGGCGGATACGCTTTGACGTCTCAGTCAATCGGGACCGTGCTTGCCGAGAATCTTCGTCCGGGAGATGTCGTGATGGTCAAGGCATCCAACGGGACGCGCCTTGGCCCAGTGGTCGCGGCGCTCAAGACGAAATTTGGAAAAGACGGGCCCGCCGGCTAGCCGGCGCGGATCACAAGGGGAAAGTTTTCACCGCATGCTCTATGCGCTCGTCAGTTTCAGCGACCAGATCAGCGCGCTGAACGTATTCCGCTATATCACCTTCCGGACCGGCGGCGCGATCTTCACCGCTCTTCTGTTCGTGCTGATGTTCGGACCGGCGATCATCGATCTTCTCCGCCTCAAGCAAGGCAAGGGCCAGCCCATTCGCACCGACGGGCCGCAGACGCACCTTCTGAAGCGCGGCACGCCGACGATGGGCGGTCTGATGATCCTCGCGGGCGTTACGGTGTCGACGCTGCTTTGGGCTCAGCTTTCCAACGGCTATATCTGGGTCGTGCTTCTCGTCGCGCTCTCGTATGGCGCCATCGGTTTCTACGACGATTTCCTGAAGGTGACGAAGCGGACGACGGCGGGCTTTTCGGGACGCGTGCGGTTCCTTCTCGAGCTGCTTGTGGCGGCGATCGCGGGGTTCGCGTTGATGAAGCTCAGCCCGAAAGGGCTCGAGACAGATCTGACGTTCCCGTTCTTCAAGGACTTCGTGATCAACCTCGGGCCGTTCTTCGTGCTGATGGCCGTGCTCGTCATCGCGGGCGCCGGCAACGCCGTCAATCTGACGGACGGCCTCGACGGTTTGGCGATCGTTCCAGTGATGATCGCGGCGGCGACGTTCGGCGTCATCGCCTACCTTTCCGGTAACGCAAAGTTCGCGGGCTACCTGCAAATTCATCACGTGCCGGGCACGGGCGAGCTTTCCGTCATATGCGGAGCGCTCATCGGGGCGGGCCTTGGGTTCCTGTGGTTCAATGCGCCGCCCGCGATGATTTTCATGGGCGATACCGGCTCGCTGGCCCTCGGCGGCACGCTCGGCGCCATCGCCGTTGCGATCAAGCATGAGATCGTTCTGGCGGTCGTCGGCGGGTTGTTCGTGCTGGAGACGCTCTCGGTCGTCATTCAGGTGCTGTCATTCAAATGGACGGGAAAGCGTGTGTTCAAGATGGCGCCGCTGCATCACCATTACGAACAGAAGGGGTGGAAGGAATCGACGGTCGTCATCCGGTTCTGGATCATTTCCGTCATTCTTGCGCTCGTCGGTCTTTCGACGCTGAAGCTGCGCTAGACGCCAAACGACGCGACATACGGTAGAGTCTGGCCCCATGATTCGCGCGACGTCTTTCAAAGGCAAATCGGTTGCCGTATTCGGCCTTGGCGCTTCCGGGATTGCGGCCGCCGAAGCGCTCCGTGACGGCGGCGCCATCGTGGCCGCCTGGGACGACGGCGTGGCTGCGCGCGAGGCCGCGATTGCCCGCGATATCCCATTGACCGATCTCAGCGTGGCGGACTGGGCGGGCTACGCCGCGCTCGTGCTGGCGCCCGGGGTGCCGCTGACGCATCCCCTGCCGCACTGGACAGTCAAAAGGGCCCGCGAGAACGCCGTCGAGATCATCGGCGATATCGAGATTTTCGCGCGAGAGCGCGCCTTGCACGCGCCGGGTGCGCCCTTCATCGCGATCACGGGTACCAACGGCAAATCGACGACGACGGCGCTCATCACGCACATCCTTCGGCACGCGGGACTCGACGCGCAGATGGGCGGCAACATCGGCCGGCCTATCCTCACGCTCGACGGGCCGGAGCCTCGCCGGTTTCACGTCATCGAGATGTCGTCGTTTCAAATCGACCTGACGCCGACGCTCGCGCCGACGATCGGCGTGATGCTGAACGTGACCGCGGATCATCTCGATCGGCATGGGACGATCGACGATTACGCCGCCATCAAAGAACGCATCGTCGCCGGGGCCGATATCGCCGCCGTCGGCATCGACGACGACTTTGGATTGGCGATGCTGCGGCGGCGGGTGCCTGCAGGACCGGCCATCGCCTTCAGTGCCGAGAAATCGCTCGCGCCCGGATACAGCGTGCTCGACGATACGATCGTGTGCGCCAACCGCGAAGGCTTGGCTGTCAAACTTGGTTCGCTCAAAGGCATTCCGACGCTTCGCGGACGGCATAACGGACAGAACGCTCTCGCGGCTGTTGCCGCCGTGCGCGAGTGCCTGAATGCGCTCGGCCATTCGACGGACCTCGATTGGCAGGGGGCGCTGTCGTCGTTTCCGGGGCTGCCGCACCGCATGGAAGAAATCGGCCGGATCGGCAAGGTTCTCTTTGTCAACGACAGCAAAGCGACGAACGCGGATTCGACCGAGAAAGCGCTGCTTTCATTTCCGCGCGATGTCTATTGGATACTCGGCGGCAAGCCGAAGGCCGGCGGCGTCGAAAGCCTCGCTCCCTACTTCGAGCGAATTACGAAGGCTTACCTGATCGGCGAGGCGGCTGACGAATTCGCCCAGACGCTGCAAGGCAAGGTTCCTTTCGTGCGGAGCGGCACGGTCGACGAAGCCGTGTGGGCGGCTTCGCACGATGCTCAGTTGAGCGACGGCGCCGAACCGGTCGTGCTGCTTTCGCCCGCTTGCGCAAGCTACGACCAATTTCGAAATTTCGAAGTTCGCGGCGATAGCTTTCGGGGACTTGTCGCGTCGCTTCCCGGGATCGTGATGCGGGCGGCCCCATGAAGCTCTCGCGCGCAGACCGCAGTTTGCTCGCCGAATGGTCGTTCACGATCGATCGCAGCCTGCTGATTGCGCTCGTCTCTCTCGTCGTCATCGGGGTCGTGTTGTCGGCAGCGGCGTCGCCTGCCGTCGCGGCGAAGAAAGGGTTGCCGGCGTATTACTTCGTCGAGCGCCATATTTTCTTTGCGGGGCTCGGCACGGTTCTGATGATCGTCATTTCGTTTTTTTCGCCGGCCGGCGTGAGGCGTCTCGCAGCGGGACTGTTTCTCGCAGCCGTTGCGGGCATGATCGCGGTGCGTTTTTCCGGCGCTGAAATCAACGGTGCGCAGCGGTGGCTGAACTTCGGCAGCTACTCGCTGCAGCCGTCCGAATTCGCGAAGCCGGCTTTCATCGTCATCCTCGCGTGGCTGTTCGGCGAGGCGTCATCTCGCAGCGATATGCCGGCGCTGCCGTTCGGGCTGGCGCTGTGGGCTTTTTTCGCGGGCCTTCTCGTTGCCCAGCCCGATGTCGGACAGACGGTTTTGATCAGCTCGACTGCCGGACTTCTTTATCTGCTGGCGGGACTGCCTGCGGTCGGGGCGGGGCTTCTCGTTCTCGTGGGAAGCGGCGGCATGTGGCTCGCCTACGAATATTTTCCGCATGTGCAATCGCGGTTCCTGAAATATTTCGGTTCGGCGCCGCTCGAGAGTTCGCAAGCGGGGCGCGCGATACAGTCTTTCGCCGAGGGCGGGTTGTTTGGCCGGGGGCCGGGGGAAGGCACGATCAAGTCCATCCTTCCGGATGCCCACACCGATTATATCTTCGCCGTGATCGGCGAAGAGTACGGGGCCATCGCCTGCGTCGCGCTGCTTGGTGTCTTCGCGTTCATAACCATCAGGGCCATGCGGCGGGCGGCTGGAGAGCCGAACGCGGCCGACCGGCTGGCCATACAGGGCTTGGCGCTTGTCTTTGCGCTGCAATCGCTGATCAATATGGGTGTGAATATCGGCCTTTTGCCGCCAAAAGGCATGACGCTGCCATTCATCTCGGCGGGCGGATCGTCCATGCTGGCCCTTTCGATAACGGCCGGGATGCTTTTGGCGCTGTCGCGCCGGCGGCCCGATCCGCAGCGCCTCAAAAAGCCGCGATGGATTCCGGCAATCGACGAAGTACAAATCGCGGGACAAACACCGAAATCATGAGCGAGATCTGAATGACCGGCGTGCAATCGATCATGCTTGCCGCAGGGGGAACGGGGGGACATCTCTTTCCCGCATTTGCTCTTGCCGAAGAACTCAAGCGTCGCGGCATCGCCGTCGACCTGATGACCGACATGCGCGGCGATCGCTACGGCAGCGGTTTTCCGGCGCGTCAGGTCTATCAGGTTCCTTCGGCGACCTTGGCGTCGCGGGCGCCGTCCGACATCGCCAAGACTGCGAGCGCGCTCGCGCGTGGAACGCGGGCGGCATTTTCCGTCCTCGGTGCGGTCAAGCCTTCGGCGATTATCGGCTTCGGCGGTTATCCGACATTTCCGCCGCTTCTCGCGGCGCGGCTCAGGGGTATTCCAACAGCGATTCACGAGCAGAACGCGGTGCTCGGACGCGCCAACAAGCTGCTCGCCAAGCGCGTAACGGCAATCGCGACATCGTTCGAGCGAACCAAGTTCCTCGAAGGCAACCTCGCCGAAAAAGCTGTTCTGACAGGAAATCCGGTTCGCCAGTCGGTGATCGATGCGGCGGCGCGGCGTTACGAGGCGCCGACGAGCGACGGCGTCATTCGCATTTTGATTTTTGGCGGCAGCCAGGGGGCGCGCTTCTTCTCCGACACTGTGCCGCTCGCACTTTTTGCGCTTCCCGACCACATCCGGAAGCGGCTGCGCGTCGTGCAGCAGGCGCGCGAAGAAGATCTGGATCGGGTGAAAGAGGCGTTCGTCGAGGCGAGCATCAGCGCGGAGATCGCGCCGTTCTTCGCCGATCTCCCGGCGCGGATGGCCGCGGCGCATCTCGTCATCGGCAGGGCGGGCGCATCGACGGTCGCGGAACTGACCGTTATCGGGCGGCCTTCTATCCTGGTGCCGTTGCCGCATGCGCTCGACAACGATCAGCTGAACAACGCCCGCCGGCTTGCCGAATCTGGGGGTGCCTGGTGCTTCGAGCAGAAAAACCTGTCGCCGGAACGCATCGCGGACGAGCTGGAAAAGCTTTTGCAGGCGCCGGCCGCCCTTGCGACTGCGGCGAACGCGGCTAAAACCGCGGGACGCCCGGACGCCGTCCGGAATTTGGCCGACTTTACTCTCGCTTTAGCGGAACGGAAGTATTCTGGTGCCGGGCGTGCGCGTTAGAGCACCTGAAGATCATGATCCGGCGTTCGACATAGACTCATCGAGGTAATTTCCATCCATGCAGATGCCGCGCGACATCGGGCCTTTCCACATCATCGGAATCGGCGGCATCGGCATGAGCGCCATCGCCGAAATTCTGGTCGCCAAGGGCTATACGGTCCAAGGCTCGGACCAGAAGGAAAGCGCCAACGTCAAAAGGCTCCGGGCCAAGGGCATCCGGGTTTTCGTCGGCCACGATCCGGTTAACCTCATCGGCGCGCGCTACGTCGTCATTTCGACGGCAGTGAAGCCGCTCAACCCGGAACTGGTCGCCGCGCGTCAGAAGGGCCTGACGATCATCCGCCGCGCCGAGATGCTGGCGGAGCTGATGCGGCTCTATTCGACGATCTCGGTCACCGGCACCCACGGCAAAACGACGACGACGTCGCTCCTCTCGCATATTTTCACGGAAGCGGGCGAAGAGCCGACCGTCATCACCGGCGGCATCATCAACTCGTGGGGGTCCAACGCCCGGCTCGGCCACGGCAAGTGGATGATCGTCGAGGCGGATGAAAGCGACGGCACGTTCACCCGGCTGCCGACGGAAATCGGCGTCGTCACGAATATCGATCCGGAGCATCTCGATTACTTCGGCTCGGTCGAGGCGATGCACCGCGAATACGAAGCCTTCCTGCGGAATATTCCGTTCTTCGGTTTGGCGGTTGCCTGCATCGATCATCCGGTCGTCAGGGATATGATCGAGCGGCTGAACCTCAGAGCGGACGGGCGCCGACTTTTGACATACGGGCAAAGCAAGGACGCCGACCTCGTTCTCGAGTCCGTCAGCATTTCCGGCAACGCGACGACTTTCGACGCGAGCCTCGCGGCGCACGTGAAGGGCGGCGCGAGACGCCTCGAAGGCTGGTCGGTGCCGATCCCGGGCTCGCACAACGCGCTCAATGCGCTTGCCGCTATCGCGGTCGCGACGGATGCGGGTTTGCCGGACGCGAAGATCAAAGCGGCGATGGCGATGTTTTCCGGCGTCAAACGGCGCTTTCAATTCGCCGGAGAATGGAACGGCGTCGGAATTTACGACGACTACGGGCACCATCCGGCGGAAATCTCGGCGGTGCTCGCGGCCGCGCGCGGTGGCAGCAAGGGCCGCGTGATCGCCGTCGTCGAGCCGCATCGATATACGCGCGTGCGCGACCTATTCGACGAATTCGCCCAGTGCTTCAAGGATGCCGACAGCGTCGTCGTTGCGCCGCTTTATACGGCGGGCGAAAGTCCGATTGACGGCATCGATAATCGTACGCTCGCGGAGCGGATCAGAACGCTCGGCGGTCGTCCGGCAGAAGCTGTCGACGATCCGAGCCTTCTTGTGCCCGCGATCAAAAAGTTGGCGCGGCCGGGCGATATCGTCGTCTGTCTCGGCGCGGGAAATTCGACCGAATGGGCGAACGCGCTTCCGGGATGGTTAGCGGAGGCCTCTCAGCGGACCGGGAGCGACGGCTGATGTTTCCCGATATCACCGGCGAACTCATTGCCGCGATGCCCGATCTGCGCGGACGATTGAGCGCAAACGCGTCGCTCGCCGACGTTACGTGGTTTCGCGTCGGTGGACCGGCGCAAGTGCTGTTCACACCGGCGGATGAAGCGGATCTCGCGTATTTCCTGAAGCACCGGCCGGCCGACGTTGCCGTTCAGGTCGTTGGGCTCGGGTCGAACCTGCTCGTTCGCGACGGCGGTGTTCCTGGCATTGTCATCCGCCTCGGCCGTGGTTTCGGTGAGATCAAGGTCGACGGTCAACGATTGCGGGCAGGCACGGCCCTTCCCGATGTCAAAGTCTCGCGCGCGGCGGCCGAAGCCGGAATTCGCGGGCTCGCGTTCTACCGTGGAATTCCTGGGTCGATCGGCGGCGCTCTGCGCATGAATGCGGGCGCGCATGGGCGGGAAACGAAGGATTGCCTGATCGGTGCGCGGGCTGTCGACGCGCAAGGCAATATCCATGTGCTTTCGCTTGCCGACATGGGGTTCACGTATCGCCACTGCGGTATTCCAAAGGATTGGATTTTCACCGAGGCGACTTTCGAAGGCGCGCCGGGCGATCCGGCCGAAATTCTCAAAGAGATGGACGAAGTCGCCGACTATCGTGAGAAAAATCAGCCGATCAAAGAGCGGACGGGCGGCTCGACGTTCAAGAATCCGGACGGACACAGCGCCTGGAAGCTTGTCGATCAAGCGGGCTGCCGGGGCATGCGCGTCGGCGGAGCAAAAGTCTCCGAGATGCATTGCAACTTTTTGATCAACGACAGGCAAGCCACGGGCGAAGACGTGGAGACGCTGGGCGAGACGGTGCGCGCGCGCGTGTTGGCGGCGTCTGGCATCACGCTCGATTGGGAAATCATTCGGGTCGGCGTGCCGAAGCCCGGCCGTCCTACCGGCGAAGCGCTGGCGGCGGAACGCGCGGCTATTCACGCGAACCAAAACTGATCAAACTACCTTCCGATGTTTTTTTTTATGCGAGCGAGCCAGCCATGAATGAACTCGGCCCGGTGCCAAGCCGTACGCACAATCACGTCGCCGTATTGATGGGCGGCCTTTCCGCCGAGCGCGAGGTGAGCTTGAGTTCCGGCGCGGCGGTTGCCGAGGCGCTGTTACGCGAAGGCTATACCGTCACGGAAATCGACGTCGAGCGCGACCTCGCCACCCGGCTTCAGGAGCTGAAGCCCGACGTGTGCTTCAACGCGTTGCATGGCAAATTCGGCGAGGACGGCTGCGTCCAGGGCGTCCTCGAACTGCTGGGTATTCCGTACACGCATTCCGGCGTACTCGCCTCTGCCCTTGCCATGCACAAGGAGCGGGCCAAGGACATCATGAAGCTTGCAGACGTACCCGTTGCGGAAGCCGTGCTGGTGACGCGCGGCGAAGCGCTGGAGGGCCATGTGATGGCCACCCCGTACGTCGTGAAGCCGCTCAAGGAAGGGTCGAGCGTCGGCGTCGTCATCGTCCAGTCGGGCGCCGACCGGCCGCCGAATTCCATCGCCGCGGGCGGTCCGCTCGACGAAGTCGTGATGGTCGAGCGCTACATTGCGGGCCGCGAGCTAACCTGTGCTGTCGTCGGCGATTTCGTGACCGACGTGATCGAGATCCTGCCGCTCAGAGGGATCGCTTTCTACGACTACGAGTCGAAGTACGGTCCAGGGGGCTCCAAGCACGAGCTGCCTGCACAACTTTTACCAGATATTTACCAGTTAGTCCGCTCCTTAACGTTAAGGGCGCATCAAGCTTTGGGCTGTCGCGGCGTATCGCGGGCCGACTTCCGGTACGACGATACTGCCGGTGGAACGAACGAGCTGATCTGCCTCGAAGTGAACACTCAGCCGGGCATGACGGGAACCTCCCTCGTGCCTGAGCTGGCGGGGTATGCCGGCTGGTCGTTCGGTGACCTCGTCCGATGGATGGTCGAGGACGCGAGTTGCAACAGGTAGAGAGCAAGCAACGGTTCTGGTGGCGGGCTGCACACGATGCGCCAACGCCTGAACCGGATGCTGCTCGCTGGACCGAACAAACCAGCAGGACCGGCGGGGCGCGCAGCCCCGCGACGCGAGGTCGAAGCGCAACAGGCACGGCAGTCAAGCGCTCGCCTTTAGATCTGCAAATTCCACGCGGAGAACGCCGCCGCTTTCGCGGTTCGCGCCGCAACCAACGCTGGATGAAGCCGGCGCCGATTGCCGCCGCTGCGCTCATTGCCGTCTGCGCGAGCGCCTTCGCTTTGTCGTTCAGCAAACTCTCCGCGATCGACTTTGCGGCGAAAACCAACGACGTGATGATTGCCGCCGGATTCGGAATCGATCAGGTGAATGTTTCCGGCCAGCGTTACGCGTTGGATTCCGACGTGTTCGACGCGCTCGATTTGCCGAACGTGAAGACATTCGCGGCGTTCAATTCCGATGCTGCGCTGAAACGCATCGAGCGTATTTCGTGGGTCGATACGGCGCAAATTACGCGCGTCTATCCGGGGACTCTCGACGTCGTCATTCGCGAGCGGACGCCCGCGTTCATGTGGCAACGGGGAGAAACGAACGTCCTCGTCGATGCGACGGGCCGCACGCTCGGGCCTGTCCCTCGCGCGAACAGTTGGAACTTGCCGCGCGTCGTCGGCGAAGGGGCCGAGACCGAAGCCATTCTGATGCTCTCGGCTTTGCGGCAATACCCGCAGATCGAACGCCAGTACGCCTATGGCGAACGCATCGCCGAGCGGCGCTGGCGGATCGTGCTCAAGAATGGAACCGCGCTGGAACTTGGAGCCGATCGCGAGATCGAAGGTTTCCAAGAAGTCGCGAGCGCGCGGGAGGCCGCGGCTGCGCTCAAGGGAGCACCGATGGTCGTCGATGTTCGCACACCCGGCCGGATCGCGATCCGGCCTCTAACCGGCAATTCCGCACGGACGGCTTCTAACGCCGGCGCGCGGACTATTTCTCTCGCTTCAGAACGGCCCTAACGGAGATTTTTGTGGCGGATCGGCGCAATTACCGGACCTTCGGGCTTCTCGACATCGGCACCAGCAAGACTGTTGCGGCGGTGGTCGTGGCTGAATACATCGCCGGCGCTGCGAGCCCTTCGCTGCGGCTGGCGGGGCTTGGCCTACAGCGTTCGAAGGGCATCAAAGCCGGAGTTTTGACGGATCTCGACGAGGCCGAATCGGTCGTTCGCGGTGTCATCGGTCAGGCGGAACGTGCGGCCGGGATTTCGGTCGGCGGCTTTACGCTGTCGGTCGCGGCTGGACGGCTTTCATCCGTTCATTGCACGGCGCGGACGGACGTCGAGACGGGAAGCGTGACGCCGGACGATCTGGCCCGGCTCATGGCTGCGGGGGAAAGTTACGCCGAACGCAACGGGCGGACGCTGATACATCTCAATCGTCTCGGCTATGAGGTCGACGGCGCCGGTGGCGTGCGCGATCCGCTGGGCTTATCGGCGCGCCGGCTATCAGCGGGACTGCACGCCGTCACGGCGGACGAAGCGCCGTTGCGCAACCTGCTCGTTCTGATCGACAGATGCTATGCGAGCTGTGACGGCCTGGTTGCCGCTCCTTATGCGAGCGCCCTTGCCGCAACGACCGCCGAGGAGCGGCAGTTCGGTGTTACATGCATCGATTTCGGGGCGGGAACGACGTCCATCGCGCTTTTCGCCGACGGCGCCTTCACCGGAACGGACGTCATTCCGGTCGGAAGCCAGCACGTCACCTACGACATCGCGAAGGCGTTGCAGACGCCACTTGCGGAAGCCGAGCGAATCAAAACGCTTTATGGCACACTTCTCAATGCCCAGTCCGACGAGCACGAGTCGTTTTCCTATCCGATCGCCGGCGAAGAAGACGATGCGAGCTACGAAACGAGCAGAGCGCGGCTCGCGGATATCATCCGGCCGCGCGTGCAACAGATCATGGGGCTTGTGCGCGAGCGTTTGGTTTCCAACGCGGCAAGCCGCTACGCGGGAGACAAGGTTGTTCTGACGGGCGGAGCCAGCCAACTTCTGGGATTGCCGGAACTCGTCGCCCACGAGTTCGGCAGGACCGTACGTGTTGGACGGCCAACGGATCTTCCCGGTCTCAACGCAAGCCTCGCGGGACCGCAGCTTGCTACGCTGTCGGGGCTGGCGATGATCGCGGCGCGCGGCGACGGCGAACATAGCGTGGCTCGGGGCCGGAAGACGGTGACGCAAGGGTATCTCGGCCGTGTCGGTACATGGCTCAAGGGCGGGTTTTGAACGTGTCGCATAGAGGGCTGCAATCGTCGACGAATTGGGCGCGGGGGCTCATCGAAATCGTGCGAAGCGGCGAACTATCAAAGTCGGGGAAGCTATGAGCATCAAGCTGCAATTGCCGAAACTGGTCGACGCCAAGCCGCGGATCACCGTGATCGGCGTCGGCGGCGCGGGGTGCAATGCCGTCAACAATATGATCGCAGCCGGATTGCAAGGCGTGCAATTCGTGGTCGCGAACACGGACGCGCAATCACTCGAGGCATCAAGCGCCGAGCACCGCATCCAGCTCGGCGTCAATTTGACGGAAGGGCTTGGCGCCGGCGCGCGGCCGGAGATCGGCGAAGCGGCGGCTGAAGAGGCGCTCGAAGAACTTCGTACGCATATCGCCGGCGCGCATATGGTGTTCATCGCTGCCGGTATGGGCGGCGGCACCGGTACCGGCGCTGCGGCCGTTATTGCCCGAATCGCGCGCGAACTCGGCGCCCTCACGGTTGGCGTCGTTTGTAAGCCATTTCAGTTCGAAGGCGCGCGGCGCATGCGCATCGCGGACGCGGGCGTGCAGAGCCTTCGCCATCTCGTCGATACGCTCATCGTCATTCCGAATCAGAACCTGTTCCGCATCGCCAACGAGCGCACGACGTTCGCTGAAGCCTTCGTGCTCGCCGATCAGGTGCTCTATTCGGGCGTCGCTTGCATCGTCGAGCTGGTGCTGAAGGAAGGCCTCATCAATCTCGATTTCGCCGACGTCAGGACCGTCATGAGCGGCATGGGCACGGCCATGATGGGCACCGGCGAAGCGACCGGCGAACGGCGCGCGGTTCTCGCTGCCGAAGAAGCGATCGCCAATCCGCTGCTCGACGACGTGACGCTGCGCGGCGCCAAGGGGCTGCTGCTGTCGATTTCAGGTGGCCGCGAAATGACGCTCTATGAGGTCGATGAGGCGGCGAGCCGGATTCGGCAGGAAGTCGATCCCGATGCCAACATCATCGTCGGCGCGACCTTCGAAGAGCAACTCGGCGACCGCTTGCGGGTATCGATCGTGGCCTCCGGCATGAACCGGGCGGCCGAATCGATTGTCGGCCAGCAGGGTGGAATCCGCGCGATTGCAGGTTCGCCGGCTACGCAGCCGGCTGCCGCGCCCCAGGCGCCGCATTATCAGGCTCCACAGCATCAGCCTCAGCAACAACGGCCCGGGCAGCATCCGCATAACCAGACGGCTCCGGTTCCGCCGCCGCCAGGTGATTTGCAGCGGCGTCTGGCAGAGGCTCTGCAACCTTCTAATGGTCAGCAGGGGCAGAATAATTCCCATTCTGTCCACAGCGAACCCGCACGACAGAATCGTGACAGTTGGATTGCCCCCGGAAACGTGATGATCGAGGATGGGCTGGAGAATTTTCCTCCCCTCTCGGGCAACGCATTGTTACGTACGCCGCCGCTCCCTGCGGGGTCTCCGGCCCAACATTACGACTCCCGATTCGAGCCGCAGGCACCTGCTGAAATTCATCGCGGATCGCGTCGTCTGCCAGCCATCGAAGAATTTCCTCCGCAGGCTCAGAAAGAATGGAACGCACACCATGGATCGGGTTCCCGATCGGGTGCGAGAGATGCAGAAGAGTCAAGAAAACCGGGCCTTCTTGAACGTTTCGCGGGCAGAGGAAGAAAATAACGCGCGAGCCTGAAAATTGTTTTGAATGCGGAACGCTTTCGATTTTAAATCGTGAAAAAAACGTGGCGAGAGCAGGCGATTTTTCGGGCGGAAAACGCGGAGAAAATGGGGCTGCATCAAGACCGCGTCGGCGTCAAGCATGGTTGCCAAACCGTAACACAGTGTAAGAAAGCGTGATTTGTCGGTGTTTGGCGAAGCAGTTAGCTTTTGGACATCGACCACTTGTGATGCGCCTTTGATCAGAGCTGACACGGCCCGAAATAAGGCTGGCGCGCTCTGAACTTTAAGGGGATCGTCCAAACGGGGTCAGGGGGTTGGTAGGCCGCATAATGCTGGGGAGCAGCGGCCCGCCAAAAGAATGAGGGACGGCGCTGTATGTCGAATCGATTCATCGGTGCGCGGCAAACCACGCTTGCCCGCGAGATCCAGTTGACAGGCACGGGGGTGCACAGCGGAGCTCCGGTATCACTCACACTGCATCCAGCAGAGGCTGATACTGGGCTCCGCTTTCTCGTTACGAAACGAGGAAAAGTCATTTCGGAAATCGCGGCGCACGTAGCTAACGTCAAAAATCTTACGCTCTGTACCGTCATCGGCGACGGCGCCGGAACAACGGTCGGAACAGTCGAACACCTTCTCGCCGCTCTTCGCGGCCTTTCAATCGACAACCTCTACATCGAGATCGACAGCAAAGAAGTTCCGATCATGGACGGCAGCTCGGCGGTATTCGTCGACGCCATTGATCGGGTCGGCATTCGCGAGCTTTCCGAGCCGCGCAAATACATCAAGGTTCTGAAGCCGGTTCGCGTCGAGGAAAACGGCTGCTGGGGCACACTCGAGCCACATGCGGGCTTCCGCATGGACGTCGAGATCGACTTCTCGTCCCCCATCATCGGCAACCAGCGGCTCCAGTACGAAATGAGCCCCGGCGTGTTCCGCCACGAGATTTCCCGCGCCCGCACCTTCGGGTTCATGAGCGACGTCGAGAAGCTGTGGAAGGCCGGTCTGGCGCTCGGCGCCGATCTGACGAACACGGTGGCAATCGGCGAAGACAAGATCATGAACAAGGAAGGGCTCCGCTATCCGCAGGAGTTCGTCCGCCACAAGATGCTCGACGCCGTTGGCGATCTGGCGCTTGCCGGTATGCCGCTGCTCGGTGCTTATCGCTCCTACAGAGGCGGCCATCGCCTGAATTCGATGGTTCTTCAGGCCCTGTTCGCCGACGCTTCCAATTGGGAAATCGCTCTGGCGCCTCGTGCCCGCGCTACCCGGTCGCCGGTCCATCTGGTTCCGCAGACCGTTGTCGCAGCGGAATAAGCTAGCGGCGTTTATTCCACGCTCGAATTGGCGCCCGGTCTGGGCGCCATTCTCTTCCGCGGCAGCCCGGAATGCACCACATTCTGGCTTTAGCCTCGCGGGAAGGGTCCGTCGGCGGGGATATGCTGACGATTCATCTTTCGGGGCGAGCTTCGGGGTGCTATCCGCATGCAGTCGTCGTCAGAGTTTGGCGGGCGTTGACAACAACGTCAGCCAGTGTGGGAAGCAACGCGGCGCATGATGAGAACGACGCGAGAAATCACAAGAGTTCTGAGGGCTGCGGCGATCGTGGCTGCTCTTGCCGTCGCCGGCTGCTCAGGCAATAAGCTCGATACCTCGGCTCTCAATCCGGATCCGCCAAGCAAAATGTTTGCTGACGCCGATGCGATGATGGCCAAAGGCAATTTCGACGACGCCGCACAGAAATTCGAATCCGTCGATCGCGAGCATCCGTATTCGCAAGAGGCTCGCCGCTCCATCGTCATGGCCGCTTATGCCTACTATCGTGCGGGCAAGACGCCTGAGGCGATCGCCTCGGCCGAGCGTTACGTCACCATGCATCCGGGCACGAAGGAAGCGCCGCTGGCGCACCACGTCATCGCCTCTGCCTACTTCGATGATTTGAAGACCGCCAACCGCGATCAGACGCCGGCTCGAAAGGCGCTCGAACAGTTCAAAATATTGAAGAGCCGGTATCCCGAAAGCGAGTATGCGCGCGATGCCGACAACAAGATTCGCATCTGCCAGGACAACCTCGCTGCGAACGAGATGGAAGTCGGCCGGTACTATCTCGACAAGCACAACTACGTGGGCGCGATAAACCGTTTCAAGACGGTGGTGAGCGATTACCAGACGACGGCGCATGTCGAGGAAGCGCTAGCACGATTGGTCGAGAGCTACATGGCGCTCGGCATCACCAAGGAAGCGCAGAACGCGGCGGCTGTGCTTGGCCACAACTATCCGGACAGCAAATGGTACAAGGATTCCTACGCGCTGCTCCAATCCGACGGTTTGGCCCCGCGCGAGGATGGCGGATCGTGGCTCTCCAAGGCATGGAACTCCGTGCCCAAGCTCAGCGTACCTAAGATGAGCTTCGGGAGCGGCTGATTTGCCGGTTTCCGTCTGGAAATAACCTCGTGCTAGAATTTGAAGCGCGGCCGGAGATCCTGCCGCGCTTTTTGCTTTGCTTCCCGTGATCCGAGATCGTCATGTCTCCAGCAGGTTCAAAAAAGAAGTCGAAGGGCAGCGCCTCCGCGGCTTCAAACACCGAAGCTCCCGAGGCGGAGATGGCCCGGTTGGCGGCCGAGATCTCGCACCACGATGAACTCTATTACCGGCAAGACGCGCCGGAAATTTCCGATGCCGAGTATGATGCGCTTCGGCGCCGTCTGGACGAACTCGAGAAGGCTCAACCCGCGCTTCGCCGCTCCGACAGTCCGACGAAGACTGTCGGCGCGGCGCCAGTCGCCGCCTTCGGTAAGATCCGCCACGACGTGCCGATGCTATCGCTCGGCAACGCGTTCGACGATCAGGATGTCGTCGATTTCGTTGAGCGTGTGCGGCGCTTCCTGAAGCTTGGCGACGTCGATGTCTTGGAGGTTACGGCCGAGCCGAAGATCGACGGGCTTTCTATCTCCATCCGCTACGAGGCGGGCGTTCTCGTCCAGGCGGCGACGCGCGGCGATGGCACGGAGGGCGAGAACGTCACGGCGAACATCAAAACGGTTCGCGAAATCCCGCACACGCTCAAGGGCAAAGACATCCCGGAGGTCATCGAGATCCGTGGCGAGATCTATCTCGGGCACAAGGATTTCGAGAAGCTCAACGCGGCGCAGGCTGCGAGTGGCGACAAGATTTTTGCCAATCCACGAAATGCGGCTGCGGGGTCGCTTCGGCAACTCGATGTGTCGATCACGGCGAAACGTCCGTTGCGGTTTTTTGCATACACCTGGGGCGCTGCATCGGAACTTCCCGCCGATACGCAAGCCGGTGTCGTCGCGGCTTTCAAGCGGTGGGGTTTGCCGGTCAATCCGCTGATGGACGTCGCGACGAAGATCGAGGATTTGCTCGCTTTCTACCGCGATATCGAGCGGGACCGGGCGGGGCTCGGCTACGACATCGACGGCGTCGTCTACAAGGTCAACCGGCTCGACTATCAGGAGCGGCTCGGATTCGTTTCGCGGTCGCCGCGCTGGGCCATTGCGCACAAGTTCGCCGCGGAGAGCGCGACGACCGTGCTCGAAAAGATCGATATTCAGGTTGGACGAACCGGGGCTCTGACGCCCGTCGCCAAGCTTCGGCCGGTGACGGTCGGTGGCGTCGTCGTGTCGAACGCGACGCTGCACAATGAGGACGAGATCGCGCGGAAGGACATTCGCGAAGGCGATACGGTCGTCGTCCAGCGTGCAGGCGATGTCATTCCGCAGGTCGTCGAGGTCGTTCTCGACAAGCGGCCTTCTGATGCGAAGCCGTATGAATTTCCGACGGTCTGTCCGGTTTGCGGCAGCCACGCCGTGCGCGAGTCCGTGGAAGAAACCGGGAAGGCAGACGTTGTTCGCCGCTGCACCGGGGGGCTTATTTGTCCGGCGCAGGTGAAAGAGCGTCTCAAACATTTCGTCTCGCGGAACGCGTTCGACATCGACGGGCTCGGGGCGGAGAGGATCGAACTGTTTTTCGACACGGGACGCATCAAGACGCCTGC
The DNA here is from genome assembly GCF_056398805.1 of Hyphomicrobium sp. 01T421. NCBI lineage: Bacteria > Pseudomonadati > Pseudomonadota > Alphaproteobacteria > Hyphomicrobiales > Hyphomicrobiaceae > Hyphomicrobium > Hyphomicrobium sp. 01T421. Next base: position 2,182,016 of record NZ_JBFTQC010000001.1, read on the forward strand.
TGATATCTTTACGCTGCAAAAGCGGGACGCTGTCGCGCCTCTTGCAAAGACACCCGGCTTCAAGGAGACATCGGTCCGTAAGCTTTTTTCGGCGATTGAAGCGCGCCGGCAAGTGGCGCTCGATCGCTTTCTTTTTGCTCTCGGCATCCGGCATATCGGAGAGACGACGGCGAAGGATCTCGCCAAGGCCTACGGCACTTTCGAAGCATTGCGGGCGGCCGTCGATGCTGCGATCGAAGGCGGCAAAGGCAGCGACGCTTACGAAGACATCGACAATATCGAGGGCATCGGCGAGACGGTCGTCGACGCGCTCGTCGATTTTTTCGGCGAGCAGCACAATCAGGAGCAGGTCGATGCGCTCTTGGACGAGGTGACGGTCAAGCCATACGAGCGGATTCAAGCGAAAGCCTCGCCCGTGACCGGCAAGACGGTCGTCTTCACCGGCACACTGACGAAGCTGACGCGGAATGAGGCGAAGGCGCAGGCGGAACGGCTCGGCGCGAAGGTTTCGGGATCGGTTTCGAAAAAGACGGATTATGTCGTCGCGGGTGCCGAGGCCGGTTCGAAGCTTGATAACGCGCGGGCGCTGGGCGTGACGGTGCTCGATGAGGACGAGTGGATCGCGCTCGTCGGGCAAAGCTGATCTGGGTTGATCGCGCGGCGTCCGATCAGGTCGACGTGAGCGAAATGAAAATTTCGCCGTCGCGGATCGTCACCTCGACGGCTTCGTTGCCGTCGACGGCCTGCGCAAGAAGGGCGACGATATTTTCGGGCCGCGTGACGTCTAGGATCGTTTTCAGAGGCTCGGGAAAATGCGGTGCAGCGCTCAGTTCGTTGATTGGAAACATCGATGATCTCCCTCATGCACATGCGTGGGAGAGATCTATGCGGTGCCGGATGGTTCAGCTGTCACGAATGATACAGGCGAAGCGGGCGAGCTAGACCGGCTGCGTCGCCTGCTTCAGCCAGTTGCGCGCGGACGGATCGAGGCCGGGCGCGAGCGTCTCGAAGACATGCTTATGATAGGCGTTGAGCCAATCGCGCTCGCTCGTATCCAGCATTTTGGAATCGATCAGCCGGCGGTCGATGGGTGCGAGGGTCAGCGTTTCGAAAGCCATCATCTCGCGATCGCCGTCCTCGACGGGTTCGGGCAGCGTGACCAGGACGACATTCTCGATGCGAATGCCGTATTCGCCCACTTTGTAATAGCCGGGCTCGTTCGAGATGAGCATCCCGGCGTGAAGCGGCGCCATTCCCGCGCGCGATATGGACTGCGGGCCCTCGTGCACGGAAAGATAACTGCCGATACCGTGCCCTGTCCCGTGATCGAAATCGGCGCCGATCTGCCATAGCGCGCGGCGGGCGAAGGGATCGAGATCGATGCCGCGCGTGCCTTTCGGGAACATCGCAGTCGCGACGGCGATATGACCCTTCAGAACGGCCGTGAAATGGCGCTTCATATCTTCGCTCGGCTCGCCGATCGCGATCGTGCGCGTGATGTCGGTCGTGCCGTCGGGATATTGTCCGCCGCTGTCGATCAGGAAGAGTTCGCCCGGACGCATCCGGCGATTGGTATCTTCGGTGACGCGATAGTGGACGATGGCGCCGTTGGGGCCGGAGCCCGATATCGTCGGAAAACTCACGTCGCGCAGCATGTTCGTGTCGCGGCGAAATTCTTCGAGCTTCTGGACGGCCGTTATCTCGTCCAGCGTTCCATCCGCCGCCCAATCATCAAGCCACGCAAGAAAACGGACGACGGCGTGACCGTCGCGGATGTGCGCGGCGCGCGCGCCGATGACTTCCGCGTCGGTCTTGATCGCTTTCGGAACGATGCAAGGGTCTTGTCCGCGGGCGATCAGCTTCGATCCGAGCTGCGCTTCGAACCAATAGGCTGCCGTCTCGGTATCGAGACGCACGCGCTTGCCTTTCGCCTTGAGTTCTTTCAGGCGAGCGGCGAGCATCGCCGGGGAAAGAAGCTTGGCAACAGGTGCAACGGCGGCGCGGGCTTCGGGATCGAAGCGGCCGGGCTCAATGAACAGTTCGGCTTTGCCGCTCGCGGGCACGATTGCGAAGGCAAGCACGACGGGATTATGCGCGACATCGCTGCCGCGAATGTTGAACAGCCAGCAGATCGAATCCGGCAGCGTAAGTATGACGGCGCTTTGGCCCTCATCCTTGAGGCGGGTTTGCAGCTCAGCGATTTTGTCGGCGGGTGTTCTACCGGCGAAGGCGATCGGTTGCGCGATCACGGGGTTTTGCTGCGGCGCCGGGCGCGCTTGGCCCCAGATTACATCTATCGGATTTTTCGCCAGCGCTTTGAGCTTTACGCCCTTCGGGGCGAGCGCCTTTTGCAGCCGTTCAATCTCGCCGGCCGTGTGGTTCCACGGGTCGAAGCCGACGATCTGGGTTTTTCCCAAATGCCCTGTCAGCCATTCGGAGAGCTTGTTTCGTGGCAGCAGCGAAACTTCGAATACTTTTGTGTCGGTTTCGGTGCCGGCTTGGACCGTGTAGCGGCCGTCGATCATGAGGACGGCGGATCGCTTCGTGACGACGGCGATGCCGGCGGAGCCGGAAAATCCCGTCAGCCACTTCAGGCGCTCGGCGGATGCCGGCACATATTCGCCTTGATGCTTGTCGGCGCGCGGAACGAGAACGGCGTCGATCTTCGCTTGTGCCATCCACGAGCGAAGCGCCTTCACGCGTTCGGCGACGCGCTCGGGTTCGGATTGGGATTGAAATGTCTGCAGCATGGGTCAGTTTCTAAGCGGCAGATTTCAAGCGGGCAATGACGATTTCAACGCCGCTCGAGCGTCAGCGTGGACCAACCCGTCAGGCGGTCGTGCCGGGCGAGCGAGAAGCCGTGGGCACGATAGGTGGCGATGACCTCGGGGGCCTGGGGAATGAGAATGCCCGACAGCACCAACGTCCCGCCGGTTACAACGGTGCGGGAGATCGAGGGCGCGAGACGGATCAGGGGGCCTGCGAGGATATTGGCGATGAAGAGGTCGAACGGCGCGCGGGTCCGGACTTTGGGATGCGCTAAGCCATTTCCGACGACGAGGGCGATGCGGTTCGCGGCGCCGTTGAGCCGAACGTTCTCGGTCGCGACTTTTACCGATTGCGGGTCCATGTCGGCGGCGATGATTTCGGCGTGCGGCAAGGCTTTCGAGGCGGCGATTGCCAGCACGCCCGAGCCGCAGCCGAGATCGAAGACCCATTGAAACGAGCGCGAACGCGTCAGCCGGTCAATTGCGAGAAGGCATCCGAGCGTCGTCGCGTGATGCGCGGTGCCGAAGGCTTCACCGGCGTCGATCAGGATCGCGTTCGGGCCGCCGGCTATGCGCCCCTTGTCGTGACTACCGTGAATCGTGAAGCGCCCGGCGTGGACCGGCGGCAGAGCGGCTTGCGAAATCGCGACCCAGTTGAGGTCGGGGACGGTCTCGACGGTGAAAGGCGGTAACGTTCCTTGGACGAGCGGTCCGAGTTCGGCCGCGAGGTCGCGGTCGCCGGCTTCGACGTCGAAGTAGGCTTCGAGACGCCACCGGTCGAGGCCGTCTTCAAAGACGGTCAATGCGTCGGGCGGCGGCTCTATCAGGTCTTGAAGCGCGTTGCCGGTCTCATAGGCCAGGGATCGGTCGCCAAACTGCGCCGCGAATTTTTTGAATGCCATTGGATGTTTCAGTTCGAGGGGCGGCCCTCGAACTCGTAGCCTTCCGTGCTGACGGGATCGGGTAGGTGGTCAAGGAACAAGTCCCACTTGGCGTCGATATGCTTCGCCGCTTCTGCCGGGGGCAATGTGACGAAGCTGCCGTCCGGCTTTTCGACGACGATGCCGTCGCGGATCAAGCGATCGAGCGCGTCGTCGATCTCGAAATCGATTTTCACGCCGAAGGTTCGGGTCAGGTAATGCTCGATTGCAAGGTCGATGGACGGCAGATCGGCACGCGTCGACTTCTCCTTGGCGAGAACGCTATAGAGCAACATCTCTTCCTTCACATCCTCTTCGGCGCCGCGGGCCGCGATTTTCAGGATGACACCACGGTTGTCGGCCATGGTGTGGAAGTAGAGGTTCTGCGCCATGATGACCATGTAACGCTGCTTCTGGTTGAGGAAGCCCATGGCTTGCCGAAAGGCGACGCCGCCAATGCCGGCAAGCGCACCTATCGCCGCGATCGGATTGCTCATCAATAGAGCGACCTTGCCGGCCGCGCCGGCTGCGCCCATGCCGAGGCCGCCGCTGGCCGTTACGCCGAGGCGAAGCTTGTCCATCGGCCGAAAGCGGACTTCGGTGTTCGGGAAGATCATCTCGACGTCGGTGCGCGGAATGTTCTTGAAGAGCTTCAAGTAGATATTCTTCTCATTCATGCTCTTCGGGAAATGCGCGCGGCTGCGGGCGACGTATTTCTCGGCCGCCTCGCGGGAGAGCTTCATGTCTCGCATCGCTTCTTCGATGCACACTTCGGCCGGCTTCAACTTGAACATCAAGCAAAGACGCTGGAAGACCGGAACGTTGAATTCTTCCTTGCGCAAAAACTTGCGAAGGCGCCGCTTTTCATATTTCCGGTTCGTCGCGCCGCGATAATAGATCGCGATCCTCTCGAATGCTTTCATATCGACGAACAGATCGAGGCCGTAGTGGCTATCGCGAGTCAGAATGATGTCGATGTTGTTTGGATCGATGCGCTCATAGTTCGCCCGCTGCAGCAGACTTTCGACGCCCTCGAAAACGCGATGCTGCAATGATGCGCGGTCGTCTTCGGAAAAGCTGCGCGTCATCAGCAGGTCGCTATCGGGCGAGAATGCCTCGTAGGTCTGCTCGAGATCGAGCAGCAGCGCAAAGTATTGCTGCTGGCGCCAGTAATCGAGGTAGCGGAAAAAGCGCCGGGCATCGGCATCTTGTCCTGCCGGCCAGAGCCAAGGCTTCGTCAGACGGTCAAGCAGCGCAAAACGCGTTACCGGAATGAAGCGTTCGCGGCTACGCGTGTCGTCGGGCTGCAGGATATTGATCGGCCGCCTTTCGACGTCGTCGTGGAGTTCGGCGGGCTTGGCCTCGAGGTCCGCCAAGTCGGCGAGCCGGTGAAACAGGCCTTGCTTCCGGCGTAACCGGCCCTCTGCAAAGTCTGCCGATGACATGCGCTAACTCCCCGAACTTTTGTTTTTGATCCAGCTTCTTACGCAATGAAGTTCATAGCGAGTCGCTGAAGTTGATGTCGAGCGTCGCAACTCTTCATCGCGGAAAGATGACGAGCATTTCCCGGGGAGCGGTGCTCAATAGCCGCCCTCCGTTGGTTGACGATACACCACTAAGTTCCCTCGGGCCCTCGATTTTTCGGTTCATAACTTTCTTTTTCGCCATAGTAGAACCGATCTTTGGCTAGGATCATGCACAACTGGAATTAGAGGGGATTTCGTTTCAGGGGCGGACGTTATGGGGGCTTTGCGTTTTTTGGCCTCGGGCCTTGCGGTTTGCATGGTCCTTGGGAGCGGTGGCGTCGTCGCCGCCGAAGAACTCGTTCTACCTTATAGTTGTACGATGGACGGAGGCGTTCCTCGCCTCTCGCCCTCGGAAGAGAATACCTATCGCATCATCGGTCCTCGCGAGGACCTCGCTTTCCCGTCGTGCTCAGGTTCGGCCGCATGGACGTGCGAAACGATGATGATCTACAAATTTTCGATCAATTGCGGCGGCCAGCGTGTGGCCTGGTCCAGGGTCGCCGCGTCAGCTCGGGGTTTGGGCGTTCATTTGCCCGACCGACTCCCGCCCGGGTACGCTCCTGTCAGCAAGCTGAGGGGCCGTTTCGTATTCCCGGGATTTGCACAGACCACGATGCTACCGGTGGTCGCGTCGCAAACTCTTGCCGCCGATGCGGTCATCGAGCCAGCCGCTCTTCGCTCAGAACGGGGCTCTGAACGGGAGGCGGCGCCGACGCAATGGGTCACCGTCGTTGATCCGGAAGCTGCTCCCGCCGCCTCGCCCGGCTCGGGGAATGCGCTGAAAGTTGCGGGCGTAGTCTCCACACTGCTCGCCTCCTTGATGGGAGCCTGCCTGGTTTTCGTCCGCCGGCGGCAACTCGCGTCGTTCGAGTTTCTGCATTTTGCTCAAGGGGAAGGATCGCTGCCGGCCCGCGTATGGGCGTTTGTGGCGGCACCTTTCGTTTGGGGAGCGGCTGCTGTCCGCAAGAGCTATGAAAGCTACGAGGCCTCATCGGTCCGCGAGGGCGAGGACGGCGAATATGCCGATCCACTGGCTCAAGTGCATGTTCGATTACACGAAGCGGAGGCGCTCGTTGCGGGGCTTCCCGGCGATCTTTTGTTGCGGGATGTGCTCGCTTCGGAGATCGACAGCTTATACGACCGCACCGCGGAGTTGAGGCGCCGCGTCGGGCAAATCGGGCCCGAGAAGCTGCGATCTTCGGTTCGCGCGATCACGCGCGATCTCGAACGTATCACGCGCATCGCGCAAGGCGCCACGCCCGCGTCGCAGGACGAACGTGCCGCATCGCAGGAGCCCGATGCACCGTCGACGACTTTCGAGGCCTACAGGATTCTTGGGCTCAATGCCGATGCTCCGGATGCGGCGGTGAAGAAGATCGTGGATGCGTTGCGGATGTCCTGGCACCCGGACCATGCGCGTGACGAGGCCGATCGCCGCTATCGAGAACAGCGGATCAAGCAGATCAACGCTGCGTGGGATTTATTGAAAGTCAGAACGGCGGCGGCAGCTTGAGCCGGCATCTGAAAATAACAACGGCACCGCTGGAGAGCGATGCCGTTGCGAGTCCGAATGCGTTTTTTTCTCAATTTCAAGATGAGTAGCGATGGGCGACCGGAAGGTTTCGAATTTCCTCCTCGGTCAGCGGTGGTGTGTCAGTCAGCAGGTAGTTCCTGCGATTCGCCCGGCTCAAATCACGCTGCACACCAATCCGCCGCGACGGAACTTCCCCGTCCTGTCCGCGCACGACGCCTATCTTACCCCTTAATGGAAAGCGGTAAGTGCTCATTGGATAGCTCCTTTCAAGGACTCTACCCTCCCAAACAAACGTCCCTCGTTTCGGTTTCATGTCCCCGCAAATTTTCTTGTAGATCAGGGACTTGAACGCAAAACACGCCTGATCATCGCCGGCATGCCAGCGACGTAAACGACTGCTCTAGCTGATGAACCCCCACGCTCAACGAGCTGGGGATAACATGTTGTACAATTGCGGCAATACCAAGAAATTTCGCGGCGAGAATTAGACACCGCTCGAGCATTAGCCATCGCAGACATGTCACAAAAGGTCAACGAAACTCGCGACGACGCGCTTTATCTCGCCGTCGTCGAACTCGATCGTCAGCTTGTTACCATCGACGTTGGTTACGGTTCCGTCGCCGAATTTTTCGTGGCGAACGCGCGAACCGGTCTTGAACGAAGGTACGTTGGCGCTCGAGGCCGCAACCAGTTCGCCTTCGAGTGTCAGCGGTCCTCGCGATCTCTTTTTCTTGTCCTGCTTGCTGCCGCTGCTCCAGGACTGCTGGGCGCGCTGCCAGCCGGGCGTGTTGTAAGTCGATTTGAAGGGCTCGGATGAGCCCGGGCGATCGAATCGGCTTTGGCCGAAGCCGCCGCCATAACCGAACGGATCCGGCCTGCCGCCGAATGGCGTCTCGCTTTCGACAACCTCAACAGTCGCCACGGGAAGTTCGTCGACGAAGCGGGAAGGTAGCGCCGACTGATAAAGGCCGTGCGTCCGGCGGTTCTGAGCGAACGAAATCTTCGCAAGCCGTTTCGCGCGAGTGATGCCGACGTAGGCGAGCCGCCGCTCTTCCTCGAGCCCGGCCTTGCCGCTTTCGTCCATCGAGCGCTGATGGGGGAACAAACCTTCCTCCCAACCCGGCAGGAAGACGATGCCGAATTCCAATCCTTTGGCGCCGTGAAGCGTCATCAGGGAAACGCGGTCGCCGTCGTTGCCTTTGTCGGCGTCCATGACGAGGGAGACGTGCTCGAGGAAACCTTGTAGCGAGTCGAAGTCGTGCATGAAGCGCACGAGTTCCTTGAGGTTTTCGAGACGCGTCTGCGATTGCGGACTCTTGTCCGCCTGCCACATTGCGGTGTAACCGGACTCGTCGAGGATCTGTTCGGCGAGATCGGTATGGCGCATGTGTTCCAAGTTGGCGCGCCAGCGTTCGAATGACTGTGTCAGATCGAACAGCGATTTTCGCGCGCGAGGCGTCAGCTCATCCGTTTCGACGATCTCTCGCGCTGCTTGATAGAGAGGAATGACGCGGGCGCGCGCCAGTTCGTGGACGCGCTTCACCGTCGTGTCGCCGAGGGCCCGCTTCGGCACGTTGACGATGCGCTCGAATTTGAGATCGTTCGCGGGATTGGCGACGACATCAAGGTAGGCAATCGCGTCCTTGATTTCCTGGCGCTCGTAGAAGCGCGGGCCGCCGATGACGCGGTAGGGAAGGCCGAGCGTGATGAAGCGGTCTTCGATGGCGCGCATCTGCGAGGATGCCCGCACCAGAACGGCCATATCGTTCAGCTTTTCGTTCTTTCGCTGCAATCTCTCGATTGCTTCGCCTATGGCACGGGCTTCGGCCTCGTCGTCCCAGAAATTTGCGACGGTGACTTTTGATCCGGCTGCGCCGTCCGTGAATAGGGTCTTTCCGAGCCTGCCGTCGTTCTTGGCGATGAGCCCGGAAGCGGCGGCGAGGATGTTTGCCGTCGAGCGATAGTTGCGCTCAAGGCGGATGACCTTGGCGCCGGGGAAATCCTTTTCGAAGCGGAGGATGTTGTCGACCTCGGCGCCTCGCCAGCCGTAAATCGACTGATCGTCGTCGCCGACGCAGCAGATGTTCGGCGATCCCTTGGCCAGGAACCGCAGCCACAGATATTGGGCGACGTTGGTGTCCTGGTATTCGTCGACGAGGATGTAGCGGAAGCGGCGATGATAATCGGCGAGAACGTCGGGGTGATCGCGGAAGAGCCGGATACATTCGAGCAGCAGATCGCCGAAATCGCAGGCGTTCAGGTCCTTCAGCCGCGCCTGATAGGCCGCGTACAGGAGGGCGCCCTTGCCGGCGGCGAAATTGTAGGCTTCGCCTTCGGGAACTTTATCCGGGGTGAGGCCGCGATTTTTCCAGTCGTCGATCTGGTTTGCGAGCTGACGTGCGGGCCAGCGGTCTTTGTCGACGCCGTTGGCTTCGAGGACCTGCTTCAGCAGGCGCACTTGATCGTCGTCGTCGAGAATCGTGAAGCCGGGTTTCAGGCCGACGAGCTCGACATGGCGGCGCAGGATTTTGACGCCGATGGAATGGAACGTGCCGAGCCACTGCATGCCTTCGAGTGTGCCGCCGATCAGCGTGCCGATCCGCTCGCGCATTTCGCGGGCGGCTTTGTTCGTGAACGTCACGGCGAGAATTTGTGACGGGTAGGCGCGGCCGGTCGCCAGGATATGGGCGATGCGCGTCGTCAGTACCCGTGTTTTTCCGGTGCCGGCGCCAGCGAGCACCAGCAGTGGTCCTTCCGTCGTTTCGACGGCGTCGCGCTGTTCGGGATTTAGGCCATCGAGATACGTCGGCTGGCCGCGAGCCGCCGCGACAGCACGCGCCGAAATCGACGGGCTGATCTTGTCGTCGTGGCGCGGAACTTTGGGCGCCTCGGGGAGATCGAAGGGCGGATCATCGTCGTGCGGCAAATCTCCGCTGCCGGCGGCGTTCGGCTTCTGAATTGAGGTCATCGAACTCAGGTAAACCACCGGGGCTGATCGTACAACCGGCGCGGCGCGGCGCCGCGGCATCGCCAACAGCGTTCCAGCAGCGATCCACAACTATTCAAGTGTTTGGAAAGCCGAACATTTTGGGGCAAACGAAGTGCATGGGTTTCCGGCATCGCGAGGCCTTTGCCGCGACGGCGTGCGGGCGCTTTTGTCCGTTCCCGCTCCAATCAGATCTCGTCTGTCCGGGAATCGCGAATTCGAATTCCGGAATTGCTGTTTCTGAGTATCGGATTCTGAGTATCGGAAAGGGTGCGTTCTGGAATTTGCGTCAGCCGAATTCGGCGGGGGCCGGCATTCCGGATCCACGTTTGAGGTCTTCGCGTTCTCGATGCAGCAATCGTGCGAGTTGTGTCGACTGCCCAAAACGACAGCTTATCGCTCCGTGGTTCTCGTGAGCCACTCAGTGTATCCGCCGGAATTTCTAACGCATTTACAAGACATGTAAGCTTATGATCTAAGAACGCGAATTCGATTTGTCGAAACACTGCTGCGCGCTTGTTGGAATTGAGCCAAATTTCGGGTTCAGAGTGAACTTCCGCCGTGCAATACAGGTGTACAAGGCAGGACGTTATTTCGATGTCCGCCTGTGTGCGTTGCGTTTCGGGCGCGGCTCAAAGAGACGTTCATGAACAACGGGCTATTATACTTTAGCGGCCTCCTCGTCGTTGTTCTTGCGGCGCTTTTCGCCGTCCCGAATTTCGTCGACTGGAACGGTTACCGCGGCGTCTTCGAGGAAGAAGCATCAAAGGTGCTCGGCCGTGACGTTCGCGTCGGCGGCTCGGTCAACTTGAAGCTCCTTCCGGTTCCCTACGTTCGCTTCGAAAAGGTTCGTATCGCCAACTTGACCGGTCAGACGGGTGAGCCATTCGTCCGTGCCGAGAGCTTTACGATGTGGCTATCGGGTCCGGCTCTCCTTCGCGGTGTTCTGGAAGCCAGCCAGATCGAGCTCGACAAGCCGGTTCTGACGCTCGCCGTCGACGACACCGGTGGCGGGAACTGGACCAATATCGAGCTAAAGTCCGGCGATATGCCGTTCGTGCCGCGTGACGTTGCGCTCAGGTCGGTGCGGCTCACCGAGGGTGCTGTTGCCATCTACAATGCGGCGGCGGAGCGCGTCGCCCTCCTCAATGGCATCGATGGCGAGCTGTCTGCCGATGGCCTCAAGGGTCCGTTTCGGTTCAAGGGCTCGGTGTCCTGGGCCGGGTCTGCCCATGATGTGAAATTCGCGACCGATATTCCGGCCGCAGACGGGGCATTCGCGCTCAAGGTTTCCGCGCGGGGCGACAGCTCGCCGACCGTCTACATGCTGGACGGGCGGGTTTCCGATTTGAGCAACAAGCCGACATTCAAAGGCCGTTGGACGGGGAAGATCGCAATTCCCGGCAGCGAAACGACCACGCCGCCGGGTAAAGCTCCGCCGCTGCTCGATCTCGCATCGGACGTGACAGCCGATCCCCTTGGCGCAAAATTCGAGAAGCTCGCACTTTCGCTCGACGCCACCGCCGCTCCGCAAACGATCACGGGATCGGCCGTTGCGACTTGGACAGCAACGCCCCGGCTCGATATTTCGCTGCAATCGAAATGGCTCGACATCGACAGGCTTGCGGGCGCTGGGCAGGGAAGCGCGTCCTTCGAGAAGCTCAAGCAACTTACCGGCGGATTGATGCAATCCGTTTCGGGTGACAGCACAGCAACGGCGAAGATCAATCTCGAGCAGGTGAAGGTCGGCGGCGAAAACGCGGGCGGGCTGTCGATAGACGCGGTTCGGCAAGGCAATGTTACGCATCTCAAAACATTCAAGGTGAGCTTGCCCGGCGGATCGCGGCTCGATCTCGCGGGCGATCTCAAGAACAACGCGGGTAAGTTCAGCTTCGCCGGAAATGCGTTCGTCGGCGGAAGCAGTTTCGGCCGATTGAAATCGTGGGCCGAGAAATCCGGCGTTCCGATCGATTTCAATGCCGATGGCTCTTACTCGGCCGCGGGCAAGCTCGAAGTCGACGATACGCATTTCGCGCTGACGGACGCCTCGGGAGAGTTATCGGGGCGGGCGCTCGCAGGCGAACTCAAGATCCTGCGCGGAGACCGGCAGCAAACGGATCTGACGTTGCAGGCCGCCGATCTCGACACGCGCGAAGTTTTCCCGAAAATTGCCGCGGCCCTCGGCAGTGAATTCCGGCGGTCGCTCGGGCTTCAGAAATTGGAGGGTGCCGAAGATCCCCGCGCGGTGTTGCCGGGCGACGTGCGGCTGCGCCTGATCGCGAGCCGGCTGACGGATGGCGACACGACCTATCGGGATGTCGACGTCTCGTTCACGATCGAAAACCGGGACATCAAGCTGCCGGTCGCGAGACTCACCACGCAAAGCGGGCTTTCGATCGAACTCGAGGGACGTGTCGAGACGCGCGATAGCGGGCCAGCCGGCACGTTCGCATTCGATCTCACTGGCGCGACGCCCGAGGCGATGCATGACCTCGTCAGCAAAGCCGGGCTCGTGGCGGTGCTCGGCGAGGAGCGCTTCAAAGGCCTGAACGACGGCAAAATCGCCGGGCTGATCCGGCTTGGCCTCAGGGCGCCCGGGGCGACTGACGTGACGTTCGATGGAACGCTGAACGGGGCCCATCTCAACGGGACAGCGGAATTTGATGGCGGTCTCGCGGGCTGGCGCTCGCGGCCAAGCCGCATGCACACCGCGCTCGATGCGCCATCTTTATCGTCGCTCCTGAAGACGCTCGGACGCGCGCCGGTAAGCAATGAACAAGCGGCACAACCCGCTCGCGCGTCGATCGTCACTGCCGGGATCATCGGCTCGGACGCGAATGTGCGCGCCGACGTTTCGTCTTCCGATTTCAATATGAGCTTCAACGGGCACTCGCGGTGGCCCGACAATGCGAATTTGGCGCTTGGCGGAACGCTGGATTTCAAGGCGGCACAATTCGCCGATGCGCTGGCAGCTGCGGGCGTTTCGCTGCCGAGCGGCGCCGAAAACGTGGCAGCGCACGGTTCACTCGAGATCGGCCGCAATGGGAACGACTGGACGATTGCGACGCGTGGCTTCTCTCTCGGCACGTCGACGCTTGCGGGTAATGTAACCGTGAAGCCCGATGCGGACGCGATGCGGATCGACGGTAAGCTCGAGACAGATCGCGTCGCGTTTCAAAGCCTGCTTTCAGCAGTGACCGACGCTCGGCCAGCGCCGCCTGCTTCGGCCCCGGCCGATGCTGCCGACGATGCCGCTGCCGACGCGCAGCCGATATGGCCCGAGGGATTGTTCAATTTCGCGGCGCTGGGCAACACGAACGGGACGCTGAATGTTGCCTTCAAATCACTTGAACTGAGCGGTGGTCTCGCGGCGCACGATGGCCGGATGACACTCACGCTCGCTCCCGGGAAGCTGGTGTTGAGCGATCTCAATGCAGTGGCTGCGGGCGGACAGTTGAGCGGGAACGCCGGTCTCGAGAAGGTGTCGAACGGCGTCGCTTTCACTTCGACGCTGAAGCTCGATCAGGCGAAGCTGGCGACCATCAGCGCCGCCGGCAAAGGCGTGGCGACGATCGATCTTCATGCCGAAGCACGGGCGCAAAGCCCGGCTGGTCTTGTCGCGGTCATGACGGGCGGGGGCACGGCAAAGCTTGCGGACGTCGAAGTTCCCGGCCCCTCGACGTCGACGGTCGCGCAGCTCGTCGACGATGTGCTCGGCGGAAAATTGCAAAACGAGCAGCGTGCAATATCGGCGGGTTTTGCGGGTGCGCTCAATAGTTCGAAGATGACGCTCGGCAACCGCGAACTCGCGATGTCGATCTCCGATGGATCGATCAAGCTCGAGAAGTTCGTTCTCGACAGTGCCGACGGCCAGGCGGAGGGTAACGTCACGGCCGATCTCGCCACGCTCGGCATGAACGCAGCGTTTCAACTTACGTCCGTCGTCAGACCGTTGCCGCCGCCCGCAATTCCGCTTGCGAATTGGACGCCGCCGCAGCCAAAGGGGACGTTGCCGGCCGTCGTCGTGCTGTACGACGGGCAGCTCGACAATCTCGCGGGCGTAACCGTCAAGACGGACGTTGCCAGTCTTCAGCGCGAGCTCGTCGTCAGGCAGATGGAGCGCAACGTCGAAGAACTCGAACAATCGCGTCGCGTCGATGAAGAGCGTGTTCGCCTCGAGAAGGAACGCCGGAAGAAGCTCGCCGCCGATCGCGCGGCGGCGCTCGAAGCCGCGAAGAAAAAGCAAATGGAACGCCTGCCGCCGGTCATCCCAGAATCGGCCGGGACCGCGAACTCTTCGGCCCAGCCAGAGCAGCCGGATGTGCCGTCGGCGACGCCCGCTCCGCCGCAACCGCCAGCGGCACCCGGTCCTGGCGCTAATGGGCAGCCAAGCGCTCCATCCGATCGGCCGGCGGAGCCGCAAGATGCGGCGAAGCCTGCGGATGCGGGCGATGGCAATACTGTTTTGACGCCGAATATATCGATTGAGCCCATTGGGCCCGAAGGCGGGAGCGGTGGGGAACCCAACGCTGCGACGGGCGCGGTCGTGATCGATCCGGTAACGGGCTTGCCCGTTCCGAAGCCCGAGCCCGCGGTACGGCCCTCGACGGGGCGCTCGACCGGGGCCCAGAGGCAGCCACGGCGCACCTCTTCCGACGAAGTCATGAAGAGCTTAGGCGGCGGCTTCCAATAGGTGCCTCGTACTCAAAGCTCCGAGGCGACGCGCGTCGTCAGTTGTCGTCCATCTTGAGGGCGTTGATGAACGCCTCTTGAGGAATTTCGACCTTGCCGAATTCGCGCATCTTCTTCTTGCCGGCCTTCTGCTTGTCGAGCAGTTTTCTCTTACGTGAGATGTCGCCGCCGTAGCACTTGGCGAGCACGTCTTTCCGCAGAGCTTTGATCGTCTCGCGCGCAATGACCTTGGCGCCGATCGCGGCCTGAATCGGAATTTGGAAGAGATGAGGAGGAATGAGCTCCTTCAGCTTTTCGCACATCGAGCGGCCGCGGCTTTCGGCGCGCGCACGGTGCACGATGATCGAGAGCGCGTCGACGGGTTCGCTGTTGACGAGAATGGACAGTTTGACGAGGTCGCCTTCCTCGTAATTCTTGATGTGATAGTCGAACGACGCGTAGCCGCGCGAGACGCTCTTCAGGCGGTCGTAGAAGTCGAACACCACTTCATTGAGCGGCAGCTCGTAAACAACCATGGCGCGCGAGCCCGCGTAGGTGAGCTGTTTCTGACGGCCGCGGCGGTCCTGACATAGCTTCAAGACCGCACCGAGATAATCGTCGGGCACGAGGATGGTGGCTTCGATCCACGGTTCCTCGATGTGATCGATTTTGGAGACCTCCGGCATGTCAGCCGGATTGTGCATCTCGATGATCGTGCCGTCATTCATATGCAAATGATAGATGACGCTCGGCGCGGTCGTGATGAGATCGAGGTTGAACTCGCGCTCCAGACGCTCCGTGATGATCTCAAGATGCAATAGCCCGAGGAAGCCGCAGCGGAAGCCGAAGCCCAACGCCGCCGAGCTTTCCGTTTCGAACGAGAAGCTTGCGTCGTTCAGGCGAAGCCTGCCCATCGCCTCGCGCAGGTCTTCGAAGTCAGCGGCGTCGACGGGAAAGAGGCCGCAGAAGACGACCGGTTGCGCCGGTTTGAAACCGGGCAGGGCTTCATCGGTCGGATTTTTTTCGTCCGTGATCGTGTCGCCGACGCGGGTATCGGCAACCTCTTTGATGGCGGCAGTGAAGAAGCCGACCTCGCCGGGGCCGAGATGCTCGAGCATTTCCTGTTTCGGACGGAAAATGCCGACGCGTTCCACCTGATAGCTGCCGTCCGTCGCCATCAACTTGACGCGCTGGCCCTTCTTCAGGGTGCCGTCAATAACGCGGGCGAGCACGATGACGCCGAGGTAGGCGTCGTACCAGCTGTCGATGAGCATTGCCTTCAACGGCTTCTTCGGGTCGCCTTTCGGGGGCGGCAGCCGCTCGACGATCGCTTCGAGCACGGCTTCGACGTTGAGTCCGCTCTTGGCGGAGACCCCGATCGCGCCCGATGCGTCGATGCCGATCACGTCCTCGATCTGCTGTTTGACGCGATCCTCGTCGGCGGCCGGCAGGTCGATTTTGTTCAGAACGGGGAGGATTTCGAGGTTATTGTCGAGCGCTTGATAAACGTTCGCGAGAGTCTGGGCTTCGACCCCCTGGCTCGCGTCGACGACGAGGATCGCTCCTTCGCAGGCGGCGAGCGACCGCGAGACTTCGTAGGCGAAGTCGACGTGGCCGGGCGTGTCCATGAGGTTGAGCTGATAAAGCTCGCCGTTCTTCGCCCGGTAATCGAGCCGGACGGTCTGGGCCTTGATCGTGATGCCACGCTCGCGCTCGATGTCCATCGAGTCGAGGATCTGCTCCTTCATTTCACGATTTGAGACGTTGCCGCATAGCTGGATCAGCCGGTCGGAAAGCGTCGATTTGCCGTGATCGATGTGGGCGATGATCGAGAAATTTCGGATGTGTGAAATGGCTGTCATGGGCGGGGCTCATAGCACCCGGAACTGACCGGCAAAAGGGGCGTTAAGCCACTGAGGGGATTATCTGGGCTGCGCGATCGCCGCATCGTCGATATAAGTGGCGGGACGGGTGGCGGTGTGCGAGAAATCCCGTAGCGCACTTTGTGCTCCCCGGCGCCCTGGAGAACCGATATGGCGAATTCACCGTTCGAGGCGAACCCCGCTTTTACCAAGCTTGGGGACGACGCAAAAAAGGCCGTTAGTCAGGCGTTCGACGCCATGGCCAACTGGCGGGCGGAGCTTGCCGAACTCGGCGAGAAAAACAGCAATGCCGTCTTCGACAAGATGGCGGAAGCAGCCAAAGCTCTCGGCTGGCCGACGGATTTCGTCGAATTGAGCCGTAAACAGATGCAAAGCGCGTCTAAGCTGCAGCTGCAGGCCGTCGATCAGGTGATGGACGTCTGGGAGAAGCAGGTGAAGGCGCTCGGCAATGCCGGGCAGGCGCCGAGCTTCCCGACGTTCCCGAACTTCCCGAACGTACCTGGCTTCGGAGCCGGGTCCGGCTTCCCAGGGTTCTCGCCGACGAACGGCGGCGGTTTTCCCGATTTTGGCGGCGGCGCCGTCAATCCGATCCAGTTTTGGATGCAGGCCGCGGAGATGTGGCAGAAGGGTTGGCAGCAGGCGATGTCCACATGGGTGGATACCCAGCAGCAGGCGATGGGTGGCAAGCCCCCGGGCGGTAAAGGCAACTCGCGCTAACGCGCTGAACTCGCCTCGCTTATTGCAAATTGTTCGAAGTTTCGAGGCGTCGATCCGTGTAGGGTCGGCGCCTTTTTCGTTCGCGTTATTTCGCATCGCCGCAACTTTTCGTGGTGTCGCCACCGTTGCGGCGGCGTCCCGCTGTGGCTATCGTCCGCCGCGTTAAATGTCGCACGCGGAGCGATGAGTTTCCGCACAAAAACAAAAAACAAATGCTGCGTGGAGGATTGCTCCGCGCGAGAACGGGGAACGCTCTATGACGATGTCGAGCCCGGCTTCAGCTCCGGCTGCTACAAGCACATTTGGACGCGATTTTCTCGCGTCGATCGTCGTATTTCTGGTGGCCCTGCCATTGTGCATGGGTATCTCGATTGCGTCGGGCTTACCTCCAACGACGGGCATCATCACTGGGATCGTCGGCGGCATCATCGTTGCGACGATCTCGGGTCAGCCGCTGCAAGTCAGCGGACCGGCCGCGGGTCTTACCGTTCTCGTCTATATGCTCGTCCAGGAGCATGGCGCCGCGATGCTCGGGACAATCGTGCTTTTCGCCGGGCTCATTCAAATGGTGGCGGGCTATATGAAGCTCGGCCAATGGTTTCGCGCCGTCTCGCCGGCCGTCATTCACGGGATGCTTGCCGGCATCGGTGTGCTGATCTTCGCCTCGCAGTTTCACGTCATGTTCGATGGCAAGCCGCTCGGCAGCGGGGTGCAGAACCTGATCGGAATTCCGGCGGCCGTCCTCGACGCGATACGCGGTGGCGACGCGCGTCAAACGGCCGGGCTCGTCGGGCTTCTGACGATCGTCACGATTGTCGGGTGGAGTACCTACTCGCCCAAATCCCTGAAGCTGGTGCCGGCGCCGCTCGTCGGCGTTATCGTTGCGGTGGTGGCAGCCAAGCTCCTCGGTTTGGAGGCCATCAAGTTCGTCGATGTTCCGAGCAACATCTGGGAGTGGTCGCTCCAGATGCATCCGACCGCTGACAAACTCTTCCGCATCACCGAGCCCGCGATCCTGATTGGGGCGATTTCGATCGCCTTTATCGCCAGCGCCGAGACGCTTCTCTGTGCGACGGCCGTCGATCAGATGCACACGGGGCCACGCACAAAATACGACAAGGAGCTTTTTGCGCAGGGTGTCGGCAACTCGATCTGCGGCGCGCTCGGCGTGTTGCCGATGACGGGCGTCATCATTCGATCGGGCGCGAACGTCGCGGCGGGAGCGCAAACGCGGTGGTCGGCCATTCTACATGGCGTTTGGCTTCTGCTTCTTGTCGCGTTCTTTCCCGCAGTTTTGAAGCTCATTCCGCTTTCCGCACTCGCAGCCGTTCTGGTCTATACGGGCTACAAGCTCGCCTATCCGAAGATTCTGCCGACGTTGCGATCCTATGGATGGGCTGAAGTCGCGATCTACGCGATCACAGTCATCACGATCGTACTCACGAACCTGCTGGATGGCGTGCTCATCGGGCTTGGACTGTCGCTCCTGAAGCTGGTTTACGCGTTCTCGCATCTCGAAATCACGCAACAGGATGGGCCGGACAATCGGGTCGATCTGCACCTCAAAGGTTCGGCGACACTCGTTCGATTGCCGATGCTTGCGTCCGCTCTCGAGGCGCTCAAGCCCGGTGCGAACGTTCACGTGCATATCGGAGATCTCGACTACATCGATCACGCGTGCATCGACCTGTTGTCGAACTGGGATCGCCAGCACGGGTTGAGCGGCGGCTCGCTTTCGATCGAGTGGGACGCGCTCAAGAACAAGTATGAGCAACGCAGCGGCAACGCGTACCAGCGGGCCGCCGCCAAAGGGAGTGCTGCCGGGGCCGCGGCGGCTGCCGCGAACCCCGCGTGAGCTGAGGTCCGCCGATCGGAGCGTGCCTTGCGCTTCCGGTGATATCAACAGGGGGCGGCGCGCGGAGAGCGTGCCGCTTGCCCTATGGTTCATTTGATCATAGATTAGAATTATTCTAATTCTATGATACTTGTGGGTCATGCGAAAGTTTGGCGATCTTGATCAGCGCGAAATCCTAGCGCTCGCGATCTCACTCGAGGAAGAGCACGGCCGCATCTATGCCGATTATGCGGCGGGCCTCAGCGCCGACTATCCGGCGTCGGCCAGAATTTTCTCCGAACTCGGAGAAGAGGAAAACGAGCACCGCCGCTGGCTGATCGATCTCTTCCGACGCAAGTTCGGCGACCACATTCCGCTCATCCGTCGCCAGGACGTGTCTGGTTTCGTCCGCCACGATCCCATCTGGATGGTCCGGCCGCTCGGCATCGAGAAGGTGCGCCGGCAGGCCGAGCAGATCGAAGCGGAGACGCGGAGTTTCTACCAGTCTGCATTGGCGCGTGCGTCGGACGCTGAAACCCGCAAGCTTCTCGGTGATCTGATCGCTGCGGAAAGCGAGCATATCGAAATCGCGCACGACGTTGCGGCCGTCGAGCTGACCGATAAAGCGAAAACGCATGAGGCCCAGGCCGCGCGCCGTTCCTTCGTGCTCCAGTACGTGCAGCCCGGACTGACGGGTCTGATCGACGGCTCGATCTCGACCCTCGCGCCAATTTTTGCGGCGGCCTTCGCAACGCATAACACCTGGCAGACATTTCTCGTCGGCATTGCTGCGTCGGTCGGCGCCGGCATATCGATGGCGTTTGCGGAAGCGCTATCCGACGACGGGGAGATCTCGGGGCGCGGCCATCCGTGGCTGCGCGGCTCGGTCACAGGGCTGATGACCGCACTCGGCGGCATCGGACATACGCTTCCTTATCTCATTTCCGACTTTTGGACTGCGACGACAATCGCTGTCAGCGTGGTGTTCATCGAGCTTTGGATCATTGCCGGAATACGCTCCCGGTTCAGCGATACGAAGTTCTGGAGAGCGGCTTCGGAAGTCGTCGTGGGCGGCCTGATCGTGTTTATGGTGGGCATCCTGATCGGCAGCGCGTAGACAGGACGCCGCGAAGGTCTCACTGAGGCCATAGTCTCTTGACGCTTTGCTCGCTGCTGGCAAAAGTGCCGGCGCCCATCAACGGCCGAAGGCATCTCATGCGCGCAGGTTTTCTCGTTTTCACGGTGGCATCCCTCATGCTCGCGGGTCTCTCCGCGGCTGCCAATGCGGAAAGCGCGCCGCCGCCGCCCGCGAACAAGCGCAATTGCCAGAACACGGTGCCGTTCAACACATGGCTCGCAGATTTCAAGCGCGAGGCGATCGCTGACGGCATTCGTCCGGAGATCATCGAGGAAACGATCGGCGGCATGACGCCTGATCAGGGGACGATCAGCCGCGACCGGAAGCAGGGCTTCTTCTCGCAGACGTTCATCGAATTCTACTTCAAGCTCGCCACTAAAAGCCGCGAGCAGATGGGCCGCACGTACCTTCAGCGCTATCGCGACATCTTCGACCGCGCCGAGAAGGAGTTCGGTATTCCAGGCGCGGTTATCACCGGGTTCTGGGCACTCGAAAGCGACTTCGGCGCTGGAATGGGCAAGCTGCCCGTTCTGCACTCGCTCGTGACTTTGGCGTGGGATTGCCGTCGCGGCGATATGTTTCGCGAAGAGCTGAAAGCGGCGATGAAGATCGTCCAGCGCGGCGACCTTACTCCCGATCAGATGATCGGCTCGTGGGCGGGGGAACTCGGCCAGACGCAGTTCCTGCCGCGCCACTATCTCAACCTTGGTATCGATTACGACGGCGATGGGCGCGTCGATCTTATTCGCAGCAATGCCGACGTCATCGGATCGACGGCGAAATTCCTGTCGGAGATGGGCTGGCGTCGCGGCGAGCCGTGGATCGAGGAAGTGCGCCTCACGAAGGAACTGCCGTGGGATAAGGCCGATCTCGCGATTCAATTGCCGCGCTCGCAATGGGCGGCGTGGGGCGTTCAGGCTGTTGGCAGCAAGCAGCTTCCGGCTGATGATTTCAAGGCTTCGCTCCTGCTGCCGATGGGCCGCAACGGCCCGGCGTTTCTCGCCTACCAGAACTTCCACGTTTACACGGATTGGAACCAGTCGCTGACCTACGCGATGACGGCGGCGCATCTCGCTGCGCGCATGGCGGGCGCACCGAACCTCAAACGCGAGAGCGGCAACGTGGTTTCGCTGAGCTACGAGCAGCTGAAAGAGCTGCAAAGCCTTTTGAAGCGTCGCGGTTTAGATGTGGGCGAGATCGACGGCAAGCTCGGCGCCGGCACGCGCAAGGCCGTCAAGGAAATGCAGATGAAGTTCGGTCTGCCGGCCGACAGCTATCCGACGGCGGAGCTGCTGACGGCGCTGCGCGGCCGCAGCTAGAGCTCGTTCGCTGTAAATGCATTACGCCGGCTGCTCGTTGAGCCGCCGGCGTAATTGTATTCCGTCACTGCAACTCGTGCGGCTTTGCGAACCTAGTGCAGCTTGACCTGCGGCTCAGTGCGGCGGGTGAGCGTGCGCGAGAGCGTGTCGAGCGCGACCTTGATATATCCGTGCAGCGCGACTTCGTGCATCTTATAGAGCGACCGATACATCATCTTGGCGAACCAGCCTTCGATGCGCAGCGACTTACCTTCGATGAAGCCCATCAGGTTGCCGACGGTCGAATATTTGCCGAGTGAAACCAGCGAGCCGAAGTCGCGATATTTGAACGGCGTCAGTTCCTTCGCGCCATTCATGCGGCGCTGGATCTGTTTGACGAGATGGCTCGCTTCCTGGTGAGCCGCCTGAGCGCGCGGAGGGATCGGCACCGTTTCACCGTCGGGCAGCAAATAGGCGGCATCACCGATGACGAAGATGTTGTCGTCGCGCGTCGTCTGCAAGGTTGGCTTGACGACGAGCGTATTCATACGGCTGACTTCGAGACCATCGAGCTTCGATAAGACATTCGGGCCTTTGACGCCGGCGGCCCAAACGACGAGCTCCGACGGAATGAACTCGCCGTTGGCGAGCGTTACGCCTTCCGCGGTGACTTTCGTGACCGGACTGCCGACGCGGATATCGACGCCCATTCCGCGCAGAATGTCGGCGGTTGCTTGCGATAGACGCTCGGGAAGAGCGGGCAGGATGCGGGGCGCTGCTTCGATCAGCGTGATCTTGAAGTCTTTCTCCGGATCGAGCTTGTCGAGCCCGAATTCGATCAGGCCGCGAGCTGCATGGTGCAGCTCTGCCGAAAGCTCCGAGCCCGTTGCGCCGGCTCCGATGATCGCGACGTGGAGCTGGCCGTCCCTCACGGGGCCGGGCTGCGCGTAGGCGCGAACGCAGGCGTTCAACAGGCGCCTGTTGAAGCGCTCCGCCTGCTCTGGCGTGTCGAGCATGATCGCATGCTCCAACACGCCCGGCGTTCCGAAATCATGCGATACGCTGCCGATGGCGATGACGAGCGTGTCGTAGGGAAACCAACGGTCCGGCGTGATCTCGCGGCCGTCCTCGTCGTAGGTGGCGCCGAGGTGCACGCGCTTGTTGGCGCGGTCGAGCCCGATCATTTCGCCGTAGCGATAACGAAATCCGTGCCAGTGGCCCTGGGCCTGATAGGACAGTTCGTGGCGGCCGGTATCCATGCTGCCCGCCGCGATCTCGTGCAGGAGCGGCTTCCAGATGTGCGTGCGCGCACGGTCGACGAGCGTAATTTCCGCCTTGCCGGACCGGCCGAGCTTTCTGCCGAGCTGTGTCGCGAGTTCCAGTCCGCCCGCGCCGCCTCCGACGATGACGATACGATAGGGCTGTTTTTCGGTGACGCCTTTGTCTGGCGATGTAGCGGGAGCCTGCAAATTCATATTGGCCTCATGCGCAAAGTCATGACGGCGGCATTATTAGGAACGCAATTCGCCGCCGGTCGCCTTCTTAACATCCGTTACTATTTTTTTGGTTATCGTTTCGATCGCCTGATCGGTCAGCGTTTCCGTCGCAGGCTGGATCGTTATTTCTATGGCGATGGATTTCTTGCCTTCGGCCGCGAGACTGCCGCCTTCGAAAACGTCGAACACGCTGACGGAACGGATCAGAGCCTTGTCGGCGTTTGCCGCGGCTTTTACCACATCTCCGGCGGCAACGTCTTTCGGCACGATGAAAGCTAGGTCGCGCGTCACGGGCAATAGATCGGATGCCGCAAGCGGCGGTTTGGCACGCGACTTCTTCTTCTCCGGCGGCAGAGCGTCGAGGAAGATCTCGAAAGCGGAAACGGGGGCTTCAACGTCGAGCGCCTTGAGCGTCGCCGGGTGAATTTCGCCGAAATAGGCGAGCACGGTCTTCGGGCCGAGCTTGAGTGCGGCTGAACGGCCCGGATGATACCAAGCCGGGGCATCGCGCGTGATCTGCGCTTTCGAAGGGTCGAGCCCGAGCGCGGAAAGTGCTGCAAAGACATCGGCTTTAACGTCGAAAACGCCGACCGGATTGGCGTTGCCATCCCAGTGCCGCCCCGCGCCCGTCAGGCGTGCCGTTCCGGCGCGTACACCGGCAGCGCTCGCATATTGATCTTCCGGCCGCTCGCCGCGGTAGGCTTGGCCGAGTTCGAAAAGCGCGACATCCGCAATGCCGCGATTGCGGTTGCGCGTCACTGCCGTCAACAGGCCAGGAAGCAATCCCGGACGCATCGACGACATTTCGACAGAGATGGGGTTGCCAAGATCGAGAGCCGGCGCGCCGCCGCCGAAATGGACGGCTTGCTCCTTCGGAATGAAGCTCCACGTGACGGCCTCGACGAAGCCGCGGGCGGCAAGCAAGCGGCGGCCGCGACGGGCACGCTTCTGCTTCTCCGTCAGGACGGCGCGGGCAATTCCGTCAGCGCGGGGCAGGGGCGTCGCCGGGATGCGATCGAGACCAGCAATGCGGACGACCTCTTCGACGAGGTCGGCAGCGCCGTGGACGTCAGGGCGCCACGTCGGAACGGTGACCTTCGCGGCGTTCGGCTTGCCATCGATGGTGAAGCCTAGCGCTTTCAGCGTATCCGAGATCTCGTCGTTCGAGAGTTTCACGCCCGAGAGCTTTTCGATGCGCGCGAAATCGAAGGAAATGACGCGGTTTTCGATCGGCTCTTTGCCCGCGATCTTGGCCTTCGTCGGCTCACCACCGCACAATTTCAGGATCATGTCTGTCGCGAGATCGAGGCCTGGACGGACGGAGGCTGGATCGACGCCGCGCTCGAAACGATAACGGGCGTCCGTTTGCAGCCCGACCTTCCGGCCCGTTGCTGCCGTACGAAGCGGATCGAAATAGGCGCTCTCGATGAAAACGTCGGTCGTCGTCTCGGTCGAGCCCGAGGCTTCGCCGCCCATGATACCGCCGAGGCCGAGCGGGCCTGAGTCATCGGCGATGACGCACATGGTGTCGTCGACGGCGTGCTCTTTGTCATCGAGCCCGAGGAATTTCTCGCCTGCTTTGCCGAGGCGCGCGCGAATGGCGCCCTTCAGCTTGGCCGCATCATAGACGTGCAGGGGGCGTCCGCGATCGAGCGAGATATAATTCGTAACGTCAACGAGCGCATTGATCGGGCGAAGGCCAGCCGCTTTCAGCCGCGCCTGCATCCATGCGGGCGACGGTCCGTTCTTGACGCCTTTGACCAAGCGTCCGGCGAATACCGGGCAGGCGTTAGCGGTCTCCTTGGTGAAATCCAGCTTGATGTCGATCGGGCATTCGGCCTTGCCTTCGACCGCGCCGAGCTTCGGCTCAGGCTTCAGCTTGCCCATGCCTGCCGCCGCGAGATCGCGCGCGATGCCGCGCACGCCGGTGCAGTCGGGCCGGTTCGGCGTCAGTTTGACTTCGATGACGGGATCGTTGAGGCCGACAATATCGATATAGCGGGCGCCGACGTTATCGGCCCATTCCGCCGGCAGATCGAGAATGCCGTCGCTTTCCTCGGAGAGTTCGAGTTCGGCAGCGGAGCACATCATGCCGTTCGAGACGACGCCGCGAACGGGCTTTTTCTCGAGCGTGATTTTCGAGCCTGGAATGTATGTTCCGAGCGGCGCGAAGACCGCTACCATTCCGGCGCGCGCGTTCGGTGCGCCGCAGACGACTTCCATCAGCGGCTCGCCCTTGGCGACCTCGACCTGGACGATCTGCAACTTGTCTGCGTTCGGATGTTTTTTTGCTTCGACGATGCGCGCGATCTTGAAGGCGCCGAGCGACTTCGCCGGGTCTTCGATGCCTTCGACCTCGAGACCGATCGCGGACAGCGTGGTCGCGATCTCGTCGACGGATTTCTCCGTGTCGAGGTGATCCTTCAGCCAAGAGAACGTGAATTTCATTGTTCGCGCCTTTAGGTCGACAGCCCGCCGCCGAGGGTCGGCACGTCGAGCATCGAAAATCCGTAGTGGCTCAGCCACTTCAAATCGCCGGAGAAGAACGAGCGCAGATCGGGAATGCCGTATTTCAGCATCGTCAGCCGGTCGAGGCCGACGCCGAACGCGAAGCCTTGATACTTCTCTGGATCGAGACCGCAGTTACGAAGCACGTTCGGGTGCACCATTCCGCAGCCCAGAATTTCGAGCCATTGACCGGGCTTGCCGATCGCTTCGGCGCCGATGTCCACTTCCATCGAGGGCTCGGTGAAGGGGAAGTGCGACGCGCGGAAGCGCATCTTCACTTCATCGACCTCGAAGAAGGCTTTGCAGAATTCCTGGAGCACCCATTTCAGGTGACCCATGTGGGTCGACTCGTCGATGACGAGGCCTTCGACCTGATGGAACATCGGTGTGTGCGTCTGATCGCTGTCCATGCGGTAGACGCGGCCCGGCGCGATGATGCGGATCGGCGGCTTCTGCGAGACCATCGTGCGGATCTGCACGGGGCTCGTGTGCGTGCGGAGCAGCAGTCGCGAGCCGTCGGCCTTCGGCGATAAATAGAACGTGTCGTGATCCTGGCGCGCGGGATGCTCGGCCGGGATGTTGAGCTTGTCGAAGTTCATCTCGTCGGTCTCGATGTCCGGACCTTCGGCGACGGAGAAGCCCATATCGGCGAAGATCTCTATGACTTCGTCGAGGACCTGGCTGACGGGATGAATGCGGCCTTCCGCAACGGGACCAAGGCGAACCGGCAGCGTGACGTCGGCGCGCTCGGTCTTGAGGCGTTCGTCGAGCGCCGCCGTTTCGAGCACAGCTTTCCGGGCGTCGAGCGCGTCGGATACTTTCGACTTCAGCGTATTGACCGTTTGGCCGAAGCTCTTGCGCTCTTCGGGCGGCAACGACCCGAGCTTGCTCATCAGCTCCGATACGCGGCCCTTCTTGCCGAGAGCCGAGACGCGGACGGCATCGAGAGATGCCAGATCACCGGCGGCGGCAATCTCGGCGAGAATCTCGCGTTCCAGCGTGGTGATGTCTTCGCTCATGGGGCGCTTTCGACAATTGGCTGGTCGGGATTCGATGCCCTTCGCCAACGTCATCCCCGCGCAGGCGGGGATCCGTCCAGATCCACTATGAAACCTCGACTTGGATGGATCCCGGCCTTCGCCGGGATGACGTCAGAGTTGGCGGACGAAAGCGACTTAAGCCGCCTTCTTGACCTTGTCCTGGTCGGCCTTGGCGACGGGCGAGCTGGCAGCTGCCGCAGCCTTGTCGACGAGGGCCTTGAAGCCCGCCGGATCGTTGATCGCGATATCCGACAGAACCTTGCGATCGACCTCGATGCCGAGGTTCGTCAGGCCGTTGATGAAGCGGCCGTAGGTCAGGCCGTGCTCGCGGACAGCGGCGTTGATGCGCTGGATCCAGAGCGCGCGGAAATTGCGCTTGCGACGCTTGCGATCGCGATAAGCGTACTGCTGCGCTTTCTCGACAGCCTGCTTAGCGACGCGGATCGTATTTTTGCGACGGCCGTAATAGCCCTTCGCGGCCTTGATTACTTTCTTGTGCTTGGCGTGGGCGGTAACGCCACGTTTGACGCGAGCCATGGGAGAAAACTCCTGGAATTAGTGCTTCAAGAAGAGAGAGTCTTTGCTGGGTGCTTGCGGCCCCCTACGGGGAGCCTGCCGCAAGCACCGGCGAGATCTCAGCGGTTGTAGGGCATGTATTTCTTGACGATCTTCGCGTCAGAATCGTTCAGCACGCCTGTGCCGCGCGCCTTCTGAATGAATTTCGCCGTGCGCTTGATCATGCCGTGACGCTTACCGGCCTGGGCTGCAACAACCTTGCCCGTGCCGGTCATCTTGAAGCGCTTTTTGGCGCCGCTCTTAGTCTTCATCTTAGGCATTTTGCTTGTCCTTAGTTCTCGCTCACGGGCCCGCCGGATGCTGGCGCTTGCGCGCTTTACATCCTGGCCCTCCGCGGGGGCGGCGTTCGGCGCCGGGCCGCCTTGTGGCCCCGGACCAAAAGGTCCGAAGTCCGGAGGCGAGCTTGGAGGCGCTCAAATGCCCTGGCTCGTTTCCGAGCCGAAGTGCCGGTGCATTGCTGCTCCAGCACTCTCAGCCGTTGCGACACGGCTGGTCCTGCGAAGGGTGCTTTTTGCGGTTTCCGCTTGTTTTTCAAAAGCATAAGAACCGCCACGGCATGCCTCGCCGGGCGGCTCTAGGCGGGGTTATAGGGGAGGCATCGGGAATTCGCAACATTTTCGGTAGCGTTGCGAAAAATGCAACGCGCGGAAGGATTTCGCCGGAGACCCGCGAAATTCTCATTAGTTAGATTAGAACCAAGTACAGGGTTAATACGTTGTTAAGTGCGCCGATGCGCCAGGGAGACGGGCCGTGAAGCAAATCATCGATCAGATCGTCAATTTGCTCCAACAGGGCATCACGGCCATTTTCAAGTTCGTCGAACTCGTTTGGCAATGGTCGTTCGGCCAGATGTTCGAGATCTTTCAATCGAACTGGCAGTCTCTGCCGGTTTGGAAAATCGCGATTCTGGCGGTCGTCGTCATCGCCATCATCTACGTGCTCTATCGCGGCTTCTTCCAGCTTTGGGCGGCGGCGGAACAGATCTTCAAAGCGTTTGTCGAACTGCTGATGGTGCTCGTCTCCATCCTGCCCTACGTGCTGATCGCCGGCCTGATCGCCGCGGGCGGCAGCTACATCATTCAGCACGTCAACTTCTAAGCGGGATCTCGTAAGCGGGATCAGCTCGACGATGCCGATTGCAATTCGGTTTCCGCGTCGGCGGGAGCATTCGTGTTCTTGCTGAACACGATGCGGCTGCGGACGTAGTAGAGCGACACGAAGCAGATCAGCACCGAGATCGTTTTCCCGTCGATGGGCGGGAGATTCATTTCGTGCACCGTCAGCCAGATCACGCCCGCTGTTAGAAGAAGACCAAGGAACGATGTCCCTGCGAATTCCATGAAGACGCGATGATTGGATTTGTGGGACATGTCGTGATTGAAGACGAAGGTCCTCGTCAGGGCGTAGTTCACGACCATTCCGACTGTATATGCGATGACGCTCTGCAGAATAGGCAGTCCGAAGACGTATGTGAGTGAGAGGAAGATCGTGTAGTCGACGACGGTTGAGCCCAGGTTGACGCCGAGATAGAGCAAGGCATGACGAAGCTTAGGGTTCATTCGAAAGACCTTCTGGCGACCGATTGGCCAACGATGCGATACCTAAAGCGGACTGACAAGCGGACAGCTGTATCTTGGGAAACAGGAATGATTTTTTGTGCGGGCAGCTACTCGTCGAACGCAGTTTTTTAGGCCGATTTCAATGCGTCCGGTCATGCGCCAAATGGACCTCGACCGAGTCTTCTCGCGCAGCGATGCCGGAATTCATCAGCAAATTCGTGCTTACCGCTGATTGCGTCTCCTTCGCCGCCGTTGACTGGCGCGGGCATTGGGTTGTGGCAAGTTAAGCTCGCCCCTGAAGTGCGACTATCCTCAAGAGGCTGCTCATGAGACTCGATCCGTTCATCGCGGCGATTTTCTTTCTTGCGGCGCTTCCCACCGCCGCCATCAGCCTGCGTTCCGCCACCGGTTGGCGTGCCGGTGTCGTATTCGCGGCGTTCTATCCGGCGCTGGTCTTGCTGGTCGGCATTCTGATGATCGCGGCGTTCATTTCACTCGCCGCACTCGGTTTGGTCGACCTCGATTGACCTCGCCGTCAGTCGCTGAAGCTCAGGCCGCGCAGCGTTTCGTGGGGAACAGCGCGCGGGGGCTTCGACGTGCGACGTCCGTTGCATCATCGTCAGCTCACGGATCAGAGTCATGTACCACATCGTTCATGTCGGTTTGAACAGCGCGGCTTTGAAGCAGCTCGACGACCTGCGTCAGGCGTTTCCAAATCTCTACAATCGCCAGGATATTCTTTTGCAGCTTCTCGAAGAGGCGCACCAGAAATATTCGAAAAGCGCCTCGAAGCCGAAGCTGCAGATCGCGGCGTAATTACAGAGTCTTAGAGCGCTCAATCCAATTGCAAGCCGCTGGGTAAACGAGGCACCTCCTGCGTTAATGCGGTTTACACAAAGATTACAATTCTCCCTATGCAGCCTGTCCTTATTCGGAGTTCATTCAGCCGTAGGCAACGACGGTTGCTCGCACGCTCGCTCGCGTGCTGTTCGTTTGGATAAGCGGAGATGAACATGCGTATTGCACCATTGGCAGCATCCGTCGTTGCGATCGGTTTGTCTGCGGCGGGCACTTCTTCACAAGCCGCTCAGCTCGCACCGCTAAAGGGAATACAAGCAAGCCAATCACTTGCGACGCCGGTTGCTGTTCGCCGGTACTGCTGGCGCTGGCGCAATATCTGCGCAAGCCGCTGGGGTTGGGGCGGCCCGCGTTTCCGCCGCTGCATGTGGCGTCACGGATGCTGATGTTCATTTGACTGCGTGCGCGGCGTCAAAGAACGATGCCGCGCATCTCATATTTGCTTGTTCGCCCGCCGCAGACGGGTCGCGAGAAGGCTCATAACGCGGAGCGCGAATTCGGGATCGTCGCGGACGACGGCGAGAAACGCGGGCTTATCGATCGCGACAACTTCTGTCGGTTCAGCGGCCATTGCGGCCGCGCTTCGCGGACCATCATCGATCAACGCCATCTCGCCGAAAATGCCGCCGGCCTGGACGTTTTCCAGCACTATCCCATAGGTGATGACGTCAACCCGGCCTGACCGCACCATGTACATGGCGTCGCCCGGATCTTCCTCGAGGAAGATTTTTTCGCCGGCCTCGAAATGGCGGTAGGGCGCGCCAATGCGGTCGAGTATCGAGAAATCAAAAGGCCGGTCATCGCTCATGCGGCCGCTCCCCCGAAGACTTCCGTCAGTCGGGCAAAGCTAGAACCGTCCGTGTGCGAGAGCAAGCCTGCCAGGCGGCGCCGTAATCGGGCGAGGGCCGGCGCGGGCAGAGGTTGACAAGGGCGGGGCGGAAAACCCCGCCGCAGTCATTTCATTGACGTCATTTGGGAGCGAGCACCATGACCATCTGCCGGCCTTCGAAGCGTGGTTCGCTTTCGACCTTGGAGATGGACTCGGTGTCGGCTTTCACGCGCTGCAGGACGGCCATGCCAAGCTGAGAGTGCGCCATTTCACGGCCGCGGAAGCGCAGCGTTATCTTGACCTTGTCGCCTTCTTCGAAGAACCGCTTAATCGCCCGCATCTTCACGTCGTAGTCGTGATCATCGATGCCCGGACGCATCTTGATCTCTTTCAACTCAACGATTTTCTGATTTTTACGGGCCTCGGCGGCCTTCTTCTGTTCTTGGAATTTGAACTTGCCGAAGTCGAGGATCTTGCAGACCGGCGGTTCCGCGTCGGGCGAAATTTCCACGAGGTCTAGTCCGACCTCTTCGGCGCGGGCAAGTGCATCGAATTTTGCAATGACGCCGACGTTCTGGCCTGTCTCATCGATGAGACGGACTTCTCGGGCCCGAATTTGGTCGTTGATGCGGGGCCCTGAGTTTTCCCGGCTCTGAGGCTCGGGTCGCATTGGTTTACGGATGGTTCAACTCCTTATGTGGTTCCAATTATTGACCGAAGGCGGATTCCCGGCCCAGTCAGCGGCGAACATGGGAAAGAACGGGCTCTCAAGTCAAGCGTGA
The DNA here is from genome assembly GCF_056398805.1 of Hyphomicrobium sp. 01T421. Classification (NCBI taxonomy): domain Bacteria; kingdom Pseudomonadati; phylum Pseudomonadota; class Alphaproteobacteria; order Hyphomicrobiales; family Hyphomicrobiaceae; genus Hyphomicrobium; species Hyphomicrobium sp. 01T421. The sequence goes on from NZ_JBFTQC010000001.1 coordinate 2,212,939, forward strand.
CGCGTGAGCAAAATTGCCAAAAGGCGTGCCTTCGCCCATTTTCCGAACACTTTCCCGTCCTCGCGGCGCTTTTTGGCGGGGCAAATGGCCCTCAGCGCCAATGCTTCGCTATCCAGGGCGTCGGCAGCACGTACTTATAGGATTTCTTCCACGCCGCATTGACGGGCCAAATTCCGTCGCGCGCTTCATCCGGATCGGGCTTGCCGTGGAACGCTACGACCTTTGCTTTCGGCGGGAGCCGAGGCGGGATGAAAAAATTCAGGGGCCAACTCGGCAGCAGCGAGTGTTTGAAGCTCAGGCACCATTCGGGGGGGAAGAAAACGACGTCTTCGCTCTCGGCGGAAATATATTGTTGTTCAATCCGGTAGCGGCGCAAAATGGCTTCGGGGTCAGCGTTGAACGTATCGAAGATGTGAGACATCTTGCCGACAGGGAACCGATAGATCGACGTATTGCCGACGCGCTCGTTGGGTTGGGTCCAGTTCTGGGCAACGCAAAAACGCCCTGGCTCGAAGTCGAAGAAGCCGTCTATCGATCCAGTGATGACAACGTCGAGATCAAAAAACAGTACGTCGCCTTCGAGATCGTGAAGCGGGTATTGCCAGAGCGATAGCTTCCGCCACGGCGTCGTAAATTCGCGCGCGGGCAAGTTGATCGGGGGAAGAGGCGCAATTTGCACCCAGGGATCGACCCCTTTCGCATCGTCAGTGAAACAGATGAGGCGGGTTTCCCGCTGCGTATTGCGGCGGATCATCGATGCCAAGCGGTTGAGGTATTCGATGCCGTATCGCGTACCCCATTTAATACAGATTATTGTTTGCATCGTCCCGCTTTTGACACTTAAGGCCACGTCCCCGTGGTTTTGATCCACCCAACTGGATCCTTGTTATCGGAAGTTTGGAGGACGCAAAAGCGCGCACAGCGAACCTTCCGACAATTAGTGTCAGTATCGGTAATAGCGGTGGGGATTATGTCGGGCCTGTTCAACCGGGCATTGCGCAAAATGTTCTTTGCAAGACGAAGGCGTTCAATGGGGAGCTGACGGTCCCAGCTTTTCCACGAAAATTTCCGTCGCGCACTGTCACGGAGGAGGCCCGACGGCGTCATTTTGCATCGATCAAGCGCTGGTAAACGGCCAGCGTTTTCGACGTCAGCTGGTCCAACGTGAAGCGGCTCCGAACGTTGGCCGCTCCCCGTTCACCATGCGCCTTGCGCTTCTCGGCCGGCCACTTGAGCATTGTTTCGATCGCATCGGCGACGGCCACCGGATCAGCGTATGGGACGCGCAAACCGGACGCTTTATCGGGTGAGACGTCGGGTTCCGTCAGCGCCACTTCGCGGCCGGGGCCCGTATCCGAGACGATGATCGGAACGCCCATCGCTTGAGATTCGATGGCGACGCGCGGAAGGCCTTCCTGCTCGGAAATATTGAGGGCGATATCGCTGATCCCGTAAGCGGCCGCGATGTCGCGCACGTGTCCGGGGAAGCGCAATTGATGCGCGACGCCGAGCTTTTGCGCCTGCGCCTCGAGTTCCGCTTTGAAGGCCGGTTTTTCGACCTCGCCCGCCAAGACACAGACGACGTCCGGCGCGCCGCGTTGTTTCAGAATGCCCAAAGCAGAGACCAGATAATGCTGGGCTTTGCGCGGCGTGATGCGGCCTGCGAGGATCAGGACTGGCTTGCTGCCGTCTGCATCCAGCAACTTTCGGACAGCAGCCAATCTTTCGGGCGTCAGCAGCGCGGGATCGAAAACAGCTCCATCGAAAGCCCGATGAATGATGGCGATGCGCTTCTCGGGCGTATGGTAGCGGGTGCGGATGAGGTGCGCCATGTAGTCCGAAACCGCAATCACGGTATCGCTGCGCGCCATGACGCTATTGTAGAAATTCTTCAGCCGGGTTTTTTCGGAATATTCGGAATGGTAGGTTGTCACGAAAGGCGTGCTGGTGCGCCGCGCAGCATAAAGGGCGCTCCAGGCTGGTGCGCGGCTTCGCGCATGAATGATCGAGACGTTTTCGCGACGGATGATGTCAGCGAGCTGCCGCGCGTTCTTCAAGAGAACGACTGGGTTCTTGGTGGCGAGTGGCATGGGAATATGCTCACCGCCGGCGGCAACGATCTGATCGACCATCGGGCCGCCCGCGGATGCGACGAGAGCGCGATGTCCGTTTTTGACGAGTGCGGTTGCTATCTGCAAGCAGCCGAGTTCGGCGCCGCCTGCGCGCATGCGAGGAATGACTTGCAGCACCGTCAAAGTGTTTTTCATTTCAGCTCATCAATCGGAGTCGTTGAGGCCAACGATGGACAGTCCCTATAAGATTCCAGCAGCGGAACCGCAAATGCTTCCTGTCGGGAGAGGCGCGGAGGCGCGGGAAATCCCCTTTATCGCGCAGCATCCGGCGAAATCCGCCGGGCCAGGTCTTTTCTGGCTCTCGGGCTTCATGTCGGACATGGCTGCGACGAAAGCCACAGCAATGGCTCAATGGGCGGCTGAGCATAATCTCGCGTCGACGCGGTTTGATTATTCCGGTCATGGAATTTCCGCGGGGCGCATCGAAGATGGAACGATCGGGCGGTGGCTCGAAGAAGCCGAGGCTGTCTTCTCAGAGGTCACCCGTGGTCCGCAGATCGTCATCGGTTCGAGCATGGGCGGGCATATCGCGCTACTGCTCTTGCGAAAACTTTTGCGAGAGCGCCCGGACGAGGCGGCGCGGATCAAAGCGCTCGTTCTCATCGCGCCCGCCTGGGACATGACGGAAGAACTGATGTGGAAGCGGTTTTCCGATGAGGTTCGCCGCGAAATCATGGAGCGTGGATTTTTCAAGCAACAGTCCGCTTATGCGGAGCCCTATACGATCACGCGACGCCTCATCGAAGATGGTCGCGAACATCTTTTCGCGCTTCAGCCATTCGATCCGGGACGGCCGGTGGTCATTCTGCAAGGTCTGTTGGATGTCGATGTGCCAGCGTCTCACACGCGCGAACTTACGACGTTCCTGACGGGCGACAGGGTCAAGTTGATTGAGGTTGCCGACGCCGAGCACCGGCTATCGCGGCCGCAAGATCTCGATCTGCTTTTCGACGAAATCAACAAGCTGCTTTAGCGCTATTTATCAATGCTCGTTGAGGCGCCGGGATCGGCAAGCCCATTCTCAATTGCGTCTTCGATGCTCGATGGTCCTGCGGACGCGGCGATGGCTTCCGGAACGACCCAAATGCGAAAGTTCTGCGTCGCGAGGCCATTGTCGCAGAGGAGGGCACCCCCTTCGCTCCGGCAGCTCTTGTCGGCCGGAACCGTATAGGCTCCAGCGGAAGCGCCGCGGCTTTCGCCGACCTCGATCACTTCGATACGCGCGTCAGGATCGATCGAAACGGCGCGATAGACGCACGCCGATTTTCCGGCACAGGAATCCGCCGTCGATTCCTCCGTCGTCGGCAATGCGACCGCCTGAGTGCGCGGCATGCTGACGGCCGGCGCTTCGATGCCATTCGAAATCCAGCAGCGGTCGTCGATGCAAATAATCGGGTCGGGCTTGAAACCGAGCGCCGCGTCATTCGTGTCGAGCACAAGCAGCACGGTGGCGGGCGCTGAGCCGGGCTTCGGAGCCTCGGCCACAATCATCCGCTCGTTTTCCGGTTTCGATGGGACAGCTGCGGCGACGGGCACAGGTGCGGGTTGTTTTTCGGCGACCGGGCTAACAGCCGGCGGCGGCGCGGGAACAGGGGCAGCGGCGACTGGGACTGCGGCGATTGGGGCAATGGGAGCGGGTGCAGCGGGCTCAGCGGCAACCTGCCGGGAGCGGGCTTCCTGCTTCAGGCGATTAGCCTCTTCGGCGCCCGCCCGGCTCAGCATATCCGCTTCATAATCGGCGTCGGGCTTAGCCGCTGCTGGCGCCAGCTTCACCGATGGCTTCGGTGCTGGTTTTGGTGTTGGCTTTGCGGCTGGTTCGTCGCTCGCACCGGAGAATTTCTGTGCAATCGCCTGTGCCGGATCGACGGGGTCGGCATGAACGCCAAGCGCGGAGGTCATCACCGCCAACGTCGCTACAAAGAGCACTTTGATCGCCATGGGAAAGCTCGTGGTCCCGCTCGCATCGGCGCTCCCGAGGGTGCGCAACCGCTCACGTCTTTATCCTCTATTCTGGCGGAATGGCGGAAAACGTGTGACCGAACGCTAAAAAGCCGTTGGCTAGAGTCCCGCGATGGATTTCAGTCCTTCGACGTAGGTGGGATAGGCAAGTTTGACGCCGAGCTCCGCCTTCATGCGGGCGTTCGAGACCTTCTTGTTTTCGATATAGAAACTTCGCGCCGTGGACGACAGATCGGCATCGTCGGCATCGGTTGCGGGCGGGCAGGGCAAGCCCAACAGCTCGGCGCCATAGGCGATTACGTCCTGGGGCGGTGCCGGAAGGTCGTCCGTCACGTTGAAGATATGCACGCCGGGCTGAAGATCGATGCTCGCTTCGACCGCGGTCGCAATATCCTCGACGTGGACGCGATTGGTGAGCTGACCAGGCTTGAATATGCGCCGTGCAGTGCCTGCTTTCAGTTGATCGATGGCGCTGCGGCCAGGGCCATAAATTCCAGGCAGGCGATAGATGACGAGGGTTTTTCCGGATGCGTTCGCGAGTTCGATCCAGCCGTTCTCTGCTTTGACGCGGCGCTGTCCACGGATGGTTCCGGGGCGCGTCTCCGTCGTTTCGTCCACCCAGCCGCCCGCTGCATCGCCGTAGACCCCGACGGTCGAGAAGTATCCGATCCAGCGAATGGAAGGGCTCGCGGCAATCGCATCGCCGTAGCATCTCAAGGCCGGATCGCCTTCAGCATCGGGGGGAATAGATAGCAGCACATGCGTCGCGCTTTGCAGTGCATCGGCGACGTCGTGCAGAGCTTCCCTCCCGTCGAAAAGGAAGGGCTCGAAGCCCTGCTCGACGAGGCGCTCAACTTTTTCGGCGTGCGCGGTCGTGCCGGCGACCGTCCACCCTTCCTCTATTAGCCGCCGTCCGAGTTCGGTGGCGCAGTATCCCAGTCCGAAACAGAAGAGCCGGCTCATGCTAGCGGAGTTCCTCAATTGGCAAAGTCCATTCGGCGGCGACCTCGGTGTCGTGCTCGCGAGCCTCGTAGCGCTTTCGCAGAGCATCGATCTCGGCGTCACTCGCAAGCCGGCGAGATGCCCAGATCGCCATCGCGCGGACGAGTGCGGAGTTATCTTCCAGCAGGGGTTCGATAAGGGCAAGGAGGGATCGATCGCCCGAATTGCCGGAAGCGATCAGCGTATTGCGGACGACGCGGTCGCGTCCCGTCCGTTTGATCGGCGTGCCCGCGAAGCGCAAGCGAAATGCGGTATCATCGAGCGCGAGCAGTTCGGCAAGGGGAGGATTGTCCGTTTCGGGGCGCGCCGCGTAGCGGATCTCGGTCGCGGCGCTCGCGAATTTATTCCACGGACAGACGGCGGCGCAGTCATCGCAACCGAACACGCGATTTCCGATGGGCCCGCGAAATTCAGCTGCGATATGGCCTTTGTGCTCGATCGTCAGGTAGGCGATGCAGCGCCTCGCGTCCAGCTGGTAGGGCGCGGGAAAGGCGTTCGTCGGACAGACGTCGAGACATCGCCGGCACGAACCGCAATGGTCCTCGGTGCCTGCATCGGGTTCGAGTTCGGCCGTCGTCAATACGGCGCCGAGAAAGAGCCAGTTACCATGCTGGCGGGAAACCAATATCGTGTGCTTGCCTTGCCAGCCGAGTCCGGCTTTCGCGGCGAGCGGCTTTTCCATCAGCGGCGCGGTATCGACGAAGACTTTGACTTCGGCGCCCGATTGCTCGGAAAACGAACGTGCCAGCGACTTGATCTTTTTCTTCAGAACGTCGTGGTAATCGCGGCCTTTGGCGTAGACCGAAATCGCAGCGTTCGATCGATCGCGAAGGGCGTCGAGTGGATTGTCGGGCGGCGCGTACGATTGTCCGAAGATGATGGCGCTCTTCGCGTCCGGCCACAGCCGAAGCGGACCCGCGCGCCGATCGGCATGGGTTTCCATCCAGTCCATGTCGCCGTGGCGGTTCTCGCTCAGGAAGTGCGCGAGCCGAGCGGTCAGATCCGAGTCGTCGGCCAAGCGCGCAATGCCGACGGCGTCGAGCCCAAGCTTCGCTGCTTCAGCGCGGATCATCCCGCCAAGAGCGGAACTGGAATTTTGGGTTTCGGACATACGAGCGATTTAGAAATCGAGGTCGGAATAGGCAAGGGGCGGCGCCGTTCCCGGAACGCGGTCGCCGAGCAAGGCCCGGAAGGACGGCCGGGATTTCATTCGCTGATACCAGACTTTGACTGTCGGATAGTCATTCCACGGTATCTCTCCCAGGTAGTCTACGGTCGAAATTTGAGCTGCGGCAGCAAAATCGGCAAAGCTCAGCTCGTCGCCGCCGATCCAGCGCCGGGTGTCGGCGAGATAGCCGGTGTAGGACAGATGATATTTAAGGTTAGCGCGAACGGCACGCAGGATGCCCGGATCAGGCGCGACGGGGCCTGATGGGCGCATCGAGCTGTAGACCTTCTCGATGAGAAGCTCTCTCGTCACCTCGCGATCGAACTTGCCGTGATACCAGTCGATGAGGCGGCGGATCTCCGCGCGATCCTCCCGGTTGCCCGGAATGAGCGGAGGGGGACCTGGCGCAATCGTCGTCGCGCTCGGCAGCACCTCTTCGGCGACGAATTCAGAGATCGAATACGCGCCGCATAGCGTCAGGCCATTCTCGAATTCGAGAACCGGCATCTCGCCTGCGGGGTTCTTCGCAAGAAAACTTTGGCGCCATTCCCAGGGATTTTCATCAAGAAGCTGAACTTCGACGCCGTATTCGGCAAGCGCCAATCGAATGGACCGAGATCGCGGGCATAGGCGGTACTGCGTAAGTCGCGGGGGCATAGGATTCCTGTGCTGCTGACGGCGGCACTATACACCCGCTGTCGTCGATTCGATGGCAACTCGGCCAAACGACCTCTTTGGCATCGCAACAATTTCTGTTAACGCTCGGCCGCTTTCGAGCGCGCGAAGGAGCACTGATGGAAACGTGGCAAGTCGTATTGCTCGGACTGATCGAAGGCTTGACGGAATATCTACCCGTTTCCTCGACGGCGCACCTTCTTCTTACCGAGCAGCTCATGGGGGTCACCTCGGCAGGGCGCACCTTCGAGGTGCTGATCCAGCTCGGCGCAATCCTCGCTCTCCTCACCGTCTATGCCGGCAAACTTTGGCACATCGCGCTCGATTTTCCGACCAGCGCGACAACGCGACGTTTCGTTTTTGCGGTGTTGGTCGCCTTCCTGCCGGCCGTTGTCATCGGCGTCATGGCGCATCGGATCATCAAGGAAGTTCTTTTTGAATCGCCGTTGATCATGTGCACGGCGTTGGTCGTCGGCGGGATCATTCTGCTTGCCGTCGATCGGATCAAGTACAAGCCGCGGTTCACCAATGTGATGGACATTCCGCCGACGACGGCACTGATCATCGGCTTTGCCCAGTGTCTCGCCATGATCCCGGGTGTTTCGCGATCCGGGTCGACGATCGTCTCGGCGGTGCTGCTCGGCGCCGACAAGCGTACGGCTGCGGAATTCTCGTTTTTTCTGGCGATGCCGACGATGACCGGTGCGTTCGCCTACGATCTTTACAAGAACTGGTCGATTTTAACGCCTGACGACGTGAGCCACATCGTGCTCGGATTTATCGCAGCGTTCGTCACGGGCGTGATCGTGGTTCGCTACATGCTCGATTTCATATCGCGGCGCGGATTATCGTTCTTCGGGTGGTGGCGGTTGCTGGTCGGTGGCATCGGACTGGGCGTGATCGCAGTCCTGCACTGACGCTTCTATCGATTGCGCTTGGTTTATCGATTGGGCTCGGGGACTCGCGTTCTTCGAGCCGGGCCGCCGAGCGCGTCGGGAGCCCGTCAGGCTGCGTGCGAAGTCAGGGGCTTCGTGAGGACGGTCCGGAGTCCTTCGACGTCCTTGGCGCTGCGCAGGCCTTCAAGGGTCGCCGGATCGCGGACAAGCCGGGAAATACGTGCGAGTGCCTTCAGATGGTCGGCGCCTGCGTGCTCGGGCGCCAACAGGAAGAACAGAAGATCGACGGGTTCACCGTCGTGGCTTTCAAATGCAATCGGACGCTCGAGACGCGCGAAGAGGCACGTGATCTTTTTTACCGTCGGCAGTTTGACGTGCGGTATCGCAATCCCACGGCCGAGGCTCGTTGAACTCAGCCTCTCCCTTTGGAGGAGAGCCGCATAGATGTCGGCCGCGGAGGCGCCGGTCAGCGCTTCCGCCTTTTCTGCGAGGATGTGAAGCGCCTGCTTCTTATCTTCAGCCTGGAGACGCGGAATGATCGCGTCGGCGGACAGCATGTCTTCGATATTCATTCAGGCTCCATCCACAATGATATGGCCGTCAATGTGGCCCACCGGGCCAGATATGTACGGCATACACACTGCATTGATTAAAATAAATAAACCGCCCTCAATCTATATGTTCCGGCGGCAAGGCACCGTTCGCCTTCGTCGCCAAAGGAAGATCGGCGTCGATCCACCCAATGTGCCCGTCAGTACGCCGATAAACGACGTTTAATCCCCCGTGGGCAGCGTTCCTGAAAATCATGAAGGACGCTTCCGACAGGTCGAGCTTCAATACAGCTTCGCTCACCGTCATGTGGCCGATGTTCCGCTGGCCTTCGGCGATGATAAGCGGATTCGCGCCGTCCTGCTCCGGCTCATCCTCATCGCTCAGGCTGACTACATAGTCGCGTGCCTCGATGTCGACCCTGCGGCGCGCTGCAGCAGCGGGGGATGTATGGTGCTTGATGCGGCTCTTATACCGCCTGACGCGCGTCTCCAAGCGATGGGCTGCGGCATCGACGGCGCTATAGGCGTCGCCGCCTTCGCCGTGCGCTTCGAGCAGAAGGCCGCTCGAGAAATGGACCGTGCAAGAGGTCTTGAAGACTTCGCGCTCGCGTTCGAGGCGGATGTGGCCGTCTACTTCACGCGCCAGAAATTTCTGGAGAACACCGCGAATTTTGTCGCCAGCGTATGTCTGGAAGGCGTCGCCGATTTCGAGATTTTTACCAGTGATTTGGAGGGTCATGAAAATGCCTGTTCTGCACTTACCGAGGCTGAGTTTGCCGTTACCGAGCGTAATGCTCCGAGGTTCCGACCTGCCTTTCTTTAACCTCGGGTGCGTGTGACCGACACCAACCCAGGCTCTTGATGAATAAGAGTTAGGCTCCCCATTGCGCCCTGTCAAATCACGCTTTGAACTCGAATGTTACGAAAATATTTCGAAGGTTCAGTGGGTTAGGCCGCGCGTTTCACGCGAAGTCGCCCAGACGTTCAACGAGTTTCTTGTCGCGCCGGCGCTGTACGGACGAGGGAATGCGCATGGCCTCGCGATATTTCGCGACCGTCCGCCGCGCGATCTCGATGCCCTCGCCGCGTAAGCGGTCGACGAGCTGATCGTCGGAGAGCACATCGTCGGCGCTTTCGGCGTCGATCAGCTGCTTGATCCGGTGGCGGACCGATTCAGACGAGTGGGCTTCGCCGTCGGCGGCCGAGGCGATGGCCGACGTGAAGAAGTACTTGAGTTCGAATATGCCCCGGGGCGTCGCGATATACTTGTTCGACGTCACGCGCGAGACGGTCGACTCGTGCATGGAGATGGCGTCGGCGATGACCTTCAGGTTGAGCGGCCGCAAATACTGGACGCCGTACATGAAGAAGCTGTCTTGCTGGCGCACGATTTGCTCTGCGACCTTGAGGATTGTGCGTGCACGCTGATCCAAGCTCTTCACGAGCCAATTGGCCGTCTGCAGACAATCGAAGATATAGCCCTTGTCGCGCTCGTTGGTCGTCGTTTTGGCGATGCGCGTGTAATACGAGCGATTGACCAGAACGCGCGGCAGAGTGTCGCTATTCAGTTCGACGTGCCAGCCGCCGTCGGCAGCCGCGCGCACGATGACATCCGGCACGACCGGCTGAAGCTGGACAGAACCGAATTTGAGGCCGGGTTTCGGGTTGAGCCGTTTAATCTCGCGGATCATATCGGCGAGCTCGTCCATATCGATGCCGATCGCCCTTTTCAGGGCGGGGATATTGCGGCTGGCAAGTAGATCAAGGTTGGCCAGGAGCTGCGCCATCAATGGATCGTAGCGATTCTGCTCTTTGAGCTGGAGCGCGAGGCACTCGGCGAGAGACCGGGCGAAGATACCGGGCGGATCGAACGTCTGCAGTTTGCCCAATACGCTTTCGACCAATTCGAGCGGTGCGCCAAGGCGCTGCGAGAGCGCCTCGAGGTCTGCGGGGATGTAGCCGGCTTCGTCGACGAGATCGATCAGGTATTGGCCGATCAGCCGCTCGACGGGATCCTTAACGGTCAACGGCAATTGAGCGCTCAAGTGATCCCTGAGCGAAACTTGGTTGGCGACGTAATCCTCAAGATCGTTATCTCCGTCGCCGCCGTTATGCATGCGTTGGGAGACGTTGGCCCAGCTCATGCCCGTCGTGGGTCCGGAAGGCGAGCCCGGTTCGCCTGTTCCCGGCTCCTGGAAGACGTTGCCGAAATCGACATCAAGGCCGCCGGTATGGTCGCTGACGGGCTCTCTGAGATCGAGCCAGCGGTCGTCGGCGGCGCGTTCTTCGGCGCGTTCAAGCACGGCATCGTCGGCCGGCTTGGCGTTGGCGGGGTCGTCGCGCTCGAGCAGGGGATTGCGTTCGAGTTCGGAGTCGACGAATTCCGTCAGTTCGAGATTGGACAGCTGAAGTAGACGGATCGCCTGCTGCAGCTGCGGCGTCATTACCAGCTGCTGGCCTTGTCTCAGCTCTAATTTTGCTGAAAGCGCCATGCGCTAATCCGTTGCTCCGTTTCGATAAAATCGGAGCCACTTATACTCATCGCGTGTTAACGAACATATCGCCAAGGTAGACCCGCCGGACATCTTCATTCGATATGATTTCAGAAGGTTTGCCCTGTGTCAGAACTTGACCATCGTAAATAATATAAGCGCGATCAATTAGGCTTAATGTTTCACGAACGTTGTGGTCCGTGATCAACACACCAATACCGCGCTCGGTCAAGTGGCGGACCAGTTGCTGGATGTCGCCGACGGCGATCGGGTCGATACCGGCGAAGGGTTCGTCCAGCAACATGAACGACGGCCGGGAGGCGAGCGCGCGGGCAATTTCACAGCGCCGCCGTTCACCGCCCGAGAGCGCCATCGCCGCCGACTTTCTCAGCCGAGTGATGGAAAATTCCTCCAGCAGGCTGTCGAGCTGCTCTTTTCGTGCCTTGCGGTTAGGCTCGATCAGCTCGAGGACGGCCATGATGTTCTGCTCGACCGTCAATCCGCGAAAGATCGATGCTTCCTGCGGAAGATAACCGACGCCAAGGCGGGCCCGCTGATACATCGGCAGCTTGGTCACGTCCTCGCCGTCGATCGTGATGCGGCCCTCGTCGGCAGCGACGAGGCCGGTGATCATGTAGAAGACGGTGGTTTTGCCCGCGCCGTTCGGACCCAATAGGCCGACGGATTCGCCGCGTCCGACCGCCAGGTTCACGCCCTTGACGACCATCCGCTTGCGGTAAGATTTCTTGACATCGAAGGCGGTCAGCCAACCGTCCGCACCGATGGCGTGCGGGTCGTCGGAGGATACGGCTGCGCGTTTAGCGCTGACGCCGTTCGTGTGTTCGCTCGCGCCGTTCGCGGCCGAACCGTTCTTCGATCGCAGGCGAATTGGTAAAGCTTTAAACACCCGATACCTCGCAGCCCTTCGTGCATTGTCGCCGCGGTTTGAAATGTGTCCAAGCCGGTCGCAACGTCAAGGTGACGTACGGACCTGCCAGCTGTCCGCCTGGATTTTCGATTTCTTCAATTGGCCCGGATAGAAGACGGCGCTGGGACGTTCGGCCTTGAAGACTTCGCCCTTGCTGTCGCCGTCGCGGCTCGTCATCAGCGCTCCGCTCGTTGCCGTGGGCTCGGTCTTGATGGTCGCCTCACCGGTGTTCATGTCGATCACCAGCCTCGTCCCGTTCACGATATTCTTGCCTTGGGTCAGCACAACGGCACCGCCGAGCGTCGTAATATTTTTCTTAACGTCGACTTCAGCCCAGTCGCCGGTCGCTGTCTGCCCATCCTTTGCGGTAACCACCACCTTCTTCTTGGCGGTCAGGTGCGTCAAAGAAGCGGCGGCACCGCCAGCGGCCTTGTCGCCGGTCGCACCGATCCCGGCGTTACCGGTGTAGAAAGCCGTCAGCTCCTGTGACCGCATCGATATGTTTCCCTGCACGGCGGAAACGTTGCCGGTGAACAATGCCGTCTTGGCGACGTCATCGACGTCGAGCTTGTCGGATACGACATCGTACGGCGAGTTTGAATCGGTCTTGAACGCGGCGCCGAATGAAATTCCGTCGCCGCTCTGGTCCTGATCGTCATCGGTCTGTTGTGGGGACCCCTTCGCCGATGCCCTCACGAAATGCGCGGTGATGCGCCCTGCGCTGATGCCGGACGAGACATCGGCCGGCGACGAGAGCTGCATCTTGCTCGTCGTGCGATGGTAGGTCAGCCGGCGGCCTCGCAACACGTTCGCTCCCTGCGTCACGACGACGGGGCCGGTGAGAACCATGGTCTGCGCCTTCTGATCGTAATCGACGCGATCACCGACGGCTTTCTTGTCGTCGCCCTGGGTCAGCACGACGTCGCCTTCGAGAACGGCGGTGTTTGAGATCGTATCGAAGAGCGCTGTATGACTGGTCGCCGTTTCACCGTTCGGCTGTTTGAGCACCACGGTATCCGTGGCGAGGATTTGCTTCACCTTCGTTCCGCGATCGGCGTCGCCATCCGGCGCGGGGGCTTGAGCCGCGTTGCCGCCTTCCGGCGCAACCGCACCTTCATACGTGACGGTCATTTCCGGCGCCGTCATCGTCGCTCCGGCTTGGGTTGCCACGACTTTGCCGGTGTAGAAAGCCGTTTTCTTGACGTCGTCGATGTCGAGCCGGTTCGACGTGACGTCGACGGGCTCGCCGGGTTTACCGAACGGAAGCGACTGCTGCGCGCTTTGATCGGCTGAGCCGGCAGGCGCTTCCTTCGGCTTCATGTGTGTGCGCACGTTGTCGACGAAGGTGTATTCTTTTGCCTTCTGGCGAATGGTCAGCTGATTGGATGTGATCGTGCCAGCGCCCATTATTATGGTCGACGGCTGATCGGAGGTGATGATGTTTTCTTTCGTCTTGACGGTCGCCCGCGTCAGCTTGGCGTTCAGGCCGCCATCGCCCTTCACGTCGATCGAGTCATAAAGCTCGAGCACGTTCGTGTTGTTGTCGAACAGTCCGCGGCTCGCGACGAGATAAGTCTTCTGCTTTTTGGCATCCAACAGTTCGCCGGTGATGCCTTGCAGATGAATGGCGGTCAGTGTCTTGAGATCTTGCTGCGCCGTCTCTGCTTTCACCCAGTATTTGCCACCATCGGCATTGAAGCCCTGGTAGTGCGGGTTGTGCATCTTGAGATTGTCGGCAACGATTTGTGGAATTTCGAGCGGAGGGATCGACGGACCTATTCCGGCGTTGCCCAGAATGTTCGCCGTCGCGATGATGGCCGTTACGACCGCCGCGGCCGGAAGTGCAATCTTCAGCACCCGCACGCGTCTTGAATGGCGATGAGCTGCCACTCTGCTGTGCGAGCGATCGCCGGCAATGACGATGCTGTGGCCTGACGCGCGGGTGCGCCCACCGGCTGAAGCAGAGTTATCCGTGGTGACAGCCGCGCTGGCCATGTAGTTCCCCCTAAGGCCCGCTAATCTCGCCGGTAATTGGGGAGACTTTGGGACCTTATGCTCCGAGCCCGGCCGAAGCTGGGTTCAGTGTGCGAAAATATCGTCGTCCTCGAACCCGGCGAGGTCGAGGCGGGCGCGGGCCGGAAGGAACTTGAAAGCTTCATTAGCGAAGCCTTCCCGCCCTTCTCTCGCGAGCATCATATCGAGCTTCGACTTGACCGCGTGAAGGTGCAGCACATCATTCGCCGCATATGATTTTTGGCTATCGGAGAGTTCGGACGCGCCCCAGTCGCTGCTTTGCTGCTGCTTCGACAGCTCTATTCCGAGAAGTTCGCCGACGAGATCCTTCAATCCGTGGCGGTCGGTGTAGGTGCGGGAAAGCTTCGAGGCGATCTTGGTGCAGTAGATGGGTGCTGTTGCAACACCGAGGTATTGCTCGAGCACGGCGATATCGAAGCGGGCGAAATGGAAAATCTTCAGAACTTTTGGATCGGTCAGAAGGGCTTTGAGGCGCGGGGCGCTATAGTCCTTGCCGTCGAATTTCACGAGATGAGCCGTGCCGTCACCGCTCGAAAGCTGCACGAGGCACAGGCGATCGCGATGGGGGTTCAGCCCGAGCGTCTCGGTGTCGATCGCGACGCCGTTCGGAAACGTCAGGCCGGCGGGCAAATCACCTTTGTGGAGCTTGGTCTTGGGCGCGGTCATTGTTTCATTCGTCCGTCGGTCGCCGCCGCAGCCGAGATAGCTCGTCGCGATGCCACGAGCCTCGCCTAAGTCATCTTGCCGGAGGCTAAATGATTGATGTTGTTACGCTCTAGGACTCAAAGCAAAATAGGTCTGTAGCATTCGGCCGCCGCCGATAGCAAGGAGGCGCGTTTTCCGGGCATGAAGCCCATCCACATCGCTCATCTGGTGGAGGTCGCTGGCGGGTCGAATGTTGCCGCCGACGACGTTGCCGACGTGGCGTTGGACGCGCCTTCCGTATCGATGGTGGCCTTGACCGACATGCCCGGCCGAACCAGTGCGCCGAAGGCCGGATTTTGATCGAGAGCGATCTTCACGGGCACGCGCTGGACAACCTTCGTGAGATTCCCCGTCGCAGCATCCGGAACTTGAGGCGCGAAGATCTTGCCGGTTCCCGGCGCCCAACTCTCGACGTGACCCGTCACTTTCAAATCGGGAAATGCGTCCACGGTGATGCGCGCGGGCTGGCCACTGCGGACGTTCGTCATTTGCGTTTCCTTGAGATTGGCAATGACCCAGATCTCCGGCAGGGAAACGACGGTGATCACAGGCGATCCGACACTCACGAATTGACCCGGCCGAATCTGGGGCTGGCCGACGATGCCGTTGGCCGGCGATAAGATGCGCGTGCTGTTCCGGTTGTTCTGTGCAACGGTCGCCACAGCCTCGGCGCCGCGTACCAGCGCTTCGAGCTGTCCCTGCACAGTGTCGAGGCTTACGAGGATTGTCTTTTGCTGATCGAGCTGGGCGCTGCTCAACACCATTTGAGCTGAGCTACGTTTCGCACTGTTCACCGCCTGCTCCACGCGCTGCGTCGTTCCGATGTCGCTGGATTTCAACAGCTCGCGCTGGCGATTCTCTTCGAGATTGAAACGCTCGACGTCTGCTTGCGCCGCGTCTATTCCCGCTTGCGCCTGACGTACGAGGCTGCGCTGGGCTGCCTTTTGATTTGCAAGATTGGCGAGGTTTGCCTTCGCCGAGTCGACGTTTGCCTGGGCTTGCGCGAGCGCCGCGTCATAGTCCGAAGGATCGATTTCAGCGATGAGGTCGCCCTTTTTCACCGGTTGGAAGTCCTTGACCGGCACCGCCTTGATGAGGCCTGAGACCTCGGCTGAGAGCGGCGTGACGTCACCTGCAATGAAGGCGTCGTCCGTCGTTTGGAGTGCGTCGTTCGTGGTTTCGCTATGGGCGGGGCGCGTCCAGCGACCGTCGCTTCCGATCAACTGCCACGTCAGAAATCCTGCGCATGCGACGGCGAGGACGCTCAGTATGGCGGCGGAGCCAGCGGGTCGTTGCTCTCCTCGCGGGCCATCGGTCATGACTTCCTCCTGGTCTTTGTCGAAGAAGCGCGACCGCGGGGCTGCGCAATCCGTTCGAGCCAACTCGCCGCAGGGGGGAGGCGATCTCAAAGCCGAACGGAAGTTTGTTACTTCCAGGTCGCGCCGAAGTTCCGTGTGCGTCTGATTTTGCCTATCGGGCGCGACCACTTAGGCGCGACAACCGTCGAGGAAGAGCTTGGCGCAGATGCGGGCTCGGTTCTTGATCTCTTCGGGCGAGGGGGGCGGGCTCAGACCGATCATGGCGGTGCGCTGCAAATCCATCACCATCATTCCGCGCAGTGCGCTGACCGTCGCGACGGGATCATCAAATTTTAGCAATCCGCGGTCGCGCTGGCGTTCGAGCCACTGCGTCATGGCTTTCGTGGTCTGCGCCACGGCGACGTCATTAAAGGTTGCGGCAAGCTCGGGGCAGCGATCTCTCTCGCTGATGACCAGCCGGAGCATTGCGATCGTTTCGCTGTCGAGCGCCAGGGTGCCAAAGGCGACGAGGAAATGCTCGACGGCATCGGTGAGCTTGTAGCGATCGAGTTCCGAGGGATCGACTTTGAGCATGAAGCGCCCGGTCCGGTCGGCAATGACCTTCTGGAAAAGATCCGCCTTTGCCGGGATGAGCCGGTACATGGTTTTGGTAGAAATTCCAGCACGTTGGGCCACGTTCCCCATCGTCGTCGCGGCATAGCCTTTGTCGTGAAACTCAGCAGCCGCGGCTTCGATTAGGAGGTGGAGCGTCTCCTCATCGGGCCGGATTTGAGGCCGGCCGCGGCAGCGTTTCGGGGCCACTGCATTTTGTCCCATGATTGTTTTCCAAATTCCTGTTGACAACCATTTTATAGTGCCTAATTTGGAAAACATCAAGTTTCCTAATGGTCGCGATGCCGGCCGAACTGAAGCGTGTCGAGGAGCAGCCCCAATGGGCCATCATTCCAATGCCATGATCGCGGACAGGCCGGTTACCGACGCCGAGGTCTCGTTTGTCCCGTCGTCCGGGCAGCGGCAGCCGGCAGAGCTGAAGGCACCGGCTCCCGGCGCCAAGGCTGTTGAGCCGCAGCAACCTGTCGCGTCTGCGCCTCCCAAAAGGTCCCGCTGGCCGCTTCTGGCCAGTGCGAGCCTCGTGGTCTTGGGAGCTGCCGCATACATCGGCTCGGAATACTGGTCGGTTTGGCGTTTCCAGGTATCGACGGATGACGCTTACGTTCAGGCCGACAACACGACCATTGCACCGAAGGTTTCCGGCTATCTGTCGGACGTCCTCGTTGGCGACAACCAGACCGTGAAGGCCGGTCAGGTGCTGGCGCGGATCGACGATCGCGACTTCAAGGTCGCTCTCGATCAGGCGAAGGCCGACGTTCTCGGCGCCAAGGCGGCCGTCGCGAACAAGCAGGCGTCGCTCGACGCCCAACAATCGATCATCGAAAGCGCGAAGGCGACGATCGACGTCGATCGCGCGAACGAAAAGTTCGCCGAGCAGGACAATGAGCGTTTCACGCACCTCGCCACCACTGGCTACGGCAGCGTCCAGAACGCGCAGCAGGCTACGTCACGCATTGCGGCAGCTCATGCATCGGTCGCGCGGGATAGCGCTTCGCTCGTGAATGCCATCAAGCAGACCGATATTCTGAAAGCAGAACTTGCGCAGGCGCAGGCAACGCAGGCGCGTGCTGAAGCCGTGCAGCGACAGGCCGAGTTGAACCTCTCCTACACGAACATTCTGTCGCCCGTGGACGGGGCGGTTGGAAACCGCACGTTGCGCGTCGGTCAGTACGTTCAGGCAGGAACGCAGTTGATGGCTGTCGTGCCGACGGCTTCCGCGTACATCGTCGCCAACTACAAAGAAACGCAGCTCGCGGATGTTCGTCCTGGCCAGGCAGTGAACGTCGAAGTCGACATGTTCCCAGGGGTGGAGATACCCGCGCACGTCGACAGCCTTGCACCTGCGAGCGGTCAGCAGTTTGCGCTTTTGCCGCCGGACAATGCGACGGGCAACTTCACGAAGATCGTCCAACGCATTCCGGTGAAGATCACGCTCGATTGCGGCAACCCGCTCGCCGGAGAACTTCGTCCGGGAATGTCGGTCTACCCGACGATCGAAACCAAGCAGCAGAGCAAATCCGGCACTTCTCTCGCAGCCAAGTGATGGCAAGGGCTTAGCGCCATTGAGTTGGAGTAAGCAGCGATGGCAAGCGCGGATCAGACGGCAATACCGGCCGCGGATTTTTCCAAGGCGGCCGGGACCGGCTCAGCCGATAAAGCAAGCTTGACGACTTGGATCGCCGTCGTTGCCGGCATGATCGGCGCCTTCATGTCGATCCTGAACATCCAGATCACCAACGCGTCTCTTCTCGATATCGAGGGCGGCATCGGAACGGGCGCCGACAACGGCGCGTGGATCTCGACGTCGTATCTGATCGGCGAAATCGTGGTCATCCCGCTGACGGGCTATTTCAGCCGCGTCTTCGGTTTTCGCCGCTACATGATCGTCAGCACGTTCTTTTTCGCCGTCTTCTCGATGGCGTGTGCGTTCGCGCATGACCTCGGCACGATGATCGCGATGCGCGGGCTTCAGGGCTTCGCCGGAGGTGTGCTGATACCGATGGCTTTCACGATGGTCGTGACGAGGCTGCCGAAGTCTCAGCAGCCAGTCGGGTTGGCGCTATTCGCGATTGCCGTCACGTTTGCTCCTGCCATCGGTCCGACGATTGGCGGGTATCTGACCGAGAACTACGGCTGGCAGAAAATCTTTTTCATCAACGCCGTTCCAAGTGCGATCATGATCGTGGCGCTGTGGTTCACGCTCGAAAAAGACAAGCTGCAGCTCGGTCTTCTCAAGGAAGGCGATTGGGCCGGCATCTTCACGATGGCGATCGGTCTTGCCGCCCTTCAGACGCTGCTCGAAGAGGGAAACAAGGATGACTGGTTCGGTTCGCCATTCATCGTGAAGCTTGCGGTCATCGCGGTGGTGTTTCTCGTTGCATTCGTGTGGATCGAGCTCACCGTCGAAAAGCCGCTCGTCGATCTCAGGCTGCTGAAAGACAGAAATTTCGGCATCGGCACCGTTGCAAACATGCTCGTCGGCTTCGCGCTGTTCGGCACGGTTTATGTTCTGCCGCAGTATTTGGGGCAGGTGCAGGGTTATAACGCTGAGCAGATCGGGAACGTACTCGCGTGGACCGGACTGCCGCAGCTTCTCATCATCCCCTTCGTGCCACGGCTGATGAAGATTTTCGACGTTCGCTACATCGGCGTCGCGGGCATCGCGCTTTTTGCGCTGAGCTGCTTCATGAACGTCAATATGTCGCTCGATTATTCCGGCGACCAGTTCTTCGTACCCAACATCGTGCGCGCGGTGGGTCAGGCTCTCATCCTGACGCCGCTAACCGCAATCGCGACCTCGGGCATTGCGCCAAAGGATGCAGCCAACGCTTCCGGTCTGTTCAATATGCTCCGGAATTTGGCCGGTGCCGTCGGTACCGCCGCGCTCGAAACCATCATCACGAAGCGCGAGCAGTTTCACTCGAACATCATAGGTCAATCCGTGAATGTCTATCGTGACGAGGTTCGTCAGCGGATCGACGAGATGACGAACTATTTCCTGGCGCACGGTGTTTCGGATGCCGCTGCAGCGCGCCACCAGGCGATTGTCGCGCTGGGCAAGACCGTCAAGCGCCAGGCGCTCGTCATGGGATTCAGCGATACCTTCGCGGTCATCGCCATCATGCTCGCGGTCGCTGCGGTGGCGCTCCTCTTTGCGCGAAAGGCGCCGCCCAGCGGTGGCGCCTCTGCGGCACATTGATTTGCTCCGAGCGAAGTCAGTCGGGCAGCGGCGAATTAATTCGCTGCCGCCTTTTTAGCCGGAGCCCAGATCTCGGCGTCGCTGGCTTTGATCTGTTTCGGAAGAATGCCCTCGGCAAAGAAGGCGTCGGCGATCTTCTGCTCGTCGGCCAAGTTCTCGGAGCCGACGGGCCGAACGTCATAGCTGCGTCGCGCATTCGCGATGCTGACGATTTCCGAGTCGAGACCCCAGACGGGGGCCAAAAGTTGAGCGGCCGCTTCCGGATTTTTCTTTACCCAATCGCCGCTCTCTTTCAGTTTCGCGAACACGAGATTGAGGACGTCGGGCCGCTGAGCAGCGAAAGCGGAAGACGCGAGGTAATAGCGCTGATAGTCAGCGATGCCCTTGCCATCAGCCAGTACACGAACGTCGGATTGCTTTTGGACGGCAGCCACGAACGGGTCCCATGTCGCCCACGCATCGACGGCGCCCTTCTCGAAGGCGGCGCGGCCATCGGCGGGTGTCAAGTAAGCAGGCTCGATGTCGTTGAATTTCAAGCCTGCGTGCGCGAGCGCAGCGATGAGCAGGTAATGGCTGCCCGATGCTTTGGCGACGGCGATTTTCTTACCCTTGAGTTCGGCGACGGATTTGATCGGGGACGTCGATTTGACGATCAATGCTTGCGCCGAGGGTGAAGGCGCTTCGCTGGCGAGGTAGGTCAGTTTAGCGCCTGCAGCCTGCGCGAAAATCGGAACGGTATCGGCGACGTCTCCCGAGACGTCGATGGCGCCGACGTTCAGCGCTTCAAGCAACGGCAGGCCGCTCGGAAATTCGGACCACGTCACGGAGACGCCAACTTCCGACAACGCCTTTTCCAGCTCGCCGTTCGCCTTCAGTACATTGATGAGCGTCGACGATTTTTGAAATCCGATGCGCACCGTTTTCGGCGCATCGGCGCTCGCAGTGCCGTTTATTGCGGCAGTGAGCGTGAGTGCAAGGACGGCAAGGCCGCTTGAGAAATGGCGTCGGTTCATAGGAATGTACCCCCGATTTTTCGTCGCCGCGATCTTGCTGCGGCCGCGATGTGGCTTCAGTCGAACTATCGCGACGCGCGCGCCGGGGACGCCAATATAAAAATCCGAAAAGCAAATCGGTTTTTGTTGTTTGTGATGCTGCTCACGCTCGTCCAATAAAACGGAACGTGTTGTCGCCCCGGCGGTGGCAGAGAAAATCTGCCATCGCGCGACGCTTCACATCCAACCCATAAGGCGGGGAAATTGACTGTGACGATTGAAGCCGCAGAACGAGCGAATGTCCTTTGGTTTCTGCCGACGCATGGCGATGGACATTATCTAGGGTCGTCTGTCGGCGGCCGTCGCGTGGATCTCAGTTATTTGAAGCAGATCGCGGAAGCTTCCGACCGGCTCGGCTATTTCGGGGTGCTTCTGCCTACTGGACGAAGCTGTGAAGACTCCTGGGTTATCGCATCGGCACTGTTGCCGCAGACGACGCGGCTTCGCTTTCTCGTCGCTGTAAGGCCCGGTCTTCTTTCGCCGGCGGTCGCAGCGCGAATGACAGCGACGCTCGATCGCATTTCAGATGGGCGGTTGCTCATCAACGTCGTGACCGGCGGTGATCCGGTCGAGAACAAAGGCGACGGCGTGTTTCTGTCGCACGATGAACGCTACGAAGTGACGAAGGAATTTCTCGACGTCTACAAGGGGCTTCTTGCGGGCGACCGGGTGGATTATCAGGGCCGGCATATCAAGATCGAAGATGGCCGTCTGCTCTTTCAACCTATTCAGGCTCCGCATCCGCCGCTCTATTTCGGCGGTTCGTCGGATGCGGGGATCGCGGTGGCGGCAGAGACGGTCGATAAGTATTTGACGTGGGGCGAGCCGCCCGCCGAGGTCGCCAAGAAAGTTCAGGTAGCGCAGGCGGCAGCAGCTGCGCGCGGGCGCAAACTTTCCTTCGGCATTCGTCTGCACGTCATCGTGCGAGAAACGAACGAGGAGGCGTGGCGCGCCGCAAGCGATCTCTTGAAACACCTCGACGAGAAGACGGTCGCGGCTGCGCAAAAGACATTCGAGAGAATGGATTCCGTCGGGCAGAAGCGCATGCTGGCGCTGCACAGCGGCGGCCGCGACAAGCTGGAGGTCAGTCCAAATCTTTGGGCAGGTGTTGGCCTCGTTCGAGGCGGCGCGGGAACTGCGCTCGTCGGCGATGCCGAGACCGTGGCGGAGCGCATCAAGGAATATATGCGGGTCGGGATCGATACCTTCATTTTCTCGGGCTATCCGCATCTTGAAGAGTCATATCGTTTCGCTGAACTCGTTTTCCCGCTTCTGCCATTAGCTGATGGCGCTCGCGGCCAGCGGCGGCGGGAAGACGCCTGTGGGCCAATCGGCGAGACGATTGCAAATTCGATTCTTCCCGAAGAACGGCAGCGAGGCCAGTCATGAGCCGTATTTCGCGGACTGAGAGCGTCATCGATCGTCTGACGCCGTGGCTGTTGCCGGTGTCGGTGCTCGTTTTATGGGAGGTCTTCACGCGAGCGGGCCTGATCGAGCAGCGCGTACTTCCTGCGCCGAGCCAAGTGGCAGTTGCGTTCTGGGAGAACGCGAAGAGCGGCGCGCTCGCGCATCACGTGATGGTCAGCTTCAATCGCGCGATCGTGGGGCTCGCGGTCGGCGGGAGCCTTGGATTTATTCTCGGGGTTCTCAACGGCGTATCGCGGCCTGCTGAAAAGCTGTTCGATTCCGGATTACAGATGCTGCGGAACGTGCCGCATCTCGCCATCATTCCGATGGTGATCCTATGGTTCGGCATCGATGAGACAGCGAAAATATTCCTGGTTGCTGTCGGCACCATGTTCCCGATCTACCTCAACACGTTTCATGGGATACGCACCGTCGATCGCGGGCTCGTCGAGATGGCGAAGGTCAACGGGCTCGGTCCTTTCGCGATTTTCTGGCGCGTGGTTTTGCCGGGCGCCATGCCTTCGGTCCTCGTCGGGTTGCGCTACGCGCTCGGCATCATGTGGCTGACGCTCATCGTCGCCGAAACCATCTCCGCATCCTCGGGTATCGGATACATGACGATGAACGCGCGGGAATTCCTGCAGACCGATGTGGTCGTGCTCGGCATCCTCGTCTACGCGCTTCTCGGCAAGGCCGCCGACTTCGCGACGAAGCTGATCGAGCACCGTGTTCTGGCGTGGCATCCCGCCTATCACGGGTCCGGCTCCGTCTCAGCTTAGAACCAAATCGCATCAGGTAATTGCAGCAATGTTGAAGAGAATTGACCCACGCCGCGATCTCGTCAGCGCTGACGACGCCGTGTCCGTCGCGCACGAAACGCAGCCGACGCCGCTCGGCAAGCCGCTGAAGCTCGAGGGGCTAAAGCGTTCGTTCGGGCCGCGCAAAGTTCTCGACGGGCTCAGTCTCGATGTTCCCGCCGGGCAGTTCGTCGCGATCGTCGGGCGTTCGGGCGTTGGCAAATCGACGCTCATGCGTCTGGTCGTTGGTCTCGATCAGCCGGAAGAGGGACGCGTCGTCATCGACGGCGAGGCGGTCAAAGGATTGCAGAGTTCGGTGCGGCTCTTGTTTCAAGACGCGCGCCTGCTGCCATGGCACAGCGTGCTGAGCAACGTCGGCATCGCGCGTGTGCCTGGCTGGCGGGAAGCGGCTATTGAGGCGCTTAGCGACGTCGGGCTTGCAGATCGCCTGAACGAATGGCCTGCGGTGCTCTCGGGAGGGCAGCGCCAGCGCGTTGCCTTGGCGCGTGTGCTTGTCGGCCGTCCGAGTGTGCTGCTTCTCGATGAACCCTTCGGAGCGCTCGATGCGATGACGCGGGTTGAAATGCACGGGCTCTTGGAGAGACTTTGGCTTCAGCGTAAATTTACGACTTTGCTGATTACGCACGACGTTGCCGAAGCCGTGGCGCTGGCGGATCGCGTCATCGTCATCAAGGATGGCCGTCTCACATTTGACGTCGACGTTGCTGCGGAGAGGCCGCGCCATCGCGCCGATCCGCATCTTGCCGCTTTGCAGGCCAAGATTCTCGCCGAGGTGTGATCGACGCTACTCGTCGGCGAGAGACAGGGGGCGCGCAACTTGTTCGAGCGGCTTGCCCTCGGCGGCGACTGCTTTGAATGCGGCGACGCCAGCAGCTAACAGCATCAATCCCGCGCCGATGAGATAGCCGACAAATACGCTGTTGCGTGATCCGGTATCGATAAGGTGGCCGAGGAAAGCGGGACCGATGACGCCGCCGACGCCGGTTCCTACTGCATAGAAAAGCGAAATGGCGAGCGCGCGGACTTCAAGCGGGAACGATTCACTGACCGTGAGGTAGGCTGCACTCGATGCTGCCGAACCGAAGAAGAATACGATCACCCAGGCGAACGTGAGCATCGAATCCGAGACGAGATTGGCCGCGAACAAATATCCGGTGACTGCGAGCAGCACGCCGGATACACTATAAGTCATGATCAGCATTGGCCGGCGTCCCCAAATGTCGAAGAGCCGTCCAAGCAGCAGCGGTCCGAGGAAGTTTCCGGCGGCAAAGGGCAGAAGATACCAACCAATTTTGTCGGTCGCGACGCCGTAGAACGACGAAAGAACGAGCGCGTAGGTGAAGAAGATCGCGTTGTAGAAATAGGCTTGCGCGGTCATCAGGGAAAATCCCACGATCGCGCGATCGAGGTGTGTTTTCAGGATCGACGTCGCGACTTCGATGAGCGGCGTATGACTGCGCGTTTTGAGGCGCGTCGTTTTGAGTGCCGTGTTGTCGAGAACCTGGTTGCCGTTCTCGAATCTCGCTTCTATTCCATCCACGATCTTGTCAGCTTTTTTTGCATGGCCATGCGTGATGAGCCATCGCGGGCTCTCCGGAATCCATAAGCGCAACAGGAAAATGAATGCGCTCAGTCCACCGCCGATCAGGAAGGTCAACCGCCAGCCGATGTCCGCCGGTACGCGCGCGGTATCGAGCAGGACGACAGAGCCCAGAGCGCCGAGCGCTGCGCCGATCCAGAAGCTGCCGTTGATGCTGAGATCGGTCCAGCCTCGATAGCGCGCGGGGACGAGTTCCTGGATCGTCGAATTAACGGCCGTGTACTCGCCGCCGATGCCGGCGCCAGTCAGAAAGCGGAATAGCGAAAAGCTCACGAGGTTCCACGAGAAAGCCGTCGCGATCGTTGCGAGCATGTACGTCGTCAGCGTGATGAAGAAGAGTTTCTTGCGCCCAAGCCTGTCTGTCAGCCAGCCGAAGAACAAGCCGCCAAGCACGGCGCCGGCGAGGTAAGCGCTATTCGTTATGCCGACATCGGTATTGGTAAACTGAAGCGTGGGGCTGCTCTTCAAGGCGCCGGCAATGGCGCTGACGAGGGTCACCTCCAGCCCATCGAGAATCCAAGTTATGCCGAGCGCCACGATGACGAGGACGTGAAAGCGCCCGAACGGCAAGCGATCGAGGCGTGAGGGTATCGTCGTTTCGACGACAGTCCCGCCTTCCACCTTCTCGCTTGCAACCGGCTTTTGCATGGAACCGCAGGGCTCGCTCGCTTCGGAGGGAAACTCGCGAGCCCTGTAGCGGTTCAAATCGGAATGACGGTTTAGACGAAAGCTTCGGAAAGCCCATGAGGCTCATATGGCTCTTCGAGATAGGTGATTTCTTCGGGCGTCAGCTTGACCGATACAGCGTTTATCGCGTCCTCGAGCTGATGGGGCTTGGTCGCGCCAATGATGGGAGACGTCACCGCGGGTTTCGTCAGCATCCAGGCGAGTGCCACCTGAGCGGCTGAGATGTCGCGCTTTTTTGCGACGTCGAGCACGCGATCGACGATCGGCTTGTCGATCTGCTTCGTCTTTTCGTAGAGCCGTTGGGCGAACGGATCGGCCTTGGCGCGCTCCGTCTGTGGTTCATCTTGCCAGGGGCGAGCAAGGCGCCCGCGCGCCAACGGCGACCAGGGCGTGACGCCGATACCCTCGGAAAGGCAGAGCGGCAGCATATCGCGTTCTTCCTCGCGATAGAGGAGGTTGTAATAATTTTGCATCGATATGAACTGCGCCCAGCCGTGGGCGCGCTGCAGACCGATGGCTTTCATGAACTGCCAAGAGTGCATCGAGGACGCGCCAAGATAGAGCGCCTTGCCGGAGCGCACGACCTCGTCCAGTGCTTCGAGCGTTTCCTCCAGCGGCGTTTCATAATCGTAGCGATGGATGATGTAGAGGTCGACGTAGTCGGTGCCGAGGCGCGTCAGACTGTCGTCGATCTCGGAAAGGATCGCCTTGCGCGAGAGGCCCTTGCCGTTCGGTCCAGGCCGCATGGGGGAATAGACTTTGGTGGCGATAACGACATCCTCGCGCTTGGCGAAATCGCGAAGGGCGCGGCCGAGCACGCGCTCGCTCTCGCCGTGGGAATAGACGTTCGCGGTATCGAAGAAATTTATGCCGTGTTCCAACGCCGATTTGATGTAGGGGCGGCTGTCCTCCTCACTCAAGGTCCAAGTCCATTTCATGACGCCTGCGTCGGATTGCCCGTAGCTCATGCAGCCCAGGCAGATGCGGGACACCTCGAGACCAGTGTGACCGAGTTTGACGTATTCCATGGATACCTCGCGGGAGTGAATGCATCAGGAAGCGTGCGGATTGAAGATCCGTCATGTGGAATGAAATCTGGCCGGCGCAACCGGCAGGGGCGGACAATAAAAACGGCGATAATGAAGTCAGCAATAAAGCAGGCGGCTCGTCAACGCTTGTCGATAGCCTGCTGCGGGCGGATTTTTTTGCCGCCGTCGAGCCACAGCGCCAAAGCGGTTGCCAATGTTACGCCTGCAACGGCTCCGGTGTGGCTCGCGACGACTTCGCCGGCGGCCCATGACAAGCCGATAATCGCAAGCAAGGGGAGAAGGACATTGGCTCTGGATTTGGAAAGCGAGGAGGTGATGACCAAAGCGCCGAGGACAGCGCCAATGGCACCGAAATAGTAATTACAAATGGCGCCGATGAAGACGATGACGAGAGTCACGCCGGCCGTCCCTTGGGAACCCGAATCGGTGAATGCATTCGGATTCTACATCAGGGCAATAAGAAGCCTTGACGACAATTTAGACAAAATGCGGCGTATCTGCCGATCAATTCGGCAGATTGGGTCCAAGGACGGCCGTATTCGGTGAATGCGGGGAGGCCTCTCAATTGCGAGCCCTGTCACGGTCGATTGTCCGCACAGACATTCATAACAGTTCAAAGGCCAGCTTCGTCATCGCACTCCCGTCAACTCCGGGCACCTTGTGCGGTTATGCTGAAATAACCAAGTAGCGGGAAAGCGAAATGGAGGTTCTCGTGTCTGAGGACGCAACTCCCGTCATCATCTTCATCGCGAGCGTGTACGCCTTCGGGATCGTAATTCTTTATGCGCTGGCGCGCGCTTGGGAGCAGGCGCTCTCGTCGCGACCGCATAGCGATAACCCCATGCGATATCGGAATGAAAGTCCTCCGGCGGATGGTCAGGGAGAAGCGATCAATAAACTATCGCGAAGTACAAGCCCCGAAGATGTCCAGCATTGAAAGTAGGGAAAGCTGAAGCAAATTTCATGGGTTGCTTCGAAATTCTCGGTTGATCTCTGAGGTGTCGCGGGACTCAAGCCGATATCATTCGCAAAAGAGCGCGGCCGTTAACTTCTCGCTGTCGGATTTCTGGTATCGTACGTATACCTCATATCCTCCCCCCGGATTGAGGTCTTGAGCGTGGGCACTCGGCCACCCCCCTCTTCCCCCGCCGGGTGCCCACCACTTCATCCGAATTTTCAGCGTCTTCGCGCCTACATTTCTGCGCGCAGCGACCGAACTATGATACGGCCCGAGGAATCTTCCGATGCGGCCCGTCTCGGCTGCTCTTCCGGTAGCGCGCGTCTGGGAATCCGTTTTACCCAGCCCGCCACCCGCGGCCGCACGACGACGCCCATCGTTTTAAGTTGCTTGTTGTTCTGCTCGGCCTCGTCGAGGCCTTTCGCCAGTTCGCCGAACGCAATCGAAGGCGCTTTCGGCACGATCACGTCCCTGGCTTGTGACGGGGAGACAATCGCCTTCTGCGAAGCCAATACAACATTCACCCGCGTCGGCCGTCGCTCCGATGAGGGAGCTCGCGCCAACTTTGTCAGTGCTTCACGGGCAAGAGCTTCTCCGACTGTCACGACGGTCCAGGAGCTGGCCACGATCAGAGCGATATAAAACAGCGACGCATAAAACCGATTTGACATGGCACAGCCAACAACCTCTGGCTTCGTGCCCCCACACGACAGCCTAGCAGAATACTCCCTGCGGCTACCGGTGTTCCCAGGTCGTGCTAAAAATCGCCTTAGCGAAGATCGCGCAGTTGTTCGCGTCGGCCGATGACGGCGCGATCAAGCCGTGATCGCGGCACGGATGGCGTCGAGGCCATCGGTCAGAGCAGCGGGACCCGGTTGCAAAATGAGCGGCGACTTGATCTCGTAGATTTTGTTTTCGACAACTGCCGGTATGTTTTGCAATCCGTCTCGTGCGCGAATTTTCTCCGGTCTCACCTTTTTGCCGCACCAGGACGCGAGAATGATCTCGGGCGATCGATGTGCCACGTCCGCGGCGGACACGATGCGATCCTTGGCGGCGGGCTCGCTGCGCTTTTCGGGAAAGATATCATCGCCGCCCGCAATCTCGATCAACTCGGAAACCCAGCATAGGCCGGTTATCATCGGCTCGTCCCATTCCTCGAAATAGACACGCGGACGGCGGGCTAGCGTCCGCGTTTCGCGCCGGACATTCTCGATGCGTTCTTGGAACGAGCGGGCCAGTGCATCGGCTTTTTCGTTGCAGCCGATGAGGGCCCCGAGCGTCCGTATCATCGCGAAGATGCCGGCCAGGTCACGTTGGTTGAAAACATGGACGGCGAGTCCTGCGCGTGCGAGATCCGCCGCGATCGACGCTTGAATATCCGAGAATGCGAGAACAAGATCGGGCTTCAGGGCTTCGATTTTTGGAATGTCCGCTGAGGTAAAGGCCGACACGCGCGGCTTCTCGCGCCGAACTTGAGGCGGGCGAACCGCATATCCGGAGACGCCGACGATCCTGTGCTCTTCTCCGAGCAGATACAGTGTTTCGACCGTCTCTTCGGTGAGGCAGACAAGCCGGCGGGCGGGAAAGTGGCGCATGTGATTTATACCGAGTGTGGTCGACGCGGGGAGCGATGAGGCATCATAGCGAGTCTAAGTGTAACGGGTCTAAGCGTTACTGGTCTAAGTCGGGCCGGGCGGCAAAATGGTGCTGCCTGTTTTTGCTTACGACATTTTGGGCTGTCGCTGCCACGTACGTGCGGGCCGCGGATAGCGAGTTGACCTATCTCTTTCACGAGCCGGCGAAGCCATCTGCCCGTCCGCCGCTGATCGTCTTGCTTCACGGAAGCGGCGCCGATGAGACCGATATGATCGGTCTCTGGCCGCAATTGCCGGAAGGCTTTGTCGTCGTATCGCCCCGCGCGCCATTTGGAGATCGGGCCAGTGGCTACCGATGGTATCGCAAGGGCGCTTCGATCGAGGCGGACATCAGGCTCAGTCGCGATGGCATCGCCAAGCTTGTCGAAACAGCCGTCAACCGGTTCCACGCCGATCCTCAGAGGGTTTTTCTAGCGGGGTTCAGTCAGGGCGCGGTGATGGTCTACCATGCAGTCCTGGGCGCGCCCGGCAGGTTTCGCGGCGCGGCTGTGCTCAGCGGCTCCCTTTACGCCTTCGACGAGCGCAAGCTTTCGCCAAAAGCGGATTGGACGCACGAGTCGTTTTTCATCGGCCATGGAACGGCTGACGAGCGCATTCCGTTCGCCAGCGCAAGGCGCGCTCATGAAGCGCTCGACCGGCTCGGCGTTCCGAATGCGTTTCATTCCTACGAGCGCATGCACCATGAGATCGGGAAACGCGAAATGCAGGATCTCAACGCGTGGCTGACTGAGCGCGACGCGTCGTGACTAACTGCCAGCGAGCAACTTGTCCTGTGTCTTTGTCTCGAAATCGGCCGCGTCGTGGCGGTCATGCAATTGGCTCGCGGGATCGCCCGAGATGCGGTTCACCATTCGCCCACGTTGGACCGCGGGCCGCTGGCGAATGGCGTCAGCCCAGCGACGGACGTTCTTATACTCGTTGACCGAGAGGAACTCAGCCGCGCCGTAAAGTGTGCCCTGTACGAGCGCGCCGTACCAAGGCCAGATTGCCATATCGGCGATCGTATACTCGTTGCCCGCAACATATGCGTTATCGGCCAAGCGGTGGTCGAGTACGTCGAGCTGGCGCTTCACCTCCATCGCAAAACGATCGATGGCGTATTCGATCTTCGTCGGCGCGTAGCTGTAGAAGTGGCCGAAACCGCCGCCGAGATACGGTCCGCTTCCCATCTGCCAGAACAGCCAGGAGAGGCATTCGACACGTGCGGGAACCTCGGTCGGCACGAAGGCGCCGAACTTCTCAGCGAGATACAACAGGATCGCGCCCGACTCGAAGATGCGCACCGGTTCCGGTCCGCTGCGATCCATCATTGCGGGAATTTTGGAGTTGGGGTTCACCGCTACAAAGCCGCTGCCGAACTGATCGCCGTCGTTGATATTGATCAGCCAAGCATCGTATTCCGCGCCGCTGTGCCCGAGCGCCAGCAGCTCTTCGAGCATGATCGTGACCTTCACGCCGTTGGGCGTGGCTAGCGAATAGAGCTGAAGCGGATGGCGGCCGACCGGCAAATCCTTGTCGTGCGTCGGACCTGAAATCGGGCGATTTATGCTGGCGAATTGACCGCCGCTCGGCTTGTCCCAAACCCAGACCTTGGGCGGCGTGTATTCCGTCATATCTCAAGCTCCCATTTCGGCCGCGAGGCGATCGCCTTGCTCGACAGCATTATTTCAGCGGGCCAGTCAAAAAGAGGGTAACGCGCAATCCGCCGTGCAACACCGGTCCCGCGGGCTGAGCGAACGGCAGGCCAGTCGCGTTGGCGAGGAAGGTTTCGCTCGTCACCATGCCAACTCTCCAGCCGGAGAATCGTTTGAGCAAAGTTTTGCCGAGAGAGCGGTAGAGGGATTGAAGTTCGTTCCTGTCGCCGAGCCGGTCGCCATAGGGCGGGTTGACGATGACGAGACCCGGCGGACCGGGAGGCGGTGTGATTTCGCTGGCTGCAAGTTGTTGGAACTCGGTGATCTCTGTCACGCCCGCGCGTTCCGCGTTGGCGCGGCTCATACGGATCGCGCCCGCGTCGATGTCGCTTCCGAAAAAGCGAAGCTCGGGCTTCGGCGCGTCTGCCGTGCCGCGTAGGCGCTCCCAAGCTGCTTTATCGAAGGTTGCCAATTGTTCGAAGGCGAAGTGGCGCGAGCGGCCGGGCTTCAGGCCAGCTGCGATTTCTGCCGCCTCGATGATGAATGTTCCCGAACCGCACATTGGATCCAAGACGGGCTCGGTCCCGATGAATCCGCATTGTCTCAGGAAGAGGGATGCCATCGTCTCGCGCATCGGCGCCTTGGCGACGGCTTCCTTGTGGCCGCGCTTGTGTAGCGGCTCGCCGGACGTATCGACTGCAATGGTGCAAAGATCGTCATCGATGCGGACCTTGATGACGACTTCGGCGTCGGGGGAGTGCTTGGCGCCGAGTTCCTCGCGGATCGCTCTTTCTATCCGCTGTGCTGCGGCGCCCGAATGATAGATATGTGAACTCTTGCTGCAGGAAGCCTGGACGCGGAAGGGCACATCGGGGCGGAGGACTTCGCCCCAGACCAAGCGGCGGGCGCGCTTGTCGAGCTGGGCCAGATGCATGGCGCGGAATTCGTCGACGCGGGCGAGCACGCGGCCTGCGCCCCGGAGTTCGAGATTTGCGCGCCACACCTCGGGCCAGCCGCCTTTGATCGTGACGCCGCCTGTCGTGATCTTCGGCTCTTTAAATCCTGCGGCCTCGGCCTCATTGCCGAGCGCGGGTTCAAAGCCTGGAGTGGCCGAAAGGAAGATTTCGAAATCGCCATCTGTGGTCATCCCGTCTGCTTATCGGGAAGAGGCGTTCGCTTCGACAGTTTTCTCGCCGCGGCTGCGCCATTAGGCGACGAGTGAAGTTGCTTCTCGTTAATTCTCGGATTTTCCTAGTTCCAGCCGAAGATCGATTTTATGTGCATCCAAGCGTTTATCGCGGGGTTGCTCGACGTCTGCGCCTCCTTGATAGCGGGAGGTTTCGCGGCGACGGCATCGGGGATTGCGACCGGTTTCGGAGGTTCGCTTCGAGCTTGTCCGAGCAGGGCGTGCTTGGCATCTTTCAGGCTGACATGCTTCGGGGTCGCATCCTTGCATGCTTCGTCGCTGGCTGCCTTGCAGTGCCGGAGACCTTCTGATTTGAGCAGCTTCACGCATGCCCGTTCCACAAGGACATGCCCGAATGGGAGCGCTTCGACTTTTGCGGAATCGTCGACCACGCAAAGCACGGCCGCTGCCGGTCCGTCGCAGCGGACGCAAACGGGCGAGCTGGAGCTGCTCGAGGCCGCAGACGCGAGGACGAGGCCTGAGCTTGCGGCGACCCTCAATGCAAGAGACTGGGATTTTGCGACTGCCAAAACCTTCCCCCAATTCGGAGCCGAAATTCGGTCTCGGGGGCGTTCGGATTTTGGCCGCGGGGTCTCAGTCTCGTAACGTTGGCTCGTAATATTGGCTCGCAATCTTGGATGGTAAGGTTGATTTTTGGGGCAATCCGGCCGGGGTCCCGGGGCGGGCCATCCTTACATATAGGTAGCCGTTTGGCCGCAATTCCGTCACTCTCCGCGGAGAGTTCGACGCCCAATCATCGGACGTGGGCCGGCCGCTTTGGCCCGCTCGCAAATATGAAGTTGCAATGCGAATTTTGATTATTGAAGACGATGTCGAGACGGCGAGGCTTGTCAGCGACAGCCTTTCGTCGCACGGGCATCAAGTCGAG
Organism: Hyphomicrobium sp. 01T421; assembly: GCF_056398805.1. Lineage (NCBI taxonomy): Bacteria > Pseudomonadati > Pseudomonadota > Alphaproteobacteria > Hyphomicrobiales > Hyphomicrobiaceae > Hyphomicrobium > Hyphomicrobium sp. 01T421. The sequence goes on from NZ_JBFTQC010000001.1 coordinate 2,245,549, forward strand.
ATGGCTTCCGACGGCATCAATGGCTTGAAGCAAGCGGCAGTCGGATCGTTCGACGTGTTGGTCATCGACCGGATGCTTCCGGATCTCGACGGCCTTAATGTGGTCCAGAGCCTGCGCCGTGCCGAGGTCACTTCCGGCATTATATTTCTCACTGCCGTCGGCGGCATAGAAGACCGTATCGAGGGCTTTGAAAGCGGGGCCGATGATTACCTCGTCAAGCCGTTCGCGCTGGGTGAGCTTCTCGCGCGGGTTACGGCGCTCGGGCGGCGGCCGCCGAGTCCGAAGCAGGACTTTCTCTTCAGGATCGATGACCTCGAGGTCAATCTTGTCAAACACGAAGTGCGGCGCGGGGGTGAGATCATCCATTTGCAGCCGCGCGAATTCAGGATGCTCGAGCTTCTGATCAAAAATCGCGGGCGCGTCGTTACGAGATCGATGATTCTCGAACAAATGTGGGGGTTGGAGACGGACACCAAGACCTCCATCGTTCAAACAAACGTCAGCCGCTTGCGGTTGAAAATCGACCGGCCGGGGGATACGCCTCTGATCCGTACGGTGAGAGGTTTGGGTTACATCATTGATCAGCCGGCATAAGTTAACGCAACGAACGGCGTTTCGTCTGGCAGGTGTCGTTGCCGCCATCATCACGCTGACCAACGTCGTCATTTTTGCGATTTTGTTTCTGGTCATCAGCGAGCAGTTGAGTCTGCATTTGAAGGCCCACGTTGATGAGGTGCGTGAAACTCTCGTCGATGTTCAAGGTAATGAGAGCGATGGGTTTCGCGAGCTTGCGGAAACGGTCAGGCGGCATGCGCTGGTCGCTCAGTCGGACGAAGACATTTATCTGCTGACGGACGAGAACGGGAAATACGTTGCGGGCAACGTCAAATCCTTGGAGCGGTTCGATGGATGGCGAACGATCCCGTGGCAGGATTTGCAACTCATCGGACAATGGCCGTCGCCGCGAGCAAGCGATGCGGTTATCGGAATCTGGACGCCCGTCAAAGGCGGCTATCTCTTTGTCGGAGACGGCAACGGCGATATCAAAGACGCGCAAATATTGCTTCTCACGGGATTGCTGTGGGGCATCGGCTTGTCAGTCATTTGTGCGCTCTGTGGCGGCTATCTCATTGGCCTCAAGACGCAGCGGCGAGTCGAGGAGATGGAACAGGTGCTCGATGCCGTTGCCTCCGGAGAGTTCAACCGGCGTATTCCAAGGAATGCAGCGTCGGACGACATCGATCACGTTGCGGCTCTTATCAACGTAACGCTGGATCGATTGCAGAAGCTCATCGGCAACTTGAAGCAGGTTTCGGTCGACATCGCCCACGATCTGCGCACGCCCATCAGCCGCATGCGCCAGAAGCTCGAAGTCGTCCGATCGGGGCCTGCCACTATCGACACCTACAAAGCCGCCGTCGATGAGTCGCTCGGCGAAATCGACAGCATCGCGGATACCTTCGATGCGCTATTGCGCATTTCCGAAATCGAGGCGGGCGCCCGGAGGATGAAGTTCGTCGACGTCGAGTTGAACGGCCTCTTGGCAAATATCATCGATGCCTTGGAAGCGGTTGCGGAGGAACGTCAGCATCGTTTGCGTGTGCCAAATGGGGCTGGCAATCCCGTGACGGTCCGTGGCGACCGCAGGCTTCTCAATCAGCTGTTCGTCAATCTCATCGAAAATGCGATCCTTCACTGTCCGCCCGCATCGGATATCGAGGTGGAACTGGCCGGCGACACGCGACAGCCAATCGTTCGGGTGCGCGATACGGGGCCAGGAATCCCAGTAGAAGAACGCGAAAAAGTATTCAGACGGCTTTACCGGTTGGAAAAGAGCCGGACCACGCGCGGGAGCGGGCTTGGCCTTAGCTTGGTTGCGGCTATCGCGGAACTTCACAGCGCCAAGGTGACTCTCGCGGATAACAAGCCGGGCCTCGTTGCTGAAATCATGTTCGATCAGGCGCCGCGCGTTAGTTAACCGTCTGATGACAGCCGATCATACCGGTTCGCTTTTTCCGGAAATTGCTGAAAACAGCATCTGGATGAGGGCGACCGTGATGGCCATGAACACACCTGCAAAAATCACGTCGGAAAGGAAGTGTCCGCCTTCCGCCATTCGCACAAAGCCACACAAGCTTCCGAGCACGATGCCCGATACGATCCAAGCGCCTGCAGCCGCGGGGAACAGAAACGCTGCGGCGAAGCCCAAGACGTAGATCGAAGAGGCTTCGCCCGAAAAGAACGAACAATTTCTTGGACACTCCGTCGATTTGACCAGGGGAGGAGTAAACGATTTGTCTCCTTCGAATTCGACCACCGTCTGTGGCCGGGCCCGCCCCCAATGGTCCTTGAACCCGAGGTTCGCGACAGTCAGCGGCCCGACGAGAACGCAGACGGCGAAGAAAAGCCATTTATTCGAAGAGAGGTTCAGCCACTTGCGTCCCGTCGAAAGCGTGATCACGCAGCCTATCAGCCCGACGGCGCAACTGCTGTAGAACAGGACGTTGAACAGGAACCTCGCCGCATTAAACGCGCTCGAGTCGCGTCCGATGAATTGGTGATTTGTGAAAAGCCGTCCCGACACGGCGAGATCGAGCTTCGGATAAATCTGGAAGAGAAGTGCGCTGGCCGTGCCTACCGCCAACGCGCCCAGGATAAGCATTTTCGCCGTTCGGCGTTGGAGGTCGACCGGGGCCGCCACCGCGTACGGCGCTCTGATTTCGTTTGAAACCAAGAACTTACCCCCGCGAAGCTTTCGGGTTGCAATCTCGAAGAGCTTTAAGCCCTGATCTGGGCGAATTTCTCTCAAATTCGTATGGTTTCCAACTTGGCCTCCACTAGCGTGAGAGATCTGACTGATCCGCCGGAGCAGGCGAAATTCTCCGCTCTGACGACCAGCGCAACGACACATAAAGCACAGTCAACAAGATCGCCAACGTCATGAGCGACGCGTACCCGCGCGACATGCTCAGGCCTCCGGCGTCGAGTGGCTTCGTTAGGAAATCTCCAAAAGTCGCGCCGAAGGGACGTGTGAAGACGAAGGCGATCCAAAACAGAAGGACGTCGTTCAATCGCGTGAAGTAGTGCAACCCGGCTACTGCGAGGATGATACCCGCGGTTACAAGTGCGCCCTGGATAAAGCTAAGTCCAACGTTGTCTACGAGGTAATCGCCGAAAGCAGTTCCAAGACTGTTTGAGAACAACACGGCCAGCCAGAACATCGACTCGGCGCTTGGCGTCGTGATCGGATATACTCTTAGATTGCCTACCCGGTAATACCAGACCGCGAGGCTTAGAGCCAATCCGGTCACGAGTATTATCGAGCCGGCGAAATAGCCTAGGCCCATCGAGCGATCCATAAAGTCCGAGATTTCCGTACCGGCAGTCGTCGTTGCGATGATCGCACTCCAGAATAGGACGGGGTGATATGTTTTGCCGCCGATTTGGGCCCACAGCACGATGCTCAGTACGGAGAACGTAATAGCCAGGCCGACGTAGTATCCGAGGCCAAGGGTCATGGAGATGAAATCGCCCGCAGTCTCTCCGAGCGTCGTTGCCAGCACCTTCATAATCCAGAAGAAGATCGTGACCTGGGCGACCTTCGAATATGTCGCCGCGCCGGAGGCGACGTGCTCTCGGTTCATTCGTGATCCTTTCGTACGGGCGGCTTCCCTCTGAATGGGGCCTGGCCCTTCATTCCAACACTTCGCACTGGCGGACTGGGCGCAACGGCCTTCCGCGAAAATGTCTTTCGATCGCTTCGAGCGCGGATTTCCGGTCTCGATAGATCCGTTGATTGCCGAGATAGCAGTTGGCGATCAAAACCAACGTCGGGGTTCCGACAGCCTTGGACGAACTCAGGCTCGCCAAGATCCCTTCGAACGCCTCGGCTTCGAGGGCAGGCTGTGCGAGTTGGCCCGCAACCGTCTTGACCAGATCGATATCGGCCGTCTTGAACCGCTTGATGCTAAGGTTCGCTATCCGGGGCGATGCCGAGATTTCGGCGATGAAGACGTCGATGGTCGCTCCGGCGCGGCCGGCGAACAACGTGAGGATGGCGCGAATCGCGTTGGCCTGCTTGGTGGCCCCGAGAGCCCGGAAGCCCTGCTCGATGGCTTCCAAACTTTCCTTGAGCCGCAAAGGATAGGCGGTAGATGGGCTCATCCGCTTCAGCCGGGTGAGGATCGTTTCCTTTTGGCCCTCATCAAAGCAACCCGCGAAGCGATATAATTCCTGCGACTTCTCGAACTCCGCGAGTTCCGCGAACGCACGAAGAGATCGCGCGAATTCCTTAGTGTGCATGCCTTATTGCCCTAACGATCACAGCGAAGCGGCCCAAAGTTTAGTTCCTTGGCGGTCACTTTGGGGCGCGATGCATACAGTTCTGTATGCCGGCGAAGGTGCATCTGGGACGGCGTTGCCGATAGGGGAACGGTCATTCGCGTGCCTGCGCTCCTACTCGGACGCCTGAAATACCGGAACTATCGCCCGAGGCCCCGCGTTCATGGCACGCTTGAACACATTATCGGGAGAGTTCCCATGGGAAGAATTGACACGACGGATGAGGTTAGATCGGCCTCGCACGATCTGGCCGATAGAGCCGTGGATGCTGGACTGAGAGCCGTCGACTCGCTGGATCGGGCGGTCTCGAGCGCTCAGGACACCGGACAAAAACTCGCCGCCCAGACATCCGAACTCAGTGATAATTTGCAGAAAGTTGCCAAGAACTTTTCGAACGCCATCGACAAGTCTGTCGCCGAGCAGCCGATGACGACGCTCGGAATGGCCGTGGCCGCCGGTTTCATTCTCGGTGCTATCTGGAAATCTTAACTTCGGAGATATCCGGTGTTCGCAAGCTTATTCAAGAGAGCCGAAGCGAGTGTAGAAAATACACTTGGCGAACTCGGGAACCGAGTGTTGATCGGAATTCCGTTTATCGTGGCGCTTGGTTTTGCCGCAGCTAGTTTTTCATCGTACGCAAATCGCAACTACGGTCCCGAGATCGGCAACCTGATCGTCGCGGGAGGATTTATTCTTCTCGGATTCGTCGTCGCGCTGGTGGTGAAGTTACGGAAGCGGCCCGGTGGCGCAGCATCCGAAGTTCATGAAGAGCCGGCAGCTGAGGAACCTCAGAGCACCGGCCCTTCTTTTCTAGAAGACGACAAGGTGATGAGCATCGTTTCGGCTGCCGCACCGATCGTGCTTCCGGCGATGCTACGAACGGCGTCGAAGAACTGGCCGCTTATTCTCGCGGCCGCGGCTGGCCTCTACGTGTTCAGCCGCTCCGAGAGCGCGGGAAGCGCCCCGCAATCCCCGCCTCAAGCTTGATAAGGAGAACTCAATGGGATCCGCAGATATGAACAGGCCCGACGACGATACGATGGAAGCTCAGGAGCATGATGAAAGCGGATCGCTTCTCAGCGACCCGACAGTCGCGTTGCTCGCTGCGGGTGCTATCGGCTTCGCGGTCGGCGCCGTGATCTGGCGATATAGAAAATCCAACACATCTTCGTACGGCTCATTCGRGCGGGCCTTCGACCAGGCCCGATCCGGCGCAAATGACACCGTGCAAAGACTCCGAAGGAAACTTCAGGACGAGGGATATTCCCCTGCCCAGATCGAAGGCGCGGCAAAGAAGCACTTGGGCCGGTTTATCGAGGCGGTGCAAAAAAGGGTCTACTAGTTTTCACGGCGCTTTTTATGTAATCGAAATTCCGGAACAGCATCGTCGCGGGCGCAGCGGCGATGCTGTTCCGATTTTTTACTTCGGCCTCGAGGAGGCCGAATGCGTGCGATGTTTCACCGAACATGACAGGAGCGAACGCGAGACATGCAGCCGATCCAAAAGATCATCTTTCATATCGTTCTGATCGCCGGAATCGCGATGATCATTAGTCACTATGGGCACATGGGCGAAGCGTTTTCACCTGCAGATGCGCAGGATGCGCACACGGCTCAGTGACGAGTTTGAAGTGTAAACACCGCCAAGTTCGGGATACGTCAGCACTCGCACCATTCTCAGGAACTTAGTGGTCGCGCCAAGCGTTTAGAGGCGCATCCACAAAAGGAGTTATCGATATGGGCAGCACCGCTGACAAGGTTTCCGGCTACGCAAACGAAGCTGCAGGAAACATTAAGAAGAACGTGGGCAAGGCCGTCGGTTCGGACAAGATGGAAATCGAGGGCGCCGTTCAGGAATTGAAAGGCGAAGCCCAGGTCGAAGTCGGAAAAGCCAAAGCTGCCGTCAAGGATGGCGCTAACAAAGTCGCCGATGAGATCAATCGCAAGCTCTAGTCAAAAGCATAAAGGCCGGTCAAACGACCGGCCTTTTCTTTGCTGGAGGTCACAATGCGCGCTGTCGACATCAACAACAACGGATCGACCTCGATACGCCGGCTAAAAAAGTCTAAAGCCGCTTTTGCTTCGGGCGCTGCGACTAGCCGGCTGACGGCCATGAATGCCGCTTGCTACATGGTGATCTTCGCCGGCGCCATACTCATTCTCTATTACGGCAGCAGCGTATTAATGCCGCTCGCATTGGCGGGCCTTCTGAGTTTTGTACTGACGCCAGCTATTCGTCTGTTGAAGCAGGCGGGCATTCCGAAAGTGCCCGCGGTGATTGCTGTCGTCGTGATCTCGATTGCCGCCATTGGTGGCGTTGGTGTCGTTGTCGGCGGACAGATCTCGGATTTGCTCGAGCGAATCCCATCCTATGAATACAACCTGCTCAAAAAGGTTTCATCCGTTCGTTCCGCGTCCGTTGAATCTGGTGTGCTGGAACGGGCAAGGAGCACGCTCGATGATCTCCAGGCGGAGCTTTCACGATCCGATAGCGGAAAGCGGTCGGCTTTGCCCGTGGCTCCGGATGGCACTGCCGCTGTCAAGCCGATTCCGGTCGAAATACACCAACCGCCCGAGCCGGTTCTCGATAAGACAGTATCCCTGATCCGCCCGCTGATTTCACCGCTCGCGACGACGGGTCTAATCGTGCTGTTTCTCTTCTTCATTCTCGCCCAGCGGGAAGATCTGAGAGACCGGTTTTTACGGCTTGCGGGAAAGGGTGATCTCCAGCGAACGACAGTCGCGCTCGATGATGCAGGCGATCGGCTCAGCAGGTTTTTCATCATTCAGGGTTTGCTGAACGCGAGTTTTGGCGTGTTCATCGGTTTGTGCCTTTGGGCGATGGGTCTGCCAAATCCAGTGCTATGGGGCGTTCTCGCGGGGCTGATGCGGTTCGTTCCGTTCATCGGCTCGGTGATCGCGAGCGTGTTTCCAATTATTCTTGCGGCCGCCATCGATCCGGGCTGGTCACTCGTATTGTGGACGGCAGCGCTGTTCCTCGTGTCCGAAGTCATGGCTGGCGAAGTCATTGAGCCGATGCTCTACGGACGCAACACAGGACTATCTCCCGTTGCCGTGGTCGTCGCGACGCTGTTCTGGACGTTGTTGTGGGGGCCGGTCGGATTGATTTTGGCTACTCCGCTCACAGTCTGTCTCATGGTTTTGGGCAGACACGTCGAGGCGCTGAGGTTCCTTGAAATCTTGTTTGGAGACGAACCGGCTCTCGAACCTCACGAGCGATTATATCAACGCGTGTTGGCGGGGGATGGCGTCGAGGCGATCGAAGTTGCGGAGCAGAGCATGAAAGAAATGCCTCTGATCCGTTACTATGACGATGTCGCGTTGAAGGCGCTGTCGATGGCTTATGAAGATGCTTCCGCCGGGCGGCTCAGCGCTGACGAGATCACGGAAGTCAAGGACGCGATCGACGACGTCGTCGATGGTTTGTCGGAACATGCGACCGGAGAGGACGCCGAGGCCAGTGACTCATCGCGCGAGAAGTCCGGGGAGGATGACGTCAAAAACGATGTTGTGCTTTGTCTTCCGGTTCGCAGCGAACTCGACGAGGGCCCGCTTTTGATGCTGGAGCAAGTGCTCGAAGCGCAGGGCATCCACGCTTCTACGCTTCCCTACAATGCGTCGATCCGGTTGCGTGCACTCGATGCTAGGCGCGGTCCGGCCAAGGTCGTCGTCTTTGGCTATTTGGGATCCAAGAAAGCTCCGGCGTTCATGGGCATTCTGATGCGTCGTGTCCGCAGCGTGATGCCGGATGCGATCATGATCGCGGGTTTTTGGTCCCTCGCGAGCAACGGCGCTAAGGCTGAAGAATGGCGGGAAGCTGTGGGCGCGGACCGTGTCGTGACGAAAATTTCTGACGCTCTGGCTCTGTGCCAGGAGTTACTCGAGCACGAGTGGGGACGCGTCGGGGCGCTCGCAGATAGCGAAGCGGCTCGCACGGATATCGTCTATGAAAATTCGATGCGGTTCGGCGAGGAACTCGGGCCGTCAGCTTAGAACTCCGCGCGTTTAGCCGATCACATATCGTCACGCGACGAGGGACTTCCGATTGCGGCGAATAGTATTGGGTTTTGTCGTGTTTCGCGCACCGCAAGTGGCCGATCTTCATCAAAAACAACCGCCGACGGATGAACGGCTGTTCAGGCAACGGCTCTTCGGAACTTCATCGATGTCATGCCGTTGAAAGCTCGCGTCCATGAGGCGTGGATCATCACCGCTGATCCAAAAAAATAGAGGAGACCGGCTATGAAGGTTATCACCAAGTGCGTGCTTGCTGCCGCCAGCATGGTTGCCGTTTCGGCGACCACAGCTTCGGCCGAAATCGTTTGCAACGGCGAGGGAGATTGCTGGCATGTCCGCGAGCGTCATGCGTATCGTCCGGAATTCGGTGTGCGCGTTTACTCGGACGATTGGAGATGGGCCGATGCCGACGCCAAGAGGTATCGCTGGCGCGAGCACGAGGGACGCGGATATTGGCGCAACGGTATCTGGATCGAGTTCTAAGCTTGAAAGTGGCGGTCGCTTTTAGGGCATCGCGACCGCCACAGACGAGTTCGAACGGAAGCGTTCGACCTCGCTAAAAAGGAGAACACCCCGACGAGCGAGGGTTGCTGTCGGGGTGCGGGGTCTCTCCCAGATTTGCCAATGAGGGCGAGAGGTTTCGACCGTTGCGTGAGGTATGATTCGAAGCAAGGGCGAGGCCCGAGTTTTCAACAGCACGCGGAATAAAGGCGGCAATTGTCTGTTGACGAACGGTGTAAACCAGCGACGACCGGCGCAAGCCGCTTATTTTTTTTCCAAGAGAAGCTTGGTGCGGGAGGCCAGTCCTTTGAGCGCCAACTCTGCGAAACGCTGCAGAAGCCACGGCAGAACGAGTTCGAGGCGCACGGAATCGTTCATCACCAGAGCGGAGCCGCTCGCTTTGTGGCCCATTCCGGTTAGGCTGAATTCCAAAAGATCGCCGTTCCAAACTTCACGGTCAATCGTCACGAACGGGAGATGGGCCGATGCCAATCCGCTTTTCAAGCGCCGTATGGCTTCTTCCTTTCCGAGGCGATGAGAAATGGTGATGACAACCGGCTCTGACACGAGCTCATATCCTTGCAGTAGATTGCGGGCGGTCTAATCCGCCGATCGAGCAATATAATAGTGCCTGTTCCATAACGCCGATCGGCAAGCCTTCGATCCAAATAGCTGAAGTGATCGGATTTGCTCTTATTTTTCGGTCGAAGATTGAGCCCGCTTTAAAAGCGGTCCGCATACAGTGCATTATTTAAGGTTTTGGCGTTTCCGTCCAAGGATGGTTCGATGTCTCAGGTGCTGCGAGGCGGCATCACCCGCCTTGAAGTGATGACGAAGTTCACGCTCGCGACGCTCGCACTTGCCAGCGGCGTTTACACGTACATTGGCGTTCGAAGCCTTCTCGAGGGTTCGCCAATCGAGGTGTTTCTCGCCGCGATCGTGTACTCGGCGGCGGTCTCCGTCGCCATATTTGCATTTTGGACGTATTTGATGCGATTTCTGCCGCACGTTCGGCAGGCGTCGTCGCGGCGGCTCATGTATGTCGCCATGTTCATCGGCAGCTTGATGATCCTCGCGATGTCGGCCTGGCTCAATGCGGCAGCGCTCGCGGGGTCTGCGGCGCTCCAGCAGCACATGGCGAATTCTACCGACCGATTTCAGCAGAGCTTGGATAGGGCGCACGGCAATGCCCTCGCGGCGCAAGGCCTCTTGCCGGACATTCAACTGGCTTCGCGGCGGTTTTCCCTTCTTTCGGATCAGGAACGGCAATCGGGCGCGCTTACCGGAACGTCGGGAAGCGGGACCGTGGTTCAGCTGACCGCCCAGATGTCGGCGCAGCTCAATGCGCTGGCCGCTGAAGTCGACGCGTCGCGCGACCGGATAAAGACGCTGTTTGAATCGGGAAGCAAGACGCTCGAAAGGATGCGTCAGCTCACTTCCGGGTCAGGACCAATCGACGAGCGGACGAACGAGTTCGCAGCAGAGACCGTGGTCTTGACCGGGATCATCGCCGATCTGCAGCAGACTTCGATTGCACCCGCGGTGAAGCGGACTGCGGAGGATCTATCGAAGTCCTTTATTGCACCTGCAGCTGACGGCCGGACTGCCGATTTGGCAGATCGCCAGAATCAAGTCGTTGGCAAGGTGGAGCAGTCGATCAAATCGCAATCGCGAGCGTTGGCAACGGCCGCTGACGATATTCTATCGCGGCCTGAGGTGAAGCCTGTGCGGTTCGTTCCTTTGTCGACTGCGGAAGCCGTGATTCAGTATGGCACCGATTTTCTGCCGAGCTGGGCAGGCGCCATCTCGCTGGACCTGATGCCGGCGGTATTGATTTTCATCCATTCGATCGTCTTCGAGGCGATCCGAAGGGATGAGGGCGACGCGCGTGACGAAGATGGGATGTCCGCCGGGGAGGTCATGCGGGCTCTCAAGATTTATAACAACATGCAGGCGCTCGAGACCCGGCCCTTATCATCGCCGCCTCACGTGGTTCTCGAGAAATCTGCGCCGGCCGAAGCGCCCGCTGCGGGTCTCGAGAAGACACCCGGAAATGTTGCCTCCATTAATCCGGCCGCGGGATTCAACCGCTAAATGTCATGGCTGAAAAACGCATCGTGTGGCGGGAAGAAGGTGCTTTAGAGGGCGCGCTCATACGATCGATATTTCTCTTCCTGGTGGCGGTGAGCGTCGGCATGCTCGCATTGGATCTTCGCGATCAGCTGGATCTCACGCTCGACGAGGGAGCGGAGCAGGTTACGCGCGTTGTCATTCAACTCCCTACCCGGACGGACCAGGAGCGGCCCTACTTTCCGAAGGCGTTGCCCGTCATCCCTGGATCGGGTAGCCCGAAAATGCCGGGCGTTCCGGACAAGCCGACGCGCGATATGGTGGCTGGCCGCATGTCGTTTCATGTGGGTGCTAACGGCGACGTCTCTGCAGTCGGGAGAATTGAAACGGGGAGTTCGGACGATTTCGAGAAGTTCCTCGATCACGATGGAAAAGGCGCGAAGACGATCTGGCTGCTTTCGCCGGGAGGGTCGGTGCCGGACGCCATCACCATGGGCCGCTCAGTCCGGAAGCGAGGGCTCGATACGATGGTCGCCGATAACGGGTATTGCGCGTCGTCGTGTCCCTTGATGTTTGCAGGTGGCGTTCGCCGTACGGCCGGCAAGCACGCGCTGATAGGCGTTCACCAGGTTTCGGCAGTGGCCAAAGGGACGGAGACCTGGGGCGACGGTATTTCCGCCGCTCAACAGATTTCCGCGCGCTGCGTGGAGTATCTGGTCAGCATGGGTGTCGATCCAGATAGCTGGATCAAAGCAATGCGGACGCCGAAGGAGCGCCTCTATATTTTCAGGACCGATGAGCTTCACGTCTTGAAGATCACGACGGGAGCGGCAAAGACTTGAATCTCCGCAAGTGGCCAACCTGACGAATAAATCCTCAATTGCCACTTTCACCTCGCGGCCTTTTCATCTGGGGCGCAGATAAGCGGGACTGAGAGTCAATTCGAATAGTTCTGATGAAACCGACCCGCTCGTTCTGCCGTAACAATAGACACGTGGCCCGTGACGCTTGCAGACGGTGCCGACGAGCTGAAGCAATTCAGCGGAGCCCCGGCGGCTTTCTAGCCGGGGCTTTTTCGTTTCTTGCGATGCACGCGCTGCAGCGCACGGCTACATAGCGAGAGCTAAGGAACGCGCGCGCCACCCATGCGTAATCCATGTGTACGATGAGAAAAGCAAAGCACGCAAAGTCCTCACGCCCGCGAGGACGATGAAAGCGGCGAAGCCCTGAAAGGGGTCGGAAGCCGTATCACACCGGAGGAAACCCCGAGTGTGGAGAGCCTCGGATTTTTCCGGGGCTCTTATTTTGCGATTATTTGCGGGAGCTATTTCCGCTTCGCCTTCAGATAGGCCCCAACTTTCTCGACGTTGTTGGATCCGACGGCCCGGATCGCGCCTGCGAGGCCTTGTCCGGTCACGCCGAATTTCTTTTTCCAATATTGGACCTCATAGGGCTCGCTCATCGCTATGCGCGTACGATCCTGCTTGCCTTTCTTTGTCTTATCATCGGCCATTGGAATATCCTTTCCCGACTAGCTTTCGCATTCAATCGTATCACGGCTCCGTATGGTCCGCACACTGTTGAATGCGAAGACGGCCGGGCGCGCGATCGTTCAGCGGAATCGGCGACAAAGAAGTGTTAGGCTGCTTCCGCCTGAGCGGCATGATCGGCCCGACCCATGATTATGCTCGCCAACTTCTTTGGGTCGCGCTCGCCGCGGTCTGCGGCTTCAAAGAGCCTTTGGACCATTGTCGGAATGGAAATCTGCAGCTCGCATTCGGCCGCTTGGCAAACCGTGCGATCGAGCACGGCATAGAAGCCCGCTAGTTCGGCGGCCGTATAGCCTTGTGTCTTCATGTGTCCCTCAACGTGGTAGGCAGCCCCTGCCATTTCACAGAAACGTCAGTCTGGAATCGAGGTTCCAAAAGCTCACCGAACAATATTTTCGGAATACGCCTCAATATGTTCACCCACCTTTAACAGCCCTTGTGGCGGGGGCCGGCGTCCAACACGCTTCCGAAGTTTGCGCCCGGTGACAGCAATCGCAACGAATGCGCTGTCCGCCGGTTGACCAATCAGCTGGCAAAGGGAGCTCGGTCATGACCATTCGCAAGGTGAAGTCCGGTTATCGGTTGGTGTCGAAGAAGGGCAAGAATCTCGGGACCTACAAGAGCAAGGCGGGTGCTGAGAAACGAGAGAGGCAAGTTCAGTTCTTCAAAAAGAAGGCGGCGCACGGATAGAGCTGCACAGAGAGCTTTTCCACATCCAGTCCGTCGGGCGGTCCTCGTTATCAACACGTCGTGCACGGCAAAGATGGACCGGCAACACGTGCCGCCCTTGTCGTACCGAGTTTTTGGCGGAAGGGATGTTTCTCGGGAAGTAAGGGGGAGTACGGATCTTGCAGGCACTCCGCTATTGGCAGCCGCGCGCCAATTCCGATGATATTTCGTGGCGGATCGGCATCTTCGCCCTTGAGCGATTGAGGCCGGATCCGAACAATTGGCTGGCACCAAGTGCGCTTTGGGCGGAATATTCTCTCTGGTGCCGCAAGAAGGATGTGCAGCCTTTGCCTGTCGCCAACTTTCTACAGAAGTTCGATGAGGCCGCAACGATATTGGGCGTTCGAAAGCTTCGTGCGGGCGAGGAAGTGGGTTACGCCAGGATTGCCTTTAAGCCCGTGCCTTGATTGTCAGCGTGCTCGTTTGGTCGAACAGTGTTCTGGCTTTTGAAATAATGGCGGAGGATCAGGGGGAGTAGCCGACGCCCGACGTGCCTGAATCAGGTGTCATGGCAGCGTCAGCGTTCAAGGCCGCAGGTGTTTCAGAGTCTGCGTTGAGTGAGTAGGCGCTCAACGCCATGAATGAGATGAATAATACCGACAGCGCGGCCACAAGCGATTTCATCAGTCACCCTCGCGAAACCCGCCTGTAAACGTGACTAGCGGGCTTTGGGTTCCGCGACTTTGGCCGACCCCGGTCATTTTTGCTTCGTGGACCGGGTTCATTCGTCCCTATGCTGCCTTTTGCATGGTTGCGCTCATTGCCTCGCAGCTCTCTGCGCAAACGCTGCAATCATCCACGCAATCCTGCATGTCTCCGATTTTCTGGCAGCTTTGGGCGCATGCGCGGCAGATTTGTGCGCAGGCGTGGCAGACGAAGACGTGCTGGGGAATTCCCGTCAGCAATACCGCGGCCGCCGCTTTGCAAATTTCAGCGCAGGCAATCATCAACTGGAAATGCTCGGGTTCAGTATGCTTGCCGCCCGACTCGAGACAATGGTTCATGGCCTCGCTGAAGCACGTGGTGGCGCAGGTCTGGCAAAGATCGGCACAGGCCCGCATTTCAGTGCTGAGTTGTTGCATCGTTTGCTACCTCCAGGAGTTCGACATGGGAGGAACTTCGCATAAGCCGGAGAGTTGCGGGCTTGCGTGGGGCTGTCCGCAATTTCCTTGATCGACTTCCTTCGGTAGACGGAGCCTGGATGATCCGAGCCGTGTGCGAGGCGACCCGGGGGACTTCAGTGATTTCGGACGTCAAGCAAACCGGGCAGCGCCGAGCCTTGCGGGCCGATTTCGGATATCGCCTCCAGACAGCTCTTCTGGATGATTATTCGACAGGGGTTGGGATCGTTTTGATGGACGCAATTTTTGACGGTAACCCAGGCGCTGTAGATTTTCGCGGCTTGGGCGGTGAAGCGATCGAGTTCGGCGCCTGCGAAGGAGGCCTTTAAATTCTTGGCTTTATCGGTGAGGGCGATTCCGTCGCAAACTTCTATCGCGCCGAGCGCTTCGCCATATCGGGCGCCGGCCTCTTGCGGCGAGAGCGAGGATGACGCGCCGGCGAAAGCGTTGGTCAGGCCCAGGGACAGAACGAGAAGACATCCCAGCCCAGAAGCGGGTGTCCGCAAAAGGTACATTACGATCTGACGCCTGCACTTTGTCATCGCGACCGTTCAGCCTGTTATAGGCGCTCCAGTCAAAATTACGTYGGGCATCACGCTGCGGATCACAGGAGGTTCGCAGAGGCGGTTCAATCGAAGCCAGTCAACTTCTGTATAGCTCTGCCGAGGACGCTGTTGAAGCGCATCGGCCCCTCGGAGGCGATCAAGCAGACGCAGTCGTCTCCGGCGCCGGCAATTGGAGCGTGCTCATCACCTTCATTCATATCGGCGACGTCGCCGACGCCGTACGAGCCGGTGTTGTCCGTGAAGGATCCCTGCAAGACGAGGGTCATCTCGGAGCCGCTGTGGCCATGGTCTGGAAGTTTCAATCCCGGCGAAACCCTGATGAGACGCAGCGACGCTTGGGCTCGTCCCGACAGCGGAATCCGGTGCTGCCAAACGCCAAAGCCAGCCCATTTCCATGGGACGTCCTTGAACCAAGGGCCGACATGCTTTCGGAGAGCCGCGGGCACATCGCCCGCGCCTGAGGCGAGCGCTTTGGGTTCTTTGGAGTCTCTGAGTACGGCAATTCCCGAAGTGAGTGAGGCCGAGGGAACCTCATCGAACAGCGATGCGCCTATGGTTTCCATGATCGCCAATTCGCGGCGGCAGCGTTTACAAAGCGAGATATGGCTCGCCATAACGGCGGCCAAAGCCTCCGGCATGCTTCCCGCGGAGCAGCTCAAGAGGTTTTCAAGTGCTGGATGACGTTCGATGCTCATTCGTCTTGTGCCCCGACCGTCGCGCGAAGTTTCAAATATGCCAACCGGATCCGCGATTTTACGGTGCCGACCGGCAACCCCAGCCGCTCAGCGATTTCACGGTGGGACAGACCATCGATGAATGACAGAAAGACAACTTGATACTGGTCGCGCGGCAAACCCTCCAACGCCCGGCGCATGTTGAGCCGTCGCTCTTCATCAGAGACGACCTCATCCGGCGGTGCATCCATGCTCGCCTCCTGATCGTAACCGTCGGGAAGCTCAACCCACATTTCCTCCTTACGCAGCCGATCGATCCTTAGATTGCGTGCGATCGTAAAAATCCACGTCGGGACACTTCCGCGTTCGCTGGAGTAGAGGCTCGCCTTGCGCCAGACCGCTAGAAGGGTTTCCTGGGCGAGTTCTTCCGCCGTGTTCGCGTCCGCGCCGCGCCGCATCATGAAGGATTTGACGCGCGGCGCGTATTTTTGGAACAGCTGTTGGAATGCCAGCTGATCCTTCTGGTTTGCGATCTGCAGAAGGTTATCAGTGTCCGACATGCTTGCCGATCTTGGGTTTTCGGTTACGGCCGAAATGATATTCTATGCCCGGCTCGTTGACGATAGTGCTCACGGTAGATAGTGGCCGTTCCGATCTCTTCTCTCTCAACGTCGCCCTCGTTGTCGCGCTGACATCTTATGGATCAATCGTAACCTGCCTCGTCGCTTCGACGGAGCTGCTCAGCCAGCGCCTCACATCAGATGAGTTCATCGCGGGCCTTTTCCTGGTGACCGCGCTTGGGCTCGGCTGTTATTGACGCCGACATAAATGGACCGTTGCGGCTTGCCGATGTTCCGCGGCCCACTCCGCCGGTGGGCCACGCGCAGATCAAAGTTCGTAGTGCATGGCTGGGAACCAAGCGACCGAAGCGCAACTAGAATATCAATTCAGACATGTAAGTATCTGAAATATATGGATTGGTGCCCAGAAGAGGACTCGAACCTCCACGCCTTGTGAGCGCTGCTACCTGAAAGCAGTGCGTCTACCAATTCCGCCATCTGGGCATCGACGTGTCAGGTAAATTGTGCGGGCCCGGAAGTCAATTGCGTGACTGCTAATCCGATTGAGACAATGCTTTAGCAGGTGCCGACGAGGCGGTCCGGGCGATCCTTAGTGCCAGCGGTTGCACATGAGGTGACGGGCGCTGCAGGGCTTCATCCTGCGCTCGACGATGCAATTCGGTCTGCGGCGACCCTGCGGGGAGCAATAATCAGGATGAGGGGTGGCGGCCGCTTCCCCAAACGTGCTCCATCGAGATCTCACGCTTGTGGCGCCGCGTCGTGTGAGCGTGGCCGTCGATCCACAGAGGGTCGCTATTCGTCTGCAAGCGGAATCCGCGCGCATTTCACGGATCGCAGAATCACCCCAAGGTTTCAAAATAATTACCGCCCACTGATTTTCTCGTGAAACCATTCGGTTCTAATTTTCTAGTCGCGCGTCGTCGCGCTCAAATCATCAGCACTCGTCGATTGAATAAATGACTTTTTTCATAAGTGCATTTTGTGGCCGATGTTCTCAATGCTGACAATTGGTCGGGCGGCGCTTGTTTGGCGTAGGCAAATGCTTTTTTGCAATTCGCGCGCTGATCCCGAACTCCGGGGGAATGATTTTGCTCAGAGCATTGCAGCGGGGATTGGCCGCCGCCACCTGCGCCTTCACTCTTTTCGGCAGCCCTGCCGCTTTCGCGCAAGAGTTCTTGAGGTTAAATCTTTGGGATGACGACTCCTGGATCAGCGTCGGAGCGGGTCTGCGTGGGCAGTTCATCACGGAGCCCGAGAAATCGGGACTTAACGATGCGGAACTGGCGAACGCCCGACTTTACATACAGGGCCAGCTCACCAAGAAAGTCGGTTTCACTTATAATACCGACATAGATCAAGCTCCGAACGGCGATCCCACCGGTATGCAAACTCTCGACGCGATGGCTCGCTTCGAGTTCCACG
The DNA here is from genome assembly GCF_056398805.1 of Hyphomicrobium sp. 01T421. Taxonomy (NCBI): domain Bacteria; kingdom Pseudomonadati; phylum Pseudomonadota; class Alphaproteobacteria; order Hyphomicrobiales; family Hyphomicrobiaceae; genus Hyphomicrobium; species Hyphomicrobium sp. 01T421. Next base: position 2,263,142 of record NZ_JBFTQC010000001.1, read on the forward strand.
ACGAGTTCAACCTCTACGGCGGGCGAATGTTGCCTCCGAGCGATCGCGCAAACCTCGACGGACCGTTCAATCTCGGAACGTGGGAATTTCCGTTCGTCAGCGCCTATCCCGCTATCTTCGACGGTCGCGATAATGGCGGTGCGGTCTGGGGCGATATCGGCAAGTTCAAATATATGATCGGCGGATACCAGGGTTGCACCGCAGATAACAATTCGTGTTTCAGTCGCGAAGCTAACGGGCCGCTTGTGGCCGGCCGTGTGCAGTACGATTTCTGGGATGCGGAGGACGGCTATTACACCTACTCAAGCGACTATTACGGCAAAAAACAAATTCTGTCGGTTGGTGTCGTCGGGCAGTTCCAGAGCGGAGCCGCGACCGACGGTGTGCGGTCAGGTGATTTCACCGGCTTCAATGTGGACGTGCTGATGCAGCATCACGCGTTTACCGCGCATGATAATTTTACGATCGAAGGTGCGTACTACATCTACGATACCTACGGCATCGATACGCGCACCGCTGATGGCGGAAACGGGCTTGCTTCCGGCAATGCCTGGTTCATCCTGACGAGCTACCTGATCGATCACAAAGTTTGCATCGGCAGGTTTGAGCCGGTCTTCCGTTACCAGGAGTTCGATCACGATTTCGGGCCGGACCAAGCTGAATATTCGGTCGGCAGCAACTTCATCATCGATGGCCACGACGCGCTTCTGTCCGCCCTCTTTTCGCATGAGAATATCGACGACTTCGGCGACAGAAACGTCGACAGATTTATTCTGGGTATGCAACTTCAGTTTTGATGTAACGGGGACGGGTACCGTCATTCACTTCTTCAGCCCAGGTTAAGCCCAGGCGCGTTTTCGCGCTCGTTCTAAAATCAGTGCCCTTGCTCGCACCGCAAGGCCGCCGCGACGCTGGCTGTTGCCTCGGCAGGATCGCTGGCAGTCGGAGTATTTGGTCTCTGGTGACTCACCGAGAAAGGGGGGGCGGACGATCCTTTTGGGATCGGCAAACACCAGAGCCATGCAACTCTAAAAGCGCGCGCTTCGCAATTTGTGAAGCCTAGCTAGGCCGTCCATAGCACGACAGCGCTCGCGATTGTGGCTAGATTGTGTGGTGCCCAGAAGAGGACTCGAACCTCCACGCCTTGTGAGCGCTGCTACCTGAAAGCAGTGCGTCTACCAATTCCGCCATCTGGGCTCCGACGTGTCAGGTAAATTGTGCGAGCGCCGCAGTCAATTGCGTTACGAGTTAGCAGGGTGAGACAATCCTTCCACCCGCGGCCATCAACTCTCGGCCTTCAACCCTCGGCCATCAACTCTCCGCATGAGGCAGTCCGACAGGCTTCACAGCGTCAGTTTGGATCGTTAGACCTGCAGCCAGCAAATGAGCCCATCGGGGCTGCAGCATCGAGGTTTCCGAATGGCAGAAAACGGCAAGCTGGCGACGGTTTTCGGAGGCTCCGGTTTCGTCGGCCGCTACATCGTCTGGTCGTTGGCCCGGAAGGGCTACCGGGTGCGTGCCGCCGTCCGCAGGCCGGATCTCGCGGGCTATCTGCAACCCATGGGCGCAGTCGGGCAGATCTACGGAGTTCAGGCGAACCTTCGGTTTGCCGATTCGATCGCGCGGGCCGTGGAAGGCGCCGAGATCGTCATCAACGCCGTCGGGATCTTGGCGCCGAGCGCCGCGCAGACCTTTGAAGCCTTGCACGCCGAGGGCGCGGCGCGCGTTGCGAAAGCCGCCAAGGAAGCGGGAGCGACCCGCCTCGTCCATATTTCGGCGATTGGTGCGGACGCAGCGTCCGCCTCTCGATATGCGCGAACGAAGGCAGAGGGAGAACGGGCGACCTTCGCCGAATTCTCCGCCGCACAGATATTGAGGCCGTCCATCGTGTTCGGTCCGGAGGACGAGTTCTTCAACCGATTTGCATCGATGGCGCGTATGAGTCCGTTTCTTCCGCTGATCGGGGGCGGGGACACGAAATTCCAGCCGGTTTTCGTTGGAGACGTGGGGCAGGCGGCTGCCAATGCGGCCACGGGCGCCGGAAAGACGGGCACGATCTATGAACTCGGCGGCCCGGAGATTTTCAGTTTCAGGGATCTGCTCGAGGCGACACTACGCTACGCGGATCGCCGGCGGCTCCTGTTGCCCATTCCGTTTGGGATTGCGAAGCTCATGGCCATCTTGAGTTCGCCGCTTCCAAATTCGCTGCGTCCCATAACGCTCGATCAGGTCCGGTTGCTGCAGTCGGATAACGTTGTGTCGGAAGCTGCGAAAAAAGAAGGGCGGACGATTGAGGCACTCGGCGTCGAACGGCCGGCATCAATCGATGGGATCGTTCCCGACTATCTGGAGCGCTTCAAGCCGAAGGGCCAATACGCCCATTATCGCAACTGAAGCATTTCTGACTGAAGCGCTCTTGGCCCGCTCGCCGCGGTGTCGTGAGAAAAAAGTAGAGCCACCCAAGGGATTGGGCGGCTCTTCGCATTTCGGGGATCTTCGCGTCGTTTTTCTAATGCAACGGTGCGATCGACAACTCGTCTTCCTGAGCATGTCCGATGGCCGCCTGCAGCGTGTCGGTCAGGGCGATTGGCRTCCCGTCGGCCGCGTGAAGCGAAAAAAGCGGAATGCCCTTCGGGAGGCCATCGATCTGCGGAAACATCTCGATCGCTTCGTCCGAGGTCAGCGTCTTGATGTATGCGACCTCGCCGCCGCCAAGCCGTGCAAGCTCCAGCTCGCTCATGACGGGTCCTACAAGATCGCGGACTTCGGTAGCTTTTGCGGTGGTCTTAGTATTCATGACGCTCTTCCTCCTTGTGTCGAGGCCGGGCTCTCATCGCAGCTCGGAAAGTGTGACCCTCTGGCGATCTTCCCTTCTGCGAGTGTGCTCCGATCCTCCGACGATTCGGCCGCCGGCGCTGTGACGCGAAAGACTCAGCTCAGGTCCGGCTTTTGATCTGCTTCGCCGTCCCTATCTCAATACGCCGGACAAGACGCTCTGGTTCTAGGCGCTGTAAATCGACGGCCAACAGCCCGTTGGAAAGCTCGGCGCTTTTTACTTCGATGCCATCAGCCAGGACGAACGTTCTCGAAAACTGGCGGGAAGCGATGCCCCGGTAAAGATAATCGCGCGCCTTGTCGTCCTGCTGCTTGCCTCGAACCGTCAATTGTTTGTCTTCGAGCGTTATTTCCAGCTCGTCGCGCGTAAATCCGGCAACCGCCAGTGTAATGCGGAGAAGCTCGCCGTCGTCACCATCCCGGGCGACCCTCTCGATATTGTAAGGTGGATAACCGTCGCCACCCTTGGTGGCTCGGTCGACCAGCCGTTCGATTTCCTCGAAACCCAGAAGCAAGGGGTTCGAAAGTGCGGTTAGGCGCGTCATTTGAAGGTCCTCATCCAAGCGACCATCTATTCCAAGTTTGCCAGACACCCTCTCGGGCCACCCGGTCCACCGGCATCGCTGCCCGGTGATTTATTGAAGATATGGGGGTGTCGGACCGGTCTTCAAGCGTGATCGGGGGTGGGGAGTGTCGCGGACGCCTCATGTGCGTCCAAAACGCTGTGGAGCCGGCTTTTTGCCTTCGTGCCGCCTTGGGGCCATGGCCAAGGAGCCGAGGCCATTATGGTCTTATTCCGGGTAGGGGGATTCATGAAGTTTGCGTCCGTGCTGTTCGCGTTGGCCTTTGCTTTTTCGGCTTTTTCGATCGTTCCCTTCGCTTGCTCAATTGCGGCCGCAGAGGAATCGGCGAAGGCGCCAGCCGACGCCGCCAAGGCCTCGGATTCCGGAAAGGCCTCAGACTCCGGGAAGGTGTTGGGCGATCCCGACGGGCCGCTTACCCCTGAAGAAAAGGCGGAGAAGGCGGCACGTCAGGCCTGCAAGGTCGATCTCTGCAAAGCCTTCCATTCGAAGGACGTCTCGGGAAGCGACATCGCCTGCCACGTGATCAAGAGCTGGCGCAAGGAACAGCTTGTGAAGCTCGTCAGCAAACTCAAGGTGACCTGGCCTTACGATGGCGCCCACTGTTCGACGGACTTGAGCGTCAAGCGGGGCGATCTGGTGAAGGCGATGACCGAGCCAAAAGCCGAGGTGGTTTTCGTCAAGCATACGGTCACATGCTCGATTGCAAGCGAGAAGAATGGCGCGACCGATTTCTCGTTCGATTTGACTCCGAAAGTGACGTTCGAGAATGGGAAGGCGATCAAGGCGCAAGCTCAGTGGGGAAAGATCGAAGCGCCGACGCTGATCAAAAGTGCGCTTTGGACCGCGACCGCGGCGGACAACACCGTGAACATCCTATCGAGTTCCATCGTCGAGGAAGTCAATGAGTTCATTGGGAAGCGTTGTGACGAAGTCAAAGACCAATGGGCTGCCAAGCAATAGCCGGCATATAACCTTTCGCATTTGCGAAGTGTTATATTGTTATTAGGCGGGCTTATGAGTGGTCATTGTAAATACGATTGGCACTTATTTCCTGGCGAGCATAGGTAGATGCCCGTTAAGCGTGGACAAACCACTCTTGGAGGAAACCATGAAGACGTGGTCGAAGCCTGAAGTTCGCGAGCAGGAAGTTGGTCTCGAAGTGACCAGCTATCTCCCAGCTGAGATCGATCTCATCTAATTCGGATGGGGTCGGCCTTAGGGTCGAACTTTTAAGCGGCGGCCGAGTCTCTCGGTCGTCGCTTTTTCATTGCCTCATGCGAGGCTTTCGAGCGCCTCGCGCTTTTCCTCAAGTTCCAGCCAACGCGTTTCAGCTGTTTCGAGCTGCAACTGTGCTTGTGCCAACCTTTCGCTCGCTTTGTCGAACGCCGGGCGATCACGCGTGAAGAGATCGGCGTCGGCGAGCTTTGCGGCGATCAGCTGGATCTCTTCTTCGAGCTTCGCCATTTCGAGGGGAAGCGAGGTCAGCGCGTGCTTATCCTTGAAGGTTAGTTTCTGCTTCGCGGGAGCAGCCGCCCCATCCGATTCCGCCGTGGCCTTGCGGGACGGTCCGGCCGAATTCAATTGCGATTTCTTTTTCAGACCCTCGCCTTTGCGCTGGGCGAGCATATCGGAATATCCACCGGCATATTCGGTCCAATGACCGTCGCCGTCGGGCGCCAATACGCTCGTTACGATGCGATCGAGGAAATCCCGGTCGTGGCTGACGAGCAGAAGCGTGCCTGCGTAATCCGAAAGAAGCTCCTGCAAGAGATCGAGCGTTTCGAGATCGAGATCGTTCGTCGGCTCGTCGAGGATGAGCACGTTCGATGGCTTGGCCAGTGCTCGCGCCAGCATCAAGCGCGCCCGCTCTCCACCCGACAGAACGCGGATCGGTGAGAGCCGCTGTTCGGGAAGAAAAAGGAAGTCCTGCATGTAACTCGCGACATGCCGCGCCTTGCCATTGATGATGACCTGATCGCCGCGTCCGCCTGTCAGGGCGTCGGAAACCGTCCAATTGGGATTGAGTTCGTCGCGCTTCTGGTCGAGGGCAACGATCTCAAGATTGGCGCCGCGCCGGATGTTGCCGCTGTCGGGGGCTATTTCTCCCGTCATCAGTTTGATCAGCGTCGTCTTGCCGGCGCCGTTCGGGCCGACGATCCCGAGCCGGTCGCCCCGCATGACGCGAAGATCGAGGTTCGAGACGATGTGGGTGTCGCCATAGGCTTTGGAGATGCCGGTCGCCTCGACGACGAGCTTGCCAGAGAGACTACCTTCCGCGGCGTCCAAGCGGACAGTCCCGACGGCATGGCGCTGCTCGCGCACCTCTTGGCGCATGGCGCGCAATTCGCGTACGCGGCGCACGTTTCGCTTACGTCTGCCGGTGACGCCGCCATGCATCCACTGGTTTTCGCGGACGATCTTGCGATCGAGTTTGTGGCGCTCGAATTCTTCCTCTTCGAGCACCTTGTCGCGCCAGTCCTCGAATGCGGCAAAGCCCTGTTCGAGGCGCCGCGTCTTGCCCCGGTCGAGCCAGACGGTTGCGCGCGATAGCGTTTCGAGGAAGCGCCTGTCGTGGCTGATCAGCAGCAGCGCCGAGCGCGATGCCTGGAGCGTCGATTCCAGCCATTCGATCGCGGTGAGATCGAGGTGGTTGGTCGGCTCGTCGAGCAGGAGGACGTCGGGCTTCGAGACGATTGCCTGCGCGAGGCCGGCGCGGCGCGCTTCGCCGCCGGAGAGAGTTTGAGGATCGCTTTCTCCAGAGAGCCCGAGTTCGCTCAGAAGATAGTCGGCCTGATAGGGATCGTCGGTCGGGGCGAGGCCTGACTCGATGTAGGCGCGGACGGTCTTGAAGCCGGTAAAATCGGCTTCTTGCCGAAGATAGCGAATGCTCGCGTTCGGATGGGCGAAGCGTTCGCCGCGATCCGGTTCGACCAATCCGGCGGCGATTTTCAGCAGCGTCGATTTTCCGGAACCGTTGCGGCCGACGAGGCAGACGCGATCGCCAGGGGCGACGGTCAGCTCGGCGCCTTCGAGCAGCGGAGTACCGCCGAAGGTCAGGTTGATGTCTTTGAGCGTAATGAGAGGAGGAGCCATAGGGCCCCTCGTAGCGGTGGACGCGCGCCGGATCAATCCTTGCGGTGGCCTCGCGGTCATTTGCCGAAGAACGCGGCGAGCGTTAGCCACAAATGCGGGACAGTGCGTTTTGCCGCACTCATTTCCGGCGCGGATATTCCGTCAGCAGCAGCGGCTGATTTTGCCACCGCCTTCGCCGTATCGGCTCGCCTGACGTTCGCGGAAGAAATCCTCGTAGCTCATAACGGGTTCATCCGGGTGAGCGCGGCGGCGATGGGCGACGTAGGCATCGTAGTCGGGCACGCCGACCATCAGCCGCGCGGTCTTCGCGATGCCGGTTGCAAACTTAAACAGCAGGCCGGTGCTGGTTTTCCGCATGCATCACTCCGCCGCAACCATAGCGCTCTCCCGAGCCGAAACATTCGGGTCGGCGAGCGCCTTCATCACTGCCGCTATGCCGAATCCCGCCATGGCGACAACAAGCGCGATCAAGAGCCCCGTGAGCGTGGCGTTCAGATAGTCGTTGAAGACGATGCGCTGCATGTCCTCGATCGACTTTGCGGGTGCGATGACCTGGCCGGAGGCGAGCGAGTTTGAGAATTTTGCCGCGTGAGACACGAAGCCGATAGCCGGATTTTCGCTAAAGATTTTCTGCCAGCCGGCGGTCAGCGTGCAGATCGCGACCCAGATCGCGGGCGCGAGCGTCACCCAAGCGTAGCGCTGCCGTTTCATCTTGAAGAGGATGACCGTGCAGAGCGTCAGCGCGATGCAGGCGAGCATCTGGTTCGCAATGCCGAATAGCGGCCAAAGCGTATTGATGCCGCCCAAGGGATCGACGACGCCCTGGTAGAGGAAATAGCCCCATCCGCCGACGGCGATAGCTGTTGCCCCGATGTTTGCCGTCCATGAGCGCGTATCCCGCAACGCCGGGCTTATCGTTCCCATCAGATCCTGGATCATGAAGCGGGCGACGCGCGTTCCGGCATCGATGGTCGTCAGAATGAAGAGCGCCTCGAAGAGAATGGCGAAGTGATACCAGAACGCCATCATGGCTTTGCCGCCAATGGCGCTGGAAAGAATTTCGGCCATGCCGACGGCGAGCGTTGGGGCGCCGCCGGTGCGTGAGAGGATCGTCGACTCGCCGACGTGGGCTGCGGTTTCCCTCAGCGCGTCGGGCGTGATGGCGAAGCCCCAGCCGGAGATCGCCGCGGCGGCCGTTTCCGGGGTCGTCCCGATCAGGGCTGCCGGGCTGTTCAGCGCGAAGTAAAGCCCCGGGTCGAGTGTCGAGGCTGCGACGAGCGCCATGATGGCGACGAAGCTTTCCATCAGCATCGCGCCGTAGCCGATGAAGCGGGCATTGACCTCGTTGTCGAGCATCTTCGGCGTCGTGCCGGAGGCAACGAGCGAGTGGAAGCCCGAGATCGCGCCGCAGGCAATGGTGATGAACAGGAACGGGAAGAGGCTGCCGGCGAAAACGGGCCCGCTGCCGTCGATGAATTTCGTGACTGCCGGCATCTTCAGTTCGGGCAGAACGACGAAGATGCCGATCGCCAGGCCCGCGATGGTGCCGATTTTCAGGAATGTCGACAGGTAGTCGCGGGGCGCCAGCAGCGTCCACACCGGCAACACGGCGGCGACGAAACCATAGGCGATCAGCATCATCGAAAGCTGCTCGCCCGAATAGTTGAACATCGGTCCGAGCGTCGGATCTTCGGCAACGTGGCGGCCGAAGATCAAAGACAGCATCAACAAACTAAAGCCGATCAGGGACATCTCGGCGATCCGGCCGGGCCGAATGTAGCGGCCGTAAAAACCCATGAAGACGGCGATCGGGATCGTCATCATCACCGTGAAGGTCGCCCACGGGCTTTGCTTCAAGGCTTTGACGACGACAAGCGCCAGGACCGCCAGCAAGATGACCATGATGAGAAGGACGCCGATCATCGCGATGGCGCCGGCGATGTCGCCGAGTTCGGCGCGGATCATCTCGCCGAGGGAGCGCCCGTCGCGGCGCGTCGAGGCCCAAAGCATGATGAAATCCTGCACGGCGCCTGCGAAGATCACGCCGAAGATCAGCCAGAGCGTTCCGGGCAGGTATCCCATCTGCGCCGCGAGCACGGGGCCGACGAGCGGACCTGCACCGGCGATGGCCGCGAAGTGGTGACCGAAGAGGACAGTTTTATCGGTCGGGCAATAGTCGAGCCCGTCATTGAAGCGCTGGGCTGGGGTCAGTCGCTTCGGATCGAGTTGCAATACGCGGTCGGCGATGAAGCGGCTGTAGAACCGGTATGCGAGGAGGTAGGAGCAAATCGCTGCGGATACGAGCCAGATGGCGTTGATCGTTTCGCCTCGCGATAGCGCGACGATGGCAAGCGAGATCGCGCCGAGTACAGCGACAGCCACCCAAGTGAGATTTAAGCGCCAGTTAAGCATCGTTCCGTCCCTATCGTTCGCGATTATGGCTCGCAAATCGGTTCGGGGACGGACACTACATAAAAAGCGGTGAGAGGTCAGCCATGTCGGCGGTCGCGGGGTGATGCGCCCAATTGGCCCAAGCCAAATTGACTTGAGAGTGGATTGGTGGAGCTAACCGGGATCGAACCGGTGACCTCTTGCATGCCATGCAAGCGCTCTCCCAGCTGAGCTATAGCCCCGAACCATTCCAATCGGCGGGGCTGGATCCCACCGAAGTCGTGCCTGATAAGTCGTCTTGAAGGAAACTGCAAGGACGTTTCAGAACCTTATCAAGGCTCTTCGTCGCCCTCGACCGCCGGGCCACCAATAATGTTGGAAACGTCGCCGCCTTCTTCTTCCTCTTCCTCGAGGAAGGTTTCGTCGTCCTCGCCGCCGGCCGAGTCGTCGGCTTCAACGTCGGCAAGAGCTTCTTCGCCCTCAACGACGGGCAATTCACCGTCGGCATCGTCAGCCGTCGCAACCTTCTTCGCCTTCTTGGCCGCCAAGTCGCGCTGCTCGGCCTGAAGGGCTGCCAATGCCGCGGGTGATGATGCGATCACATATTTGGCATTGCAGAAGGGGCAGATGATCGGGTCGTGCTCGAGGTCGTAAAAGCGCTCGCCGCAGTTCTGACAGGTGCGCTTCGTCCCTCGCGCTTGCTTGGTCGCCATGATCGTGCCTCAAGTTCTCGGAATTTGAGGCAGCCCGTCTGCCATAGGTGGTGCTGCCTGTCAAAACGAAAAAGTGGGAGCTGGCCGGACTGCGTCAAGGGCTCTCGCCGACGACGTCTTGCCCTCCGTTCGAGCGTGCCGTTGACAGGGCGTCGCGGTCCAGTGTCTATCCGGGCTTCGACTGAGGCCAAAGTGCCCGATGCCCCCAATTTTCTAACGGTTTGGAAGGTTGAATTGAACACTACAGCCATGCCGAAACCGCTGTCATCGCTCCGGGCGGCGCCGCTCAAGGGCCATGTGCGGGTTCCCGGCGATAAATCGATTTCGCACCGGGCGCTGATTTTCGGGGCGCTGGCGACCGGCACAACGCGCGTTACGGGGCTTCTCGAAGCCGAGGACGTCATAAACACCGCTAAAGCGGTGATCGCCCTCGGCGCGCTGGCGGAAAAGCGTGGCGACGTTTGGGAGGTCAAAGGACGCGGCGTCGGCGGCCTCCGGGCGCCTGACGAGCCGCTCGAATTCGGCAATTCCGGCACTGGTACGCGGCTGATGATGGGCGTCGTCGCGGGGCATCCGATGACGGTGACCATGACGGGCGACGCCTCTTTGTCGCGCCGCCCGATGCGGCGGGTTTTGGCTCCTCTCATAGAAATGGGTCTCGAGGTTCTGGAGCCCGGCCGCGAGAAGTTGCCGCTGACCCTCAAGGGTACGAGCGAACTGACGCCAATCGTCTATGTGCTTCCGGTGCCTTCGGCGCAGGTGAAAAGCGCGGTCCTGATCGCGGGTCTTCACGCAGCAGGCGAAACGACAGTCGTCGAGCGCGAGCCGACGCGCGACCATACGGAGCGTATGCTGCGCCATTTCGGTGCAACTGTCCGAACCGAAGCGAAAGGTCTCGACACGCACATCACCGTGACGGGGCATGCCGAACTCGTGGGCCGCGATGTCCACGTTCCCGGCGATCCTTCGTCTGCGGCATTCCTCGCCGCTGCGGCGCTGCTCGTGCCGGGCTCCGATGTCACGATCGAAGGCGTGCTGACCAATCCGACACGTATTGGCCTCTATACAACGCTGCAGGAAATGGGCGGCGATATCACGTTCCTCAACGAGCGCGAGGAAGGTGGCGAGCCGGTTGCAGACATTCGCATTCGCGCTTCGCGCCTCAAGGGCGTCCGTGTGCCGCCCGAACGCGCGCCATCGATGATCGATGAATATCCGGTGCTAGCTGCAATTTCGGCCTTTGCCGAAGGTCAGACGCAGATGGACGGCCTGGCCGAGCTCAAGGTCAAGGAGAGCGATCGACTTCAGGCGACTGCAGCGGGCCTGGAGGCCAATGGGGCGATCGTGCGGGTAGATGGCGACAGCTTGACGGTTACCGGCAACGGCACGCTCAAGGGCGGCGGCGTTGTTGCAACTCATCTCGACCATCGGATCGCTATGGCGTTCCTGACGGCCGGTCTCGTGAGCGATGAGCCGATCGTCGTGGACGACTCGACGATGATTGCGACGAGTTTCCCCGAGTTTCGCCAGCTCATGGAGACGCTCGGGGCGAGATATACTGAGTCAGTCGGCCGGTGACCGCGATGCTTGTCTGCCGTCTCGCCTTCAATCTCACGGGTGCGACCCGGATCATTCGGGAACGGGGAGAACGCAATTGATCATTGCGATCGATGGTCCGGCCGCATCGGGCAAAGGCACTCTCGCAAAGCGTATTGCGGCTCATTTCGGATTGGCGTGGCTGGACACTGGCCTTCTCTATCGCGCTGTTGCCAGGGACATCCTCGCAACCGGCGGTGATTTGGAAGATGTTCAGGCGGCGACGGCCGCCGCGAAATCGGTGAAGGCCGACAGCCTGGACGACACCGCATTGCGGGGACCGCGTGCCGGTGATGCGGCGTCGATCGTGGCAAAAATTCCCGAGGTGCGCGCGGCATTGCTCGACTATCAACGGGCATTCGCCCGGCAGGCAGGCGGCGCCGTTCTCGATGGCCGCGATATCGGCACGGTCGTGTGTCCGGATGCGCCGGTGAAGATCTTCGTGACTGCTTCCGATGAAGCCCGGGCGATGCGGCGCTTTCTGGAGCATCAGTCACGCGGCGACAGCATCACCTACGACGAGCTTCTTGCCGATATCCGGCGAAGAGATGCGCGCGATAGCGGCCGTTCCGCTGCCCCGATGTACGCTGCCGACGACGCGGTTCATCTCGATACGACGGCGTTGGACGCAGATCAGGCATTCGCCGCGGCATTGCAATTGATCGCGCTCGCCAGCAACAAGTGCTGATCTACCGGCATTACTATGTCCATTTTGACGCGATGTGCGCCCAGGCGAACTCCGAAGCAGTCAATAGGTCCCGGCCGCTCAACGCAGGCGTCATAAACCATTTTTGATTGCGAGACGCTTCGGCGCCGCCCATAGCTTTGTGGTAAACTATTTCGAGTAGGCCGCAGGTCGAACCGAGATGGCCGTCTCGGGGTTTCACGAGTCTCCCCGATGCCGGGGAACAAGGGATGCCATGGGCAAGAACGAGCAGAAGGTCGTGAAGCCGGAAGATCCGGAAATCCGCGATTGGACGGACTCGATATCGTCCGTTATCGCGTATGGCGGAACGGAACGCGCCGACAATATTCTGGAAGAAGTCGTCGAACGGGCACGGGCCAGCGGTGCGGCAATTCCTTTTGCGTCGAGCACCGCCTACATCAACACTATCAGCGTCGACGACGAAGCGAAGCTCCCTGGGAATCGCGAACTCGAACATCGGATCTCGGCCGCTATTCGCTGGAACGCGGCCGCGTTGGTGCTGCGTGCGAACAAAGAGTCGACGGAGCTCGGCGGCCATATCGCGAGCTACCAGTCCGCGGCGATGCTCTACGAAACCGGGTTCAATCACTTTTGGCACGCGCCGTCCGAGAGCCACGGCGGCGATCTCATTCTCATCCAGGGACATTCGTCGCCGGGAATTTATGCGCGCGCATTCCTAGAAGGCCGGCTCGACGAAGACCGGCTCCTGCATTTCCGGCGCGAAGTCGGTGGACGTGGGCTTTCGTCCTATCCGCATCCTTGGTTGATGCCGGATTTCTGGCAGTTCCCCACGGTCTCGATGGGTCTCGGGCCGTTGATGGCGATCTATCAGGCGCGTTTTCTCAAGTATCTCCACGCGCGCGGATTGGCCGATACGGAAGACCGCAAGGTTTGGGTTTTCTGCGGCGACGGCGAGATGGACGAGCCGGAAAGTCTCGGCGCGATATCGCTCGCGGGCCGCGAGAAGCTCGACAACCTGATCTTCGTCGTGAATTGCAATTTGCAGCGGCTGGATGGGCCGGTGCGCGGCAACGGAAAGATCATTCAAGAACTCGAACGCAATTTCCGCGGCGCGGGCTGGAACGTGCTCAAGGTCATCTGGGGCTCGCAATGGGACGAGCTTCTGGCGCGCGATACGACCGGCAAACTCCGCCAGTTGATGGAAGAGTGCGTCGACGGCGAATATCAGGTCTTCAAGTCGCGCGACGGCGCCTTCATCCGCAAGCACTTCTTCGGGCGCTATCCGGAAACGGCGGCGCTCGTCGAGGATTGGTCGGATGAGAAGATCTGGCGCTTGACGCGCGGCGGGCACGATCCGTCGAAAGTTTACGCGGCGTATGCGGCGGCGACGCAGCAAAAGGGCCTGCCGACGTGCATCCTGGCGAAGACCGTCAAGGGTTACGGCATGGGACAGGCGGGCGAAGGCACGATGCTCGCCCATCAATCAAAGAAGATGGATGTCGACGCGCTTCGGCAGTTCCGCGATCGCTTCAAGGTTCCGGTGACCGACGAGCAGTTGGCCGAGTTGCCTTTCATTCGATTTCCGAAGGGTTCGCCCGAGGATGAATATCTGCATAAGACGCGGCGGAATCTCGGTGGTTATCTGCCGTCGCGCCGGCGCAAGTCGTCGGTAACGCTTCAGGCGCCGCCGCTCTCGCTGTTTGAGTCACAGCTCAAGGGCTCCGAAGGGCGTGAGATCTCGACGACGATGGCGTTCGTGCGAATCCTGACGGCGCTGATGCGCGACAAGGAGCTTGGCCGGCGCATCGTTCCGATCGTGCCCGACGAGAGCCGCACCTTCGGCATGGAAGGCATGTTCCGGCAGTTCGGCATCTTCAGTCAGGTCGGTCAGCTGTACCGGCCGGAGGATGCCGATCAGCTGATGTTCTACAAGGAAGACAAGTCCGGCCAGATGCTGCAGGAAGGCATCAACGAGGCCGGTGCGATGGCATCGTGGATTGCCGCCGCGACGAGCTATTCGACGTCGGACGTGCCGATGGTGCCGTTCTACATCTTCTATTCGATGTTCGGTTTTCAGCGCATCGGCGATCTTGCGTGGGCTGCTGGTGACGAACGCTGCCGCGGTTTTCTGCTCGGGGGCACCTCGGGGCGTACGACGCTCAACGGCGAGGGTTTGCAGCATGAGGATGGCCACAGCCATCTCATTTCGGCGACGGTGCCGAACTGCATCTCGTACGATGCGACTTTCAACTACGAGGTCGCGGTCATCATCCAGAACGGCATGAAACGCATGCTGACGGATCAGGAAGACGTCTTCTTCTATCTGACGCTTCTGAACGAGAACTATGAGCATCCGCCGATGCCGGAGGGCGTCGAGGACGGCATCATCAAGGGGATGTATTTGTTCCGCGGTGCGCCCGACGGTGCGCCGGGCCACAAAGTTCAGCTCATGGGCTCCGGCGCGATCTTGCGCGAAGTCATCGCGGCCGCCGATCTGCTCCGTGACGATTGGGGTGTCCCTGCCGATATCTGGAGCGTGACGAGCTTTACGGAGCTTGCCCGCGAAGCGCATGACGTCGAGCGCTGGAACCTGCTGCATCCGACCGAGACGCCGCGTGTCCCGTATGTGAAGCAAATGATTTCCGAGCGCGGCGAGGGGCCAGTGATCGCCTCGACCGATTATATGAAGCTCTACGCCGATCAGGTTCGGCCTTCGGTTCCGAACCGGTATTCGGTTCTCGGCACGGATGGTTTCGGGCGTTCCGATTATCGCCGGACGCTCCGCTATTTCTTTGAGGTGGACCGGCATTTCGTGACGGTTGCCGCCCTCAAGGCTCTTGCTGACGAGAACAAGATTCCGTCCATCAAGGTTGCCGAAGCGATCGCGAAATACGGAATCGATCCCGATAAGGCCAATCCCGCGCACAGCTGATCAGAACAGGTTTCGATACATGCCGCTCGTCGACGTCAAGGTGCCGAACATCGGTGATTTCGAGAATGTGCCCGTCGTCGAAATTCAGGTGAAGCCAGGCGATGAGGTGAAGCTCGACGATCCGCTGATCACGCTCGAGAGCGACAAGGCTGCGATGGACGTGCCTGCGCCCTTTCAAGGCCGGGTCGCGGAAATTCTCGTCGCGATCGGCGACAAGGTGAGCGAAGGCATCGCCATCGTGAAGCTCGATACTTCGGGCGATGCGCAGTCCGAAGCGCCGGCTGGCAGCGGGAAGGGTGCTGCTAAGCCCGACGTTTCGGCGAAGGCTGCGAGTGCATCCGAAAAGTCGAAGTCCGTCGAAGCAACCCTCGACGCAAAAGACGCGGGATCGTTACCTCCGCCCGGCGATTTCGGGTCGGTTTATGCGAGCCCATCAGTCCGGCGCATCGCGCGCGACCTCGACGTCGATCTGACGAAGGTCAAAGGAACGGGCGACAAGGGCCGCATCACGAAGGATGATGTCAAAGCCTATATCGCGCGGAGCAGTCAGCCCGCGGCGGCGCCGGGCGCCGGTACAGGGCAGATGACGGGCATTCCGGAAATTCCGGCTCAGGATTTCTCGAAATACGGGCCGGTCGAAACCAAGCCGATGTCGCGGCTGAAAAGACTGACCGGGCCGAACCTGCATCGCGCGTGGTTGAACGTTCCGCATGTCACCAATTCCGACGAAGCCGACATCACCGATCTCGAAGCCTATCGACGGGATCTCGACGCGACGGCGAAAGGGAAGGGCTATCGCGTGACGCTTGTCGCGTTTCTGCTGAAAGCCTCGGTCTCGGCGCTGAAGGAATATCCGGACGTCAATTCGTCTCTGGCGCCGGGCAAAGATGCGCTTATCCTCAAGCGCTATTACAACATCGGTGTCGCGGTCGACACGCCGGACGGGCTCGTCGTTCCTGTCATTCGCGACGTCGATCGCAAGGGCGTTCTCGAATTGAGCCAGGAGCTGACGGCCGTTTCGGCCCGCATGCGCGATGCCAAGATCACGCCGACGGACATTCAAGGCGCGACGTTCTCGATATCGAGTCTCGGCGGGATCGGGGGCACGGGTTTCACGCCCATCGTCAACGCGCCGGAAGTCGCCATTTTGGGAGCGGTGCGCGCACAGATGAAGCCGCAATGGGACGGTTCGGCGTTTCAACCCAGGCTAATGCTGCCGCTCTGTCTTTCTTACGATCATCGCGTGGTCGATGGCGCGCTTGCGGCACGGTTCTTGAGAAAGATCTGCGATGCGCTGGCCGACGTTCGCCAGCTCGTCTTGTAGGGCGCGGGCATGACCAGAAAAGAAATTCGCGTTCCGGTTCTCGGCGACTTTGAAGATGTTCCCGTCATCGAAGTGCACGTGAAGGCGGGGGCGACCATCGCCGCCGAAGACGCACTCATTACGCTCGAGAGCGATAAGGCTTCGTTCGATGTTCCGGCGCCGGAGGGCGGCAAAGTCGTCGAGGTGCTGATCAAGGTCGGCGACAAGGTCAGCGAAGGAAGTCCGATCCTCACGCTCGAAACGGACGGCGAGACGGCGAGCGCAGCCGAGCCCGAAAAGGCGCCGCCGAAGAAGGAAGCGCCTCCGACTGCTCCCGCATCAGTGGAAAAATTTTCAGGTTCTGCGGATCATTCTTGCGACGTGCTGGTGCTGGGTGCGGGGCCTGGAGGTTATTCCGCAGCCTTTCGCGCGGCCGATCTCGGCGCGAAGACCATCCTCGTCGATCGGTGGCCGGCGCTCGGCGGTGTTTGCCTGAATGTCGGCTGTATTCCATCGAAGGCGCTGCTGCATACGGCGTTCGTCATCGACGAGGCGGCGGCGTTGGGGAAGCACGGCATTACGTTTGCCGCGCCGAAAATCGATCTGAAAAAGCTTGCGGCATTCAAAGACGCTGTGGTCGGCAAGCTGACCGGCGGGCTCGCGTCGATTGCGAAGGCGCGTAAGGTCACGACGCTGCGCGGGACCGGCACATTCGTCGATGATCATCATATGGCTGTCGTGTTCGACGATGGGCACGAAGAGGTGGTGCGTTTCGAAAAGGCCATCATCGCTGCCGGATCGGAAGCGGCGGCGTTGCCGTTCATGCCGTCTGATCCGCGTATCGTCGATTCGACGGGGGCGCTCGAGCTTCCGCAAATTCCCGATAAGATGCTCGTCATCGGCGGCGGCATCATCGGGCTCGAGATGGCGACGGTTTATTCGACGCTTGGCGCGCGGCTCGATGTCGTCGAGCTGCTCGATGGCCTGATGCTCGGCGCCGATCGCGATCTCGTCAACGTCTGGCAGAAGGTCAATGCGCGCCGCTTCGACCGTGTGATGCTCAAGACCAAAGTCGTCGCGGTCGAAGCGAAGCAAAACGGCATTTATGTAAGATTTGAAGGTGCCGACGCACCGGCCGAGCCGCAGCGCTACGGAATGGTGCTCGTCGCTGTCGGGCGCAAGCCGAACGGCAAGGAGATTGGCGCAGGCAACGCGGGTGTCGGCGTTACGGACCGTGGCTTCATTCCGGTCGACAAGCAGATGCGGACGAATGTTGCGAACATATTCGCCATCGGCGACATCGCGGATGAGCCGATGCTCGCGCATAAGGCCGTCCACCAGGGTCACGTCGCGGCGGAGAACGCGGCGGGGAAGAAGAGTTTCTTCGATGCTCGCCAGATTCCGTCTGTCGCCTACACCGATCCCGAGATTGCGTGGGCGGGTTTGACCGAGACTGAGGCTAAGGCGCGGGGCATTGCGTATAAGAAAGCAGTGTTTCCTTGGGCGGCGTCGGGGCGTGCCATCGCGAACGGCCGGGACGAGGGCTTTACAAAGCTCCTTTTTGACGAGGGCACGGAGCAGATCATCGGCGGCGCCATCGTCGGCACGGAAGCCGGAAATCTGATTTCCGAGATTTGTCTCGCCATCGAAATGGGCGCGGACGCAGTCGATATAGGCAAGACGATCCATCCTCATCCGACGCTGTCGGAATCCGTCGGCATGGCCGCTGAGGTGGCGGAAGGCGTCTGTACGGACCTGATGCCGCCCAAACCGCCGCGGGGCCGGACCTGAGGCTTCGCAGGCCTTACAACCTGGATGGTGGCCAAGGCTTGGGCTTGGGGCCGGCAGCCCTTGCTTTCGGGGGGGCGGTTGGCTATATCAGCGCCATTCGACGTCGCCGTCGGATGGTCATGAGGAAGATCAGCCGGTTGGGCGCCCCATAGGGGTCCCCGAATTCTGACCGGCAGGGCTGCGGCCCATCACGGCGACATCACATCCAGACATCCGCGCCATCAAGCCAGGCATCGCGTTCGCGCGGGTCTGCCTATTGGCGCTTCATACATCAACCCAAACTCGCCCGGCCGCCGAGCCGGGCACCACGTCGTTATCAAGGAGAACGAATGTCCGCTGAAGTTGCCAATAAAGATTTTAATCCCTCGCGCGAAGATTTTGCCGCGCTTCTCGCCGAGAGCCTTGCCAAGGACGACCTGTTCGAAGGTTCCGTCGTAAAGGGCAAGATCGTCGGCATCGAAAAAGACATGGCAATCATCGACGTCGGCCTGAAAATGGAAGGCCGCGTCGCGATGAAGGAGTTCGGCCTTAACGGCAAGCCGAGCGATCTCAAGGTCGGCGATACTGTTGAAGTCTACCTGGAGCGCGTCGAGAACGCGCTCGGTGAAGCGGTTCTCTCGCGCGACAAGGCTCGCCGCGAAGAAAGCTGGACCCGCCTCGAGCGCCTCTACGAAAAGGGCGAGAAGGTTACGGGCGTCATCTTCAACAAGGTCAAGGGCGGCTTCACGGTCGATCTCGACGGCGCCGTCGCGTTCCTTCCGGGCAGCCAGGTCGACATTCGCCCCGTTCGCGATATCGGACCGCTGATGCATCAGCAGCAGCCCTTCCAGATCCTGAAGATGGATCGCCGTCGCGGCAACATCGTTGTCTCGCGCCGCTCGGTTCTCGAAGAGAGCCGCGCCGAGCAGAGGACGGAAATCGTCGCTCGTCTCGCCGAAGGCCAGATCATCGACGGCCTCGTCAAGAACATCACCGATTACGGTGCGTTCATCGATCTCGGCGGCATCGACGGTCTTCTCCACGTTACCGACATGGCATGGCGCCGCGTCAACCATCCGTCCGAAATCCTCAACGTCGGCGATACGGTGAAGGTGCAGATCATCCGCATCAATCCGGAAACGCAGCGTATTTCGCTCGGTATGAAGCAGCTTCAGTCTGACCCGTGGTCGGCAATCGAAGCCAAGTATCCGGTCGGCGCTCGCGTCAAGGGCACCGTGACGAACATTGCCGATTACGGTGCGTTCGTTGAACTGGAGCCGGGCGTCGAAGGCCTGATCCACGTTTCGGAAATGAGCTGGACGAAGAAGAACACGCACCCTGGCAAGATCGTCTCGACGAGCCAGCAGGTCGAGGTTCAGGTTCTCGAAGTCGATCCGCAGAAGCGCCGTATCTCGCTCGGCCTGAAGCAGACGCAGGAGAACCCGTGGGATTCGTTCCTGACGCAGCACCCGAAGGGCTCGGTCGTCGAAGGTCCGATCCGCAACATCACCGAGTTCGGTCTGTTCATCGGTCTCGACAACGGCATCGACGGCATGGTCCACCTCTCGGATCTCGACTGGCAGAAGGCCGGCGACGAAGTCATCAAGGACTACAAGAAGGGCGACAACGTCAAAGCGATGGTTCTTGACGTCGATGGCTCGAAGGAGCGCATTTCGCTCGGCGTCAAGCAGCTGTCGGGCGATCCGGCAGACGCCATGGCGAAGTACAAGAAGGGCGATGCCGTCACCGGTACGGTCACGTCGGTCAGCGAAGCTGGTATCGAGCTCAGGATCGCAGACAGCGAGTTGACGTCGTTCATCAAGCGCGCCGATCTCTCGCGTGACCGCTCGGAGCAGCGTCCGGAACGCTTCAACGTCGGCGACAAGGTCGACGCGGCCGTCCTCTCGGTCGACAAGGCAGCGCGCCGTATCGCGGTTTCGATCAAGGCGCTCGAGCTGGCGGAAGAAAAGCAGGCGGTTGCTCAGTACGGTTCGACCGACTCGGGCGCTTCGCTGGGCGACATCTTCAAGGCTGCCATCAAGAAGCGCGAAGGCGCCGAAGACTCCGAGTAATCGGCTCGGCCCGGCTCGGGCCGGGCTTTGGTCCGGCCTCGGTCAGACTTAAGAAATTGGAGGCGCGCGGCAAACTCTGCTGCGCGCCTTAACTTTTGGGCGAGACGTCGCGGGCTTCCCCGTTGCTCGCGGCCGCAACCTTGCCTACGTTCGCCGCCAGAACGATCCGCGCTGACGGGCCTCCCGCTCGACTTGCCGCGAGATGACGGAAAGGGCACCACCCCCAATGCTTGAAACGGAAACGGTTCTCGATCGCAGGCGACTTCGCCGGTCGGTATCGATTTGGCGCGCAGCCGGGCTCGCCGGCCTCCTTCTCGCGATCGGCGCGCTGGCATTTGGCGGCGACAAGCTTGCGTCGCTCACCGGCGAAAAGCAGATCGCCCGCGTGACAATCGAAGGCACCATTACGGAAGATCGCGATCAGCTCAAAATGCTGAAGGACATCGGCGACGACAACAGCGTCTCCGGCGTTCTGCTGTTCATCAACAGTCCCGGCGGCACGACAACGGGGGGCGAGGCGCTCTTCGAAGGCATCCGTACGCTTGCCAAAAAGAAGCCCGTCGTTGCTCAATTCGGCACCGTGGCGGCGTCGGCCGCCTACATTGCCGGGCTTGCCACAGATCACATCGTGGCTCGCGGCAATACGATTACCGGCTCGGTGGGTGTCATCGTGCAGTGGCCTGAGGTCGTCCAATTGTTGGACAAGATCGGCGTCAAAATGAACGAGGTTAAGAGTGGCCCGCTGAAGGCTTCACCCTCGCCATTCGAGCCGCTCGACGACGCCAGCAGGAAGGTCGCCGAGGGCATGGTGGCCGATGGCTTCAAATGGTTCATCGGCCTGGTCGAGACCCGCCGGGGCGTCAAAGCAGCCAATATTCCGGGTCTTCTGGAGGGCCGAATCTACTCGGGCCGTGAGGCGCTCGATGCAAAGTTGATCGATCAACTTGGCGGCGAGGACGAAGCGGTCAAATGGCTCAAGGACGTTAAAAGCGTTCCCCAAACGGCGAAAGTCACCGACTGGAAGGCCGGAAACAGCAGCGGTTACGGCTTTGCCGGCATGTCGGCGGGCATTGCGGGCTGGTTGCTCGGACCGGCAGCGGGGGACGCCGTAAATTTTTTGCTTCGTGATCGGATGATTTCCACGCTCGGACTTGACGGTCTTCTCTCAGTTTGGCACCCTTCTGAAAAATAAGAAGAAATGGTCGCCGAAGCTGGGAGCGAAACGTGATCAAATCGGAGCTGGTGCAACGGATTGCCACTGCCAATCCGCATCTTTACCATCGGGATGTCGAACGCATCGTCAACGTAATTTTCGATGAAATTGTCGATGCTTTATCGCGAGGTGATCGCGTGGAGCTTCGCGGTTTCGGTGCGTTCACGGTCAAGCATCGTGCATCACGACAGGGAAGAAATCCGCGCACGGGAACCACGGTCGCCGTTGCCGAGAAATTCGTGCCGTTCTTTAAAACCGGCAAGGAACTTCGCGACCGGTTGAATAAGCTTAACGGCAGCAAACACTGACGATACGGCGCTTGCTGTTCGTTGCGCGCACGCCAAGTGAGGAAAGATCATGTTCAGGCGTATTCTGGCGCTGCTAATCGGCTTTCCGATCGGCATCATCCTTGTCGCGATTGCGGTTTCCAACCGGCAGCCAGTGGATCTGATCCTCGATCCCTTCCGTCCGGAAACGCCAGCGCTTTCCATTGAGCTGCCGTTCTACATTTATCTCATGGTTGCTCTCGTCGTCGGCGTCATCCTTGGCGGCATTGCGACGTGGATGGGTCAGAGCCGATGGCGCCAGACGGCGCGGTCGCAAGGCCGGCGCGCAGCGCGCTGGCAAGCGGAAGCCGATCGCCTCGCGCGCGAACGCGAAGCAGCTGCCGACCCGGCTGATCAGCGACTGGCCATCTCCGGCCGTTGACCGAAGCGAGATCCTAAATGTCATTCGATGCGCTGACGCTTTTCGGACTCGTGTCCGTCAGCCTGATGCTGTTGTTCTACGCATTCGAGGATAGCAGCCCTTGGTGCATCCTCGGATTTTCCGTCGCTTGCGCGATGGGTTCGGTCTATGGATTTCTGCAAGGCGCCTGGCCCTTCGGTCTGGTCGAAGGCATTTGGACTTTTATTGCTTTGAAGCGCTGGCAAAAGCGCCGGCTCGCGGGCGGGCCCGCGCTGTAACGCACGAAGTTTGATGGTCACCACAGCCAAAATTTGCGGGATCACGACGCCTGAAGCGTTGGAAGCGGCCATCTCCGGCGGCGCCGACTACATCGGGCTTGTGTTTTATGCGAAGAGCCCGCGCCATCTCGATATCCCTCGAGCCAAGCGACTGGCCGAGCTGGCACGCGGTAGGGCCAAGATCGTCGCGCTGACGGTCGACGCGGATGACGACACGCTGCAAGAGATTGTCGATGACGTTGGTCCCGACATCCTGCAACTGCACGGCAAGGAAATGCCGGAACGCGTCGCCGCCATCAAGAAGCAATTCGGCCGCGAGGTTATCAAAGCGATTGCCGTCGCGACGGCCGGAGACGCGGAGCGCGCGCGCAGCTACGCGGGCGCTGCAGATCTCATCCTCTTCGACGCGAAGGCGCCTCCGGGCTCGTTGCTTCCTGGCGGCAACGGATTGACGTTCGACTGGAATGCGCTCGACGGTGTCGCCGATGGCCTTGCGTTCATGCTTTCGGGCGGGCTTCAACCAGACAACGTGGCGGATGCGATCGCGTTGACGCGCCCGATCGCGGTCGATGTGTCGTCGGGGGTCGAGAGTGCGCCGGGCATCAAGGACCTTGATAAGATCCGTCGCTTTCTTCTGGCCGTAAAGACAGCTAAGCAGACGTGATAATTTCATCTTCCTGATGGGCCAGGAAGAGAAGCGAGGCTTTCATGGCGACGAAATCGAACAAGACAGCGGAGGCCGCGCTCAACAGCTACGCCACCGGTCCCGACGACAGGGGATTTTTCGGCATATTCGGCGGCCGTTTCGTTGCCGAAACGTTGATGCCGCTGATCCTGGAGCTCGAGCGCGCTTACGACACCGCGAAAGCCGATCCGGAATTTCAGCGCGAACTCGATTACCTCAGCCTGCATTACGCGGGCCGGCCGAGCCCGCTCTATCACGCGGAGCGCATGACCGCTGAACTCGGCGGCGCGAAGATCTACTTCAAACGCGAAGAGCTGAACCACACGGGCTCGCACAAGATCAATAACTGCCTCGGGCAGATCCTGCTCGCGCGCCGTATGGGCAAGAAGCGGATCATTGCCGAGACGGGCGCCGGACAGCACGGCGTCGCCGTCGCGACGGTCTGCGCGAAGTACGGCATGGAATGCGAGATCTACATGGGCGCGACCGACGTTGAACGTCAGGCGCCCAACGTTGCGCGCATGACGTTGCTCGGCGCCAAGCTCAATCCCGTGACGTCGGGTGCGGGCACGCTGAAAGACGCGATGAACGAAGCGCTGCGCGATTGGGTCACCAACGTGCGCGACACCTACTACCTTATCGGCACGGCGGCGGGTCCGCATCCTTATCCGGCCATGGTGCGCGACTTCCAGTCGATCATCGGCCGTGAGACGCGTTCGCAGATGATGGAAGCCGAAGGCCGGTTGCCCGACACCATCGTTGCCTGCATCGGCGGCGGGTCGAATGCCATCGGCATTTTCCATCCGTTCCTCGACGACCCGGGTGTCGCGATCTATGGCGTCGAGGCCGGCGGCCATGGGATCGATGTCGAGAACGGCCACGCCGCGTCGATGACGGGTGGGTCGCCCGGCGTTCTGCACGGAAACCGCACGTATCTCTTGCAGGATCGCGACGGACAAATCCTCGAAGGCCACTCGATTTCCGCGGGCCTCGATTATCCGGGCGTCGGGCCAGAGCATTCATGGCTCAAGACTATCGGGCGTGTGACCTACGTCCCAGCGACGGACAAAGAAGCGCTCGAAGCCCTGCAGTACTGCACGCGGCTTGAAGGCATCATTCCGGCGCTCGAGTCGAGCCACGCACTGGCACTGGTGAAGAAGCTTGCGCCAACTTTGTCGAAGGATAACCTTCTCGTCGTCAATATTTCCGGCCGAGGCGACAAGGATCTCGCCACGGTCGCGAAGCATCTGGGCATGAAGATCTAGGATGACCAAGCACGTCACGCGCATCGATGCCCGCTTCGCGGCGCTTAAGAAAGAAAACCGGCCGGCGCTCATCACGTTCGTCACCGCCGGCGACCCCGATCCGGAAACGAGCGCGCAGATTCTCGGCGATCTCGTCAAAGCCGGCGCCGATATCATTGAGCTCGGCATGCCGTTCTCCGATCCGATGGCGGACGGTCCGGCAATTCAGGCCTCGTCGCAGCGGGCGCTGAAGGCCGGTCAGAACATGATCAAGACGCTGCATATGGTTCGCGATTTTCGCGTCCACGACAACACGACGCCGATCGTGCTGATGGGCTACTACAATCCGATCTACGTCTACGGCAACGAGCGCTTCATCCAGGATGCGAAGGCCGCGGGCGTCGACGGCCTCATTGTCGTCGATGTGCCGCCCGAGGCGGACGACGAGCTATGCCTGCCGGCGCTCAACGCAGGGCTCAATTTCATCCGGCTCGCGACGCCGACGACGGACAAGGCGCGTTTGCCCACCGTTTTGCAAAATACGTCGGGTTTTGTTTACTATGTTTCCATTACGGGCATCACGGGGGCCGCGGCGCCCGTCGTTAACGATGTTCACAGCCAAGTGAAGGCGATCAAGGCCGAGACGCCCTTACCGGTTGTCGTGGGCTTCGGCGTTCGATCCGGCGCGCAGGCCAAGGCGATCTCGAAGGGGGCTGATGGCGTGGTCGTCGGCTCAGCCATTGTTTCTATTATAGAAAAGTCCCTCGGAGCAAAGGGCGAGGGCACGGATGCGACCCGGAAAGGCGTGACGGACCTCGTCAAGGAATTGAGCTTGGCGCTATCGGCCGACTAGCGCTTTCCTTGGATAAGTTCTATTGGAGAGGGCCTTCTGCACCCCCATTTTGGGCATTGTCCTAGCGCCGGTCCCTCGAGAGGCGCTAAAAATGGTGGACTGCGAGGAGCTTGCCATTGTGCCCGCACGTTGAAGCGATAGGCACCTGCTGCGGCTTACAAGGAGCCAAGAACACGTGAATTGGATTAACAACGTCGTCCGCCCAAAGATCAGTGGGCTCTTATCGACGGCGAAGCGCGACGTTCCGGATAACCTCTGGGTGAAGTGCCCGGATTCAGGTCAGATGGTCTTCTACAAAGACCTCGAGGCCAACGAGTTCGTAGTGCCCGGCTCGAACTATCACATGCGCATGGGTT
Source organism: Hyphomicrobium sp. 01T421 (assembly GCF_056398805.1). Classification (NCBI taxonomy): domain Bacteria; kingdom Pseudomonadati; phylum Pseudomonadota; class Alphaproteobacteria; order Hyphomicrobiales; family Hyphomicrobiaceae; genus Hyphomicrobium; species Hyphomicrobium sp. 01T421. Next base: position 2,288,414 of record NZ_JBFTQC010000001.1, read on the forward strand.
CGCAGCAGCGCCTGCAGCATACGTTCGATGCCGGCGAGTATCGCACCGTCCCAGTGCCGACCGTGCAGCAAGATCCGTTGAAGTTTCGTGATGGGCGCAAATATTCCGATCGTCTGAAAGACGCGAAGGCTGCGACGAAGCTCGATGATGCCGTTCTCGTCGGCGAAGGCGAACTCGAAGGTTTGCCGGTTGTCGCTGCGGCTCAGGACTTCCGCTTCATGGCCGGTTCGCTCGGCATGGCCGCCGGAGAGGCGATCATCGCCGGCATGCAGCGCGCGCTCGATCTCCGAACGCCGTTTATTCTATTCGCGGCTTCAGGTGGCGCGCGCATGCAGGAGGGCATCCTTTCCCTCATGCAAATGCCGCGTACGACGATTGCCGTGCAGCGTCTAAGGGATGCGCGGCTTCCCTACATCGTCGTTCTGACGGATCCGACGACGGGCGGCGTGACCGCTTCCTACGCGATGCTCGGAGATATCCATATCGCGGAGCCCGGCGCGCTTATTTGCTTCGCGGGTCCGCGCGTCATTCAGCAGACGATCCGCGAGCAGTTGCCGGACGGCTTCCAGCGTGCGGAATATCTGCTTTCGCACGGCATGATCGATATGGTCGTGCATCGTCATCAGATGCGGGAGACGCTTGCGCGCGTCTGCAAGCTCCTGATGAGTGGGGTGCAGGCGACGAAGGCGAAAGACACACGCAAGATGAATGGAAAGCCGTACGTCAACGGCGCTCCAGTCGATAGCAAAGTCATCGAGACGGCCGCACGGGAGAGCGGCGTCGTCGAACCGGAGGCTGTGCCAAACAGCCAACGCTTCGAGCCGGGCAAGGGCGACAAGCCGAAGCGCGATGAGGCGGGATCGTCAACATCGGCAAATCCCAAAGATGCGCCTCGCGGCGCCTAGCACTTCTCGAAGGTATTACGGGGCATGACCTCGTCGACGACACGGCCCACAAGCGACGCTTTACTGGCCGACATGATGCTCTTGCATCCGAAGCTGATCGATCTTTCGCTCGGCCGCGTAGAGCGGCTGCTTGCAAAGCTCGGCCATCCCGAAACGAAACTTCCGCCGGTGGTCCACATTGCGGGCACCAACGGCAAGGGGTCGGTTACGGCGTATCTTCGCGCTTTTGCCGAAGCTGCCGGAAAGCGCGTGCACGTCTACACATCGCCTCATCTCGTGCGGTTTCACGAGCGAATTTCGCTTGCCGGAGATGATGGCAAATCGCGTCCGATCGACGAAGACCTGCTCGTCGATGTGCTGACGCGCGTCCAAGCGGTGAACGACGGCGACGACATCACGCAATTCGAGATCACCACAGCGGCCGCGTTTCTCGCGTTCTCGGAACGGCCGGCCGACGTTCTCCTACTTGAAGTCGGCCTCGGCGGCCGGCTCGACGCGACGAACGTCATTGCCGAGCCCGCGCTCACGGTCATCACGCCGATCTCAATGGACCACGCCGAGAAGCTCGGACCGACGCTCGCCAAGATCGCTTTCGAAAAGTCCGGCATTCTGAAGCGTGGCGTTCCTGGGATCATCTCGCAGCAAACCGATGATGTTCTCGCGGTCCTTGAATCGCGCGCGCGGGCAGTAAAAACGTCGCTGACCGTCTGGGGTCGCGATTACGATGCTTACGAGCAGACAGGCCGTCTTATCGTGCAGCAGAACGACCGTCTGCTCGACTTGCCGTTGCCGGCGCTCATCGGGCGGCATCAGATCATCAACGCCGGAACCGCCGTGGCGGCGGCGCTGACGCTCGGCGAAAGAATACCCTCTCTCGCGATCGACGAAAGCGCTCTCGAAGCGGGACTTCGTGCCGTCGAATGGCCGGCGCGGATGCAGCGCCTGACGTCAGGGCCGCTGGCCGATATTCTTGGCGACGAGACGGAGCTATGGCTCGACGGCGGTCATAATCCCGCGGCCGGGGATATGCTCGCCGATACGCTGGCAATGCTCGATGAGAAGTCGCCGAAGCCCGTCTATTTGATTGTCGGAATGATGGGCCAGAAGGATGCGCTGGGTTTTCTTGCGCCGTTCCGGGGGCTTGTGCGGGCCATCTATACAGTTCCGATCCCCGGAGCCAACGAGGCGCCGCATAGCGAAGAGAACCTTGCCGAGGTCGCGCGCGGGGCCGGCATGCAGGCGGCTGATCGCAAAAACGTGATTGATGCGCTCCAAACGATTGCCGGGCTTTCGAAGGGGCCGAAGCGCGTTCTGATATGCGGATCGCTCTATCTTGCAGGATATGTACTTTTATTGCACAAAGGGCATGAATAAAGTCGGCAAGGCAGCGGGGTTCGTTGCGCAAGGTCAAAGTGCTTCGCCCGCATTTCGATATTTACAGTACGAAAAGGTCACAAAAATCGCTAGGTTGGTCGGACAATGTCGGCCACGGCCAATGGCGAAGCATAGCTGATCTGCCAACTGAGAAGTCGAGGCTTCCGGGACCAAAGCATAACAGAGCAACTCTAGAGAACTCCAACACCAACAAGACCGCCGTTTAGGCGTCATTCGGAGGAGATGCACGATGCAGCATGTAGCAATGGACAAGCTGAAAGGGCGGCAGATCATCAAGCCGCGCTATGACAATTTCATCGGCGGCAAGTGGGTCGCTCCTGTCCGCGGCCAGTACTTCTCCAACGTAACGCCGATCACCGGACAGCAGGTGTGCGAGGTCGCCCGTTCGACAGCAGAAGACATCGAACTCGCGCTCGACGCGGCACATAAAGCAAAAGACGCTTGGGGCAATGCCTCTCCCGCGACGCGCGCTCGCGTGCTGACGAAAATCGCCGACCGGATGGAAGAAAATCTCGACATCCTCGCTCTCGTCGAGACGATCGATAACGGCAAGCCGATCCGCGAGACGACGCACGCCGATCTTCCCTTAGCCATCGATCATTTCCGCTATTTCGCCGGCTGCGTTCGCGCGCAGGAAGGCTCGATCGCTGAGATCGATCACGACACGGTCGCCTATCATTTCCACGAGCCGCTCGGCGTGGTCGGTCAGATCATTCCGTGGAACTTCCCGCTGCTGATGGCGGTCTGGAAGCTCGCGCCGGCGCTTGCTGCCGGTAACTGCGTCGTGCTGAAGCCCGCCGAGCAGACGCCGATGTCGATCATGGTCCTCATGGATCTGATCGCCGACATCCTTCCTGAAGGCGTCCTGAACGTCGTCAACGGTTTCGGCATCGAGGCCGGAAAGCCGCTTGCTCAGAACAAGCGCATCGCCAAGATCGCATTCACCGGCGAGACCACGACGGGCCGTCTGATCATGCAGTATGCGTCGGAAAACATCATTCCGTGCACGCTGGAACTCGGCGGCAAGTCGCCCAACATCTTCTTCGCCGACGTCATGGAAGCCGACGACGAGTACTTCGACAAGTGCCTCGAAGGGTTCACGATGTTCGCGTTGAACCAGGGCGAAGTTTGCACGTGCCCCAGCCGTGCGCTCATCCAGCGTTCGATCTATGAGAAGTTCATGGAGCGGGCTTTGGAGCGCGTGGTGAAGATCAAGCAGGGTCATCCGATGGATGCCTCGACGATGATCGGCGCCCAGGCTTCCAACGATCAGCTCGAGAAGATCCTGAGCTACATCGAGATCGGCAAGGGCGAAGGCGCGCGCGTTCTGACGGGCGGCCGTCGCGCCAATCTCAGTGGCGAGCTTGCGAGCGGCTATTACGTCGAGCCGACCGTGCTCGAAGGCCACAACAAGATGCGCGTATTCCAGGAAGAGATCTTCGGGCCGGTCGTGTCGGTTACGACCTTCGAAGACGACGAGGAAGCGCTCTCGATCGCCAACGACACGCTTTATGGCCTTGGCTCGGGCGTGTGGACGCGTAACGGAACGCGGGCCTATCGGATGGGCCGCGCGATCAAGGCTGGCCGCGTTTGGACCAACTGCTACCACGCATACCCGGCGCACGCTGCGTTCGGTGGCTACAAGCAGTCGGGTATCGGCCGCGAGACGCACAAGATGATGCTCGACCATTACCAGCAGACGAAGAACATGCTCGTCAGCTACAGCCCGAAGGCTCTCGGCTTCTTCTGATGCCGGGCCTCGCGTAAGATCGAAGGGCATGTGCCGATCCCGGCGCATGCCCTTTTTCTCAACACGGAGGGAGAGCCAGATGGTCAATCGCGTGACGGCTACGCCCGATACTCTGACGCTTCTCAAGAAGCTCGAAGGTATCCATGGGCCACTGCTCTTTCATCAATCGGGCGGTTGCTGCGATGGCAGCGCGCCCATGTGCTACCCCCGGGCCGAGTTCAAGGTTGGTGCGCAAGACGTTTACATGGGCGAGATTGGCGGCCAGCCGTTCTACATGGGCAAGTCGCAGTTCGAATACTGGCAGCACACGCATCTCATCATCGATGTCGTGCCGGGACGCGGATCCGGCTTCTCGGTCGAAGGTCCGGAGGGCGTTCGCTTCCTGACGCGCTCGCGCATCTTTTCGGATGCCGAAAACATCGAACTCGATGCTCTGGGTCCGCCGCCGAGCGGCGTCGAACATCCGCCTCTTTAGGCAATCAAAAAAATTCAAATTTCGGGAGAAGAGCCGATGACGGTTTCAAGGACGCTGCGCGACATCACGGGCCTTGGCTATACGCCTGCGCGCATCGCCAACTCTGCGCTGATCCTCATCGATTGCCAGAATACGTATCGCGAGGGCGTTATGCAGCTCGAGGGCGTCGAGCCAGCGCTCGTCGAATGCCAGGGTCTCTTGAAGCGGTACCGCGATGCCGGGCGTCCGGTCATTCACATCCAGCACGATGCGGGTGCCGGAACGCCTTACGACGTCAACGACCGTATCGGCGCCATCGCTGACGTGGTGAGCCCCAAAGCGGGAGAGCCCGTTGTCGTGAAGAACTTCCCAAGTTCGTTCGAAAAGACGAACCTCGATGAGCTTCTGAAAGGCTATGGCGTCGAGGAATTGACCATCGCCGGGTTCATGACGCATGTGTGCGTGAATTCAACGGCGCGCGCCGCTTTCAATCACGGCTATCGCGCGACTGTGGTCGGCAATGCGACGGCGACCCGCTCGCTTCCCAATCCTTCCGGCGGCTCTATTTCGGCGAAGGAGCTTCACGAAGCCAGCCTCGTGGGGCTCAACGATATGTTTGCCGTCGTCGTGCCGACGGCAGACAAGATCACGGACTGATCGCCGGTCCGAATGCAAATTCCAAAAAAAAAAAACCCCGCGTTCAGCGGGGTTTTTCAATTTCAGATGTGTCGTGACTGGCGCGCGCCTTAAACGGCAGCGGCGACGCTCGACGTGATCCAGTCTTCGAGTTTTTTCTTCTGCACGATCGCGCCGGTGTGCTGGGCGGCGACCTTGCCACCCTTGAAGATCAGCAGCGTCGGCATAGCGCGTATACCGTAATGACCGGTGACCTGCGGGTTCTCGTCAACGTCGATTTTCACGACTTTCACTTTGCCGGTCATCTCCTTAGCGACCTGATCGAGTGCCGGCGCCATGGCTTTGCACGGTCCGCACCACGTCGCGTGGAAATCGACGAGAACCGGTTCGCTAGACTTCAGAACTTCCTCTTCGAAGCTGGCGTCTGTCACTGCGTTAGACATTGATTATGCTCCATTTTCGGGCCCGTTCTATCGGCCGATCCCGACTTGCCGCCCGTCGGCGGGCAAAAGAAAAACTGATCCATGAAGTAGGGATTAGGTCAGGAAGCGTCAAGGCTCCCCCAATCGAGGTCCCAAAGACGGACCGTATAAAGATCGAGGACGTCGCCCGGAATTTCCATGAGTCGGGGGCCGTCCGTCCAGAGCAGCGCGGCCCGCACCATCCGGCCGGGATAGATTTCTCGAAGAGCCAGCCGATATGCCGCAAGCTGATAAAGATAGGCGTCTGCAACTTGGCGGACGTCGGCTGGCGGCGGGCGATTGGTCTTGTAATCGACGACGAGCACTTCGCCTTCGGTCAGCGCCAAGCGATCAATCTGGCCCGATAAATCGAGGGCAGGTCCCTTACCGTTCGGCCGCGGTATGACGGCGGCGATCGGCGCCTCCGCAACGCTGTCGGCTCCGAAGATCGCGGCGAAACTCGGGTGCTCTAAAACGGCCAGCGTTTCCTTCACGATGCTCGCGCGCACTCTCGCGGGAAGAGCTGCGCCGCGTTTGTCGACGAAGGCGGTCGCGATCATCTCGCGCTGGTCAATAGCAATCGAGGGCAGATGCTGAAGGAGCGCGTGCGTGATCGTTCCGCGTAAGAACCGATTGGCGCCGCCGACACCGAGCGGCGAGGGCGTGTCGTTCGTCGCTGCAGCGTCCTGTTTGACGGGAACGCGCGGCTCGCCCTCGGCATCGGGTGCATAGGGTTCCAGACGAGAGGGCGCGAGCGGCACGGAAAGTTTCGGTTCGGCTGGCGCACGGCGCGTTGCGAAGCCGGGCCGGGCAAACGCGCTCTGTTCGGCTCGCTTTTCGTGCTTCGGCTTTTCGGGATCCGCTATTTGCGGCCGTTCCATGCGCCAAATTTTCTTGCCGTCGCCGAGATCGATTTCCTCCATGGCAGGGATCAACGCAGCAGACGCCACGTCATACCAGCAGCCATCGGCGCGACCGCGCTTGGTTTCGAAGCCCGCGATGTAGAGCCTGTCCCTGGCTCGCGTCATGGCGACGTAGAGGAGGCGATTGCGCTCTTCCGTGTCGGCCTGTTCCTTTTCTCTTCGCGCCCCTTCGACGGCCGGAACGCGATTGGTGCCCTTGACGCACCAGACGATCGCTTCGGCGGATTCCTCCGCAAGCGAACGTGCGGCAAGTTTCACGAGACGCGAAGATGCGTCGTCACCGGACGACGTGGTGCAAGTGTCGGGAAGGAGGACGATCGGCGCCTCGAGGCCTTTTGCACCGTGCACGGTCATGACGCGAACTTCATCGCGGCCGTGCTCCATGTCGCGCTTCACTTCTGGGTTCGCGTCGCGAAGCTTCGCTAGAAATTGCGTAAGCGACGGTGGATTGCTTTCGTCGAAGGAGAGCGCGAGATCGAGGAATTCGTCGATGACGTCGGCGGCTTCGGGCCCGAGCCGGTTCAGCATTTTCTCGCGGCCGCCGTCGCGATCGAGAATGCCTGAGAAAAATTCGAAGGGCGGCGTGAAGTCGGATTTGGCGCGCCAGCGCTTCAGCGTTTCGGCTGCGTCCGTGAATGCGGAATTCGTATCGGCGCTTTCGAGCAGTGCGGACCACAGCGTCCGTTTGCGGCCATGCGCGATTTCGAGGAGATGGTCGTCGTTGAGATTGAAGAGCGGGCCCTTCAGAACGGTTGCCAACGCCAGATCGTCTTCAGGCAAGGTCAAGAAGTCGCCGAGGACGATCAGGTCCTGAACTGCGATCTGATCCGTCAGCCTGACCCGGTCCGAGCCTGCGACGGGGATGTGACGCCGCTTGAGTGCCGCGACCATGGGCACCGCAAACGGGTTTCGCTTGCGCACGAGGATCAAGATATCGCCGGCGCGAATGGGACGGTTCTCGGAAGGCAATCGTTCTCCGGCGTCGATCCAGCCCTTGATCGTATCTGCGATGCGATCCGCGAGCCGGTTAGCGGGCGAACGCTCGTTCGTATCGGAAAGCGGGTTCCACGGATCGGCGACGACCGTTTCGTCGGGCATCTCGGTCGGCCATATCTCGACCAAGCCCGCATGCCCGATACGGTTGGCGACGTGGTCGATGCTGCCGTTGTCGGCGGTCAATCCGGGCGTACGCACCGGATCGGCAAACACGCGATCGACGGCCGCCAGTACGGGCGCGACGGTACGGAATGAGAGCGTGAGGGGAACGCGTCTCCATGCGAGATTGGCGCCGGTCGCGAGTGTTGCGAAGCGCTGGCCCATTTCGGCGAACATCTTCGGCGCGGCGCCCTGGAACGAATAGATCGACTGCTTTTCGTCACCGACGGCAAAAACGGTGCGAGTCACCGCGCCCGCGCCCATATCGGCGAAGAACTCGTGCGCGAGTGCGGAAATGATCTCCCACTGCTCGGGGCTCGTGTCCTGCGCTTCGTCGACGAGAATATGATCGAGACCGCCGTCCAGCTTGAAAAGCACCCACTGCGCCTGGCCTTTTTTGCTCGTCAGAAGTTCGCGGGTTTTCAGAATGAGATCGTCGAAATCGAGCGCGCCGGCGGAATTGCGTGCAGCCGCGTAGCGCCTCAGCACCGAGCCCGCGAGCTGATAAAGGGCGAGCGACGCGTCGATGAGCGTCAGCGCTTTCAATTCCTGAGACAGCTTGAAGAAATTCTGCTGCGCTTGCTGGCAGCGATCATGCAGGCCCGGTTTCGCCTGGGAAAGGGCCTTCGACATGAGGCTCTTTCGGAGCGCTTCTCCGTTATCGACGAGAAAGTAATCGCCGAGAACGTGCGCGCGGCGCTGGGGCTCGGCGTGCGCCATCATGGCGATCAATTTTGCGCTATGGCCGGCATCCGTTTTGCCGCCGGACGCGAGCAGTTCGGACAGTTCACGGACGTCTTCCTTCGAGAGAACGTTCGCGCATTCGGTATGAAGATCGGCGACCGCGACGGCCGCGCGCACGTTGAGTTCTTTGCGAAGGTGAGCATCCATCGCCGCGAGCCCGTCTTCGATCCTGCCGGGTTCGACGTGGGCGGTGGCTTCGAGCCACTTACGCTCCTCGACCGCCTTGGAAATAAGCTGATCGAAATGCGCGTCGGCGGCGTAGCGAATGACGAAATCGAGCGCCTTTCCAAGCGACGCATTCGGTGCGCCGGTCGCCTCGGTCAACGTCGCCTCGATCGCGTCGGCCTTGAGTTCGCGGGCGGCCTGGTCGTCGAGGATCTTGAAATCCGGTGGCACGCCGGCTTCCAGCGGGAAGCGTTGCAAGAGCCGCTCGGCAAAGGCGTGGATGGTTTGCACCTTGAGGCCGCCGGGCGTTTCGATGGCAAGCGCGAAGAGCGTTCGGGCGCGTTGCATCAAGTCGACGGAGGCGGGCAGGCCGACGATCTTGGAAAGGTCTTTGTGCAGCGTATTGTCATCGGCCGTTACCCAGCCGGCGAGACGGTCGAAAACGCGTTTCGACATTTCGGCCGCGGCCGCCTTCGTAAAGGTGAGGCAGAGGAGGCGCTCGGGACGCGTTCCGGCGAGCAACAGGCGCAATACGCGCAGCGTCAAAACGTGTGTCTTGCCGGTTCCGGCGTTGGCGTTGACCCAGGCTGAATTTTGCGGGGCGGAAGCGTCGCTCTGTGCTTGATCGGTGAAGCGGCGGATGTCTTCGGGCGAGGTCTTCTTGATTTCGAGGTTCAAGACGCTGCCTCCTCGTCGACGTGTGCCGACCATTCGGCAACGCGCGCGAGATGCGCGTACGCATCGAAATCGTAACGATAGCCGGGCCGCCGGATGGCGCGGTAGGGCGTTTCCACGCGATCGAACGCGGTAATCAGTTGTTCAAGTCCCGCGCGCGCTTCGGCAGCGAGTGCTGCGACGTCGTCGCATTTGATCGTCCGCTCTTCGCCGGGCGGCTCGGCGCCTGAAGCGCGGATGTAGCGCAACGCTTCGACGGTGTGTCCGCTGAGGTGCGGAAATCCGACTTCGCCGAGCGCGATTGCGGCTTCGAGCGGCAACTGCGGCGAGCGTCCCGCCTTGACGGCTGTGTCGCTCGGCGCGGCTCCCGTCTTGTAGTCGGTAATGATAATGGCCGCGCCCTTATCGTCGATGCGATCGGCCCGTGCGGTCAGCGTGAATGGTTTGATGCCCGTGTCGAGGACAAGCCTTCCGGACGTCTCGGCGATGATTGCCTGGACGCCGTCGCGCCGCGATGCCTCCGTCATCGCAAACCATGCGAGGAAGCGTTTGAGGCGCGGCAGCCAGAAGGCGGCGACGCGGGGATGCCCCGTGTAGGTTTCGAGTACGGTGGTGGCGATGCGTTCCAACTCCGCACGCGGGTCCGTGGGCAGCGCGCTTGGATACTCGGTCGCAAATTGCGACATGACACTGTGCACCAGTCCGCCGCGGAGACTAGCGTCCGGCGCTGCACCGAGCTCCGGCAACGGATCGAGCTTCAGGACGTGGCGTGCGAAGATCGCGTAGGGATTGCTCGTCCAACGCTCAATCTCGGTCACGCTCAATTTTCGCGGACGTGCATCGACGGGAGGTCTGGGCTCCGGCGCATCGACGCGAATCTCATTTTTCTTATCAATAAAGTCTCTGGATCGCGCCCAAGCCAGCCAAGGTTTGTCCGCCTCGAGAGCCGGCAAAAGCTCCATGCCTTTTAGGAGCGCCGTCGTGCGCATCAGCCAGCGCGACGGCACCGTCGGCACGCCGCCGACCTTTTCGGCGCGCGTCAGGTAGACGGTCTCGGCGCCGAGAAGCGAGACGAAGTCGTGGGCGGCGCGGCCGGTTTCCTCCTCGGGTGAGGGAAGCCCCAGCTCCGTCCGCATCGGCCGGTTGAGCCAAGCGCCGGGCTCGGCCGCTTCGGGCCAGGTGCCTTCATTCAGCGAGCCGACGATCAGCACATCGGGTTGCTGCAGGCGCGCTTCGAAGGGGCCCCAGATCGCAATGCGCGGATGCACCGCAGTGCGCTCGCGGACGTTTTCCTTGGCGAGCAGCGTCGCATAGAGATCGGCGTAATCGGTGGCGCGTATTTCGACGTCGGGTGTTTCGGGTTTCAGAAGCTCCATGAAGAAGCGGCTGGCGGCATCGCCGGCTTCACCCTGCCAAAGCGGGTTCTGGCCGTTGGATGTGGACGCTTCATCCTCGGGCAGTGCGGCTAGAGCTTCGGCGCTCTCGGCATGGGCACGGGCGAAATCGGCGAGCGTGTGCGGGCTTTGATCGGCGTAGAGATCGGTCAGCGGCTTGAAAGCTTCCGCAACCTTCGTGACGAGGAGGCGCGCGCCTTCGCGGTCTTCGGCCCACAGGCGGCGCGCGGCGACGTGTATGAATTTCTTTTCGCCGTCGTCGCGCTCGGCCGTATCGAGTGCCGCGATAATCCCTTCCACGCCGCGGCCGAGGTAGGCCGTGCGGAAGGCACTGATTTCGAGCGCGCGCGCGAAGCGGCGAATATCGAAGGTTTTCATGCCGGCGCGGCACAGCGGGTGGCGCAGCAGCGCCATCGTCTCGGCGGGTGCGAAATCGCTGACGACCGCGTTGATGACGAGAGCCAGAAAAGCGCCCGGAACGGTTTTCGCGAACGGCCGTCCGGCGCTGTCGTCAACACGGATGCCCCAGGCTTCGAGACGGATCGCGACGCGGCGCGCGAGCAATCGGTCCGGCGAAACGAGCGCGGCGGTCCGACCCGGCATTTCGATGGCTTCGCGCAGTATCAGCGCAACGGTTTCGGCTTCGTCCTGCGCCGATGGCGCTTCGATCAAGGATACGCCGGAAAGCGCTTCTCTAAGTTTTTCGCGGTCGGCATTGGCTGCAAATTCGTGCCAGCGCGCGGTCGTTGCGGAAGGCCGCATCGCCTCGCTGAAAAACGCTGAGCGCGCGGTGCGGGCCGCGTCGACGTTGACGCCGGGCAATGTCTTCACGTCACTTCTCGAAATGCCGAGGCCGTCGAGTAGCTTCCGCAAGCCGAACTGCGGGTGCTCCGGGTGGAGCGGCACGATCTGGTTCCAGCTCTCCTCGTCCAGCGTGTGGTCGAGAGCGGGAAGGACGATGGCGCCTGAGGGGTGGGCGGCGACGGCCCGCATCAACGTAACCGTTGAAGGGATGGAGCCCGTGACGCCCGCGACGATCACGACCTCGTCGGGTTTCAGCCGCGCGATGCGATCGGCTTCGGCGAGGATCAGCGCGTTGCGGCGGGCTTCGGGCGACGTCAAGCCGTGCGCCTCGAGATGGAGCGGCCAGTACTCGGTGACGATCTTCAGGAAGTCGACCGTCTTGTTCCAGTGCTCGGAGTAGGCTTCGGGAACGAGCGTTTGGATGCCAGACAGCGAGACGTTCTCGCGTTCGATGTCGTCCATCAGCTTGCCGAGTTCGGCGGCGAGCTGGGCTGCTTGTGCCGGCGTCGATCCGAGTGTGGTGTTCCCCGATTGCGAGGCGGTTTCCGCCATCGACTGGCGCCACCGCGCGACGAGCTGCATCAAGGTCAGCATACGGTCGAGTGCATTGATCGCGGGCGGTTGCTCCAGCGCTTCCGCGCCGGATGGACCTAGTTCCGCAATGCTTGTGATCAGCGAGAGGTCGCCTTCGCCTTCGGAGATCGGCTGGATGCGCGGCATGATCAGCGCACGCGTGTTCGCGACGGCCAGGAAAGCTTCGCGCGCGACGCGTGCCGCGCGGCGTGTCGGAAGCAGGAGCGTGATTTTCGGAAGCGTCAGAATGCCGGGCGGCGTGCCACCGGCGGCCGGGAGATCGCCGTTCAAGATCGCGCGTGCGAGCGCTTCAAGGAACGGCACTCCGAGCGGCAATGTAAAAACGTTGCCGGACATCAATCGGAACTCGTCGTCAGCGGTGCTCTGAGCGCGGCTTCCGCTTCCTTGAGAGCATCGGGGGTGCCGACGTGCATCCAAATGCCTTCGAGGCGGAGACCATAAAGCCGGCCCTTGTCGATGGCGCGATCCCACAGTTTGTTCAATGAGAACGGACCGCTCGGCGCGTTTTCGAACAGACGCGGGTGGGTGATCGAAACTCCGGCGAAGACGAACGGCGCAAGGCGCGGGCCGGTTTGGCGCGTCAGGTGGCCCGTCGCGTCCATCTGGAAATCGCCGGGACCGTCGTAGCCGATGCTCGAGGCGAGAGGCGCAACGAGCATGAGGCTGTCCATTAGGTTTTCATCGAAACCGCTCAGCAGGCGGTCGAGGTTGGAGCCCAGCCCTTCGATCCACACTGAATCGGAATTATGGATGACGAACGGTCCGTCGCCGAGCTTCGGCAGCGCATGCAACGCGCCCCCGCCCGTATCGAGGAGTTTGTCGCGCTCGTCGGAAATGGTGATTTTCGGAGCGGAGCGGTGCGCCAGATGTTTTTCGATTTTGTCGGCGAGGTAATGAACGTTGACCACGGCGCGCTTGATGCCCGCGGCGGCTAGACGATCGAGCACGTGATCGATCAGAGGCTTGCCGTCGAGCGGCACGAGCGGCTTCGGCAGGGTATTGGTCAGCGGCCGCATGCGCTCGCCTTTGCCGGCTGCCAGTACGAAAGCGCTGGTGGGGCGCTTGGCGGACGTCATGTGAAGCGTCTCCGAAATCGGGTTAGATCTTCAGGGCTTCTGCGCGCAGGCTCCGAGGCAGGTTTGCGTCATACCATGCTCTCAGTCCGGCGAGAGCCTCATGCTGCAGGTCTCGTTCGAGATACCCCCAGATCCGTGGCATATGGGCCAAGTACGCCCTTTTCCCGTCACGCATAGCTAAACGCGCGAAGATGCCGAGGATTTTGGTATTTCGTTGTGCCCCTAGTGCGGCGTAGCTGAAGCGGAATTCGGGCTCGTTAAATTCCGGGTTCCGGGAGGAATTGGCCGCGATGTAATGGTCGAGCAGTTGTTTTTCCAGGTTTTCCGGAACGTCGACCCGTGCGTCCTCAAGCAGCGATACGAGATCGTAGGCAGCGGGCCCGATCATGGCATCCTGGAAATCGATGATGCCGACGTCGCGGGGGCTCGGCCGGTCGTCGAGTGCGATCAGATTTGGCGAATGAAAGTCGCGGAGCAGCCATGTTTTCGGCTGGCTCAACACACGCTCGAAGGTGCTCTTCCATAACGCCGTGAACGCGTCGCGAGCCGATTGGGGTGCAGGCGCGCCGTGGAGCGCCGGCCAGTACCAATCGAGAAGCAGCTGGGTTTCGATTTCCAGCACGCCCTCGTCGGCTTCGGGGAGAGCGAACGTCGAGCCATCGGAAAGCGCGATGCGTGACGGTGGTGGAGTGCTCTGCACGGCTATCACCGTGTCGACGCCGCGCTTCCAGAGCCCGGCTTGATCGCGACCTCGTGAAACTTCAGCGCCGAAAACTTCGTCGCCGAAATCCTCGATGATCAGAAGACCTTGCGCGAGATCCTCGGCAAGGATGCGCGGGACCGAAAGTCCGCTGGCTGCGAGCGCACCGTCGATTGCGACGAAGGCTCTGACGCTTTCCGCGAGATGCGCGATGGCGCTGTAGGACTTGCCGTCGCGTATCGGTGGACCGTCAGGCCGCTGCGGTGAATCCATGAGGATTGCGCGCGTGCCGTCGGCTTTCTGAAGGCGAGCGTAGCGGCGCGGTGAGGCGTCGCCCTGCAGATAGCTGAAGGCCGTCGACGCTTCGCCCCAGCCTGCGCGCGCCAGAAAATCCCGGATCGTGGTGAAGCGCTCCAGGCGGCCTACGAAATCGGCTGGCGTGCCGATGCTGACGTTTCTGCGGTCCGGCGCGCCTGTTTCGTCGAAGCGAATGGTGAACCGCTCGTGTGGAATGCGGTCGTTACCCTTCGACGGCCATTCGATGACGGCAATGCCGCGCGTAAGGGCGGCGTCGAGACCGAGTTCATCGATCTCGCTCGCGTCGGAAAGACGGTAGAGGTCGAAGTGTGCGATGTCGAAACGCGGCGTTTCGTAGGCCTGCACCAGGGTGAAGGTGGGGCTTGGAATTTCGAGCGACGGATTGCCCGAGATGGCTCGTATGAGGGCGCGCGCAAAGGTCGATTTGCCGGCGCCGAGATCACCCTCCAGCGCCAACGTATCTCCGGGCTGCACGAGGAACGCGACTTCTTGCGCCACTCGCGAGACGTCGCCTTCCGTCAGGTCGTTGAATGAGAATGCCGGATTTATCATCGCGCTCGGTTTTATGCTGCGCGCTCGCCGCCCGCCAGCCTGTCTCTGTTGCCATTGGCTGGTGGGGGCGGGGTGGCAGAGACTGCCCGCTCTGGAATTCGAACGACCACGCGTGTTCCCCGACCTTCTTCCGAGGTGATTTCGATATTGCCGCCGTGAAGCTCTACGAGGCTTTTGGCAATTGAAAGGCCGAGACCTGCGCCACGGTGCTCGGAGCCGTGGCTGCGGCTTTCGAAGCGCTGGAAGACACTGCCGATCTGATCTTTCGGGATGCCGATGCCGGCGTCATCGACCCTGAAAAAGATGTTTCCGGCTTGCCGCCAGCAGGCGAGATACACGGTGCCGTTGATCTTCGAGAAGCCGACCGCATTGGACAGGAGATTGTACAGCACCTGACGCATGCGCGCTTCGTCGACCATGATTTCCGTCACGTCGTCGGCGACCGCGATATCGATCGTGAGGCGCGAACGGACCGCGCTCTCGCGAATGCCGAGAATGGCGGCGTCGATGATCGCGCGCACACCGACCGGCGCGACTTTGAGTTCGAGTCCGCCGGCTTCGATCGTCGTCAGATCGAGGATGTCGTCGATGATTGCGAGCAGCGTGTTCGACGACGCTCTGATATCGGAAAGATATTCTCTCTGCTTGTCGTTCAATTGGCCGAACATGGGGTCGGCAAGCAATTCGGAGAAGCCGTTGATACTTTGGAGCGGCGTTCGCAACTGGTGAGAAATGTGGCCGATGAAGTTCGTCTTCAGGCGGTCGGCGGCGATGAGTGCTTCGTTGCGTTCGACGAGGGCGCGCTCGGCACGCTTGGCATCCGTCACATCGGCGAACGTCAGCAGTGTTCCGCCATCGGGTAGCGGCATCAGCGCGTAGTCGACGACGACATGGTCCGCGCGGATCATCTGGCCTGCGAATGTCTCGCGCTCGTCCTGGAATGCAGTGACGGCGCGGCCGATGCGCATCCACGTTCCAGCGTCGGGACAGAGGTCTTGAACCGCGGCAACAAATTCGCCGATATGCGGGCGCTCTTTAAGCTTGCCGGAGGGGATTTGCCAAATCCCGCAGAAGGCCCGGTTGAACAGCTTGAGGCGGCCGTCCGTGCCGAATACTGCGACGCCTTCCTTGAGGCTCTCGAGCGTTTCGCGCTGCACGTCGATCAGGGCGTTATAGCGGGCTTCGAGTGCGAGGCGGTCGGTCTCATCGCCGAAGAGATAGGTGACGCCACCATCGGGACGCTGCTCGGCAATGACGTTGACGATGCGTCCGTCCGTCAGATGCCAGATGTCTTCGATCGGCGCGCCGGAGCGGTAGCCAGCGAGGATCTGAGCTTTCCAATCCCTATGACTGACGACCGGCGGCAGGACGCCGATCTCGCGCAGGCGGTCGAGGAAGTCGGAGTCGGTCGGGCGCGTCGTCAGCCATTCCGGATCGAGCGACCAAAGCTTTGTGAAAGCGGCGTTGTAGAAAACCAGCTTCTGCTCGCGATTGAACAGCGCGACTGCAGTTTCCACGCGGTCGAGCGTCCGGTCGTAAGCCTCAACCTGGCGATCGAGTTCGCCTTGCGCGGTTTCGATGTCCGTGACGTCGATCGCCGCTCCGGCCATCATGCCGTCGACGGGTATGACGACGATGTCGTGCGGTTTGCGCTCGCCACCCGCGATGAGGTGAACACGCGCACGATAGCTTTGACCAGCGCCGACGGCTTTCAGCACATGCTTACGCTGGCGCGTTTCCAGCAATTCGATCTGGCGGTCCAAGACCTCGAGTTCGCTGTCGGCCTCGACCGCTTTGACGTACGCCTTGTTGACCCAGATGAGGCGGTTGCCCGGATCGCGCAGCCAGACGGGCATGGGAAGAGTGTCGAGAAGGGCGCGGCTCGAGTGAATATCCCGCGTGAGTGAGGCGTGGCGCTCGTCGATCCTCGCGATCTCAGCTTTGTAAGTCGACACATCCTTGAAGCGCAGCACGGCGCGTCCGCCGGCGGCGCGGCCCTCCGCTTCGATGGCGGCGGCGGCGATGGTCTTCACGATGATGCTGAAGGCACGGCCATTGGTGAAGAGCATGTCGAGCGACGTCTTCAGCGTGTCGGCGGATGCCAGTTGCAGCCATTGTCCGAAGCGCAGGATCTCTGCGTGTTGCTCTGGAAGGCCGGGAATTCCAGTCAGCGTATGAGAGGCGATGCGGACAGCCTGTCCCTGCTCCCAAAATATGAGGACCTGGGGCTCTGCGCGGATGATCGCGTCCGCTGCCGCGAGGTTGCGGCGAAGATGTTGGCTCTCGGCTTTGGCCTTGCCGGCTTCTTTGCGGGCGACGCTGCCCATGTGCCAGATGATGAGGCCCGCCATGAACACGGTCGCGGCGACGATGCCGACGACGGCCAACTGACGTTCGCTGAGCTGGTTCGCCTCGATTTGATGGCCGCCCACGAAGACAGCGAGCATAGTGGCGACGCAGGCCATTGCCGCGAGCAGCAGAAGCGCCAGCTGGAGCCGGGTCGTCAACCGTCGGTTCTGGCCGGGCGTCGTGCGCATTTAATTCCGTTGTAGCTCATTGAAGCGGCCCGCACACCATGCGCGGGCACACCAATGGGAGTCCGGGCCTTGCGGCACGAATCACTCCGAGTATGGGGTGCTGGAGCCCTCGCCGCTACCGCGGCGGGTGCCACAAAATGAAACGGCGCCAGAGTGTTCCCCTGGCGCCGCGCAATTCGATCCCGTCTAAGCGGAACTCGGCCATTAATAGCGATAATGGTCCGATTTGAAGGGGCCTTCGGGCTTGACGCCGATGTAGGAGGCCTGATCGGGGCTGAGCTTCGTCAGCTTGGCGCCGATCTTGGCGAGGTGGAGCCTTGCGACCTTCTCATCGAGGTGCTTCGGCAACGTATAGACCTCGTTCTTGTACTTGCCTTGGTTGATGTGCAGCTCGATCTGCGCCAGCGTCTGGTTCGTGAACGACGCGGACATGACGAACGAAGGATGGCCCATCGCGTTGCCAAGGTTCACCAAGCGGCCTTCCGAGAGAAGGATGATGCGCTTGCCGTCCGCGAATTCGATCTCGTCAACCTGAGGCTTGATGTTGTTCCACTTCAAGTTCTTGAGGCCGGCAACCTGGATCTCGTTGTCGAAGTGGCCGATGTTGCAGACGATCGCGCGGTCCTTCATGCCCCGCATGTGTTCGATCGTGATGATGTCCTTGTTGCCCGTTGCCGTTACGAAGATGTCGGCGCGCGGAACGGCGTCTTCCATCGTCACGACTTCGTAGCCTTCCATCGCGGCCTGCAGTGCGCAGATCGGATCGATCTCGGACACGATCACACGGCAACCCGCGTTCCTGAGCGAGGCAGCCGATCCCTTGCCGACGTCGCCGAAGCCCGCGACCATCGCGACCTTACCAGCCATCATCACGTCGGTGCCGCGGCGGATACCGTCGACGAGGCTTTCGCGGCAGCCGTAGAGGTTGTCGAACTTCGACTTCGTGACGGAGTCGTTGACGTTGATTGCCGGGAAGAGGAGCTTGCCGCTCTTCTGCATTTCATAAAGGCGGTGAACGCCGGTCGTCGTCTCTTCCGACACGCCCTTGATGGATTTCGCGAGCGACGCGAACCAGCCTTTGGGCTTCTCAGCTAACGTCTTCTTCAGAAGGGCGAAGAACACCTCTTCTTCTTCCGAGCCGGGCTTGTCGAGGAAGGCTGTGTCGCCGTTCTCTGCGCGCAGTCCGAGGTGCACGAACATCGTTGCGTCGCCGCCGTCATCGAGGATCAGGTTCGGCATGCCGCCGTCGTTCCACTCGAAGAGCTTGCGCGTGTAGTCCCAGTAGTCCGTGAGGGTTTCGCCCTTCCACGCGAATACGGGAATGCCGGCAGCTGCGATGGCTGCCGCGGCGTGGTCTTGGGTCGAGTAGATGTTGCACGAGACCCAACGAATGTCGGCGCCGAGGGCTGCCAGCGTCTCGATCAGGACGGCGGTTTGGATCGTCATGTGCAACGAGCCGGCGATGCGCGCGCCCTTCAGAGGTTTGGAAGAGCCGTATTCCTCGCGCGTCGCCATGAGGCCGGGCATCTCGGTCTCGGCGATGGCAATTTCCTTGCGGCCCCAGTCGGCGAGGCTGAGGTCCTTGACGATGTAATCCGTGAATTTCGTGCTCATAGGGCTCTTTTCCTCATGGATGCGCCTGCAATGCGGAGGGCTGCGTGGTGCGTGAACATGCACGCTTTGGCCTGTCGGGCCGCGCAAACTGTCGTTGCGCGTTGCTATATCGAACTCGGGCCCCTCACGCAATAACATATAAGCAAGTCTTTATGTCCTGCCGAGCGTCGATTGAGACGCAGCGGCAAGGAGGTCTCGCGCGTAAACGAAAAGTAAATTTAAAGCATACAGTTTATCTCAAATTGAGTTCATGAAGTAAATCTACAGTTAATCTCGATAACAACTCGGCATGTCGCATTAATTCGACTTAAATCAACAAGGCCGCAGGTTGACTTCAAAGTATTCACCGGAGTCGGCCTATGAAGTTCGCGTCTTTTTCGCTGCGGCGTGCGCTGTGCGGTTATTGGAAGTCGGGGGATGTCCCTGCGGAGCGTTCCCGCAGGGGGACGGCTTTTTGCCGGTTCGCCGCCGATTCGCGAGGCGACGTCGCGATCCTGTTCGGTCTTATGACGGTCGTTCTCGTCATGTTGATCGGGTTGGCGGTGGATTACGGCCGGCTCGTCAACGCGCGCAGTCAAACGCTCGAAGCGACAGACGCAGCGGTGCTGGCCGGCGCTCGTGCACTTCAGACCAACGGTGGCAACCAGGCTGCCGCGATCAAGGTGGCGCAGGCGTTCTACAATCAGGCCGTTCAAAGCCGCATCTCGGTCGTTCCCCAGTCCGATACCATCAACTTTGCCGTCACCGACAGCGGAACGGCAGTAATCTCGAACGGCAACGCCCAGATCTCGACACCGTTCATGAGCGTGGCCGGCGTGAAGACCTTGCCGCTTCTGCATGCCGATGGGTCCGATTATGCCAAGGCCGTTCTTGCGGTCGGGGGTAATGCGGAGCTGAACCTCGAAGTCAGCATGATGCTCGACATCACTGGGTCGATGAAGGGCCAGAAGCTGACGGATATGAAGGCCGCGGCCAGCGATCTCGTCAACATCGTCGTTTGGAAAGACCAGAGCAAGTTCACGTCGAAGATCGCGATCGTTCCGTTCGCGTACGATGTTCGTCTTCCGGCCGCCGCTTTCAAGAAGGCGACGGGTACGACGACGACAACCTATCCGTGCGTCGTGGAACGCACCGGTACGCAGAAATATACCGACGCTGCACCTCAGTCGGGCCAGTACGTGATGGTGCATAACACTTCTTCGACAAAGAATAACAAGACGACGTACAGTCCGACTTGCGACGTTGCTGCGACTGCAGAGGTTCTTCCGCTTACAAGTGATAAGACTTCGCTGCTCGCAAAAATAACCGGTCTTGCAACCGCCGGCAGCACGGCCGGGCATATCGGTACTGCCTGGGCTTGGTATATGCTGGCTCCCAACTGGACTTCGTTGTGGGCTTCTTCAAGTACGCCGGCTGCTTACGGCACGGATAAGCTGAAGAAGATTGCGGTCCTCATGACGGACGGCGAATACAACACTCAGTACACGACGAATGGTGTTCCGGATGATTCGAGCTCGCTAACGAAATGCCCGAATGCGGCGAACGCCGTGTGCTCAAGCGCGCAGGCGGTGTCCCAGTGCACTGCGATGAAGGCGAAGGGTATCGAGGTTTATACGGTTGGCTTCCAACTCGACAACCAGACAGCGATCGACACGCTGAAGAGCTGCGCGACCGATATCAATCACTTCTACAACTCGACGACCGGTGATGCGCTTAAGGCAGCGTTCCGCGATATCGCGCTGAAAATCTCGACGCTTTATCTTGCTCAGTGAGGGGTTTTTTCTGCACTCGGCGACTCCCCTTACGGGGAGCCGGCCGCCGAGTGCGGATCAGGCGTCGCCGACGCACTCTTCGTCGAAGCCCGCTTCGACCAATCGGACGAGCGCTTGGAGTGCTTCGGGGCCCTGCGGACCTTCGGCTACGATGTGGAGTTCGGATCCAGGACCTGCGGCGAGCATCATCAGCCCCATGATCGATGTTCCGCCGACGGAATTGCCGTGGTGCGTGACCGTGACGTGCGCCTCGTAGCTTTCCGCGCATTTGACGAACTTCGCCGAGGCCCGTGCGTGCAGGCCTTTGACGTTGCGGATGATGACGACGGCTTCCGGTTTCAGACTGTTGACCAGTTCAGGCATTGTTTGTTCTCAGCYGCCGGAAAGCTCTTGGCTCGCGACCTTGATATATTTCTTGCCGGCGTCGCGCGCCATGATGACAGCTTGGTCGAGCGGCGTGTCGCCGCGAATGCTGGCAAGCTTCACCAGAATGGGAAGACTGATGCCGGCAATCACTTCCGCTTTCGTCTCGTCCATAACCGAGATGGCAAGGTTGGAAGGTGTTCCGCCGAACATGTCCGTCAAAACGATCACGCCTTTGCCGTTATCCACTCGCTGGACCGCGCTTAAAATTTCCATGCGCCTCGCTTCCATATCGTCGTCCGGGCCGATGGCGATCGTTTCCAGCGACTGCTGTTTGCCGACGACGTGCTCGAGCGCGTTGCGAAATTCTTGCGCAAGCCCGCCATGCGTGACGATGACAAGTCCGATCATGAGCGACGGGCCATTTCATTCTCGTGCGGCAAATTCGTGTTTCGCCGCCGTATGGCGCGGAAATTGGCAAGTGTTTGGAGCGGGCGCAAGAAGTTTCTGGTCCTCATTCAGGCCTTTGGTTGCACACGTGGCTGGGGGGCCATGTCGATGGCTGCTACAAGTTTCAACGGGCTTGAGCTCTCAAAGGGCGATAACCGGATAACAGGTACGTCCAATCCTAGGATATGGGCAAACTGCCAGGGGTCTGGAAACCTTTCGATTGCGCCGTCGCGGACGAGATCGACAACGAGAACGACGTTCCCTTCGCCGACGGCGTCAACCTCAAGGATGCCAATGCCCCGCACTTCAAGCTTGCCGCGCAACTGAGCTGGGGCGCTTGCGTGCAGGAAGGAGCCTTCCTTCTTCAATACAACTTGGTCGTCCGAGACCAGCAGGACCTTGTCTCGAACGATCGTTGAGGGGGGTAGACCCAGGCACCGGAATGCAAGATCGGACTTGCCGGAGCCTGATGCTCCGCGGATCAAAGCCACACGGCCGCCAATGGCGATGGCGGTCGCGTGGACGCGCTCAACTTCTCCAGACAAGTCCCGGTCCTACTGTCGCCAGCGGCAGACGGACGGTAAAGCGAGCGCCCCTTGGCGCCTGCACGCTGTCTGATCCACGGTTCTCTGCGAAAATCTCGCCGTTATGGCTGACGACGATTTCGCGGGAAATCGACAGGCCCAGGCCTGAGTTCTTTCCGCGCTTGGCATCGGTCTGTGGGCGGTCGCTGTAAAACCTATCGAAGATCTGGGCGAGCTTATCCGGCGGGATGCCTGGCCCTTCGTCCTCGACCGATATTTCGATCTTTCTGTCGTTCAGCTTGGCGCGAACCGTGACGGTTCCACCTTCCGGTGAGAACGACAAGGCGTTGTCGATGAGATTTGTGAAGACCTGGCCGAGGCGCCCGTCGTTGCCGCGCACCGTGTAGGCTGCGGCCGTTCCAGGCTCGACGATCAGGCGGATGCTGCGCGTGTCGTCAGCAAGCATCTCCGTGAATAGACTGTTGACGCTCTCCAGCACCGTGCGGACATCGACGGCCTGCATTTCCTGCCGGGCGAGTTCGGCATCGAGACGCGATGTGCTCGAAATGTCGTTGATCAGCCGGTTGAGCCGCTTCAACTCGGTCTGAATCTCCTGCACGAGCTCGGTGCGGTCGGCGTCGGATCGCGCGTAGGCGAGGGCTTCGGCGGTCGACCGTGCAGCCGCAAGAGGATTTTTCAATTCATGGGCGACGTCGGCCGCGAATTTCTCGCTGGCTTCGATGCGCCGGTAAAGTGCGTTCGTCATCGCGACGAATGCACGGCCCGTCTGCCCGACCTCGTCGCGGCGTTCGGTGAGATCCGGCAGCTGTTCGCGGGCGGAAATATTCTGCGTCACGCGGTTGGCTGCTTCCGAGAGGCGACGCATCGGCCCTGCAACCGTTCTCTCGAGAACAAGCGAGCTGCCGATCGCGACCAGCAGCGCCATCGCCGCGATCTGCAAGATCAGCCAACGCTCGTCCCAAAGGACATCGTCGATGTCGCCGGGATTTGTAGACAGGAGGAGGACGCCCAGAATTTTATTGCCGCGTTTGATGGGCTCGGCCATCGACACGATTTGCTGGCCGTGCCGGTTGAGCAGCAAAATGGGGGTTTCGACGCCATTCTGCGCGGCGCGCTGCACCTCCGGATAGAGAAACCCGTTGGCGGTTCCGAGCTCGCGATAGACCTTGAGTTCCTTGTTGATCACCCAATAGTGGAGCCGGGTCCAAAAATTCTTGAGGCGAGGGGCGGGTTCATCGGCGGCGACCGCCTCCGCCTTTGGGTCGTCGTCGTTCGAAAAGAGCGTCTCGCCGTTGAGGATCAACGTGCCCTTCGCGGAATAGATACGCGCTTTGAGGTTCGCCGGGCCCACAAGCTTTTTCAGAATGATCGCTGCCTGATGCGGATCGATAGGTAATTCGAGCGCGGCGAACGCATCGTCGCGCTGGGCTCTTGCCATTGTTTTCTCAGGAATTCGGTTCGGATCGAAAATCGCGCGCTCATTGACCGCCCGATACGCGATCGCCTCCGACGTGATGCGCGACACCGTTTTTACGACGTCAACTTTCGCGTCTAGCAGCCAGCCGTGATGGAGGCTGAGATAGAGCATCGCGAACAGGAGGCCAGCGAGCCCCAAGACGTTCGCCAGAAGAATGCGCCGCCTGAGGTTTTTTCCGATGACGCGGCCGATGAAACTTTGCGACAGCCAGCGGCCGGTCGCAGCGCTCGCTCTCGCGGCCGCGGCACGGAAATCAATTTTCGGTTTCTTCACGCCTACCGAAGGCGCGGAAACGTCCGCAGCGCTTCTCAGCGTCGCGGCCGCCGCAATGTCATTGCTGTCGAGCGCCATCCCGTCCCCGGTGGCTGATCGGCCGCCTACTCTTTGAAGCGATAGCCGACGCCATAAAGTGTTTCGATCACGTCGAAATCGTCATCGACCTGCTTAAACTTCTTGCGCAAACGCTTGATGTGGCTGTCGATCGTGCGGTCATCCACATAGACCTGATCGTCGTAGGCTGCATCCATCAGGGCGTCGCGCGTCTTGACGACGCCCGGTCGTGTTGCCAGCGCCTGCAAGATCAGGAACTCGGTCACCGTCAACGTGACGCCCCGGTTATCCCAGTGGCATGTGTGACGCTCAGGATCGAGTTTCAACTTGCCTCTTTCGAGCACGCGCTTGGCTTCGTCTTCCGTCGTCGTGCCGTCTTTGGGGGCCACACGGCGCAAAACAGCCTTGACGCGTTCGACGATGAGCCGCTGCGAAAACGGCTTGGCGATATAATCGTCGGCACCCATTTTGAGGCCGAAAAGCTCGTCGATTTCCTCATCCTTCGAGGTCAGAAAGATGACCGGCATCGCGGACTGCTGACGGACGCGGCGGAGAAGCTCCATTCCGTCCATGCGCGGCATCTTGATGTCGAATATCCCGAGATCCGCCGGCTCTTCAGTCAGCGCTTCGAGTGCCGAGACCCCGTCCCCGTAGGTTCGGACCTTGTAGCCCTCGGCCTCCAGGGCCATCCGCAGGGAGGTCAGGATGTTCCGCTCGTCATCGACGAGCGCTATGGTGCTCTTTTCCTTCATCTGTTCCTCTTGTGCCCCTCGGCCGCAGCGGATGTGCACCGCGCCAGCATTAGGCGCTTATGGCGGCATGGTGTACCAATTGTGGCGCCCCGTCCAATGGACGCCGGAGGCTGAATGGCCCCTGAATAGGCGACCGCGCCCTCAACAGCAAGCGAACTGGGGGATTTGTGTGGTCACAACTTCCAAATTTCGCTTGTTTGCCGCGTTTCTTGCACTCATCCTCTGCATGAAGACGAATCTCAGAATATTCAAACGGTAACATTATGTTACCGGTTTTTTCGTGTGACATTAGCGTGCTGCCTCCAATTGGCCCCAGTTTATGGTAGGTCCTTCGCCACCAGCGTCATTTGGGCCCAATGACCCTCTTTCGTGCGGCACAAAATGACTCGATCGGGCGTTGCTTTGCAGGTGCAGAGACTTAGATGCGCCGCAGCGTCTGTTTTATGGGGCTGACATCGATGGCTGAATTGTTCCCGACGTTAACTTCGCAGCGCGTTCGCCGTAACCTCTCGGAGGCAGAACTCGTCGAGTACGTTGTCCGCCGGGGCGAAGGAAAGCTTGCCGCGAGTGGCGCGGTCGTCATCGAGACGGGTCAGCACACCGGCCGTTCGGTCCAAGACAAATACATCGTTCGTGACGCGGAGACCGAAGGCGCGATCTGGTGGGACAACGCACGCGGCATGACGGAAGAGGAGTTCGACCGTCTGCTCGCCGACTTCATCAGCTTTGCGCGGCACAAGGAGCTTTTCGTTCAGGACCTTTTTGCGGGCGCGGAAAAGGACCACCAGCTCAACACGCGTATCGTGACCGAGTATGCTTGGCAGTCGCTCTTCATTCGCAATCTTCTTCGCCGGCCTGAGCCAAGCGAACTGGAGGGCTTCCTTCCCGAATTCACCGTCGTCGATCTGCCGAGCTTCCGCGCTGCGCCGCTCTATCACGGTACGCGCTCCGAGACGGTTATCGCGTGCAACTTCACGAAGCGCATCGTCCTCATCGGCGGCACGAGCTATGCGGGCGAGATCAAGAAAAGCGTGTTCTCGTTCCTGAACTATATTCTGCCGGGCAAGAACGTCATGCCCATGCACTGCTCGGCGAATGTCGGCCAGGACGGGAGCTCAGCTGTCTTTTTCGGTCTTTCGGGAACCGGCAAGACGACGCTTTCGGCCGATTCTTCGCGCGAACTACTGGGCGACGACGAGCACGGCTGGTCCGACAATGGCATCTTCAATTTCGAGGGCGGGTGCTACGCGAAGACGATCCGGCTGTCGAAATCCGCTGAGCCGCAGATCTGGGCCGCCTCGAACCGTTTCGCGACGGTGCTCGAGAACGTCGTCATCGATCCCGCTACGCGCGTTCCAAACTTCGACGACAATCGGCTCGCGGAGAATGCGCGATCCGCCTATCCGCTCGACGCGATTGCCAATGCGAGTCCGACCGGCACCGCAGGTCATCCCAAAAACATCGTGATGCTGACGGCGGACGCTTTCGGAGTGCTGCCGCCGATTGCGAAGCTGACGCCGAGCCAGGCGATGTACCATTTCCTGTCGGGTTTCACGGCGAAAGTCGCTGGAACGGAGAAGGGAATGGGGCCTGAACCGCAGCCGACATTTTCGACCTGCTTCGGCGCGCCGTTCATGCCGCGTCATCCCAGAGTTTACGGCAATCTCTTGCGCAACCTCATTGCGCAGCATGGCGTCGATTGCTGGCTCGTCAACACGGGTTGGACGGGCGGCAAGTATGGCGAGGGGACGCGCATTCCGATCAAGGTTACACGCGCGCTTCTCGAGGCGGCTCTTTCCGGTGATCTCAAGGATCAGCCGATGCGGATTGATCCCGTTTTCGGCTTCGCGGTACCCGTCGCGGTCGCAGGGGTCGATCCGAAATTGTTGACCCCGCGTGAAACGTGGGCCGATCCGCAAGCTTACGACGCGATGACAGCGAAGCTCGCGCAGATGTTCCACGACAATTTCGCGAAGTTCGCGCCATACGTCGATTCCGATGTGTTGAAAGCGAGCCCCGTGGGACACCCGAGCGTCGCGGCGGAGTAGAGGCGCGGCGTAGACAGGGCGCGCTCCGCTTGTGATCTCCTTGAGCCGGCAATTGCGAAGGTCTGCCGTGCGCGTTGGGTCGCTCGGGGCCATTGCTCACCTGCGCCGCGGCGCATAAACAAGTGCCGCGCAATCAATCGGCTCGAACTTACGAGGCTGCATCAAATGGGTACCCGCATTCCATTCGCCCGTCCGGACGGCAAGACCGCGGAAGGTTATCTGTCGCTCGCCGGGAAGGCGAACGCGCCCGGAGTTGTCGTCATTCAGGAATGGTGGGGTTTGCAGGATCAGATCAAAGGTCTGTGCGACCGGTTTGCGCTCTTGGGTTATGATGCGCTGGCACCCGATCTCTACAACGGCGTCGTCATTCCCTATCACGATGCGGATGCGGCGAACGCCGAGATGAATTCGCTGAATTTCCTCGATGCAGCGGATCAGAACGTGCGGGGCGCGGGGCAATTTCTATTGCGGGCAAGCCCGAAGGTCGCAGTATCGGGTTTCTGCATGGGTGGCGCCGTTGCCGTGCTCGCCGCTTGCCGCGTGCCGGAATTTTCTGCGGTCGTCTCGTTCTACGGCCTGCCGCCCGCAACAGTCGCGAAGCCAGCTGACGTGAAAGTGCCCTTCCAGGGGCATTTCGCCAACAGCGACGATTTCATTACGCCTGCGATGGTCGATGCGTTCGAGACGGACTTGAAAGAGGCGGGCAAGCCGGGTGCGTTTTACCGCTACGACGCGAACCACGCGTTCATGAACGAGCAACGTTCCGTGCACGATCGTCACTGCGCCGAACTCGCTTGGGAGCGGACGAGTGAATTCCTGATGGAAAATTTAGGCTGAGCCGCTTTCCATCAGAAAGCACGACTCTTCATGTCGACGGAGGTCGGCAGCCAGACAAGCTTCAACAGGAAACGGCAGAGGCTGTTCGGTCCGGGCGGACCGCAAGCGCGAATGCGTTGCACTTTGCCTGGATCCCGGCCTTCGCCGGGATGACGGAGCGTAGGCTTGGTTACGCTCCGGCGCGCGCAAGCCGCCTCACCGCCGTCTTGCCGACGGAGGTCGGCAGACAGACAAGCTTCAACTGAAACGACTGAGGCTGTTCGCTCCGGGCGGACCGCAGGCGCGAATGTGCTGGCCGAGATGACGAAAGGGGAAGCAGACGAACTTGACGGTCGGCCTGCCGGGAATCCAGAGGCAGTACCCACCCTCCGACCGTCATCCCCGCGTAGGCGGGGATCTGTCCAAGGGTCCGTTCATCGCAAGTATCCAGCCTGAATGGATCCCGGCCTTCGCCGGGATGACGGAGATGGATATGCAGAACGATGGAGGGATTCTTAGCTCCGGAAATCCGCGAGCGTTAGAAGCGGTTCGAACTTCAGTCCCGCAGCTGCAAACGTTTCCGCCGCGCCGTCGAGGCGGTCGACGACGGTGATGACGCTGACGATCTCGGCGCCGGCGGCGCGGAGAGCATCGGCTGCCTTCAAGGCAGACCCACCGGTCGTCGTCACGTCTTCGACGACAACGACCTTCTTGCCAGCCATGCTCTCGCCCTTGGCCAGACCTTCGACGAGTGCCTGCGTGCCGTGTTCTTTCGCCTGTTTGCGAACGAAGAACGCGGGCAACTTTCGTCCTTGCGTGTAAGAAACGGCGGCTACGCCCGATGCGATGGGCACCGCGCCCATTTCGAGGCCGCCGATCAAATCGGCTTCGACGTTTTCGAGCTGATCGAGGATCAGTGACGCGATCAGGTAAGCGCCCTCGCTGTCGAGCATCGTCGGCTTCATGTTAAAGTAAAAAGTCGACGTTTTGCCGGACGCGAGCTTGAACGCGGGGCCTTCCTGAAAAGACCGCTCTTTGATGATCTCGATGAGCCGGGCGCGGCGAGCTGTGCGATCAGCCGATTTTACTGGCATGCGGTAGTTGAGCCCTTGCGTTTTCTGCGTTCGATGCGCAAACAGCCGAGTTCCGGAGGCATGTCAAGTTTCGAAGGGCATATTGTGGTGGAGCGCCAACGCGCAATGTGGAACTGGTGGGCAACGATCGCAGCGCGGCCGTGGGCACCATCGCTTGCCCTTCTGGGGTTATGCCTCGCCGTCTATTTGCCGGGCGTCGTGCGGCTGCCGGCGGTCGACCGGACCGAGATCATTTACGCTGACACGACGCGAGATATGGTGGCGCGGGGCGATTGGACGGACCCGCGTTATGGCAACGTTGTCCATCAGTACCGGCCGATAGGCACGTTCTGGGCGCAAGGCGCGGCGGGATGGCTCGCCGGGGACTCGCTCGCGCGCGACATCACCATCTACCGGATCCCGTCATTGCTGGCGGTCATGCTTGCGGTGCTGGCGTTATTCTGGCTGGGGCGCGGGCTGGTCGGTGCGGAGACGGCGCTGATCGCGTCGGCGCTGTTCGCAGTCGCGCCGCTGACGGTGCTCGTTTCGCAACTCGCCATCGCGGAGGGGCTATCGCTCTTGCCTGCGACCGTCGCAATGGTCGCGTTGGCGCGGATCTATACCAAGCCCGATGAACGCTATCCGATGGCTCTCCTCTTCTGGGTTGCTCTCGGTTTCGGCGTTCTGATCAATGCTCTGCTCGTGCCTATCCTCGTCCTCGCGACGCTGATCGCGCTTTATGTGATGGATCGGGATCTGACGTGGTTGAAGCGTTTGCGGCCGCTCATCGGCGTTCCGATCGCGCTCGCTATCGGCGCGTCGTGGCTGATCATCCGTGCACACCAGGACGGAACGCCTTTTGCCGGGATGGGCTGGCGCGCGTTTCTCGCCGCACTCGGCGGTGCGCAAGATATGAAGCTTCGCGCTTTTCCGGGCACATTCGTGCTCGCTCTAGTCCTCGGCTTTCTTCCGGGGACGGTGCTGATCGGCTCAGCGTTCAAGCGTTTCTGGGGAAGCCGGGACCAGGCGCTTTCGCGGTTTCTGCTGGCGTGGGTGATCGGATACCTCGTCTATCTCGAAGCGCTGTCGTCGAAGCCCGGCACCTACATGGTGCAGACGATGTTCCCAGCTCTCGCGCTCGGCGTTGCGATTGTCGTGACGAGCGAGAGCGGCACAGGAAAGCGTCCGGAATGGAGCGGCTTCTCGACTTGGCCCTTGACGTTCGCCGTGCTGCCGCTTGCGATTTTTGCGGGCGTCTATCTTTTCGCGGGCGAAATTCCGGGCGTCATTCCCGCTTTGCTCATCGCGGCAATCGCGTTGCTCTTCATCTGGAGCGGGCGCCTCGGCCGAGAAGGACAGCTTCGGCGCTGGGCCGCGGTCGGTGTTGCCGCGCTCGGTCTTTTCGCCATCACGCTGCTCGGCGTGGTTCTGCCCAGTATCGACAAGATCTGGCCCGCGCAGCAGCTTGCAAAAGCGATTGCGGCCTGTCCCACGAAGGATGCGGCCCTCATCGGCTTCCGCGAACCATCCGGCCGGTTCGTGCTTGGCATTCCTCCCGACCGGCAGTTGCCGGAAGCTCTCGCGGAGAGCATGGAGGCCAAAAATCCGACGCTTACGATCGTCGAGGACCGGTGGAAGAAGCGAACGAACTGGACGCTCCAATCGAAGTCGCTCGCGCCCCTCCCGCCGCCTGTCGGCTGCGTCTCGGCCTATAATGTGATGCGCGGCTGCCCATTGCATTTCCGGATCTATTCGCCAAATCCGTCAGAGCCGTGCACCATTCCCAGCGAGTTCGCGTGCCCCGAAAATACGCCGAAGACAGGCCCCGAGAAATCAGGCGACTGCGACTGACCGTGGGACTGGCCTTGGAATCGTCCCTTTCTGACCACTGCCGGTTGGGGCGCCGGGATGCTATATGAGACGAAAATAGCGCAAGGATTGTTTTGAGATGTTCAACCCCGAACGCCCGCCCGAGATCATCGCGCAGCGCTGGCTCAACTCTGACACGAAGCGCACGCTGAAGGCCGAGAAAGGCAAGGTCGTCGTTATCGCGATCTGGCAGCTCGCATGTCCGGGTTCGCAGAAGTTCGGCCTGCCGCAGGCCATGCGCCTTCGCGGGAGCTTCAACGAGGACGAGGTGGCGGTGCTCGGCCTTCACATGGCATTCGAGAAGTTCGACGAGCAGACGCCCGAGAAGGTCGAAGCCTTCCTGAAGGAAAATGGCATCACCATTCCTATCGCGCTCGATAAGCCGAGTGCTGAAGGTGTTCCGGAGACGATGAAGGCTTACGAGCTGCAGGGCACACCGGCGCTCTTGATCTTCGATCGTCAGGGGCGGTTGCGGCGGCACTATCTCGGCGCGGTCGACGATTTCCGGCTCGGCGCGGAAGTGATGGCGTTGCTGATCGAGGACAAAGACAGCCCGCGCGAAATGTCGATTGCGCTGGAGCGCAAGCTTGCAGCGGCGCTCGTCGATCCCGAGGCGCATCATCACGATCATGGCGATCAATGCGGCTGCGGCCACGATCACAGTCACGATCATGGGCACGGGCATGATCATGGGCATGATCACGCACACGATCATGCGCACGGCGAGCCCGGGCACGTTCACGGGCCTGACTGCAAACACTAATGGCTGAAAAGCGAACAGAGACCGACGCGAAGACGGAGGATGAGCAGGGTCCACCGCCGGGGTCGGGGCTCAGCCGCAAGGAGCGCGCGCAGGTTCGCGAGTCGGTCAAGCCACGACCGGCCGTCATATATGAGATCATTCGCGTGCAAGGCGAGGCGGAGTTGCGCCGACCCGTTTCCGCGCTTTGGTGGTCGGGCATCGCCGCCGGCATTTCAATCGGATTCTCCTTCCTGACGGAAGCGGCCCTTGCAGCGCATCTTCCCGCGTCGGAATGGACACCTATTGTCGCCAAGCTCGGCTACGCAGTCGGCTTTCTGATCGTCATCCTCGGTCATCAGCAGCTTTTCACCGAGAACGTCTTGACCGCGGTGCTGCCGGTCATGGCGCGCAAGAAATTCCATTGGTTCATCAAGATGCTTCGCCTCTGGGGCATCGTCCTCGCGGCGAACATCGCCGGTTGTTTTATTTTCGCGTTTGCCATCGTTCGGCTGCCGATCATTTCGCCCGATCTCGGACCATCGCTGGCGAATATCGTCACCAGCGTGATGAGCAACACGCCAACGGAGATGTTCGCCAAGGGTATCGGCGCGGGCTGGTTGATCGCGGCGCTTGTCTGGATCATCGCGTCGACGGAAGGCGTCGAGTTTCTCGTCATAATGCTGCTCACCTACCTGATCGCATTTTTTGGATTTACCCACATCGTCGCCGGGAGCGCTGAAGCGATCTACGGGGTACTTACGGGCTTGATCACGCTGGAGAAGGGATTTTTCGGGTTTTTCCTGCCGACGCTCGCGGGCAACGTTTTCGGCGGCACGGTCCTCTTTTCGCTCCTGAGCTACGCGCAGGTGCGCGAAGAAATTTACGCAGAACGTCCAGATCGCTGACGCCCGACTTTCTGGCGCCACCCGAATCACGCTTTTCTCCGCTCTACAAGTCGATAGCGGAGAAAGCTCATGGTCGAGCGAGCAGGCGGACGAGGGACGAAAGCGCAAGCGGGCGAGGCCGAGGCCGCGAGTTCGCGCCGGCGGTCTGCGCGGCCGTCCGATCATGGCGGCGCCTCTTCACGAGGCCTCCCGGTTGCGCAGAGCAAGAAGACCATCGCGCTCGTCTATGATTTTGACGGCACGCTGTCGCCGCGTCCGATGCAGGAATACGCGTTTCTTCCCAAGCTCGGCATCGAGCCGAAAGAGTTCTGGGCCGAGTGTACGCGCGTGTCGAAGGCCGAGCGCGCCGACGCGCTGATCACGTACATGCATCTCCTCTACAAGAAGGCGAAGGAGAAAGGCGTCCGCATCGATCGCGCCGATCTCGTCGCACAGGGGAAGACGGTGGAGCTTTATCCCGGCGTCGAAGCCTGGTTCGAGCAGATGCACGCCTACGTGAAGAAGCGTGCGGGCGATGCTGGTATCACGGTGAAGCATTACCTCGTGTCGTCGGGGCTGACGGAAATCATCGAGGGAACGAAGATCTACCCGCACTTCGCCAATGTGTTTGCGAGCGAATATTGGTTCGACGCTTACGATCTGCCGTTTCCGAAGCGGGTCATCTCAGATACGGGCAAGACGCAGTTCCTATTCCGGATCAACAAGGGCATCGAGGATCTCGGCGAGAACATCAACGCGCACATGCCCGAGGATGAGCGGCCGATCCCGTTTTCGAACTTCATTTATTTCGGCGATGGCGATACCGACGTGCCGTCGATGGCGCTCTTGAAGAAGAACGGCGGCCACGCGATTGCCGTGCACGATCCAGGCGAGAGCGAAGCGAAATGCGTCGAGCTCTTCAAGGCTGGCCGCTGCGATTTTTACGCGGGCGCTGATTACCGCAAGGGCTCGGATTTATTCAAGCGCACGTGCCTGCTGCTCGATCGCATCATCGCCGATGTGCGGGTGAAGGAAGAGGCGAGGGGGTTGGGAAAGTGAGATGACAGCGATTGATCCATCTCCGTCATCCCGGCGAAGGCCGGGATCCATCCAGGCAGGATACTTGCGATGAACGGACGGTTGGACAGATCCCCGCCTACGCGGGGATGACATTTGAGGGTTGGGGCGACTATCCCCTTCATCCTAATGCCCGGCAGGTCGACTTTGACCTTCGTCTGGCTCCCGTCTCCGTCATCCCGGCGAAGGCCGGGATCTATCCAGGCTGGATACTTGCGATGAACGGACGGTTGGACAGATCCCCGCCTACGCGGGGATGACGCTCTGGGGTAGGCATGACAGCGAGAAAAGACACCTCTAAGCTTGCATGTCATGAAGCGTCCGTGCGCCTACATTCTCGCCAGTAAGCCTTACGGGACGCTCTACATCGGCGTGACGAGCGAACTTGCTCGTCGAATAGCGCAGCATGATCAAGGTCTGATCGAGGGCTTCACGAAAAAATACAGCATCAAAACGCTCGTCTATTACGAGATGCACGACGCTATGGATGGTGCGATTTTGCGTGAAAAGCGATTAAAGCGATGGCGCCGCGAATGGAAGTATCGCCTCATCGA
Organism: Hyphomicrobium sp. 01T421; assembly: GCF_056398805.1. Taxonomy (NCBI): domain Bacteria; kingdom Pseudomonadati; phylum Pseudomonadota; class Alphaproteobacteria; order Hyphomicrobiales; family Hyphomicrobiaceae; genus Hyphomicrobium; species Hyphomicrobium sp. 01T421. The sequence goes on from NZ_JBFTQC010000001.1 coordinate 2,322,018, forward strand.
ACAAATGAATCCGGAATGGCGGAATTTATTCGATCCGGCGACTGGCGAAATTGCTTTCGGCTCGGCGGATGAGCCTGTTTTGGAATTCGACCCCGTCGGCGACTTGGGGTGATCCCCGCCTGCGCGGGAATGACGTTCGTCAGTTGGACGACTACCTTCCTTCGATCTTGATCCCGGGAAGATCGACCTTCACTTTGGTCTGCTGGGAGTCCCAGAGGAGATAGCCGAGTACGATCACGGTTCCGGCGAGCACTCCGATGATGACCGACCTGATGTCCATGATTCCCTACCTTTGTTGGCTTTTCATCATGCCATCGATCGGCATGAATTTCAGCTATCCGTCGACGTCATAAAAAAGCGGCCCCGCAGAGCGGAGCCGCTGATATTCGTTACGCTTCTACCTCAACGCGAGGTGGGACGCACGAGCCGTTTAGTAGCAGACCCAGACGAACTCGGCGTAGCGTGGCGACCAGCGCCAGCAGGAGCCGACGCCGTAGGCGTACCAGCGGCCGTGCCAGAACCGGCGTCCGTGGTGGCCATGGTGGCGACCGCGGTTGTAATGGCGTCCGTAGTTTTTGCCGCCGCCGCGGTAATGCTTTCCGCCGCCGCTGAAATGGTTCCCGGCGCGATGTCCTGGATTGCGCATATGGCCCCCACCGCGGTGATGACCGCCGCTCATGTGGTGGCCGCCGCCCTTATGACCGCCGCCGCCGTGTTGGCGTGCGTCTGCCGCTAATGGCATCGCCAGCGCTGCGATCATCGCCGCAACAAATGCTAGACCTCGTTTCATGGTGGCTCCTTCTTCTTCTTGGTGGTGCCGCTCGACGGCGCAGTGCGCACCAGCGAATGATGCTACTTGCGCAAACGGCAAGTACTCGCGATCAGTTCCGATCGGTGCGCAAAGTCGAGCTAAATTGGCTGCTAACTTTTATTTGCAGTTAAAGCGGCGGGATTTTTTGCGGAGTTGCGACGGATTTTCGATAGTTCTGCGTTAAGTCGGCCCGTTTTTCGTTTGCCGTACTGCAGCATCAGAGCCCGAGCAGCCGGCGGAAAAATCCGCGCCCGGCTTTCGCTGCGGCTTCCCCGCTCTTGTCGACGCCGATCAGGAGGCCCGCGACGATGGTGTCGCCGTCTTCGCTCATCGCAAGCACCGTGCCGCCGCCTTCGCGCTGTCCGTCGCCGTAGATCCAGTCGGTGGCATTTGTGGTGTCGGGAACGGCACGAGCGTTATAGGGCTCGCGCGTTGAATAAATGCGGGCGCTGAAGTCGTCGGGAAAATAGATCTGGCCGATGACGAGGCTCGTCTCGTTCAGGAAGACCTTGACGTGGATGTGGGGCGTGCGTCCCGGATACCATCCGGGGTAGACCGTGTTGAATGAAACGCGCCCGTCGGCGTCGGTCATCTGCGTACCGCGCAGATAGGTTTGGCCTTTCGTCGAGATATCGCGCGATGCACCTTGGCCCGAATATCCGGAATAGATACCGGTCGCGTCTGCATGCCAAACGTCGACGCGTGCGTTCGCGATCGGCGTGCAGGGGCCAGCCTCGATGACGCGAAGCGAAAGCCGAAGCGGTGCGCCCGGACGGCCTTCCGAAATATCGGATCGCACGAGCTTGGGGTCGAAGTAGAAAGGACCTTCGACGGCTTGAGGCAGCAGCACGCATTGGCCATGAGGTTGCTCTGCCGCAGCCGGCGTATCGCTCGCAGCAGACGCGGAGCCTGCCATGATCGCGGACGCGGCCGGCGCCGCGAGCACGCCCGTCAAAGCTTGCCGACGCGAAAGAGATTTGGTCATCGGCATTCTGTTCTCTCGAATTCATCGAGCGCGCTGGAGTGCGCGCTGCTCTATCTCCTGAACATAGTAAATCTGCGCCATACTTTATGGCGCCCAAAGCGCGCAGACGCCGGGTTCAATGGGCTTGCTGTGAACGTGTTGGAGAATGTGCCGTCGCGTCTCGTCAGCGAGACAGGATGTGCGTCAGGCGCTCGGCTTTTTCGCGAGCAGACGATTGACGTGGCCCATCTTGCGGCCGGGCCGGGCTTCGCGCTTGCCGTAATGGTGGAAGAATGCGCCGGGTTCGGCTGCGATCTTTTCCCAGGCAAGAATGTCGTCGCCGATCAGGTTGATCATTTCGGCGGCGGGCGCATTCAGCGCCGTCGCGCCAAGCGGCCATCCGGCGACGGCGCGAATGTGCTGCTCGAATTGTGATGTGAGCGCGCCGTCCATCGTCCAGTGGCCGGAGTTGTGGACGCGCGGTGCCATCTCGTTGACGAAGAGGCGGTCGCGCCCGTTTTCCGTCACGACGAAGAACTCGATCGCGAAGACGCCGATATAGTCGAGTTTCTCCGCGATCCTGTGGGCGATTTCGATCGCCTCTGCCGCGGTATCCGGTGCAACCGAAGCCGGTGCGACGGAGCGATGGAGAATGTGATTGCGGTGTTCGTTCTCGGTTACGTCGAAGGCGCGGAACGCTCCGTCGACGCCGCGTGCCGCAACGACGGAAACTTCGGCGCGGAAAGTCACGAAGCTCTCGAGGATCGACGGCTGGCCGTGCATGGCGGTCCATGCCGCGCCCGCGTCCTCGCGTTTCAGGATCTTGGCCTGGCCCTTGCCGTCGTAACCCAGCCGGCGTGTTTTCAGCACGGACGGAATCTGGAAGCCGCCGTCGAGGACCTTCGTGAGATCGTCGAGGCTATCGATTGCAGCGAACTCGGCGGTCATCGCGCCAAGCTCACGCGCCAGCGACTTCTCGTTCATGCGGTCCTGGGCGCACGCCAAAGCTTTGGCGCCGGGGCGAACGGGAATGCGCGCGGAGAGAAACTCGACGGTTTTGACCGGAATGTTTTCGAATTCGTAGGTCGCCACATCGACGGCTTCGGCGAAGGTAATGAGGCGCGCTTCGTCCTCGTAGGCGGCGACCGTGTATTTGGTCGCGACGTCGAATGCGGGACTGTCGGATTCGGGGGCGTAGATGTGCGACTTGAGGCCAAGGCGTGCGGCTGCCAAGGCGAGCATCCGGCCGAGCTGGCCGCCGCCGAGAATTCCGATTGTCGAGCCGGGAGGGAATGCGGTCATCGTGGTCGTCATTAAACCCGTACTGGCGTTTCGGCGACGTCAGCTGAATGCTGCTTGCGCCAGGCTTCAAGGCGCTCGGCGAGAGCAGCATCGGAGAGTGCCAGGATCTGAGCTGCCAAGAGCCCCGCGTTCTTCGCACCTGCTTCGCCGATGGCGAGCGTACCGACCGGCACGCCGGCCGGCATCTGGACGATCGAATAGAGACTGTCCTGGCCTTTGAGCGCTTTCGATTCGATCGGCACGCCGAGGACGGGCAGCGGCGTCATCGAGGCCGTCATTCCCGGAAGATGGGCCGCGCCACCGGCGCCTGCGATGATGACTTTAAGGCCGGCAGCCTTCGCGCCCTTGGCGTAGCTGTAAAGCCGCTCTGGCGTACGATGCGCGGATACGATCTTGGTTTCGAACGCGACGCCAAGTTCGGTCAGAATGTCAGCGGTGAGCTGCATCGTCGGCCAGTCAGACTGGCTTCCCATGATAATGCCGACTTGCGGCCTGATCCGGCTCATAATGGCGTCCAAAGCCCCGAAAACGGAAACCGCGTCGGTACAGGACCGAGGCCCAGTTTACAAGGGTTTACGGCGTCTCGCAGTGGAGAAAATGGGCCTCGCGGCCGCCGTTCGCCCAAATTGCGGGACCGGGTAGCGGTCCCGGCGGCATTTCGCTCGCTTTTAGGGCGCGGAGCCAAGCAGATAGTTGATCGAATGGAAGAAGTTCTCGGGGCCTACATAGCCAGAAATACGCCCCACTTCGTGCTGCGATTTTACCACCACGAATGTCGGCACGATGTCGACCGAGGCATTGAAATCGAGGTGGCCGGCGTCGACGTCGTTAACGTCGACGAAGCGGACGGGCACCTTTTTCCCCTGTTCGGAGGTCTCATAGGCCGGAAGCACGTCGCGCCTGAAGATCTCGCAGTAAATACAGCCCTCGGCTTCGACGACGATGAGTTCGAACGTTCTATCCGCGCTCACCACAGTGTCCGTGTCGAGCCCGGCGCGTGACGCCGCCACGGGCGACAGCATCAACAACGCGAAAAGTATCACTCGGATCTTCATCGGCATGGGCGTTGTCTCGAGCTCGCAAGGAACTCGTCGAATTTAATTCAAACGCCGCCAGCCACCCTCGAAAAATGAAGAGCTAGTTAATTCCTGTCGCAAATCGAAACGTCGCTTGGTGAGGCCGCGTTCAGGACTTTTTGCAGGTCACGGCAACCGTCTTGTAGGACCCGAAGCCGACGGAGGCTGCGCCGAATTGCTGGGCCATAGCGTCGCCGAGCTTCTTCGCCTGGGCGTCCTGTTTCTCCGCGTCGGGATCGATAAGAGTCGCCGAGCAGCCCTCGGGCGCTGCCGCAAGTTTTACGGCGTCCGTCTTCTCGGGCTGGAAGTCGATGAAGTAGGACGGATCGAAGACGGCAAACGTCAGCCCCTCGGCATCGGCTGGCACGGGCTTGGCGAGCGGCAAATGAAAGTAGAGGCGCAACACGCCGTTCGTATATTCGAGACGAGCGTCAGTCGGGGGCGAGAATTCGAGCTGCTCCTCTCCGAGTTTCGTCAGCGTGAAGTAGTTGAACTCTTTCAGGCCATCCATGTTGACCTTCAAAAGCTCGGCTAGTTCGTGCTGGTCATACTTGCCGTCGTTGTTCGTATCGAGCCCTTCGAGGGCCATTGCCGTGTAGGAGTCGTCGAAAGTCCACGCGTGATCGACGCCGCTGACGGCGCCTTTGTCGTAGTCCACGGTCAATACGTATGTGACCCACATATGCGGATGGGCGGATGCGGGGATGACGATGGCCAACATGGAAATGAAGATCAAAGCCAAGTGGCGGTATGTCTTGTTGATTTCGAGCACGCTGAGCTCAGACCTTTCGTGCGATGGGAATCTCTTCGGCGACAGCTACCGACGCACATTTAACATGGCGAGATTGCGACGCCCTTGATCGGTCGAACCGCCTAAGAGACTTGCGGTGCCAGTTGCGCGACGTCTCGAATGGTTGTTATAACATACGCTTTAGTCCAACGGAGATGGGGCATGATGGGGCCGGCGGTGCGGTATTCGGTGCTTTTCTTTGCTTTGACGCAATTCTCAGTGGCGGGCGCTGGAGCCGCAGAGGCGCCGAAAGTCGTCGTCACGACGAAGCCCATTCATTCCCTCGTCAGCCGGGTCATGGAGGGTGTCGGCGAGCCCCTGCTGATCGTCGAGGGTTCTGCTTCGCCTCATACGTTTACGCTGAAGCCGTCGACAGCGCGGGCCATCCACGATGCAGATGTGTTCGTTCGGGTTTCCGATCAACTCGAACCCTTCACGCGGAAAATCGTGACATCTCTGCCCGCGAACGTCACGGTGTTGACGCTGGCTGGTGCGGACGGCGTCAAGCTTCTCGATCAGCGCAAAGGCGGCACGTTCGAAAAGCACGATCACGGGCATGAGGAGGCGGCGGCCGAAGCGGACGCGCATTCAGGTGCTGCAGACGAGCACGACGACGATCATGACGAGGATGGCAAGGATGGGCACATCTGGCTCGATCCGCAGAATGCCAAGGCGATCGCTGCCGATGTCGCGAAGGTCCTCGAGGCGCGATACCCTGAGCAAGCCGAAAAGATCAAAGCCAATACGGCGTCTCTCATTGCCGATATCGACGCGCTCGATGGCGAGCTTACGACGGAACTCAACGGCTCGAAGGGCAAGCCGTTCATCGTATTTCACGACGCGACACAGTATTTCGAGAACCACTTCGGGCAGAGCGCCGCGGGGTCGATCACCGTCAGTCCCGACGTGCCCCCAAGCGCCAAGCGCTTGACGGAAGTTCGGCGCAAGCTGTCGTCTCTTGGCGCCGTTTGCGTCTTCACCGAACCGAGCTTTCAGCCAAACCTCGTGGCGGCCGTGACTGAGGGAACGAATGCACGCTCCGGTACGATCGACGCCGAGGGCCAAATGCTGTCGCCCGGCCCCGGTCTCTATTTCGAGCTCATGCGCGGCTTGGCCCACAATGTCGCGAGCTGCCTGAACGGCAAGGGCTAACTGAGGAGATTGCGGAGCCCGTTGCCCAGTTCGCTATTGGGCTTGGGCTTCCGCTTCGCGGCCGTCGAATACGTATCCGGCGCCGCGTACAGTGCGGATCGGATCGCTTTCGTTGCCACGGATCAGCGACTTCCGGAGGCGACCGATGTGAACATCGACCGTCCGCTCGTCGACCTCCGAGGACTGACCCCAGACGCGGTCGAGCAACTGGCTGCGCGACAGCACGCGGCGCGGGCTTTCCATGAACACTTCGAGCATCCGGTATTCTGTCGGGCCAAGGCGAACTTCGCGGGGGCCACGCGTCACTTTGTGCGCGCCGCGATCCATCGTGATCTCGCCGGAGACGAGGATGTCGCTCATCCGCTCCGGCGACGCGCGCCGAAGCAGAGCCTTGATCCTCGCCATCAACTCCTGAACGGAGAACGGCTTCGTCACGTAATCGTCGGCGCCTGTCGTCAGACCGCGGATGCGGTCGGTTTCTTCGCCGCGAGCGGTGAGCAAGATGATCGGCAGGCTTTGCGTCTCGCTCCGGTTGCGAAGGCGCCGGCAGAGCTCGATGCCGGAGATCTTGGGGATCATCCAGTCGAGTATCGCGAGGTCGAAACTTTGCTCCGACAGAAGCAGCTCCGCTTCCTCTCCATCCGCGGCATGCACGACGTCATAGCCTTCGGATTGAAGATTGTATTTCAGCAGCTCTGCAAGAGGCGATTCGTCTTCGACGACGATGATCTTAGCTGGCATGGCGTTTCGTCAGTGTTCCTTCAAAATCTTTCGGTCATTGACGCGGCGTTATCAGCGTCGACGACGTCTCGTCGCCCTTCGGCCGGTCGTCTGCGATGGGAACGCCGTGAACGAGGTAGTAGACGTTCTCGGCGATGTTGGTCGTATGGTCGCCGATGCGTTCGATGTTTTTGGCGCCGAACAGGAAGTGCGTGCAGATGCCGATGTTGCGCGGATCTTCCATCATGTAGGTCAGAAGTTCGCGGAACAGAGAATTGTACATCGCATCGACCTGCTGATCGTCGCGCCAGACCTGCATCGCCTTTTCGGCGTCGAGGGTCGTAAGCGCATCGAGGACGTCCTTGAGCTGCTGCTGCACCATCTCGGTCATGTGGCGCATGCCGGTCATCAGCGGCTTGGGATAGGTTTCGCCGGCAATGGCGAGCGCGCGCTTGGCGATGTTCTTGGCAAGATCGCCGATACGTTCGAGATCGCCCGCGATCTTGATGACCGTCATGATGTGACGGAGATCGTTCGCAAGCGGCTGGCGCCGGGCGATCATCACGATCACCTGTTCCTGCAACTCGCGTTCGAGCTGATCGACCATGACGTCGTCGGCGACAGCTTTCTCCGCAAGCTTCGGATCGCGACGCTCGAGGGCATCCATGGCCTGGACGAGAAGCTTCTCGGCATAGCCGCCCATCTGCGCGATGCGGCGATCGAGGAGCCTCAACTCGTCTTCGTATGACTTCACGGTATGTTCGTTCATGGTCTCAATTCCTAAAGTCAGATTTTGACTGGTCGCCGCGTACTATCCGAGCACGCCCTATCCGAAGCGGCCGGTGATGTAGTCCTGCGTCCGCTTGTCTGTCGGGTTCGTGAAAATCTTCTGGGTGATGCCGAATTCGATGAGCTCGCCGAGATACATGAACGCGGTGCGCTGCGAGACTCGGGCAGCCTGCTGCATGTTGTGCGTGACGATGGCGATCGTGAACTCGTTCTTCAGATCATCGATCAGCTCTTCGATCTTCGCCGTGGAGATCGGGTCGAGCGCAGAGCATGGCTCGTCGAAGAGAATGACTTCGGGACGGATGGCAACTGTGCGAGCGATGCAAAGGCGCTGCTGCTGGCCGCCTGAAAGGCTGAGGCCGCTCGATTGAAGCTTGTCCTTCACTTCTTTCCAAAGTGCTGCCTTCTCGAGCGCGGATTCGACGCGCGCATCGACTTCCGATTTCGGCAAGCGCTCGTAAAGACGGATGCCGAACGCGATGTTTTCGTAAATCGTCATTGGGAACGGCGTCGGCTTCTGGAACACCATGCCAATGCGCGAGCGGAGAAGGTTAAGGTCCTTCATGTCGAGAATGTTCTCGCCATCGAACATCACCTCGCCCTCGGCCCGCTGGTTCGGGTAGAGGTCGTACATACGGTTCATCACGCGGAGCAGCGTAGACTTGCCGCAACCGGACGGACCGATGAAGGCCGTTACTTGACGCTCATAAAGCGGCAACGAGATGCTCTTCAGGGCGAGGGACGATCCGTAAAAGAACTTCAGGTTCCGGATCGAAATCTTTTCCGAGAGATCGGTGTCCACGTCTTTTGACATTAAGTTCATTGCGACGTCCTCGAAGAGCTTAACCAACGTGCTGCGATGCTGAGCGTGAGCACAGCCGCGGTGATGAGTAGTGCGCCTGTCCAAGCGAGACGCTGCCAGTCCTCGTAGGGGCTGAGAGCGTATTGGAAGATCACGACGGGCAAGCTTGCCATTGGAGCGTTGAGATTGGTGCTCCAGAACTGGTTGTTCAATGAGGTGAACAACAGCGGCGCCGTTTCTCCGCTAACTCGTGCGATCGCCAAGAGCACGCCGGTGATCATTCCGGCCCGAGCGGCCTTGTAGGCAATCTTACGGATGACGAGAGACTGGGGCAATCCGAGCGCCGAGGATGCTTCCCGAAGCTGGTTCGGCACCAGAAGAAGCATGTTCTCGGTGGTGCGAACGACTGTCGGGATGACGAGCACGGCGAGGGCGGCTGCGCCGGCGAATGCGGAGAAGTGACCCATCGGGCGTACCAGCAGTTCGTAAACGAAGAGGCCGGTTACGATGGATGGTGCGCTCAGAAGAATGTCGTTGATGAAGCGGATCACCGACGAAACCTTGCTGTAGCGGCCGTATTCCGCAAGGTAGGTGCCCGCAAGAATGCCGATAGGCGTGCCGACGACAACGCCGGTGATCGTCATGACGAGGCTTCCGGCGATGGCGTTGAGAAGGCCGCCATCGCTGCCCGGCGGCGGCGTCATTTCGGTGAAGACCTTCGGGTTGAGACCGGCTAGGCCTTTGTAAAGCAGCGTCGCCAGAATGACGGCGAGAATGGTCAAGCCGAGGGCCGAGGCCGCCCAGCAGAGTGCCACCGTGATCGTGCTTCTGATGCGGCGCCTGCGGTATTTCGCGAGATCCAAGGCCATGTTTATGCTCCCGCCTTCTTCTCGATGCGCATCAACATGAGGCGCGCGAGAGCCAAGACGACAAACGTGATGAAGAAGAGGATGAGGCCGAGGGCGATCAGGGACGAAGTGTAGATGTCGCCGACCGCTTCGGTGAATTCGTTCGCGATCGTCGCCGAGATCGTCGTTCCCGGTGCCAAGATCGAAGCGGAGATCCGGTGCGCGTTACCAATGACGAAGGTGACAGCCATGGTTTCGCCGAGTGCGCGGCCGAGGCCGAGCATCACGCCGCCGATGATGCCGACGCGCGTGTATGGGATTACGACGTTGCGTACGACCTCGCGGGTCGTCCAGCCCATGCCGTACGCCGCTTCCTTCAGGACCGGCGGGACGGTTTCGAAGACGTCGCGGCAGACGGCCGTTACGAACGGCAGAACCATCATCGCGAGGATCAGGCCGGACGTCAGAATGCCGATGCCATAGGGCGGGCCGGCGAACAGTTGATTGAGGACGGGTACGTCCTTGAACGCCGCGATCAATTCCGGCTGGACGTATTGCTGGATCACGGGCGCGAAGAAGAACAAGCCCCAGATACCGTAGATGATGCTCGGAACGCCGGCGAGAAGCTCGATCGCGATGCCGATCGGGCGGCGCAGAGGCAAAGGGCAAAGCTCTGTCAGAAATACCGCGATACCGATGCTGATCGGTACGGCGACGAGCATCGCGATCGCGGACGTGATGAGCGTTCCGTAGATCGCGGCGAGAGCGCCGAATTGCTCGGTGACCGGGTTCCAGACTTCGGTCGTCAGGAAGCTGAAGCCGAAGGTCTTGAATGCGAGGTAGCCACCGACGACGAGTGAAGCGAAGATCGCACCTAGAAGGATCAGGACGAAATACGCGGAGGAGAGGGTCAAACCGCGGAAAATTCCGTCTGTCATGCGAAGACGTTCGAGAACTTTGCGCCGTGCTACGGCTGCAGCCGCCGCATTAGAATGAACGTCTGCCATGAAGGTCAAGATATCGCTCCAGACTGAAGAATGACGTCTGCGTTATAAACGGATCGAGAAGCGCCGTATTGGCGCTTCTCGTCGTCCGATAGATTAGTTCGAGAAGACCGGCTTGTTGTCCTCGCCGACGACACCTTCCCAGCTCTTCTTGACGAGAGCTACGACGCTGTCGGGCAGGGGCACGTAATCAAGCGCTTCGGCTTCTTTGCCGCCGTTGGCATAGGCCCAGTTGAAGAACTTGAGGGCTTCTTTAACGGCTGTGACGTCCGTCGGCTTCTTGTGGATAAGGATGAAGGTCGGGTTCGTGATCGGCCAGGATTCGGCGCCAGCCTGCTCCGTGAGGATCACGCCCATGCCAGGAGCCGAAGACCAGTCTGCGCCGGCAGCGGCGGCCTGGAAGGACGAGATGACGGGAGCAACCGTCTTGCCGTCCTTATTGATCATTTTGGTGTAGGACATCTTGTTCTGCTTGGCGTAGGCGTATTCGACGTAGCCAATCGAACCCTTCGTCTGCATCACGTTGTTGGCGACGCCTTCGTTGCCCTTGGCGCCGAGGCCGACCGGGAACTGAACCGACGTGTTGGAGCCGATCTTCGACTTGAAGTCAGCGCTGACCTTCGAGAGGTAGTTCGTCCAGACGAACGTCGTGCCGGATCCGTCAGAGCGGAAAACGGCGGCGATGGCGTCCGAAGGAAGCTTCAGGCCGGGGTTCAGCTTCTGGATTGCCGGGTCGTTCCAGGCGGTGATTTCGCCGAGATAGATTTTTGCAAGCGTCGGGCCGTCGAATACGAGTTCGCCCGGCTTGATGCCTTCAACGTTCACAACCGGAACGATGCCGCCCATGACGGTCGGGAACTGGATGAGGCCGCTCTTCTCGAGGTCTTCGCCCGAGAGGGGCTTGTCGGTTGCACCGAAGGTAACCGTGTTGGCTTGGATCTGCTTGATGCCGCCGCCCGAACCGATCGACTGATAGTTCAGCCCGACGTTCGTCTCTTTCTTGTAGGTGTCAGCCCACTTTGCGTAGATCGGATACGGGAAGGTCGCGCCCGCGCCGGAAAGATCCGCTGCCGAGGCCGCAGCGGTTACGGCAGCAGTTGCCGCGAACGCCGCAAATAACGCCAGAAAAGACTGTTTCACTGTGGTCTCCTTGTTGAACGGGGGGCGTTCAAGCCCTCGCCACTCCATCGCCGAGCTGAGCTCGGCCCGCACTCTCTAGTCCAGTAAGGTCACGGCCATGTGAAACGTTAACGCCTTGAATTTGGTAAGCATTCTTGGCGTCGCCTACATTTCATACAGTAGCAGTGATGGGTCTCATCGGGCGGCTCCGGCTTGTCATGCTGACATGCTGTTACCGAATCCTCCGCGGCCTTCCCCAAGGCGCGCATTGCGACAAACGTGGCCTTCATGAGAGTGAGCCGCTTAGCGGCCGCTTTCGAATGCCGTCATCCGTCGCTGCACTCTTCTAGCGATGGGACGCAATCGATTTGTGACAGTGCAAATATCTGTTTTATATGTATTTTATTTGTAGGCCGGTAAAACCACGTCAAATGTGGTCCCCTGGCCAACAACGGATTGGACCGAAAGTTCGCCTTCGTGGCGGTTCAGGACATGCTTCACGATGGCGAGGCCGAGGCCCGTGCCGCCGATGCGGCGGCTGTGCTCGGTGCTGACACGATAGAAGCGCTCCGTCAGCCTTGGTAAATGCTCAGGCGCGATGCCCGGGCCGTCGTCGGTGATCGAAACGAACGCACGAGCCCCGGCGCTTTCGTCATGGACGCTCGTTTTCTTCTTCAGCGCGATTTTTACCGTGCCGCCGTCGCGGCCGTATTTGACGGCGTTTTCGACGAGGTTGTGAAAGACCTGAAAGAGTTCGTCGCGGTCGCCCATCGCCACCAATGGGGTGGGCAAGGGTTCTACACTGATCGTAATGCTCCGTTCCTGTGCAAATGGCGCCATTGATCGCACGACGTCTTCCATCAGATCGTTGAGATCGACGCGGCCCGTCGGCTTCAGGTTGGCTTTCTCTTCAACACGGCTGAGCAAAAGCAGATCGTCGATGAGGCGTGTCATCCGCTCGGCCTGGTCCGCCATGATGGCGAGGAAGCGCTCGCGGGCCGCTTCGTCGTTTCGCGCCGGTCCCTGGAGCGTTTCGATGAAGCCTCGTACGGATGCGAGCGGCGTGCGCAGTTCATGACTCGCGTTGGCAATGAAATCGGTGCGCATCTCGAGCAGGCGATGATGCTGGGATTCATCTTGGATCGTAATCAGAGCTGCAAGAGGTCCATGCTGATTGCTCCGGCCCAGCGGCGTCACGGTCGCGATGAGGCGTTGTCCGAGGCCGCCGCGGGGAAGGAGACGCGCCGTTTTTTTTTCGCTGCTTTCAAAGGCTCCTGAAACAGCTGCGATGAGTTCGGGGTCGCGGTCGACGTGCTCGAGAGGCACGCCCTGTCTCAGCCTGTCGAAAAGCTTCAACGCGGCTTGGTTATAATTCAGAATGACGGATGTCTGATCGAGGATGATCGCAGGATCGGGTATTGCCGCAGCAAGATCTGTCCACGTGAGCATCGTGTCGGAATTCGAGCTAATTCCAGCCATTTCACTTGCTTTTTGATCGAGTGCGGTGCGCGGCCAAGCCAAGAGCCCGGCAATTCCAGCGAGCAGGCCGGCGCCTAAGAAAATGAAGGCGCGTAGCGGATTGCTTACCCAAATCCACGTAGGAATGAGCGCCAGAAGCGCCACTGCGGCAAGCGCCGCGAAAGGCAAGCGGATGGTGTCACGGGTCATGGTCCGTGCAAGTAATCCGGATGAGCGCGATAAGCTAGTCAGCAAGGGTCAACTTCGCCGAGAACCGCGAGCCGCGGGCTTTTTGCTCCGTGCCTTGCTGCTACCGTGATCATTCTCGCCGGGCTCTTCGATCTGTTTCAATCCCATAGGCGATCGAACCGCGAGTTCGGCAAGCGTGTGCTGATCAAGCACGGTGATGAACGCCGTCAGAGCATCGTCGAACATCGCGTTGATATTGCCGGGGTCGGTATCGTTCGACGTCGGATCATTGCCGGCCTCGACTTGTACTCGAGTTACTTCAATGGCGCGGACAACGTCTCCGATCTTGATCGACGTGGCCGGCTTGGCGAGCCTGACGCCGCCGTTCGGGCCCCTGACCGCCGCGAGAAACCCGGCGTGCGAGAGGATGTGGACAATTTTAAAGACGTTCTGCTTGGTCACGCCGAGCCGATCGGAGATATCGGCGACCTTTATCAATTGATCTCCGGCAAGCGCGCAATCGATCAGGATGCGGATTGCGTGGCCGGTTTGCTTCGTCAAGCGCATCTTTTATTTACCCGGTGCCGCGCGGCCGTGGCTCAAATGTCCGTGACTTGCTTGTTTCACAAATCTTATCGGCGTGGCAAGGGGCGGCACCGATCCGAGTTCACTTGACAGTCAGGTCAACCCGCATTCTATACCTACGCCGTCAATAATAACTGGATCCGGTGATCCCGCACTTATTTAGTGCCGTCGAAACCTAGCAGCTACGGAGACCGAGATGTCGAAAAAGGCGTTCGCATGGGCCTGCGCAACTCAATTAGCGCTGGCGGCGGTTCTGATGACGGGAGCCCCCGCTTTCGCGGCGCCCGCGACCAAAGACATCATGAAGAATTACGGCGATGTTGCTCATGCGATGTACGGCGATGCCCTGGCGAAGGCCAAGGATCTCGATAAATCGATCGACGCGCTGTTGGCTAAGCCGAATGCGGAGACCCTGCAGGCTGCACGAGAGGCGTGGAAAGCTTCGCGCGTTCCCTACATGCAGACGGAAGGCTTTCGTTTCGGCAACAAGATCGTCGACGATTGGGAAGGCAACGTGAACTCGTGGCCGCTCGATGAAGGCTTGATCGACTACGTCGACAAGGCGAGCTACGGCGACACCAAGGAAGAGAACCCTCTCTACACGGCGAATATCATCGCCAACAAGAAGATCCGCCTCGGACCGAAAATTCTCGACGCGTCGAAGATTGACAAGAAGGTCATCGCCAAGCTCAACAGCGCGCTCGATGTCGAGACGAATGTCGGGACGGGATATCACGCGATCGAGTTCTTGCTGTGGGGACAGAACCTGCACAAGCCCGGCGTCAAATCGGGCGAACGGGCAGCCAGCGACTTCGATCTCAAGAACTGCACGCACAAAAATTGCGATCGCCGCCGTGCCTATCTGAAGGCGGCGTCGGGTCTGCTCGTCGATGATCTCACAGAGATGACCGGAAATTGGAAGCCGGATGGCGCCGCGCGCAAGGCTCTCGCCGGTCTCGACGAGAGCGCGCAGCTGTCGACGATTTTGACGGGGATCGGATCGCTTTCATATGGCGAACTCGCGGGCGAGCGCATGAAGCTCGGCGTGCTGCTGCACGATCCTGAAGAGGCGCACGATTGCTTCTCGAACAACACGCACAACAGCCACTATTACGACGAAGTCGGAATGACCGAGATCTGGAATGGCAAATACGACGGCGTCACCCCGATCAGCGGTCCGAGCATCGCGGAACTTGCGCGCGAGAAGGCGCCAGATGCCGCAAAGCGCGTCGACGAAGCGATGGCCACCACGCTCGAAAAGATGAATGCCATCAAAACGAAGGCCGATTCCGGCGAAATGATGTACGACCAGATGCTGGCCGCCGGTAACGACGAAGGCAACAAGCTCATTCTCGATGCCGTCGATGCTCTTGTCGCCCAGGCGCGTGCCATCGAGGCAGTCGTTGCAGCGCTGAACCTCAAGGTGAAGATCGAAGGTTCGGACAGCCTCGATGATCCGTCCAAGGTCGCCGGGGCGAAGTAATTGGCCTACCTTGTAACCAACGCCGTTGCTCCAGATGAGGTCTTCGCATGGTGACACGCAGAGATCTCATCGCTGGTGCGGCGGCTTTTTCGGCAAGCGCCGCCGCGGGTTTTCTCGGCGTCGCGAGAACAGTCGAAGCCAAAACCAAGGCCAAGGCGGCCGCGGCGCCCGAAGTTATCGCGAAGCCCATCGCGAACGGCGTGAAAGCCGTGACTTTCGATCTTGCCGAGCGGCCGACGGCGTTGCCGTGTTTCGATGGCAAGACGCTGCCGTTGTGGACGTTCGAGGAGGGCACGACCTTTCCGATCGTGCGCCTCAAGCTCGGTGAGCGGTTCGACACGGTTTTCAAAAACAACCTGCCGGTTGCGGGCGAAGTCGCGTCGATCCATTGGCACGGCCTGCGCATTCCAAACGATCAAGACGGCGTCCCGTACATGACGCAGCAGCCCATCCCGCGGGGCGCCGAAGGCCGCTATTCCTTCGTGCCGCCGGACACGGGCTCGTTCTTCTTTCACACGCACTGCAATTCGACCGAGCATTTCGGACGAGGTTTGGTTGGTGTGCTGATCGTCGAGGGCGACGAGATCACGCCGCCGGACGCGGAATACGTGCTGCTGATGAAGGATTGGCGCATCGGCCCTGACGGTACGTTCCTGCCATTCACGACGGACCAGGGCGCAGCGCGCAGCGGCACAGCCGGAACCGTCCGGTCCGTCAACGGCGAGAAATCTCCGGTCTTCACCGTGCCATCGTCGGCCAATGTCCGCATTCGCTTTTACAATCTCGATCCGATGCGCGTATCCGAAATCGGGTTCGAGAACGCGGAAGCTGCAATCATCGCCGTCGACGGCAACGGCGTGCCGCCGATGCCGCTCGAATCCTGGCGGTTGGGTACCGCCATGCGTCTTGACGTCTTGCTGCGCACGGCGCCCAGGGGCCAGTCCGTGAAGCTCTTCGATTATTTTTCGAAGGAGCCGTTCGTTCTGGCGGAGTTCAAGTCCGAGGGGCCGGCAAAGCGCAAGGGCAAATTCAAGGCGACGCCCCTCAAGGTCATGCCGTTCGCGAAACTCGACGAGGCGAATGCCCAGCACATACCGATTGAATTTTCCGCTACGCCGACGGGCGCTGCGCTTGCGGAAAGCGTAGCTAATTCAGGCATTGAGATCGGGCCGCTGTGCCTCGCGAAGCATACGTTCTGGGCGATCAACAAGCAGGCTTGGCCGGGACACGAACATAAGGATCTCGGGCCTCCGATCGCCGTTCTCAAGGCGGGTCAGAGCTATATTTTCGAGTTGAAGAACACGACGCCGCGGGCGCATCCGATCCATATTCACGGGCACACATTCGAAGTATTGAATTCGAGCGTGCGTCGTATTCCGCGTGTTCGCTGCGATACGGTGCTCCTGCTCCCGAATGAGCGCATCGAGGTCGGTCTCGTTGCGGGCGATCCCGGAAAATGGATGTTCCATTGCCATATTCTCGAACATCAAGAAGCCGGCATGATGGGCTACATCGAGGTCGTGTGAAGGCCCGCATGCGTGTCGCGCTTACGCTTTTCTTTTTCGCCATTGTGCCGACGGATGCGCTTCGTGCCGGCGAGCTCGATGCGGCTGTCGGCAAGGCGCTGTTTGACCGTCAATGGATTCCAGGGCCGGCCTCGACCAAAGCCACCGACGGATTGGGGCCGCTTTTCTCGTCGCGATCCTGCACCGGCTGCCATTCGCGCGGCGAAGGCGCGCGCGTCGTGACGCGCGACGACGGTAAGGCCGATATTTCGGGTGCCGTCGTGCGTTTCGGGAATGCCGGTGGGGCGACCGATCCCTATTACGGGCTGCAACTGCAAACCAATGCCGTGCCCGGATTGATGCCGGAGGGGCAGGCGCGCTTTCTTCCTTATCTCAAATACAACTTGGAAGGTCCGGCGCTCGCTACCGGCGTGCACGCGGGCGTTCGGCTCGCGCCACCGCTGTTTGGCAGGGCGGCGTTCGACGATGTTGCGGACGAAGAGATTTTGAAGCGTGCCGATCCCGGCGATCGTAACGGCGACGGCATCAAGGGGCGTGCGAACGTCACGCCACGGGGGATTGGGCGATACGGCTGGAAAGCGGGGCACGTGACGCTCGACGAACAAGTCGCGCATGCCTTCGCAATCGACATTGGCATGTCCAGTCCGGCTATGCCGTTTCCCTATGGCGATTGCACCAAGCTCGAAACCGCGTGCCTGGCGGCGCCCAACGGCGAGAGCCCGGAGTTCGAGGGGCGAGAACTCTCGTCCGTGATGCTTAGAATGGTCGAGAGCTACTTGAAAACACTGCGTGTGCCGGCTGAGGCTGATCCTTCGGAGGGCCAAGCGGTTTTTGCGGCGAGCGGTTGCGCCGGTTGTCATGTGCCGACGCTCGCCACGCGCGATGGGCGGCAAATTCCGGCCTTCACCGATCTGCTTCTTCACGATATGGGTCCAGCGCTCGACGACGGTGTCGGAGAGCCGGGGGTGAAATCGTCGGAATGGCGAACCGCACCGCTTATCGGTCACCGCTTACCTTCGGAACAGCGGCGTTTTCTTCACGACGGGTCGGCGGAGACCGTCGAGGAAGCGATTGGCAAGCATCGCGGCGAGGCTGAGCGCAGCCGCAATCTTTTCGAGGCGCTCTCGCCTGACGACAAGAAGCAGCTCGTCGAATATGTGAATGGGTTATGATGGTACATAGAGTGATGCTGGTCGGGTTCTCGATCCTTGCATTGATTAGCCAAGCTGCCGGTGTCGCGGCGAACGAACCAGTCAGCCACGCGGGGATGGTGAAGGCGGCTATCGAGCGGCACATCATTCCGCACATCGACGCTCTGAAGGTTGCCGTGGAGCCTTTGCCGGCAGCTGTCGAAAACGTTTGCAAAAGCGGGTCGGCGGAATCGCGGCAGCTGCTTTCGCAGCAATTTGCGAAAGTGGTTGAAGCGTACGCGGGCATCGATTTTCTTCGCTTCGGGCCGATGCTCGAGAAAGGCCGTCGCGAGCAGATTTCATTCTGGCCCGACCCGCGTGGTTTTCTCGGGCGGCAGATGCGCCTCATCCTGACTGCGCGGGATGAAGCAATTGCGCAGCCTGGGGCGCTCGCGAAGCAGAGCGCGGCCGTGCAGGGGCTCGGCGCACTTGAATATCTGATACAGGATAAAGACGTACCGCTCGGGCCCGATGAGGCTGCGCGCTATCGTTGCGTCGTCGCCGGGGCGATAGCCCGGAACATCGTTCGCCTCACGGATGAAGTTGCTACGGGGTGGGAAAAGCCGGGCGGCTGGGCCGACAAGATGCTTCATCCAGGGCCCGAGAACGATACTTACAAGAATGAGAGCGAGGCTGCGGTCGAGGTCGTCAAGGCGTTGATCGTCGGGCTGTCGTTGACGGCGGATTTGCAGATCAAACCGCAGATCGATCCCAAGATCCGGCTCAAGCCGCCGTACGACAAATCGGGTCTTCAGAAGCCGTTTTATGCCGCGAGCATCGCGTCGCTGCACCAGCTCTACGACGCTTTGCAGCTCGAAAGCTATCTGCCGCCCGAGAGGCGCTGGATGAAGGATTGGGTTGCCGGAACGTGGCGCGCGCTCGAGGCGAGCGACGGCGCAGGCGGTCATGCATCGCATGCGCAACGCGACGATTCTCCGACGCCGCGTGAGCTTTTCGATCGGGCAAACGGCCTTCGCAACATGGTGTCCAACAGGCTGTCGGTGGCAGCGAAGCTGACTGTGGGGTTCAATGAGCTCGATGGCGATTGACCGCAGATCGTTATTGCTCGGCACGCTCGCGTTCGTCGGCGCGGCGCCGATGCGCGGCGCGTTCGCAATGGGCGCAAACGATATCGCCTACGTGACCGCCGCGCGTCGCGCGGACGGCTCGCATACGGTTCTTCTTCTTCGTGCCGACGGATCCGTTCTGAGGGACGTTGCGCTCTCGGGCCGTGGGCATGACATCGCCATTCACCGGCCCTCGAACAGGGTTGCGGTCTTTGCGCGGCGGCCGGGAGCCTTCGCGGTCGCTTTCGATTTGGAAACGACGCAGCAGCCGGTTGTCTTCACCCCCGGCGAGAACCGGCATTATTTCGGTCATGGCAGCTTCTCGCAGGACGGCCGGGCGCTCTACGCTTCCGAAAACGACATCGACAGCGGCGACGGCGTGATCGGCATCTACGACGTCGCTTCGGGCTTCAAGAAAATCGGCGAGCATCCGAGCTACGGTACGGGGCCGCACGAGATCATGTTGCTGGCGGACGGCAAGACGATTGCCGTCGGGAATGGCGGCCTCGACACCGTGCCGGACGCCGGGCGCGAGAATCTCAACGTCGATACGATGGAGCCGTCGCTCGCGTTCGTTGATCGCGAAAGCGGGAAGCTCATCGCCAAGCACACGATGACGGGCGATCTCAAATCGCTTTCCATTCGTCACGTCACGCAGGACGCGACGGGCCTCGTGTGGTTTGGCGCCCAATGGGAAGGCAGCCCGAGCGAGACGCCGCAGCTCGTCGGCAGTGCAGGCGTGGATCGGGCGTTGAAGCTCATCGAGCCGCAGGCCAAGGGCGGCAGCGATCTCAAGGGATATATCGGCGCGATGGCGGTTAGCGCCGACGGTCGCTACATCGCGGCCAGCGCTCCGAAAGCCGGGCATGTGCTCTACGTCGACACGACGACTGCGACCGTCGTCGGGCAGAGCAACTTGAAGGACGTGTGCGGAATCGCGCCCGAGGGCCAGCAAGATTTCGCGGCGTCATCGGGTTTCGGCGTCGTGCGTTACGAAACGGCGCGCGCTTCGACCATCACCGAGCACGAGCTTCAGGACATCTCGTTCGACAATCACTTGCGGCGCGTCGGCTGATCCGGAGCGATAAACGTTTCGAGATCCGCACGCGTATCGATGTCGGCGAAGGCGCCCGGGTCATCGCACGCGACCGGATGCCAGAGATCTTGATGAGCCGCGACTACTGATCGGCCGCCCGAGTCGCCCGATACCATTTCGAGTGCCGCAAACAGTGATCGGGGCCAGATGATCGGATGGCCCCTGCGGCCGTCCGGCGACGCGGGAAAGACGATTGCATCAGGGTTGATCTCGAAAGCCGACACCAATCTATCGACCAGTGCGCTCGATATTCCCGGCATGTCGGCGAGCGCGACGAGAAGTCCAACGGCTGTCCGATCGATATTGCGAAGGCCGGTGCGAAGTGATGTGGAAAGGCCTTCGCGAGAGTCGGGGTTTTCGACGATCCGCCAACGGCCTTCGCCCGCTGCCTTTGCAACTCTGTCGTCAGTCGCGCCGGTCACTAAAACGATGTCGTCGATTTTCGATTGCGCGAGCGCAGAACAGACGCGCCTGACCATCGAGACGCCGTCGATCTCCACGAGTAGTTTGTGACCATTCTCGAAGCGCGACGAGCTTCCGGCGGCGAGAATGACCGCAGCGAGCTTCACTCCGGCGCTTTCCGGAATGCCGAGATGATCTGCGCCAGGATCGAGGTCGCTATTTCTCCTGCCGTCTCGGCCTCGATATCGAGACCTACGGGGGCATTGATGCGCGCGATGTCGGCATCGGTAAATCCGGCGGCCTGCAGACGTGCGACGCGCTTTGCATGCGTTTTGCGCGAGCCGAGTGAGCCGATGTAACGGCAAGGCGATTTGAGCGCGATGGTGAGAGCTTCATCATCGATATGATCGACGTGGGTGAGCGTCACGACTGCCGAGAACGGATCGGCGGTCATTTTCTTGAAACACTCTTCCGGCCATCCGGCGATGATCTGCGAGGGATCGAAACGCGCGGGGCTTGCAAACGCGGTTCTCGGATCGATCACCTTGACGTCGTACCCGGCTGCCGTCGCCATGGTCGCGAGATGCTGGGCGATGTGTGTTGCGCCGACGATGATGATGCGCGGCGGTGGGGTCAACGCGTGCAGAAACGTTTCGCCGGCCTTGTCGACGGCGCTGTGAGCGCGGCGGATCGCTTCGGCAATCGACGGGTCCGTCGTTGCGGTTCCATCGTGGATTTCGCGGACGCCATCCGAGAGACGCGTCGTGATTACCACCGGGCGCCGGTTGGCTGCGGCTTCGTCCAATCGTTTTACGAATTCGAGGTCGGTGTTCGGATCGAGCCGCGAAACGTAGACGCGGATTTTGCCGCCGCAGGCGAGGCCAGCACGCCAGGCGGTCTCGTCGGCGATGCCGAAGCTCAAAATCTCCGGTTTGCCGGTTTCAATGACGTCCATCCCCGCGGCGATGACGTCGGCTTCGACGCAGCCTCCGGAAACCGAGCCCTGAAACTCGTCGATATCGGCGATCGCCATTTGGCCGCCGGCGCGGACGGGCGCCGAGCCCCAGGTGTCGATCACCGTCGCGATGGCAACGGGACGCCCGGTTTCGAGCCAGGCCCTTGCCGCCGCCCTTGCATTGGTGAGCGGAGCGTCTGTTTTGGAAGCAACTTGATCGGCTTGGAGGTCGGTCACGGGCTCAACTTTGGATAATGGCCATAGTGTCGCGATTGCGCTTGTCTGGCCCGAAGGCTAGAAGCGCGAAGATGGCGAGACCCTCAGTAAAGATCAAGGCAAAGGAAAGTGCAAAGGTGCGGCGGCTGGCGCATGGCGCGGTCGAGCCGCAATCACGCACGCCCAAAGTCGGGTTTGTATCGCTCGGGTGTCCGAAGGCCCTGGTCGACAGCGAACGCATCATCACCAAGCTCAGGTCGGAAGGCTATTCGATAGCCCGCGATTACGACGGCGCCGACGTCGTCGTGGTGAACACGTGCGGTTTTCTCGATTCAGCCAAAAAGGAAAGTCTCGACGCCATCGGCGAAGCGATGAACGGCAATGGCCGGGTGATCGTGACGGGCTGCTTCGGCGTGGAAGAGGATCGGATTCGCGAGGCCCATCCGGGTGTTCTCGCGGTGACGGGGCCGCATCAATACGAGCAGGTCGTTGAAGCCGTGCACGACGCCGTGCCGCCGCTGCACGATCCGTTTCTCGATCTCGTGCCGCCCGAGGGGCTTAGGCTCACGCCGCGCCATTACGCCTATCTGAAGATTTCGGAAGGCTGCAACAATCGCTGCACGTTCTGCATCATCCCGTCGCTCAGAGGTGATCTCGCGAGCCGGCCGTCGAACCACGTGATGACCGAGGCCGAGCGTCTCGTCAGCGCCGGCGTCAAAGAGCTGCTCGTCATCAGCCAGGATACGAGCGCATACGGCCTCGATTTGAAATACGCGGAGAGCCCATGGAAGGGCAGTCCGCTCAAAGCGCGCTTTCTCGATTTGTCGCGCGCGCTGGGCGATCTCGGCGCGTGGGTGCGGATGCACTACGTTTACCCCTATCCGCATGTCGACGACGTCATTCCGCTGATGGCGGACGGCAAGATCCTGCCGTACCTCGACATCCCGTTTCAGCATGCCTCTCCGTCGGTCCTGAAGGCGATGCGGCGGCCTGCGTCGCAGGAGAAGACGGCCGAACGTATTCGCCGCTGGCGTGACGTCTGCCCGGATCTCGCCATTCGTTCGACGTTCATCGTCGGGTTCCCGGGCGAGACAGAGGAAGATTTTCAATTCCTGCTCAGCTGGCTGAAGGAAGCCAAGATCAACCGCGCCGGCTGCTTCAAGTATGAAGCCGTGCAGGGTGCGACGGCCAACGCGATCGAGGGTGCGGTTCCGGAAGAGGTGAAAGAGGAGCGCTGGCACCGCTTCATGGCCGCTCAGAAGGACGTCAGCAGCGAGATACTGCGAGCAAAGGTCGGATCGACGATCGACATCATCATCGATGAAGTCGACGAAGACGGCGCCATCGGCCGTTCGAAGTGGGACGCGCCCGATATCGACGGCAACGTGTTTCTCAATGGCGAAGCCGATTTGAAAGCCGGGGACATGATCCGCGGCAAGGTCGTCGAAGCTGACGAGTACGATCTCTGGGCCGAGCGGGCCTAAAGCGGTACGGCGCCGGATTCCTCCGGCTTCGCCTTGTACTCCGGCTCGACGTGAATCACGACCTCAGAGCCTTCGATGCTCTGCTCGATTGAATTCTCGAGCCGGTCGCAGATGACGTGAGCATCATCGACAGTCATCGTGCCCGGCACGACGAGATGAAATTCAATGAACAGGGCGCGTCCGGCTTGGCGGGTGCGAATGTCGTGTGCTTCGAGCGCTCCGTGGCCGTTCGCTTCGATGACGCCTCTGATGCGGCCCTCGATGTCGGGGCTCGCCGCCTGATCCATCAATCGCGACATGGAATCCGTCGCGATGTTGTAGCCCATGAAGAGGATGTGAGTCGCGACGACGGCGGCGATCAATGGGTCGAGGATCGTCCAGCCCGTCAGAATTGCAACGATCAGGGCAATGACGACACCGACTGACGTGATGACGTCCGTAAACAAGTGCTGGCCATCCGCCACGAGCGCGGGCGAGCGCCAATTCCGTCCCCACTTGATCATCGCCCAAGCCCAAGCGGCGTTTATCACAGTCGAGAGGACGTTGATTGCGAGGCCGAGGCCCGGGTGCGCGAGCTCGACGCCGTTCACCAAGCCAGAATAGGCCTTGATCATGATGAGAACCGCGGCGACGGCGATCATTGCGCCTTCGAACATGGCCGCAAGGAATTCGGCCTTGTAGTGACCGAAGGGATGATCGGCGTCGGCCGGTTTGGCACTGAGGCGGATGGCGCTAAAGGCCGCGATGGCGGTCATTACGTTGACGATGCTTTCGAGCGCATCGGAGAAGAGGGCGACCGATCCCGAAACCGCGTAGGCGATATATTTCAAGGTCACGACGGTCAGCGCGACGCCGATATTGATCGCCGCTACGCGTGCGATCCTGCTGTGTTCGTTTTCAGTGGCGGTGGACATTAAAAGCGGTGTTCCGTCGTCGATGGCTGCGCCCAGGTCTTATACTCGAATCGCAGCGCCGCAATTGGAAGGATCGTTTCGGCCTTAGCCGGCCGTGCTCCCGGCCGGCTTATCCACATCCGTGCCGCATCAGGCCCTCGTCGGGGCGGTGCGAATCTGATGCTCCATTAGCCGAAGAGAGGGCCGCTAGCCAGTCCATACGTCTCGGTTTTCGAGCGGGCAAATGCGGTTGGTGGCAACGATGGCGAATTTCACCACTCACATCGCGATTGGTACCGTTGTAACTGGCGCGCTTGCAACCCTCACCCTCGCGGCGGACGTCGTCGCTCCGCAAAATCTCGTCGCGGTAACTTTAGCCGGCGTTCTCGGTTCCGTGCTGCCCGACATCGATCTCAAGGACTCGCGGCCGAGCCGGGCGATGTTCGCGGGGCTTGCGATCTTCTTTTCATTCGCGGTGCTCTTCAATGCGGCGACGGAGTTCTCCATTGCCGAGCTTTGGGTGCTGTGGCTCGGAACGCTTCTCGTCGTTCGATACGGCTTGCACGCGATCTTCCATCGTATCTCGGTGCACAGAGGGATCTGGCATTCGATCCTAGCGGCGGTATTTTCGTCAGTCGCGACGGCGATCGTGTTTCGGTATCTGCTCGGCAAGCCGGAGGGCGTTTCGTGGCTCGCCGGCGCGTTCATGTTCGTCGGTTACATCACGCATCTGACGCTCGATGAGATCTATTCGGTCGACGTGATGGACACGCGCATCAAATCGTCATTCGGCACGGCGTTGAAGTTATTCGATCGCCGGCATCTCGGAGCTTCGCTCGCGATGGCGGGGGCAACTGCGGCGGCGATCATGATTTCACCGCAGACAACGACATTCGTCGATGGGCTTAGTTCGCGCAGCATGTGGACGGGTTTGCAGCAGCGGATGCTGCCGACCGACAAGTGGTTCGGAATCGTTCAAGGTCCGCACTTTGCGAGCCGCAAGCCCGATAGCGCGAACGGTATAACGACGAGTTCGATCGGCGAGCATCCTGGCGATCGTCCTGGAGAGGCGAAGGACGCCGCGGCTCCAAGTGTGCAGCCTCAACCGGCGGCAGAAGCGGCACCGCTTCCGGCTCCCGCTCCGGCTAGTGATGTGCTGCCTGGCAGCGCAAACCCCTAATAAAGTTCGTCGTCAATTCCTTGGCGAAAGATTGCGCGGTCGCGGGCGTGAGGTAGACGCCCTTTTCCGTTGCCGCGATCCCCGTGATGCCGTTGAGGCCAGCCCACAGAGTGCGTGCCATCGCATCGAGAGACTCACGCGATGCGTCCGGTGCGATCGGAGCGAGTTGGTCTTTGACGATGTCGATGAGGCTATTCGTATAATCGTGAAGCAGCACGGGCACGCTGGTTCCCGGAGGCAAGCTGTGGGCCAGAAATAGATTCCACATGCGGCGATTGACGAGGGCGAAGTCGACGTAGCCGTGCGCCAAAGCCTCGACGTTCTTTTCCCTATCCGGTCCGAGCGGAACGCGCTTCATGTGTTCGAGGGTGCGGCCCATCAACTGCACTTGAAGCGTCAGCAGAACGTCATCCAGGTTCTCAAAGATATTGTAGAGCGTGCCGGGCGAATAACCGATCATCCGCGCTATTTCGCGAGCTGAGAGTCCCGTCATTCCATTGCGTTCCACAATGGTTTGCGAGGCATCGAGAATAAGCTGACGCAACTCCTCAGGCGAATGAACGGATCTTCGTCCCATAAGGTGGCAATCCTTAGCGCACTTTTAATTATGATGAGTAAACTGTACCGGATGGTTGCAACAAGACAAGGGTCTGTCGGGGCGCTACTAGAAAGGAATGCTCAATTCTGTGCGTCCGGCGAAAAAAGTTTTCTTCGCGCTTGCGGTAGAAGGGGTGTTTAAGATAATGGAGTGCTCATTAATCCGGCATAGGAGGATTAATTTCCTCCGTACTCGGATTAATTAAAAAAAGTATTCGAATTTCATTCGTGGTTGATGCGCCGAGCGCACACACCCCAGAAATTTCGAGATGAATGACCAATTAGGTCGGGCAAACCGAATTTTGGGTCGCCTGACCGTAGAAGACCGACCCGTAGCGCGGGGAAAACGTCGCCGTGTCGGACCAGGTCAGGTTCTTTATGATGGCCGGCAGCAGGTTCTTCAGCAGCGGCGAGAACTGATATTGGGCGTCGATGATGATTGCGGCGTCACCCTTCGAAAGGAGGTTCGCCGGAACCAGCTTATTCGCAGTGTACGTCAGAGAGCATGGCTGAATGACCATGGAATTGTAGGCGTAAGACCATTCGATTCTGGTCTTCGTGGCGTCGGTGCTGTTGGCCCTGAATTGATAGATGCCCATCCGCATCGCGTTGGAGCTGTACGGCGACATCGCCTGGACGGCTGCGACCATGATGGCATTGAGCTGATTTTTTGCGTCCGTACTCGTTGCGCCGAGCTGCTGCTCACGGGCTACGAGGTCCCCGATCATCGCCGCCGCTTTCTGGAAGCGCTTGTGAACGATCAGTGCGCGTGTGATTTCGAAGGTGCCGAAAGTCATCAGTATCAGTAGCGGCGCGAGAAACGCGAACTCGACGGCTGCGACGCCGGAGCTGTCCCGCAGCAGCGAGCGGAATTGAGATATCAATCGAGAAGGCCCAAACTGATGCATGGTTCAATTGCTCGGGTAGGGCTCGCTGCGGAAAGCAGTAGCGGTTTGCATCATCGTCGTGCCGTCGGGAGCGTTGCCAAATTTGATGAGCGGGAGCTTGGCGGTGAAGTCCCATTTATAACAGGTCGTAACGATCACGATCTGGCTCGCAGTGCCGGTGTAAATAGCTATGAGGTCCGTCGGCTTCATGACGAGAGAGAGGTTTGTGGTGTTGTCCAGACATTTGTACGGCTGGATACCGCCATTCCAATTATCCGCAGCCTGCGCAAAAATCTGAAGTTTGTTGCAGTCGATCCACGGGCCTGCCCCAGTGCAAATTTTCTTTCTGAACTGGTCGACGGTCATTTTCTGCGTGACCGCTTGTCCGGTGCGAATAAGGCGGCTCGCCTGGTCCATGCCCTTTTCGATCGAACTGATAATGAAAAAATAGAAGGCGCAGCCGACGAGGCCGAGGATGAACATCATGAAGGGCGTGGCGACGATCGCAAACTCAACCGCGGTCGAGCCATTGTCGTCGCGTTGAAGCCGACGAAGGCCGAGAAGATTCAAAAGCGGCTTGATGCCAGCCGTCATTGCGCTCGAGATCCCTCTTCAATGCGTTACGTTGAGAGGTAGACCTGGAACATTAAAAGCGTATTTATCGAAACATCCTTCCTTCGGCGCGGTTCACAAAGCGTTAATCGCATCCAACACGGCGCCCGCCGGGAATCGGCGCCGTTCCTCTACCCGCTCATTATTGCTGGTTGTTTGCGTTGGCACCTTGATCGGCTGAGCCTTCGGAGAACTTCGTCTTGCTGGAGTTCGCCGACTTGACGTTATCAAAGAAGTCCTTCTCGTCGCCGATTGTCAGCGTCGGCTCGCAGTTGGGCGTGCACGCGTACGTGAAGCGCTGACTTCCTTTATGCAGATTGACGATTCTGCGATCGTCGCGCTCCACCATCACCCGCTGGTCCTGGATGACGTTGTGGTCGCTATCGAGGGCGATGATGTTCGTTATTCCGAAGGTCTTGCCGGTCACGACGACCAGGTTGCCGTCTTGAAGAGTGACGTCCGCGATCGAAGGATTGCCCACGATAATCTCAGATGCCGGTCTTGGAAGCCGCAGCAGTTGGGATTGATCGTAACGTACGACCAAGTCTCCGGCGGTTGCCGGCATGCCGGCCAATGCAATGAGGCTCGCAT
Source organism: Hyphomicrobium sp. 01T421 (assembly GCF_056398805.1). NCBI lineage: Bacteria > Pseudomonadati > Pseudomonadota > Alphaproteobacteria > Hyphomicrobiales > Hyphomicrobiaceae > Hyphomicrobium > Hyphomicrobium sp. 01T421. The sequence goes on from NZ_JBFTQC010000001.1 coordinate 2,349,806, forward strand.
ACGCGATGCCGCGGATCAGCCGGGGTGGCGTTGCGGGTCGTCTGGATCTTCTCAGCATTCGGCATCCGGCTATCTCGAGGAAGAGATAATTACCGCATGAATTGGTGAAGGAACTGGTAATGGCCGTTTCAATCGAGCGCGGAGTGGCGACCGGCGCGATCCTACAGGTTGCAGCGCGTCATTCGCGGGATGAAAAAGTTACTCGAGTTGAATGTGCGCCGGTGAATGGAGGCCGTGTTCATCCAAGGTCACGCGCAGCTGCGTCTCGGATTGTATTGTGGAAGACGGCAGAGGCTATGCTCTATCCACCTCCAGATCCGAAGCCAAATACCAAATAATTAAGCAGTATTAACTATTGAATACTTCTACATTTCATGTATTCGTTCTGTTATTTTCGATTTAGTAATAATAGTCATCTGGTCATTCCTGTGACTATACTCGTAACTTCTGCAAAATATCGGGCGTTCATTTGCGCTTTAGTTAGGTCATCCGTGCAACCTGCGCGGTTTTACCTGACTTTAATTTTTGAGCATTATTGTCGCTAAAGTTCGCTGGTGAGGACGGATCCCCCCGGCGAAGCAGGATTGGACACTACACTTACGACTAGTTTGGGAGAGTACAGATGAACTTGTTTTCGCGTTTCATGAACGACGAGTCGGGTGCAACGGCCATCGAATATGGCCTGATCGCTGCGATCGTCGCTGTCGGCATCATCGCTTCGCTCGGCACTCTTAAGGGCTACCTGAACGACACGTTCACCAAGGTTGGCACCGAACTCAACACCGCGAACACGGCTAAGTAAGGCAACTTGCCTTCCTAGGTTTGCGAAAAAGATGCGCTCGGAAAAAACAACTCCGGGCGCATTTTTTCATCCGAGATAGTTCCGGCCGGTGCGGCTGCCCGCGGCAATGCTTCGCAAATTTCATGCGGCCACCGGAGATTAAGATCTCTGCGCCACAATTCTTCGCGGAAGGCGCCCGACTTCAGCTCCGACAGCACAAGGTAACCGACATGCACAAAGGGTTCGTCCGGAGCTTCCTAAGCAATGAAAGCGGCGCGACGTCTATCGAATATGCGTTGGTTGCCGGGATGGTGAGTATCTGCATGGTCGCCGCACTGTCGCAGATATCCGGAGCCTTGCAGGGCATGTTCGCGACCATCGGCACGTACTTTGCGGCCAATCTGTAAGGCGGAATCGAAAGCAGAGATTTCGCGGCCGTTAGGCGCGCTTTTACTCACATGCTGCATTCTCGTAGCGTCTTTTGCATCCATCTAGGTCTCCACTCATGGCGTCGCTCGACCCAATCCTGCTCATGACGTTTCCAGTCGCGATGGCGTTTGCCGCGGCCAACGATCTCTTCACGATGAAAATACCGAACAAGATCTCGCTCGCGCTCGTCGGCGGATTTATTGTCGTGGCGCTGCTCACGCGTATGCCGCTCGAGACTTTCGGCACCAACCTCGCAATCGGGTTCGCGATCCTCGGCGTGACGTTCACGCTCTTTTCGCTCAATCTTCTCGGTGGTGGAGATGCCAAGCTGATCGCCGCGGGAAGCGTTTGGATCGGCGCAAATCACATCGTCGAGTATCTCGTCTTCGTCGCGATTTTCGGCGGCGTGCTTTCGCTCGTAATCCTCGGATACCGCAACTGGTTTCCCGCTGAAAAGCTCGCTCTTCCGGGCTGGGCTCTGCGTCTCCACCTGCCCAAGGGCCCCATCCCCTACGGCATCGCCATCGCGGCGGGTGGGCTCGTGGTCTTCCCGGCGACGGATATCTTTCTGTCTCTCGTCGTCTAGTTTTCCTTTGGGCGAGTCCGACACGCGTGCCCGCGAGCCGGGCGGAATTGCCGATCAAGGGATGTTGCGTGCTCGCCGAACGAGCGTTAACGTATTCATAACTGTCTCTACAACGTTTCGGGGTCTTAGCCTCGCTTCGAGACAGAGATTAACCTCAAATTGACAATTGGCCGTCATCGTCCGGAGCAGATCGATTTGTGCTCTCGGGGACTACGGGGCGGATGAAACGGGCTCAGCTCATTGGATTTTCGGTGGCTTTAAGCGCCGCCCTGCTCGCGTATTACGTGGCGAGCGCGTTCGTGCGCCCGCCCGCAGCTCCGATCACTGTCGAGAAGACGGTCAATAGCACCGACGTCCTGGTCGCCGGATCGGATATCCCGGTCGGACAGATCGTCAACGAAGGAAGCTTCCGATGGGTCTCGTGGCCTTCGGAAGCCGTCTCCGCGAGCTACATCACCAAGCAGAGCGGCGGCCAGTCGATCATGCATAACCTCTCGGGTTCGGTGGCGCGCTCGCCGCTGCTCGCCGGAGAGCCCGTTACCGCGCAGAAGCTGATCAAGGCGGGGCAGGGCGGCGTTCTCGCTGCGATCCTGCCGCAAGGCATGCGCGCCATTTCGACGAAGATCAAAGCTGAGACGGCGGCTGGCAGCCTCATTCTCCCCAACGATCATGTGGACGTCATCCTGATCCGGCAGGTGCGGGGCCGCAGCGGTCAGGACGCAAGCGTCGTCGACACGCTGTTCCGAAACGTCCGTGTCATGGCAATCGGTCAGCAAATCGAGACGAAGGAGGGCAAGAAGGCAGCGGACAGTTCGGCAACGACGGCGACGTTGGAGCTGACGCCGCGCCAAGCGGAGATGATGGCACTCGCGAATTCGATGGGCGAGATCACTTTGTCCCTTCGCAGCGTTGCCGATTTAAGCACAGACCCGGCAAGGGCCGGCGGTGTCAGCCTCGACAAACCTAAAAACAATTCCGTGCGCATCGTTCGCTACGGAGCCAAGTCGCGTGTGTATGGCGTGAACTGAGTAAATGATTAATCAGTAGTCGTCATAGGTTTAGGGCTCATGCGCAGTAATTCCGGATTTTCTTGGCGCGCTCGATTGCGCGCCATCGTGATGTTTTTTGGCGCGACGCTCGCCTTTTCGGCGGCAGTGGCGCAGCCGCCAGAGTCCGAAGAAGCTTATCGCGACCTCTCGGCGGATGCGGGGGGGCATCAATCGTTCATTCGCATCAAGGACACCGGCGGCCCTATCAGGAAAAGCCTGAAGATAGGCATGGGAAAATCGGTCCTACTCGAATTCCCGCGCGATGTCCGCGACGTGATGGTGTCGAACCCCGCCGTGGTCGATGCGGTGGTGCTGAGTTCAAACCGCGTCTTCCTGCTCGCCAAAGGAACCGGCGAAGCAAACGCCTTCTTCTTCGATACGACGGGCGCGCAATTCGCGACCATGGAGCTTTACATCGAGAGAGAGACGGCGGGGCTGCAATCGCTTTTCAACCGGATCATCACGGGCTCTTCGATCAAGGTCGAGATGCTCAATCAGACGGTCATCCTCACGGGAAGCGTCAAGAGTCCGATCGACTCGACCCGCGCCGGCAACATCGCCGCACAATTCATCTCGCAGCAGCTTGTGAACTCGTCGGTCAACGTCAAAGAGGGCGTTACGATGGGCGAGAGTCAGACCAATCAGCAGAAACAACCCGTCATCAATATGCTGACGGTCGAAGCTGAAGAGCAGGTGATGCTCAAGGTGACGGTCGCCGAAGTTCAGCGGACGGTTCTGAAGCAGCTAGGCGTCAATCTTGGCGGAATGCTGCAGTCGGGAAGCTTCTCGACCACGCTTCTGACAGAAAACTCATTACCCATATCGGCGGCGCAAGGTCTCGGAACGCTTCCGACGTTCGGACTTCCCGCCGCTGCGGGTGCAGCCTGCGCGGTCGGCGCGCCGATATGCCCGTTCAACACCGGCCCCGGTAACGGCGCCATTGGCAACAGCGGTCTGCTGTCGGGATGGGGTTCGGGTGGCAATCGAATCCAGTCGGCGATCCGGGCGTTGGAACGTGACGGTCTGATCCGGACCCTCGCGGAACCGAACCTGACCGCCATTTCGGGTGAGCCAGCCGAATTCCTCGCGGGCGGCGAAGTGCCATACGTCACCGGCATCGACACGCAAACCGGCACGAGTTCCGTCGCGTTCAAAAAATTCGGCGTGCAGCTCAGCTTTACGCCTGTCGTGCTTTCCGAAGGCCGCATCAGTCTGAAGATCGACACCAGCGTCAGCGATATTTCGCAATTCATCGGCGGCAATCCGGTGTTCGATACGCGCCAGGCGAAAACGGTTGTGGAGTTGCCATCCGGCGGATCGCTCGCCCTCGCAGGCCTCATCAATACGAAGACGCAGCAAAACATCGATGGCCTGCCGGGCGCCAAGGATATTCCAATTCTCGGCACGCTGTTTCGAAGCCGCGATTTCCAAAACCAGGAGTCGGAGCTGGTCGTCATCGTGACGCCTTACCTGGTGCAGCCGACCTCGCGTCAGCAGCTTGCTGCGCCGACGGACGGGTTGGCGCCGGCGACCGACCTCAAGGCGGACTTTCTCGGTCATCTCAACAGGATCTACGGCAAGAGCGAAGCGATGCCTTCCGGCGGTCTCAAGGGTGATTACGGTTTCATCGTCGAATAACTGGGGCGCAGACGCATCATGCCGATCAAGTGCACGACCGACCGCGAGTCCCGGAATTTACACTCGGGCTTCGCCAAAGTACTTTTCATAGCGTTGCTTCCGCTTTTCATCGCTGGATGCCGTCACGATGCTCCCGGTCCTCAGGTCGCGGGCTGGCAAGTCATCGATCCCGAGCAACGACATCCGATCCTCGTGTCACAGCAGCCGGCGACGCTCAATCTGCATATAGCTGCGAGTTCCGATGGTCTGACACCCGCGCAGCGCGCGCGCGTTTTGGAGTTCGCCGGCAGAAGCCGCGCTTCGGATGCAGGAAACAGCCGCGTCGTCATTTCGGCTCCCGGCGGTTCGGCGAACGAAGGCGCCGCGATGCAGGCAGCTGACGAAGCGCGCCGGTTGATGATCGAGACCGGCTATTCGGAAACGTCGATTGCGGTCGAGGCTTATCATGCGGACGGCCGCGATGCGCCGTTGCGCCTGTCCTACATGCGCTATGTCGCCGAGGCGCCCGAGTGCGGACGGGACTGGTCGGAAAATCTCGCTCGCAGCTATCAAAATACGCCGTATCCCAACTACGGCTGCGCGGGGCAGCGCAATCTTGCCGTCATGGTCGCGAACCCGGCTGACCTGCTCGGTCCGCGTACGATGACCAGCCGCGACGCGAACCGCCGGGACGATATGTATTCCAAATACGTGGCAGGTAAGCCACTTGGCGCCGATGCCGAAGCCGCGACGATCGCCAAGCCCTCCACCAATTGATCTTTCGGAGACGACATGTCCAAGCACGCTCCAACCAGCCCAGGCGAGGAACCGGTCCTCGAAGAAGGCGCGCCTCAGGATCTCCATCCGGCCGATCGCGCCCGTCCCATACCGCGCATTTCCATTCAAGCCTTTTGCGATGATCCGCAGGTTGCCGACGCGCTTCAGTACGCAGCCAATGATCGCCGCTTGTCGAAAGCGCACGTCAGCGTCCACATGGGCGGCATCGGCGCTGCCGTCGCGCACTATCTCGATAGCCCGACGCCCAATCTGGTCATCCTCGACAGTGCGCTTAAAGGCAGCCAATTGCTCGTCGAACTCGATCGGTTGGCGGAGAGCTGCGATCCGGGAACGAAGGTCATCGTCGTCGGGCGGCACAACGACGTGCTCCTCTATCGTGAGCTCTTGAAGCGCGGCGTCGCGGAGTATCTCGTCTCCCCCGTCGATCCGATGGGGTTGATGGAGAGCATTTCCAATCTCTACAACAATCCGGAAACCGATCCTGTCGGCCATGTCTTCGCATTCATCGGAGCGAAAGGCGGCGTCGGTTCGTCGACCATTTGCCACAACGTGGCGTGGACGATGTCGGAAGTTTTGAAATCGGATGTCACGATCGCGGATCTCGATCTCGCGTTCGGCACCACAGGCCTCGATTTCAATCAGGATCCTGTTCAGGGCATAGCTGAAGCATTGGCGACGCCGGAGCGTCTGGATGACCAGTTGCTCGATCGTCTGCTGACGAAATGCTCGCAGCATCTTTCCATTTTTGCGGCGCCCGTCGTGCTCGACCGCGACTACGACATTTCGCCCGAAGCTTGCGCCATCGTCATCGATGTTGCGCGCCAGAACGTGCCGTTCGTTGCCGTCGATCTGCCGCATGGGTGGTCGCCGTGGTCGAAGCGCGTCCTGATGCAGGCCGACCAGGTTGTCATCACGGCCGTTCCGGATCTCGCGAACCTGCGGAACGCCAAGAACATCGTCGATCTTCTCAAGACGTCGAGGAAAAACGACGCGAAGCCGCACTTGATCCTGAACATGACGAACGTGCCGAAGCGCCAGGAAATCAGCGTCAAGGAATTCGAGCAGGCTCTTGGTCTCAAGGTCATCTCGGTGATCGACTACGATTCCGAAACCTTTAGCCAGGCGGCGAACAACGGGCAAATGATCGGCGAGTTCAACTCCAAGGCGAAGTCGATCGAGAAGTTCCACGAATTAGCGTTCAGGCTAACGCGCCGTAAAGACACTAAAGCGGAAAAACCAAGTTCGCCGTTGTCGGCCATCGCGCCGCTCCTGGAGAAGTTGAAGCTCAAGCGTTGAGGATCTAGGCCCCATGTTCGGTAGGCGCTCCAACGATCAATCGTCAGAGAGGCGCGTTGCGCCGCAGGCTCCTGAACCGCAGGCAGCCGCCGCTATCGAACCGCGCGCATCGGCGCCGGCGCGAGCACCCGTTGCGCCGAACCCCACGCCGCAGCGAGCTGAGCCCGTTGCCGAGACGCAGCGGCGGCACTCGGAAGAGTACTACGATGTCAAGACGACCGTCTTCAACGCGCTGATCGATACGATCGATCTTACGCAGCTGTCGAAGCTCGACAGCATTGCGGCGCGCGAAGAAATTCGCGATATCGTCAGCGAAATCATTCAAATCAAAAACGTCGTGATGTCGATTTCCGAGCAGGAAGAACTGCTCGAAGACATTTGCAACGACGTGCTCGGTTACGGCCCGCTCGAGCCTCTTCTGGCGCGAGACGACATCGCCGACATCATGGTGAACGGCGCCGGCACGACGTTCATCGAGGTCGGCGGGAAGGTTCAAAAGACCAACGTCCGGTTCGCCGACAATCAACAGCTCATGAATATCTGTCAGCGCATCGTCAGCCAGATCGGCCGGCGGGTCGATGAATCGAGCCCGATTTGCGACGCGCGTCTTCCCGACGGATCGCGCGTCAACGTCATCGCGCCGCCTCTCGCGATCGACGGGCCCGTGCTCACCATCCGTAAATTCCGCAAGGACCGTTTGCGCCTCGAGCAGCTGGTCAAGTTTGGTTCGATTACGCCGGACGCAAAGACGATCCTCGAGATCATCGGACGCGTTCGCTGCAACGTTCTCATTTCGGGCGGCACAGGTTCCGGCAAGACGACGCTTCTCAACTGTCTTACGGGTTCGATCGATGATGACGAGCGCATCATCACGTGCGAGGACTCGGCCGAGCTTCAGCTGCAACAGCCGCATGTCGTACGTCTCGAAACGCGGCCGCCCAATCTCGAGGGCGAAGGTGAGATCAAGATGCGTGATCTCATCAAGAACTGCCTTCGCATGCGTCCGGAGCGCATTATCGTTGGTGAGGTCCGCGGACCGGAGGCGTTCGATTTGCTGCAGGCGATGAACACGGGCCACGACGGTTCGATGGGCACGTTGCACGCCAATAGCCCGCGCGAAGCGCTGAGCCGTCTCGAGTCGATGATCATGCAGGGCGGTTACGCGCTGCCGATCAAGACCATTCGCGAGATGATTTGCGGTTCCATCGATGTGATCGTTCAGGCGTCGCGCTTGCGTGACGGTTCGCGCAAAATCACGCACATCACCGAAGTCATGGGCATGGAAGAAGAGACCATCACTCTTCAGAACCTGATCATCTATGAAATCACCGGCGAGGACGCGCACGGCAAGCTGATCGGGCGGCACCGGTCGACGGGCATTACGCGGCCGCGTTTCATGGAACGCGCGGACTATTACGGTGAGACGGAACGCCTGACTCGGGCGCTCGTCCAGTCCGAGGTCGAAGACAAACACGGCGGTCCGCTTGGTGATCGCAATGGGTGATCTCGATGTTTTTTCGCTCATGGTGCCGCTGCTTGCGGCGCTCGCATTCGCTGGCGCGGTCTTCGCGATCGCCTATCCATATTTCGCCGATGACCGGCAGTCGAAGCGGTTGGAGAGCGTGTCCAGTGCTCGAAGCTCGCGCCTTTCGGGGGGCGCCGGCGACCTGCAAAGCAGCCGCAAGAAGTCCGTTGCCGATTCGCTGAAGGAAATCGACGACCGCCAGAAAGCCGATAAAAAAGTAACGCTGAGCATGCGGCTGATGCGGTCCGGCTCGAAAATGAAGCCGCGCGAATTCTATATCGCCAGCGCGCTGCTCGGCTGTCTCTTCGCGTCTGTCTCGATATTCATCTTGGGGCTGCCGTTAGGCGGTACAGTCGTTGCGGCCATTGTCGGCGGCCTCGGTATGCCGCGCTGGATCCTCAACAAGATGATCAACCGGCGTCAGCAGAAGTTCGTTGCGCAATTGGCAAACGCCATCGACGTCGTCGTGCGCGGCATCAAGTCGGGCTTGCCGCTGAACGAATGTTTTCAAGTCATTTCGCGCGAAAGTCCGGAGCCGCTCGCCGGTGAGTTCCGCGAAGTCGTCGAGCAACAGCGGCTCGGCCTATCCATCGCGGATGGCCTCGAGCGGATGTGCGAGCGAATGCCGATATCGGAAGTCCGCTTCCTGACGATCGTCATCGGCATTCAGCAGCAATCCGGCGGCAACTTGTCCGAAGCACTCGCGAACCTTTCGAATGTTCTCCGTGACCGGCAAATGCTGGCGCTCAAAGTGAAGGCGCTTTCGGCTGAAGCAAAAGCGTCTGCCATGGTGCTCGCCTCGTTGCCGCCAGGTGTCATGACAATGGTCTTTCTTTCGTCTCCTGGGTACATCATGCCGCTTTTCACAACGACGATCGGGCACTTCATGGTTGCGGGTGGCGCGGCGTGGATGATGACGGGCGTTCTTGTCATGAAGAAGATGATCAACTTCAAGTTCTAGGCTTCTGCTCGTGCAGACAGACATGCTGGCGGTATAGCGATGTTGTCGTTCGTCGACGTTGTAATGGACCCGCAATTCATCGCGACGGTGCTCGCCGCCGTATGCGTGTTCGCGACTGTTCTGACGGTTGCGCTGCCGATGTTGCAGCGTGATCAGATGAACCGGCGCATGAAGGAGATGGCCATCGAACGCGGCAAGATGCGTTCGGCCCGTCTCGCGGAATTGGCGACGAAGGATCGTCCACAGGGCGGGCGGTTGAGAGCGACGCCGAAGGGCTTTATGCAGCAGGTCGTCGATCAGCTGAAGCTTCGCGAGCGCTTCGACAACGAGGAATTGCGTGAAAACCTGAAGCGCGCCGGTCTTCGCGGGCAGGCGAACATCGTGTCCTTCATGTTCTTCCGCGTTGCCGCTCCAATCGTGATCTTCTTTTTCGCGCTATTCTATCTCTTCGTTCTCTACGACAGCGGCTACTCTGCGCTCGTCAACGTCTTGATGGCGTTTGCCGCAGGGTTCCTCGGCTTTTATGTGCCGAACATGTTCATCTCCAACCGTGTTCAGAAGCGGCAGATGGCAATCAAGCAAGCGTGGCCGGATGCGCTCGACATGCTTTTGATATGCGTGCAATCGGGCATGTCGGTCGAGGCGGGTTTCGCGAAGGTCGGCAAGGAGATCGTCGCCCAGTCGGTCGAACTCGCCGAGGAAATGATGCTGACGACGGCAGAGCTGTCGTACCTGCAGGATCGCAGGCAGGCGTATGAAAATCTGGCTAAGCGGACGGGACTTCCCGGCGTCAAATCGGTGATGACGGCGCTTGTGCAAGCCGAGCGTTACGGCACGCCGGTTGGCCAAGCGCTCAGAACGATGGCGAAGGAGAACCGCGAGATTCGACAGTCCGAAGCCGAGCGCAAAGCTGCTGCTCTGCCGCCGAAGCTGACCGTTCCGATGATCGTGTTCTTCTTGCCCGTGCTTTTCATCGTCATCCTCGGGCCGGCTGGCATCAGTTACATGCAGATGGAAAAGTAAGCCGTCCCACAAGAAGACATCGGCGTCGCCGCGCTTTGGATTTGTGTCGCGTTGGCCCTGGCCCCATCGGTGGCCGGGGCTTTTTTTATGACGCAGAGTGGACGCGCGAACGCGAACAGCCGGCGCAATTGGCCGGCTGATAGTGCGTCGACTGTCGATTTTTGTAGTTGCCGCTCGAGGTCAGTGCGTGACCGGCAGCGGCTCGTCGGTGCTCGTTTGCCAGACGCCTTGCGTAACAGGCAGAGAACCGGCCGTCGCCGCTGCCTTCTGGACGGGAGCCGCCGCGCTGACCGACGTATTGGCGGCAAAGCTGTTCGCGTCGGGCATGGCCGTCGTCGGTTCGATCTTCACCATTTGCTTCAGGTAAGCCGCGTTGGCGGATGCGGTATCAGTGTTGAGGACGCCGGAGGCGATGGCTTTCGATTCGTCGTAGCGGCCCTGGAGACCCAGTACGAGCGCGAGGTTTTCGCGAATTTTCGGTGTCGCTCCGGACGAGGATACCGCCTGGCGGAGCAGACCTTCGGCCTTCCTCGGATCGCCGTTCATCGCATAAGCCATCGCGAGGTTGTTCGTGACGGTCGGATTGTTGGGTGAAAGCGTCAATGCGCGTTCATAGAATGGGATAGCCTCGGTGTACTTGCCCTGCTTCGCCATGACCGTGCCGCGTGCCGAGACGATGCGCCAATCTGGTTTCGTCGGGTCGTCGGCCATCGTCAGCATCTGATTGGCGACGCCGACTTGATCCATTTCGAGCGCGAGGCGCCCGTATTCGCTGGCGACTTCCGGATTGTTGCCGTGAAGGACGCTGACTTGTTGAAGGACGGCGAGAGCCTTGTCCTTTTCGCCGAGGGCTTTCAGATTTTTTGCATAGTTGAGGGCCGGGCGAAGCTCGCTCGGCTTCTTGTTGTACTCGTTGCCCCAGTAGATCGTGGCCTTCTGCAACTCGTTTTGTGGAGACGACGGACCGGCATCAGCCGTCTTGGTATCGTTCGGCTTCATGGCGATGCTCGGCAACAGATCGGTTGACGCGGAGCAGGCCCCCAAGAGCAGGCTCGCGGTCAGGGCCGCGAGGGTGCCGAGGCGCCGGGGCCGCAGCACTACACATGGCAGGGGGTGCTCAAAACGCGTCATGAAAGTCTCCGTCGGGGATTGATTCGCCGTTCCCCTGGCGAATCTTTGCGAGACCGTCAGTTTCTGAGGCATGGGTCAACAAACGCTTAAGTTTTGCCCCAGACCTGTATAAGCAGTGCAATCGCTGAAAAGGTTTGTGCTCTGGCGCCCCCCGGCAGCCACGGCAGCACTGGGCAGTTGCAGCCGGCGCGCGACTCTATTGAATGAATGCAACGCAGTGGAGTGTGAGACGAATGGTCGAGACGACAGCCTGGGCAGCGGCGGAAACATTTGCACTCGGCGCTGCGGCCACTGACGACATCCCTGTTCATTTCGTGCCGTCCGACGGCGTCGATGCCATCGGCTCGCTCGACGATGTTCAGCGCGCGTGGCTCAAGGCGCAGAAGTTTTCAGGGAACGCCAAGCGCACCGTTCTCATTCCGGGCGCGGATGGAAACATCGCGTCCGTCGCGCTCGGGATCGGCAACGGCCAGCAGGGGGAACCGAGTGGCCCATCCGAATTGCTTGCCGGGCTTTTGGGTTCAGGCTTGCCGGCGGGAACGTATCGCTTCGCTTCGGAGCTGGGGCACGCCGATCTTGCCGCATTGGCCTGGTCTCTCGGTGCCTACTCGTTTTCGCGCTACCTGAAGAAAGACAAGAATGGCAGCCGCGCCAAGCTGCGGCTCGCCAATGCGGGATCCGATCGCATCATCAATACTGCCGAAGCCGTCTGGCTCGGCCGGGATCTGATCAACACGCCCGCGTCGGATATGGCGCCTGCGGATATCGAAGCCATCGCGCGTGTTCTTGCCGAGCGCCACGGGGCCGATATTTCCGTGACTACCGGCGACGACCTGTTGACGGAGAACTTCCCTCTCATTCATGCCGTCGGCCGGGCGAGCCCGCGGCAGCCGCGTCTCATCGACGTGAGCTGGGGCCCAGCCGGCGCGCCGAAGATCACGCTCGTCGGCAAGGGCATCACGTTCGATACCGGCGGTCTCGACATCAAGCCCGCGAGCGGAATGCTTCTGATGAAGAAGGACATGGGCGGCGCCGCGACGGCGTTGGCGCTCGCGCACATGATCATGGGGCAGGGCCTCAAATGCCGGCTCCGCGTGCTGATCCCGACAGCTGAAAATTCGATCGGCGGCGATGCCTTCCGGCCGGGCGATGTGATCGCGAGCCGTCTCGGTCTCAGCGTCGAGATCGGCAATACGGACGCCGAAGGGCGGCTTGTGCTCGCCGACGCGCTGGCGCTCGCCGACGCGGACGAGCCCGACAGCATCTTCGTGTTCGCAACGTTGACCGGCGCGGCGCGAACGGCACTCGGGCCGGACTTGCCTGCGTTCTTCACGAATGACGACGAACTGGCGCGCAGCCTGCCGCCGCTTGCCGCCTCTATCGGCGATCCGTTGTGGAATCTGCCGCTTTGGGATGGTTACCGCCGTCATATCGACAGCGATATCGCCGACATGAACAACGTCTGGGAATCGCCATTCGCCGGCGCCATTACCGCGGCGTTGTTTCTGAAGCGCTTTGTCACCCGGGCTCGCCGTTTCGCCCACTTCGACCTATATGGGTGGCGACCGGCGGCTCGGCCCCTTGGCCCGAAGGGCGGGGAGCCGCAGACGGCCCGCGCAGTGATGGAACAACTGAGGCGAGAGCTGACCTCGTGACCACTGGAGTTTCGCAACGGACCGCAGGCGCACTCGATCCGCGCCGCAACGTTTTTCGTCCGGATCTCGCGGCGAAGTCGCTCGAGGGCGTGGTTCGCGCCGAGCGTTACGTCACCGGAGAGCCCGGCTTTGTCGTGCGTTCCACGGTGCCGCTTCGCAAGAAACCTGATCCGTCATGCGGTTTCGAAACCGAGGTTTTGTTCGGCGAGAGCCTGACAATCTTCGACGATGCCAACGGCTGGGCGTGGGTTCAGCTGGCGCGCGACGGATACGTCGGCTATCTGCGCTCGGACACGATCGCGCGCGGCGCGATACGTCCAACTCATCGCGTGCAGACGCTCGGCACATTTCTTTACGGCGCACCCGACATCAAGTCGCCGCCGATCATGCACCTCGCACTCAACACGCCGATTGCGGTGATTGGCGGCGACGATCGATTTCTCGAACTCGAGGGTGGCGGTTTCATTTACGCGCGGCACGCTTCGGTGAAAGATCGCTTTGTGCGCGATTATGCGGAAATCGCCGAACGCTTCATCGGTACGCCGTATCTCTGGGGTGGCCGCACGCGCGTCGGAATCGACTGTTCGGGCCTTGTGCAGACGGCGCTACAGGCTGCGGGCATTCCGGCGCCGCGCGATAGCGATATGCAGCAGGCGGAGCTTGGCGACAATGTTCTCGTCTCCGAAGATCTCGAAGGGTTGGCGCGCGGTGACCTCGTGTTCTGGAAGGGGCACGTCGGTATCATGCTTGACGGCGTGATGTTCATTCACGCCAACGCCTATCACATGGTGGTCGCGGTCGAGCCGCTGTCCGAGGCCGCGCGACGGATCGCAAAATCCGGCAGCCATATCTCGGCAATCAAGCGGCTCGCCGGTCACGCGCCGTCGTTCTAATCGTCGCTATTCAGCGGCGATACGGGAGGAAGCGGCGTGTTCGCCATTCTTCGGCCGGCGTCGGCGGAGCGATCCGCCGGTCGCCGATCCAGTCCCAGCCGGGCGCCAGTTCGACGCGCATCGCGACACCGACGAGCGCGTCCGTCATGGCATTGAATATTTCGATCTCGTCGACGCGGCCGGCCTCTATCGCTCGAACGAGGGCCGGGAACAAATCGAACCGCTCGACGGGGCGGTCCTCGTAGGTTTCAGCTGCGAGCTTCAATCCAAATTTCTGATCGGATTTGATCATCAGCTCGAACGGGCAGGCGAGATCGGCATTCGGGACGACGACCATTCGCCAATAGCGCTCGGAAGCGGCGATGCCGATTTCGGCGCAATCGGCCGTTGCCTTGGCCCACGCTTCGAGATCGACGAGTGTCCGCTCGAGGCGGTCCCGGAAGACATCATTGGGAAGCATTATCGATGGATCTCGCATCGGCGATTCGGAACCCCAGGATAGCTGATCCCGGGGGTTCCGAAAGCACGCCGCGGTGACACTCCGCTTTTCAGGAAGCCAGCGCGCGGACCAGCTCTTCGTCCTTCGCCATTGCGCTTTTGAATGCAGGACGGCTCGTCAGGCGCTCGATATAGCTCGCGAATTCAGGCTTTTCGGGCAGCAGCTTGAACAGCGTCATCCAGCGGACCGCAGAACCAATTACGACGTCGGCGGCAGAGAATCGTTCACCAAGAATATACGAACCACCGCTGACCGCGCCGACCAATGCGTTGACTGTGTCGTCGTACGTTCCGTAGCTCATTGCAGAGGCCATCGATGGCTCGATCTTCCGCCAGCGGTCGGCGATGGCGGGTTCGATGGCGCCGTGATTGAAAACGATCCACCTGAGATACGTGCCGCGGGCCGTATCGCCGATGACGGGCGCGAGTTGCGCTTCCGGGAAGAGATCGGCGAGGTAGATCGCAATGGCGCCGACTTCGGTCACGAGCGCATCGCCGTGCGCGATGGCCGGCACTTTTCCCATCGGATTGATGGCGAGGAATTCCGGAGTTTTGTGCTCGCCCTTTTTCATGTTGAGCACTTTGAGCTCGTGAGGCGGGGAGCCAAGTTCCTCAAGCAGCCAGCGGATCGCGAAGGAGCGTGTTTGTGGCGCGTGGTAGTGAACGAGCTTAGGCGTTGCCATTTTCGGCCTCCCTGTTCAGCTCGCGAGCGCTCCCCTGTGGGCGACTTTGAGGTCGAATGCGGCCGCGAGAAGCGCCTTGGTATACTCGTCCTTCGGCTTTTCAAAGATGTCGCGCGCGGGGCCTTCTTCGACGACCTTGCCGTTCTTCATGACGATGACGTAGTTGCAAAGCGCGCGCACGACTTTCAGATCGTGGCTGATGAACAGGTAGGCGAGATCGTGCCTCGTCTGCAGGTCGCGCAGGAGATCGACGATCTGGGCTTGCACGCTCATGTCGAGCGCGCTCGTCGGTTCGTCGAGCATGACGAATTTCGGCTGCAGAACCATGGCGCGTGCGATCGCGATGCGCTGGCGCTGGCCGCCTGAGAATTCATGCGGATAGCGGTCTTGGGACGTCGGATCGAGACCGACCTCGGTCAGTGCAGCGCTTACGCGTTCCCGGCGCTGGTGGTCATCAAGCTCGGGATTTTGAATCGTCAGTCCTTCTTCGATGATCTGGCCCACGGTGAGGCGCGGCGAGAGAGAACCGTAGGGATCTTGGAAGACGATCTGCATTTCCTTGCGGAGCGGGCGCATCTGCTTGTTCGTCAAGCCGTCGATGCGCTTGCCGACGTAAGCGATCGGTCCGTCGGATGAAAGCAGACGCAAAATGGCGAGGCCGAGCGTCGTCTTGCCGGAACCGGATTCGCCGACGACGCCCAAGGTTTCACCGGCTCTGAGCTTCATCGACAACCCGTCGACGGCTTTCACGTAATCGACCGTCCGCTGAAGCAATCCCTGCTTGATGGGGAACCAGACTTTGAGGTTGTCGGTCTCGACGACCACGGGCCGCGTGGTGTCGGTCGTGGGTGGCATTCCTTTGGGTTCGGCTTCGAGGAGATGGCGCGTGTAGGGATGCTTCGGCTCCGTGAAGACTTCTTCCGCCGGTCCCGTTTCGACGATCTCGCCGTGACGCATGACGTAGACGCGCTCAGCCATGCGGCGGACGATGCCGAGGTCGTGTGTGATGAGCAGCATCGCCATGCCCATTTCTTTTTGCAG
This sequence comes from Hyphomicrobium sp. 01T421, assembly GCF_056398805.1. Taxonomy (NCBI): domain Bacteria; kingdom Pseudomonadati; phylum Pseudomonadota; class Alphaproteobacteria; order Hyphomicrobiales; family Hyphomicrobiaceae; genus Hyphomicrobium; species Hyphomicrobium sp. 01T421. Next base: position 2,365,772 of record NZ_JBFTQC010000001.1, read on the forward strand.
CGACTTCAGAAGCTCGAGGATTTGCGCCTGGATCGTCACGTCGAGGGCGGTCGTCGGCTCGTCGGCGATCAGCAGGTCCGGCTTATTGGCGAGTGCGATCGCGATCATCACGCGCTGACGCTGGCCGCCGGACAGCTGATGCGGATAGGCGCCGAGCCGCTTTTCGGGCTCGCGAATGCCGACCTTCTTCAGAAGCTCAAGGACGCGTTCGCGGGTTTTGTCATCCGATAGCGATTGATGCAGCTTGATGATCTCGCCGACCTGCTTCTCGATGGTGTGAAGCGGGTTGAGCGTCGTCATCGGCTCCTGGAAGATGATGGAGATGCGCTGGCCGCGGATCGCGCGAAGCTCGGCCGCGTTCATCTTCAGGATGTCCTTCCCCTCGAACAAAATCTCGCCCGTTGGATGGGAGGCGGAATTGGGAAGCAGGCGCAGGATCGACATTGCGGAGACGGTCTTGCCGGAGCCGGATTCGCCGACAAGCGCGACCGTCTCACCCTTGCCGACCGTGAACGACACACCTTTGACAACGCGCACCGCTTCGGCGCCGTCGCCGAAAGCGACAGACAGATTGCGAACATCGACGAGAGGCGTTCCGGCTGACATCAACTCTTGCCCCTGAAGGTCTTTCGCGGATCGAGTGCGTCGCGCACGGCTTCACCCATGAAGATCGCGAGCGACAGGATGATAGAGACGGCGATGAAGCCCGATATGCCGAGCCACGGCGCTTCGAGGTGCTTCTTGCCTTGCAGCAGAAGCTCGCCGAGCGAGGGTGAGCCGGGCGGCATGCCGAGCCCTAAGAAGTCGAGCGCGGTCAGGGCCGCGATGCCGCCCGAAAGCTTGAACGGCAGGAACGTCAGAGTCGCGACCATGGCGTTCGGCAGCAAGTGCTTGAACATGATCTGCCAGTCGGAAAGGCCGAGCGCGCGCGCGGCGCGGACGTATTCGAGGTTGCGGCCACGAAGGAATTCGGCACGGACGAGGCCGACGAGAGACGTCCAGCTGAAGATCATCAAAATTCCGAGCAGCGTCCAGAATCCCGGCACGAAGAGCGACGATATGATGAGCAGCACGAACAGTTCCGGAATCGAGTTCCAGACTTCGAGCAGGCGCTGGAATATGAGATCGACACGGCCGCCGAAGTAGCCTTGCACGGCGCCGGCAACAACGCCGACTGCGGACGAGACGATCGTCAAGATCAGGCCGAACAGGACGGAAATACGGAAGCCGTAGATCACGCGCGCGAGCACGTCTCGCCCTTGATCGTCGAGGCCGAGCCAATTGGTGTTTCCAAGCTCCTCGTAGCGCGCGAGCTGGTCGGGCGGTGCGGGGCAGAGCTTGAGGGACGTTGCCCATGGAGGTGGCGCCGGATAGCCGAGGCAGACGCCGCTTTCGCCGATGCGGCCCGGGTAATCCTTGTTGATCGTCGAATAGGAATACCGGATCGGCGGCCACAGCATCCAGCCGTTGGCGTTGATCTCGTTCGCAATGTCGGGCGTCCTGTAGTCGGTCACGGCGAGGAAGCCGCCGAACTTCTCTTCAGGATAATCGACGAGAACGGGAAACAGGATTTCGCCCTTGTAGCTCGCGATCAGCGGGCGGTCGTTGGCGATGAACTCGGCGAAGAGCGAGGCGACGAACAGGAACGTGAAGATGATGAACGAGCGATAGCCGATCTTATGAGATTTGAACCGGTCCCAGCGGCGGCGGTTGACAGGCGACAGCCGGAAGCGCTGCCGCAGGCGCTCAAGGCGCGATTTCGCGGGTGCCGCTTCCGGGGATACAGTGGCGCCTGATGCGCGATCGGCCCGTTGATCCATCGTCATACCTCGCGCGTCTCGAAGTCGATGCGAGGATCGACGAGGGTATAGACGAAGTCCGACAGGATGCCGACGAACAGGCCGACGAGCGAGAAGATGTAGAGCGACGCGAACACGACGGGATAGTCGCGCTTTTCGATGCTCTCGAACGAGAGAAGGCCGAGACCGTCAAGCGAAAAGATCGTTTCGATCAGGAGCGCGCCCGAGAAGAACGCGCTGATGAAGGCTGCCGGAAAGCCCGAGATGACGAGCAGCATGGCGTTGCGGAAGACGTGGCCGTAAAGGACCTGGCTTTCGGTCAGGCCCTTGGCGCGCGCCGCTACAACGTATTGCTTACGGATCTCGTCGAGGAACGAGTTTTTGGTCAGGAACGTCATCGCGGTGAACGAGCCGACGGCCATCGCGATCATCGGCAGCACGAGGTGCCATAGATAGTCGGTGACTTTGCCGAACGTCGACAGCTGATCCCAGTTATCGGAGAACAGGCCGCGCGACGGGAACCAGTGGAGGAACTGCGAGCCCGCGAACAGGATGAGCAGAAGGACAGCGAACAGGAACCCCGGTATCGCGTAGCCGATCACGAGGACCGCGCTCGACCACGTATCGAAGGGCTCGCCGTCCTTTACGGCCTTGCGGATGCCGAGCGGGATCGAGATCAGATAGGTCAGCAGCGTCATCCAGATGCCGAGCGAGATCGAAACCGGAAGCTTCTCCTTGATCAGCTCCAGTACCGAGACGTCGCGGAAATAGCTCTTGCCGAAATCGAACGTCAGGAAGTTCTTCATCATCAGGTAGAAGCGTTCGTAGGCGGGCTTATCGAAGCCGAACTGCTTCTCGAGACTTTTGATGAAAGCGGGATCGAGCCCCTGGGCGCCACGATATTTCGAGGTGATGGAATCGCCGCCACCGACGCCGAGCTGATTGCTCATGGCTCCGCCGCCGAGGGTGTCGCCACCACCGCCGCCCATGCGGCTGACGATCGAGGACGATTGCCCTGTCAACTCGGCGATCATGCGCTCGACCGGTCCGCCGGGAGCGAACTGGATGATGATGAACGAGAACAGCATGATCCCGAGCAGAGTCGGGATGACCAGCAGTATGCGTTTTAAAAGATAAACAGCCATCAGGGCTTTGCCGGTTGTTCCTGAGTTTGAGCGGTCGGCTTACCGGAGCTTAACGCTGCGGCCTTTGCCGGATCGTACCACCACGTATCGAGTATGCCTGCATCATATTTGGGCTGCACGGCAGGTCGCGCGTATTTGTTCCAATACGCTATCGAGTACGACGCCTTATACCAGTGCGGAACCCAATAATGACCTGCACGGAGCACGCGATCAATGGCGCGCGTCGCTGTGACCAACTCGGCCCGCGATTTCGCTGCGACAACTTTGTCGACGAGGGCATCGATAACGGGATCGGATATGCCGGCGAGGTTGAACGAGCCGTCGGTCTTGGCAGCCTCCGCCCCCCAATAGCTGCGCATCTCGATGCCGGGCGTCAGCCGCAAGGAATATCGCTGGGTCGCGATATCGAAATCGAACGCCTTCACGCGCCGCTCATATTGGGCAGGATCAACGAGCCGCCACGAGGCATCGACGCCTATGCGCTTCAAGTTTTCCGTGTAGGGAACGGTGATGCGTTCGAACATCGCCTCGAAGTCGAGGAATTCGATCGTCAGCCGTTCGCCTTTGTCGTTGTGCAAGAAATTATCGGAGCCGGGTTTCCAGCCCGCGGCGATGAGAAGATCGCGGGCCTTCTTCAGGTTGTCGCGGTTGTTGCCGCTGCCGTCAGTCACCGGCGGCGTATAGGGTTCTTCGAAGACTTCGGGCGCAAGTTTATCTTTGTAGGGCTCGAGCAGCGCCAGCTCTTCAGGGCTCGGCTTCCCCGTCGCCTTCATGTCGGAATTTTCGAAGTAGCTCGTCGTGCGCTTGTAGAGCCCGTAGAACAATTTCTTGTTCGACCATTCGAAATCGAAAACGAGATCGAGCGCCTGACGAACGCGCGGGTCCTTGAACTTGTCGCGGCGGGTGTTGAGGAAATAGCCCTGCGCCCCGGACGGGCGATCATCCGGCAGCGACGCCTTGAGCAGCCGCCCTTCGCGGACGGCGGCAATCTCGTAACCGGTTGCCCAGCTGATGCTCGAGAACTCCTCGCGGAGGTCGAAGTTGCCCGACTTTATCGCCTCTAGTTCGATGTTGCGGTCGCGATAATAGTCGTAGCGAACCTCGTCGAAGTTATAGCGGCCCTTGTTTACGGGCAGATCCTTCGCCCAATAATCCTCGCGCCGCGTGTAGGTGATGTCGGTGCCGGGATTGAAGCTTTTGATCTTGTAGGGCCCGGAGCCCAGCGGCGGCTTCAGGGACGTCTCTTCGAACGGCTGAGTGGTGTAATAGGCCTTCGACAGAACGGGGAGCTGCGCGACGATGATCGGCAGATCGCGCACCAAGTTGCCCTTGAATGTGTAGCGCACCGTTTCCTTATCGAGCGCTTCCGCTGAGACGACGTCGTGCAGCGTCATCGAGATCGCGGGATGACCTTTTTCCTTCAAGATGCCGAAGGAAAAGACGACGTCTTCGGCCGTCAGCGGCGACCCGTCGTAGAATTTCGCTTCGGGGCGCAGCTTGAACGTCACCGACATTTTGTCGGGTGCTACGTCGGCCGACTTGGCGACGAGGCCATAGACGGCATCGGGCTCGTCCTGCGCGCGCACCATCAAGGCATCGAACATGGAGTCGAGGCCCTGGGCGGCGTCGCCTTTCAGGATGAACTGGTTCAACGTGTCGAACGTGTTGGCGCCGCCGGTTCCCGACGTCACCATGCGGCCGCCCTTTGGCGCATCCGGATTGACGTAGTCGAAGTGCTGGAAATCCGCCGGGTATTTAAGCTCGCCGAAAACCGAGAGACCATGCCGCGGTTCGGCGCTTGCGATCCTCGCGCATGACACGGAGAACAGCAGCGCCAGCGCGGTGAAGAACGTCACCGGGAGAAGCGTGGTCTTTCGAGCTGAGTGAGATCCTGGCACGCGGCTCATTTTCCCTTCGCGGCTTGAACGGCCTTCGCCTTGTCGGCGTCGGACCACCAGACCTGTGTCAGACCCGCTGTCTGCGACGGCAATTTCGCCGGGCGTCCGAAGATGTCCCAGTAGGCGAGGCGTTCGTAGGGATAATTCCAGTGCGGCACGACGTAGTTATTCCACAGCAGCACGCGGTCGAGCGCGTGGGTTGCCGCAACGAGATCGTCGCGATCCTTTGCGAACACGATCTTGTCGACGAGCTTGTCGACTGCGGGGTTCTTGATGCCGGCCGTATTGCGGCTGCCCGGCTTGTCGGCCGATGCCGAGCCCCAGAAATCCCGCTGCTCGTTGCCGGGCGAGTTCGACTGGGCAAACGTGTCGACTATGATGTCGAAGTCGCGATTGTCTTCGCGCTGCTTATACTGCGCATCGTCGACGTTACGCACGGTCGCCTTGATGCCGAGAGCGGAAAGGTCTTTCACGTAAGGCAGGATGATCCGTTCGAACGTATCGCCATTGATCAGGAATTCGACCGTCATCTGCTCGCCCTTATCGTTGCGAAGGGCGCGCGCAGTCGAGCCCGATGAAAGGCCGATCGTCTTCTTGATCTTGCACCAGGTGCCGCACGACGGATCGTCGACTGCTTCGCTCCTGATTTTCCAGCCTGCGGCTTCGAGAAGTTTCAGAGCCTCCTGCTGATGCTTGCGGTAATCGCCTTCCTGGGCGTTGACCGGGTTCTTCCATTCGGTCGTGAAGACTTCCGGCGGGACCTCGTCTTTTACTTCGTTCAGGATTTCGAGTTCGCGGCCCTGTGGCAGGCCGGTTGCCGCCAGATCGGAATTGGCGAAGTAGCTATCAACCCGCTGATAGAGGTCGAAGAACAGCTTCTTGTTGGTTTCCTCGAAATTGAAAAGCAGGTTGAACGCCTGGCGCACACGCGGGTCTTGGAATTGCGGGCGGCGGAGATTGAAGACGAATGCCTGCATCGGCGCGACGCGCTTGACCGGGATCGCTTCCTTTTTCACGAGGCCCTTCTTCAGGGCGTCGAAATTGTACTGCGTCGCCCAGGCTGCTGCCTGGTTCTCGCCCCACACGTCGAGGGATCCGGTCTTGAAGTTTTCGAAGGCGGGCGTGCGGTCGCGATAATACGTGAATTCGAGAGTGTCGAAATTCTGCTGTCCGCGCATTACGGGCAGATCTTTCGCCCAGTAGTCGGGGACGCGCTCGTAGCTGATCTTGCGGCTCGTATCGACCGACTTGATTTTGTAGGGGCCATTGCCGAGCGGCGGCTCGACAGTGGTCTCGGCGAGACTGCGCTGCTTGCCGTTGGCGGCTTTGCCTTCCCAGTAATGCTTCGGCACGACGTTCAGCTCGCCGACAATCATCGGCAACTCACGATTGCCAGCCTTGTCGAACGTGAACTTCACCTCGTGATCGCCGGTCTTTTCGGCCTTTACGACGTTCTTGTAGTAGAACGCGTAGAACGGATTGACCTTCTTGAACTCGTCGAACGAGAAGATCACGTCTTCAGGCGTGATGGGTTGGCCGTCCTGAAATTTCGCTTCGGGGCGGAGCTTGAAAGTCACCGAGGAAAAATCATCCGGATAGGACGCGCACTCGGCGATGAGCGCGTATTGCGTTGAGGGCTCGTCAAGGCTCGGCGTGAACAGGCTGTCGTACAACAGTCCGAGTCCCGCGGCCTTGACGCCTTTGTCGGAGAATGGGTTCAGCGTGTCGAAGGTGCCGTTTGCCCATTGGCGCACGGTCCCGCCCTTCGGCGCGTCGGGATTGACCCAATCGAAATTTTTGAAGTCGGGTCCGTATTTCGGCTCGCCGACGAGAGACATGGCGTTGCGGCACTGAGATTCGTCCGCACTTGCCAGGTTCGGCCAGAAACTCAAGAACGCCAGCGCGGCAACCATGAACGGCGTCAGGCGCATCTGCATATTTGAATTCGTCCTTCCAACTCTCGCTTGCAATGACAGCTCAACATGGCGCGTTAACATAGCTTCGGCGCCCCGGGGAATAAGGCCGCCTGGCCGGAGATAAGCCGGACATGAAACGACCCCGCCAAGTGCCCGGCAGGGTCGCAAAGTTTTCCGTTCTTAGCGAGTTAAAACGCCGTCATTTTGGCAGTGGAACGGGGGTATCTGCAAGCGTCGCCAGATAGGCAATTACGTCTGCTTCATCAGACGCGGTGGGGAGGCCCTTGAACACCATTTTGGTGCCCGGAACGAAGGTTTTGGGCCCATGGAGAAAATGCGCAAGTTCTTCGAACGACCAGTTGCCACCCTTGGACTTCATGGCTTCAGAATAGCTGAAACCGGGGAAGCTCGCCTTCGGGCGATTAACGACGTCCCACAGGTTCGGACCAACGGTCGCCGCCTTGCCTTTTTCGGACACATGGCAGGCCTGGCATTTCTTGAATATGGCCTTGCCGTTTTCGGGATTTGCCTTCGCCAGGAGTGCGACGACTTCTTCACCGCCGCCGCCAGCTGCGGGCGCGGCTTCCGCGGCGCTTTCCTTCGATGTCGCGGCCTCGGCAGCTGGTGCTGCAGCCGGCAGCACGAATCCGGGCTTTTCGGGCGTATGCCCGATGTTCATGTCGATCGCTGTCTTCACTCCGAAAATCAAAAGCAGCGCCGACAGCACAGCGCCCGCTATCTTCGTGAACTCGAAACTGTCCATTTATCTTCGCTCCCTCTTCGGCTTCCCCTAGGCACGCGCAATTCAAGGTGACGAGATCGATTTGCGGTATATAAGCTCGTCCGCCCCGCACGCACGTCGACGTTTTTTGAATGTCGATAGCGATATCGTGGCAATTTGTCACCGAACAAAAGAACTCACCGCAGTGGCCCAAGAAACTCTCATCCTCATACCGGCGCGGATGCAGGCGACGCGGCTTCCCGGCAAGCCGCTCGCGGACATTCATGGAAAGCCGATGATCGTCCACGTCTGGCAGCGCGCGGTCGACGCGAATGCGGGTCGCGTCGTCGTCGCGACCGATAGCACCGAGATTTTACAGGCTGTGAAGGCGGCCGGCGGCGAGGCCGTCATGACGCGGGCCGATTGCGCATCGGGCTCGGATCGCATCCACGAGGCCGTCACCAAGGTCGATCCGGCGCGGAAAGCGGAGATCATCGTCAATCTGCAGGGCGACCTGCCGACGCTCGATCCGCGGCTCGTATCGGATTGCGTCGCGCCGCTCGCGTCGGGTGAAACGGATATCGCGACGCTTGCCGCGCTCATTTCCGATGACGAGGAGCGTCACAATCCGAACGTCGTCAAGGTCGTCGGGACGCCGATCGGCGAGAACCGGCTCCGGGCGCTTTATTTCACGCGCGCGACCGCGCCTCACGGCGAGGGGCCGCTCTTTCATCACATCGGGATTTACGCTTATCGCCGCGACAGTCTCGAACGCTTCGTCGGGCTGCCTCCAGCGGTTCTCGAGAAACGCGAAAAACTTGAACAATTACGGGCACTTGAGGCTCAAATGCGCATCGACGTCGCTATCGTTGACACCGTTCCTCTCGGTGTCGATACTCCCGCCGACCTTGAGCGCGCCCGCCGCCTCATCACGCCTTAGCATCTTCTCCCGGACAATCGACAGGCTATGACAAATCAATCAGGCTCCGAGCTCGGCGCCGGCAAAATCTCGTACCAAGGTGAGCCGGGGGCGAATTCGCATCTGGCGGCGCGCGAAGCTTATCCAGATTCCGAAAGCGTCGCCTATCCGACGTTCGAGGACGCCTTGGCGGCGGTCAAAACGGGGGAAGCGCAGTACGCGATGATCCCGGTCGAAAATTCCGTCGCCGGGCGCGTCGCCGACATCCATCATCTGATGCCCGATGCCGGTCTCTATATCGTCGGCGAGCACTTTCTGCGGGTACGCCACCAGCTGATGGCGAAGCCCGAAGCCAGCATGTCGACGATCAAGCGAGTCATGAGCCACACGCAGGCGCTCGGCCAGTGCCGGAATACGCTGCGCATGCTCGGCCTGAAACCCGTTCCGGAAGCCGACACCGCCGGGTCCGCGCGTCTCGTTGCGGAAAGCGACGACGTTACAACGGGCGCCATCGCGTCGAGGCTTGCCGCCGAAATCTACGGCCTGAAGATCCTGAAGAGCGACGTCGAGGATCAGGAGCACAACACGACGCGGTTCGTCATTCTGGCGAAGGACCCGGACGACGCGGAGCCTGGAAACGGCCCCGTCATGACCACGTTCCTCTTCCGTGTCCGCAACGTGCCGGCGGCCCTCTACAAGGCGCTCGGGGGGTTTGCGACGAACGGCGTCAACATGACGAAGCTCGAGAGCTATCAGGAAGAGGGCACCTTCAACGCGACGATGTTCATCGCCGATATCGAAGGCCACCCGGTCGACAGGCCCGTTCAGTTGGCGCTGGAAGAGCTCTCGTTCTTCTCGACGCAGACGAAAATTTTCGGCACGTATCCGGCGAGCCGATACCGGAAGGAAGCCCGCGAACTCGCCGCGAACGGCCTCGTGCCGATCAAGCGCCCAGGCTGACGGGCAGAGGACATCGAGGCACCTCAGAATTTCGAGGATGAGTTAAATCCTTGATCTTCCGAAGGGTTGTACTTTTCGGCTGCCCGGCCCATTATAGGAGCGGGAGGTTGGTGACGGACGAATTCGTCGCCAACCGGGTCAGGTCCGGAAGGAAGCAGCCCTAACGATCAGAAGTCGGGTCGTTCGCCAGCCTCCTTTTTATTCGCTCACGAGCGCAATTCGGATCGCAAGGGCGATCCGGCGCTCTCCGCAGGGGCGCGGTCTCCTACACGAGTCTTGGCGCGGGTCGCCTTGCTCCCTCGCCCTTCGGGCGAAAGTTGGCTCAGGGATCATGGCAAAGAAAAAATCAGATGCGTCGGACGGCGTCGAGGCTTCTGGCGGCTCAGAGCCCGCGAAGCCTTATGTCGTCCTGGCGCGGAAGTACCGTCCGGCGACGTTCGACGATCTGATCGGGCAGTCGGCCATGGTGACGACGCTCCGGAACGCCTTTGCGTCGGGGCGGATCGCTCAAGGCTACATGCTGACCGGCGTGCGCGGCGTCGGTAAGACGACGACGGCGCGAATTCTGGCGCGCGCGCTCAATTACGAAGCGCCCGGCTACGACAAGCCGACGATCGACATGCCGGGTCTCGGCGTTCACTGCAAAGACATCATGGAGGGCCGTCATCCGGACGTGCTCGAAATGGACGCCGCGTCGAACACCGGCGTCGACAACATTCGCGAAATCATCGAGAGCTCGCAGTACACGCCGCTCGTAGCGCGCACGAAAGTCTTCCTCATCGACGAGGTTCACATGCTGTCGAAGGGGGCGTTCAACGCGCTCCTGAAGACGCTTGAAGAGCCGCCGGCGCACGTCCGCTTCATCTTCGCGACGACGGAAATCCGCAAGGTTCCCGTGACCGTGCTGTCACGCTGTCAGCGGTTCGATCTGCGCCGTGTCGAGCAGCCGGTGCTTGCCCAACATTTTCAGAAAATCGTCGGCGCCGAGGGTGCGAGCGCCGATGCGGATGCCTTGCAGCTGATCGCGCGTGCGGCCGAGGGCTCGGTTCGCGACGGGCTTTCCATTCTCGATCAGGCCATCGCGATGGGCGAGGGGCATGTGACCGCCGCGAAGGTGCGCGACATGCTCGGTCTTGCCGACCGTGCACGCATTTTCGATCTCGCCGAATGTCTGTTCCGCGGCGATGTCGCCGGCGCGATTCAAGCGCTGTCGTCGCTGCATCGTGATGGTGCCGAGGCGGCCGAGATCATATCGGACCTTGCCGAATCCGTGCACGCGATCGCGCGCGTCAAAGCCGTGGGCGGAGAGCCTGCGGGCGAAGGCCTGACGGCGGAAGAAAAAGCCCGGCTGAAGGATCTCGGCGGGCGGCTTTCGATGCCGTACCTGTCGCGCGCCTGGCAGATGCTCATCAAAGGTTTCGAGGAAACGGCGCGGGCGCCCAATCCGCGCGTGGCAGCCGAGATGGTTCTCATTCGCCTTGCGTACACGTCGGATCTGCCGACGCCGGACGAATTGATCCGTGCGCTGGGTGGCGGCGCCGTGCCGGCGCGTCGTCAGGCTCTTCCCGCGGGCGACGGAGGCAGCACTGGCGACCAGCGTCAGCCGCTCAATTCGCGCGCTAGCACCCCGGTTGCCGAAAGCTTCGACGACGAGGCGGGGGACGCATTCGAGTTCGACGACGGCGAACCGATCGGCGATGACGAAGACGACGGAGAAAGTCCGAGTGCTTTTCCTCTCGCCAATCCGCGTTCGTTCGACGAGGTCATCGCGCTTGCGAGCGCGAAGCGCGATGTGAAGCTCACGATCCATCTCGAAGATCATGTGAGCCTCGTGAAATTCGATGCGGCCGCGGGATCGATCGATTTGTTTCTTTTTCCCGAGGCGCCTCCGGAGCTTCCCAACGAGCTGCGCGAGAAACTCAATGCCTGGACGAACCGGCGCTGGGTTGTTTTGCTTTCGAAAGAAGCCGGTGCTCCGGCCGTCGGCGCCGTGCGCAGACAACGCGAAGCGGCCGAACTCGAATCGCTGAAAGCGCATCCGGCGGTGCGTGCCGTGCTCGAAGCGTTTCCCGATGCGAAGATCGCCGAGGTGCGGCGAATCGCCGGCCGTGAGACTGATACGGACAGCGAGAGTGAAGCCGTCTAAAGCTTGAGCCGATTACGGCGTGTTGCCGCGAGGACGATATGAAAGACATTATGGGAATGATGAAGCAGGTGGGCCAGATGCAGGCTCGCCTGAAAGAGATGCAGGACGATCTCGCCAAGGCCGAGCATGAGGGCCAGTCGGGCGGCGGTCTCGTGCATCTGACCGTCGACGGCAAAGGCGAAGTGAAACGCGTGCGGATCGATCCGAGCCTGATGAAGCCGGACGAAGTCGAGATCCTCGAAGATCTGATCGTCGCCGCGGCGGTGGACGCGCGCAGCAAGGTCGATACGGCCATGCAGGACAAGATGGCCGAGATCACCGGCGGGCTTCCGTTGCCGCCAGGCATGAAGCTTTTCTAGAAACTCGAAGACCTGCGAGGTCTCATCATCGCATCGGCTCTCCCGGCATCGCACTGAATGTCTCGCAAAACCGCAGGCCCTGAAATCGAGCGCCTCGTGCAGCTGCTGGCGCGGTTGCCGGGCCTTGGGCCGCGCTCGTCGCGCAAGGCGGTGCTGTCGCTGCTCAAGCGGCGGAACGAGTTGCTCGTTCCTCTATCGGAAGCTTTGCAGCAGGCCATCGCGAAAATCGCCGAATGTCCGGTGTGCGGAAATCTCGATACGGTTTCGCCGTGCAGCATCTGCGCCGATCCGCGCCGCGATACGAGCTTGATCGTGGTCGTCGAGGAAGTTGGCGATCTGTGGGCGCTCGAACGTGCGGGCGTCGTCTTCGCGCAATATCACGTGCTCGGCGGGCATCTGTCGCCACTCGACGGCGTCGGCCCGGACAAGCTCAACATTGCGAGCCTCGTGGGGCGGGCGCAATCACCGGACGTCAAAGAAATTCTGCTCGCGCTCAACGCCACCGTCGAGGGCCAATCGACGGCGCATTTTATTTCGGATCAACTCGTGTCGGCGGACGTTACGGTATCGCGCCTTGCGCAAGGCGTTCCGATCGGCGGCGAACTCGATTATCTCGACGATGGTACGCTCGCCGCCGCGTTCAAAGCCCGGCGCAAACTGTAGGTGCCTCCCTCATCCCGGCGAAGGCCGGGATCTATCCAGGCCCACAGTAACGACCTCTTGCTTGGACGGATCCCCGCCTACGCGGGGATGACGATGGGAAGTGGTTGAGAGAGCCAAGCGAATGGCGGAAGTCGAAATCGTCCGGCGGGGTGGGGAAGGTCCGAAGTTCGTCACCGGGTCGCTCCTGCGCCACATTCTGTCGATGACGACGGCAGGCGCCGTCGGGTTGATGGCGATCTTCATCGGCGACCTCGCAAATATCTATTTTCTGTCGCGCCTTGGCGATGAAGCGATCGTCGCCGCGGTCGGATATGCGAGTTCCATCCTCTTCTTTTCGACGTCGATCGGCATAGGATTGTCGATTGCCGCGACGTCGCTGATCGCCCCGGCGCTGGGTGCCCGCAGACGCGTTCGCGCACGCCGGTTGTCGGCGAATGTGCATGTACTCTCATTTCTATTTTCAGCGGCCGCCAGCGTTGCGATCTGGTTTGCCATTCGGCCTCTGCTCGAACTTCTGGGCGCGACCGGCCGCACGCTCGAACTGGCGAGCTTCTATCTCGTCGTCCTGGTGCCGACGCTGCCTCTCCTGTCGCTCGGCATGACGTCGGCGGCTGTGCTGCGTTCGGTCGGGGACGCGCGCCGCGCTATGCACGTCACGTTGTCGGGCGCCATCGTCAACACGATCCTCGACCTCATTTTCATCGTGCATTTCGGAATGGGCCTCGAGGGCGCGGTGCTGTCGTCGTTGCTGGCGCGCATCGTGATCATGGGCGTCGGCCTCTACGGCGTCATCTCGGTTCACGACCTGATGGGGCGGCCGAAAATCGCAACGCTCAAGCAAGATGCTTCGCCCTTCTGTCTTATCGCGGGCCCTGCGGTGCTGACCAATATCGCGCCGGCGGTCGGGAACGGTTACATCACGCTCGCGATATCGGCCTATGGCGACGCCGCGGTTGCGGCGTGGGCCATCATCGGGCGCATTACGCCGGTCGCGTTCGGGGCGATTTACGCCCTCTCAGGCACCGTGGGGCCCATTCTCGGCCAGAATTTCGGCGCCCGCTCGCCGTCACGAATGCGGGACGTGTTCACGCTGTCGCTGTTGACGATGGCGGCGTTCACGGGCCTCGCGTGGCTCATTCTGGCACTCGTCGCCCATCCGCTCGCCAGTCTCTTCAAGGCGGGACCGGAGGCGCGCGATTTGATCGTCTTTTTCTGTCGCTGGCTGTCGCCGCTGTTCGTTTTTCTCGGCACGGTTTTCATCACCAACGCGGTATTCAATACGCTCGGTCGCGCCCATCTCTCGACGCTGTTGAATTGGGGGCGGGCGACCGTCGGAACCGTGCCGTTCGTGCTGCTCGGCGGCAAGTTTTACGGGGCCGAAGGCGTGCTGGCTGGAAATATGATCGGCGGCGTCGCGTTCGGTTTGATTGCCATAATAGCAGGATACAGGCTGATCGCCCGGGTTGGGGAAACGCTGAAGCTTTAGGCTTCGTCGTTGCGCTTTTCCGCGACGCAGTTTCTAGATCGTCCGGGGACGTCCTATTGAGCCGATTGGGCTCAGGGATTTGCATACGGGGGAACCGGCGTGGGCATTGCGCAGCGCATTCTCGTCACCGGCGCATCTGGCTTCATCGGCCAGCAGGTGGTCCGGATGCTTGCCGACCGCGGCTACAGCGTCCGCGCGGCGTCGCGCCAGCCGATCGTCTTCGACAGTCCGCGGGTCGAGGGTGTGGCCGTCGGCGACATGTCGCGATCGTTCGCCGCCGAATTTCTGGTTCGGGGTGTCGATGCGGTGGTGCATGCGGCCGGTTTGTCTCATGCCCGCACGAATTTGCCCGATGCGGCCTACGCGGCGATAAATGTTGATGCAACTCGCCAGCTTGCCCGGGCGGCCCGCGCGGCGCGCGTGAAGCGGTTCGTGCTGATGTCCTCCATTCGCGCGCAAGTGGGTGCGACGCATCCGGGCGTCGTCACCGAGACGACGTTTCCGACGCCGACGGACGCCTATGGCCGGTCGAAGCTCGCGGCCGAGGGGATCCTTGCGAAGATGCTCGAGGGATCGCCGACACATTGGACCGTGCTTCGCCCCGTGCTCGTCTACGGCGGCGGCGTCAGGGGCAATATGGCGACGTTGATGCGGCTTGCCGCTTTGCCGATGCCGCTGCCATTCGCGGCGCTCAAGGCTCGCCGGTCGCTGCTCAGTATCGGCAATCTGCTCAGTGCCATTCAGTATGTGCTGCAAACCCAAACGGCCGAGAACGCGACATTCATTGTGGCCGACCCGGCGCCGTTAACAATAGCGGAGATCATTCGGGCGTTACGCCGGGGCGCCGGGCGGCCTGAAATGCTCCTGCCGGTTCCGGAAGGGTCCCTCGTGGCGCTGCTTCGGATGGTCGGAAAGCCGCATTTCGCGGACCGGCTGACGGGCGATCTCGTCGTCGATGCCGTGCGCCTCAGGCGGATCGGATGGGCCCCGCCAGAGGAGACGATGGGGGCGCTTGCAGCGTCGGCGCGGGCCGGCCCCAGCTCCGAGCGGCCAAAACCTCCACGGTATAGAGCCGCACGCCATTGACCGGCGCTGCGGGCTTTCATATGTCAGCCTCATGGCTGTTCTTCCGATAATCACCATTCCTGATCCCGTGCTGCGCAAGATCTCCGATCCTGTCGAGCGCGTGGACGATGCCGTCGTCAAGCTGATGGACGACATGCTCGAGACTATGTACGACGCGCCGGGCGTTGGACTTGCCGCCGTTCAGGTCGGCATCCTAAAGCGGGTCGTCGTCATCGACGCGGCGGAGGACAAAGAGGCCCCGAGGCCGATCGCCATGGCAAACCCGGAACTCATCGCCATAGGGCAGACGACCCGGGTGCATGAAGAGGGCTGTCTTTCCATTCCGGATGTGCATGTCGAGATCGAGCGGCCGTCGACGGTGACCGTGCGCTACATCGACCGCTACGGCAAAGAGCAGGAGCTCGAGGCGGACGGCTTGCTTGCCACGGCCATTCAGCACGAGATCGATCATCTCGACGGACAGCTGATCATAGATTTCCTTTCGCGGCTGAAGCGCGACATCATCATCCGCAAGTTCAAGAAGCAGGTCAGAACCGGCGGAGACTGAACTCTGGTGCGCGTGCGGCCGGCTGGGCCTTCAGGGCAGTCGTACGCGCCAACATAAACGGGCGACATGCCGCTCAATATCGTCTTCATGGGGACACCTGATTTCTCGGTGCCGGTGCTCGATGCGATCGCGTCGGCCGGACATCGCGTTGTCGCGGTCTACAGCCAGCCGCCGCGGCCGGCGGGGCGCGGCATGGCGGAAGTCAAATCGCCCGTTCAACGCCGTGCCGAAGAGCTTGGAATTGAAGTCCGGACGCCGGTGAACTTCAAAAACGATGGGGATCGCGAGGCCTTCGCGGCGTTGAACGCCGACGTGGCCGTGGTCGTCGCCTACGGTCTGCTGCTGCCGAAGCCGGTTCTCGATGCGACGCGGCTCGGCTGTTTCAACGTTCATGCTTCGAAGCTGCCGCGATGGCGCGGGGCTGCGCCGATCCAGCGCGCGATCATGGCGGGCGACAAGGTGACGGCCGTCAACATCATGCGGATGGAGCAGGGGCTCGACACGGGGCCGGTCTGCCTCGGCCGAGACGTTCCCATTTCTGGCAGCATGACCGCCGGAGAGTTGCACGACGAGCTGTCTAAGCTCGGTGCGTCGCTGATGGTCGAAGCGCTCGCCAAGATCGAGGCGGGTGAGATCGACTGCGTGCCGCAGCCGGCCGAGGGCGCGACCTATGCCGCCAAGATCGGCAAGGGCGAGACGCGTATCGATTTCTCGCGCCCGGCTGGCGAAGTCATCAATCACGTTCGCGGGCTTTCACCGTACCCCGGTGCGTGGTTCGAGATCACAATTGGCGGCAAGGCCGAACGGATCAGGGTGCTGACGGCGACGGCGGCCGACGGTAAGGCCGAGCCGGGCACGCTCATCGACGACAATCTGACGATTGCTTGCGGGACGGGCGCCATTCGCGTCGAAAGATTGCAGCGGGCGGGAAAGCAACCGATGGCTGCGGCGGACTTCCTTCGCGGCACACGGCTCGCGGCGGGGTTACGTCTCGCCTGTTAATCATAGGCGTGAAAGGCTCTGAGACTTTCGCGGCGTGCGGTTAATCTTCGCGAGTGATTCCTCGGTCCGGAGAACCAGCCGTGCTTTCAAAGTTTGCGCTTCGTCTAGCAGCCTGCGGTTCGGCGATGTGCGCGCTGGCAGCGTCAGCGAGTGCCGATAGCTTCACGACCCGGATCGAGACGCGTCCTTACTACGGCGCCGTCGTAACGCTCGAACATGGCGTTCACGTCTATCGCCCGTTGCCGCCGGATCGCTACGTCGTCATCAACCCCGATCGGGTTCCGTTGTCGCTCAGCATCAGCGAGACGAACATCTACGGGCGGCGCTCGCCGGCGATCTATGATGGCGGCGGGAATGTCTACACGGGCGATGGGCTCTACCACGCACCTGCCTGGGGCCGGGCTGTGCAGTGGCGGCCGGGTTTCTATCGTATCGGCGGACCGCGCGGGGGCTTGCATCCGGGTCATCACGGCAAGCCGCACGCGGTTCAACCGGCGCATTAGCGCATCGACGTGACACTCGACGATAAAGGGCCGTTGAGCCGGTGCCCGGCAAAGGCTAGGGATGGCCGAAGCATTTTTTCAACCTGAGCCCGATGCCGCGCTACCGCATTACCATCGAATACGACGGCACGCCTTTCGTCGGCTGGCAGAGACAGGCCGAGGGCCTATCGATCCAAGGCCTGCTCGAAGACGCAATTCGTAAATTCACCGGCGAAACCGTCGGCGTTCGCGGCGCAGGCCGCACCGACGCTGGCGTTCATGCGCTGGGGCAGGTTGCGCATGTCGATTTGACGAAGGACTGGGCGGCCTCGCGCGTGCGCGACGCGATGAATTTTCATCTGCGTCCGCATCCGATCGGCATCGTCGCGTCGGACGCCGTCGATGCCACGTTCGACGCGCGGTTCAGCGCCGTGATGCGTCATTACAGATACCGGCTTTTGACCCGTCGCGCGCCGCCGATCCTCGACAAGAACCGGGTCTGGTGGACGATGCGCGATCTCGATGCCGAGGCAATGGCCGATGCCGCCAAGGTCTTCGTCGGACGACACGACTTCACGACATTCCGCGCGGCGCAATGCCAGGCGCCCTCGCCCGTGAAGACGCTCGATGTCTTCGACATCACGCGTTCGGGCGACGAAATCGTTTGCGAGATATCGGCGCGGTCGTTTCTGCACCATCAGGTGCGGTCGATGGTCGGCAGCCTGAAGCTCGTCGGCGAAGGGAAGTGGTCGCGCGAGGATATCGTTTCGGCGCTCGCGGCGCGCAATCGCGAGGCGTGCGGGACGGTGTCGCCGGCATCAGGCCTCTATCTCGTTGGTGTGGACTACCCCGAGGACGCCGTTAAGCCGTCTTCGTATCCTCAGTCACGATCGCCAGAAATTCCTGACGTGTGATGGGGTTGTCGCGGAAGGCGCCGAGCATTCTGCTCGTCACCATGTCGGTGCCGGGCTTCATCACACCGCGCGTCGTCATGCAGTGATGCTCGGCCTTGATCATGACGGCGACGCCCTGCGGCTGCAGCACGTCCTGGATCGTGTTGGCGATCTGCGCGGTCATCTTCTCCTGGATCTGGAGACGCTTGGCGTAGGCATCGACAACTCGGGCGAGCTTCGAGATGCCGACGACGCGGCCGTCGGGGATATAGCCAACCCAAGCGCGGCCGATGATCGGCGCCATGTGATGCTCACAGTGGCTTTCGAAGCGAATGCCGCGGAGCACGATCATCTCGTCATAGCCTTCGATCTCTTCGAAGGTCTTCTGGAGGATCGCCACTGGGTCCTGGTCGTAGCCGCGGAAATATTCCTCGAATGCCTTCGTCACGCGGGAAGGCGTTTCCTTCAGGCCATCGCGCGAAGGATCGTCACCCGTCCAGCGGAGGATCGTCTTGACGGCTGCTTCAACCTCGGCGCGCGTCGGCTTGTTATCTGAATTCATTGGAAAACACTGGTTGTTATTGGAAGGGGGGATCGTAGCACGGCTTTGGACGTCGGCCCTTATAGACCCATCGGATTCGAGACGGCAAACGTCACCTTGACGCCGGTAGGATGGGGGCCGCCGTTAGATGGGAATAGAGACGCGGTTTGTCGATATGGGACGCCTCTCGCAGTTAACATGGGGTACGGAAGGGATACGGCGCGCGTTTCCGGCCGGATCACCCCCGTCAATTTTTGCCTGTCAAAGCAGCGTGCCGCGCAGGACAAGCAGCGCGACGCTGAAATAGATCATCAAACCGGTCACATCGACGAGCGTCGCGACGAACGGGGCCGAGGCGCTGGCTGGGTCGAAGCCGAGGCGTTTCAGTATGAAGGGCAACATGGAGCCCGTCAGCGAGCCGAAGGTGACGATGCCGACGAGCCCCAATCCCACCGTCAATGCCACCAGTCTCCAGTGCTCGCCGTAATCGAAGATACCGAGTTGCTGCCATAGTGCGATCCGGGCCATGCCGATCACGCCCAGGATAACGCCAAGCGTCACTCCGGTCGGGATTTCCCTCATGGCCACGCGCCACCAGTCGCGCAGACGCAACTGACCAAGTGCCAGTGCGCGAATGAGTAGCGAGGTGGACTGCGAGCCGGAATTGCCGCCCGAGCTCATGATGAGCGGGATAAAAAGGGTAAGCACGACGGCTTTTTCCAGCTCGTCGGAATAGTGCTGCATGGCGCTGGCTGTCAGCATTTCGCCGAGAAAGAGCGCGGAAAGCCAGCCCGCGCGTTTCCGGATCATCTCCACGAAGCCGATCTGCAGATACGGCTCCGCGATACCTTCGACGCCGCCGAACTTTTGAACGTCTTCCGTACTTTCAGCGAGGATCGCATCGACGACGTCGTCGACGGTGACGATGCCGAGCACGCGATGCCGCGCGTTCAGGACTGGCACGGCGAGAAGGTCGTGGATCGAGATCAGACGCGCCACTTCTTCGCGGTCCGTGTCGGGTGAAACCCAGACGGGATCGCGGTCGGGCGCCACGTCGAGGATCGACTGATCGGGTTCTCCCATGATCAGCTGACGCAACGTGACCGTCCGCACGAGTTCGCGCGATTGGGGGTCGAGGACATAGATCGCGTAGATCGTTTCCCGCGTGTGTTCCACCTCGCGGATCAGCTTCAGGGTTTCGGCTACGGTGTAGGTCGAAGGAACGCTGACGAACTCGGTCGTCATGATGCTGCCGGCGGTGCCTTCAGGGTAGGCAAGCAGCAGTTTCAGGGATTGGGCGGTTTCGAAGTCGAGCAGGGCCAGCAGCTTGGTGCGGTCGGGCCCATCAAGCTGGCGGAGGGTGTCGGCCGCGCGGTCCGCGGACATGCCCTTGAGCACTTGGCCCGCGAATTCGTCGGGAAGTTCGAGGATGAGATCGCCGGCGCGCGCAAGTTCGGGCCGGTCGAATATTTCGACAACGCGATCAAGGGGCAATTCGGCGAGTATCGAGCCTGCCGTCTCGAGGTCCAGCTCATTCAGCTGGGCGACAATATCGGCATCGTGCTCTTCTAGCAGCTCGACCAAGACAATCGGATCGACGTCTTCACCCGATGCAGTGCGGATGTTTTCCATGGCTCACCTTCCGATCCGCCGTTGCAACGGATCGTGGCGAGCCGACCCCGGAGGTCAGGCCACGAGCCGCAACGGCCGAAGCATTCGACTACTGTCGCCAGACAAGGGTTGGGTTCCTTCGAAATCGCGGCGCCGAAATCATGGCGGCCACAAGCCCACATGATCCGATTGACAATAATAGTCAAGGGCAGGGGAAGCCGCTTTTTTGGGCGGCCCGGCCGGCGGCTTTCAGTCGTCGATAAGGTCAGCGCACCTCTCAAAAGGTGTTTGAAAGGCCCTCGGCCTCTTGGTGCTGCAATGATAATCTGTATACACACTATTGGAGGTGGCGAGTCTCGACGGGCTAGCCGGCGGCCGAGGGGCACCAATGCTTACACTCGTCATCAGCTTGCCTCTTTCAACTCAACGTCAGGAAAAGATTTCGGCCGGGCTGCAAGCAGCCGGGATGTCGTTTTCCATGCTTCCGGGCGTCGTCGGAAGTGAGCTTTCTGAGGCGGAGATCGGGTCTTTTGCTCCCTTCCGGTTCATGGCGCGCTTCCGCCGCGAGATCGGGCCGGCGGAGGTCGGATGCACGCTATCTCACAAGCTCGCACTCGAAACATTTCTGGCCAGCAGTGAGTCGACAGCGCTGATCCTGGAGGACGACGCGGTGATCCCGTCGAACCTCGGCGATGCGATTGCTCTTCTCGTCGATCGCCTGCCCGGGAACTGGGGTATTCTCAAAGTCGGGGGCATTGGAGGCGTCAGGGGGCGACTGCTGCAGGAAACCGCTGTGGGCAAGATCGTGGAGACACATGCGACGACGGTTTGCGCGCATGCTTATGTCGTCTCGCGGCAGGGCGCTTCGCAGCTATTGCGCCGAATTCTGCCGATCCAATTTCCGTATGACATTTATCTGCGGGATACGCACGTGCATGGCGCGAGGACGTTCGAGGTCGTGCCGACGCTCGTTGTGCAAGAGGATCTTGCCGGGTCACGGATTCAATGTGACCGGATGGAGAGGCCTCCTTCGTCCGACCTGCGCAGCTTTGTCGCCTACCGCGCCTGGAAACTCGGCCACGAAATCAGGCGGCGTGCCCATATCGTCAAGACGATCGGGTTGAGCGCGGCGGTCGCGCCGAGCCGGATAACCCGACATTCTTAGCGAGCCAAGCAGACGCTCCAACTTTCAATTCAGTCCCGGGTTAGCCATCAAATTTGACTCGGACGACTCCGCATGCCAAGGCATGCCTCCATGCAGTCATGTGCTTATTATTCGCGCTTTCGCCACCAAGGGGGGCAGCTTCTCGAGGGCATCTAGCCCCGGGTTCCGGAGCATTGCGGCTCGGGCTCGGGACAACGCGAAAGACTGGCGTACGCCGTCTTTCAAATGATTGACTATCCCCTCTCGAAGGCCAGCACTATGACCCGAAGCACCAGAACGGGGCGACCTCCTGTTCATCTCATCGATACCGAGGCAGACAATCTAACCAATCTTGCATTGGGTGTGGCCGAGTCCATGCCTCAGGTCAGCGAACTGCTGATGAGCGAGATTGCGCGCGCCACCATGCATAGAGCGACGCGCATGCCTTCCGACGTCGTCACAATGCATTCGACCGTCGAATTCACTGACGAGGGGAGCGGTGCTGAACGCACAGTGCAGCTCGTTTACCCTGCGGAGGCGGATATATCGAACGGGCGAATTTCGATTCTCACGCCCGTCGGCGCGGGGCTGATTGGCTTGCGCGAAGGTCATTCGATCCGCTGGCCCGATCGCGAAGGGCGTGAACGGCAATTGACGATTCAAAAAGTCACGCAGCCCGTTCGGAGCCAATAAATTATCCGCCGCGCCGTTCAAGCAATGCTGGCCATGGGGGTCATTTAACAGGTCGCCGCCCTGGCTTGTCCCAATCGGGACAGGTCAGGCCAAGTGCCACCCAGATGTCCGTGCCGATCTTCACCACTGAGCGCGTGTCGATTGCGGCGCAGCCGGGGGAGCCGCCGAACGAGACACCAATAGCTGTCGCGGTCGATGAGGTTGCTGCAATTTATCCGGCGCACTCCGGGGCGCGACGGAGTCGCGGCGCGGAATTCAGATTTTCCAGAATTTTTGAGCTTTTACGCTGGTGCTGCCGGAGGGGATTGAACTCTCGACCTCTCCCTTACCAAGGGAGTGCTCTACCACTGAGCTACGGCAGCTGAAGGCGTTTTGTGACCTCGAAGAATCGGACGTGCCAGGGGCGTCGCGTTGGTACGCTCCTGCTTCGGGCGGGCGGACACTGCCACAAGGCTTGACGGCGAGCAAGACGGAAAGCCAAGCTGTTAGTGGACGAAGCCGGCACGCTAAAATTGAAGTCCGGCATCTAGTTGTGGAGCGCGCGAGACCGGTCATGACGGGAAATTTCCAGCCAAAGCCGCCAGGAAATGCGGATAAGGCGAAAAGCGCCGGCAAGGTCGCGCGCCAGGATCGGCTGGCGGAAGAGCTGCGCGCGAATTTGAAGCGGCGCAAAGCCGCGGCCCGTCGTCAGAGGGGGGAGGGCGGCGATCCGCCTCCGGACGAGGGCGGCGTCTAGGGCTCCCTCTGTCGTAAAAGCCGCTTGCCGATGCGGTCTCTCAACCTTTAATCACGCTTGGCTTGTTTGCGCGGGATCGAGATTCGCGCCCGTTTTTATCATTCGGAGACAATTGGCATACATGGATCGGATCAAAATCGTCGGCGGGAAGCCGCTACGCGGTAGCATTCCGATTTCAGGCGCCAAGAACGCGGCACTGCCGCTGTTGATCGCGAGCCTTCTGACGGAAGACCGCCTGACGCTCAAGAACGTCCCCAATCTTGCAGACGTCAACCTGTTGGTTCGCATCCTGCGGAATCATGGCGTCGATCTCGCGGTCGACGGCAAGCGGCCTGGACCGGCGAGCCATCTCGGCGACACCATTCATCTCACGGCGCGCGATATCGTCGATACGACGGCTCCCTACGAAATGGTTTCGCGCATGCGGGCGAGCTTCTGGGTGCTTGGACCGCTCGTCGCGCGGATGCGCGAAGCGCGCGTGTCGCTGCCGGGTGGCTGCGCGATCGGAACGAGGCCGGTCGACCTACACCTGATGGGGCTCAAGGCGCTGGGTGCGGAAATCGACATCGACGCCGGGTACGTCATTGCGCGGGCGCCGAAGGGGCTGCACGGGGCGCGCATCGTGTTTCCGAAGGTGTCGGTCGGCGCCACGCACAACGTTCTCCTGGCGGCCGCGTTGGCCAAAGGCGAGACCATTATCGAAAATGCGGCGCGAGAGCCCGAAATCGGCGACGTCGCGCTCTGCCTCAGCAAGATGGGCGCGAAGGTCGAAGGGATCGGCACGTCGGTGCTTCGGATCCAGGGGCGCGATCGTCTCGAAGGGGCAGTTCACACGGTGTTGCCGGATCGTATCGAGACCGGCACATTCGCGATGGCGGTTGCCGCGACGGGCGGGGATGTGACGCTCGAGGGTGCGCGCCTCGGCGATCTCAAGACTGCGCTCGAAATTCTCGCGAATACGGGGACTTCGATCCAGGAGACAGAAACGGGCGTTCGCGTTTCTCGAAACGGCGGCGGCATTGCTCCGGTATCGGTCGAGACGGAGCCCTTTCCAGGGTTCCCGACGGACCTGCAGGCGCAGCTCATGGCGCTTCTCACGCGGGCGTCGGGTACGAGCGTCATTCGCGAAACGATTTTCGAGAACCGTTTCATGCATGTGCAGGAGCTCGTCCGTCTCGGCGCGGACATTCAGCTGCACGGCGATACGGCGACGATCACCGGCGTCAAAACTCTCAAGGGGGCGCCCGTCATGGCGACGGACCTCCGTGCTTCCGTTTCGCTCGTCATCGCCGGGCTTGCCGGAGAGGGCGAAACGGTGATCAACCGTGTTTACCATCTCGACAGAGGCTTCGAGCAACTCGAGCGAAAGCTCAGTGCGTGCGGCGCGGACATAGAGCGCATAGCCAGCAGCTGATGCGCTTGCTCTTGCGTTGCAGCTTTCTGCACGCCTTTGTATCACTCTGCGATCATAGCCACTGATCCAAGCCATTTGGGGCCGCACAGCGGAGACCTTCGATACCGATGCCGGACCTCAAGCTCATCGCCTTCGATATGGAAGATCTCGGCGTCATCTCCGCTCAGTTGCAGGACGCCGTTCTGCGCGTCGGCGACATGAAGTACTTGCCGAAGCAGAAGCGTTTCGTGGGCATAGCCAACCGGTTCGATTGGCAGAAGCTTGCGGAGGATACGCAAGCATCGAAAACCAAGATCGCTCCCGAGTACGAGCGTCGCCGGTGCGCCGTTCGGTTCGAGCGTGTCAACGCCGTGAAAGTGCACGGATTTGACCTTCACGACAAAAGGGCGGCGTTGGCGCTGCTCGCCATGACTTACGAACCGACGGCCGGCTCAGAGTCGCCCGAAGGCGATGTCACGTTGACATTTTCCGGCGGTGCGGCCATTCGGCTGGGCGTCGAATGTATCGAGATCGAGTTGAAGGACCTCGGGGCAGCCTGGACAACCAAGCGCCCGCCGGAGCATCCCGAGGACGCAAGCTGATTTCGCTGGACCGCTTGCCTTAAGGAACGATGCCCGATGCCTGTGCGGCTCAATAGCAACGACAAGGATTTCGAGACTCACTTCGTGGAGCTTCTCGGGCTGAAGCGCGAAGTCTCGGCCGACGTCGACAACGCGGTTCGCGCAATCATCGATGATGTCCGGGCGCGCGGCGACGCGGCGCTCGTCGATCTCTCTCTCAAATTCGACAGGCTCGATCTTCGCAAAACCGGTATCGCGGTGACTGCTGCCGAGGTCGAAGAGGCCTATGCCGCGTGCTCGAAAGAAACGCTCGATGCGTTGATTTTCGCACGCGACCGCATTGCGGATCATCACAAGCGTCAGCTGCCATCGGACGATCGCTACACAGATGCGGCCGGCGTCGACCTCGGTCACCGCTGGACGGCGGTCGAATCCGTCGGGCTTTACGTTCCGGGCGGTCTTGCGTCCTATCCGAGCTCCGTTCTGATGAATGCCGTGCCGGCGCAGGTCGCGGGCGTTCCGCGCATCGTCATGGTCGTGCCGTCGCCGAGCGGCGAACTCAATCCGCTTGTTCTGGCGGCCGCGAAAATTTCGGGCGTGTCGGAGATCTATCGCGTCGGCGGCGCGCAAGCCGTTGCGGCGCTCGCTTACGGCACGGAGACGATACGGCCGGTCGTCAAAATCGTCGGACCGGGCAATGCGTGGGTCGCGGCGGCGAAGCGGCAGGTGTTCGGCACGGTCGGCATCGATTCGATCGCAGGTCCGTCCGAAGTTTTGGTGATTGCGGACAAGAACAACGATCCGGAGTGGATAGCTTCCGATCTGCTCGCGCAGGCCGAGCACGATACGGCCGCCCAGTCGATTTTGATGACGGACGACGAGGCGTTCGCCGAGGCGGTCGAGCAGGCTGTTCGCCGCCAACTCGGGACGCTGCCGCGCGGAAATATCGCGGGCGAGAGCTGGAACACGTTTGGCGCCACGATCATTTTAGGATCGCTCGGAGAGGCCGTTCCTTTGGCCGACCGTATCGCGGCCGAGCATTTGGAAATCGCGACGGCGGATGCGGAAGATCTCGCGATGCGCATTCGAAACGCCGGGGCAATTTTCATTGGTAGCGTGACGCCTGAGGTCATCGGCGATTATGTTTCCGGTTCCAACCACGTTCTCCCGACGGCGCGCAGTGCGCGTTTTTCGTCGGGCCTTGGAGTTCTGGACTTCATGAAGCGAACATCGATCCTGAAGCTCGATCGTGCCGCTCTCGAGAAAATCGGGCCTGCCGCGATGACGCTTGCTCGCGCCGAAGGATTGGAAGGCCACCGCCGCTCTGTCGAAATCCGGCTCGAAAAGGCAGGCTGATTTTCGATGGATCAAACGGTCGCCGCTCAAGAGAAAAGCCGGGATCGCCTTGTCGACATCACGCTCGATGCGAAATCGCTCGGGCGGGCCAACTCGAATATCGAGCACGAGCGCGAAGTCGCGATCTTCGACATTCTTGACGGTAACGCCTTCCGCATCGATGGCATCGATGCCGGTCCGTACAAGCTCCATCTCTCGCTTGCGGACGACCGGCTTTCGATGGCGATCAGTCCTTCGGGCGAAGCGGAGACCGTGGAACACGCGCTTGCGCTGACGCCGCTGAAGCGCATCGTCAAAGATTACTTCATGATCTGCGAGTCCTACTACGAGGCCGTCAGAACCGCGCCTCCCGCTCGCATTCAGGCCATCGACGTCAGCCGGCGGGCGCTTCACGACGAAGGCAGTGCGTTGCTCAAGGAAAAGCTGCTGCCGCGGATCATCGTCGATGACGATACGGCGCGCCGGCTCTTTACGCTCGTGTGCTCGCTGCACTGGAAGGGCTGACGTCCGCGTCCTTGCGGCCGAGCAAAAACCAGGACTCCTGAGGTCCCACACCCTTTATCTCGATAAGGCCGCGCGGTTCGATCGAAAACGCTTCGCGGAGCGCCGCGCAACACGACGGGCAAATGACGATGCGGCCGGGGACGCTCGATTGTTCGAGACGGCTCGCGAGATTGACCGGATCACCCCAGACGTCATAGCTGAATTTATTCTTGCCGATGATGCCCGCCATCATCGGGCCGCTTGCCATGCCGACCCGGACATTGAGCGGAAGGTTCTCGGCGGCGCTGACTTCCTGCACGGCTGCGACCAGATCGAGCGCCATCGCAGCCAATGCGTGCGCGTGGTCTTTGCGCATCAGCGGCACGCCGGACGCGACCATGTAGGCGTCCCCAATCGTTTTGATCTTCTCGACGCCGTGGCGTTCGGCAAGCTCATCGAATGCGCTCACGAGCTTGTTCAATAGCGCCACCGTCTTTTCCGGTCCCAGTCCGCGGGCCATGCTGACGAAGCCGGTGATGTCTGCAAACAGAACGGAGGCTTCGGAAAATCCATCGGCGATGGTCTCGCCCGGTGAAGCTTTGAGGCGCTCGACGACGCTGTCGGGCAGGACGTTGCGAAGCACGGATTCCGTTTCGGCTTTCGCGCGCTCGAAAAGGCTGAAGGCGTAGTAGACGCAGGCCGCGATGAGGCCGAACGTGGTGACGGCGCCTTGGACGTAGAGCGAGCTTAGTAGTTTGTCGTCGGCTTTGAGCTGGGCGGCTTCCATCGGGAACTGGAACCAGGCGATCAAATGCAGGATGAGCCCGGCGAAGACGATGGCGATGATGAGCCAGAAGCGCCGGGCTTCGAAAATGACAAAGGGTGCCGCCGCCGCCACGACGTATTGCAACGGCGCGCCTCCCAGACGGCCGAAGAAGGATGTGAAGCCGATGAGCGCAACAAATTCCGCGAACACCAGGAGCAGACAGCCCGCAATCTCGTTGAACCGATGCATGAAGGGAACGAGCGAGACGATAAACGCCAGGGCGAGGTTGATATAGACGACGGGCATCATGGCTTTGTCGCCCGACGCCCAAAGCTGCATGGCGTAGATAAAGGTCGTTGCCACGACGAGGGACGAGAAGACGTTGACGATCTTCAGCCGCCGCTGAATATCCGGCGGGTAGCCGTCTATGCCGAAGCTGGCGACACGGCGGACGAAGGAACGGATCGCGCGAAACACGCCAAGCACCGGCGCGGGCAGGATCGCCGGTCGTGCTCGCTGTTGTTGCCGATCCATGATCGTCATGCGCGTGGCCCCGCGATTGGGTGCAAGGGCGGCTATTCCTTTTCGTCGAGCCGGCCAATGCCGCTCAACGCCGCGATATCACACACGACCTGCTGACCTCGGCGCTCTATCGCGCCTTCGGATTCGAGTAAGCCCAAAGCCGCGTTGACCTTTGGGCGGCTCGCGCCGACGAGAAGAGCAAGCTCGCTTTGCGAAATCGGAAGTGCGAGGGAGATCTTCTCGGCTTTGCTGGCCGGATCTTTCTGGCGCACGGCGGCGAGGAAGAAGCGTGCGAGCCTCGCTTCGATCGGATGCAAGGCGATGGCTTCGAGCTGTTCATCGGCGTCGCGCAGCCGGCCGGCGAGAAAGCGCACGGCTGCTTCACCGACGGCTGGGCGCGTTCCGAGCAAACGGAGAAATGCTGCTTTCGAGAGCATCAGCGTCTCGACTTTGTTGACGGCCGTCGCGTCCGCCGATCGCGGCCTTCCGTCGAAGACCGCCAATTCTCCGAAGATCGAAGGCGCCTCGACGTGGGCGAACGAAAGCTCACGTCCGTCAGCGGTCAGGACCGACAGCCGGACCCGGCCCTTTGTGACGATGTGGAGCTCAGAGCCCGCCTGGCCGCGCGAGAAAATGATCTGGCCCGGCTCGAAGGCCGCGTCCCGCAATTCGAGGGCGACGGCCTTGCGACCCGGTTCATCGAGGCCGCCGAAAAGCGGCGTTCGAGCAAGGAGGTCCGCAGGGTCTGGTTTCAGAGCCATTGCCGCCATCAATTTTGTTAAAGAATGCGCTATTCATGCCCTGTTTTGTTCTCAACCGCAACGCAGGCGGACTTGCTAAGGGTGGAATGCCTGCGCCATTGTCGCAAAAGGGCTGCGCCGCCTCACTTTAATCATCCCGTGGTTACGATCATGATATCGAGTCTTATGAGCAGCTTCCTTCCCTCCTTTGCACGCTCCGAAGCCCCCGGCCGCGAGACGTTGCGCCGCTCGCTAGTGCGCGAGATGGCGTCGTCCAAAACGGAAATCGAGCGTCCGCAGCTTGTTCTGGCAAGCGCCAGCCCCCGGCGAGTGACGCTCCTGGCACAGGTCGGCGTGACGCCGGATGCCTTGCGGCCTGCTTCCATCGACGAGACTCCGAAGCGGGGCGAGATGCCGCGAGCGCTCGTTTCGAGGCTTGCGCGGGCAAAGGCGGAGGTTGCGCGCGATCAGATCGCGAATGACCGGGATCTCGCCGGGGCCTACATCCTCGCGGCCGATACGGTCGTTGCGATGGGGCGCAAGGTGATGATGAAGCCGACGCACATCGAGGAGGCGATGGCGTCGCTACAACTTCTGTCGGGGCGTACCCACAAGGTCCAGACATGTATTTGTCTGATCACTCCCGACGACAGGGTTCGCATGAAGATCGTCGATACGCGGGTGCGGTTCCGCTATATCAACCGGTCGGAGCTCGAATCCTACATCGCCTCCCGCGAATGGCGCGGCAAAGCTGGAGGCTACGCCATCCAGGGGCTTGCCGGCTGTTTCGTGCAGCGGCTCATCGGCTCCTACACGAATGTCGTCGGGTTGCCTTTGACCGAGGTCGTGAGCCTCCTCAATTCGGAAAAATTTCCGATCCAGTACAATTGGCTGAAATACGCCGAAGTCGACCGCGATTGAGCGCGCCATGTCAGCGTCCCGCTCCGCCAGCAAGCCGTTGCGTTGTCCTATTTGCAGGAAGGAGGCGGTCGACGCCTATCGCCCTTTCTGCTCGAAGCGCTGCGCCGATATCGACCTCGCGAAGTGGTTCACTGGCAGTTACGCGATCGGCGGCAGGGAAGAAGACGAGGGCGACGACCCGGCCGCGAAAGATCCGTCCCAGCGACCAAATGGCGAGGACGAAGAAGACTGAAAACATCTCGTATTGAGGCGCTTGCATCCTGCGGATCACGCCCCTATAAGACGCCTCTACTTCGCTCGGGGCTCAGCGCCGCGGAGGCAGGCCCAGGTAGCTCAGTTGGTAGAGCATGCGACTGAAAATCGCAGTGTCGCTGGTTCAATTCCGGCCCTGGGCACCATAGCCCCACGAGATCAGCCCGCAGTTTAGCCTTCAAGACCGGCCCCGCGAGATCAGCCACACGTGATCTCGATGCGAGTTCGCTGAAATTTCACCGGCACCGAAAAATCACGATCGAACGATCACGCAGACAAAGCGCGTGACCGGCTGGCTGTCGGACGAGGGCATTCCGCCCATCAGGGGGGCGTCACGCCCAACCGCTTCAGGCCCTCGGACGCTGCGAAGAGTGTCGGCTCGAGTGCCAACGCGGCGCGAAAATCGGCAATGCTGGCTTCGCGTTCGCCAAGTATTTCATTGGCCAACGCCCGGTTGAGGAGGGCGGGAGACATGTCGGGCGCGATTTCAAGCGCCCTGGTGAAGTCGGCTTTCGCCTGCTTCGGCTTCCGCAAGTCGAGGTAAACGTTGCCGCGATTGTAGTATGCGAAATTATTTTCCGCGTCGGCATGTACCGCCGCGGTGAAGTCTGCCAGCGCTTTCGCCATTTCCTTGCGTTCCGCGCGGGCGATGGCCCGATTCATATAGGCCGTCGAAAGAGCATCGCTCAGCATCGTGCGCTGGATGACTTCCGTGCATCCCCGAATTTTCTGGGCCAGATTGGTCGCGTCGTTGCAGTCAGCTGTGGCGTCCGCGCGAGCGTTTACCGACGTTAGAATGAAAATGGCCGTCGCTAGCTTGAGTACGCGGTTCACCAGGGGATGCCTTGTCGCTTGGGGGTCAGCTACCGAATAGCGACCGAACATGTCGTCGTCGTCAATACTACTTCGCAAGGGACCGGACGGTTTCGCGCCAGCTCCGATGTCAAGCCAGTGTCTTCGCAGTGGAATTAAATTTTCATGACCCAGATAGCGGCGTGCCTTCATTCGGCGAACCAGCGATCAGGAAGCGTTTTTCGAAAGTGGGTAAGGCCTCTTCCTTAGTCCAGATCGCGAGATGGGCAAGTCGCCATTTTTGTTTTGCCGCGAAATTTTCGGTCGATGCGTTAGCAACGTGCTGACGTTTGCAACATCAGGTCCCGCAAAAGGCCGTTGTGCAATCTTGCGTATGTCCGACAGACGGCAGCCACATGGAAAGCGCAATCACCACTCAAGTCTCGCGCATGCAAATTTGAGATTCTGCCAAAGGAATGAATCGATGGGCATACTTGGATGGATGAGTAAGCGCGCGCCGCAGGTGCCTGAAGATGTCTCCGAGCCACGGCCTTCAGATGACGGGCCACCGCCGTCAAACAAGCGGCCCAAAGTCGACAAAGACGCTGCGGCCGAGCGGGCCCGCAAAAACAGCCCGTGGCGCTTCGATGACGGGCCGTCCCGGCGCCCTGTCGGCGACACAGTCGGCGAAACGAAAAAATAGCGCTGGGATTTCTAGCCGCTAGTATTTGGCCGGACCTCCACGTAGTGTCGCGCGCAGAACCGGGTGGGGCGCTTCCGCATGCTCGAGCGTTGTCCTTACGAGCCTTTCTTCATGTATCGCAAGCGGCGTGATCTTCATCGGCCGAGACTGCCCGGAGGCGATTTTTCTCGCGCGATGGCGGAGCCCTGGGCTCCGCCTGTTGCGAGCCGCGCCTCCGCCGGATTGTTTCATATTGAGGCTCTTTCCCGCCCCTTCCTGAGGCGGTCGGCGGATGCCAGTCGATGAGCGTCAGAATCGCGATCGCCAACCCGAAAGGCGGCGTGGGCAAGTCGCTGACCACCATGATGCTCGCAGACGGCCTGGCCCTTTCCTATGGTGCGCGGGTGCTCGTTCTCGACGTCGATCCGCAAGCCGGCGTCACGAAGGCGCTCCTCGGTATCGGCGCGGAGCAGCAACTCACCCAACGTCAGATTGGCCTCGCGGCCATGCTGCGAGCTTTCGCCAGCGGCCGGAGTATGCGCCTTGCCGCGCACCGTGTGGCGGCAGGCGACTTGATCGAGTTGCGCGATAGGCAAGCGGGCTTCATCGATCTCTTGCCGTCCAATCACGAACTTCTTCGCGAGATGGCCGAGTTCGAGCACGTGGCGCGGCGAAAGAAGCGCAAGGTTCGTCTCGATGTCCTGCTATCGGATGCTTTGAGATCAGAGCTTTCGAAAATCGAAGCGAATTACGACGCCATCCTGATCGATTGTCCCGCGGGGCCCGGCGTGCTGGGGCTCGCGGCCATGAGGCTGGCCGAGCACATAGTCGCGCCGACGAGCCTCGAGACGAACGCGTATTCGACCCTCACGGATTTCTTGAAATTCATTCTTGCCGACGATCTCGATCTTGCGTCGCAGGTGAAAGTTCATCCGCTCATCACGCAGTATCAGGCAACGAATACCGTGCAGCGCGAGATGCTGCATCACATCAAGCAGGGTCTGCACCATCTCAACGCAATTTCGCGGCCTGTGCCTTACACAAGCGCGCTACAGAATGCGGCTACTCATCCAGGGCTCGGCGTGTTTCGCTCGGCGCGCGATAAATACGGAAGTGCGTTGCCCGAAGTCATGGCGCTGACAAAGGCCGTGGTTGAAAGAATTAGTCCGGGCGCGTGAGTGGCGTGGCTATCTCACCGTGGCGAGAGGACCCGGCCGCTTGTCCGCTTCAGGACTTGCCGAAGCTCGGTGCTCGACCCAACGTCTATGATTTTCACCGGCAAGATCTTCGTTTTGTCGGCTGCCGTTTTCAACCAGCGGAGCCCTGCGAGTTCGCATGAAGCGAAAAAAAATCGTTCGATCGCATGCGCGAGCGTGCCGTCGATTTGGCCTTGCTCCGGCGGAAACTCGTCCACACTCAAATTGAGATCGAGCAGCGGTTTCAGCGCAGCCGGGCGGCACCAGAACATCGATCCGGATGGAAAGTCCAAATAGTTGAACGCGTGTTTATCGCCGAGCAGTTTGGTGCAGAGCGCGTCGGCAAATTTTAAATTGTCTCTCCAGCCAACTCCTTTGACAGGGCCGAAATGTTCCGGGGCAATCATCCCTAATTCGGGGATGTCTTGGAAAGACGACAGTATTGATTGGGTGCGATCCCGCGTTCCTATCAGAGCGTCAAAAATGTATTGGCGCCAATCTCCGAGCCTCGGAGAAAATACCGACTTCTTGCCGTGAATGAATAAAACCACGTCGTATTGGCCGAGCTTGTCCTTGAAGGCCATCAGCTTCGGCGCGATATCCCGGCCAACATTCGGAAATTCTCGAACGACGACGTTCGATGCTGTACTTGACGAGAGCGCGGTTTCAATGCGCCTCTTCTTTTCCGTGGTGTCGGTGGATACGAGGAGATCGAACTTCGTGGGAATGACATCGAGGCGCGTCCGTATTTCCTCGGCGAGGTCATCGTAATAAAGGTGGCATACGACGGCGACCTTCATAGGTTGCGGCAGTCGATCGCGATCAATGGGCCGGTCTTCGGGAAAGCGGATGCAAAGGTCGTCGGGCGGAGTTCGCCGCGGATGAACCCACTTTTCGAAAGGCAATTCCTCATCCATCCAAGCGTTCGCTCGTTCGTACGAGAGACGCCGCTTTCGCCGATTTGCCGGATGGCGAAGAGCTGCGCGCAGGAAGATCGCGAGGCTGGCGGCGGGGCGGCTGACCTTGGCGAGTTGGAAAATTGATGCGGGAGTTTCGAAGATCCGATGATATCTCATTCGGCCAATTCGCTCCGCGAGCACTACGCTTCGACTGTGCTCTCGTAACGTTGCAGCAGGCGTCTCGGCAAGGCATCAAGTGCGGTGTAGAGAGCAATCCACAGGCTTAAAGGTGGCTGCTGGCGCTCGCAGGCGCTTCAGAGCCGGCTGTGTGCGTAGAAACGATGCCGCTTGTTCGGCTGGCGGTTGCAAGTTCGTAGAAATCATCCGCTGAGCGAGCAACTTCAGAGAGTGCAAATTTTCT
The DNA here is from genome assembly GCF_056398805.1 of Hyphomicrobium sp. 01T421. Taxonomy (NCBI): domain Bacteria; kingdom Pseudomonadati; phylum Pseudomonadota; class Alphaproteobacteria; order Hyphomicrobiales; family Hyphomicrobiaceae; genus Hyphomicrobium; species Hyphomicrobium sp. 01T421. Next base: position 2,399,523 of record NZ_JBFTQC010000001.1, read on the forward strand.
GGCGCAAAATTCTCGTGCGGTCTCGCCAAGACGAACACGCAGGTCCCGATCGAGGAGGAGTGTGCGCAAGTGCGCAGCAATGTGATCGGGCGCGAAGTTCAAAGGCAGCATCAGAGTGCCGTCCGGCGAAATTTCGGCCATTCCCCCGGTGCCTGAGCTGATCACGGCGCAGCCTGCGGCGTGCGCTTCGAGAGCCGTGCGGCCAAAGGGCTCCTGCCATCTCGAAGCAACGATTGCAATCGCCGCGTTCTCATAGCGCTCTTTCACCACGGCGAAAGGCACGCTCAGTTCTACTGTTATCTTGCTTTCGAGAGGACGAATGACGGCAAGAACTTCCTCCAAATAAGCAGGAAAGCGTTCCGGTTCGCTCAGGATGAAACGCGCCCGCCAGCCGGGCTGCTCTTTCAAGACGGCGGCAACCGCCAGCGCCGCCTCTTTGATTCCCTTTTCGGGAGCCGCGCGGCCGACACAAATGATCTCGTCGAGCTTCTGCTTCGACGGCTGCCATTGTGAAAAGTCGAGGCCGTTGTAAACGACGGACGTCGGCAGGCGCACCTCCGGCCAGTCCGCGTCGAATGTCTTCTGGCAAAAGTCGCTGACGAAGATCATCCCGGCGAGCCCGCGATATTGCCGGAGCTTAAACCGCCGTCGAAACACGTTAAGCAAACTGCCGCCTGGAACGGGCTTGATCATGTTGTGCTTGTGAAGAACCACCGGAACGCGGGTGCGCGAAGCGAGTGCCGCGGCTGTCGGAAGGTGTTGCTGCACGACGATAAGATCCGGCGATATGCGCGAAACTTCGCGCAACGCAAATGCCACCTTGCGGCGCCGTGAGTCGTCGACGGCGCGTGAGTAGGTCATCACGTCGATGCCGGGAAAGAGTGTTTCGTTCTCGCAGCAGATGACCGTCGTCGTTTGGCGGTAACGGCTCGCCGCGACGAGATCGCGAACGCATAGGTCAATCGAGGATGCGTTGCTGGGACCGAAACGCATGTGCCGGGGCAAAAACATCAATATGCGCATAATATGAACCGTGGGCCTGCAATCCGTTGAGGTCGAATAATTCGAAAGCAACGCTAATTCATTATCAATATACTCGCCCATCCGCAGGAAAAAAGCCTACGTAGCTCTCAGCTGCCGAGTCAAGATAGTATTCCCATCGCGCCGGATTTGATACCAGCAACGTCGCGTAGAGAAACAAAAGTCGTGAATACAACATCGGAGCGGTCGTAATCAGTTTTTCGTGCCGCATCCATTTTAGCGCCCGCGAAACGATCTTCCTCATCGCGATGTATCGATATTCCTCATCGAATTTGGAGGCGCCAAACTCTTTGAGTATCTGAATGGTTTGAAAGTAGGTAAGGGCTTCGTTCGCAGATAACCGTTTGCTGCTTTGAACGAGTTGGTGGCAGACGGCTGCGTCGACCCGTGCAACTCGAGAGTGCTCAAAGACCCGCAATGCGAGAGCGAGATCCTGACACGATATCAGCTCCTCGTTGAGCCGAAGGGAGGCAGGAATGCTTCTGCGTCGCATCAAGGCCGCAGTCGGGATGTGATTGAAGTCTCTAATCGCGTATTTCAGCGGATCGGACAATATCGTTACAGTCGATGGATGCTGCTCGCTAAGTTTGGCTGGGCCGCCGGTCAATGGTTCCGGACCGTAAGTCGACGTCGAGCCGAAGATATAGTCGGCGTCATTATCCTCCGCGAGTTGAATCATAAATGACGTCGATCCGATCACGAGAGGATCATCGCAATCGATGATGCGCAGCCACTTCTCGGTCGCGGATGCGATCAGTTGATTTGTGACGTTGAAAATGCCCCGATTTTCCTGACGCCGGCAGGTGATGCGGGGATCTTTCGCGCTGAACTCGCGAATGAGCTGCCACGACGAGTCCTTCGATCCATCGTCGATGATCAAAACGTCCCCGCCGGTCATGGTGAGCTCAGCGGCAACGCTTTCAAGCACAGAGGCGAGATATTCGGACTTGTTATAAGAGCTGATGAGATAACTAACGGACATTGCTGTGGTGATGGCCCCCATTGCCTGGGATGGTTCTAATTTGGCGCGGCGCGCCTTCCGCCGCATCGAGCACAGTAGCTTCAAAACACCAGTTCAAAACACCCGCTCCAAGCACGTGAGAATTGCGGACGTGCCTACTACGTTCGCGACGCAAGGCATTGGAGTCAAGTTCGTTGTCGGCCGCACTCTTTTCGGCATATCAAATGGTTCACTCAAGTTCGTAAACGCGACAATGGCACAAGCCGCGGGAACGCGCTTCGATCAGGTTACCTAGACCAAGTGGCGTGACGCGCCGAGCACACGTTGACGAATGTTGCGGACGATCGCGGGCACTCGAGCCAGTCTGGGATTGTTCTCTCAAGGTTTGATATGCGAACTATTTGCCACCGGCACATAGGGAGGCCGAACAGTCACTTGGAAATCTCTCGTGCGAATAACTGAACTCGATATCCCCGGCTTGATCGTAATCACACCCAAACGCTTTCAAGATGCGAGAGGTTTTTTTACCGAACTTTATAACAGCAAGGCGCTCGAAGAGGCTGGCATCGGGGATGTGTTCGTCCAGGATAACTTTTCTCTGTCCTCAAAGACCGGAACGATCCGGGGCCTGCATTTTCAAGTTCCGCCCTATTCGCAAACCAAGCTCGTTCGCGTCAGCCGGGGCCGCATTCTCGACGTCGCCGTAGACCTCCGGCCATCGTCGCCGACTTATCGGCGGCACGTATCCATCGAGATATCGGCTGCGAATGGGCACCAGATATATATTCCTGACGGCTTTGCGCATGGCTTTTGCACGCTGGAACCCGACACCGAGGTCGTTTACAAAGTTTCGAGTCACTACGCTCCCGGAGCAGAAGCAGGCGTTCTGTGGTCCGATCCGGAGCTCGGCATTGTATGGCCGGTCAGCGCGCAGGATGCGATCGTCTCGGACAAGGATGCAAAGCTTCCTTTGCTGAGAGACATCGCGGGGACAGTTTGAACGTCGTTTGAACGCGGGGGCGGGGGATGAGAGTCATTGTCACGGGCGGCGCCGGATTCATCGGCTCGGCACTCGTCCGGTACCTCGTCCTCGACAGTGGCTGGGACGTGCTGAATGTCGATAAGCTGACCTATGCCGCCAACTTGCAGTCGCTCTCCTTGCTAACGGACAAATCAAACTACCGGTTTGTCCTTGCAGACATTTGCGACGCTGATGCGATCAATCGCGTTTTCTCGGACTTCCGGCCGGACGCCGTGATGCATCTCGCCGCTGAAAGCCATGTCGACCGGTCGATCACGTCGTCCGCCGAATTCATCAAAACGAACATTCTTGGCACTCACGTCCTCCTCGAGGCCAGCCGGCATTATTGGAATGGGCTTGGCGCGGAAGGCCGGAAGGCTTTCAGATTTCTGCATGTATCGACCGATGAAGTGTACGGCAGCCTCGCGGACGGCGGGTTCTTCCTCGAGAGTACGGCTTACGATCCGAGATCACCTTATTCGGCGAGCAAAGCCTCATCCGATCATCTCGTCAGCGCCTGGCGCGAAACATACGGGCTGCCGGCGCTGATCACGAACTGCTCGAATAATTATGGTCCGTACCATTTCCCGGAGAAGCTCATTCCGCTCGTCCTGCTGAATGCGCTCGATAAGCGGCCGTTGCCGGTTTACGGCGACGGGCGGCAGGTTCGGGATTGGCTCTACGTCGAGGACCACGTGAAGGCTCTCACGATGGTTCTCGAAAGAGGCCGCGTGGGCGAAACGTATAATATCGGCGGGCGAGCGCCGATGGAGAACATCTCCGTGGTCGAGCGGATATGCGATGCTCTCGACAGCCTTCGGCCAAACGGAGAATCGCGCCGAAGCCTTATTACATTTGTTCCCGATCGGCCTGGACACGATAGGCGTTACGCGATCGATCCCGGCAAGATCGAGACGGAGCTTGGCTGGCGCGCCGAGAAAACTTTCGACAGCGGCATTGCGGCGACGGTCGAGTGGTACTTGAGCAATGAGTGGTGGTGGCGGCCGCTCCGCGAGAAAGTCTACGCGGGGAACAGGCTTGGCTTGCTTCAAACGCCGATGCCGGAAGACGTCGCGCTGGCGGAGTCGGTCGTGTGACCAGCGACGAGCGAAGCATACTCATCATCGGTCAGCACGGTCAGGTCAGCAGATCTCTTATCGAGTTGTTGCAGGCCGGCAGCGAGCGTTTCACTGTCGTCGGGCGACCGGAGGCCGATCTTCGCGATCCGCAATCCGTGAGGCGCGCCATTCTCGCGGCTCGCCCGAGTGTCGTGGTCAATGCCGCAGCCTATACGGCCGTCGATAAGGCCGAAGATGAACCTGACGCGGCTTTCGCAGTCAACGCCGCTGGTGCGGAAGCTGCCGCAAAGGCGGCTGCCGACGTTGATGCGACGATCATTCATTTCTCGACCGACTACGTGTTTGATGGAAGCAAGCGCGTGCCTTACGTCGAGACGGATCCCGTGGAGCCGCTTGGGATTTACGGACGCAGCAAGCAAGAGGGCGAGGATCGCGTCGCTCAAGCCAATCCGAAGCATATCATTCTTCGCACCGCTTGGGTTTTCAGCCCGTTCGGAAGCAACTTCATCAGGACCATGTTGCGCCTGAGCCTGGATCGTCCGGAAATCAAAGTCGTCGCCGATCAGCACGGCAACCCGACGTTCGCACCGGACTTGGCGGATCTCGTCGGCCGGCTCATTCCTCTGGCGAGCGCATCTTCGCCGGACCCGCGGATGTTCGGTGTCTTTCACGCCGTCAATCGCGAAGAGACGACATGGTTCGGTTTTGCGCAGGCGATTATCGAAGGCGCGGCGCGCCGAGGCGGGCGCGATATCGGGGTTCTGCCGATCGGCACCAAAGATTATCCGACCAAGGCCGCGCGCCCTGCGTACTCGGTGCTCTCCACGGAAAAGCTCCGCGCCGTCTACGGCCTTGACCTTCGGCCGTGGAGAGAAGCGCTTTCCGATTGCCTGGATCGGCTCGCCGGTCCACCCCGCGATGAAGCGGCGGAACATTCGCAACAGATAAATAGCGCCGGGAAATTCGCATGAGCACGCGCACATGAGCAACCTTAAGGGCATCATCCTCGCGGGCGGCAGCGGCACGCGCCTTTACCCGCTGACGCTAACGATCTCGAAGCAGCTGCTTCCTGTCTACGACAAGCCGATGATCTATTATCCGCTGTCGACGCTGATGCTGGCCGGCATCAGAGATATCCTGATCATCACGACGCCGCATGACCAAATCCTTTTTCAAACGCTTCTCGGAACCGGCGAGCAGTTCGGGCTGCGCTTGAGCTATGCGGTGCAACCGGAACCCGAGGGGCTTGCGCAGGCTTTCATCATCGGCCGCGATTTCATCGGTGACGACCGGTGCGCGCTCGTCCTGGGCGACAACATCTTCTACGGTCATGGGTTCGGCGAACTGCTGCGTAGCGCCGCCTCCCGCGAAGACGGCGCATCGGTTTTCGCCTATGAGGTGGCCGACCCCGAACGCTACGGCGTCGTGACGTTCGATAAGGCGGGCCAAGCGAAGGCCATCGACGAGAAGCCGCAAAAGCCGAATTCCAATTGGGCGGTGACGGGTCTTTATTTCTACGACAAGCGGGTCGTTGACTTTGCATCGCGCGTAAAGCCTTCGGCTCGCGGCGAGCTCGAGATCACGACGCTCAATGAAATGTATCTCGCGGCAGGCGCGCTTCATGTCGAACGCATGGGGCGGGGATATGCCTGGCTCGATACCGGCACATTCGACAGCTTGAGGGACGCAAGCGATTACATTGCGACGATCGAGCGGCGTCAGGGTCTCAAGATCTCATGCCCTGAAGAAATCGCCGTGCGTATGGGCTTCGTTTCGCCTTCCGATCTCGATCCCTGGCTTGGCCGCCTCGGTAAGAGCCCTTATGCCGAGTACGTCCGGCGCGTCATCGCCAGTATTTGATTGCCAATAGTTAAAGGCTGCCGGGCGTCGTCACGCGCGCGGCCGGGATGCCGCCAAAATGCCGCGGCTTGCTCTTCGGGGGCCGTGACCGTATTGAAACCGGCGTAACTCTCGGACGGCCGTCCCTGATTTGCCGATCCACCGGTTCATATATGAAAGCTACGTGCGTGACGGTCAAAGTCGCTGCCTTCTATAAATTCGTCGAGATCGACGAGCCCCAGACGCTGCAGGCAAGCCTGCGCGAGCTTTGCGCGGCGCGCGGAATCCTGGGCACGATCCTGATCGCAAGCGAAGGCATCAATTCCACCGTTTCGGGGGCTGAGAGCGACATCGATGCGCTGATCGAGGCGCTCGTAGCGGAGCCGAGATTTTCGGATCTGATCGTCAAATATTCGAAAGCGAGCGCGCATCCGTTTCAGCGGCTGAAGGTGAAGATCAAGAAAGAGATCGTGACGTTCGGCGTTCCCGATGCCCGGCCATCCGTCGCCACCGGCACGTTCGTCGAACCCGGCGCGTGGAATGCGCTAATTGCCGATCCGGACGTTCTCGTGATCGATACGCGGAACGATTATGAGTTTCAGGTCGGCACGTTCGATGGCGCGCTTAATCCCGAAACACGGTCGTTCAACGAATTTCCCGACTATGTAAAGCGAGCGCTTTCGGACGATCCGAAGCGCAAGATCGCGATGTTCTGCACCGGCGGCATACGCTGCGAAAAGGCGAGCGCCTTTATGCTTCGCGAGGGCTTTCCGAACGTCTATCAGCTCAACGGCGGCATTCTGCGTTATTTGGAGAAGGTTGCGCCGGACGAAAGCTTATGGCGTGGCGAATGCTTCGTTTTCGATGAGCGGGTCGCGCTGGAGCATGGGGTTCGCGAGGGGCATCACACGCTCTGCTCTCAATGCGGATTTCCGATCAAGCGTCCCGACGGGGACAGTGAAACCGCGGTCTGTGTCGGTTGCCGCGAAACAATGGTCAGCGCGGACTAAATCCAGCCGGGATCGCGCCGCCACCGCTAAAACGAGGCTTTCTGACCTCACCCGACCCCGCACATCAGACGCCGCAGATGCCCGCTTGCTCGCCGGGGCCGGAATGATGATATAGCTGGTAATGCACTGCCATCCTGACCGAACATTTTTGCAATGACTATTCGCAAGCCCGACGATGACAGCCCCCGCGGGGAAGAGCGCGCGACGCTGGAGGAGCTTGTCCGCTGGCGGCGGGACGTTCGGCGCTTCAAGACAGATCCGGTTCCCGATGCATTGATCGACCGGCTTTTGCGGCTCGCGGATCTCGCGCCGTCGGTCGGCAACAGTCAGCCGTGGCGGATCGTCAACGTGCAGTCTCCGGAAGTCAGGGCGGAGATTGCGAAGAACTTCGAAGGGGCGCAGGGCCGGGCAGGAGAGGGCTACGACGGCGATCAGGCCGATCTCTACAATCGATTGAAGCTCGAGGGATTGAACGCGGCGCCCGTGCATCTCGCAGTCTTTTCCGATCACGGCACGCTGCAAGGCCATGGGCTCGGGCGGCATACGATGCCGGAAGCGCTCGACCATTCCTGCGCGTGCATGGTGACGGTGCTGTGGCTCGCTGCACGCGAGGCCGGCCTTGGGCTTGGCTGGGTGTCGATCATCGATCCGGCGGAAGTTTCGCGGGTGCTTGGCGTGCCTACCGAGTGGAAGCTCGTCGGATACCTCTCGCTTGGCTGGCCGATAGAGGAACATCTCGATCCCGAACTCGAGCGGCACGGGTGGCAGCCGCGGACAGCTTTCGATACGCGCTATTTTACGGTCGGTTCAGGGCCGCTCGCGACCGGCGAGACGGGCTCTCGACCGGGAGACGCAAAGCGTCAGGGCGCAGTCACGCTGGTCGGCGCGGGGCCGGGCGACCCCGAGCTTTTGACGATCAAGGCACTCAATGCGCTGCAATCGGCCGACGCGGTGCTGTTCGACGATCTCGTCGCCAAGCCCATCCTGGATCTGGTCCGTCCTGGCGCTCGCCTGATCGATGTGGGCAAGCGCGGCTATCGGCAGTCGTGCAAGCAACCTGACATCAACGAGCAAATGGTGTCGCTGGCGCGCGAGGGGCTGAACGTCGTGCGTCTCAAGTCGGGCGATCCGTTGATTTTCGGCCGCGCGGGCGAAGAGATCGAAGCATGCGAGACGGCCGGCATTGCGATCACCGTCGTGCCGGGCGTGACGTCGGCGCAGGGCGCGGCGGCCAATCTCAAGGTGTCGCTGACCAATCGCGATCATGCACGCCGTTTGCAATTCATTACGGCGCACGACCGTCGCGGACAGTTGCCGAAGGACATCGACTGGAGTGCGGTCGCCGACAGCGCCGCGACAACCGTCATATACATGCCGAAGCGGACGCTCGCGGAACTCACCGAGATTGCGCTCGTGCATGGGCTTGACCCCAAGACGCCGGCCATTGCCGTCGCGAATGCAACGCGGCCCGACGAGCGTGTTTTCATCTCGACCATCGGTGCTATTGCCACGGCCCTCGAAGCGGCGCATCCGGAGGGACCGGTGCTTGTCATGCTTGGGGAGGCTTTGCGTTATGCGACGGCCCGAGACGCTGCGAAGCAGGCTGAGGCGATCGCTGCAACTCACGGCGTTCTGCCGGAGCAATCTTGAGATCGGCCGCCATGCGCGTCTCTTACACCAGCATCTCGTGCAATTTCCGTGAGTGAGGCCCAGACCCTGCTCATTGTGGCCGGAGCGCTCGCGCTAGAAGCGCTCTTTGGGTATCCGAATTGGCTTTATGAGCGCATCGGGCATCCCGTATCGTGGATCGGCTCGCTCATCTCCGTACTCGATCAGCGACTCAACCAGGAGAGCGAAAGCGCTGAGGCACGCCGTTTGGCGGGCGTTTTGGCGATCAGCATCATCGTCGTGACTGCCGGCTCGGTCGCCTGGGTCATCGAGCGTGCGTCGGCGTATAGCGCGATCGGTGAAATTCTGATCGCGGTCCTGGCTTCGACGCTCATCGCGAGCCGGAGTCTTTACGATCATGTCGCCGCCGTCGCGCGCGCGCTCGCGAACGATGGCCTCAAAGGCGGCCGCCTTGCGGTGGGGCGTATCGTCGGCCGCAATCCTGAGACGCTCGACGAACACGGCGTTGCGCGCGCAGCGATTGAAAGTCTCGCCGAGAATGCGTCCGACGGCGTCGTCGCGCCGGTGTTCTGGTTTGCCTTTTTCGGACTGCCGGGTCTCGCCGTCTACAAGGCGATCAACACGGCGGACAGCATGATCGGTCATCGGACGCCGCGGCACGACGCGTTTGGGTGGGCGGCTGCCCGGCTCGACGATCTCGTCAATCTGCCGGCGTCGCGTCTGACGGGATTGCTTTTTGCGGGGGCTGCTCTCTTCATCCCGAAGGCTTCACCTGCCGCGGCACTCGAGGCGATGTCTCGCGACGCTTCCAAGCATCGATCACCCAACGCAGGCTGGGCAGAAAGTGCGATGGCGGGAGCGCTCGACTTCCAACTCAACGGGCCGAAGACGTACGGCAACGCGCGAGTCGAGGACGCCTATATGGGAAGCGGCCGCCGCGATCTCGGGGCGGACGACATTGACGCTGCGCTTCGCCTCGCGATGATCGCATGGGCGATCATGATCGCGATTTTGTTGCTCTTTGCCGCTATTTTGCGAGGCTGAGAAGCTCGTCGATCGCGACGTGGCGGCCGAGGTGCTCCGCGAAGCCGTCAAGGATGTCGTCGATTTCCGTTTCGTAGCTGTTGCCCGACGCTTCGACGCCGAAAGCGCCGAGGATGGCAGCGCGAGCGGCATCGGATGCAAAAATTCCGTGTACGTAGCATCCGGCGATGCGGCCATTCGGTGACGAGGCACCGTCGCTCCGGCCGTCGGCGAACGTCACCATGGGGCGAGCTGCGTCCGGGCCGCCGGTCCGGCCGACGTGCATTTCGTAGCCCTGGAATGGAGCGCCGTTCGGATGAAGCGTTCCCTCGACGGCTGCGAGCGTTTTCTCCGTTCCAAATTCCGTCTCGATGTCGAGAAGTCCGAGGCCTTCTACGGTTCTTGGCGTGCCCTCGATGCCGTTTGGATCGGAAAGGCGCTTTCCCAGCATCTGATAGCCGCCGCAAAGGCCGAGCACGTGGCCGCCACGGCGAACGTGGGCTTTGATGTCGATGTCCCAGCCTTCGGCGCGCAATGCGGCGAGATCATCGATCGTGGCTTTCGAGCCCGGAATGAGAATGACGTCGGCATCTGCTGGAATAGGCCGGCCCGCGTCGATCATATCGACGGCAACACCCGGTTCGCTCCGCAAGGGGTCGAGGTCGTCGAAATTCGAAATGCGTGGCAACACCGGCACCGCGATGCGCAGCTTCACCGGTCCCTTTGATTTCGATGCTTTTGCAAGATCCCGCAGGGCGAGCGCGTCTTCGGCGGGAAGCTTCCGCGCGGCGTCGAAATACGGAACGAGGCCGAGCGCGGCCCATCCTGTCATCTTCGCGATCGCTGCCATGCCGTCGGCAAAGAGCGTCGGATCTCCGCGCATCTTGTTGACGATGAACCCCTTGATCATCGCTGCGTCGTCCGGCTCGAGGACGCGCTGCGTTCCAACCAGGCTGGCGATGACGCCGCCGCGATCGATGTCGCCGATCAAAACGACGGGAACGCCGGCCGCGCGCGCGAAGCCAAGGTTCGCGATGTCGTTCTTGCGGAGATTGATCTCGGACGCGCTGCCCGCACCTTCGACGAGGACGAAATCGGCTTCCGCTTTCAGCCGGCCGAAGCTTTCCAGAACCGCCGGCAGAAGCTCAGGCTTCTTCGCCTGGAATTCACGCGCCTTCGCCGAGCCGATCATTTTGCCTTGCACGACGATTTGCGCGCCGGTCTCGCTTTCGGGCTTCAGCAATACCGGGTTCATATGAACCGAGGGGGCGACGCGTGCGGCACGCGCTTGCAATGCCTGTGCGCGGCCGATCTCGCCGCCGTCGGCCGTCACGGCGGCATTGTTCGACATATTCTGCGGCTTGAAGGGAACGACGCGGATCCCGCGGTTCGCGAGCAAGCGGCAAAGACCCGCCACCATCAGGGATTTGCCGACGTCGGAGCCGGTGCCTGAAAACATCAGGGTTCGCGCTGGCATTAGAACTCGATGCCTTCCTGCGCTTTGATGCCAGCTGCGAAATGGTGTTTTACGGCGGCCATTTCGGTTACGCCGTCGGCGAGTGCGATCAACTCCGGCTTGGCATTGCGGCCGGTGACGACGACGTGGAGATCGGCGCGACGGTTGCGGAGGGTTTCGATGACGTCATCGAGCGGAAGGTAATCGTAACGAAGCGCGATGTTGAGCTCGTCGAGAACGAGAAGGCGAATGGTCGGGTCCGCCATCAGCTCTTTGGCTTTCGCCCACGCGCGCTCCGCCGCCTTGATGTCGCGTGCCTTGTCCTGGGTTTCCCAAGTGAAGCCTTCGCCCATCGTGTGCCAGGAGACCTGATCGCCGAACATGCGAAGCGCGTCGCGTTCGCCGGTCATCCATGCGCCTTTGATGAATTGTACGACGCCGACGCGCCAGCCGTGGCCGAGCGCTCGCAGGGCAAGTCCAAACGCGGCGGTGGACTTGCCTTTGCCGGGGCCGGTGTGGACGAGGAGAACGCCTTTTTCGATCGACTTGCCGGCGACCTCGGCGTCCTGCACGGCTTTGCGCTTGGCCATCTTGGCCTTGTGGCGTTCGGCTTCGTCTATCGTCGGATCGGTGGTCACGGTTCAGCCTTTCAAGGTCAGTGGCAAGCCGGCGGCGACAAAGACAACCCTGTCCGCCGCGGCCGCGATTTTTTGATTGAGGCGGCCGGCCTCGTCGCGAAACGCTCGCGCGAGCGCGTTGTCCGGGACGATGCCGAGTCCGACTTCATTCGAAACGATGACGCAGGGGGCGATCCGTTTCGAGAGCGCCGCGATCAGTTTGTCGGTCGCGTCGGGGATCGAACGTTCCGCGTGCATCAAATTCGATATCCACAATGTCAAGCAGTCGACAAGTGACGGCAGTTCGGACGTCCGGTTCGACAAGGTATCGGCGATGTCGAGAGGGGTTTCGTGCTGAACCCAGCCGCTGCTGCGACGCCTTTGGTGCAGCTTGATTYGCTCGTCCATCTCGCCGCCGAAGGCCTCAGCGGTGGCGATATAGGCCCAGGGCCCTGGCTGGCTCGTCAAAAGCTGCTCGGCATAAAGGCTTTTGCCGGAGCGTGCGCCTCCGAGAACAAATGTCAGCTGCGGCAGGGTTGGCGTTGGCATGAGCGACTTTCGGGCGGTCCAGGACACGCTGATGGCGATTGACGAGGGATAGTCGCTCACTTATCGATGGGGACGACGGTCCCTCGCAAGAGGGTTCAATGGGAATGCGGTATTTACTCCGCAGCTGCCCCCGCAACTGTGAGCGGTGAGCGCTGGCGATATGACCACTGGGTTATGCCCGGGAAGGTCGCCAGACGCTGAGACCCGCGAGCCAGGAGACCTGCCGTCACAGAAGAATCGAACCGTCGCCGGTGGGGCGAGAAAGGTTAACATGACTTTCAGAATGCTCTGCGCACGCCATTGCGCGCCATCCCAACATGCGTGGATGTTCAACGGTACAGCTCTGACCGGAGCTGCCGCGGCGGACCCCTCTGCTCGCGCGTCTCAAAATATCAACTCGGACTCGGAGTTTTGCCAATGAGCGCGCGCAAGGTGCCTGTCACCATCGTTACGGGCTTTCTCGGCGCGGGCAAAACGACGCTCGTCAGGCACGCGATCGAAAATGCCGAGGGTCGCCGCTTGGCCTTGATCGTCAACGAATTCGGCGATGTCGGCGTCGATGGCGCTATTCTCCGTTCGTGCGGTGTCGAGAATTGCCCGGACGAAAACATCGTCGAGCTGACGAACGGCTGCCTCTGCTGCACGGTCGCAGACGATTTCGTGCCGACGCTCGAGGCCTTGCTGTCGCGAAATCCACCGCCCGAGCACATCATCGTCGAGACGTCGGGCCTGGCTTTGCCGAAGCCGCTGGTCAAGGCGTTCGAGTGGCCGGATATCCGTAACCGCGTCACTGTCGACGGCGTCGTGACCGTCGTCGATGGGCCTGCGGTCAAGGCGGGGCGGTTTGCAGACGATCCCGTGAAGGTCGCGGCGCAACGCGCGGCCGATCCTTCCGTCGATCATGAAAATCCGCTGGAAGAAGTCTACGAGGATCAGCTTCTCTGCGCCGATCTCGTCGTTCTGAACAAAACCGATCTGATGTCGGAAGAAGAAATCGGGCAGCTTACCGAAGCCATCAGGAACGGCGTGCCCCGTGCCATCAAGATCGTGGCAACGCGCGAAGGGCGGGTGCCGGCGAGCGTGTTGCTTGGGCTTTCGGCGGCGGCGGAGAACGATCTCGCGGCTCGTCCATCCCATCACGACAACGAGCCCGATCACGACCACGACGATTTCGAGACATTCATTGTCGAGGTGCCGGCGCTCGCGTCGCCCGCCGATCTCGCGTCACGTGCCAAGGCGATCGCCAGTTCGCATGATGTGCTGCGCATAAAGGGCTTTGCGGCAATCGATGGAAAGCCGATGCGGCTGTTATTGCAAGGCGTCGGCGAACGCGTCGACACGCGGTATGAGCGTGCGTGGCGGGACGGCGAGCCGCGGCTCGGCAAGCTCGTTGTCATCGGTCAGAAAGGTCTCGACCGCGAGAGCATCACCAGGACTCTGACAGGCGCTGCCTAATGCATATCGTCGTTCGCGAGAGCCGAGATCTCGATGAGGCCGCCGTGCCTCAGGATCTCGGACTTGCGCCCGCCGATATCGTCTTTCTTTCATTTTCCGATTCCGATTTGGCAATGGCGGCCGCGGCGTTTCGTTCTGTTGCCGGAGACGAACGGCCGAGCCTTCGCGTCGCGAACCTCAATGCGCTGCGCCATCCCATGTCCGTCGATATTTTTGCGGACACGACGCTCAAAGGGACGAAGGCCGTTCTCGTTCGCTTGCTCGGCGGGCTCGATTATTGGCGTTATGGCGGCGAGCAGATCGGTAAGCGGTGCCGGGAGCTTGGAATTGCTTTGGCCATCGTGCCGGGCGACGGGCGGCCGGATATTCGGCTCGGTGCGTTGTCGACAATCGAGACCGAGGATCTGACGAGACTGCAATCGCTTCTTGACGCCGGGGGTGTCGAGAATACGCGTGCGGCGCTCAATGGCTTGCTCACACGGGCGAAGGGCTGTGATGCGCGCATTCCAGAAGCGTCGATTATTCCCGGCTTTGGCATCTATCGCGAAAGCGCGGCGCCTCAAGGTGAACTCGCGGCCGATGGCCCTGGGACGGCGGCCGTCATTTTCTATCGTTCGCATTTGCTCGCGGGCGACGTTGCGCCGATCGATGGCCTCATCGATGCGCTGGATCAACGTGGACTCGCGACGACGGCTTTGTACGTGCCAAGTCTGAAGGCTCCGGAAGCGGCGGCGTGGCTGGAGGGAGAACTCGGCAGGCTTCAGCCCAATGTGATCGTCAATGCGACGGCGTTTGCCGCGCGTGACGGTGCCGATGGGTCGCCGCTCGACCGATCCAATTGTCCGGTTCTGCAGATTGCGCTCGCCAATGCGTCGAGCGCCGCATGGGATAAATCGCAGCACGGGCTGGGTGCGTCCGATCTCGCAATGCACGTCGTTCTGCCCGAACTCGACGGCCGGCTTTTTGCGGGAGTCGTTTCGTTCAAGGAGGAGGACGATCTCGGCAGCGACCTCGGAATTTCGTTGCTTCGACACGCGCCCTACGATGCGGGGATCCGGCACGTCGCAGATCTTGCCGCCGCTTGGGCGACATTGAGAATGTCGCCGCGCGGCAATCGCCGCGTCGCGCTGCTGCTATCCACCTATCCGGGGCGGCCAGATCAGATCGCTCATGCCGTCGGGCTCGACGGGCTCGAAAGTGCGTGCAAAATCGCGGCGCGCCTGAGTGAAGAGGGTTATTCGATTTTCGCTCGTCCGGCAGACTCGCGGGATCTTGCGCGGCTGCTCGGCTCCGAAGCGCCGCCGGTGCGGTGGTCTCTCGAAGATTATTGCGCTGCCTTCGGTCAGCTTTCCGAAGTGTTTCGTGACAGCGTCACGGCCGCATGGGGTGAGCCGGAAGATGATGATTTTGCTGTCGAGGATGCGTTTTCGTTTCGCGTTGCGCAGTTCGGCAACTTCCTCATCGGATTGCAGCCGGAGCGCGGCCAAGTTCAAGACCGGAAGGCGCAGTATCACGATCCGTCGACGCCGCCGCGGCATAGCTACGTCGCGTTTTATCTGTGGCTGAGACACGTCGCGAAACTTGACGCGCTGATCCATCTCGGCGCGCACGGCACACTCGAATGGTTGCCAGGCAAGGCCATCGCCGGAAGCGAGGCTTGCGGGCCGCGCGCTTTGCTCGGGCCAGTGCCGATGATTTATCCGTTCATCGTCAATGATCCGGGAGAAGCGGCGCAGGCAAAGCGGAGGCTTGCTGCCGTGACGCTCGGACACCGGCCGCCGCCGATGATCGAAGCTGGGTTGTCAGGTCCCTTGAACGACGTCGAGCGGCTCGTCGATGAGTTTTCGTCGGCGGATGGTCTCGATCCGCGACGGCGCAAGGTATTGTCCGGACAGATTGTCGACGCTGCTTTTCGCGCTGGGATCGCGGAGCGCTGCGGGCTCGAAGCCGGTATGTCGCCCAACGACGCTTTGATGCGCATCGATGCGTTTCTCTGCGATGTGAAAGAGCTGGCGATCCGCGATGGTCTGCATGTTCTCGATGACGCCGAACTCGATGCCATCGTCCGGTCGCTCGATGGAAAATTCATCGAGCCGGGTCCGGCAGGCGCGCCAAGCCGCGGTCGCTCCGACGTGCTGCCGACTGGGCGCAATCTTTATAGCGTCGATCCGCGGAGTGTTCCGACGCCGACGGCGTGGGCAAACGGAAAGCGCGCCGCGAAGGCCATTCTCGACCGGTACGCTGGCGATCACGGCGATTGGCCGCGCGCCATCGTGCTTGACCTCTGGGGTAGCGCGACGCTGCGCACTGGGGGCGAAGAGCTTGCGACGGCGCTGGCGCTTCTCGGCGTCCGTCCGGTGTGGGACCTTCGCTCGTATCGGATCACAGGTATCGAGACGGAGGCGCTGGCGGAACTCGGCCGGCCGCGCGTTGACGTTACGCTGCGCATTTCCGGGCTTTTTCGCGATATTTTTGGTGCGCAGCTTGTCCTCTTCGATAGCGCCGTGGCGCTCGTTGCGGGACTGACTGAAGACGAGGCCGACAATCCGTTGCGCGTGGCGCGTCGCGAGGGCGTCGGGCTCGATCGCATTTTTGGCCCGGCGGGCGGCAGTTACGGCGCCGGCGTCATGCAGCACATCGATCGCGGTGATTGGTCGAAGCGGGAGGAACTCGGGGACGCGTATCTGAAGAGTTCGGCGCAAAGCTATTGCAATGAAAGTGGTGGCACGGATGCCGCCGGAAAATTCAAAGATCGTGTCGCGGCGGCGGATGCTTTCGTCCACGTGCAGGACCATAGCGAGATCGATCTGCTGACGGGCGGCGATTTCGCGGCACACGAAGGCGGCTTCGCTGCAGCCGCTGCCGCCCTCGGCAACAGCGGTGTCGCGCTCTATCATGGCGATACGGCAGAGCCCGAGAAGCCACGCGTACGGACGCTTCAAGAGGAATGCGCACGCGTTATTCACGGCCGCGCCGCCAATACGCGATGGATCGAAGGGCAGATGCGTCACGGCTTCCGTGGCGCTGCGGAGATGGCGCAGAGCGTCGATGCCGCATTTGCTTTTGCGGCGACAGCGGCGTCGGTCGATAACGGCGGCTTCGAGCGGCTCTACAACGCTTATCTCGGCGATCCGGCGGTGGCTGCCTTCATCGAGCGAGAAAATCCGGCGGCGATGGACGCGATGCAGCGGCGTTTCGCGGAAGCCATCTCTCGCGGACTCTGGCAGCCACGCCGCAACGATTTGAATGCTGGTCCGCATAAGCCACGCGAGGCTGCTGAATGACCGGCGTGGCGCATTTGAGAAAGGGATGGTGTCCCGGTGCGCTTCGGCCGATGCGTTCGGGCGACGGACTGCTCGTGCGCGTGAGGCCGCATGCGGGAGCGTTCACTCTTTCGGCGCTTCATGCCATCGCGGAAACGGCCACGCGCTTCGGCTCCGGCGAGATCGATCTTACCAATCGCGGCAATCTGCAATTGCGCGGCGTTTCGGATGATAACTTCGACGAAGCAATCGTCGCTTTCCGTGCAGCCCGTTTGATCGACGAGTCTGCGGCCATAGAGGCTGTGCGCAATGTTGTCGTCGATCCGCTGAGCGGGATCGATCCAGCACGCGCGGATGTCAGGGCACTCGCTGCTGCGTTCGAAGGCACGCTCGTGGATGACGCGCGCCTCTGGGCGCTGCCGGGAAAATTCGGCGTCAGCTTCTCAGGGGCTTCGGATCCGCGCGTCGGTGGCAGGGCGGCCGACATCATGATCGCATCGGACTGCGATCGCTTCGCCGTTTTTCTCGATGGCGCGACAGACGTCTCGTGCACCGTGTCGGAAAGCGATGTGCTAGCCATAATTGGGGGCCTCGCACTGGTCTTTCTCGATTTGTCAGCGAACGATCCGAGCGTAAGGCGCATGCGAGATGCCGTTGCGGTGCATGGCGCTCCAATGATTTTTGCAAAGGCAGAAGTGCACGTAACGCGGTCGCGGGGCAACGCGGAGATCGATCCTCCTCCGCCCGTTGGATTGCTGGGTCGCGGAGAGCAAGTGTTCGCGGTTGGCATCGGGCTTCCGTTCGGACGGATCGTTGCCGATCAACTGGATCGCCTTTGCGAGGCTGCGGCGGCAGCCAAGCTCAACGATGTTTTCACGAGTCCGCAACGAATTCTCGTTTTCCCGGTCAACGATCGCGCGCGGGCCGTGGCGCTTATTAAGGTTGCCGACGACATTGGCTTGATTACAGCCGGCAGCGACGTTCGCCTCGCTATGGACGTTTGCCCCGGATCGCCGGGATGCAAGAATGCGACGACCGACACGCGCGGCGATGCGCAGCGTCTCGTTGACGGACTCAACGGTTCACTCAGCGGTTATACAGTTCACATCTCAGGGTGCGAGAAAGGTTGCGCGCGGCGATCGTCGGCGGATTTCACGCTCGTCGCACGCCAAGGACGCTACGATCTTATTCGCAACGGATCGCCTCAACTCGCCGGTGTGGGGGCTTTGGTCACGTTGGCCGAAGTCGAACCCGGCGATATCGGCAACGCCGTATCACGTTTCATCATGGAATCCGCATCATGACGGTTCAGGACTATATCCGGGACGGCGCAGCGATCTATGCGCGCTCATTCGCGATCATTCGCGCCGAAGCGGATCTCTCGCGATTTTCGCCGGAGGAGGAGCGCGTCGCGGTGCGCATCATTCATGCGTGCGGCATGGTGGAGATCGCGCGCGACATCATCATGTCGCCGACGTTTGCGCGGAGCGCCGCGTCGGCACTCGAAGGCGGCGCGCCCATTCTCTGCGACTCGATGATGGTGGCTGACGGAATTACGCGCGCGCGTTTACAGGCGAAGAATTCTGTCATTTGCACCCTTCGAGATCCGCGCGTGCCGGAGATAGCGGCCAGCATCGGCAATACCCGGACAGCCGCTGCGATGGAGCTTTGGAAGCCGCATCTGGCGGGCTCCGTCGTCGTCGTCGGCAATGCGCCGACAGCACTGTTCAGGCTTCTCGAGATGATGGATGCGGGCGCGCCGAAGCCGGCCGCAGTCATTGGCATGCCGGTCGGTTTCGTTGGTGCAATTGAATCCAAAGAGGCGCTGGCGGCTGACGGGCGCGTTCCGTTCGCCATCGTGCGCGGCCGCAAAGGCGGCAGCGCCATGGCAGCCGCCGCCGTCAACGCACTTGCAAGTGAGGCCGAATGAGCGAGGTGCGATCGGGGACGTTGTTCGGCGTCGGCCTTGGGCCCGGAGATCCGGAGCTCATGACGCTGAAGGCGGTGCGCGTGTTGAGCGCGGCGCCGGTGGTCGCGCATTTCCGCAAGAGCGGCAGGGCCGGTCACGCGCGCACGATTGCAAGTGCGCATATCCGCGAGACGGCGACCGAAGCCGCGTTCGATTATCCGGTGACGACCGAGATCGATTTCCGTGAGGAAGGGTACGTCTCGGCCATCCGCGAGTTTTATACCGAGTGCGCGGAGACCATTGCCGGACATCTCGGTCAGGGGCGCGATGTGGCGCTGCTCTGCGAGGGCGATCCATTCTTCTACGGATCGTTTCTGCATATGTACGATCGCATCAAGGCGGCTCATCCGGTGACGGTGATTCCCGGCATTACGGGAATGTCTGGCTGTTGGACGGCTGCACGCGCGCCGATCACTTACGGGGACGATATATTGACGGTGCTGCCTGGGACATTGGATCGGGCCGTTCTGGCAAAGCATCTCGGAGGCGCGGACGCGGCGGTTATCATGAAGGTCGGCCACAATTTGCAGAAAATCAAAGAGGCGCTGAAAGATGCCGGGCGCTTCAACGATGCGATTTATGTCGAGCGCGGAACGATGCCAGGCGAACGGATCGTACCGCTTGCGGACCTCGGCGATTGTGCGGTTCCGTATTTTTCAATCGTGCTGCTGCCGGGCGGTCGTGGGCGCCGCATCGCATGAAGGGTGATCTCGTCATTGTTGGACTTGGGCCTGGGCCCGAAGGTTGGGTTACGCCCGCTGCAACGGCGGCGGTGGCGGCGGCCGATGTCATTCTCGGGTACACGCCCTATGTGAACCGTATCACTCCGGGGCCGGGGCAAATTCTTGAAGCGTCCGATAATCGCGAAGAACTTGTTAGGGCTGAACGCGCGCTGGCGCTCGCTGCAACCGGGAAGCGGGTCGCCGTGGTTTCCGGTGGAGACCCGGGCGTCTTTGCGATGGCGGCTGCGGTTTACGAGGCGGTCGAGAGCAATCCAGCGTCGGCTGACGGTGTCGACATTCGCGTCGAACCCGGAGTGACGGCGATGCTCGCGGCGGCGGCGCGGATCGGTGCGCCTCTGGGTCATGATTTTTGCGCGATTTCGCTGTCGGATAATTTGAAGCCGTGGGCGACAATCGAGAGACGTCTTCGCCTCGCTGCCGAGGCCGACTTCGTGATTGCGCTCTACAACCCGGCATCGAAGGCGCGACCGCAGCAGATCAAGCAGGCGTTCCAGATCTTGAGTGCGGTGTTGCCTGCTGAAACGATTGTCGTCTTCGCGCGGGCCGTTGGCAGGCCGGATGAGGAGATCGACGTTGCAACGCTGGCGGGCGCTGCGGATGTGCCGTGCGATATGCGCACGCTCGTTATCATCGGATCGCAGGCAACGCGGCAGGTGACGTCTGCCGATGGTCGTGCTTGGATTTATACGCCGCGTTCGGAGCGACGCTGATGATGGGTCTTGATCCAGGCGAGAGCCTCTTCAACGGAGGCGACGGTCGACCGGGGCGCAATCGCGGGACGCCGAACCATGTGGACTTTGATGCCGAGCGCGCGCGCCGCTTCGATCTTGGAATAGGCGCCGCTCCCGCCGGCGTTCTTGGCGAGTACGTGGCTGATGCGGTGCTTCCTGAAAAGTTCGAGATCGTCTTCCGTGCGGAAGGGGCCGCGCGCGGCAATGATCGTCGCTTGGGGAAGGCTCGCGGGCGGTTCGCTCGCGTCGACGACGCGGATAACGTAGCGATGTTGGGGCGCAACGTTCAGCGCAGCAATCGCCTGACGGCCGAGGCCAGAGAAGACGTCATGCGGCTCGACAGGCAGGGCAATGATCGCCGCGTCGATGCTATCGTACTCGCTCCATTCGTCGCCGTCGGCAGGCGTCCAAGGCGGCCGCTCGATCGCGAGCAATGGAATGTGAGCCGCGCTGCTGGCCGCGATGGCGTTGTTGCTGATGCCGGCTGCAAACGGATGCGTGGCGTCGACGATGAGATCGATCTCGCGCGTCAGATATTCGGTCAGCCCCTCGACGCCGCCGAAGCCACCGATGCGAACGGGGAGTGGGCTCGCCGCGGGATTAACCGTGCGGCCAGCGAGCGACAGAGTTGCGGACACGCCATTTTCGCCCGCGAGACTTTGTGCAAGGGATGTCGCCTCGCTCGTTCCGCCGAGGAGCAAAATACGACACGGGCTATCGAGCTTCGTCATCATGCCGGGAGGCCAATGCCATGAGCGGACGCTGGTTGTCCATCATTGGCATCGGGGAGGACGGGCGAGCCGGGTTGTCTGCGGCGGCAAACGCGTTGATCGAGCGGGCGGAACTTGTCGTCGGCGGGCGGCGGCATCTGGACCTCGTCGGCGATACTCCGGGTGAAAAGCTGGAATGGGCGAAGCCGCTCGAGGCGACGGCCACGACGATCCTGGCGCGGCGGGGAACGCCGGTCGCGGTGCTGGCATCGGGTGATCCGTTCTGGTTCGGCGCGGGCGCGACGCTTGCGCGATCCATACCGCTAGAGGACATGCAGGTGGTGCCGTCGCCGTCGAGTTTCTCGATTGCCGCTTCGCGCCTCGGCTGGTCATTGCAGGACGTGACGACGCTTGGCCTCAATATGAAAGGGCTGACGCCGCTCATCCGGCGACACCTGCATCACGGCAGGCGCATTCTCGCGCTGGCGCTCAACGGCGATACGGCGCGCGAAGTGGCAGAGCTTTTGACCGGCGCAGGGTTTGGTGAGAGCGTGATCGTCGTGATGGAAGCGCTCGGCGGTCCGCGCGAACGTATTCGAAACGTAAGCGCAAGGGACTTTGATTTTTCCGACGTCGATCCGCTCAATATCATCGGCGTCGACGTCGTTGCGGGCGCAGGTGCCGCACCAATTCCCTACACTGCGGGATTGCCTGACGGTTATTTCGAAAATGATGGACAATTGACGAAGCGCGAGATCCGCGCGGTCACGATGTCATCGCTTCAGCCGGGGGCCGGTCAGTTGCTCTGGGATGTCGGAGCCGGGAGCGGGTCGATTGGCATTGAATGGCTGCTCGCGCATCCGGCCAACACGGCAATTGGCATCGAGCGTGACGCTGAGCGCGCGGCGCGTGCCGTTAGAAATGCGGTTGCTCTGGGTGTGCCGCATCTCGACATTCGCGATGGCGCGGCACCCGAAGCGCTGAGCGGTCTCGCTCAGCCAGACGCGATCTTCATCGGTTGTGGCACGGCGGGCGGCGGAGTTATTGAGGTTTGCTGGAAGGCATTGAAGCCGGGCGGGCGGATCATCGTCAACGCCGTGACCATCGAGTCGGAGGCTGCATTGCTTGTCGCATATCACGAGCATGGTGGATCGTTGACGCGCTTCAGCGTCGAACGAGCGGAGGCTGTGGGGCGGTTGACTGCGTGGCGTCCAGCTATGCCGGTTTTACAGTGGGTCTCCTCAAAACCCATGGATAGCGCATGATTGCTATCGGCATAGGCGGCAACAGTCTTGCAAGCGAGCGAGATTTTCGCGACGCCATCGAGTCGGCGCGTCGTGAACTCGAAGGGGGCGATACGGTTGCGACACTTGCCACCGCCTCTTTTGCCCCTCGCGCCGAAGCCGCCGCAAAGGAAGCGGCCGTTCCCTATCGCCCCTTGATGTTGATTGCGCTGCGCGGGAGAAGCGGAGACTGCGTGACGCGCTCCGAGCGATCCCTATCGCTCTATGGCATCAACTCGATCGCGGAAGCCGCGGCATTATTTGCAGCCGGGCCTGGTTCTCAACTCGTCATGCCGAGACGCATCATCGGAAATATCACGGTTGCGGCGGCGAGATCTGTCGATGCTGGAAGGCGGCCGAAATGACAGTGCATTTCATTGGCGCGGGTCCTGGAGCACCCGATCTCATCACGGTGCGCGGACGCGATCTGATCGCTCGCTGCCCGGTTTGCCTTTATGCAGGCTCGCTCATTCCGGAGGGTCTGCTGGCGTATTGTCCGGCGGGAGCCGAAATCGTCAATACCGCACCGATGACGCTCGATGAGATTGTTGCGCGGATCGTTCAGGCGAACGGCGACGGCCACGATGTGGCGCGGCTTCATTCCGGCGACCTGTCGATCTGGAGCGCGCTCGGCGAGCAGTTGCGCCGCCTCGATGAACTCGACATCGGCTATACGATCACTCCCGGCGTGCCCGCATTTGCCGCCGCTTCAGCGGTATTGGCTCGGGAGCTGACGCTTCCCGAGGTTGCTCAATCCGTGGTGTTGACGCGCACGTCGGGCCGGGCTTCGGCTATGCCGCAAACGGAGACTATCGAAGCCTTTGCGGCTACGCGGGCGACGCTTGCGGTGCATCTTTCAATTCATGCGATCGAAGACGTGGTACGCCGTCTCATGCCTTTCTACGGCCCGGATTGTCCCGCGGCCGTCGTTTGCCGCGCAACGTGGCCGGATGAGCAGATCATTCGCGGCACGCTTCAAACGATCGCTGCGCAGACGGCTGAGGCGGGGCCGGAGCGAACAGCGCTGATTTTGGTCGGCGAGGCGCTCGGGTGCGATGATTTCCGAGAGAGCGCTCTTTATAGCGTCGATTATCGCCGTCGCTTTCGCGGCGGCTAGAGTGGGCGGTTGAGCATGCCTGAGACTGTGACGCTGCCGCGCGGACTGATGATTGCGGCACCGCGCTCGGGTTCCGGGAAAACGACCGTTACGCTCGGCCTGCTTCGCGCGCTCGTCCGGCGCGGGCTCAAGGTGCAACCGTTCAAATGCGGTCCCGATTACATCGATCCGGCGTTTCATGCAGTTGCGGCGTCCAGGCCATCGTACAACGTCGACAGCTGGGCGATGAGCTGGGATCGTGCGGCCGATGTTCTGTCGCGTTCGGCAAGCGGCGCGGACGTCGTTGTTTGCGAGGCCTTGATGGGCCTTTTCGACGGCGTTTCCAAAGCGGGGGCGTGGGGCAACGGTGCGAGCGCCGACCTAGCCGCCAAGACGGGTTGGCCTGTCATCCTGGTTCTCGATGTTTCCGGCCAATCGCAAACGGCGGCGGCCGCCGCTCGCGGTTTCCAGGGCTTCCGCGAGGGCGTGACGATTGCGGGGGTCGTACTCAATCGCGCCGGTAGTCCGCGCCACGTGCGTTTCGCGTCGGAGGCGCTCGAAGCGGCGGGGCTTCCTGTTATCGGAGCCCTGCCGAGGGAAAAGACCGTGGTGCTGCCGGAGCGGCACTTGGGGTTGGTGCAGGCCGAGGAGACGGCGGAAATCAATTCCCGCCTCGATGCGTTGGCGGACTTCATCGAGGCGCATGTGGATGTCGACCGCCTGCTGCAGCTCGCCAGTCCCGGAGCACTGAACTCAGCGTACGCCGGAAGTCGCGTGAACGTCGTTCCGCCAGCGCAACGGATTGCGCTGGCGCGGGATGCGGCATTTTCCTTCGTCTATCCGCATCTCCTCGAGGGCTGGCGCGCGGCCGGCGCGGAAATCATTCCGTTTTCGCCGCTTGGCGACGAAGCACCCGATCCGGACGCCGATCTCGTCTGGTTGCCAGGCGGCTATCCGGAGCTTCATGCCGGCGCATTGGCGAATGCTCACCGCTTCAAATCGTCCATGACCGAATTCGCGCGTTCACGTCCGGTTCACGGAGAGTGCGGAGGATATATGGCACTTGGGGCGGGTCTCATCGATGCGGCAGGCCAGAGCCACGCGATGATAGGTCTTTTAGGGCTTGAAACGTCGTTCGCGGCCCGGAAAATGAACCTTGGGTATCGCCGGGCAGAGCTTGTGGCGGACTGCCCGCTAGGCGTGGTTGGCGAGATTTTGATGGGACACGAGTTTCATTACGCCGGCGTTGTCTCGTCGCCGGACGCCCCCCTGTTCAAAATGCAGAATTCGGATGGGGATACGCTTCCTGCCGGCGGGAGCCGCAGGGGGTACGTTACGGGCACGTTTTTTCATTTTATTGATAAATAGCGGGCGCGTTCTTCGGTTTTCCCGGCTAGATTTCCAAGATCGCGCGCATGCCGCCGACATGACAAGTTAACGAAGGTTCCGGAACTTTTTCGAACCTTGTGCATTTAGGTTGTCTGGAACCCGGCGTGCGCACACGAGTATTTCGGAATTCCGTCAATAGGGTCTTGAAAGATGGGCACGGGCAGTGATCCCAAACGAGGGGATTCAATCACTATGCAGGCACCGCTACCGGTGGAGCTTCAGGGTCAGATAGGGCAGCGCTTAAGGGAAGCCTATATCGAACTGATTAACGAGCCTGTCCCGGATCGGTTCGTTGCGCTTCTGCAAAAACTCAAACAGCATGAGGACAAGCAGCTCGAGGAGAAGAGCAAGGAGGAAAGTCGTGACCAAAAGTGACGACGACCTACAGGCTCTCTTGATCGGGGCCGTTCCCAATCTGCGCGCATTTGCGAATTCGCTTTGCGGCGATCCAACGCGTGCCGACGATCTCGTGCAGGATACGCTCGTCAAGGCTTGGTCCAATCTCGATGGATTCGAGAAAGGATCGAACCTGAAAGCGTGGCTGTTCACGATCCTGCGCAACACCTATTTTTCCGAACTTCGCAAACGCCGCCGCGAGGTCGAGGATGCGGACGGCGCAATGGCGGAGCGGATGTCCGTTCTGCCGGAGCAGCACGTCCATATGGATCTGGTCGATTTCAAGAAAGCGTTCAACGTGCTCAGCGACGATCAGAAGGAAGTTTTGCTGCTCGTCGGTGCGGAAGGTTTCTCATACGAAGAAGCGGCCGAAATCACCAACGCTGCAGTCGGCACGGTGAAAAGCCGCGTCAACCGCGCCCGCGTGGCTCTGAACAAGGCCCTCGGGTTTGAGGCTGGTGAAAATTTCAATTCCAATAGCGAGTTCGTCGGCGTTACGCGGGCGGTTAGCCGGGGTTAACTCCGGGATCACTCGTGCAATTGAGACGGACAGCATGATGGGGTACACGGACGTAACGCCCTGCCGGAGATGATCGGGTGCTCCGGCACGAAAGATCATCTTGTCGTTAAACGAGATTACGAGGTGCAAAATGTCGATAGCCGAATCCATAGCTCCCCATTTGCCGTATTTGCGCCGGTACGCGCGCTCGCTCACGGGCAGCCAGCAATCGGGCGACAACTACGTCGCGGCGGTGCTCGAAACATTGATTGCGGATTCCGATGCGTTCGACAGATCGATCGCGCCGCGCGTCGCGCTTTATCGCACTTTCACCAAAGTCTGGAATTCACTCGCAGTAAACCGTGTGTCGGATGACATGCGTCAGCTCGACAAGCCGCTGGCAGAGCGGCGGCTCGATTCGATTACGCCCCTTCCGAGACAGGCCTTCCTTCTTGTTTCAGTGGAAGGATTTTCAACGGCGGAAGCCGCTCAGGTTCTCGACGTTACTCCCGCCCACGTGACGGAGCTCTTACAGCTGGCCGGCGCGGAAATCGCGGAGCAACTCTCCGCAGACGTGCTGATCATCGAGGACGAGCCGCTGATTGCGATGGATCTCGAAGCGCTGGTCGTCGATATCGGCCATCGCGTGCAGGGCGTCGCGAGGACGCATCAGGAAGCCGTCGCGGAAGTCGCAAGGAAGGCGCCGTCTCTGGTTCTCGCAGACATTCATCTGGCGGATGGAAGTTCGGGGCTTGAGGCCGTGAATGAAATTCTCGAGACGATCAGTGTTCCTGTTATTTTTATCACCGCATTCCCCGAGCGGTTGCTGACGGGAACCAAGCCGGAACCGGTGTTCCTCATAACCAAACCGTTCGAGCCTGCCGTCGTGAAGGCGATGATCAGCCAATCGCTCTTCTTCGGGCTTCGATCGAAGAAATCTGGTCAACGCGCTGCGTGACGGATTTCGAAATCTGAAGAAAAAAGGGCGCGGTTCCGAATGGGAGCCGCGCCATTTTTTATTCGATTTATTGGGTTTGTGATGGAGTTTGCGTTGCGTCAGCCGGCTTTTTCGCCGAGGAATTTTCAGTCCAAACGTAGTTGGGCGCGCCGGACAGATTATCCTTGCTGGCTTCGATGACGGCGACGCGAGTGCCGTCCTTGTCGGAGAACTTCAGTTCATTATAGGGAATGCCGACGTTCTTTTCTCCGACGCCTAAAAAGCCGCCTACGCCGATCACAGCGGTGCTGATCTTTCCTGCCTGGTCGAGAACGAGATAGTTGATATCTCCCAGCTTGTCGCCGGCGGTGTTTTCGACGCGCAACCCAATAAGGCTTGACGTGCTCTGCTCGCCGGTGGATTGCGTTTTGACGAACGAAAGGGCCTGTGCCGATGAATTGACCGCTACGGGCGATATAGCAAGTCCGGCGATCACGAAAGCACGGCTCAAGGTCAGTTTGTTCATTGTTGCTCATCTCCTAGTGACGTTACGCTCGGTCAATCGCATTCAAGAATTGTTTGTTCCGTTCTTTCAGATCATTTGCCTATTGATCAAATTAGGGCTCCTACCGCGCGACAAATTGCTGCCAAGGCGCGATGCCTAGTCGCGATGCCGGGTGTATGACGATGGGGTGCGCAAAAAAAATGAGTTCGCGCCGCCCGGGGGAAAGCGGTCGCGAACTCTCTTAGGTGATGCCGTACCCTGGGCCACGGGGGAGTGGGGAGGGAGTATGTGGGCACGGCCACATTGAAAGAACGTAGCGCGCGAGCATCGGTTCCCGAGATATTTGGCCGGATTTTTGGGGAGCCAAGGCTGGCTGAGGAACTAGCTTGGTTTCGATTTAAATATGGTGATGCGACTTACTGACCAATATGCAATTAAATTGAGCAGATCGGCTCTGCGAAATGTGGAGCGAGTTCGAAAGATCTGATCAGCCCAATCGTAGTATCGTTGTAAAAAAAAATGGCCTCACAAGCGGTTGGCACGACGGCGAAGTCGTGCCATTGCATAAGCTTCCCTCAATCAATGCTTCCATAGGTTATGGCCCGCCATCACATATCGCGGAGATTAGCAGCGTTTCTAACGTCGAGCGCGACGCGAACGCTGTTGGTCTGGGTTTCGATTGCCGTCCTGTCCGGTCTTGCAGCAATCGTTGCCTGGCAATGGACAGTTGCAGCCGGCGATCGCGTGGCACAGACGCTGATCTATCAGCAAGGCCTCACCAAGTGGCTCAGCGCGGCGCAAGATCTCGAGATTGCGCAGCGGGGATACCTGCTCACCAGGGATCCGAAATATCTCGCGTCGTATGAGGCGGCGAAGAAGGCGGTCGACGATATCCACTCCGATTTCGTCCGGCTCGGGCGGAGCGACAGAGAACTGCTTAAGCGGATCGAGGCTGTCGATAAGGTGCAGCAGGAGCACCTATCGTCGATCGACAAGAGTATTTCGGACGTTGCAAAAGGCAGTCCAAATGCAGCGGCGGAGCTAGCCGCGAATAATTTCGACATCGGACTCTCGGACCGGTTGCGCGACCAGATCGAAGCCACGGAACGGGAACAGCACCGCCTCTTCGAAATGCGCGTGGCGCAATTCCACGATCAAAGCTTTTGGCTTCTGGCTGCAATGCTCGCGATATTGCTCGCTTGCGCCGCTTTGGCGATGGTCGCGTTGATACGCGAGCGGCAGCGCGTGGCGGCGCTCGAAATCACCGCTCTGACGCTGACCTCCGCGAATAGGTCGCTGGAAGCGCGCGTCAAAGCGCGTACCGAAGAGCTTGCAATCGAGCGGGATCGCGCCGAAGGCGAACGAGAGCGCGCTGAAGCGCTGCTACGGGATGTGACGCATCGCATCGGCAATACGTTGTCGCTCGTAGTCGGATTCATCAACCTACACATCAGGCACACGTCCGATCCGAAGTCTCTCAAAACTCTCACAGGCGCGCGTGATCGTATCCATGCGATCGCGAGTGCGCAGCGGCGTATGAACGTCGTCAACGATCTTGAACTGGTACGCATCGATACGCTCATTCAAGCCGTGTTGGACGATGTGGTCGAAACGGTCGGCGAAGGGCGCATTGCGCTGACGGTCGATGTTCCGCCGCTTCTTGCGCCTGCTCAGGTCGCGACGTCGCTGTGCGTGCTGACGCAAGAATTCGTCGTGAATTCCTTCAAGCATGCCTTTGGCGAAGATGGTTCAGGCCATGTCGGCGTTCGCCTTCACCGGTGCGGTGAAACCGGAGCTGAGCTTATTGTCGAAGATGATGGCAACGGGGTCGGTGCCAACCTCTGTCCGGCTGCGGGTGACGAGATGGATAAGCTGCTGCACGGAAGCGCCAGTCATGCGGGCGATGGATTGGGAACTAAAATCGCAGCTTTGCTCACTCGTCAATTCTCTGGAGCGATCGCCTACGAACAGGTTCGCCCGGGACATGTCAGGCCGGGGACGCGCGTCACGATCAAATTGACGGACTTGGTGTTGTCGGTTCCGGAGGATGAGCCAGCGGCACGCCCGATGAAAGCGGCGAAGACCACAACGGCGTAGGAAGCGTTGCGTAGCTTTCTCAGCTCACTTTCCAGCGCTCGGCGTATGCTGGCGAAAGCTCCAAGGCGCGCGGTTTCCGCCGTTGCGAGCTACCCGCTTCCATGCAGTCAACGACGAATGCGATCGCCGATTTCACGGAATGTTCGGAGTATGGCTTCGTCAGGATACCGCAGGCCGACGAGAAGTCTGCCGGCACGTGGTGCGGGTTCGACGTTGTAAAAATCACTGTCGCATGCGCGTCTTCGCTAAGGTGGCGCGCGACGGCCGGGCCAGTCATCCCATCACTCAGTTGAACGTCGACGAATGCCAGATCGCACCTTGTCGTCTCTGCAAGCTTGAAAGCCCGACGAGACGAACCCGCAATCCCTACGACTTGATGACCCAAATCGGTGACGATCGCTTCGAGTTCGTCAGCGACGATCGCTTCATCTTCGGTGATGAGAATTTTCATGGCGCCCCCCGTTATTGCCCCTACGCCCGAAAACTTGCGAGCGCGGCCGCGGTTCCATTGAATGGGCGACGTTGTTGTTAATGGACGTTGTTTAGACTTGGCCCGAGCTTTTGGGAGCGTACCCGATGTTGACGAGAGGGCCGGTCAACGTCCACGTGAACTCGTCAGCATTACCGACAGCGCGAGCAGAAAGCTTGAGGCCTTGGGTGGAGAAGCGCTCGACGACCGACATACCGTATCCCTTCGGGCCATCGGCGACGAATGGTGGCCCGCTGGTTTCGCGCCATGAAATTAAAATCGTTGCGGGATCGGGAAATGACCACGAGAGCCGCACCTTGCCGGTTGCGGTAGACAATGCCCCGTGCTCGACGGCGTTGAGCGCAAGCTCGGTCAGGACCATTCCCAATGTCTGGGCGGCCTCCGGCGTGAGCATTACCGGCGGCCCCTTGATCGCGACGCGATCGGCGTCGGTACGTGCGACTGCGCCGATCTCAGCCGACGCCAAAGTCGCAAGATCGACGTTTTGCCAATCTGAAGCAACGATCAGATCCTGAGAGGCGGCGAGGCCTGCGACGCGAAGTGTGAAATCCTTGAGATGAGATTTGACGTCCACCGCATCGCGGGCCGTCAATCGTGCCATCGCGAGGATCAAAGCCAACAGGTTTTTCGAGCGATGCGAAACTTCGCGGAGGAGGGCGTCAGTGCGCGTGAGGCTCAGCTTCTGGTCTGTCACGTCGTAGGCAACGCCCGAGAGAGTCTTTACTTCCGTTTCCTCCGTTTCGGTCGGCGCACCGCGGATCGCGATCCAACGGGCATCCCCGTTGCGGCGGCGAACGCGAACCTCTAGAGCGAGGGGTTTCGACCCAGCAATGACGGCGCCAATCGCCTTCAGCAATCGGCGGCGATCACAGCGCTCGACCCGGCGGATCAGTGTGCGCGCCGGGTACTCGTATGCAGGCTCGAGATCATTAAAAATGTCGGCAATTTCTGTATCCCAACGGATATTTCCCGTCGCGAGGTTCCACTCCCAAACGCCGACATTGCCCGCGCGCAACGCCTGGCGGAGCCGCTGTTCCCTAGCTCCATCCGGTGCACGATGATGGGGTGGCTTATCCTGGCTGTCGAACTGCAAGGGCATGCCTGCTGATTGGTCTGCTGTTTCACCCCATCGCCGCCTCGCGGGGGTCAAGTTGCTAGCGTTCGGGTCTTCCAAAATGTTCCGCGTCAGCCACGTCGCGCCGGCGAACGACGCAACTGCCAACAATGAGGAAAGCGTGACAAACGTTATCCAGTTGCGTTCAGCGTGCAGTTCCACCGCTTTTTCTGGAATTTGAGCAGCAACTTTCCAGCCGAACTGTGAAGTTTCCGCAACGGCTTGTACGAAGGATGTACGGTTCTGTTCATTGGGACTTGCCGCCGCGTCTGGCTTGGCGCGGGTTCTGGCAAGTATTTGACCATCGGGCCCAATGACGGAAATCGCCCATGGGCCGCCGGATGCGAATTTCTTGAGCGCGGAGGCAAAAAATGTCGACGGGATGCGCGCCTGGATGAGGACGGGTTTCGCATCGCTCGATGCGGCGGCTAGCCAGACATCGAGCGCGTCCTCATACGCCGTGATTTGAGGCGCTTGCTTCGACATAGCGGCCGCCGCGGCGGATCGGGCGGCGCCATCGAGCGTAATCAGGCCCGAATCGAGGCCGCCGACGGCTGACAAGAGGTCGAGCTTTTCGCTTCTCGTGAAAAGCAGGATGCCTTTTCGGTCGAGTTCAGCGCGTATGCGACTTTCAGTGTTTTGAGTGACGTCCTCCGCCGGGAGCGCCTTGAGCGTGCGGATAAGGGTGTCCATTTGATCGTCGACGAAACTTGCGGCGAGCAAAGCGCGCGTGCGGGCGTCTGCCTGCAGAACTGTAAGTTCTTGGGAATGCACCGCGCTCAGTAGATAGGAAGCAAGGCCGAGGGTTGGAATGAGAAACCCCAGCCAGACAAGGCAAGCCGTCGCCCTGAAAGACAGCCGGGAAGTGCTAATAGATTGGCCTAGGAATTTGGATGGCCGGAGCCGGCCCTCCCTCCCCGGTGGAGCATTATTCACGATTTTCTTCTTATCGCTTGGAAGGGATAAACAGACTCTCTCTTGAGACGAAATGCACAAAACCTTCAATGGTTCCAATTTTTAAGGGAACGAGGCATTTTGCCGAACGCGCTGCGGTCCTCGAGGGGATAACTATGAAAAGCGGGGGGTATTCGCCACGATTGCGACACAGGAACAGTCGAATGCTGAATACGTAAAAAACGGCCGGAGATCATGACCGCATCGCGACTCCGTATTAGGCTTGTTTTGCTGACGCTGTTTGCCTTCAGCGTGCAGTTGGCCGTTGCGTCTTACCATCGCCATACGAGCCGCGAAATCGGCGCTCGGTCCATCACTGCCTTTGCGGGCCATTGCGTCTCAACGGCCGCGAAGCCTTGCCCGCCCGCCAGTGACGATCACGATGGCTGCCCGTTGTGTTGGGCGGCGGCTATTGCCGCGACGTCGCTCGTGCCTTCGCTTTTTGATTTTCCCGCGCCCTCTGAAATTGCCTTTGCTCAGCTTCAGGCACCTCTCAGCACCCAGTGCTGCATAATGCGCTGCTACGAGCAGCGCGCGCGTGGTCCTCCCGCGGCGAATGTCGTCTGACATCCGAAGATCGCTCCGGCGTCTTCGTTTCCCAACCAATAGCCTTTTCGTATCCGGCCGTGTCTCGCGCGATTTTCAATAGCGCGCCGACGCTGCTGGGCTGACACCGCGCAATGACGCGTGCCAGCGCATCATCATCCGATTGGAGAGAACGATGTCGAAAGTTTTGTCAGGTCTAGCCTCGATGGCCATGCTGATTACCGTTCCTGCTTTCGCAGATCAGGCTGAGCACAGGCAACTCGGCCCGCACGTGCACGGGCAAGGGACGCTCGATATCGCCATCGAGGGAAACAAAATCGAAATGGAACTTGTTTCTCCGGGCATGGATATCGTCGGCTTCGAGCACATCGCTTCGACTGACGAGCAGAAAGCGGCGGTCGAGAAGGCGAAGGCAAAGCTCGCCGACGTATTGGCCGTTTTCAAACTTCCCGCGGCGGCCAATTGCAAGGCAGAGACGGCCAACGTCGAGAACCGGAAGGAAACGCATAAGCCCGGCGAGAAGGACGACGATGATGATGATAAGCCCGGCGCGCCGCAGCACTCGGAATTTCATGCGACATACACGATCACCTGCGAAGCGCCCGAACGCGTGACCGGTCTCGAGACTGTCTATTTCTCGAACTTTGCCGGCGCGCAGCTTCTGAACGTCAACGTCACGACATCGAAGGGACAAACGCAGGCGCAGATGACGCGCGATAAGCCAACCCTCGATCTTACGGGCGCGATGTGATTATGAGCGACATCATCGTGTCTTCACGCGATACGCGGATAGAGGGCGAAAGCCCTCTTGATGCGGTTTCGTTTTCGGATGTGCGGTATTCGTGGCCCGGACCATCGCCGTTCTCGCTGACGATCAAGAAATTCACGCTGGGGCGCGAGGAAAAACTTTTGCTCGTCGGCCCATCGGGAAGCGGTAAGAGCACGTTTCTCAGTTTGCTTGCGGGAATTGTTGCGCCGAGCGAAGGGCGGATCGATGTGCTTGGAACGGAGATGGCAAAGCTCAGCGGTTCCGGGCGCGACCGGTTTCGCGTGGACCACTTCGGCATCATCTTCCAAATGTTCAATCTGCTCCCTTACGCATCTCTCATCGACAACGTGCTTCTTCCGCTCCGGTTCTCGCGCACGCGGCGGGCCAATGCGCTCGCCGATGGTTCGCTCGATGCGGTCGCGAGGGGTTTGCTTGCGGCGCTTGGTCTCGACGAGACGGTTGTCGCGACCGTCAAAGCGGCGAGCCTGAGCGTCGGTCAGCAACAGCGTGTCGCCGCGGCGCGGGCGCTGATCGGCGCGCCGCCAATTCTCGTTGCAGACGAGCCGACTTCCGCACTCGATCGAAACACGGAAGAAGCGTTTCTGAAGCTCTTATTCGCGCAAAGTGAGAGGGCCGGTACGAGCGTCATCATGGTCAGCCATGATGAAGGATTGGCCCCGCATTTTGACCGCGTGGTGCGTCTTCAGGACATTGCCGTCTCATCGCGAGGTGCCAAGCAATGATGATCTTTCGCCTCGCATTTCAATCGTTGATGAACCGTTGGGTGACGGCATGCCTGACGGTCCTCGCGATAGCGTTCAGCGTCATGTTGCTGCTCGGCGTCGAGAAAGTGCGCACAGGAGCGCGGCAAAGCTTCGCCGATACGATTTCGGGAACGGATCTGATCGTCGGCGCGCGTAGCGGCAGCCTCAACCTGCTTCTCTATTCCGTTTTCCGGATCGGCAACGCGACCAACAACGTCACGTGGAAGAGCTATCAGGACATCGCGAAGATGCCTGAAGTCAAATGGATCGTTCCGATATCGCTTGGGGATAGTCACCATGGCTTCCGCGTGCTCGGAACGAACGGCGATTACTTCACTCATTACAAATTTCGGCGCGGACAGAGCATGACGTTTTCTGCCGGTGGTCCGTTCGCCGATTTGTTCGATGCGGTCATAGGGTCCGACGTTGTCGACGCGCTCGGCTACAAAGTGGGCGACAAGATCGTCGTCGCGCACGGCGTCGGATCGATCTCGTTCGTCGAACACGAGGACAAACCGTTCCGCGTTTCCGGTATTCTCGCGAAGACCGGGACGCCGATAGACCGGGCGGTTCACGTCAGTCTCGAGGCCATCGAAGCCATTCACGTCGATTGGCAGAGCGGGGCGCCGGTTCCGGGTGAAAGCATCTCGGCCGATGCGGTTCGCAAGATGGATCTCACGCCGCACGCGATCACGGCGGCGATGGTCGGTCTCGACTCGAAGCTTGCGACATTCAAGGTTCAGCGGCGGATCAACGATTATGCCGAGGAGCCGCTGTCGGCGATCATGCCGGGCGTCGCGCTGCAAGAGCTGTGGGGTCTCATCGGTACGGCAGAGACGGCGCTATCGGCCGTCTCTGCGATGGTCGTCGCGACGGCGCTGCTCGGGATGGTGACGATGATCCTGACCACGCTCAACGAGCGGCGACGCGAAATGGCTATCCTGCGCTCGGTCGGGGCAACGCCCACAACGGTGCTCGGCCTGCTTGCGGCCGAAGGCGGGCTGCTGACGCTTGCCGGCGTCATCACGGGTACTGTCGGCCTTTACGTGGGTCTTTATCTGGCGCGTCCGTACATCGATCACGCGTACGGGCTGAGCCTCGGAATCGATCCGCCGCGCGCCGACGAATGGCTGAAGCTCGGCTTGATCGTCGCCGCCGGTTTCGTCGCTGGATTGTTACCTGCGATCCGTGCTTACCGGCTGTCTCTGGCGGACGGTATGATGGTCAGAGTGTGAGTACGCTCGTTTCTTGAAAGGATGCGGATATGGCATCGAAATATATTATCGCTCTGAGCGTCGTGCTCAATCTGTTGCTCGCGGTCGCGTCGTCGTCGAACGCTGCCGCCGATACGCCACGGCAACTCAAGTGGGCCGATCTCGTGCCGAAGAGCGTTCCGGCGGCGTCGACAATGCAGTCCAAGACGTTTTTCGGCGGCTCGGTGCCGCCGACGACGGATGCGGGGCCGCCTCCGCCTCCGCTTCCCGAGGGCAAGTTCATGGCGGTTAAGCGCCGGCAGCCTGGCAGTGATCGTCCACCTGCAATCGTTGCGGAGCTTGACGGACAAAGCGTCTCGATCGGCGGTTACGTCGTTCCTCTCGATTTCGATGCGACGACGGTGAAGGAATTTCTTCTCGTGCCATTCGTCGGGGCCTGCATCCACGTGCCGCCGCCGCCGGCCAATCAGATCATCTACGTGAAGACAGACAAAGGGTTTGAAGTCGGCGGTATGTTCGATCCGGTGACGGTGACCGGCAAAATCAACACGAGTGAAGCGTTCACGGGGCTCGCCGACGCCGGTTATACGATCTCGGCTGACAGCGTGGAGCTTAGAAAGCAGTAGCTGCAACAGAGCGGGTGTTTACGTTTCCTGCCCTGAATGCGTCCTCGCATTCTGTGCGGGTGCGACGCGAAAATTTCGCTTTATCGTTCTGCCTTAGATTTCCATTTTAGCGGATGGGAACCCGGCAGCGTTGGGGTTTCGAGCAGCGAAACGTCTAATAAGCTCAGCATTTCTTCTTCGTTCGTCGGCGCGATAGCGGTCGATAGGTTTGCCCTCAAGTCAATTCCAACTTGAGAGGTTCTGATGTCGTTCCTACCCCTGACCCGCCGATCAGCCATCGGGGCCGTGCTGGGCCTCGGCCTCGCCGGGCTTTCCGGTTACGCTTCCGCCGCCGAGATCTCGCTGCTCAACGTATCCTACGATCCGACGCGCGAACTCTATCAAGCGTATAACACGGCCTTCGCGAAGTACTGGAAGGCGAAGACGGGCGACGACATCACCATCAAGCAGTCGCATGGCGGTTCCGGCAAGCAGGCTCGCTCGGTCATCGACGGTATCGATGCCGATGTCGTGACGCTTGCACTCGCGGCCGACGTTGATGCGCTCCACAAGAACGGCGATCTCGTCAAAGCGGATTGGATCAAGAACCTTCCCGACAACTCGGCTCCGTATACGTCGACAATCGTCTTCCTCGTCCGCAAGGGCAATCCGAAGGGCATCAAGGATTGGTCGGATCTCGCGAAGGACGGCGTTGAAGTCGTCACTCCTAACCCGAAGACGTCGGGCGGCGCGCGCTGGAACTATCTCGCAGCCTGGGGTTATGCGCTGAAGCAGCCGGGCGGCAGCGATGCGACGGCGAAAGATCTAGTCGCCAAGATCTACAAGAACACCAAGGTTCTCGACTCGGGCGCTCGTGGTTCGACGACGACATTCGCCGAGCGCGGCATCGGCGACGTGCTGATTGCCTGGGAAAACGAAGCCTATCTCTCGGTAAAAGAGCTTGGCGCTGACAAGTTCGAGATCATTACTCCGTCGATCTCAATTCTTGCTGAGCCGAGCGTCGCCGTCGTCGACAAGGTCGTCGACAAGCGCGGCACTCGCGCGGTCGCCGAGGAATATCTGAAGCATCTCTATAGCGAAGAAGGCCAGGAGATCGCGGCGAAGAACTTCTATCGTCCTCGCGACGAGAAGGTTGCGCAAAAATATGCGAGCCAGTTCGGACCGGTGAAGACGTTCACGATCGATGAGGTGTTCGGCGGCTGGGGCAAGGCCCAGGCGGAGCACTTCAAGGACGGCGGCGTGTTCGATCAGATCTACACGCCCGGCAACAAGAGCTGAACGTCTCTCTAGAACCTGAATTCGTGCGTCGCCTTCTCGGCCGGAAGCTCCTCCAGACCATTTCGGAAAGGGAACTGGGCGACGCACGAAGCAGGACGTTTGATCACTTCGTCACGGAATTCGAAACAATGCTGATGTCAGGACGTGGTCGAGAAAGGTGTTGCGGGTCGTTTGTCCGCTAGCCGGCGCGGGAGCCGGCGACTGCCATTCGAGCGGCGCGCGAAGTCCCGCCGCAGACCCGAACAGACCAGAGCCAATTTCCGTTGGATGGCTCAGCATCAAGGGTGAATTCAATGTCGACAACTCTCATCGTACCAGGCCTTCGATCGAGTGGGCCTACCCACTGGCAAACCTGGCTCGAGCGCCGCGTCAGCGGCAGCGTCCGCATCACGCAGCGCGACTGGAACGATCCTCATCTGCCCGAATGGTCGGCGCGCGTTCGTCGGGAAATTGTGCGTGCAACCGGACCGATCTTCATCGCCGGGCATTCGTTCGGAGCCTTGGCCGCCGTACAGGCCGCAAGCGATCACGCTGAGCGAATCACGGGAGCACTTCTTGTCGCTCCGGCGGATCCGGAAGCCTTCGGCGTCGCCGAATTCCTGCCGACGAACCCTTTGAGCTTTCCCGTCATCCTCGTTGCGAGCAGAAACGACCCTTGGATGGCAATCGAGAAGGCGCGTCGCTGGGCTGATCTCTGGCGAGCCGATTTCGTCGATCTCGGCGATGCCGGGCACATCAATTCCGAGGCCGGCTTCGGCCCGTGGCCCGAAGGTCTCGCGCTGCTTGAAAGGCTACGGCGAGCCGGTGAATTTCGCTCGGCAGCTGAACGGCTTGCGGCTTTGGATTTGTCTCAGTCTCAGCCGTTGCAACGGCATTCGCTCGCTCGCAGGCGATACGTGTTGGGCCGGGGCGCACAATCGATCGATCATCGCGATCTCGACGGCGCCGCGGCGCTGCTTCGCGCGGCCGGTTGGACCGTGGGTGCCCCCAGGGTGACAGCCCAAGGTGCAAGATAGTCACTCCGCTATAACAGATGCGCGCACAACTGAGGATATGTAATTGACTTGGGAAAGGGATCGTAAAAAATATCAGGGAAATCAATGATCTAATTAGAGATTAATCTAATTAAACAGACGGGGGTCTGAAGTCAAATGGCATTAGTGCAAAGAAAGGGGCGCCACTGGGGTCTGTGGGYAGCTGCCTTGATGGTGGGTGGATGGGCGATGCCTGCCGCCGCTGCCGATCTTGGTGGCGATTGCTGCGCGGATCTCGAAGAGCGCGTTGCGGAACTCGAAGCTACGACGGCTCGCAAGGGTAACCGCAAAGTCAGCCTGACGGTTTCGGGCTGGGTGAACGAGAACGTGATCTGGTGGGACGACGGCAGCGAGAGAAATACTTACGTCGGCACGAACCCTGTTGAGCAATCCCGTTTCCGCTTCATCGGCGACGCGAAGATCAACGCGGATTGGTCGGCGGGTTATGTGCTTGAGATCGGCATATGGGGCGGCAACAGCGGTAAGGCCGACCAGTTCAACCCGGATGGCGCGACTGGCGCCAACAGCCTTTCGGTTCGCAAAAGCAACTGGTACTTGAAGAGCAAGACGTTCGGTAAGCTTTCCGTCGGTCAGGAAAGCACGGCGACCTATCATTTGCTCGACGATGCCGACACGACTTTGACGCGTAACTTCTACGACGCTGAAGGTCCTCCGGACTATCTTCAGTCGTTTTACCTCCGCGATAAGGCTGGGAACCAGATCGGTGGTGGTTCCGGCTTGAAGTGGGGTGACGCGCTTCGCGGTTTCAACAACTCGACGCCGGGTGATGACGGACGCCGGAACGTCGTGCGCTACGAGTCGCCGACATTTGCGGGCTTCAACGTTGCGACGGCCTGGGGCGAAGACGACATCTGGGATGTCGCGTTGATCTACAAGGGCGAAGCCGGAGATTTCAACTACAACGCACGGGCCGGTTATGGCCAGTCGACGGATGGTTTCTCGACACCTTGCCACGGTTCGGGCTCTTCGCCTGATAACGCTCTCAATTGCGAGTGGTGGGGCGTGTCTGGCTTCATTCAGCATGCTCCGACCGGCCTGTTCGTCTACAGCGGTTTTGGCAAGCAGCACGATGGCTCGAACAACCCCGCCGTCGATGCGGCTATCCTCGAAAAGGACAGCACGACCTGGTTCGTTCAGGGTGGTATCGAGAAGAAGTGGATCCCGCTGGGTAAGACCAACGTCTTCGGTATGTATCGTCAGGACGACGCGGGTTCGAACGTAAGCAATACGGGCAGCATCAAAACAACGGGTGCCAACATTGATTTCTGGGCAGTCGGTGCTGCGCAGAACATCGAAGCTGCTGAAGCGACCCTCTACCTCGTTTATCAGCATGCTGATGGCGATGTGACGGTCGGCACCAACACGTCAGCCACCGAGTTGTCGGCGATGCAGCAAGTCATCGGCGGTATGAAGATCAACTTCTAGGACGGCTCGGCCGTTTGGAAGTCAAGAACGTCTGACGCTCCCGTCAGATCACTGCGAGAAGGATAGCCGGATGGTTTTCCTTCTCGCATTTTGCGCGGAACACGCGCCGCCGCTTTGAGCCATGCTCGCGGCAAGCAATTCCCTCATAAGCTCATAACTTCTTCTTCGTTCCGCCGGTATCGCAGCTCGGTTATCCGTATTTGCAGACGCAAAACGAACTGCGAAAGCCGGCGGCGATGGTAATGGCGAGAAAAGAAGATTTCGAGACTCTTGAAGGTGCAGACAGCGGCCCGGCGAAGCTTTCCATCATCGTCGGGGAAAATTTGCGTCATCTCAGGCGCAAGAGCGGGCTGTCGTTGGAACAGCTTGGTCTCATCTCGGGCGTCAGCCGCGCGATGCTCGGGCAGATCGAAACAGGCAAGAGCGCGCCGACGATCAACCTATTGGGGCGCATTGCCGAGGCGTTGAAGGTCTCGGTGCCAAGCCTCATTTCCAGTCCGGGCGTGGGCGGCACGGTCGTTGTCCCGCGCGACCGGGCGACGGTGGTTTCGTCGAGCGAAGGCGGTTTCGTCAGCCGCGCACTTTTCCCCTGGGGGGATCCACAACGCATTGAAATTTATGAGGTGACGATCGGCGCGCAGCATCGCGAAGTGTTCGCGGCGCAGACGGCGGGCGCCAAGAAGAACCTCGTCGTCGTCAAGGGCACGGTCGAGATCGTCGTGGGGGAGGATTCTCCTGCTCGGTTGATCGAGGGGGACGCGATCCTCTTCAATGCGGATACTCCGCATCATTTTCACAATCCGGGGGACGATGACGCAAAAGCATTCTTGGTCGTAACGGGGCTTGATGGTTCCAACTCGCGGGGCCGGCAGGGTTAAGGCGGCCGCGACCCGAGCAACCCCCGATAATCTCATATGCTTAGCAGCTATTGTTCGTTAGCCGAGGGGCGGCTCTCAAATAGTGTGCGCAGCGTTTGTTTTAGCAGAAAGACGAGTGAATGACCTTCGACGGGACCATTTTTGGCAGGGCGCTTTCCTGGGCCGGCGTCTTCGCGGCAGCCGGATTTGTCGTCGTGCTGGCTGTGCTGATTTAAGGGGCGGGGATGTTTGGGGTCAATAAGAGGGTGCTGCCGGGCTTCGGGCTATCGCTCGGGTTTACGCTTGCGTACCTGTCGCTGATCGTTCTCATTCCGCTGTCGGCCGTCTTTCTCAAGGCATCGACGATGAGCTGGGATGAATTCGTGAATGCGGTTGCCGCGCCGCGCGTCATCGCGTCGTATAAATTGACGTTCGGGGCATCGTTTTTGGCGGCGGCGATCAACGCCGTTTTCGGTTTGCTGCTCGCCTGGGGTTTGACGCGCTATACGTTTCCCG
The DNA here is from genome assembly GCF_056398805.1 of Hyphomicrobium sp. 01T421. Taxonomy (NCBI): domain Bacteria; kingdom Pseudomonadati; phylum Pseudomonadota; class Alphaproteobacteria; order Hyphomicrobiales; family Hyphomicrobiaceae; genus Hyphomicrobium; species Hyphomicrobium sp. 01T421. The sequence continues at coordinate 2,440,429 of NZ_JBFTQC010000001.1, forward strand.
GCCGTAAGATCGTCGACGCGCTCATCGATCTTCCCTTCGCGTTGCCGACGGCTGTTGCGGGTATCGCGCTGACCGCGATCTACGCAAAAAACGGATGGATTGGTGCGTTTCTCGAACCGCTCGGAATCAAAATCGCTTTCGGACCTCCGGGCGTTCTCGTCGCGCTGACTTTTATCGGGCTGCCTTTCGTTGTCCGGACGGTTCAGCCGGTGCTGGAAGATCTTGAAACAGAGTATGAGGAGGCCGCCGCGAGCCTCGGGGCGACCCGCTGGCAGGCGTTTCAGCGCGTGATGTTTCCGACACTCTTTCCGGCGTTGCTGACCGGCTTCGCGTTGGCATTTGCGCGCGCCATCGGGGAATACGGATCGGTGATCTTCATCGCGGGCAATATTCCGATGGTTTCCGAAATCACACCGCTGATCATCATCACGAAGCTCGAACAGTTCGATTACAAGGGCGCGACCGCCGTTGCGTCCGTCATGCTGGTCATCTCGTTCCTGATGCTGCTCGTGATCAATGGCCTTCAGGCGTGGACCGCGCGACGTACGGGGAGGGCGATCTGATGGCTGTCGTTGCTGCAACGTTTGACGCTCGGTCCGATACCGCCAGTAAATTCGAAGCCAATGCGGCGACGCGGGATTCGGCTTGGGTGAAGTATTTGGTGATCGGCCTCGGGCTCACCTATTTCGCCGTCTTCCTTTTGCTGCCCTTGATTGCGGTGTTCGTGGAAGCCTTTCGAAAAGGCGCGGGCACTTATTTCGCGGCACTCGTCGAACCCGACGCGCTGTCGGCAATTCGTCTGACGATCCTGGCGGCGGCAATTGCCGTGCCGTTCAATCTTATCTTCGGGGTGTCGGCCGCCTGGGCGATCGCGAAGTTTCAATTCCCCGGCAAGAATTTTCTGATCACCCTCATCGATCTGCCGTTTTCCGTATCGCCTGTGGTTGCCGGTCTGATCTACGTGTTGGTGTTTGGATTGCAGGGCTGGTTCGGTCCGTGGCTGCATGAGCACGATATAAAAATCATCTTCGCGGTGCCGGCCATCGTTCTCGCTACGATTTTCGTCACGTTTCCGTTCATCGCGCGTGAGCTCATTCCGTTGATGCAGGCGCAGGGACGCGACGAGGAGGAGGCTGCGATATCACTCGGCGCCTCGGGCCTTCAGACCTTCTGGCGCGTGACAATTCCGAACGTGAAATGGGCGCTGCTTTACGGGGTCATCCTGTGCAACGCTCGCGCGATGGGCGAGTTCGGTGCGGTGTCTGTCGTCTCCGGACATATTCGCGGCGAAACGAACACGATGCCGTTGCACGTCGAGATTCTCTACAACGAATATCAATTCGCCGCCGCCTTCGCAGTGGCATCGCTATTGGCGCTACTGGCGCTGGTAACGCTCGTTTTGAAAACTTACGTCGAGTGGCGCTCCCACCGTCCGGTTGCCGAGGAACAGGTTTCATGAGCATCGAGGTCATTGGCGTCAGCAAGACGTTCGGCACGTTCAAGGCACTGAACAACGTCTCGCTCAATTTTCCGGATGGAGAGCTCGTCGCGCTTCTCGGACCGTCGGGTTGCGGAAAGACAACGCTGCTGCGCGTCATCGCGGGCCTCGAGCATGCCGACACCGGGCGCATCGTGCTCGACGGCGCGGACGCGACAGAGAAGGATGTGCGTCAGCGCCGGGTCGGATTCGTCTTTCAGCATTACGCGCTCTTCCGGCACATGACGGTGTTTGAAAACATCGCTTTTGGTCTGCGCGTTCRCCCGCGCCGTGAGCGGCCAAGCGAAAAGGATATTCGCGCGAAGGTCACCCGGCTGCTCGATCTCGTGCAGCTCGGATGGGTGGCGAACCGCTTCCCGTCGCAGCTTTCCGGCGGTCAACGGCAGCGCATCGCGCTCGCCCGGGCTCTCGCCGTCGAACCGCGCGTACTGCTTCTCGACGAGCCGTTCGGCGCACTCGACGCCAAAGTCAGAAAGGAGCTGCGGCGCTGGCTTCGCACGCTCCACGACGAACTGCACATCTCGTCGATATTCGTGACGCACGATCAGGAAGAGGCGCTCGAAGTTTCCGACCGGATCGTTCTCGTCAACAAAGGGCAAGTCGAGCAGATCGGCACGCCGAAAGAGATCTACGAGCAGCCGGCGACGGCGTTTGCTTATAGCTTTATCGGCTCGGTTAACGAATTCCGCGGCCGCGTCGACGGTGACTTCGTGCGTGTCGGAGATGAGAAACTGCGCTTCCAGACGGGAACGTTCAAGAACGGTCAAGAGGTCATCGCTTTCAGCCGTCCTCATGATACCGAAATCATTGCGAACCCGCAGTCTGAAGACGGCGTTTCTGCGAGCATCAAGAGAATTCTTGGCACCGGCTCCGTCGCGCGGGTAGAACTTGTGGCCAACGGCGACGCCCGCGAGGGCCGCAAGGAATTCTTCGAAGTCGAAATTCCGGGCTCCGATGTTCAGTCGCTCGGGCTATCGACGGGCCAGCACGTCAAGCTCAGAGGGCGGCGGTTGAGCGTATTTGCAGATCTGAACGGAACACAGGCCGCATCGTGAACTTCCAGCAACTCCGCATTATCCGCGAAACGCTCCGCCGTAATTTCAATCTTACCGAAGTCGCGAATGCGCTCTACACGTCGCAATCCGGCGTTTCGAAGCATATCAAAGACCTCGAAGACGAACTCGGGGTTGAGCTGTTCGTGCGGCGTGGCAAGCGGCTTCTCGGTCTTACCGAGCCCGGCAAAGAGCTGGCGTTGATCGTCGACCGGATCTTGCTCGATACGGCGAACATCAAACGGCTTGCCGATCAGTTCGCAGGGTCGGATCGCGGCGAGATTCTCATCGCAACGACGCACACGCAGGCGCGTTATGCGCTGCCGGGGCCGATCGCGGCGTTCCGGAAGGAGTTTCCGAACGTCCATCTTGTTTTGCATCAAGGGACGCCGAGAGAAATCGCGACGATGCTCAACGATGGCACGGCCGACATTGGTATTGCCACAGAGGCGCTGGAAGACACCGCCGAGCACGTGACCTTTCCATTCTATTCCTGGCATCACGGCGTGATCGTGCCGAAAGGGCATCCGCTCGAAACGCAGACGCCGGTGACGTTGGAGAAGATCGCCGATTGGCCGATCATCACGTATCACGAGGGCTTCACGGGGCGCCCCGCGATCGATGCGGCGTTCGCCTCGGCCAATCTCGCGCCTGATATCGTGATGGTTGCGCTCGACGCCGATGTCATCAAAACGTATGTCGAAGTCGGTCTCGGCATCGGCATTGCTGCGTCGATGTCTTACGATGCGAGCCGTGATACGGGCTTGACGCTTCTCGACACGACGCACCTTTTCCCGAAATCGACGTCGCGTATTGCGCTCCGCCGCGGCCGCTTTCTGCGCGGCTTCGCCTACCGGTTCATCGAGCTTTGCGCGCCGGATCTCACCGAGAAGGTCATCAAGGATGGCATCGCTTCGCCGTCCGAATGACGCACGCTCGATGAAGGACGACGTCAGGCGATTGGCGACTTCGCCTTCTGCGCCCGGAACCACGCGAGGCTTTCGTAGGTACCGGCCAGCGGCCTGTATTCACAGCCGACCCATCCTTTGTAGCCGATCCGGTCGAGATGCCGGAATATGAACGGGTAGTTGATCTCTCCGGTGCCCGGCTCATGGCGGCCGGGCGTGTCGGCGATCTGAATGTGGGCGATGATCTTTAGGTACTTGTCGATCGTCGGTGTCAGGTCGCCTTCCATAATCTGCATGTGATAGACGTCGTACTGGAGACGCAGGTTCTCCGCCTCCACCGTTTCGATGATGTCCGCCGCTTTGGCTGTTGAATCGAGAAAGTAGCCCGGAATGTCGCGCGTATTGATCGGTTCGATCAGCAGCGTCATGCCTTCATCCGCCAGGGCGCGTGCGGCGAAACGTAAGTTATCGACGTAGGTTCTGCGCATCGCCCGGTGGTCGGCGCCGAGGGGGGCGATGCCTGCAAGGCAATGAAGCTGCGTGCAGCCGAGCACCTTTGCGTATTTCACGGCGCGGGCAACACTATCGCGGAATTCGCTGACGAGGTTTGGATAAATCGCGATGCCCCGCTCGCCCGCTTCCCAATTGCCGGCCGGCAAATTGAATAGCGCTTGGCGAAGTCCGTTCGCCTTCAAACGCGCGGCGATGTCGTCAGCGTTGAACTCATAGGGGAAAAGAAATTCGGCGCCTTCGAAGCCTTGCGCGGCGGCTGCTTCGAAGCGATCGAGAAACGGCATCTCGTTGAACAGCAGCGATAGATTGGCCGCGAATTTTGGCATGATCGTTCTGCTTGCAAGATGAGTTCGATTAAGTCGAAACGTGCGCGCGATGGGCTGCCTGAAGGCGGCGGAAATCGTCGCCCGCATGGTAGGATGATCGGGTCAAAGGAGATGCGGCGACGAGCAGGAATCCCTTGGCGCGTGCGGCTTGTGCGAGGCCTTCGAACTCTTCAGGCGGAACGTAGCGAGCGATAGCGGCATGTTTCCGCGTCGGCTGCAGGTATTGGCCGATCGTCAGGAAGTCGACGCCCGCCGATCGCAGGTCGTCCATGACCTGGAGGACTTCTTCGCGTGTTTCTCCGAGGCCGACCATGATCCCCGACTTCGTGAAGGTCTTCGGGTCGATTTCCTTGGCTCGCTGCAGGAGCCGGAGCGAATGGAAGTAGCGGGCGCCGGGGCGAATGCGCAGGTAGAGGCCTGGCACGGTTTCAAGGTTGTGGTTGAAGACGTCGGGCTGCGCTGCAATCACGGTTTCGAGCGCGCCATCCTTGCGCAGAAAGTCGGGCGTCAGCACTTCGATCGTCGTGCCGGGGGAAGCCACGCGTATAGCACGGATGGTTTCTGCGAAATGCTCAGCGCCGCCGTCGGCGAGATCATCGCGATCGACTGACGTCACGACGACATGTTCTAGTGCCAGCCGAGCCACGGCTTCGGCAACTCGGAGCGGTTCGCCGGTATCGAGAGCTGACGGCAGGCCTGTCGCGACGTTGCAGAAGGCGCAGGCGCGCGTGCAAATCCCGCCCATGATCATCATTGTGGCGTGCCGCTTTTGCCAGCAATCGCCGATGTTCGGGCAGGCGGCTTCCTCGCAGACCGTGTGAAGCTTGTGTTCGCGAACGATGGCTCGCGTATGGTCGTACCCCGGAGAGCCCGGTGCGCGGACCCTTAACCAGTTCGGTTTGGGCAACGACGGCGTTTCGGAATGCGCGACCTTCTCGGGGTGGCGCGGGCGCGGCGTCGTGCCGGTTATGTCGAGCAAGGTCACCAAGGGCGCCATCGGCAAAAGACAACTGTCGCAACATACTAGCTGGTGCGGGCAGAATGTAACAGACGCCTATTCAGGCGCGCTCGCGCCTTCGCTCATGTGGGATCGGCCGTTGAAGACGCCAAAGAAAAAGGGCGGCTTGATCAGCCGCCCTCAAATTCTCGATGATGGACTTCAGGTGCCGCGTCACTGAACCTGGACGGCAGCAGCCTTATGGACGGGGAGCCCATCTGCTTCCGAAGCCGATGCCCGCGTTGTCGCCGCGCCGGAATCCGATTCCTTCGCCGGAGCCGACACTGCGCTCGGCTTTACCGGATCCGGAACAGCCATTGCGGGGCTCATAACCGGATCAACATGGGGGTCGGAGGCGGAATCGGACGTTGCTTTCTTCTTCGCGCTCGATGTTGCGCTTGAAGTGTTGGCAACTTTCTTCTTCTCCGATGAGGCCGACGGCTCGGTTTCAGATTTTGCCTCAGCAGATTTGTGCTTGGGCGCCTTCTCGGCGTCCCTCTGCTGCGGATCCGACTTTTGGGTCAGCGCCAGATCGTCGTCCTTCGTAGCGTCCTGCGAGGCTTGATCCGGTGCTTCCTGAACGGCCTGGGAAACAGACGCCGTCTTCTTCGGATTCTCGTCCCAGAAGTAGTTATTCTGGTCATCGCCGTTCGATTGTGTGCTGGTGGCCGATTGTGTGCTCGCGGCGCGGGCGTTCTGCGCTTTGCCCGAGTTGTAAGCTCTGTATTCGTAGGTCGACGAGTTCGATGAAGAGGCCGAGGCAGACGCAGAGGCAGACGCAGACGCAGACGCCTTGGGCGCCGAAGCGGACGAAGACGAGGCTGCCCGAGGGTTCGAATCGGCATCGCCGTAGCGCGGGTACTTGTCGCCGGACGCGAGAGGCTGCGTAGAGAACTGCTGCCAAGTAACTGTCACCCGCGTCCCCATAGGTACGCGCGGATAGAGGTCGAGCACGTCTTCGTTGGTCATGCGGATGCAGCCGGCCGAAACGGCCTGCCCGATGGTCCAGGGCGCGTCGGTGCCGTGAATACGGTAAGTGCTGCTGCCGAGATACATTGCCCGGATGCCGAGCGGGTTCATCGGATGGCCGCCTGGGACCCAACGCGGCAGGCGCGGGTTCTTGCCGACCATTTCCGGCGTCGGGGTCCACGGCGGGTTGACGCGCTTGTTGGTCACCGAAGTCACGCCCTGCCAACGGGCTCCCTCCTTGGGAACCGCGACGGGATAGGTCATCGCCTCGCCGGGCTTCGTGATCCAATAGAGGCGGCGATCGGAGAACGAAACGATCACCTGACCGGGCTTATACTTCGGATCAAACGATACGATTTTGCGGCCGCCGCCGTACTCGGCGCTGCCGCCCCAGAGGAAATCGATCAGGTCTTCGGCCTTGGCCGATGATGCGGACATCAACCCGCCAGCCATAACGATGGCGGAGAGGGTTAATCCGCTGAGGAAGCGCAGGCTCATCGGGGGATGCTCCGGTTGGTGAACAACAAATATACTAAACACAGAACGAGGGGGTCATCCTGTGCTTCGAATGGTGAAGAGCCGGTATAATTCAGTCTCGGTGCCGTCGGCAGAGCAGGGAAGTCACAGTTCCATGGGGATTGCATCGCTCCCCGCTGACATTCCTAGGGTTTTACGAATTTTAGAACGATGTGTTGCGGTTCGATGACGGCGTAATCTGAGTTCGTTCTTTGTCTGCGCAGACTTGACGGATTGAAGGGTTGGTATTAGAACAAACGATGAACATTATTGGGGGTCGCTCGGAGGCGTTCCCTAAACGGACTTCTTTACCATGAGGTTCCTATTGGACTCGAGAGTTTCCACCGCCGTCTCGGGTCTATCCCCACAGTCCGGGAAGGATGCGGTTATCGAGAGCTTGCGCTCCCGCATTTTACATATCGAGCGGCATGCTCCGCGCCGGGGTGTATCTGCGGTTCCGGAAAATTCCCCATTGCCCCGCTCGCGGCGGCGGTTGCGTTGGGAGCTTGGCTGCCCGGCCTGCGATGATCTTCTGCCAAGAGGGCTCGAAGCGAATTCCCTTCATGAAATCAAGGGCGTGCCTTCTGCTATTCGTGGCGCGTCAGCGGCCGACTGGATGGCTGGGATAGGTTTTGCGGCTCGCCTCGCCGTTCGCCGGATCGAGACATTCGCAGTGAGCGGAGAGGCACATGCTTCCTCTTCTTCGATGGTTGGTTCCGGGATTGGGCCTTGGGTGTTGTGGTGCTGGCCGCGGCAGCTTGCAGGCGAATTCGGTTCTCCGTCGGCGGCTGGCCTTGCGAGCCTTGGGCTCGATCCATCGCGCCTCATCATCGTCGAGACGGCGCGTGCGGGCGATGCGTTGAACGCGATCGAAGAGAGTCTTCGGGCTCAGAGCCTCGCCGTCGTCATCGGCATTGTCGAGGAGGCGGAGTTGACGCCGGCGCGCCGATTGAGCCTTGCGGCCGGAGAGACGGCAACGCCTTGCCTTCTCGTCACGCATCCCGCTTCCGAGCCCGCCGGGGCAACGGCAACCCGATGGCGCGTGCAGCGCGGTGGGAGTGCGCCGCACACTTTCGACCCGCGTGCGCCGGGGTCTACGCGCTTTTCGATTGCGCTGGAGCGTTGCAGGGCGCGTCCCGAAAGCGCCGCACGGTCTCCCATGCTTCTGGAGTGGAGTGATGAAACGCGTCGTTTCGATTTGGCTTCCGTCGTGGCCGATCTTCCGGCTCAGGCGCGCGGAGCCGACGGCCGTACCGTCACAGCAGCCGTTCGCGCTTATTAAGAGCGGAGCACATGGTCTGGCGATCGTGGCCGTCAACGAGGCGGCCGGGCTTCTCGGGATCGAGGCCGGCACATCGCTGGCCGATGCCAGGGCGGCGCATCCCGATCTCCTGTCGCGTCCCGCCGAGCCCGAGAAGGATCGTATTGCGCTTTTGAAGCTTGCGCGTTGGGCCGGCCGCTACGGTCCAAACCGGCACGTCGACGGAAATGATGGCTTGTGGATCGACGTTAGCGGTGTCGCTCATCTCTTCGGAGGCGAAGAGAACTTGCTCAATGACATGACGCAGCATCTTTTGTCGTTCGGCGTTGCCGTGCAGGCCGGGCTTGCCGATACGCTTGGCGCCGCGCATGCGCTCGCCCGTTTCGGCTGCCCGCCCGATGCTGCGTGGGCGATGGCGCCGGTTTCCGAGACGCGCGCTGCGATCGGCTTTCTTCCCGTCGAGGCGCTGCGGCTCGATGCTCCGCGTATTCTGCTGCTGAAGCGATTGGGTCTTCGCCACATCGGCCAGCTCTACGATATTCCGCGCGATAGCCTGGCGCGGCGGTTTCGTTCCTCCGATGTTGCCGCTGCCGTTCTCGTGCGGCTCGATCAGGCCCTCGGTGCGATGGAGGAGCCGCGCCGGCCGATGCAGCCTCCACCCGTCCTCTCGGTTGCGCGGGCTTTCGCCGAGCCTCTGATCTCATCGGAAGCCTTGGAGGCCTTCACGAATGAACTCGCGGACGAACTTGCTGCCGCGCTTGCTGCGAAGGATCTCGGCGCGCGGGTTCTTCGTCTGACGTTCTATCGGGCCGACGGTACGAGCGGGACAATTGCCGCTGCCATGAGCACGCCTTGTCACGACGCTCGCCACATGATGGCGCTGCTCAGCGAGAAATTTTCGAGCATCGACGCGGGCTTCGGGGTCGATATTCTCCGGCTCGACGCGGTGCGTGCGGGAAAGCGCGGAGCCAATCAAAAGGGTTTTGCCTCGCCCCACAGCGCGGCCTTTCGCGATCCTTCGGAGCTTGTCGACCGTCTCGCCAATCGTCTCGGGCGCGACGCGATAACGGTGCTGCGTCCCAACGGCAGCCACATCCCGGAACGTGCGGAGGTGCGGCTCCCGGCGCTCGATGTGCTGGCTGAAACGTCGTCGCGCGTTACGTCCTACACGCCGCCTTGGCCCTATCCGAAGCGATTGCTTCGTCCGGCTTTCATGCTTTCGCGGCCTGAGCCGATCCAAGTTACGGCCGGCGTGCCGGATGGACCGCCGGCGAGCTTCATCTGGCGGCGTGTCGAGCGTCGCGTGGCGCGCGCCCAAGGACCGGAGCGCATCGCGCCTGAATGGTGGCGGACGCTCTATCTCGATGAAGATCAGAAGCGGCCGCGTACGCGCGACTATTACCGGATAGAGGATCAGCAAGGCGCGATGTACTGGGTTTTCCGGCATGGCCTTTATGAGGGCGAAGAGGGAAGCGAGCGGCCTCGTTGGTTCCTGCATGGGCTATTTGCGTGAGGCGACGCCAATGACGCTTCGCTACGCCGAGCTTCAGGTGACAACGAATTTTTCGTTTCTGCGCGGGGCCTCGCATGCGGAGGATCTTGTCGAGCAGGCGAAGGCGCTGGGTCTTTCGGCGATTGCGGTGACGGACCGCAATTCGCTTGCGGGCGTCGTGCGAGCGTACGTGGCGGCGAAACCAGACGAGGGGGAGGAGAAACCTAAAATTCGTCTCGTGATCGGCGCGCGTCTCGATCTCGAAGATGCGCCGAGCCTGCTTGTCTATCCGACGGATCGCGCGGCCTATGGGCGGCTCTGCCGCTTGCTCTCGCATGGGCAGCTCAGGGCGGACAAAGGCAAATGCATTCTCTATCTCGCCGATGTCGCCGCGCATGCGGAAGGCCAGATCTTCATCGCGCTGCCTCCGGATGATTGGGATTGGCGGGAGGTGACGCTAAGTACTGCGCGCAGGCTGGCGTCCGAAATTCAAATCGCAAATATCATTCCATTTGAATCCGTGGGTGAGCGTTTGAACGGTTTCGATTCCCCTCCCCCTCGCGGGGAGGGGTTAGGGGTGGGGGGCTGCGATGACGACCTCCTTCACCCCACCCCCGGCCCCTCCCCGTCAAGGGGAGGGGTGAATCGGGGGGTGTTGGAAGCATCGCTCGGGCGGATCAAAGACGCTCTCGGTCATGCGCCCCTTTATCTTGCGGCTTCGCATACCTATCGCGGGGACGACCGGTCGCGCATCGCGGCGCTTGCCGCGCTTGGCGAACGGGCGGGCACGCCGATCGTTGCGACCAACGACGTGCTCTATCATCACGCTGAGTGCCGTCCGCTGCAGGATGTCGTCACCTGCATTCGCGAAAAGACGACGCTTCGGGAAGCCGGTCTCCGGCTCGAGGCCAATGCCGAGCGATACCTCAAAAGCGCGGAAGAAATGGCGCACCTCTTCAAAGGTCATGAAGCGGCGCTCGCGCGGACGCTCGACATCATCGAAGCCTGCCGGTTTTCGCTGCGCGATCTCAAATACGAATATCCGGACGAACCGGTGCCTCCGGGCAAGACCCCACAGGAGCATCTTGTCGAGCTGACCTGGAAAGGTGCCGCGAGTCACTTTCCCGAAGGCGTGCCGGAAAAAGTTCGGGACACGATCGAGAAAGAGCTCAAGCTGATCGATCAGCTCAAATTCGCGCCGTATTTTCTGACCGTCCACGACATTGTCGCGTTCGCGAGATCCAAGGACATTCTCTGCCAGGGGCGCGGGTCGGCTGCGAACTCGGTCGTCTGCTATTGCCTCGGCATTACGGCGGTCAACCCGATCGAGGTCAATCTGCTCTTCGAGCGTTTCATTTCGTCTGCGCGCCTGGAGCCGCCCGATATCGATGTCGATTTCGAACACGAGCGGCGCGAAGAGGTCATTCAATGGATCTATGAGCGCTATGGCCGCGACCGTGCAGGGCTGACCGCAACCGTCATTTCATATCGTTCGCGATCGGCCGTGCGCGATGTCGGCAAGGTGTTCGGCCTTTCGGAAGATACGATCTCGGCGTTTGCCGGCATGGTGTGGGGAACGCACGGGGGCGGCGTTCCGCCGGAAAAGCACGTTCGCGGCGCGGGGCTCGATCCCGCAGACCGGACGTTAGCTGCGGCGATGAAGCTTGCGCAGGAATTGATGGGATTTCCACGGCATCTGTCGCAGCACGTCGGCGGCTTCGTGCTGACGCGCGGTCCTTTGGTCGAGGTCGTGCCGGTCGGCAATGCGGCGATGGCGGACCGCACCTTCATCGAATGGGACAAGGACGACATCGCGGCGCTGGGATTGATGAAGGTCGATGTTCTGGCGCTTGGCATGCTGACCTGCATTCGCAAGGCTTTCGATCTGATCGAGCAGCATCACGGCAGAAAGATCACCCTCGCGACCGTCCCGCGCGATGACGAAAAGACTTACGACATGCTGTGCCGTGCGGATTCGCTTGGCGTGTTTCAAGTCGAGAGCCGGGCGCAGATGAACATGCTTCCGCGCCTCAAGCCGCGGATATTTTACGATCTCGTCATCGAGGTCGCGATCGTGCGTCCGGGGCCGATCCAGGGCGATATGGTGCATCCCTATCTCAGGCGCCGCAACGGGCTCGAGGCCGTCGTCTATCCTTATCCCAAGGGCGGCGACGAAGACGAACTCAAGAACATTCTCGGCAAGACATTGGGCGTACCGCTTTTTCAAGAGCAGGCGATGCGCATTGCGATGGTTGCCGCCAAGTTCAACGATAAGGAGGTCAACGATCTCAGGCGGGCGATGGCAACGTTTCGCCGTGTCGGCACGATCGGTTTGCTTGAAGAGAAGATGGTCTCGCGCATGGTCGAGCGCGGCTATGAAGAGGAATTTGCGGCGCGCTGTTTTGCCCAGATCAAGGGCTTTGGCGAATACGGCTTTCCCGAGAGCCATGCGGCGAGCTTCGCGCTTCTCGTCTATGTGTCGTCCTGGATCAAATGTCACTATCCGGCGGCGTTCGCGTGCGCGCTTTTGAATTCGCAGCCGATGGGTTTTTACGCGCCCGCGCAGATCGTGCGCGATGCTCACGAGCACGGGGTGGAGGTTCGGGAGACGGACGTCAATTTCTCCGACTGGGATTCGACATTGGAGCGGACACTCGAAGGAGGCCGTCCCGCGTTGAGGCTCGGACTGCGTCTCATCGATGGCCTCAGCGAAGCCGACATTCACGAGGTTCCGGAGAAAGATCCGGAGAAGAAGCAGGCTTTGCGCCGAAAATTCCCGACGCTCATTCCGCCGTCACCTCCGACTGCGCATGGGACGCAGAAGCACGGGACGAACAGAAGATTTCAAGGCATTGCGGATGTCGCAAAGCGCGGAAGCGTCAGCACGCTCGAGAAGCTCGCGGCGGCGGATGCGTTTCGCTCGCTGGGGCTCGATCGCCGGCAGGCTCTGTGGGAAGTCAAAGCGCTCTCCAATGCGCCGCCGCTGCCACTCTTTTCCTGGAGCGAGACGCAGGACGTTGGGAAGGAGGCCGACGTCACATTGCCCGAGATGGCGCTCTCGGAGCATGTGGTCAACGATTACCAGACGCTGCGTCTTTCACTCAAAGCGCATCCGATGTCGTTTCTGCGCGAGGATTTTCGCCGCGAGCGCGTGCTCTCCTGCAAGGAGTTGGCCAATGCGAAAAACGACTCCTTTGTTCGGGTGGCGGGCGTCGTGCTCGTCCGGCAACGGCCGGGGACGGGCAACGTCGTGTTCATGACGATCGAGGATGAGACCGGCATTGCCAATGTCATCATCTGGCCGAAGCTGCTCGAACGTTTTCGCAAGGTCGTGATGACGTCGCGGCTCATCGTGGTTGAAGGCCGTCTGCAAAGACAGGTCGAGAAGCACGCGGATATCATTCACGTGGTGTCGACGAAGCTTATCGACAGAAGCGATTGGCTGCTGCGTCTTTCGGAATGGGCTGCGGATATGGACGTGCCGGTGGCGAATGCGGATGAGGTGCTGCACCCGGAGCCCGGCTCCGCGCATCCGATCCGAAAAGACGACCGGCGGATCCATCCGCGTTTCTCGCGCGAGCCGAAGCCGCGTCATCCGCGCAATGTTCGCGTCATTCCGAAATCGCGGGACTTCCACTAAACGAAAACATCACCGTGCGGAATTCCGCACGATGATGCCGTTAGCCCTCGAAACCGGAAAGTTTCGTTACTTGCAGGCCAGCTGCGACGACTGGCACTGGGTTCCGAACGTGCCCGGTGTGCAGGACGTGTGGACCGTGCCCTTCGGCGTCCGGCCCTTGGCTTCGATGATGTTCGCCAAGCCATGCGTCGACATGATAACCGCGAGGTCGTGCGTCAGCCCATCGCCAATCGCTCCGACGCGGACGCAGTCGCCGGCTTGAGCCGTCGCAGATAGTGCAACCAGCACCGCAGCCGCAGCGACGCCGAGTTTCAATGAGCGCATTTGCCCCTCCAGAAGGTCAAGTCTTTCGGCGGGGAAATTAGTCGAGGGTGCAAACGAAAGACAGGCGGACTCGTTGTGGTATGCACAAAGGAATCGAGGAGCGTGCCGGAATTGCCACTGAACGGCCGGGCGGCGCGGCCAACCTTACAAATTCGTGATAATCCGAATGGGGATTGATTTCATGGACGAGAAAGATCAGGCGAGCGTTGGCCGGTTCGATATCGGCGAGGTCGCCGCGTCGTTTCCATCATCCGCGACGACGCTGCTTATCGACCGCTATCTGACAAATCGCGAGGCGGCGAGCGCTCGAGTCTTTCGCGTCTACAAGCCGACGCCGCCGCACTATCACGCGACGTGCGATGAATATCTCTACGTGTTTTCGGGGCGCGGCACTTTCTGGATGCGCGATGCCTCGATGGTCAGCGAATTCGGTCCGGGGCAATTGCTGTTCTTCGAGAAGGGAACGGTTCACGCCCTGCCGGAGATCATCGAAGAGCCGGTTGTTTTTCTGTCGGTCGATACGCCACGGCGCGATCCGAAGGACGTCATTTTCGTCAATCCGGAGGATGGCACGCCGGAAAGCTTCGTTCAGCAGAGTTATTGATCCGCTTGCGGAGCTATTCTGGACCCTTTTCCGGGATCGAGGTCGGCATGCCTTCCGCGCCGATGTAGATGGCCAGAAGCCGGAGGGGGCTAGTCCCTGTGTTGGTGCCCTGGTGCGTCTGGTGGATCGCTTCGACAAAGGTATCGCCCGGCTTATAGGTTCGCTTGCCTTTGCTTCCATAGTCGACGGTCAGCTCGCCTTCCATCACCATCCCAACGAGAGGAATACCGTGCTGGTGCCAGCCGGTGGAGACGCCCGGCGGCACATCGATATATCCGGCTGTGATCTTCGCCGGCGCGCCGGTCGGATAGACGATCGGCTCATCCGCGACCGTTTTCGACGTTTGAAGCAGCGGCGTGAACGTTATCGATGGCGCTAGCGCCGTTGCGGTTGCGGCGCCGAGAGCGAAGAGCGCGGGCGCGGCCAGGGCGAGTAGGACTTTTTTTCTTATGGTAAGAGACATCGTTTGCTCCATGTTTACCGGCATTAATAGCGTGCGGATCTTAATCTTTTGCTCTGTGTGGTTCGCCGATTGCTCACCGGTTCGGCTCGGCTCATCCCTGGGGATCTCATGACTTTCAGAATTTTGCTTGCGGTTTTGTGCTCGATTGTCGCAGTCACGGCGTCGGCGCAGGAATTCCGGCCTGTTCCTGAAGGTGCGTCGGGCAGGCGCGAGAAATTTCTCGTTGTCGCCAAGCAGCACATGGTCGTCGCTGCGGAGCCCCTGGCTGCCGAGGCGGGTCGCGAAATATTGCGGCAAGGCGGATCGGCAATCGATGCCGCGATTGCGACAGAGCTGGTGCTCGGCCTTGTGGAGCCGCAGTCCTCCGGTCTCGGCGGCGGCGCGTTCATTACTCTGTGGGATGCCAAAACGCGTTCGATGACGACGTTCGACGGCCGCGAAACGGTACCGGCCACGGCGCGCCCCGACCGGTTTCTCAAAGACGGCAAGCCGATGAAGTTCGAGGAGGCCGTGAACTCGGGTTTGAGCGTCGGCGTCCCGGGCCTTCTGCGCGCCATTCATGCAGCGCACGAGAAATACGGGAAGCTGCCGTGGGCGAAGCTCTTCGAGCCGGCGATAACGCTCGCCGAGAATGGATTTCCCGTGTCGCCGCGGCTCAGCGTTCTTCTCAAATCCGAAAGCGCGGAAAAGTTCGCGCCCGATGCGCGGTCGTATTTTTATGAGGGCGGCGTAACGCCGAGGGCTGCAGGATCGCTGCTCAAAAATCCCGAATACGCCACGACGTTGCGAACGATTGCCGCGCGCGGGCCCGATGCGTTTTACAGCGGCGACATTGCGGACGCGATGGTCAAGGCCGTCAAAGAAGCGCACACCATACCCGGTGATTTGAGTGCTGAGGATCTTGCGGCCTATAGCGCGAAGGAGCGCGAGCCGGTCTGTGTCGCCTATCGC
Organism: Hyphomicrobium sp. 01T421; assembly: GCF_056398805.1. NCBI lineage: Bacteria > Pseudomonadati > Pseudomonadota > Alphaproteobacteria > Hyphomicrobiales > Hyphomicrobiaceae > Hyphomicrobium > Hyphomicrobium sp. 01T421. Next base: position 2,455,943 of record NZ_JBFTQC010000001.1, read on the forward strand.
AGCCGGCAGGTTTGCAGCGTCGGTCCGCCTTCCTCGGGGGCACTCACCGTCGGCGCCGTGCTGAAACTCATCGAGCCATTTCCTCAGGTGCAGGGTGCATCGGCGCTGATGACCGCTCCTGCTTTGCAGATCATTGCTGAGGCGGAGAAGCTCGCCTTTGCCGATCGCAATATGTACATCGCCGATCCGGATCGGGTTGCGGTTCCTTCGGGATTGCTGGATGACGCTTATCTTGCCGAGCGGCGGAAGCTTATCGATCCGAAGAAGGCGATGGCGAGGGCCGAGCCCGGATTGCCGCCGGGACTCGCTAAAAAGTCGTTCGGTCAGGATGCGACGTACGAAGTGCCAGGCACGACGCAGGTTTCGATCATCGATGGCGAAGGCAACGCGGTGTCGCTGACGGCGACAATTGAAAGTGCGTTCGGCTCGCACCTCTGGGCGAAAGGCTTTCTTCTCAACAACGAGCTGACGGACTTCTCATTCGTTCCGGTCGATGCGAACGGCATGGCCGTCGCCAATCGCATCGAGGGCGGAAAGCGGCCGAGGAGCTCGATGGCGCCGACGATTGTTCTTGGCGCGGATGGCGCGCCCGAGATCGTTACCGGTTCGCCGGGCGGTTCGCAGATCATCCTCTACGTCGTGAAGACGCTCGTCGCCGTAATGGATTGGGGTCTCGACGCGCAGCAAGCCGCGTCGCTCACGAATTTCGGCAGCCAGGGCGGACCGTTCCTGATCGAATATTCGCTGCCGATCGTATGGCCGGCGTACGAACTGACGTCCTATGGCCAAACGGTCTCCGGGGCGACGATGACGTCCGGCGTGAACATGATCGTCCGGCGCGACGGCCGTCTCGAAGGCGGGGCCGATCCACGCCGCGAGGGTGTCGCTCTCGGCGATTGATGCTAGAGGAAGCGAAACGTCCTGAAGAGTTTCGACCTTGAGCAAACCGTCCATCCTCGTCGTCGGCGCCGGCATATTCGGCCTTTGGCAGGCGTTTTCCTTGGCACGTGCCGGATATCGGGTGCGCTTGATAGAGGCGGCCCGCGATCCGTTCGCGCGATCATCGAGCCGTTGGGCGGGGGCGATGATTGCGCCAGAGTGCGAAGCAGAAGGTGCGCCGCACAGCGTTCGCGATCTCGGCCGCGAGGGGCTTCGCCTCTGGCGCGAGGCCTATCCTGGTACGGTCAGCAACGGAACGCTGGTCGTTGCGCACGCGCGCGATGCAGGGGATCTCGCCCGCTTCGCCAACATGACGGAAGGGCATGCGGCGGTTGCGGGACCGCGCATCGCCGATCTCGAACCGTCGCTCGCCGGCCGTTTTGAGCGTGGGCTGTATTTCGAGAGCGAAGCGCACGTCGATGCGCAAAAAGCAATGAGCTGGCTCGCCGATCAGCTTCGCTTGCTCGGCGTGGATATTGAGTTTGACCGTCGTTGGGACGGCACCGCTGAAGATGTTGCGATCGATTGCCGGGGGATCGGCGCTCACGAAGATCTACCGTCGCTCAGGGGCGTGCGCGGCGAACGCGTTCTCATTCAGACGGGCGATGTGAGCTTGTCGCGTCCGGTTCGGCTCCTGCATCCGCGTCAGCCGATCTATGTCGTGCCGCAGGGGGACGGGCGGTTCGTCGTCGGCGCGACCGTCATCGAGCGGGAAGACGATGGTCCGATGTCGCTCCGGTCGGCGCTCGATCTGCTCGGCTCGGCCTATGCGCTGCATCCGGCGTTCGGGGAGGCATCCGTTCTCGAGATGGGCGCGGGGGTCAGGCCTGCTTTCTCCGATAACGTGCCGCGGATCATTGTCGAGGACTCGGGACGCGTGATCCGGGTCAACGGCGCGTACCGGCACGGGTTCCTTCTGGCGCCGGTACTTGCGCGGGCCGTCGCCGGTTATCTATCCGATAACCGGCGTGAGGGGCCGCTGTTCGCTGCTCCCTGAGGGGCTAGCCTTGGCGGCCAACGTTTGCTTCGCGAGTTCGAGCGCGGCAACATAATCGGGTTTTCCGGAGCCGAGCAGCGGAATTTTCGGCACGACGAAAACGTCCGCAGGCGTCATAAGCTCGGTCACGCCTTTTCTTCGTACGAACTGAGAGAACGCGTCGCGCGTACAATTCGGATCGGTCGTCAGCAGCGCCAGGCGCTCGCCTTTTCGCGGATCGGGGAGGGCGACAACGACCGTTATCTGTTGCGGCCAAAGTTCGGCGGCCAACGCTTCCACGGCGGACAGGGAAATCATCTCTCCGCCGATCTTGGCGAACCGCTTGGCGCGGCCTTTGATCGTGATGAAGCCCTGTGGATCGATGTCGACGATGTCGCCGGTGTCGTGCCAGCCGTTCGCTGGGGGTTCGAGAACTCCGGGGTTTTCGGCGCGATAATAGCCGAGCATCACATTCGGGCCGCGCACGAAGAATCGGCCTCCGGTTTCAATTCCGGGAACGGGTTCGAGCCGCGCCTCCATCAGCGGCGACAGGCGGCCGACGCTGCCGGCTTTGTTCGCAAGCGGCGTGTTGATTGCGAGCACGGGCGCTGTTTCCGTCACGCCGTAGCCTTCGAGAATGCGCACGCCAAAACGATCCATGTAGAGTTGCCTTGTCCGGTCCTTCACCGCCTCGGCGCCCGCGAGAATGAGGCGTACGCGTGCGAAATCGTAGGGATGGGCTGCTCGCGCATAGCCTGCGAGGAAGGTGTCGGTGCCGAACATGATCGTGGCGTTCGACTGATAAACGAGTTCGGGAATGATGCGATAGTGCAGCGGCGTCGGATAGAGATAGACGGGCACGCCAGCGACGAGCGGCATCAGCAGGCCCGCGGTCAAGCCGAACGAATGGAAGACAGGAAGCGCGTTGAAAACCTTATCGGTGCCGTTGCAGGCGACGCGCGTGAGGCTCTGGGCGCAGTTCGCCAGAATGTTCCGATGAGAGAGGACGACGCCCTTGGGCGTTCCTTCGGAGCCGGAGGTGAAGAGGATCGCTGCGGGCGCATTGTAGTCGGCTTTGACTTGGGGCCTTCCACCTTGCATGAGGCCTTTCAGCTTATCGCCAAACGTTATCGTCGGGCGCACGTCTTCCAGATAGATCACGCGCACGACCGCTTCGAGGGCCTGGACGAGCGGCTCCAGATGTCCCTTTTCAACGAAAACGCGGGATGTCAGAACGACCGAGACGTTCGCCGCCTTGCAGGCCGAGACGACGTTGGCTGCCCCGGCCGAGAAATTGAGCATCGCCGGGACGCGTCCGATCGTCTGCAGCGCGAAGAACGTCACCGCGACGCCCGCGGAATTCGGCAGCAGCACGCCGACGGATGACCCAGGCGGCGGCAGCATCGGCGTGAGTTTCGCTCCCAGCACCTGCGCGCCGACGATCAGCTTCTTGTACGAGAGCTTGCTTCCGAGCGGATCCTCGATCGCAGGCTTGCCGGTGTCGCGCGTCTTGTGGGCTGCGACCAGCGCTTCGAAGAGCGTCTGATCGATCGGCGTCGTCAGCACTGCAGAGTCAGTCATGATGTCTTGCAATGCCGCGCCTGCCGCCTGGCGCCGCGCCTTGCCGCGGAGGGCAGGATCGACCTTCAGCCAAACCGGAGGAAGAACGGTGACGATTGTTTTCGGAAACCAGACTTTCTTTGTCTGAGAGCTGCTGAGATAGCCAAAATGCGAGCGCTCAAGGCCATCGATGCGAACGGGAATGACGGGTGCATTCGCCTTGTCCGCGATCATCGCCGTGCCATCGTAGACTTTCATCAGTCCGCCGGTGACGGTCAGGCGTCCTTCGGGGAATATCACAAGTGATGTTCCGACTTTGACGGCTTGGATCAGATGGCGCATGCCGAGCGGGCGGGTCGGATCGACCGTGTAGAACTGTGCGAGCTTCAGGAACGGCTTCGCCCACCACGTATTGGCGATGGCGGTGTCGACCGCATAGGCATTGTAGGATGGAAGAAGCCCGTTCAGCAGTCCCGCATCGAGAAGGCTGACGTGGTTGGGCGCGATGATGGCGCGTTGCCCGGGTTTCGGGAGGTTTTCGAGACCTCTGACCTCCAGCCCGAAGAACGTTTTGAACATGAAGAGGACGACGTCCTTCACGCCCTCGGCGCCCCAAGCTCGAAGGACAAGCACCACGACGAGAAGGTTTGCAATTCCGAGGCCGGCATAGAGGAGCGCGACGGAGATCTTCTCGTACTGGAGCCCCGCGATCGCGATTCCGACGAGCGTCATGAAGGCGGCGGACAGGACGTTGCATCCGGCAATGACGCGAGAGCGGCGCTCGACGGGCGACCATGCCTGCACGGCTGCAAACGAGGGTACGATGAAGAGGCCGCCGGCGAATGCAATGCCGGCGAGGTCGACAAGCATGTGAAGGCCTTCGACCGAGGTCAAAATGGCTGCCGCGCCGAGGGGTTCGGGAGCGGGCTTCATGGCGGATGCGACCCACGCCAGATCAAGCAGGAAGAGGCCCATCAACAATGCACCGATGGGGACGAGCGCGAGGTTGGGCCGATTGGTGCTGGCGCGCGCGGCGGCTATCGATCCGAGTGCAACTGCGACCGCAAATGTGAAGAGCGCCAGCGTATAAACGGATGGTGCGCCGTTCAAGGTTTGTGGAATGAGGTTTTGCAGCAGCGCCAGCACGGCGGCGCCCACAAGCCAGAACCACGACGTGATAAGGGCGCCTTGCCAAATGCGTTTGTCGGCGCGCAGGTCTTTCAACAGCGTGACGGTCGAGGTGACGACGTTTCTATCGACGACGAGATCGGGCACCGAGGACGGCGCCGGCGGAATGAAGCGCGCCGAAAGCCAGCCGAGCACCGAGATGCCGACGATGGCGGTCGCGATGATGATGATTTCCGTCTGGCCGCCGGACGCGAGATTGCCGCCGATGGTTCCGATCAGGATTGCTATGAAGGTTGCGCCTTCGATCAGGGCGTTGCCGGATGGGAGCTCTCTGGTTTCGAGATGAGAGGGGAGCAGCCCGTATTTCACCGGTCCGAAGAAGGCGCTCAGGGTGCCGAACAGGACGAGAGCAGCGAACAGCAACGGCACCGATGGCAGGAGAAATCCGGTGGCCGCGATTACGGCGATCGGAATTTCCAAAAGGCGAACGCGAACTGCAACCTTCGCCTTGTCGAACTTATCGGCGAGCTGTCCCGCAAGCGCGGAGAAGACGAAGAACGGAAGTACGAGGGCCGCGCCTGCCAGCGTTCCGAGGGCCGGACCGTTTTCCATCGCCAGCTTGTAGACGACGAGCATCGCCAGGGCGTTCTTCAGAAGGTTGTCGTTCAGGGCAGCCAGCAGCTGGCTCCAGAAGAGCGGAGCGAAACGGCGAGACGACATCAGGCGCGAAAACATAGGGCGATCCTCAATTTCGACGCCGGAGATTCAGATGCTAATTGCGGCGGATTGGCGGGTCCCTTTGACCCGTTCGGATGATATGCGGTAAAAAACTCTCCAATGCTCTGGTAAACCGCGATTAAATGCCCATGTCCGCCCTTCAGGTCAAATCAAGCGATGCTACAACACGAAGCGAGCACTGAGTTGATCGTCAACGGCTGCAAAACCGTCAGCGAGGCCGGTACGCTTGCGGCGCTCATTGTGGAGCGGGGTCTAGCCGACGCGAAGGTCGCGACGGCGCTCAACGGGCAGTTCGTGCCAGAGGCGCGGCGTGCTACGACGGCGTTGAGCAGCGGCGACCGTGTCGAGATCGTATCTGCCCGGCAGGGCGGATAAGATTGGGCGGCTAGGCTGAGCAGGCTAAACTCAGCGGTCAAAAGGACGAGTTACGCTTAAAATGAACGTTCGTGATCAGTCGTTGCATGCGGGGCGTGCGCTCACCGTTTATGGGGAGACGATTTCTTCGCGGCTGCTGCTCGGGACGGCGGGCTATCCGTCTCCGGCCATTCTGACAAGCGCGGTGAAGGCGTCTGGCGCGGAGATCGTCACGGTCTCGTTGCGCCGCGAGGCTGCCGGCGGGAAGGCCGGAGAACGGTTCCTCGACATCATCAAGGATCTCAGCGTTCGCGTTCTTCCCAACACGGCCGGATGCCGGACGCCGGGCGAAGCCATCGCCACCGCCCAGATGGCACGCGAGCTTTTCGGAACGGACTGGATCAAACTCGAGGTCATCGGCAACGACGACACTCTCCAGCCGGATGTCTTCGGCCTCGTCGAAGCGGCGGGCACGCTCAGTCGCGACGGCTTCAAGGTGCTGCCTTATACAACAGAAGATCTTTCCGTCGCAGAACGGCTGCAGCGCGCCGGATGCGAAGTGATCATGCCGTGGGGCGCGCCCATCGGCAGCGGCCGCGGTCTCGCCAACGTTCAGGCGCTGACAAGCTTGCGCGCCTACTTTCCCGATGTGACGCTCATCATCGATGCGGGCATCGGTGCGCCATCGCACGCGGCGCTCGCCATGGAGCTTGGCTACGATGCCGTATTGCTCAACACGGCGGTTGCGAAAGCCGCTGATCCGGTGAAGATGGCGGCGGCATTCGCGTCGGCGATCCAGTCGGGGCGTTTGGGTTATGATGCCGGGCTCATCCCACCTCGCGATATGGCGGTACCGTCGACGCCGGTCGCCGGCACTCCGTTTTTCGATCTCGATTGAACGTGCTTTGAATTCAACGCAAACCAAGCTCCCGCGTTTTTATCCGATCGTGCCCGACGTCGGTTGGCTCGAACGCATCGTGCCGCTCGGCGTGAAGCTCGTTCAGCTCAGGATCAAGGACAGTTCTCCCGCTGAGATCGCGGCGCAGGCAAAGCGTGCGTTCGATTTTTGCCGCGAGAACAACTGTCAGCTGGTCCTCAACGATTATTGGGAAGCCGCGCTCGATACCGGGGTCGATTACATTCATCTCGGCCAGGACGATCTGCGTACGGCTGATTTCGAGGCGATTAAGCTCGCCCGGATCAGGTTCGGGATATCGACACACGACGAAGCCGAGCTTGAGATCGCTCTGGCTGCGGAACCTGACTATGTGGCGCTGGGCCCGATTTACGAAACCAAGCTCAAAGCCATGCCCTGGGGGCCTCAAGGGCTTGAGAAGGTTAAGGAATGGCGCGGCAAAATTCGGCAGCTGCCATTGGTTGCCATCGGCGGTTTGACGCCTGAGCGGGCACCAGGAGTACTGGAGGCCGGGGCCGATACCTTGGCCGTCATAACCGACTTCATAACGGCCTCAGACCCCAATGAACGCGTGGTTCAATGGTTGCGACAGTTGGAGGCTCGATAAGCACGGCAGGGATGTGTTAACTATCGCGACGTTGTTTGTGACAGTTTTATGTGGTTCGGATCTACGACAAGGCAGCTCCTCTTTTCGAAGCCGTTCCCGCGTTATGCCGTATAGATTCAAAATCCACGAGCCCGTCGAAAAGGGTTTTCGCCGCATTGCGCGCGAGCAATTCGACAGCTCGATTGCGGAATTGGCGGGTCCGACTGCCGATCCCAAGAGCGTGCACGAGTGCCGGAAATCCATCAAGCGGCTGCGCGCGCTCATACGTCTTACGGCGGCGACCATCGGGACCAAAAAGGCGCGGCGGCGTACGAAGGCGCTCGGTGAAATTGGGAGACTTCTGTCGGCCCGGCGCGACCAGACCGTCATGTTCGAAACCATCGAAAAACTTGCCGACGAATTTCCGGAGGCAGGAGCCGCATTCGCGCCGTTGAAGGCGACGCTGACAGCGCGGGCGGGAAATCAGCCGGAGCGGCTCGACGCCGAGACGGCCGATCGCGCGCGTGGGTTGCTCGGCGCGGAAGCGAAGAAGATCGAGCGTCTCGATTTCAAGCATCAGGGCTTTGCGGCACTCGCGGGCGGCCTCGAGACGAGTTACCGCAAGGCGCGGAAGGCGATCGCCTACGCTTACGACGAGCCGACGGATGAAAATTTCCACGAATTGCGGAAGGCCGTCCAATGGCATTGGCGTCAGATGGCGTTGCTTGCGCGTGCGTGGCCGGATGAATTCGCGGTCCGGGTGAACGCCTCGCGGGAGCTCTCGCAGTGGTTCGGCGACGACCATGATCTTGCGGTGCTGGCCGGTGCCGTTTCGGCCGCACCCGATATGACCGACGACCAGAAGGAAGCGGCAATTTCCATTTGCCGGCGGCAGCAGCAGGTTCTGCGCGCAGAGGCCGAATTTCGCGTGAAGCGGCTATTCTCCGAAAAGACGCGGGCCTTCATCAAGCGCGTGGCGGCATATTGGGAATATGGCCGGGCATTGGATCCTCTGGTCGACGCACTATCTTTAGTGCCGCCGGGTCCGAAACCGGCGGATGCCGTACGGGCCGACGCCAATGGCCGGGATGAGCAGGGCGATGAAGGGGCCGGCGTGACTGACAAAAGCCGCGCGTCGTCGAAGCCGAGGCTCGCTACGAAATCCGTCGTCTCTGCCCCATCGCAACGGCGCGCCTGATCCGTTAGGGTCGCGCTGATTTCTGATTTCGGAGAGCGGATGAACGAAGTTCCAAAACAAGATCGCTTTGATACCGAGTCCGTGAAGCTGCCGCCCGGGCATGCTCCGGTCGCGCTTGGCCGGGTCGGCGTTCTTCTTCTCAACCTCGGAACGCCCGACGGCACCACATACTGGCCGATGCGCCGCTATCTGCGCGAGTTCCTGTCCGATGAGCGCGTCATCGAGGAACCGAAGTGGAAGTGGTGGCCGATCCTCAATCTCATCATTCTGACGACGCGGCCGAGCCGAAAGGGGCGCGACTATGCGACCATCTGGAATAACGAGCGCGACGAAGGTCCGCTGAAGACGATCACGCGCAATCAAGCGGAGCAATTAACGGCGAGGTTCGGGGGTGAGCCGCGAATCGTCGTCGACTGGGCGATGCGCTACGCCAACCCATCAACGGAGAGCCGGATACTCGCGCTCAAGGAGCAAGGTTGCGACCGCATTCTGTTCGTGCCGCTCTATCCGCAATACGCAGCGGCGACGACGGCGACTGCGTGCGATCAAGCATTTCGGGCGCTGATGAAAATGCGCTGGCAACCGGCGGTTCGCACGGCGCCGAGCTATCACGATCATCCCGCTTACATCGATGCGCTCGCGCGTTCGATGCGCAAGAGTTTGGCCGAACTCGATTTCGAGCCGGAGAAGATCATCGCGACCTTCCACGGCATGCCGGAGAAGTATTTCAAGGCGGGCGATCCTTACCATTGCCAGTGCCAGAAAACTTCGCGGCTCTTGCGGCAGAAATTGGGAATTCCCGAAGAGCGCTGGCTGACGACGTTCCAGTCGCGTTTCGGCAACGATCCCTGGCTCCAGCCCTATACGGATAAAACCGTCGAAGCGCTGGCCAAGTCGGGCGTCAAGAAGTTGGCTCTGGTCGCGCCGGGCTTTTCGGCCGACTGCCTTGAGACGCTCGAGGAACTCGACGTTGAAAACCGGCACATTTTCGAGGGGAATGGCGGCGAGAAATTCGCTTATCTCAAAGCGCTCAACGACAGTGCTGAAGGCGTCGATGTGATCGAGGCGGTGGTGCGCCGGGAGCTGCAAGGCTGGCTTTGACCGGCCGCGCAGCTTGCCGCGTGCGACATGTTGTTTCGTGCGGCTCGCCTAGGCGACGCCCAATCGCAGCAGATCGTGAACGTGCACGATGCCGACGGGCTTCTGCTTTTCGACGACGAACAGCGCGGTAATGCGCGATGAGTTGATGAGTTCCAGGGCGGCCGACGCGAGCAGGGTCGGCGCAATCGTCTTGGGCTTCGCGGTCATCACGTCATCGACTTTGGCTTCGAGCAATTTGTCGCCCATGTGGCGCCGCAAGTCGCCGTCGGTGATCACGCCGAGCAGCCTGCCCTTGGTATCCGTCACGCCGACGCAGCCGAAGCTTTTCTCGGTCATGGCGACAAGTGCTTCCGACATCAGCGCGCCGCTGGCGATCAACGGTAATCGATCGGACGGATGCATGACGTCGGCGACGTACTTGAGGTTGGCGCCGAGAGATCCGCCCGGATGGAAGATCTTGAAGTCGTGGGCCGTGAAGCCGCGCGCGTCCAGCAACGCGATGGCGAGACTGTCTCCGATCGCGAGCTGAATAGTGGTCGAGGTCGTCGGTGCAAGGCCGTGCGGGCAGGCCTCCTTCACGCGTGGCAGAAGCAACAGAATGTCGGCCTGCTCTCCGAGCGCGGAATTCGCCTGCGAGGTTATCGCGATCAATGGAACCGCGAACCGGCGAGAATAGGTGATGATGGGTTTCAACTCGACGGTTTCGCCGGACCACGACAGCGCGAGGATGAGATCCGATCGCGTGATCATGCCGAGGTCGCCGTGTGAGGCCTCGCCTGGGTGAACAAAGAACGCGGGCGTTCCCGTGGAGGCGAACGTTGCGGCGATTTTCTGGGCGACGTGGCCGCTCTTGCCGATGCCAGTCACGATGACCCGGCCCGTGACGGCCTTCAGGCGTCGAACGGCTTCATCGAAAGCCGGCGCCATTGGGCCGGCGACCTCGTTGGCGAGCTGGGCCAAGCCTTCGGCCCCGAGATTGAGAGTTCGAAGCGCTGAAGCGATCGGCGTCGTCTGCTCGGTTTCGCTTTCAGCTTCCCGGCGCTCGCCTTCGGGCAGCTGGAATGGAATTACCTTCTGCATCCGCTCGATGTTCCCCCGTTGCGCGATCGTTCGACCCGTCCAAAAAGGACTCGGCCGAACCGCGTTAACACTTTCGCGTCTGGCGGCGCTCGAAGCAACCCCTGCGAGCATTTTAAACCGGCATTAACCAACCGTTTCTACGGTCGATCGTTAGTAGCGTTTCGAGTGGAAGTCGCGCATGGGGACGCTGAAATGGTCGACCGGCTGTTCGCCTGGTTGATAAGTGGAATTGTGGCTGTAACGCTTTCGGGCGCGCTGAGTCCGTCTGTCCGCGCCCAGGTACCTAATGCCGCACAAGGCGGCGAGACGACGTTCGGCGAAAGTTATGCGTCCGGGTCGACGAGGCCGGTCTCGCTCCAATCCGAATCCCAAGACGATGACGATGCCGCGGCGTCGGGCGACGATCCAAATTCCAAACCCACCGAACAAGATCTCCTCGATCCGGCTTCGAAAGCGGGACAAGCGGCGGATGGCGACGCGGGCCTCACGGCGGATACTTCCGGTGTCGTCGATGGCGGCGTCGATGCGGCGGAGCCGATAGAGGGAGCAGATCCCGCTGCTAGCGAGGCGCGGGATGGCGACGATGCGGCAATCTTCGCGGACCCGCCCGCGGGGTACGACCCACTGCTCTTCCAGATCGAAGATCTCAATCCCTACGTCGATAACCGAACGCCGAGGCGTCTCTTCCGTCAGGAGCCTTATGATCCGGTCGGCATCAAGGTCGGTAGTTTCGTGCTCTTTCCCGAGGTCGAGTTCGGCGCGTCTTATTACTCGAATGTCTTTCACGCGCCCGGCTCGCCGTCCGATTGGGCGATGGATGTGAAGCCAGGGGCGAGGCTCGTTTCGAACTGGGGAACGCATGCGCTCGAGTTCAGAGCCGTCGGCGTGCTGAGTTTCTACAACGACTTTCCGACCGAAGACGATCGCGACTATACGCTCGAAGCACGCGGCCGCCTCGACATAACGAAGCGCACGAATATTCAGGCGCTCATTTCCCGGCAGCAATATCTCGAGAGCCGCTCGGCGCTCGATGCGAGTTCGGCCGGCACCCGATCGGTCATCGATACGGATCGCGCTGAACTCGCCTACAATCAGCGCTTCAATCGCCTGTCGTATCAGCTGCGAGGCAGCGTGCAGGACTATACTTACGGCAGCGTCGAAGATGCCGGCGTGGTGACGCCAAACAGCGATCGCGATTACACGATCTATGAAGAGACGTTCCGGACGTCGTGGGAGTTCAAGCCGTCGTTCTCGCCCTACTTCGAGTTCGCCTATAATCATCGCGACTATGGCGAAGCAGCGCAAAGCGACCTGATCAATCGCACGTCGAACGGCCAGCGCTACCGGTTCGGCGTTTCGTTCGGAAATACGGGCGAAATTATTCGCGGCGACATCAGCCTCGGCTACGGCATTCAGACACCGGAAAATTCACGTCTGCACGCGGTCGACGGTTTGACGTTCGATGCCAATGCGACGTGGCGGGCGACGGCGCTGACGTCGGTTCTGTTCAACGCCAGTACGGATGTTTCCGAGACGACAACCGCCAACGTCGGTGGCGCATTCTATCGTACCGTGGGCGTCGAGGTTCGTCATGAGCTCAGAAGCTATCTCGTTGCCTCGGCCGGGTTGATCTATTCCAACCAGAACTCGCAAGACGGGATCATCAACGATACCGAATGGCGGCAAACGGCGGGCATTGAATATTATGCCAACCGTAACACCGTGCTCTTCGGAAAGTACGCGCACGTCGATTTCAACGGCGTTGGCGTACCGAACGACTACGTCGGAGACGAAGTCCACTTCGGCGTCCGGTTGCGCCAATAAGGCTCGTCGCCGCTAAGCGGCTCGAAGTCTTTATTTATTGGTTGCGAGCAGCCGGTTCAAATCACGCCTGAAGTCGTCGGCCAGATCGGGACGCTCAAGCGCCAGCGCGACGTTGGCTGTTAGAAATCCGAGCTTCGATCCGCAGTCATAAATCTCGCCGTCGAAGCGGACGGCGTGGAATGGCTGATCGGCGCCCTGCATCAGGCCGATCATCGAGTCGGTGAGCTGGATTTCGCCGCCGGCGCCCCGCTCCTGCTTCTCGAGAAGGCCGAAAATTTCAGGCTGCAGGACGTAGCGGCCGGTGATGTGCAGGTTTGACGGCGCGGTGCCTTGCTTCGGTTTCTCGACCATTCCGGTGATCGGGGAAACCTTCGCCTTTGCATCGGTCACGCCGACGATGCCGTATTGATGCGTCTGATCATCGGGCACGGGGGCGACGGCGATAAGGTTGCCGCCTGTCGTGGCGTAGGCTTCGATCATATCGGCGAGGCATGACGAGCGGCCATGGTGGAGCATGTCCGGTAGCAGCAATGCAAACGGCTCGTCGCCGACGAGTTCCCGCGCGCACCAAACGGCGTGACCCAGGCCGAGTGGAGACTGCTGGCGGGTAAAGCTCGTTTGGCCCGCCTGCGGAAGGTCACGCGCAAGGGCCTCGATCTCTTTGTTCTTGCCGCGGGCGGCAAGCGTCGATTCCAGTTCGAACTGCTTGTCGAAGTGATCCTCGATGACGCCCTTGTTCCGTCCCGTGACGAAAATGAAATGCTCGATGCCGGCGGCGCGTGCCTCGTCGACGACATGCTGCAAGACGGGTCGGTCGACCACGGTCAGCATTTCCTTCGGCACAGCCTTCGTCGCGGGAAGAAATCGGGTTCCGAGACCGGCGACCGGGAAGACGGCTTTACGGATAGGTCTTTTCACAACGCTCATCATATGCTCCGAGGACAGCAGAAGCGGTCTAAGCCCATTTGGTAACGATTTATGTCTAATCCCCGAATTTGAGAAGTTTCTCGCGGGGAACGCGGGAGGGTCGTTTGCGCCGAGGCGCCGTCTCCTTTAGGTCTGAACGGCCTTTTTGACGGAAAATCGGCCGCGAGTGTGGGTATCTAACTCGGGAGTCCAATGCAACCATGAGCGTTCTCGTCACGGGCGGTGCCGGCTACATCGGCAGCCACATGGTGCTGGAGTTGGTGGATCGGGGCGAGGACGTCGTCGTCATCGATAATCTGTCTACGGGGTTTCGGTGGGCAGTCGATAGCCGGGCGACGCTGGTGGTGGGAGAYATTGCCGATAACGCTCTCGTCGAGGAAACGATCCGTGCTCATGGCGTGAACGCGATCATCCATTTCGCCGGGTCGATCGTGGTGCCGGATTCAGTCGCCGACCCGCTCGGCTATTATTTGAACAATACGGTCAAATCACGAGGCCTGATTGCAGCGGCCGTTGCGACGGGCGTCAAGAATTTCATCTTTTCCTCGACCGCCGCCGTCTATGGCAATCCCGAGGACAATCCGGTATCGGAAAGCGCTCCTCCGGCGCCGATGTCGCCGTACGGCTCGTCGAAGCTGATGACCGAGATCATGTTGTCGGACGCGTCGCGCGCACATGATTTCCGTTTTGTCGCACTTCGCTATTTCAATGTTGCGGGCGCCGATCCCGAGGGCCGATCCGGCCAGTCGACGCCGCGCGCGACTCATCTGATTAAGGTCGCGTGCGAAACGGCTCTCGGCAAACGGCCGCAGATGGAAGTCTTCGGGACCGATTATCCGACCCCGGACGGCACCTGCGTGCGCGACTACATCCACGTCAGCGACCTCGCCAACGCGCACTCGGTCGCTCTCGATCATCTGCGCCGGGGCGGTGTTTCGGATATCTTCAACTGCGGTTATTCGAAGGGGTATTCCGTCATCGAGGTCATCGCCGCGGTGAAACAGGTATCCGGCGTCGATTTCAAGGTTCTGCTGTCGCCGCGACGGCCGGGCGACCCGGCGGCGATCGTCGCCGCATCTGCCAAAATCCGCGAGAAGCTCGGCTGGCAGCCTCAGCATGACGATTTGGAACAGATCGTCGCGCAGGCGCTTAACTGGGAGCGGCGTGTCGACGCCTTAAAGGCTGCGGCTCACGAGGCGTGAGGCCCCAAAAATGCCCTGAAAATCGGGCACGCGCTGTCATCCGCACTGCGGCCCGCTATGCAAGGAAGGCAGCGATTCAATGCTGTTAAGACGACGCTGTTTCGAGATTTTGTCTTCTGCTTTCCTGGCAGTTGCGATGGCCTTCGCCGCGCCTGCTGTTCACGCGAAACCGGCGGACGAGTTTCGTGCTTTCATCGAGACCTTGTGGCCCGACGCGAAGGGTGCCGGCGTCAGCCGGAAGACGTTCGACGCTGCCTTTGCAGGTGTCGAACCCGACTTATCGATCCCCGATCTCGATATTCCCGGACGGCCCAAAGTCGATAACAGCGGTCAGGCTGAATTCACGAAGACGGCGGCCGATTACCTCTCGAAACCTTATCTCGAAAAGCTTGCCGTTCAGGGCCGCGCGTTTCTCGCCGAGCACAAGGCCGACCTCGAGCGCATCGAGAAGATGACGGGCGTCGACCGCTATACGCTGGTCGCCATCTGGGGTCGCGAAACGGCTTACGGCTCATATCATCCCCCGAACGATGCGATCCGCATGCTGGCGACGCTGGCTTACACCGGAAAGCGCAAGGACAAGTTTCGGGAGGAGCTGATCGCGGCGCTCGTGATGCTGCAACAGGGCGTGCCGCGCTCGGACATGAAATCATCGTGGGCCGGCGCGCTGGGTCTCACGCAGGCCATGCCGACCGAATATCTGAAATTCGCTGTCGACGGCGATGGCGATGGTAAGGTCGACATCTGGCGGTCTGTCGCCGATGCGCTCGCGTTCACCGCGCGTCAGCTCGAGGGCAAGGGCTGGGTTCGTGGCGCACGCTGGGGGTATGAGGTGATCGCGCCGCCGAAAGCCGATTGTTCGCTCGAGGGACCGCCCGATGCCCGCCCGATCGGCGATTGGGTGGCTATGGGCTTCAGGAAGGCGAACGGCGCGCCATTCAGCAAGGCACAACTTGCGGACGACGCCTATCTCATGATGCCGGCCGGAGCCTATGGCCCGGCGTTTTTGGCGGCCCAGAACTTTCGCGTCATCCGGCTCTACAACACGTCCGATCTTTATGCGTTGTTCGTTGGAAACCTCGGCGACCGCATACGGGGCGAGGGGGATTTCGTGACGCCGTGGAAGCCGTTCGCGCAGCCGAAAACGCAAACGGTTCATAACCTGCAGGCCAAGCTCAAAGTGCTGGGCTATCCGATGGACAAGACCGACGGAAAAATCGGTTCCAACACGCGCAAGCAGATCGGCCTCTATCAGAAGGCCAATGGGCTGAAAATCGATTGCTGGCCCTCCGACGGGGTGTTGGCGCACGCGAATTCGCAGGCGACGCGCTAAGACGTTTGCGTTGCCGGTCGCGGCGGTTGGAGACCCGGTTGGAGACAGGGCGCCGGCGCTGTATGGTGGGCCTCGGAATCAACCCCTCGGCAGTCTTGCGGGTTGCAAAAGGCATACGATTGGATGAGCGCCTTCTCCAGGTATCTGACCCCCATGCTCGCCGCGCTTCTCGTGGCGTTTCTGGTCGTGCCTGGTTCCCCCGCGCGTGCCGGAGACGAGGATCAAGGCGGGACGTTCCTCACGTCATTTCCGGATAACGACGTGTATCAGGTGAGCGTTTATGGCGACGGGTTTGCGGAAGGTCTGCTCGCGGGCCTCGTCGTCGCGTTCGGTCCGGACATCCGGCTGAATATTCAGCGGCAGGTGACGCCATTTTCCGGCATCGGTCTTGGCGACTTCGACGCGAAAGTCGCGACGCTCGAAAAGGCGATCGCCGCGCAACCGCTCAACATCGCTATCGTCATGGTCGGCGAAGACGACCGCATGTCATTCCGTGGCCCCGACGGCAAACGATTGCCGGTCGGAGGCGATGCGTGGCTGGCCGAATATACGCGCCGCGTCGATCGGCTTATGCGGGCCTTCAAAGCCAAGAACGCTGGCGTTTACTGGGTCGGCATGCCGAATTTGGCGCGTTCGGATGCGAACGAACTCGCGCAGAAAATGAACGATGTCATCCGCGAGCGCGCTTACCTCAACGGCTATAAATACATCGATGCCTACCAGGGCTTCACCGACGAGAACGGTGCTTACTCGTCCTATGGCCCCGATCTCGAAGGCGCGATCCGGTTGCTGCGCCTCAGGGACGGCGTGAACTTCACGGATGCCGGCAATCGCAAGCTCGCACATTTCGTCGAGAAGGAATTGCGGCCTGATCTCATTCAGGCCAAGGCCAATCGCAACATTCCGCTGCTCGGCGCCGAGCCCGAGCAGGCGAAGATCAATCCGGACAATGCGGTAAAGACTCCAGCGCCATCGTCGCCCGTGGCGCAGAAAGCGGAGGCCGCTTCGCATGCGCCGGTCGTGCACGGGGCTTCGCTCGATGGGTCGCCACCCTCGGCAGCGGGTGACGGTACCGGCGATCAGAAGGCGGACAACGGCAAGATCACGCTCAAGATGATAGGTAACAACGGTCGCGAGGAATCTCAGACGATCGAAATCGTCAGGCCAGCGATCCCGGCGTCGGTCGTGACGCTGATGGCGCGGCGCGAAGGATCGGGTCAGAGGGGTGATCTTCTCGTCGATCAGATCGCGGGCGGCTTGACGTTGATGAGTTCGATCTCGCCTGCGGGCAACAAGGATCGCGGACGCCTGTCGCCCACGCAGGCGCCGTATTTCCGGCTGCTGGTGAAGGGCGAGCGGCTGCAGCCGAAAGCCGGTCGCGCGGACGATGTGACGTGGCCGCCGAAGCCCGACACGACCAGCGAGGCTAAGCCTTCCACGCCGCCGCGCGGGTAGTTTGCGAGGATAGTTCGGGCAACAAAAAACGCGCATCCGGGGTGGATGCGCGTTCTTTTAGTTTCAGTCAGTTCGTTTCGGTTGCTTGGCTCTTAGCGCGGCAGAACGGTCGAGCCCATCAGGAACTTGTCGATGGTGTGGGCCGCCTGACGGCCTTCGCGGATCGCCCACACGACGAGCGACTGACCGCGCCGGATATCGCCAGCGCAGAAGAGCTTCGGTGAGGTCGCGAGTTTGTAATCCTTGTCCGTCGCGTCCAGCCCCTTGAAGCGTCCGCGCGGCACGACGGGGAGTTGGAACTCCTTGACGATGTCGCTTTCGATCGGGCCCGAGAAGCCCATGGCGAAGAGCACGAGATCGGCGTCGAGCGCGCCTTCGGTTCCCTTGATCGGCTGCAGGTTGGCGTTCACGCGCGTATAGTGGAGCTTCTTGACCTTGCCGCCTTCGCCCGAGAAGCCGGTGGTCGAAATCGAGTACTCGGTTTTCGCGCCTTCGGCTTGCGAGGAGGACACGCGCAGCTTCAGCGGCCAGTGCGGCCAGGAGAGCGCCTTGTTCTCTTTCTCAGGCGGCATCGGCATTATCTCGAGCTGCGTAACGCTCTTCGCGCCTTGGCGGAACGAGGTGCCGATGCAGTCGGAGCCGGTGTCGCCGCCACCGATGACGATGACGTGCTTGTCCTTTGCAGAGATCTCATGGGTCTTGGGCTTCTGCGCCTCGCCGGCATTGCGCCGGTTCTGCTGAGGCAGGAAGTCCATTGCGTAGTGAAGGCCGTCGAGATCGCGTCCCGGCGACTTGGCGAAGAAGTCAAACGGCTGCTCGGAGCCGATGGCGATCAACACCGCGTCGTGCTTCGATTCGAGGTACTTTGCCGAGAGATCCTGGCCGACATGAATTCCGCAATGGAACGTCACGCCTTCCGCTTCCATCTGCTTGACGCGGCGGGCGATGATCGTCTTTTCCATCTTGAAGTCGGGAATGCCGTAGACGAGCAGGCCGCCGGGGCGGGCGTTCTTCTCGTAGACATGAACGTCGTGACCGGCGCGCGCGAGCTGCTGGGCTGCCGCGAGGCCTGCGGGGCCCGAGCCGATAATGGCGACTTTCTTGCCGGTCTTCTTTTCGGGCGGCAGCGGACGGATCCAGCCTTCTTCCCAAGCGCGATCCGCGATCGAGTTCTCGATCGTTTTTATCGTCACCGGCTTGTCGTCGATATTCAGCGTGCAGGCCGCTTCGCACGGCGCCGGGCAGATACGGCCCGTTACCTCCGGGAAGTTGTTCGTCGAATGGAGGTTGTCGGCCGCGTTCTTCCAATCGCCGTGATAGACGAGGTCGTTCCAATCGGGGATCTGGTTGTTCACCGGACAGCCCGTGTGGCAATAGGGAATGCCGCAATCCATGCAGCGCGAAGCCTGTTTCTTGACCTCAGGCTCGGCCAGCGGAACGACGAATTCCTTATAGTGCTTCAGACGCTCATCGACCGGTTTGTACTTGCGGTCGGCGCGGTCGATTTCCAGAAAACCAGTCGGCTTGCCCATTTCTTCTTTCGTCTCTCTAATTCGCGATTGGCAGAGCGATAGCTATTGCTTGGCGGCCTCGAGCTCAGCCTCGCGATTGGTTTCGCGGGCCTTGGCCAGCTCAGTCAGTGCGCGACGGTATTCGACCGGCATCACCTTTTTGAACTTCGGCAGGAAGGCCGGGAAGTCTTTCAGGATTTCCTGGGCGCGGCGCGAGTTGGTGTAATGGGCATGACGCGAGATGAGCGTGTGCAGACGTTCGACGTCCTGCTCGCGCATATCGACCATGACGTTACGAACCGCGATCGCGACATCGCCGCCTTGCTGGGCAAGCTTCTGCAGAGAGCCCGCATCAGCCGTCAGCGCTTCGAGCTGTACCATCTCCTTGTTGAGACGGTTTTCGAAGTCGCCCTTCTCGTCGAGCACGTAGGCGATGCCGCCTGACATGCCGGCTGCGAAGTTACGGCCGGTCTCACCCAGAACGACGACAACGCCGCCGGTCATGTATTCGCAGCCGTGATCGCCAGTGCCTTCGACGACAGCGTATGCGCCCGAGTTGCGGACGGCGAAGCGTTCGCCGGCGACACCGCGGAAATAGCATTCGCCGGTGATCGCGCCGTAAAGCACGGTGTTGCCGACGATGATGCTGTCTTCCGGTACGATCCCGGATTTCGGATCAGGGCGGACGATCAACTTGCCGCCCGACAATCCCTTGCCGACATAGTCGTTGCCTTCGCCGACCAGGTCGAGCGTGACGCCATGCGCGACCCACGCGCCGAACGCCTGTCCGGCCGTGCCTTTGAAGGACAACCAGATGGTGTCTTCCGGCAGACCGGCATGGCCGAAGCGCTTCGCGACTTCGCCCGAGAGCATGGCGCCCGTTGAGCGGTTGACGTTCCTGATTTCGAGTTCGCCTTTCACCGGTCTCTTCAGTTCGAGCGCCGGCTTCGCGATATCGATCAGCCGGACGTCCAAAACCTTTTCGAGGCCGTGGTCCTGGCGTTCGCTGTTGAACACCGCGACGCCCTTCGGAGCATGGGGCTTGTGGAAGAGCTTCGTGAAGTCGAGACCGCGCGCCTTCCAGTGCTCGATGGCGCGATCCTTATCGAGCTGGTCGCTCTGACCGATCATCTCGCTGAAGTTGCGGAAGCCGAGCTGCGCCATGATCTCGCGGACTTCTTCGGCGACGAAGAAGAAGAAGTTGATCACGTGCTCGGGCTTGCCGGAGAACTTCGCGCGCAAGACCGGGTCTTGCGTGGCGACGCCGACAGGGCAGGTGTTCAAGTGACACTTGCGCATCATGATGCAGCCGGCTGCGATCAACGGTGCGGTCGCAAAGCCGAACTCGTCAGCGCCCAAGAGCGCGCCGATCACGACGTCACGGCCGGTCCTGATGCCGCCGTCGACCTGAACGGCGATACGGCCGCGCAGACGGTTGGCGACGAGGGTCTGATGCGTTTCCGCAAGGCCGATTTCCCAAGGGCTACCGGCATGCTTGATCGACGTCAGCGGAGATGCGCCGGTGCCACCTTCGAAGCCGGAAATCGTCACATGATCGGCGCGCGCCTTGGCGACGCCTGCCGCGACGGTGCCGACGCCGACCTCGGAGACGAGCTTCACTGAGACGTCAGCCGTGGGGTTGACGTTCTTCAGGTCGTAGATGAGCTGTGCGAGATCTTCGATCGAATAGATGTCGTGGTGCGGCGGCGGCGAGACAAGGGTCACGCCGGGCGTCGAGTGACGGACCTTGGCGATCGTCGCGTCAACCTTGTGTCCGGGTAGCTGGCCGCCTTCGCCGGGCTTCGCGCCCTGGGCCATCTTGATCTGCATCATGTCGGAGTTGACAAGGTATTCCGTCGTCACGCCGAAGCGGCCGGAAGCAACCTGCTTGATCGCGGAGCGCATCGAGTCGCCGTTCGCCATCGGCTTGAAGCGATCGGATTCTTCGCCGCCTTCGCCGGTGTTCGAACGGCCGCCGATGCGGTTCATGGCGATCGCGAGCGTGGTGTGAGCTTCGCGGCTGATCGAGCCGTAGCTCATAGCGCCGGTCGCGAACCGCTTCACGATGCTGGCTGCCGATTCCACCTGTTCGATGGGAATGGATTTGCGGCCCAAGGATTCCGCCGAGCGCAGGCGGAACATGCCGCGGAGCGTCATGAGCTGTTCCGACTGGTCGTTAATCGACTTCGAATATTCGCGGAACTTCTGCGGGACGTGACCGCCCATCGCTTCCTTGTTGTCGGTTGCGCGAACGGCATGCTGAAGATCAGCCACCGTTACCGGCCGCCACATATGGGCTTCGCCGCGGACGCGGTAAGCGTATTCGCCACCGACTTCCAGCGCATTGGCGAGAGTGGGAACGTCGCCGAATGCCATCTTGTGGCGCTCGACCGTTTCGCGGGCGATCTCGCGGAGGCCGACGCCTTCCACCTGCGTATGCGTGCCGGTGAAGTAGCGATCGACGAAGCTCGAACGTAGGCCGACGGCGTCGAAGATCTGCGCGCCGCAGTAGGACTGATAGGTGGAGATTCCCATCTTCGCCATGACCTTCAGCATGGCTTTGCCGATGGCCTTGATGAAGCGCTTCTTGACCATCTCGGGGGTCGTTCCCTCGGGAAGATCCGGCAGCATGGTGTAGAGCGTTTCAAAAGCGAGATAGGGATTGATCGCCTCGGCGCCGTAGCCTGCAAGCGTGCAGAATTGGTTGATCTCATGGGCTTCGCCCGTCTCGACGACGAGACCGACCGAAGTTCGCAAACCTTGCTTGATCAGGTGATGGTGGACGGCCGAGGTTGCGAGCAACGAGGGCAGCGCCACGCGGTCCGGACCGGCGCGCCGATCGGACAAGATGATGATGTTGTATTCCTTGGCGCGAACGTACTCTTCCGCTTCGGCGCAGATGCCGTCGAGAGCGGGGCCCATGCCGCCTTCACCCTTCTCGGCAGGATAGGTGATGTCGATCGTGATCGATTCGAAATCGTTGTCCTTCACGGCGCCGATGCCGCGAATACGCTCGAGGTCTTCGTTCGTCAGGATCGGCTGAGCAACCTCGAGACGCTTCTGCTTCGAGGTGCCCTGAAGATCGAGGAGGTTCGGACGCGGACCGATGAACGAGACGAGGCTCATCACAAGCTCTTCGCGGATCGAGTCGATCGGCGGGTTCGTCACCTGCGCGAAGTTCTGCTTGAAGTAGGTGTGCAGCAGCTTTGACTTCGACGAGAGCGCGGAGATCGGGGTGTCGGTTCCCATCGACCCGGTGGCTTCTTCGCCCTTCTCGGCCATCGGGGTCAGCAGGAACTTGATGCTTTCCTGCGTGTAGCCAAACGACTGCTGCAGATCGAGCAGCGCAACGTTCGACTTCGGCGCGATGATGCCTTTCGACGGGAGGGGCAGGTCAGAGACCTTGATCTGCGTGCGCTTCAACCACGTTTCATAGGGGTGGCTTGCCGCGATCTCGGCCTTCAGCTCCTCATCGGAGATGATGCAACCCTTGTCGAGGTCGATCAGCAGCATCTTGCCGGGCTGCAGTCGCCACTTCTTGACGATGTTTTCCTCGGCGACCGGCAGCACGCCAGACTCCGACGACATGATGACGGTGTCGTCTTTGGTGACGAGATAGCGTGCCGGGCGCAAACCGTTGCGATCGAGCGTTGCGCCGATCTGGCGTCCGTCCGTGAACGCCATCGCGGCGGGGCCGTCCCACGGCTCCATCAAGCAGGCATGATATTCGTAGAACGCGCGGCGCTTGGTATCCATCGTCGGATTGCCGGCCCAGGCTTCCGGGATAAGCATCATCGCGGCGTGCGAAAGGCTGTAGCCGCCCATGACGAGGAATTCGAGGGCGTTGTCGAAGCAAGCCGTGTCGGACTGGCCTTCATAGGAGATCGGCCAGAGCTTCGAGATGCGGTCGCCGAAAAGCGGCGACGATACGGATGCCTGACGTGCGGCCATCCAGTTGACGTTGCCGCGCAGCGTGTTGATTTCGCCGTTATGGGCAACCATCCGGTAGGGATGGGCGAGCTTCCACGACGGGAAGGTGTTGGTCGAGAAACGCTGGTGGACGAGGGCAAGCGCCGACACCAGGCGCGGATCGGAGAGATCCTTGTAATAGGCCTTCACCTGGAACGACAGGAACATGCCCTTGTAGACGACCGTGCGCGTCGACAGGGACACCGTGTAATGGCCGATGTCGCGACCCTTATAGGCGTCGTGAATTGCGTTCGAGACGACCTTGCGAACGATATAGAGGTGACGTTCGAATTCTTCCTGATCGGTCATCGATGCGGGACGGCGGATGAATACCTGCCGCTGCACCGGTTCGACGTCGCGCACCATTACCGAAAGACAGCTGTTGTCGACAGGCACCGTGCGCCAGCCGATCAGCTCGAGACCTTCTTCCTTGAGGCAGCGCAACCAGACGCGCTCGCAGTGGGCGCGCAACCGGTCATCGCGCGGCATGAAGATCTGGCCGACCGCATAGTGACCCGGCGCCGGCAGCTCAAAGCCAGCGGCCTTCGTCTCGGCGGCAAGGAAGTCGTGTGGAATTTGGATCAGAATGCCGGCGCCGTCGCCGGAGAGGGGGTCGGCGCCAACGGCGCCGCGGTGCTCGAGGTTCTCGAGAATTTTGAGCGCGCCTTCGACGATGGCGTGCGACTTCTGTCCCTTGAGGTTCGCAATGAAACCGACGCCGCATGCGTCGCGTTCAAGGGCTGGATCGAAAAGGCCCTGCGCGGCCGGGCGGATGCCATCGCCGATCTCGTCATCCAGCGGGTACAGGTAACCTTCGCTCATCTGTTGCCTCGTATGGCCTGTGTGGCCCAAATTTCAGAACTTCGGTGTGGTAGGACGCCTATTGGAGGCGCGGCTCATTCAATGTTTGTGTCACGCGTAGCGCGGGCGTTTTCGATCACATCGGGCCAGCGCGCTGCGGCGTACGGTATGAAGGCCGTCGCCAAATTCGCGGCTCTCGAAACCGCACATCCTGCTTTCAAACACCTAATGTTCTCCCACGCCACGTCATGCCGTAAGCGATGCCTCGGCCGATCGTGTAACGTCCGCACCGTTCTTCGTGCTCGCCGGATCGGCGCACAAAGGACAGTAATATTGACCTATCTAACAAATTCTACAGATTTGGCACTGCGGCACAAGCGGTAAGAAGCACTGCGCGTCGCAATCGTTTTTGGCAAGGTTCGAGACCTCACACAGCAACAAAATTTCCCCCGAGTGAGGGACCAATGCAAACGGCAGCCGCGCCGGGACGCAGCTGCCGTTCAAGACGTGGCATTAAGTGGTGAAACGGGCCGTCCGCCGGGTGTCAGGCGACTGGCGGCGAACGTCAGGCGGCAGCGTTGGCCTCGAGCTGCTGGACGCCACCCGATGTACCGATCGCGATCGTCCGGGGCTTCTTGCTCTCCGGGACGTTGCGAACCAGGTCGACGTGGAGGAGGCCGTTCTCGAACTTCGCGCCGGTCACATCGACGTGGTCAGCGAGCTGGAAGCGGCGTTCGAATGCACGGGCTGCGATGCCGCGATGCAGATATGTTTTCTCGGCGGCGTCTGGAGCTTTCTCACCGGCAACCGACAGGGTCTGCTCCTTGACCTCTATCTTCAGCTCGTTCTCGGCGAAGCCCGCGACCGCCAGAGTGATCCGGTAGGCGTTCTCTCCGGTGCGTTCAATGTTATATGGCGGGTACGTGGATTCGCTGTCGTAACCGGCAGACTGATCCAATAGCTGGAAGAGCCGATCGAAGCCGATAGCGGAGCGATAAAAGGGAGCGAATTCTGCGTGTCTCATGACATATCCTCTTAAAAAGCGACATGTGAGCCGGCCTTCTGGACCGGCCCTTTTCTTCGTGCGGCCCCGCTTTGCGGCAACCACAGCAAACAGGTAGGAAGCGGAAAAAGGGCTTCAAGAGGGTTTCGCCAGAGTTTCGCGAGAGTTTCCGCCGATATCGTGTGCTACGGCGTTATTCGGAATTACCGTAACCGGGCTCCGGCTCCGGGGTGGCCGACCCCCGGATGCAGCCTAAAAAGAGAGGCACATGAAACTCGTTTCACTCTCAATCAATCCCGTTCCGAGCGGCGCGAAGGTAACAGCCTTCGACGGCTACGACGGGTTGAAACTTCGGTGTGCTCTTTGGGAAGCGACGCGGGGGCCATCGCGGGGAACGGTCTGCATCGTGCAGGGCCGCGGCGAGTTCATTGAAAAGTATTTCGAGGTTATCGCGGACTTGCGCCGGCGCGGGTTCGCGGTCGCGACCTTCGATTTGCGCGGGCAGGGCGGGTCGGAGCGCATGCTCTCGAACCGGCGCAAAGGGCACGTCGTGGCCTTCACCGAGTACGACCGCGATCTCGCAATCTTCATCGATGAGATCGTGAAGCCGTCGTTGCCGCAGCCGTTGATCGGGCTTGGTCATTCGCTCGGCGGCAATGTCCTGTTGCGCGGGGCGCAGGACGAAGCGAGCCCGTTCGCGCGGATGATCCTGCTGTCGCCGATGATCGAGATTCACGAGGGGATGCTCGGCGCCAGCCGGCCCGTTGCGACAGCGTATTCTTCGATCCTGTCGCTCTGCGGGTTCGCGACCACCTACGTCCGCGGCGGCGGGGATGAGCCGAACGACCTCGGCGATTTCGAGGGCAACAGGCTGACGGCCGACCACGTGCGCTGGTCACGCGTCAAATCGATCATCGAAGCTGCTCCTGACCTGGCGCTCGGCGCGCCAACGGTCGGCTGGCTCCGGGCTGCCCTTCGCAGCTGTGCGATGCTTTCGCGGCCGGACTATCCGAAATACGTCTCCGTGCCGATGATGGTGTTCGCTGCTGGTGCCGATCATGTCGTTTCATCACAGGCAATCGAGGATTTCGCCGTGGATCTCAAATCCGGCGGACACATCCTCATGCCGGGCTCGCGACACGAAATTTTGCAAGAGACCGACGCCATACGCCAGCGGTTCTGGGCGGCGTTCGACGCCTACATGGGCATCGAAACGTCGCTGTCGGAAGGGTCTAGATCTTATTGAGCAGCGCCAGGACGTCTTCGTGGAGGCGGGCGTCTCCGGTCGCGATGATGTCTCCGCCGTTTGCGGGGCTGCCGCCGGTCCAGGTCGTGATGACACCGCCAGCACGTTCGATGATCGGAATGAGCGCCACGATATCGTAGGACTTCAGGCCGGTCTCGATGACGATGTCGACGAGGCCAGCGGCGAGCAGGCAGTAGCCATAGCAGTCGCCGCCGTAGCGCGTGAGCCGGGCTTTTTCCTTCAGCGTGTTGAGCGCCGCGGCTTGTTCGGGGGTTTCGAAGAGATCGGGATGCGTTGAGGTCAGCACGGCATCTTCGATGCGCGTGCATTCGCGCGTCTTGAGCCGCACGGGCCGGCCGCCGCGGACGCTATGATAGGCAGCCTTATCGGTCGACCAGAAGCGTTCGCCGGTGAAGGGCTGATCCATGAGGCCGAAGACCGGCACGCCGTCCTTGAGGACGCCGATCAACGTGCCCCAGAGCGGCGACCCGATGATGAACGATCGCGTGCCGTCGATCGGATCGATGATCCATTGGTAGGGGCTCGATCCGGATTTCGTTCCGAACTCTTCGCCGACGATGCCGTGATCAGGAAATCTTGTTGCCAGCGCTTGCGATATGGCTTTTTCCGCGCCGCGGTCAGCCTTGGTTACCGGGTCGAAGGCGCCGCCTATGGCTTTGTTTTCCACAGGCATTGTCTTGCGAAAATGCTTGAGGATAACCGGGCCTGAAATATCGGCCAGTTCGTGGGCCACGCGGACAATGGCCTGAAGTTCCGCTGCGGGTGACGTTCCCGGCACGCGCTCACCCTGCGATTTCAAGTGTTTGCTAGATGCCCCAATTACTATCAGACGTTACTTCGAGATACTGCAATCTTGAGCTAGATACACATTAGTAACGTAAGTTGTGGCGGGCCCGATACACGCGCATCCTAATGTGCTAAGATAATACTCGTGGAGATTGCGGCGAGGGTCGAAGCAGCTCATCGTTACGAGGTGATTGCGTTGACACGCTTCACCGCAATCACTGCCCAATTTGGGCGTTTCCTCCCTAGACTTGGGCCGTTCGGCTTCGGACGGCCTTTCTTTATGGGAATTGCCCTTCGCGCGCCAGTTGCAACTGGGATGCCCGAAAAATGGGCCTTGCGCCGAGGTCCGCGTTTCAAGCTCGTCAGACCTGCGCAATTCGCATTTGCTGATAATGCGCTGCACCTTTAATTTTTGCAGTGCGATATGCGAGCTCGGCTCGCGCTTCGCAGCCCTCCTTGGGCGTTTCCTCCCTAGACTTGGGCCGTTCGTGAAAAACTCGGACGGCCCTTTTTCTTTATAAATTTGGTAAAGCGGTGCGTTATTCGGCTGCGGCGCGATAGTCGAGCAGACCGGGCACCTCGCGAAACAGAGACGTGACGATCTCTTTCAGCGCTTCGGCAAGACGCGCATAGCCAGCCGTTTCCTGGAACGTCAGTTCGTTGATGTAGAGGCCGCGGTTGATTTCAACCTGAATGGCATGCGTGCCGCGCGCCGGCCGGCCGTGATGTTCGGTTATGTAGCCGCCGGCGTATGGCCGGTTCAGCTGCACCTTGAAGCCACGGCGCTGAAACTCGTCTCTGACCAGCAGTGTCAGTCGCGGATCGGCAGCGGCGCCGAACCTGTCGCCTACGACGATATCGGGCCGTTGTGCGCCACCCGGGGCCATCGCCGTCGACGGCATGGAGTGGCAATCGATCAGGACGGCGTAACCGAAGGTCTCGCGGGTCGCCGTGATCAGCCTCGACAACTCGGCGTGGAATGGAAAATAAAGCTGCTCTATTCGTGCGAGCACGCTGTCGAGGCTCAACCGGTCCGGATAAATTTCTTCGCCGTCAGCGACGATGCGCGCGACGGTACCCAGTCCGCCCGCCACGCGAATCGACTGCGTGTTCGCGTGGGCCGGCAAAGGCTCGCCGACAAGTTCCGGGTCGAGCTCGTAGGGCTCGCGGTTCAGATCGAGATAGGCGCG
The DNA here is from genome assembly GCF_056398805.1 of Hyphomicrobium sp. 01T421. Lineage (NCBI taxonomy): Bacteria > Pseudomonadati > Pseudomonadota > Alphaproteobacteria > Hyphomicrobiales > Hyphomicrobiaceae > Hyphomicrobium > Hyphomicrobium sp. 01T421. The sequence continues at coordinate 2,483,787 of NZ_JBFTQC010000001.1, forward strand.
CGGAAAGCGGGCGCTGATGATCGGCGCTCCCAAACTCGCCACGGGCCGGAAAAGCCGGTCGACGAAGCAGTCTTCGGAGCGGCGCAGCGTTTTCGGATCGAGCCGCGAGATCGCAAGAAACTCAGGAGGATAGAGCCTGCCGGAGTGGGGCGAAGAGAACACGAAGGGTGCGGATTGAACGCGTGGCGCCAGTACGTCGAAAGACGGGAAAAATGCTCTCGGTACGTCGTGAGATCTATCGTCGGCCATAATCAGTTGTGTCTCGTTCAGATCCCGGCCGCAATTCGGTGTTTCGTTGCGGAATACATTGCCAATGCAGCACGCGTAAGTCCATGGAAGACTTAGGCGCGCGTCGATTGCACATAACTTGCGGAGCGAAGTTTGCCGGCGTCATGCCGCCCGAGTGATGCAGTACTGCCGCGCTGCGTTCGGCATTTCCACAGCTTCATGCTCCGTTTACCAAAGTCGGGCCAAGTTTGCATTAGATGAGATATCGGGTACTTCTCATCTGGGACCTTCCGCACATCAGAGTAGTCATGACAGCCAAGCCCTCCAGCCTGCCGATCCGCCGCATCCTGCTCGCCGAGGATGACGACTCCATGCGCGGTTTCCTCGTCAAGGCGCTCGAAAAAGCGAACTATGACGTCGTCGCCTTCGAGAATGGCGAGGACGCGTACGACCGCCTCAAGACCGAGCCCTTCACGCTTCTGCTCACCGACATCGTCATGCCGAAGATGGACGGCATCGAACTCGCCCGCCGCGCCAGCGAGATCGATCCCGACCTCAAGATCATGTTCATCACGGGTTTTGCGGCCGTCGTTCTCAACAGCGAAAACCAGCCGCCCAAGGACGCCCGCGTTCTCTCGAAGCCCTTCCATCTGAAGGATTTGGTACGCGAGGTTGACCGTCTTCTGGCGGTCTGAGGCGGGCTTATTTTCACCTGCGGCCGATTTGCCGTATTCCAGGGCTTGACCGGGGTATCGCTAACACTCTAGAAGCTCGCTTCTTCCGGGCACTTAGCTCAGCGGTAGAGCACTACCTTGACATGGTAGGGGTCACAGGTTCGATCCCTGTAGTGCCCACCAGACTTAAACCCCCGTAATTCCATGTCATTATTGAGAACGTCGCACTCTGAGATGGCGCGGCAATAGAGGGTCAAAAACCTCCTGTGAGGTTGATCCGTATCCTGATCTTTCCCAATTAGATCGATAGATCAATTGATAAGCTCCAATTCACGGGCTGGTTGCTGTCGCTTCGAGCATAGTGCGGGTGGACTTCCCACTGCCAGTTGCCGGGTTCCAGTCGGCTTCTTTGATTCCGAATGCCCTTCAATGTCAGGAGTTGGACCGCCCGCTGGTCGCCAGTTCTCGGCGCGGATGAGGCGATGCAAGCGTTCGCGGCGTGGCCGCTGCGCCGGTCGTACCGTAACTCAGCGCCGGGGCTCGGTAGCAATCATAAGCTTCCAGAGCGTTCCCGTTGCCCCGATGACATGCTCGCGGCAAGCTGAATAATCGTGCTGGCTCAGTTCGTCCGTGTGTGCGGCAGGGTTGCGGAATTTGGCCGTAAGAAGGGAGAGCGCCGCATGCAACCCGTCGGGCTGAAGGAGCCACTGCGAAGCCGGCCAGGTTGCCAGCAGCTTGAGGAAGGCGCGCACAAGGACTGAATTCTCGCGCCGCTCCTTGCTGTGGGCGGCGGTTTGAAGGAAATGGGCAAATGCGCCCAGCTCTGGTGGCTTGCGCGACGTGTCAGCACAGAACGTCGCGACCTTTCCCAAATCCTTATCTTGCCGGTCGGTGTCCAGATTTTCGCGCGAGGTAAGCCCGGCAAGAGGCTTGATGATGCGCAAGATAAGTTCCGCCTCGACGGCCTTGCACAGACCGATGATAGCGGGCGACCACTCGAGTTGCGGATCGGCCTCAAGCCTGCTGGCTACGTACTCCGCTGTGGCGATGAACCGCAAAGCCTCAGATGAAAGCCGAGCTGCGCGCTCTTCCGAGACTTGGAATAGCTTTTGCGCCTGTCGCACATCATCGCCCGTGACCATGTCTGCAAGGGCGGCAGCCAGGGCCTCAGCGCGTTCGTCATCCGCGGCGGTGCCGGCCTTGATCTCGTAGATCGAAAGCAGCCTGCCATAGCAGCCGTTACAGAGCCGCCGCGACCAATTCTGGCTGTAAACCGTGATGAGCTTAGACTTCTTCGCCTGCCCGCAGCGGAAGCAATCGAATGCGGTGCTCTCCGCAAGCCGGTGCTGCTGCAGCGGCCCTCGCGGCGGATAAGTCTTGGTGACCGTGGACGGTGTCGGCTGCAACTGCTTTCCCTACCTTCAAAGCATATCACGAGCAGCCGTCGCGCTAAAGCAATGGCGGCATCATCCTTCGCCACCGTGGCGGACAGGCATGCCGGCGGCCACGAGAAGGCACGCCAGAGCGCCGCGAAGCCTTGGCGACGTTCGCCTGCTCCGCGTGATCGTGCAGCGGCAGGCCAGCAGTTCAAAGCTGGGCTTCTAGCCTTGGGTCTGAGTGTGTGCGCGTATTTCGCCTCGCGCCTCAAGCGAGCCCGAGCTCTTTCAACCATGCTTGAATCTGCCCGAAGGCATCGGCCTGCCACTGGTCGGCGGTGCGGTCGCCGAGGATGCCGGTGTCGGCGACGAACTTGCGCACCGAGCTCGGCCCGAATTCATCCTGGCTCTTGAACTTTCCGGCGATGTAGCCGTAGCCCTCCTTGGCGTTGGCTCGTTCGAGCAAAGGTGTGCAATCCGTCGCGAGCCTCTTGAAACCGCCCGGATAGTTGCGGACGCAGTAGTAGATATCGTAGGCGTCCTTCTCCTTCTTTCGCTTTTCGATGGCAAACCCCTTCATGACGAGGAGCGCCGGAATCGAGGCGACCGCGATCTCGACGGTGTTCTTGCCGCCGCCGGGCATAAGGCCGTTGATCTTGATGAGTTCGAAGAACTCGAGCGCAAGATCTGCGCCGTCGGCTTTTTGGACCGCGAAGCCCTCAATGAGCGGAGGGTCATTCTTCTTGTTCGTGGCGTGGCGCGGCATCAGGAAGTCGACGATCACGTCGATGGGCTTGCCGCCGTCGCCGGGATTGACCTGCCTCGCGAGCTGGAAGTTCTTGAGGCCCTCTCTCTTCTTGTACTCGTGTTTTTGCAGCTCTTTGACGAGATCGGCGTACTCGTCATCGCCTGCTAGCGCCTCGTTATCCAGGCTGAGGTCGATGTCGATCGTGCCGACATGTTTCATCTCCTCGTTATCGAGAAGAAGCCACGGAACCGCGCCGCCGATGACGGCGTACTTGCCCTTGTAGCTACCCAGGATTTGTCCGATCTCAAGGAGCACGGATTTGACGGCGGCGTTCGTCCGGTCGTCGTAATCGTCTGCGGACCTGGGCTCTTTTTGTGTTATTGGCACCATTGGAATCTTTCCTTGCGCAGATGCTCCGCGGCTTCCTTTCCGCGTTCGCCTGAAATCCAAAGATCAAGATAGGTTTGCACCGCGCTGGTGCAGCGAACGCCCGGCGCAGGCTCCAGCGCATCGCGAAAGAGCCCGTCGTCATCAAGCGCCATGATGATGACGTTCTCCCCCTTGGCGATCGGGGAGAGCTGAAGGGCTCCTCGCAGCGCGTCCATGCCGTGGCGATCGGCGTAGAAGAATTCCGTTGTCGTCCGCGCGTACGGCGCAAGCCACTGCGCCGCCGAGAACGACCCCAGCAAAACGCGTCCGAACCTGTTCGCTCCAAACAGAGAGCTTCGAAGAGTCTCCTGCAATGCCTTGCCGTGCAGCGCCGTGTAAAACCCGTGGCGCTTGCCAGGACGGCGATAGGCTTCGCGCCAGATATCGAGCAACGCTCCGGGATCGCTGACCCAAAGCCCTTCGGAATCCGCCTGCGCCCATTCGCGCTCGAGAATCGCCGTGCGCACGTTGCTCACGTGACCGAGACTCACCCCTGCCTCATGCGCAAGATCCGTGACCTTCCACCTGCGCGATGGATCGCGCATCAAAACGCGAAGCACCTGCGCGGACTTGGGCGCGAACACCGAGCGCAGATCGCGGCGCTCGGCAGGTGGTTTGCCAGCGACGAGCCGCTCGATGAACACACCGTCGAACACAAGGCGGCAATTGCCCTCAAAGTCTGCAAAGCCGATGCCGTGCTCCTTGCAGATCTCCCGCGAAGCCTCCGATAGAAACGGCGCCAGCAGCACGCCGTAGGCATCGCCTCCGGCGTGCTCGCGATAGTACCGAATCTGCACAGCCGCATCCCGCACGGTTCGAGGATGGCCCTGCTTTTTCACCTCGCAGACGAGCCTGTAGGCGCGCCCGTGCGCGCTGACATCGAGCTCGAAATCAGGCTGTGCGCTCGCCTGCCCGAGAAGCGGCTCCTGCCGGACCTCTACCACCTGCAAGAACGGCACGTCACGCAGTACCGCCGTAAGATGCTCAACAGCGTCCAGCTCCAATTTTTTCATCCAATGCGCCGATTTCATCATACGTTGAAAATAGTCTCTTCACTGAAAACAGTCAAGAATTTCACTGAAAATATCGATTTCAGCGTTTGTTGATATTGGCGATACTGGTGAAATTTAGTCCGAATCTCCAAAAATATAATATATTTCAATTGACTAATGGGCTCGCGGGCGCGTGGAGTGCCCACAATTCGCGGGTCGCGCTTAGAGGTGCTTAGGAAAACCCGATCGTATTAGCGTTCGGCCCGGCAGATTGAAGCCGGCGTTCCTGACTTTGTCGGGTTATTCGGTCAGGACGGCCGGGCCGTCCGAGACGACCGTCCACTCAACAATACGGTCTGGGGGAATAGTGAAGCCCAGGCTTCGAAGTTTTTCCGCGTCCTTTTCCGGGATGCGTCCCTTGGTGTCGTGACTGGCGGACCCATCCACATTGACGACGACGATTTCGTTGCCCTTGCGGCCATATACATGGGCGTGACGCATTCCGGCACCATGGGTCGGATTGTCGACGCGAAGACTCCTGTCGAAGGTGCCCTTGTACTCCTTGCCCTCGCGAAGAATTGTGAGGTTGAGGCCATCCTCGGTGACGAACACCTCATCTAGTTCAGGGAGGTCATCGAACCCTGAGCTGCGTCTGATGAATTCCTCGAAGCGCATAATCATGGCTTGGACTCGCTACGCTCAGGCTGCAGGCAAGATGATCGTCGTGGCCGTCAGCTCCTTCACCGGATACAGAAGGATGAAGACGTTTATTGTCGTATCGAACGCCTCGGCGACGCACTCGTGCGTGACGCCGTTACGATCGCGTATCGCCAGTGTGGTAGGCCGCGTCATCTTTCTGCCAATTGGCAAGATAGGGCCGAGCACATGGTCAAGCGTGACGAACTGGTCGCGCGGCGTGCCGAACATTGCCTTGAATTTCGGCGAAGCCTCTATGCGGCGCACTTCGGCGCGGCCGCCGTCGCCCTCGACGAACTCTATCTGCTCCAGCGCGTAGATGACGCACGCGCGCGAGTTGCTGCGGGCAAACTCCCGGCACGAGGCATAGACGGACGCGCCGAACTTCTTCGAGAGGCGAACCGGCGTCTTGATCCCGAAATCGCAATCGGCGGCGTAGCGTGCAAACGTATCTCCTTGGAAGAGCACGAAGCGGGCGAAGTTGTTCGCCTCGCGTTCGAACTGGTCAGCGATCTCGGGTGACAGCGTCGTCTCGCAATCCTGAAAGAATAGGAACGCCTTGCGATGCGTGGGCAGTTCGTGATGGCCGGTCTCATGGAGCTTCAGGAAGGTTTTCTTCGACGGATAAGCGTTGTCGTCGATGTGGATGACGCTGTCCGCGCCGTCATAGATGCCGAGGATCTTCGACATTGCCGACTTGAGCGACCTGGCGACGTCGGCGCCCTTGTTCCTGAGAAAGGTCAGTATGGCGTGCGGATCGAAGGCGCTCGTCGGCGCGACCTTTAGTTTTGCCGCTGCCAGCAGGTCTTCTACCGGCGTCGGAAAGCACTCCCACGCGCTCGCTCTGTCGAGGAGCTGGCGTGCGCGCCCCTCTACGAACATAAGGTCTTCGGGATTGAGACTGCTGTCATCCGCCTTGGTCACCGGGCTTCTTCCTACTGCGGAGGAAGAGCAAGTACTCGGCCAGCTTTGCTTCCTCTTCTTGGGTTAAATTCAGTTCTGAGAATGTTGCAATACGGCCGTGGCGCTCATCCGCCGTACGGCCGGTGGAAGTAACAAAGTATCCGGCCATTTCCATCAGGGCCTCGTAGCTGATGCCATAGAGCTCGGCGAGGACATGCAGAATGTTCGGCGACGGCTTCTGAATCTTGTCGTTTTCGATCTGGCTTAAGTACGCGTTCGATACCGCCTTGCTGGTCGCGGCCTCCACTTGGCGCTGCGTGAGACCCCGGTCGACACGAATCGATTCGAGGTATTTTCCGAGTGTGATCTTCTCTGCCGCTGCCACAGAACTCCTCTTCTCTTGGAGGGTGAGCATGGAAGTCTCCTCCTAAGTCATTGGTTCGTCTCCGATTCTAGCTGCGTCGCGCTAGGTCCGTCAAGCGTGCTAAGTACGTGCTTGACGTATCAAGCAAGCATGCTACATACTAACAATATGGTGATGCAGCAATTTTCCGTGGAGGTAAGGATGGAAAATCTCAAGAAGGAAGGGGAAGACGACCCCGGAATTGAAGCGGTGGTTGATGACATCATCGACCTCGAAGAGTACGCGAAGGCCGGCAAGAGGCCTCCCCTGTCCAAGGGCTACCGGATCAAGGTGAACGGCGATCCTTTTGTTCTTCGCGATCCCAAGCCGACGGGCCGGGCGATCCTGACGGTGGCGGGACTTTTGCCGGCGGAGAACTACAAGCTCCGGGTGAAGGCGGCGGGCGCAGGCCTGCGCAAGGTCGGGCTCGACGAGCACGTCGATCTCCGCCAGCCCGGCGTCGAGAAATTCAAGGCACTCCCTCGCGATCAGACGGAGGGCTAGCCATGGAACTCCGTCGCCAGTTTGAACTGCTGCCGCTGGATAAAAAGTTCCTCGACGACTACGGCCTCTCCTGGGAGACCGTGGTGGACGGGTCCCAGTGGGTGCTGATCCATAAGTTTCCGACACCCGCCGGTTACGACCACTCGCACGTAACCGCCGCGATCCGTTTGGAAACGGGCTACCCTGACACGCAGCTCGATATGGTCTACTTCCATCCGGGCTTGGCGCGCAAAGATGGACAGCAGATCAAGGCGACGGAAGCGACGCAGGTGCTGGATGGCAAAACGTTCCAGCGCTGGTCGCGTCACCGGACTCCGCAGAACCCGTGGAAGCCGGGACGGGACGATCTCGGCACGCATATCTTTCTGATCGAGGACTGGCTTGAGCGGGAGTTCGAGAAATGCCCGCCCCGGTAACGCTGGCATTCTCGGGCGACCAGCACGCCCACCTGAAGAGCTTCCTTTTTCCGGGCGACGGCAACGAAGCTGTCGCCCTGCTCCTTTGCGGCAGGCGTGACGGCGACCGCAGGCAGCGGCTTGCCGTTCGCGAAATCCACGACATCCCTTATGCCCATTGCCCGGTCCGCACGCCGACGCAGGTCACATGGCAACCCGACTACATCGACGGTATCCTTGAGCGCGCCGCCGCCGAGAAGCTCTCGGTTATAAAGATCCACTGCCACCCGGGCGGCTATGCCGCCTTCTCCGGGATCGACGACGAAGGCGACGCCCGCTTGCTGCCGATGATCCGCGGCTGGGTGGAGGCGGATATTTCGCACGGCAGCGCCGTGATGTTGCCGGACGGGCAGATATTTGGACGCATTCTCGCACCCGACGGCACCTTCGTGCCTATCGACTGCGTAAGTGTCGCGGGCGACGATCTTCATTTCTGGTACGCGGACGCCGGTGGCGTCGCGTTGCCGAGCTTCGTCGCCTCGCATGCGCAGGCGTTCGACGAAGGAACGATCAAGCGCCTTCAGCGCCTGTCCATCGCTGTCATCGGCGCATCCGGCACGGGGAGCCCGACCGTCGAGCAACTGGTGCGGCTCGGCGCCGGCGAGCTCGTGAGCGTGGACGACGACGAGATGGAGGACAGGAACGTCAACCGCATCCTCAACTCGACCATGCGGGACGCAGAGGACAAGCGTCTCAAGGTCGATGTGCTCGGAGATGCCATCGAGCGCATGGGGCTCGGCACCAAGGTCATCAGGATCAAGAAGAACCTGTGGGACCCGGATGTTGTCCGGCAGGTCGCGCAGTGCGATATCGTATTCGGGTGCATGGACACGGTCGACGGCCGATACCTGCTGAACAGGCTCGCGACCTATTACAATATTCCCTACTTCGATATCGGGGTGCGGCTCGACGCCGTGCGCGACGGCGCAAGCAAGGGCACAATTCGCGAGGTCTGCGGCACGGTGCACTATATCCGTCCCGGCAGGTCGAGCCTTATGAGCCGCGAGCTCTTCACGATGAAGCAGGTCGCCACTGCCGGCCTTCGCCGCAACGATCCGGGCGCTCACGGTCAGCAGGTCAAGGACGGTTATATTGCAGGCGTAGCGGGCAATCGTCCGGCGGTCATCAGCGTCAACATGTTTGCGGCGTCGCTTGCGGTCAACGAGCTGCTGGCGCGCATCCATCCCTATCGCGAAGAACCGAACGCTGCATACGCGAGTGTAGAGTTCAGCCTTGCGAGCGTGGAATTCATCCTCGAGCCCGAATGCGGAATTTGCGAGATCTTGGCTGGCAAGGTGGGGATCGGCGATACGCAGCCGTTTCTCCATATTATGGAACTCGCGGAAAGGCAGACGCCATGATCAAGTTTCTAATCGGGCTGTACCGCCGCGCGGCGCAATGGCTTCACGACTGGCGCTTTCCGCCGTACGGTACCGTCGTCGTGAAGGAGTATCTGCCAAAGCAGCTCAAGCCGCGCACCCTCTACGTCGTCGAGGAAGACGGCATCGAGGAGCAAGCCGCGATGCTTTGCCCTTGCGGCTGCGGAAAAACGCTTCAGATGAATCTCTTGACCGACGACAGGCCTTGCTGGCGCGTGACGAAGCACGCTGACGGCAAGGCATCCCTGCACCCTTCCGTTTGGCGGCAGAAGGATTGCCAGTCGCATTTCTGGTTCAGGCGAGGCCGGATCGAATGGGCGAAGGCGAGCCAAGATTGATGCTGGGAGCACCGCGCCGCAACCTTTCCATTCGGAGTTCATGCACTGCTTTCAGGCTCGTTGCGAACTTATCACGCCAGGGGTCAGTTGAGGTTATCCAGGGTCTGAGCGAAACCGCGGCGGCCTGAGGTGCCGAGCGATTTTTTCTCGTATTTGCAGCCAATGGTTGTGTGTCGATGAAATTCGGCCTCGCCAAAAACCTCCCGGGAGGCTTATGAACGCCGCTTCGCGACGAAAGACGGGGCAATGCCAGATTTTCGCGCGCGAAAAACACCTTAAAATCAACGTTCGAGAGGCCCACCCCTCCCTTGACATGGTAGGGGTCACAGGTTCGATCCCTGTAGTGCCCACCATCGAAACCTCAGGGTTCGATGGTTTTTCCGGAACAGATTCATTTCAGGCGATGGGGTGCGGTCTCGGCCGTTTTGCCGCTCATCGTGTTTGACGGGCGCTGTTCCCGGCAGAGTTTGCGCTAGTCGCGAAATTTCGACCATTCGTTTCGCTCCGAGATCGGCACGCGCTCGACGTGCTACCAACTCGTGGGGCTGGAGCGAACATCCCGAACTCAATCACGAACTTAGGGCGAAGCCGGCCTTTAGCCGGCTCGAGAAGACCTTTTATTTCGATGTGAGCTTGTGAGCTTCAGTCGTGTGCTTATGAGCCTTCTCACTATGCTCGTGCGCGGCCGCCGAGTGTTGTTTGCACTCTTCTTGCCTGCCGTGAGCGTGCTGGTGCGCCGCCTCGTGGTGATGATGAGCCGCTGCAGCGTGATGTGAAGCCGCAGAAAGATGTTCCTCGACCGCTGGATGCTTGGTCGTAGTCGTCGCCATGATCGTGTTCCTTTCTAATTTGACCAGCTCATTTGGGCATTCTTCTCGCGTGGCTCAGGCCGTCGTCAGCGCATCGAACTGAGAGTGAACTTTATCGACGGTCGGCTTGATGACAGAGCTCACTCCAGGAATTGCGAGCGCCTTGTCGAAGAGCTGATCAAGGGCCGGTCTCGTGGCAATGACTGTTTTCACGACCGTGATGCGGGTGTCGGGGGGAAGCTTATCGAGAAGCTTGGTCAGCTTGGCAAAATCGTTCGCGGAACTTGCCAGTGGCGCCACGGCTGCTTGCGCCGAATTCACGTCCTGAACGCTGATAATCGCGGAGCGCATGCCGGTCTCGGCGTTGGCGAGCTGCGTGCCAACGTCGACGTCGCCGACCTTGATGCCGCGCAGATTTTCGAGCGCCTCGAAGGATGCGGGCATTGCTCCGAGCCCCGAGACGCCGGTGCTGGTTCCGGTGCTCGATGGTGCGGTGGATGGCGGAGGAGAATTGAGAGCAGTATCCGTTGGGTTCGGGCGCCACCAGTGCCAAGCGAGGCCGCCAAGTATCAGCGCGGCGACTACCGGGAGTACCCAGCCCCATGATTGCATATAGGGAGACCGGTCCGCAGGTCTCGGTGTTGGTGGTGGCATCGTCGTGTAACTTGGTCTCGCCGTTGCCGATGCGGCCCGCGTATCGGTCGTACCACCAAGACCATCCAGAATGCCCGTGCCGCTAAGATAATTCGAGAACCCAGCGGGAAGCGCACGGGCGATATTATCTTTCTGTGAAGTGAGCAGGTTTGCGAGGCCTGTCGCATCGAGTCCACTTGCGCGCTGCTGCTGTCCCAATACGCCCATCACGACAGGTCCGAGCAGGCCCAAAAGGCTCTTCGAGGCCGCGTTCCCAATCCCTGCGTACTGACCAACCGCGTTGGTGAGTGCAGATGTCGTCTCGCCGCCAAGAAGAGACGTGAGGGTGCTAGTGCCTGTTTCGATAATGTTCGACTGCGTAGAGCCGCCGAGCATGTTGCTTAAACTCGAAAGCAATCCGGGCTGTTGTCGCGCAATGGCGCCATTGAGCGCCGTAGCGCCGTTGGGTCTGGAGACGAGCGATGTGAGCGCAGCCAGTAGGCCGGGGACACCAGCACCGATTGCTTTTTCTGTGAGTGTCCTATCGAGGCCGAGGCTCGAAGCAATACGCGATACCAAAGTAGAGCTGAGCATCTGAGTGATGTTGGAGACCAAGTCCATGGGGCAACCTCCTTATCGGTTGTCCCCCCGACGCGAGAATCCCCCCAACGTTGCTTACTTACATGCCGTTGCTTTTGGGGTGCTGATCTGGGTCATGTTGATCAGCGCACATGCGATATGGCCATATGCGCGCTCATCCGACGATAGTCTAGGCCGTTTTCTGGTAAGAAATTTGAAGCCAACCGCCGCGCAGATCGTCTCGAAATCGTTTAAGAAAAACTAACCAGGGGCTTTTCGCTCGGGTTCTGAAGAGGTTCCCGCATGTGAGCTTTGTAGCTTCAACTTTACATGCATTTTTTCTAAGCAAACGGCCGCCTGGTACGCAAGGCGGCCGTCTCACTTAAGCAAAGATTCGTAACGCTTACCCGCGTTGCGCGCGAGAACCTTGCTTCAGTTTGCTGCCGGAGCCAGCGAGCGGCCGGTCATCCGTTCGAGAACGCGCAGAGGAGACCGGTCAGGCCGCTGTTGTGCTGCGACCGGGAGCTCAAATGTTTGCTCCAACGCGAATTGGCCTCTCGTTGCGGCGTGCGCAACCTGATCCGTGAAAACCACCCAGGTGCTACCTGCTTCGAAGGCGACCTCCTGGCGCGGCGCCTCGCGCTGATAGCGTGCGTCGCCTTTAGCGCGGTCGTGCAATTGCAGCATGATGTGATCGTAAGGTGTTCTCGGCTTTTTGGTGATGCCGAGCGCATACTCGATGCGCGAAAGGCCGGGCACCGCCGGTCTCACGCTCGGGAGAAACCGTTCGGCGAATGCTTCGAAAGGTTCTCCCACCAGCCACAGGCGCGGTTTGCCCGCAGGATTGATGTTGGTGAACACGCGCAAGATGCGCGCTCCCCGGCACGGCCGCGAAGGAAACGTATCAAGATGTAGGCGCCGATCGTCTTTGCGATAGGAGGCGGGCTCTCTGCCTTCGATCTCTTGCGGCCGAAAACTGGTTCGCCCAAGTTGCAGACGTGGAGCGTACCCAGGCAACAGCAATTGCATGAATTGCTGCGTGTAGGATGCATACCGCCGCATCATCGCCGTCAGTTGATTGCTGTCCGGTCCCTCGACCTTCGTGCCGCGCAACTTGCCTTCGTTCGGGTCGAGGCTGATGTTTTTTGCCTTCTGGTTGGACCAGGCTGTAGCCAGCAGAAATCTCTCCGGCTCATCAAGCTGAAACGAAAGGTGTCTGAAATAAAGGATGCGGCCGTCTTCCAAGCTGTTGACCGCCCGGCGCTGATCTTCAGGCGCGAAGGAGTCATTCCACATGGCAGCGTTAAAAACTTCGAGCGACGTATTCCCTGAAAGCATGGGCGGCTCCCAATATCGGTGCCTGATGAAATAAAAATTCGTGCGAAATAAAAATCGGACCCGGCTGCATAAAAATGCCGGCATGCGTGAACATTAACGTCGATAAATCAGTGGCAAGCTGGCGGGTGCTGAAAATCCCTGCAACCCCCGGCGGAAAGAAGCACGGTCGCGACGGAGTCGAGAAGTCGCCATCCGGCCTATTCAGGGGCCAGCCTTCTGCTTATCCACAGAAAATCCGGAAGTCAGAGGGCTCAAACGCGTTGTAATGGACATGCAGGGCGAGCCTCATGACTGACGGCAATTGAGCTTTCAATCCGCTCTCTGGGGCGTCGAAACACAAGGGGCGGGGCGCTCCGGTAGCCTGCCGGTAAATTCGACGAAATTCCCGTGGCTTAGGCCTGAACTGGCCGTCGTTTTCGGGACTTCAGGCTTTTCGGCTCGCTCCAGCGCGGCTTTTCGTCGGAATGGCCTTGTTTTCCCGGCTTCTGGCGGGTACAAGCCCGGCTTCCATCTCTTTTGACATGGTCAGGGTCGGAGGGTCGATCTCTCTCTCGCCTACCATTTTAACCGGTGTCGTCATGAAAGTTAGAAACTCTTTGAAGTCCCTGCGCTCACGGCACCGCGATAACCGCGTGGTCCGCCGCAAAGGCCGGGTTTACGTCATCAACAAGACTCACCGCCGCTTCAAGGCCCGCCAGGGTTGAGATCGTTGCGCCAGAGCGCGACGTTACGGCGAATTCACGAGAGTCTTTTTGACCAAATCCCATGCCTCGATTAGCTTCGAGGCATGATTTTTTGCGCACGCCTTCTTCTCTTTCTTTTGGCGGTCTCGGCCGGCGCGGCTAACGCTGCAGCCGACAATGAGCTTTTGAAGACCCAGCCTTTCCCCGAAGTCCCCGCCCCGCCGGCGCGGCCGCGGGAGGAGCTGCCTGCCGTAAAGAAGAAGTCGCCGCCGGTCGCGCCTTCGCCCGGTGCTGCCGCCCAGCAAAAGGGCGAACCCGGCATGATGGGTTTGCCCTGGCCGAAGTCGCCGGAAGAAACCACCAAGACCCTCGATAACCTTTACGCCTTTCTCGCAACCGAGAGCGACCAACGCCAAGGGGGCGAAATCGGTGCTGCCATTGAGCGGCTGTGGCGGCTCGAAGGTGGCGACACCGTCAACCTGCTCATCGATCGGGCTGAGATTTTCTCTTCTCGAAACGAGAGCGAGAAGGCAATGCCGTTCCTAGACGCGGCGGTGGAACTCGCGCCCGAATACGCCGAGGCGTGGAGCCATCGCGCCTACGTCGAATACCGGCTGAACAATTACACGGCTGCTCTGGGCGATCTCCGGCGTGCGCTCGCCATCGAGCCGAACCACTTCCGGGCGCTGGACGGCATGGCGAAAATTCTCGTTCTGATGGGTGAGAAAAAGGCCGCGCTCGAGGTCTACAACCAGCTTCTCAAAGTGCACCCCAACATCGAAGGCGCCGAGACCGCGCGCGATAAGCTCAAGAAAGAAATTCAGGGCCAGGGGATCTGAGTTCCCGCGCCCGGCTCGTCCAATAATTCCTGAAATTTAGAGCGTCAGGACCGTGCTGCGGCAGCATCATCGGCTACGGCGACCGTGAGGCGGCGGCGCGCCAGTTCAATGTGTTGGCGCAGTTGATACAGCCGATCTGCGAAGCCGAGCGGAATAGGTAGGTTGTCGACAGCTACCTCAATCGTCTCAAGATCTCGCAACTTTGCTGCCCGCTCCTCGGAGCTTGATGCGCTCTTGGCGGCGGCCTCCAAACGCTTGAGTTCTCCATACCAATGGATGATGCGGCGGCGAATGCGCCAATCATAAATTTGGGGCGCGAAACGCAGCAGCGGAATGAGAATTGGCACCAAGACCACAAGAGAAATCATCAAGCGATCGACAGTCGTTGCCACCCAAAACGGCACGTAGCGCTGTAGAAGCGGCGCTCCCGAGCGGTAAACCCGGCGTGCCTCATCGGAAAATGCGAATTCGGGATCATTGGCCGTCGGGAATTCGCCGGCGCTCTGAAACAATTGCACTTCGCCGGCATCGTTGACCGTCGACTGTCCGTGCACCTCCTGCAGGGCCTGGGCCAGCAGGTTGATAAGTGCCGGGTGCAGGCTTTCCCGCACCACTACTGCTACGGTCGTCGCAATGAGCGTGGTGTCGCTACGAGGGACATTGGCCGCGAAGTCGACGACGCCCTCCCGCAATACGAGTCGTGAAAGGAACGGGAAGCGCTGGGCGTAAGCATCAGCGTTCGCAAAACTCATAAAGTGAATGTCGGGACTTCTCAGCAGCCGCTGGATCGTCTTCGCCTCGGGCGCGAGCACGAGAAAGCCTGCGTCCGCCTCTCCCTTGGCGAGCAGGTCAACATAATCCGGTAGCTCGTGATTGATCAGCGTCGCCGTTTCATCGGTGATGCCGTTGGCCGCGAGGAGCCGCACGGCCAGGCTGTTGGTTCCACTGCCTGCAGGGCCGACCAGTATGCGCTTGCCTTTGAGCTCGGTTAGCCGCTCAAGCGGCGTGCCGCCGTTATAGAAAACCCAAAGTGGCTCGTACGCGACGCGCCCGAGGGACAGCAATCCGTGCGTGTCATTGCTCGAGGCAAGTCCGCCTTGGACGAAGGCCGCGTCCACGCCGGAGCCCGGGTCAGATAAAGATTTGAGATTGGCCAGCGACCCGCCAGATTCGCGGATTTCGAGCTTGACGCCGTTGCGTTCAAAGACCGCCCGGTACCGCTCGGCATAACGATAATAGGGGCTGCCGGCAGCAGCAGCGGACAGCACAAGTTTATCGGGCGGCGCCGGATGGGCGAAACGAAAGGTTATCCAGGTGGCGCCTGCGACGGCTATCAGCACCGGCACCATGATGAGCAGCAAATCGCGGAGCTGGAAGCGCACAAATCTAGATCGCATTGGATGTCCCCCCGACTTCAACCGCTACAAGCCAGTGCCGGACATAACACGATGGATAGCCGTGAACATGTCACGTCTATTGCGACTGACATGCTCAAGGGTACGCGCCTAGCGAAACCCTGCGCGGGTTGCGCGGGATTTCAATGACCCTAGACCTCTTCAGCAATAGGTGCGCCGGATTCGTCGACGAAGGCGATACGGATCATATTCGTTGCGCCGGGGCTTCCGAGTGGAATGCCCGCCGTGATGAGGATGCCCTCGCGGGCTTTGACGAGACCTTCCTCGAACGCGATACGGCAGGCTTTCCGGACCATGTGCGAAAGATTTTCCGGATCGCCGGTAAGGATCGTGTGCACGCCCCACACGAGCGCCAAGCGCCGCGCGGTCGACTCGATCGGCGTCAGGCCGATGACCGGGATGCCGGGGCGTTCGCGTGTCACGCGGAGAACCGTCGAACCGGTCGCCGTATAGCAAACGATCGCGCCGAGGCGGACTGTGTCGGCGATGGCGGACGCTGCGGCGGCAATCGCGTCGGCGCCCGTCGGCTGCGGCTCCGTCTGCGTCGCGTAGAGCATCGGCTCGTAAACCGGATCGTGCTCAACCTCGACGGCGATCTTGTCCATCATCTGGATGGCCTCGACGGGATATTGGCCAACGGCGCTTTCAGCCGAAAGCATGATCGCGTCGGCCCCGTCGAACACGGCGGTTGCGACGTCGGAGACTTCCGCGCGCGTCGGCATGGGGGAGGAGATCATGCTTTCGAGCATCTGCGTCGCGATGATGACGGGCTTGCCGGCGGCCCGTGACAGACGCGTAATCCGCTTCTGAATGCCGGGAACTTTCTCGACGGGCATCTCGACGCCGAGATCGCCGCGCGCGACCATGATGGCATCCGACGCCGCGATGACGTCCTCGAGGTCGGCGACGGCTGACGGCTTTTCGATTTTGGACAGGATGGCGGCCCGGGTGCCGATCATTTTCCTGACGTCGTGGACGTCTTCGGCACGCTGGACGAACGACAGTGCGACCCAATCGACGCCGAGCTTCAGCGCGTGCGCGAGGTCGGACTTATCTTTCTCTGTGAGCGGACTGATCCGCAGCAGCGTGTCGGGCATCGAGATGCCCTTGCGGCTTGCCAGCATTCCGCCGGTCAGGACTTCGGCTTTGATCTGTACGGGCGTCGTTTCGACGACGCGCATCTTCAGCTTGCCGTCGTCGAGAACGAGCATGTGGCCGGGCTGGATCGCCTCGAATATCTGAGCGTGGGGCAGATGAACGCGCTCTTCGGTTCCGAGCGTCTCGTCGCGATCAAACTTGAAGATCGATTTCGTCGCGACGTTCACTCGGCCGGTTTCGAAATTGCCGATGCGGAATTTGGGGCCCTGGAGATCGGCGAGAATGCCGATCGGGTGGCGATGGCGCGCGGCGCAGGCACGGACGGCATTGTAAAGCGTCTTGGAGCCATCGTGCGTGGAGTGGCTCATGTTGATGCGGAAAACATCGACGCCCGCAAGAAAGAGCCGCTCGATCATTTCCGGTGCAGCAGACGCGGGTCCTAGCGTCGCTACAATCTTGACCCGCCTATTACGTCTCATTTGTCTGCTTTTCCTTGCCCGGGATCAGTGAGGCGGATGGTCCACTCTTTTGCTTCGCCGGTATCAACTTCAAAAAAACCCGTGCGCTTATATCCGCGTTTCGCACAATCCTGAACACCCCTGATGGCGAAGGATTTTTCAGTCGTGCACATATCGTTCTTGCCGCCCCATTCGCCACCGCGATCGTAGTCAACGGCATGCACGTAAATGAAGCGGCTCGGAAGCGCGCCTTTCAGAAGGGTTTCGCAGGTCTGCGAGGCTATGTTCCACCAGCCCTCCGTCGCCCAGCCCGTGGTGTCCTGATAGCCGATTGCGACGCCGACCCGGCTCGACGTGGCATTGCATAGCTTCAGGTCGGCGTGTGCGGCCGTCGCATAGAGGCAAAAGCCCAATGAAAGCGCAAAGTTCCGTCGGAGAGTGCGCATGCGGAAGCGGAGTGGCACGTCAGAGCCTCCGGTCTCGAAGGGGAGAATTCCGGTCGTAAATCCAGTCCGTCGCCGATGGCGTTCGCATTTTACGGGTCAATAAGGATAACCCGGAAATCGTTGACGTTGGTTTGGGTGGGGCCACAAAGAATAAGGTCGCCGAGCGGACGGAAAAATCCGGTCGAGTCGTTGTTCTCCAGGAACTTGGCGGCATTGAGATTGGCGGCCTCCGCACGCTTCAGCGTATCGGGGAAGACCATTGCACCCGCGGGGTCGCCGGCGTTGCCGCCACCGCCGTCGATGCCGTCGGTATCGCCTGCAAGACCTGCAATTCCCGTCGCGCCATCGAGCGCCAAAGCGAGGCCGAGGGCGTATTCCTGGTTCGGGCCGCCCGAGCCGTCGCCGCGGACGGTCACGGTCAGTTCGCCGCCCGACATGATGGCGACCTTCTCGCCCTTGCGCTTGGCTTCGAGCGCCATTTCGGCATGGGCGCGTGCAACGTCGCGCGCTTCGCCTTCGAGGTCGTCGCCGAGCGATACGACGCGATAGCCGAGTTCGCGGGCGATTGTCGCCGCCGCTTCGATCGAAGCTCTCGGAGCCGCGACGATCTCGTAAGTCGAATTCGCGAGCTTCGGGTCGCCGGCTTTCAACGTTTCATTCGCGGGGTCGCCGAGGGCCTTCGCGATTTCGGGCGACGGCGTGATTTTCCATTTTTCGAGGACGGCGCGTGCATCGGCGAGGGTCGAGCGATCGGCGACCGTCGGGCCGGAACCGATTTCGTCGGGATTGTCGCCCGGCACATCGGAAATCGCGAGGGTCAGCAGACGTGCCGGATAGACGGCGGCTGCGAGCTTGCCGCCTTTGACTTCGGACAGATGCTTGCGAACGCAATTCATCTCCGAGATCGGTGCGCCGGATTTGAGAAGCTGTTTCGTCAGAGCCTGCTTCGCTTCGAAGCTGACGCCCTGGACTGGTGCCGACCAGATGGCGGATGCGCCGCCCGACAGCAAGCAGAGCACGAGATCGTTGGGTCCGGCGCTTTTGGCAAGCGCGATGGCGCGTTCGGCGCCGACGATCGAATTCGCATCGGGGACCGGGTGGCCCGCTTCCAGGATCTTGATGATGCCGGTCGGGAGGCCAAAGCCGTGCCGGGTCGAAATGAGGCCGGAGATCTTATTGTCATGTCCGGTTGCGATGTAGTGCGCTTCCGCGGCGACGGCCATCGCGGCCGAGCCCTTACCGGCGCCGATGACGATAATTCGGCCACCCTTCGGCACGGGCGGAAGGTGGGCCGGCAGGCAGACCGAGGGATGCGCTGTCCGATGCGCGGCTTCGAACAGCGTGCTCAAAGTTTCACGCACGCCGCCGTTCGACCCGTCTTTCATCATATTGCCCTGGCCGGTTCCTGGTTGTTTTGTGATTGTTGGTCTTGGTTTGCGCAAACGCCCGACGCGCGTCAAGGCATCAGAGGCCGCAGCCAGACTTCGGGTTTGACCGGGGGCGCGGGCACAGGGCGGATGGGGCTTCCGGATGGCTGGCGCGGTGCTTATGTCGTAAAGGCCTTTTGAGACAGCCGGAGAAGCAAGGAGCTCAATATGAAGACATTCGATCCGCAGACGACGATCGAGCTCGAGGCAGCGGTCTTTCGGCGCCTGGTTGAGCATTTGCAGTCGCGCACGGACGTTCAGAACATCGATATGATGAATTTGGCCGGGTTCTGCAGAAATTGCCTGTCGACCTGGATGTCGAATGCGGCCGAAGCCAAGGGTCTCGAGCTTTCCAAGGACGATGCCCGCGAGATCGTCTACGGCATGCCGTTCAAAGAGTGGAAAGCCAAGTATCAGACCGATGCGCCCGCCGAGAAGCAGGACGCCTTCGAGCAGAACAGGCCGCGCGATCATTGAGTTTTTAGTTTCGCCCGGCGCGTTTTGGATTTCGCCCGGCGACAGCTTTAGCTTGGCGCTGGCGACACGCGTTCCGCGCGCCGGCCGAGTTTTTTTGTTTCGTCCGGCGACTCCCCTCTGGGGAGCCGGCCGCCGGGCGAGGTAGAACGGCAGCGAACAGAAGTGAGTCGCGTTGCGACATATACAACGTCAAGTCCTCGGCTCGATATTATCCCTTGGGATAGCCGTGCTCGTCGCCTTGCTGCGAAGAGGCTCCGCCGATAGCGTCGGCCGGCACTTGATATCAGTAGGAGCCTTCATGAGCACGCTTCAAGCCTCGGCGCAAAACCAGCTGCGCCAGTTCGTCGAGCAAATCGAACGCTTGGAAGAGGAAAAGAAGCAGCTCGCGAGCGACATTCGCGACAAGTACACCGAGGCGAAATCTGTCGGCTTCGACGTCAAGGCACTGCGCCAGATCGTGCGGCTTCGCAAAAAGTCGAACGAGGAGCGGCAGGAAGAAGAAAGCATTCTGGAAGTCTACATGCATGCGCTCGGCATGCTGGATACGGTTCCCGACACCTCCGTCGTCGATAAGATGATGGCCGCCGAGTAGGCATCTACCTCGGGCTCGCGGCGCGTTTGCTCACGTGCCGTTCGGGGGCCGCTCTGCGTGGAATCCAACCGGTGGTTCCCGCTACAACCTGAAAACAGCACCGCCCCATCCCCATTCGGCGCTGGGGGCCGGGACGGTGCTGGCGATGACAGCCTCGCGGCAGTCGTCTATCTGCGCGCGGAAACGTGATATCGTTTCCACGCGTCCGATAGTTCACGGTACCGCGCGACTGTGATAAGGACAAATCGTGATTTCTTGTCCTACACATTAGTCTAGCTGATGGCCCATGTTACTCTGAAGCAGCTTCGGTATTTCGATGCTCTCGCGCGCGAGCAGCATTTCGGCCGCGCGGCCGATGCCTGCGCGGTGACCCAGCCGGCGCTCTCCATGCAAATCCAGGATCTCGAGGCGTCGCTCGGGATCGCGCTCGTCGAGCGCACACGCAGCGGCATCAAGCTGACCCCGAAGGGCGAGGAAATCGCCATTCGTGCGCAGCGGCTGCTCAACGATGTGCGCAATCTCATCGATTATGCCCATCACGCCGGCGGCATTCTCTCCGGCACGCTGCGGCTCGGCGTCATTCCTTCGGTCGCGCCCTATCTGCTGCCGCCGCTACTGCCACTTCTCAAGGCCAAGTATCCGGACCTCGAGCTCCATGTGCGCGAGACGCAAACGCAGCCTCTGACGGACGAACTCGTCGAGGGTAAGCTCGACGTTCTACTTCTCGCTCTTCCGATAAAGAATCCCGACATCGAAACGCTGTCGATTTTCGAAGACAGGTTTTTGCTGGCTCTGCCGAAGACGAGGAAGCTCTCGGGGCGCGTTCGCGCGACGAAGGAAATGGTCGAGCACGATCGTCTGCTTCTGCTGGAAGAGGGGCATTGCCTGCGCGATCAGGCGCTCACGTACTGCAGTCTGCAACAGGTCGACGACGTCAATACGTTCGGTGCGTCCAGCCTGTCGACCATCGTCGAGATGGTATCGGCAGGATTTGGGATCACGTTGCTTCCCGAAATCTGCCTCGGTGTGGAAGGCCGGAGCCGGGAGATCAAGATCATCCGCTTCGTCGACCCCGAGCCGTCGCGCTCCATTGGGCTCGCCTGGCGGCGTTCCAGTCCGCGGCGCGAAGATTTTCTGGCGCTGGGAAAACTCGTGGCTGAAGCGGGTCAGCTCTCGTTGAAGCGTGGCGCTTCTGCAGTCCAGGTCTGATCGGGTCAGCGCGCGCTGGTTTGGACCGCCCTATTCTCAATACCGGCTGGCATTCTGCTTTGTTCGATCTCCAGCAGGGCTTCGGTGTGCACGGCTTTGCCTTGGAATTGGTCGGACTTCGACGATTCCGCCAGCTGCCGGCCGGGTCTGAACTTCATCGGCACGACACCGCCAACGTCATCCAGAACGTCGAGGGTCGCCGCGACGTCGGGTGCCTGCATTTCGGCAAGCAGCTGGTCGCGGGAAGCGGGTGTGTCGCTCAGCAGCGGCGCGAGCGGGAAGGGCCGATAATCGAGTTCGTCAGGGTGGTCGTCGTCGAATTGCGGGGCCTGCGCCCAGCCGTTGCCGAGGCTTGCGGGGTGCATGTCGGTCGCGGTCCCTGCGGCGGGATCGAGGCTCGCGACACGCGCCGCCGGTGAAGGCGCTGCGGGTTGACGGGTTTCAGCCAGCGCGACGGCCGCCAAGGCCTTTTGCGGCCGGACGGCCGGACGTGGTTCTTGGACGAGTTCAGGCACCGGCATGGTGGCGGCGGCCGTTACCAAGGCGTCGAGCTTGCCGCGATCCGCTTGCGACGGAAGCGTGAAGCGTGACGAGCGGTCGACGAGCTTCGGCGCGGACTTCAATTGAGGCATCGGTTGAGCATCGGGTTCAAGCGAAGCAACTTGTGCAGGTGCAAACGGGCGCGGCGCCGTCAGGGCCGGATCGGGTTCGGTCGTCAGCTTGACGTTTCGGCGCTGCGCGCCGTCTGCCATTTGGGCCGCGGGCCGTGAGGGATTTCCGAGAGACGCAACGACGTTCAGGCTCTTTTTCGGCGGGCTGATCCCGACCGACGCGACCATCGTTCTGGACGTGCCGGGCGTCCGGCGATCGTGGAAGAATTCGGCGACCTGAGTTGCGAGTTCGCTGTACTTGCTTTGGGCGGCCTTGACGTCGCTCGGTGTGATCGGCCGGCCGTCGTCAGGGACATATTTCGAGCGGCCGTTCGGGAAGAGCAGAGCGAGTTCCTGGCGCGGCATGCGCGGCCACATGCGGACGTTTGCGGTATCGATGTGAACGAACGGAATGCCTGACGTCGGGTAGTAGCCGACGCCGCCGCGTTCGCGGATCAATGCGGAGTAGCGCATCTTTTTCAGCGGAATGTCGGGGAACGTGATGTCGATCGCCTTGCCCGTGATGTGCTGGCTCTGTTTGGCTTGGCCGCCGCGGGTATGGCGCAGCATTTCATTGGTGCCTGAGGAGCGGTAGCCGCAAATAATACTTATGGGCTCCTTGGAGCCGAGTTCTTCGTGCATTTCCCACGCGATATCGAGCGTCGCGGGAGCGATTTCCTTGACCTCGTTCTGGCGCCAATCGCGCATGATCCAATTGATCTGCTTCAGCGCTTCAGGAATGTATTGGCCGTTGCGCTTGTAGGTGACGGTCAGGCGTTCCTGAGTGTGGATGTGAAAGAACGAGATCGTGCGTTCTTCGGG
This sequence comes from Hyphomicrobium sp. 01T421, assembly GCF_056398805.1. Lineage (NCBI taxonomy): Bacteria > Pseudomonadati > Pseudomonadota > Alphaproteobacteria > Hyphomicrobiales > Hyphomicrobiaceae > Hyphomicrobium > Hyphomicrobium sp. 01T421. The sequence continues at coordinate 2,506,387 of NZ_JBFTQC010000001.1, forward strand.
TTCACCTGCCGCCGTCATCTTATCGGCGTGCAGAAACACGGACACAACAAGCGTCAACGAGCCCAAAACCAGGCCTGATCGGCGAAAGGCCACGAATTCCCCCGTCCCTACTAAATCCCCGAGCCCGACTGGGGCCAAAAATGCTCGGCCATTAACGATTAATCCCGAACCGTTAAGAGGCGGTAACCTGTTCGAACATTTAAAGGGTTGGAAGGGGCGATAAAAAGGCCGGAATGCTCAGGCCCGGACAAAGGAAAGCCGGCCGATCTGGGATCGGCCGGCTGCGAAGATCAGTTTGCGGAGGTTAAAACCCGCCCAAAACCTGCTTGAAGAAGTTGCCGAGGCCCGGGTCATATTTCTTGCGGCCACGATTGTCGCGATCGTCGTAGCTGCCGAACAGACCGCCGAAGCCGTCACCGCCCCAACCGTCACCCTGCGGAATATCTTCCGGCGAGACTTTCTTCTCGTCGGCCTTCACGATCTGGTTCCAGCGGCCGGCAAGCGCCAGATTGATCCGCTTCTCGTGACCGTAGACGTCGCCGAAGGTCTGGACTTCGCCGCCGTCGTCGACCCAAGCGGTGAAGTACGTGACGTGGACGGGTACCGGCTGGTCGAGGCTGATTTCGTTTTCTTCAGGTCCCTTCACAATGAGGTTTTGGACCATCGACGCATCCCAGCCCTTGTCCTTATCGAGGAGGACTTCGGCAAGCTTCACAGGATTGCGGACGCGCATGCAGCCGTGGCTGAAGGCACGCGTGCTTTCATTGAAGAGGCTCTTGCTCGGCGTGTCGTGCAAATAGACAGCGTGCTTGTTCGGGAACAGGAACTTGACGACGCCGAGGGCATTACTGCCGCCGGGCGGCTGATAGACATTGAAGTTGCGAATGTCGTTGCGATTCCAATCGACACTGTAGGGATCCATCTTGCGGCCGTTGCGCTCCATGACGAGGCCCTGACGGCGAAGCGGATCGCCGCCGGCTCTGAGGCTCGGCAACAGCTCTTTGATCTTGATGGAATCCGGCACGTTCCAGCGCGGCTGGATCACGACGGTCCGCATCATTTCGGAGAAGATCGGCGATTGCGTATCGGGGCGGCCCGTAACGATGCGCTCCTCGTGAATGACCTCGCCGTCCGAGATCACGCGGACTTTGAACTCGGGAATGTTGACCATGATGTAGTATTTGCCGAGGTCGTCCGGCATCCAGCGCCACTCTTCCATGTTGGCGACAAGCTTCGCATCGCTGACGTCGTTGCCGGCGTTCAGGGAGCGGCGCAGCGTTGAGGTGATCGAGGGATTGGCCGGCTGAATTCCCTTGCTTTCCTTGTAAGCCACGACAGCCGTGGCGAGCGCCTTATCGTAGAAGGTGTCGTCTGCCGGTTTGCCGTCGTCCGTGACGGTCGCGGCGGCGACCTTGAGGCGCTTATGGAGGATCGCGATCTGGGCATGGCTGGTGCCGGGCTTCAGAATCGGACCATCCGGGATCTTCAATGCTTCTTCGGCCTTTGCGTTGGCGCGGAGTGCCAACAGCTTTTCGCGCAGACGAATGAATTGCGGATGCTTCGGGTGAAGCTCGGTCAGATACGTGCCCTTGTCCGGGACGCTCGCCAAACTATCGATGACGGTTCTGCGGTCGAGAAGCACAGGCTTCCGGTCGAGATACGTGCCGAGCTGGGAAGACGGGTCAGCGATCCGGTCGCCACGCGCATCGCGCGCATATTCCATCGCCGCGAGCGACAGACGCGTCTCGGCGACAGTCAGGTCGTCGAGGTTGAACTCGCCATTAGGGCCCGGTTTCAGATCAGCGATTTTGAAGTCGGCCGCGCGGAGGCCCCAGCTGTCAGCGTCTTTGAGGGTCGCGATGAGGTTTTTTGCGGCGTCGTTGTAACCCGTCTTGCTCACCCAAAGCGTCGAGCCCATGCGGGAGTCGTAGAATTGGATCAGGACCTGGCGATCCGCCTGGTCGGTGCCTGCCAACGCTTTTTTGGCGTTGTCCTGCAGGTAACGGGAAACGGGAAGGTAGAGGAGATCGTTCGAGGGGACGATCGTGTGCGCAGCCGACGTGCTCTCCGGCGTGCTCTGGGCGGGTGCAGCTGCGTCAACGGGCGCTGCAGGAGCTGGGCTTTGCGCGGGCGCGGCGGTTTCAGTCTTGGCGGGTTCCTGGGCGGGCTCTCGGGCGGGCTCCGCGGAAGCAGGTGCCGTTGCCGCAGCGGGCGCATCAGCTGCCTCGGCGGGCGCCGTTGGGGAAGGTGCAACCTCGGGTGTCGCAGTCGGTGCGGGCTCTGGGCGCATCGCGGTCTGCGGAGCCTCAGACGTGCCGCCACCAGAATTACCATCGGGCGCGGGGCCTACACTCGATGCGCGATCCGCTCCATCGGTTTGTGCAGTATCGGATTCAACAGCGAAGGCTGCAGATACCGAGCCGGTGGTCAGCATTACGCCGACCGCCAGAAGTGTCGCGACACGCATAGAAATTTTCACCTCTTGGTTACCGGCCTTAGATACGCGCCAGCACTCCGCCTTACTAGCCCGATCGCGCGACATGGCTGTATTGCACAGCGCTGTGGCGAAACTGTTGCTGTTTCGTGCTCTCGAAGCGTATGCCGGCAATAAAAACGCCGCCCGTCCGACGTATGCGCTTAGCTAACAAAATAGAGCGAAGAAAGTTGCGATTTTATTGAAGTCTGTGCCGTGCCGGGGCGCAGCTTCATGTCGCGGTATCCAAAAAATGCAAAAGCCCCGGATGCAGCCAGGGCTTTTGCGGGTGAGGGCGAAGGGGCCTCCGCTCTCACATAATTCGATAGTTAGACTGCCCGGCGAGAATGTGACGACGAGGGAAGCTCGTCAGGCAAGACTCAGGCGTACTCGGCGCGCGATCCGAACTCTGCCGAATTCACGTCGGGTTATTTCGGGGCTAGTTGGTGCGGGGCTCTAATCCGTATTCCTGCATCTTTCGGTAGAGCGTCGAGCGGCCGATGTTGAGGCGTTTCGCCACTTCCGTCATGTGTCCGCGATAACGGCCGAGGGCCAATCGGATCATGTCGGCTTCGATCGCTTCGAGGGAGCGAATTTCGCCGTCCTCAGCGACTGCCTGGATGCCCAACGAGCTTCCGGAAATCTGCGACCTCATTTCGACCGTATGCGGCACAGTGTTCTCGGCGCCGAGGAGAGCCGGTCCGGTGTAGGCGGGCGGTTTCTGAACGGCTGAGGGCGCTGCCGGGATTTCCGTCTCGAAGCCTTCGACGTGGGCTGCGATCTGCGGGAATTCGGCGACAGAAAGCTCCGGTCCATCGGCCAGAACGACGGCGCGGAAAACTGCGTTCTCGAGCTGTCGGACGTTACCGGGCCACGAATACGACTGAAGAAGTTTCATCGCACGGTCGGAGATCGTCGCGACGCGCTTGCCTTCTTCGGCTGCGAAGCGGGCGATGAAGTGCCGGGCAAGTTCGGGGATGTCTTCCACGCGCTCACGTAGCGGCGGTATGAAAATCGGGAAGACGTTGAGGCGGTAATAAAGGTCCTCGCGGAACTTGCCGTCCTTTACCTGCTGGATCATGTCGCGGTTGGTCGCGGAAATGAGGCGGAAGTTCACTTTCACAGGACGCTTGGCGCCGACCGGATCGATTTCGCCTTCCTGCAGGGCGCGCAGCAGTTTCACCTGCGCGTCGAGAGGAAGCTCGCCGACCTCATCGAGGAAGAGCGTACCGCCGTCAGCTTCCTGGAACTTCCCCATGCGCTTGTCGACGGCGCCGGTGAAGGCCCCCTTTTCGTGGCCGAAAAGGATGCTTTCGATGAGGTTTTCGGGGATGGCGCCGCAGTTCACGGTGATGAACGGCTTTCCGGCGCGATCGCTTTCGCCCTGGATGGCGCGTGCGATCAGCTCTTTGCCGACGCCGCTCTCGCCTTCGATCAGGACGGGAATGTTCGAAGCGGCGGCGCGCTTGCCGAGCATTATGACGCGCTTCATGGCTTCGCCGCGAAGTACGAGATCGCCGAAGGTCAACGTGCCGTCTACGGTCTTCTTGATGCGATTAATTTCGTCAGCAAGTGCTTCGATCTTGAGGGCACTCTTGATCGATACGTCGAGCCGCTCCGGTGAAGCCGGTTTGACGACGAAATCGACGGCGCCGCGGCGCATGGCGTTGATGGCCGTTTCAATCGAGCCGTGCGCCGTTTGCACGATGATCGGCGGCATGCCGGCTACACGGCCGATGCGATCGAGGACAGCCATTCCGTCCATGCCGGGCATGACAAGGTCGAGCAACACCAAGCCAATCTGAGAATGCTCGGCGCCTTCGAGAATTTGGATAGCCTGTTCGCCGGAACCGCAAGTTCTGGTCTCGAAACCGAACCGCTTGATCGTTTCTTCGAGAATGCGACGCTGGGCAGGATCGTCATCGACGATGAGAATACGCTTGGACATTTGCACGCAACTTTACTCTTACGGATACACCGGTCAGCTGCGGCGGGCGATGCTGGAATTGACCCAGCTTCAAACACGCGGTGACCTAGAACTTACGCAACGAGTGGAGATTGCCCGACAAGGGTAAATGTAAGGTTTCGGATTGGCACAATATTCTTCGCTCATCGGTAAGCGGCTGATGTGGCGCGGAAGTTTTTGCTCGCGATGACTGTTTTGGACGTTGCAGAACCCACTCGACGCGGGCCAGTTGTGCGGAAGGGGGCATGGGCCGCTCGAATTTCATCTTCGGCGAGCCTGTGGTAAGCCACCCACGAAATTTCCGTTTGTAAAGGACACCCATGCGCCGCCAGTCTTTTTCGGACATCAACTTCGCCCCCGACGCTCCTTCGCAATCGCCCGCAGATCAGCAGCCGCTTGGAGCGATGCCCGGATGGGATCTGAGCGATCTTTACTCGGGTCCGGATGCACCTGAAATCCGGCGGGATCTCAAAGATGCCGCCGCTGAGGCGACGCGCATCAAGGCGACATATCAGGGTCGTCTCGCGGACCTCGCGAAAGACGGCGACAAACTGATCGGGCCCATCAAGGACTACGAGAAGCTTGCCGATCTCGCGGGCAAGCTCGGTTCCTATTCGGGGCTCTACTACGTCCTGAACCAGACGGACCCTGCGCGCGCCAAGTTCAACGCCGATATCTCGGAAGCGCTGACGAAGCTCTATACCGATCTCATTTTCTTCGAGCTGGAACTCAACCAGATCGACGACGCCGTGATCGATGAGGCGCTGAAGCACGCAAGCCTCAGCCGGTATAAGCCGTGGTTCGACGATCTCAGGAAAGAGAAGCCGCATCAGCTCGACGAGAAGATCGAGACGCTTTTCACGGAAAAATCGCAGACGAGCCGCGCGGCGTGGAACCGGCTGTTCGACGAGACGATGTCGTCGCTCCGCTTCCAGGTCAAAGGCTACAAGGAGCCGTTGTCGCTGGAGCCGACGCTGAACTTCCTGTCGGACGCGGATGAGAAGAAGCGCAAGGCGGCGTCAGAAGCGTTGTCCAACGTTTTCAAGGCCAATCTGCCCCTGTTCACGCGGATCACGAATACGCTCGCGAAGGACAAGGAAATTTCCGACCGCTGGCACAATTTCAAGGACGTTGCGGATAGCCGCAATCTCGCCAATCGCGTCGAGGGTCCGGTGGTCGATGCGCTCGTGTCGAGCGTCCGGGCTGCCTATCCGCTGCTTTCACATCGCTATTACGCGATGAAGGCGAAGTGGCTCGGCAAGAAGAAGCTTGCGTCATGGGACCGGAACGCGCCGCTGCCGGACAAGCCGGAGCGGACGATTTCATGGCCGGAAGCCGAGCAGATCGTACTGCGCGCCTACAATGGTTTCGCGCCCGAGATGGCGTCGATCGCCAAGCAGTTTTTCGACAAGAACTGGATCGATGCTCCGGTGCGGCCGGGCAAGGCGCCAGGCGCGTTCTCGGCGTCGACAGTCCCGTCGGTGCACCCTTATGTGATGATGAATTATCTGGGCAAGCCCCGGGATGTCATGACGCTCGCGCACGAGCTTGGTCATGGCGTGCACCAGTGGCTGGCGCGCGATCAGGGTCCGCTGCTTGCGCCGACACCGTTGACGCTTGCCGAAACGGCATCGGTGTTCGGCGAAATGCTGACGTTCAATTCGATCATTTCCGAGACCAAGGATCCGCGCGAGAAAAAAGCCATGCTCGCCGGCAAGGTCGAGGACATGCTCAACACCGTCGTGCGCCAGATCGCGTTCTACACGTTCGAACGCAAAGTTCACGAGGCGCGCCGCGAGGGCGAATTGACGTCCGATCAGATCAACAGCTTGTGGCTCGAGGTGCAGGCGGAAAGCTTAGGACCGGCCATCGACTTGAAGCCCGGCTATGAAGTCTTCTGGGCTTACATTCCGCATTTCATCCACTCGCCGTTCTATGTCTATGCCTACGCTTTCGGTGATTGCCTCGTGAACTCGCTGTACGGTCTTTACGCCGAAGCACACCCCGAATTCGTTCAGAAATATTTCAGCCTCTTGAAGGCCGGTGGCTCGAAGCACCATTCCGAACTTCTTGCTCCATTCGGGCTCGATGCCCGCGATCCGGAGTTCTGGAACAAGGGGCTCACGGTCATCGAAGGCATGATCGATGAACTGGAAAAAATTGACTGAGGTCGCAGGTTAGGAACGGGCCCGGAAATCCTCGGCGAGGCAGTGCAACGAATCCTTTCGCAGCGCATTGTCAAGCGGAGAAGGGGCGTTTACGGGGGGCGGGAGGCGAATTTGCCGCTTCCCAACGACCTGAGGCGGGAGTAGAAGCCCGCCACTTTGCTGCGATGCAGCCTTAAAATAAGGTCGAGGTGCCTGAATGGCACAAGCGCCCGCTTCAGTTCAGTCCGCTGCCGAATTCGGCGCCGGCGAAGGGCATCATAGTAAGAACTTCTGGGCATTGGCAGTCGGCTCGGTCGGCGTCGTTTTTGGCGACATCGGAACCAGCCCGCTTTATGCTTTCAAGGAGGCCATAACCGCCGCCGCACATCGCGGTTTGACGACCGCCGAAGCTGCGCTTGGCGTGCTGTCCCTCATTTTCTGGGCCATGACGCTCGTCGTCACCATAAAATATGTGCTGCTGCTGCTCCGCGCCGACAACAAGGGCGAAGGCGGCATGTTCGCGCTGATGGCCCTCGGCCAGACGGTCGCCCGGCGCAGCGCCCCGTTGTTGGGCGCGCTCGGCATTGCCGGTGCATCGTTCTTCTACGGCGATGCCGTCATCACGCCGGCGATCTCGGTGCTTTCGGCAGTCGAGGGCCTCAAGCTGATTGCGCCGCAGTTCGAGCGCGCGGTCATTCCGGTCGCCGTTGTGGTTCTCGCCATACTTTTCTGGATGCAATCGCGCGGCACCGATCGGGTCGCGCGGTTTTTTGGTCCGGTCATGGTGGTCTGGTTCGTCGTGCTCGGCCTCGGCGGTCTCGCGCATATCGCCGACAATCTGCACGTGCTCTACGCGCTCAACCCTATTTACGGGATGACGTTCGTCTACCATCACGGGTTCTTGGGGCTGACGGTGATGGGCCTCGTGTTTTTGGCGTGTACCGGCGCCGAAGCGCTCTACGCCGATCTCGGGCACTTCGGCCGCCGTCCCATTACGGCGTCGTGGCTCTACTTCGTCATGCCCGCGCTCGTTCTCAATTACTTCGGGCAGGGCGCGCTCGTCATGAACGACGCGGCCGCGGTCGAGAATCCATTCTACCGCCTCTACCCCGATTTCATGCTGATCCCGATGCTCATTCTCTCGACGTTCGCAACGGTGATCGCCAGCCAAGCTGTGATAACGGGCGCATTTTCGCTCACGCGGCAGGCAATCCAGCTCGGTCTCGTGCCGCGGTTCGAGATCCGGCATACGTCCGAGAGCATGGCAGGCCAGATCTACATGCCGAGGGTCAACTGGATCCTCTTCATCGCCGTTCTGGTCGCGATTTTCGCGTTCCGCACGTCGTCCAATCTGGCGGCGGCGTACGGCGTTTCGGTTACGGCTGCCATGGTCATCGATACGCTGATGGCGTTCTTCGTCATTTGGAAGTGCTGGAAATGGCCGCTCTGGCGCGTGGCGCTCATCGTCATTCCGCTTCTGCTCATTGAACAGGCGTTCTTCTCAGCCAACATCCTGAAGCTCTTCGAAGGCGGCTGGGTGCCTCTCGCGATTGCGTGCATGCTGGCGATCATCATGTTCACCTGGGTTCGCGGAACGCGCGTTCTCGCCAAGGTCACGAAGCGCAACGAGGCGGATCTCGATTGGCTCGTGCGCAAACTCGAAGCGAAGCCACCGCATCGCGTATCGGGAACTGCCGTCTTCCTGACTGGCGATCCCTATGCCGCGCCGACGTCTATGATGCACAACCTGAAGCACAACCGGGTCATGCATGAGCGCAACATTCTGCTCTCGATCCGGACCGAGGAGACGCCCCGCATCGCGCGGCAGGAGAGGCTGACGATCGAGCGGATTTCCGATCATTTCATTCGCATCATTGCGCGTTACGGCTTCATGGAGACGCCGAGCGTTCCGAAGATCCTCGAGCACGCGCGCCGCAAAGACTGCAACATCGATATCGGCTCGACCTCATTCTTCCTGTCGAGACGGTCGTTGCGGACGACGGCGAAATCCGAAATGCCGCGTTGGCAGGAGCGCCTGTTCATCGCGCTTGCAGGAAGCGCTGAGGATGCGACGACCTATTTCCAAATTCCGACCGATCGGGTCGTCGAGGTCGGCACGCAGGTCGCGGTCTAGCGCTCCATGCCGGTTCACGTCGATTTCTCACTTCGTGCTTGGTGATTCTGCAGTTTGAGCGGCAGCGGCCGTCCAGCCCTTGTCTGCGGCGATTGAGCTGCGACACCTTGAAGCTCGCGGCGACTTAAGATACCAACCAGGAAACGAACCAACCGCCTAGGGGAGAAAGCCTTGAGCATCGATACGTCAAAGGGCAGTCCGTCCATGGACTATGAGCAGCACGTCGACACCTACGAGACGTTTCTGCGTCTATCGAAGTACGGCGTCGTTTTCGTCGTCGTCCTGTTGGCCGGAATGAAGTTCTTCTTGGTCTGACGCGCGGTTTTCCAAGCGTAACAGACACCCTCAAAACAGGGCGGGCCGATCATGGACTGCCCTTTTTCATATCGGCCGCGCAGTCCCTTCCGCTCAATTGGACCGAGACATGGTTACGATAACTGTTACCACTGAACCGGCCGACGAGCCGCGCGTTGCGGTTTCGCCCGACACTGTCAAAAAGTTCTCAGCCCTCGGCGCGCGCGTGCGCATAGAGCAGGGTGCGGGTCTCAGATCTCGTTTCTCCGATGACGCCTATCGGGCCCAGGGCGCCGAGATCGTCAGCCGGGCTGACGCGCTCTCCGGCGCCGATATTCTGCTCGCCGTGCGCCGGCCATCCGCCGAAGATATCCGGGCCTTGAAGCCGGGCGCGATTGTCGCCGGGATGATCGATCCGTTCGGCGAACGAGCGGGTCTTGAAGCGCTCGCGGGCAGCGGCGGTACGGTGTTTTCCATGGAGCTGATGCCGCGGACGACGCGCGCCCAATCAATGGACGTGCTGTCGAGCCAGGCCAATCTCGCGGGCTACAAAGCCGTCGTCGACGGTGCCGCGATGTTCGGGCAGGCGCTGCCGTTGATGATGACGCCGGCTGGCACGGTGCCCGCGGCGAAAGCCTTCATCATGGGCGTCGGCGTTGCCGGGCTGCAGGCCATCGCCACGGCGCGGCGGCTCGGCGCGCAGGTGACCGCAACGGACGTGCGTCCGGCGACGAAAGAGCAGGTTCAGTCGCTTGGTGCGAAGTTCATCGCGGTCGAGGACGATGAATTCAAGCAGGCGCAGACGGCTGCCGGATATGCGAAGCCGATGAGCGCCGAATATCAGGCGAAGCAGGCCGAGCTTGTCGCGAACCACATCAAGAACCAGGACCTCGTGATTACGACGGCGCTCATTCCCGGGCGTCCGGCGCCGAAGCTCATCACGCGTGCGATGATCGAAAGCATGAAGCCGGGGTCCATCATCGTCGATCTTGCGGCCGAACGGGGCGGCAACACGGAGCTGACCGAAGCGGGCAAGACCATCGAGACGCCGAACGGCGTCAAGATTTTCGGGCCGCTCAATCTCGCCGGTACGATCGCGGTCAATGCCTCGAGTTTGTACGCACGTAACCTCTTGGCCTTCATCGAAACGATGATCGACAAGAAGGAAAAGACGCTTGCGGTCAATTGGGACGACGAGTTGATCAAGGGGACTTTGGTCGCCAAGGACGGTCAGCTCGTGCATCCGAATTTCGCGACGAAGACGGTATGAGGAGCCTCGCCATGCGCGTGACGACACCGCTTTTTGCTGCGCTTGCAGTGTTCTTCTTTTCCGCATCGTCGGCGTTCGCGGCCGAAGGCGCGCTGATCAGCCCTTCTGTCTACGAATTCATGGTCTTCGTGATCGCGGTATTCGTCGGCTACTACGTCGTCTGGTCGGTTACGCCCGCTCTGCACACGCCGCTGATGAGCGTCACCAACGCGATTTCATCGGTCATCGTGGTTGGCGCGCTTCTCGCGGTCGGCGTTTCGTTGACCTCGTCCGACAGCAGCATTGCCAAGGTGTTCGGCTTCCTCGCGCTGACGATGGCGTCGGTCAACATCTTCGGCGGCTTCCTCGTCACCAACCGCATGCTTGCGATGTACAAGAAAAAGGACGCGCCGGCGAAGAAGGACGGCTGACGCTCTCTCTCTCTTGAACTGCGCAACGAGAAACGCCGAAGACATTCGACATTAGGCCCCGGGGAATCGATCCAATGTCCGCAAACGTCGCCGCACTGCTCTACCTCGCCGCCGGCGTTCTCTTCATTCTGGCGCTCAGAGGATTGTCGAGCCCGGCGACCTCGCGGCAGGGCAATCTCTACGGCATGATCGGCATGACGATCGCCATCCTGACGACGCTCGGCCTTGCGGAGCCGACAGCGACGTCCTGGATCCTCATCGTACTCGGCCTCGGCATCGGCGGTTTCATCGGCGCCAAGACGGCGCGCGAAATCCCGATGACGATGATGCCCGAGCTCGTCGCGGCCTTTCACTCGCTCGTTGGCCTCGCTGCAGTGTTCGTGGCGGCCAGCGCGCTTTATGCGCCGTCGGCGTTCGGTATCCTCGTCGATCCTGCAGATCCGAGTTTCGGCGTCAAAGCCGGCAGCCTTCTCGAGATGTCGCTCGGCGTTGCCATTGGCGCCATCACATTCACGGGCTCGGTGATCGCGTTTTCGAAACTCTCAGGGCGGATGTCCGGCAAGCCGATCCTGTTGCCGATGCGGCATGTCATCAACGGCGGCCTCGCCCTGCTTCTGATTTTCGTTATCTACAGCTTCATCATGTCCGCCGGTTCGGCATGGCTGTTCTGGCTGGTCGTTCTTCTGGCCCTCCTGCTCGGCGTATTGATCATCATCCCGATTGGCGGCGCGGACATGCCGGTCGTCGTGTCGATGCTCAACTCGTATTCGGGCTGGGCTGCCGCCGGCATCGGGTTCACGCTCGGCAATGTCGCGCTGATCATCACCGGCGCACTCGTCGGATCGTCGGGCGCCATTCTTTCCTACATCATGTGCAAGGCCATGAACCGGCAATTCCTGTCCGTCATCGCGGGCGGGTTCGGCGGTGAGACGGTCGCTGCCGCTGCGGGCGGAGGCGAACAGAAGCCCGTGAAGCTCGGGTCGGCGGAAGACGCGGCTTACGTCATGAAGAACTCCGCAAAGGTCATCATCGTGCCGGGGTACGGCATGGCCGTGGCGCAGGCTCAGCACGCCCTTCGCGAGATGGGAGATTCCCTCAAGAAAGCCGGCGTCGAAGTGAAATACGCCATTCACCCGGTCGCGGGCCGTATGCCGGGGCACATGAACGTGCTGCTGGCGGAAGCCAACGTACCCTACGACGAGGTTTTCGAACTCGAGGACATCAACAGCGAGTTCGCGCAGGCCGATGCCGTGTACGTCATCGGGGCGAACGACGTCGTCAACCCGGCGGCCGAAGACGACAAGTCATCGCCCATTTACGGCATGCCCGTGCTCCAGGTCTGGAAGGCGGGGACGGTGTTCTTCAACAAGCGCTCGCTGGCTTCCGGCTATGCTGGCATCGACAACCCGGTATTTTACCGCGACAACACCGTCATGGTGCTCGGCGACGCCAAGAAAATGACGGAAGAGATCGTTAAGGCTCTGGCTGAGTAGAGATCCCAGCGGGCTTAGGGGCAGATCGGCAACATGCGCTTGCCGATCGATAGGTTGCCCGGCAGCGCCGGATTTGGTCTGCTATAGCTTCTGCATCAGTTGAATGCAGGTTTGAGGGTTTTTCCGTGTTGGCTCCCGTGGCGTCGGCGTCTTTCGAAAAAGATATCGAGCACATCGAAATCCTTGCGGCGACGCCGGTCACGAGTGCGGACCTCTTGGCGCGCAATCTCCAGTATATCTACGAGCGAGCGGCGAAAGCGCGTTTTGACGATTACCAGGTCGCGGAGATTGCGAAGAACGCGCAGAGCCTGATGTACCGGCTGTTCGATCTCCGGGTCGGCCTGCGCAATCATCTCCAGCACTACGAAATGCTAGGGCTGATGACGCCTGACGTGACGCAGGGCTTTCGCGACGTGTTTCGCGTGCTCCGCTATGTCTCCGACATGCTCGGCGAGATCACCACCGGGCATCCGCGCGTGGCCGAGGGTGGCTATCTGCTGCGCGGGTTCACCGGCTCGGACAACAATACGCTCGTGAATTATCCGTTCTACCGGAGCGGCACCGCGCAGCATTTCCGGTCGGGTGACGTCATTCTGGTTCGCGGTACGGCTCACAACAGTGCTGCCATCGCGCGGATCGGCGATGTCGACAGCCAGTTCAGCCACATCGGCATCGTATATATCGACCCGGCCGGCGATCACTGGATGGTCGAAAGCCTGATCGAAGACGGCGCGGTCATCAATCCACTGGCGAAAGCGCTCGATCACAACATCGTCCGCGCGGTGCTCTATCGCAATCGCGATGCGGACCTGGCCGCGCGGGCCGCCAAATGCATCTTCGATTATGTTGCCGCGTCGCGCGCGAAGGGCGGCAAACGCATCCTCTACGATTTTTCGATGCGGACCGACGACACACGCAACCTGTTCTGCTCGAAGCTCGTTAGGCTTGCCTATGAGCAGGGCAGCTTCGGGATGTTCAAACTGCCGACCTATCCGACCAAGATCGCGCGGAAAAACAAAGACTTTCTCGACCGAGTCGGTGTTGCGACGGATCTGACGTTCGCGCCGGCCGACATCGATATGGAATCGGGTTTCGACCTCGTCGCGGAATGGCAGGATTACCGAGAGACCGCGGGCATTCGGCTCCAAGATTTCACGATGGACAAGCTGTTCGAATGGATGGAGCGCTTCAACTACCGGTTCGAAGAGACGGCTGCGATCAAGCTCGTCTCGGTGCTCGGGCGGTTCGCCTCGCATTTTTCGGAGAGCGCAAAGGATGTTCTTTCCTCGGTATTCCCGCGCGTTCCGGTCAATATGCCGAGGAAGACCGTGGCCGTCGTCGCGATGCTGCACAAGACGGCCGAGCCCATCTATCACGAACTGCTGAAACTCAATCAGGATGCGGTCGCCGATACCGGCGTGCCGTTGCATGGTCTTGACGTGTTGGCGGCGCTCGAAAAAATTCGGGAACGGGAGGGCAACAGGATTGGCTACCTTGTCCGGCGCGGTCGCTAGCACAAGCTCGGTATGCTTCTGATACTTAAAGCCGTCGTTGCGACTGCCGCGGCTATTTACGCGGCAGCTGTGGGAGTCATGTTCATCGCTCAGCGCCAGTTCATCTATTTCCCCGATCCGGCGCGGACAACGCCGGCGGCTGCGAGCCTGCCGCATGTATCGGAGCGGATACTATCGACGCCGGACGGCGAAAAGATCGTCGCCTGGTATGGCAAGGCGAAACCCGGGCAGCCGACCATTCTCTATTTCCACGGCAACGGCGGTGCGCTGGAACTGAGGCGCGAAACCATTCGCCGGTATCTCGAGCGCGGACGCGGGATGTTCATGATGGCGTACCGGGGTTACAGCGGGTCCACGGGTCAGCCCTCCGAGACGGCCAACGTCGCCGATGCGAAGCTTGCCTATGAGACGCTGGTCAAAGAGGGCGTCAGTCCGGACGACATTATTCTGTATGGAGAGTCGCTCGGCAGCGGCGTTGCTATTCAGGTCGCGCGCGAGAACAAAGTGGCGGGCGTGATTTTGGATAGCCCCTATACGTCGATCGTTGAACTCGCCTCGATGTATTATCCGTGGCTGCCGGTCAGTTGGCTGCTGAAGGATCGCTACGACTCGATCGGCTATATCCGCGATGTTCACGCGCCGCTTTTCATCCTGCATGGCGAAGCCGATGACATCGTGCCGGTAGAGATGGGGAAGCGGCTATTCCAGGCTGCCAACGAACCCAAAGAGATCAGGACGATACCGGGAGGCGGACACGTCATTCATGACGGGCCGTCGTTCGGCATCATCGACCACTGGATCAGCAGGCTGCGTGCGGCGCGACCGCAAAAGAACTGACGCGCCGGAAAAACGAAAAGGCCCGCGAAAATCGCGAGCCTTAAATATTCGATTAGCTAGACGTTGGGTTCAGGCGCCGCCGCTGCGGAAACCGCCGCCGCCGCCACCACCAAAGCCACCGCCGCTGCTGCCACCGCCACCGAAGCCACCGCCGCTGCTGCCGCCGCTACCAAAGCCGCCACCGCTGCTGCCGCCGAAGCCACCACCGGAACCACCGCCAGCGCCACCACGACCAGCGCCCGGGCCCTTGCCACCGGGGCCGCCACGGGCCACTACCGGCTTGCTCGGAAGGAGACCTTCACGCTGAAGCTTCTTACGTGCGAGCTTACGGGCCCGGCGGATCGCCTCGGCCTTCTCGCGTGCTCTTTTTTCTGAAGGCTTCTCAAAATGACCGCGAAGTTTCATCTCGCGGAAGACGCCCTCGCGCTGCAACTTTTTCTTAAGCGCCTTGAGAGCCTGGTCAACGTTGTTGTCGCGAACGAGAACCTGCAAGCGGTTGTATCCTCTAATGAATCCAGATTGTCGGGATGCACAAAAACACCGACGCCGGTGGTTTTGCCGCCGGGGCCCGCGCTTCTTTATCTGCGGGCCTTGTAGCAAACACAACGCTGCTTGGCAATCGGGACTGCGCGAGTGTTCGGGGGGGGGTTGTTTGTCGCGTGTAGGTGCCTGTTTTGTCGCGTGCGACTCCCCTGCGGGGAGCCGGCCGCACGCGACGGAAGCCAGGTTCGCGTTTGGGCGGGAATCGTGAAAAATCCGGGCGACTTGGAGGACTCGAAGGCATGAACGGACCCTTAACCTACAGACGCTCGCTCAGATCGCTGGCTTTCGTTTCGATCGTGAGCCTCGCGGCGGTCGCCATGTGCATCCATGCGGCACCGGTGCAGGCGGATGCGGCGTGCGCGAAGCTCTCGGACGTCGAGATCGTTCAGCTCCTCAATAGGTGGAGGGTGGAATTTGCGAGCGGCGATCCGGCGCGGCTCTCCGCGCTTTACGCGAAAGATGCGACGCTGACCGCGAGCAAGGGGAACCTTCAGCAAGGCACCGAGGCGATCCGCTCGTACTATAGGGATCTGCTCGCCAAGCATCCGGTGATTTCAATCAGGCCTTCGTCGCTGACGTCGGACTGCAGTGCCGCGACGGTCAATGGTCCGGTCGTCTACCGGCTCAGCGGCGAGCGCAAGGGAACGCGTACATTGCTTGGTGGAATTTATTCGATGAAGTACGCGCTGCGCGGCGACCGTTGGTGGATTGTGAGCCATTTCCTAGCGGCCGATCCGCGAGGCGCGGCCAAGCCGATAGGCAGTGCGGCAAGCAATTCGTCGCCGCCGCCGTAGCGCGCTGCTCATAAGCAGATCGGACGCGGCAGGCTCGGTATCACGGCGAGACCGAGGGGCCGAGCTGTTCAGCCTGAAGCGGTGTCGAGGGTGGAATTTCACGGTCGTCGACGAAGACGTATCGCTTCAGCCGTTCTTGGGATTCCGCCTCGCGGGCGTGTGCCATCTCACCCTTCGAGTCGGCCTCGATCAGTGCTGACATGAGGATGTCGAAGTGCGCATCGAGCGCGCAGAGGAGGATCAAGTCGATCCCAGCGTTGACGGCTTTGACCGCGGCGCCGCCGAGGCCGTCTTTCGAACCCGTCACCGCGCCCATGCTGAAATCGTCGGTAATCAGCAGCCCATCGTTTTCGAAGCGCGGTCTCATCACCGCGTTGACTACGGCATCCGAGAAGGACGCAGGCGTCGCCTTGTCGACGGCATCGACGCGTACGTGGCCGACCATGGTCGCGATGCCTGGCTGGGTCATGACGCGGCGAAACGGCAGCCAGTCACTCAGCTCAAGCTGACTTTCCTTTGCGGCGAGTTCGCCAGATGCGACGTGCGTGTCTCGCGCCACCCGGCCTAGGCCGGGGAAGTGCTTGAGCGTACAGATGATGTTGAATTTCGTCAGCGTATCGCAGTACCAGCCCGCGACCTTGGCGACGAGATAGGGGTCGCTGTCGATGGCCCGCCAGAAGATGCGTGTTTCACCATCGTCACGGGAAGCCTGCCCGAGCCGCAGATCGACAACGGGGCCGAAATTCATCGTTATGCCGAGCCGGTCGAGTTCGCGAGCTTGCGTCTCCGCATATTCGCGCACGGCTTTTTCGCGTTCGCTATCGGTCTTGAGTTTGGCGATGATCATTCCGAGTGTGGGCTGCCATTTGAGTGGCGGCGATAAACGTGAAACGTAACCGCCTTCCTGGTCGGCCGCCACGATGAGACGTGGCATACCCTGTGCTCTGCGGATGTCCTGCAGAACTTGAATGTCTTTGGCCACATCGGCGGCCTTGCGGCCACGCACGTTGTGATCGGTGATGAAGATGCCGGAGATCGCTTTTTTCTCGACGAGGGGTTTGACCTCGGAGAAGCTCGCAAAACCCACGACGAGGCGGCTGCCGAGCCGTTCGAGGCGCGCAGGATCGGATGCTAAGATCTCAGCTCTCGTCAGGAGCTTCTGCGGCCGCCTGGTGGCGGCCTCGGCGGATGCCTGGGCCGCTTTAGCCGCCGCTGCGGCAACAGCGGCCCGCCGCGCCAAGCGGTTTCGATATAGGCGGGCGGCTTTATATTTTGCGCGCGCAGATCTCGCGGAATATTTACGCGCCCCCGATTTGGAATACCCGGCATGAGCGTCTCCGCCGCCTTCAATCGGCGCGAGAAGCGCGACCGACAGGAACGCAAGAATAACGGCCCGGGCGATGGTTTGAATCATGCTCGACAAAGGTTCGCGGTTTTGAGACCCGTCCGCTGGGAGACTGCAAAAGTATTAGGCCTGCTTTTGCGCGACGCCCAGCTTCGACGATAATTAATCTCAATAAATTCTGACGGGAAAGTAGCGTTGAACGAGTTCTTCAAATCGCCCCGATGCCCTCACTCGCTCCAGAGCTTTGTTCAGCAGGAGCCTAATGCCAGGATCGGTTTTCGGAACGGCAATTGCGATGCCGTCGCCGAAGAACTTCGGTTCCAAGAAGGGTCCACCCCGCATTTCGCAACACTGACGCGATAAAGTTCCGTTCAGCCAAAAGGCGAGGGATATTCCATCGTCGAAAATGAAGTCGGCTTTGCCGGCGGCCAACGCCTCGCGGGCCAAGTCGGCGTTTTCGTAGATCGCGAGCGGGCTATCGCGGAAAAAGGCTTTTAGGAAGGCTTCGTGTGCGGTGCCGCGCGCAACGGCGATGCGCTTTCCGTCGAGGCCGCTCGGTGTCATCTCGACTTGGGGCTGCTCCTTGCGTCCAGCGAACCGTCCGGGGGTATGGAAGTAGCGATCCGTGAAGTCGACGTCTTTGAGTGCTGCGCCCGTCACCTTGTGAGCGGCGATGACGGCGTCGGCTTCGCCCTTTTTCAGGCCTGCGAAAAGATCCTCCCAAGGACGGGCCTTGATATCGCAGGACGTACCGAGCTCCAGGCAAATGGCGCGTGCGAGATCGATGTTGAATCCGACCAGCACGCCGTCCTCGTCATAGAAGTTGAAGGGCGGGAAATCACTATCGGTCAGAAACCGAATGACGACCCGGCGCGTGGGTGCGGTGTCAGTCGCTGTTTCCGTGGCCGCTGCTGCAACTCGTATCGGCCCCGCATTTTCGGAGAAGGCGGAGACGGCACAGCCGAGCGCCAACGTCACGACGGCGGTAAAAGCAAGGAGGGCGTTCTGGACTCGTCTCTGCATCTTCATCCGCTCTTCTTGCTCCCCTCGCGGACAGATCGCAAATCCGCGCGTCTTCCAGCTTTCAAATCTGCACACCTTGAGCATATACTTTGTCACTGGCTGGGCGAGGGCGGTCGCCGTGGGGGCCAACCAGGGGCTAAATGTTTGGGGCTCGGTCAAAAACGCCGACTGCGACTGCGCGTGCCGTACGGACGTCGCGTGCTGTTGTCCGCGGACTCGGTTCGTCGCAATCGCAGTTTCAACGCGATATTGGGCAACTTGACCGCGCGGTCAACGATTTGCGGCGGCGGGCGCCGGACTTTTCCGCGGCTTCTCCGCTTCTTGCATGGCAGCGCGCATTCCTCTTCTCGGCGCTGTCGGCGCTGACGGCCGGGCTGATCCTGCTCAACGATTTCGGCCTCGTCCTCTGGTCGCTGACCATCACGTTGCCGTTCTTCATGATCTCTGCGGTTCGGCTGGTCGCGTTTTGGCAGGCGTGGAGGAACCCGAAGGGACGGCCGGAGCGGCGGTCTTTCGACCGGCGGTTCGACAGCCGGTTGCCGACGTTCTCCGTGCTCATCCCTCTCTACCGGGAAGTTGCCGTGGTGCCGGGCTTGCTCGATGCGCTTGCGCGTCTTGATTATCCCAGCGAACTCCTCGAAATACTTTTCATCACCGAGGCGGACGATCAGGCGACACGGCGAGCGATCGCGAACGCCGGGCTTTATCCGAACATGAGAACGGTAACGGTTCCGCAGGGGCAGCCCAAAACGAAGCCGCGGGCGCTGAACTACGCTTTGCAGGATGCGCGCGGCGCGCTCGTGGTGGTCTTCGATGCCGAGGACGTTCCGGACGCTGATCAGCTTCGCCGCGCGGCTCACGCCTTTATTGAAGGCGGACCGCGTCTTGCGTGCGTGCAAGCGCGGCTGTCGGTCTCGAACATCGACGAGTCCTTTTTCAGCCGGCAGTTCGCGCTCGAATACGCGGCGCTCTTCCGGGGCTTGCTTCCGGCGTTGGACTATCTCAGGTGGCCCATTCCTCTCGGCGGAACGTCAAATCATTTCCGGCGCGACGTTCTTCTCAAATGCGGGGGATGGGATCCATTCAACGTCACAGAGGATGCCGATCTCGGAATTCGCCTGGCTCGCCTCGGGTACGAAGTGTCTCTCGTCGACTCGGAGACGATGGAAGAGGCCCCGACGACGTGGCGTGCGTGGCTCGGTCAGCGTACACGCTGGATCAAGGGCTGGATGCAGACGTATCTCGTTCACATGCGCCGCCCCTCCCGGCTTTGGCGCGATCTCGGTCCGTGGAAGTTTGCCGGCTTCCAGGTGACGATCTGCGCCATGCTCGTTTCGATGCTCTGCCATCCGTGGTTCTATGTTCTGGCCGCGATATACAGCGTGCTGGGAATAGGGGTTCTGCCCGAGAGCGATTTTCTGCTTTGGCTGTGCGGAGCCAACCTCGCGACGGGTTATCTTTCCGCCGCGTCGCTCATCGTTATTACGTCCGCCGGGTCGGGCACGTCGCGACGTCTCTTCTCCATTTTGTTTCTGCCGGTCTATTGGCTCGCGATTTCATTTGCCGCTTATCGCGCGGTTCTCGATTTGATGCTTCGGCCTTTCTATTGGGAGAAGACCACACACGGGGTCAGCCGGGTTCGAACTCCTGGCAAGCGTGTGTAACGCACAAGCGAAAATGATTATTTCGTCTCATTATTTCGTCCGGCCAAATGCCTTGCGCAATTCGTCTTTGGCGCGATCCAATGTCTGCCGGCGTTTGGCGGTCAGGTTCTTGCCTGCACGATTAATATAAAGGTTGAGCATCGACATCGCCGATTGGAACGGCGTCGTTTTTCGCCGGTGACTGCGTTCTGCTGAACGCTTCAGTGATTGGGCGATTTCCGCCGGTTTGCGAGCGAACACGTGGTTTTCGAGATCGAGTGCGTCGCTGTGCTCGGTGACCTCCGCGGACCAGAGGTGTTTCGGCCGGCTCTGTCCGCCGCTCTTGCGCTCCGCTTTCCGGCGATCGGCTTCCGGCTTGGAATTTTTTTCGCGCTGGGGCAAACTACAATCCTTTAGAGTGATTTTACTGCGTTGATCCAATGCACGTGAAAAACCGAAGTTAGTCGCCTAAGTTCCGAATACCGGGGAGCCTTCGCCAGGAACCAAAGGGCCTTTCCGGTCGTTATTTTTAACGTTTGTGCGCAAACTATGCGGCCCGGCCGATGAAACGTGCGTTGCAATCGCTTGTACGCCAATGCGTCCGTGAGGGCTCGTTGACGCTCGAATTTCCCGGAGGTGACCGCGTCTCGGCCGGCGACGGTACGGGCCTGCCCCTGAAAGTGCGCTTGACGGATTCAAAAGCGGCTTTGAAACTTTTGTTCCATCCAGAGATGGCGCTCGGCGAGCTTTTCACCGATGGCCGATTAGAAGTGTCGGGCGGTTCCGTTTACGATTTGCTCGAGCTCTTGGGGCGCAACCTTCACAGCCTGACGCCGCCCCAGTTCGGACGCCTTCGCAATGTCTTGCGCACAACGGTCGGGCAGTGGACGCGGCGGAACTCGGAACGACTGGCGCGTAAAAACGTCCATTACCATTACGACATCGACGATCGAATCTATGAATTGTTTCTCGATGTCGACCGGCAATATTCATGCGCTTATTTCGAGGCTCCCGGGCAAAGCTTGGATGCCGCTCAACTGGCCAAGAAGCGGCACATAGCTGCAAAGCTTCTCATTCCGCCGGGAGCTAAAATTCTCGATATCGGGAGCGGGTGGGGTGGATTGGCGCTTTATCTTGCCGACATCGATGGCGCGGACGTTACCGGTTTGACGCTATCGCCCGAGCAGCTGAAGGTCGCGGAACGGCGGGGCAGGGAGCGAGGTCTCAGTTCCCGGGTTCACTTCCGGTTGGAAGACTACCGGGCGCTGCATGAGTCATTCGACCGAATTGTCTCCGTCGGCATGTTCGAGCACGTCGGTCCGAAGGACTACGATACCTACTTCGACATCGTTCGGCGGAGCCTCAACGATAACGGCGTGGCGTTGCTGCATTCGATCGGGCGCATCGACGGCCGGTGCGCGATCAACCCGTGGTTTGCAAAATATATCTTTCCAGGCAGCTACCTCCCGTCGCTTGCGGAGGTTCTTCCGTCCATCGAAAGATCGGGTCTTATCGTTACCGATATCGAGATCCTCCGGCTTCACTACGCCGATACGCTTGCCGCTTGGCGAAGCCGGTTTATGGCGAGGCGCGCAGAAGCCGCCTCCGTGCTCGACGAACGTTTCTGCCGGATGTGGGAATACTATCTGGCAGCGGCGGAAGCCGGTTTCCGCTACGGGGGCCTCGTCGTCTTTCAGATACAGCTTGCGAAGACGATCGACGCCGTTCCGCGTGTCCGCAATTACATGGCAGCCGAAGAGGAAAGGTTGCGCCAGCGCGAAGAGGACAAGGGCCGAAGCGTGGCAGCCGAGTGACTTCGCAGCGCTAATTCAGCCGTTGCGACTTGACGTCGTGCCAGCCGGCTCCACATCCATCCTCGGCTCGGCCGCCTGAGCTATTTCATAAGCTCTGCTCGTCACTGCGTTCAGAGACTTCTCAACTTGGCGCCGTTTGCGTTCGATTTCGTTTTCATCGGCATCCGCTGCGACGAAAATCGGATCGCCGGCGACAAGGGCGAGTTTGGAGAACGGAAGATTGATCGTCATCCGGCTCCAGGAGTTGAGCACGATGAATCTCGAGGTGGCGGCGGCGACGGGAATGATCGGGCGGCCGGAGAGGCGGGCTAATGCAACAATGCCATTGCCCGCATGGCGCGGCCGGGAGGGGGGAACGTCAGCCGTCATCGCGACGATGGTCCCCTCTTCGAGTGCCCGCACTGCCGCTCGAAGCGCGTATGCGCCGCCGCGATCCCTTTTTCGGTGACCTGCACCGGCGCCACGAATTGCCGAGATGCCGAATTTGCTCAAAAAGTGCGCCACGATCTCACCGTCGCCGTGACGCGAGACCATCGCCGCCACGGCGTACTCGCGCGTGTTGAGATCAGCCAGCATCATAAATTGGCCGTGCCACATCGCCATGATGAAGGGTGCCTCGGCGCGCAGATCATCGAAAAAAGTGGAGGGCTGGTAGACGGGTCGCGACGTCTTTTTAACCGCGTTGATCAATCCGGCTACGATGCGGCCAGCGATCCCCGCCAGAATCTTATTTTTTTTCGATACACGGGTCATTTGGTTTTAACCGGCGTGCTGCGTTGTCAGAATTGGCCGCGAGAAAACGAGCCTCGCGTCAATCCAAAAGTAGCGAATTCATGCGAGGACGCAATTGTCCCCCGGTCGGCCGCAGTTGCTAGTGTTGGGATAAAACTTTCGAGCAACAATGCTCACTTCGACAACGCTTCAGCCGAGCATTTCGATGCCGAGGCTTATGAGGACCGCGAGCGTTGTCGAGGCGACGACGCAGATCAGAGCTATGAAAACATAGTATCCGTCGGAGGCTTGATGCTTGACCTCATCGAACCGGATTTTTCCTGCATGCTTCGGCATACTAAAACTCAAAGGTAGTTGCGGCCTCGTAACGAACTCGGCCACATAAAGCTCCCGTTAGGTACATTCAAGTTGGTGCGACCGAATTGCACGAATGCGTGCGGCACATATTCACGCATTGAGCACGTGGCGTCGTTGCTCGCTTGTCGTCGACATCCGTGATCGGCGGTAACCAATCTCACGGCGACGTTCATCCGAAATTCAGAAGCAAAATCAGAAGAAAAGCAGGCGCGGCATGGAGCTCAACATGCTCGCGCACAGCATTTTACGGGGTGACGTAATGGAAAAATTTCGCGTGGTCGTGTGGTGTCAGTCATGCCGTGGTGACGATGAGGGATGCTTTGGCGGAGGGACTGGATTGCTCGATGGCGCCTTCGAGTCGTGGGAGGATGCCGACAAGGCCGGTGTTCGCTACTGCGCCGAGCTGCCGTACCAATATCGTATCGTCCACACCGGATCGTTGCAGGTTTTTACGCCCGCATCAGATCACTTTGCCGGCTCAATGCCTCTTTGAGCGTTTGCTGGGCCATCTGCAGTTTGCGGATCATGTCTTCGTAATCAACAGCGGACTCGAGCGCTTCGGCAATTAGATAGTCGGCCTGCTCGAGTTTGGCTTCGAGGCGCGCAATGCGGGACCGCGCATCGAAAAGCTCCGCTGGCTGATTATTGCTTACCGCAATGCTTTCATAGGTCATGGCACGCTCCCAGTGGCACGTTCCGGCGCACGTCGCTAGGCAACGTGTCAGGGACACGAGGGTTCCTCGAGGCCGCAGCACAACCGCGGAACATCGCCGATCAGGGCCTTGGCGGGCGGTTCCAACGAACCGCCGCGCCTCCGAGGTATTCTGGCGGGGCTTCTCAGGCTGCTTGGTTCAACATAGCGGCGCGAAATTTCGATATGTCGCGCTCGCCTCGATCGGCAATGGCGCAGAGACGCTGAACGACATCATCAGTCGAAAGTTCAGGGCGGTGGCTTCGTGCCTCAGTGAGAATTTCATTGATGATGTGCGCGAGCTTTTTCAACTCGTCCGAACTGTAACAAGTGTTCTGCATGTGGTTCCTAAGCCAACGGAATGCCGGCTCGTCCGCACCGAGCCGGCACCCTAACGAGCGGGGCTGACGCCTCGCTCGGGAGCCAAAAACGCGTTTGATGACTGGTGGTTCCCGCATGCGCGTTTTCGCGCGCTGAGTGGCCGTCCGGCCGCATCGGCTGTGGCCGCAGCAGCGCAGCACCAAGGTATCGCGCAGGTTGGGCTTGACCATCCGTACCCAAATCAGATTGCTTATCGGATGCCGACAGCAGCGTATGTGCTGAGTAGTTGTTGCCCATGAATCTACATGGCAATCTCTACCCCGAGGTTTGATCGGCAGCTGACAGAACCGCGCCGTCCCCAAATGGTTCTGTCCATGAGCGATAAGCTCAAAGAAGAGAGCGGCTTAAATGTCCGCTCTCTTTTTCTTTATAAGTATCCTCTGGGCGCTCCGAGGAACCTCGTTCAGTCAGCACCGTTATTCTCCTGAGGAACGTTTGGAGGATAACGCCATGGCGTTAGACCAAAACCGCGATTTTATAGATGTCGCAGACGAAGCTATCGCGCGACGCGATGCGCGACGCGTGATCCTTGTCGGCGTACTTGCCTTATTCGTTCTCGGCGTCGTGCTTTTTTCGGTGTTGATGTACGGGCGCATCCTTACCGATGACGCGGGCATTGTTTCGGCATTCCCGGCTGCGTCGGTGGCGCTCGACGGACCGACGCATAGCAAGCATTAACCGAGGAGATTGGATCATGGCTTTGTGGAGCGAAGGCCGAGGTCTAGATGAAGTCGTTCGCAGAACCGACAACACGTTGAACGTTCTTGTCGCGTTATTGTTGGTGGCGTTCGCATTGGCGGCCGGAAGTTATTATTATGGGCAGATGAATCCAAGGGTCCCGCCCGCGGCGATCAATGCTCCTGCTCCTGCTCCGGCTCCGGCGGCTCACCCGGATGTGGTTCATCCTTCTACAACGCAACCGGCGCCTTGATGCGGCATGCACTCGCCGAAAAGACCGGCTTCCATTCGGCGTTTCACGACGACCGCGGCGTCGAGAAATTGCGGCGGGTCCGTGAACGGATGTTCAGCTTGAATACATTCTCGTAAGCGCACACATTTTGCAAATTTTCGCGTTAGAGGTCTCCTTGTTTCTAAGCAATGGAGACACCCAATGAGAAAAGTCGTGTTCGGATTAATTGCAATCAGCAGCAGCTTGATCGCGACGTCGGCGTTGGCCGAGCCAGCTTTCCCGACGAAGGCACCTGCCGCTCAATCCATGGTGCAGAAAGCCGACTACTATCGCTGGCACCGCCGTTGGCACGGCGGGCAACGTTTCTATGGTGGTCCTGGATGGGGCTATGGATACGGCGGTTGCTACGGTGCTCGGCATCTCTGTGCCGATCGTTGGGGGTGGGGCGGCCCCGGATTCCGGCGCTGCATGTGGCGTCACGGCTGCTAACAGCGGTCTGCAAATTTGAATTTCGAGGTCGGGAGGGGCCGCTTTTCCTCCCGGCCTTTTTTTAATGCGGCGTCTGAAGTTTTGAATTCGCGATGACAAGAAAAAATCTGCTCCAGCTGTTTTTTATGCGGGTGATCGAGCGCCTCGATGGCAATCGAAATGCAATTTGTTTTTGGTTGATTTATCGTGTGCGGCGCGTCATGGACAGCGGCCCAAAGGTGAGCGCCGGTGAACCCGATGTTCAGCGCGATGTCCAGTTTTCGATCCTCTTTTGGAAGTGCCGTTAGAGTCTCCCTGCTTCCAAGTGAAGGAGAGGCCTAATGAGAAAATTCGTGTTCGGGTGTATCGCATTCAGCAGCGGCGTTATCGCGACGGCCGTAGTCGCCGCGCCAAAGATTCCAACTGCGCCAACTGCTCAATCAATGGTTCAGCAGGCTCAAAAGTTCGGTTGGCCCGACCGTCCGGGTGGTCCCGGTCCTGAACCAGGTCCGGGATGGGCTGCAGGTTACAACTCTTGCGATGAGGCGCAGCAAATCTGTGCTCAGCAATGGATTCCTGGTGGCGGGCCGTACAACGTCTGCATGGCATCGCGCGGCTGCCAATAGGTGGAAAATCGAAAATTGAATTTCGGGGCCGGGAGGGTTTGCCTTTCCGGCCCTTTCTGTTGATCGCTGCCGACAACTTCTGCCGGCGATGGTGTCTGCTCGAAAAAAATCCGGCTTCGGTAATGGTGCGCGCTCGATTCTCAGCGCCAGAATTTCCGCGGCCTGCGGATCAAAGGAGAGCGACTGTGAACCCGATGTTCAGCTTGGAAGCCGCGAATTCCATACTCCCTCTGGTGCGCCGTTAGAGTCTTCCTGCTTTCAAGCAATGGAGACGCGCAATGAGAAAAATTGTGTTCGGGTTTATTGCGTTCAGCAGCAGCGTCATCGCGACGGTTGCAGTCGCAGAGCCAAGGCTCACGACGGCGCCTACTGTCTCGCCAATGATTCAGCAGGCGCAGGGAGGTCCGCCGCCTCCGCCGCCGGGTGTCGGACCACCGCCTCCTCCTCCGGGCGGTCCTGCATGGGGATGCGATTCCGTGCAGCAAATGTGCACCAATCAATGGGGCATGGGCGGCTTCTGGTTCAACCGATGCATGTGGCTACGGGGGTGCTGATCGGTGCCAGCTGAAGGCGTGTTTCGCGGCCGGGGCGGTGACGTCTTCCCGGCCGCTTTCTCGGGGGAAGCTTGTAACGCATGATCCGTTAGCTGAAGATATGCTGAACATCAGGTGCCGAGAAAACGCGAGGGAGCGGATAAATTACTTTGCATCACGAGACGCTTCGACGTTTTCGCGCGTGCATGTGCTAGAAATGATGGGGGTTACGTTGGAGGGGTGGCTACCATGCTTGAGGATATCAAGATGGTTTTGGCACTGGGCGTGCCATTCGTTTTAGGGATCTATTTGATTTCTCTTCTGCGGCATGACTCGGTGAGAAGGAAGCGAAAGGCCAAATAGCAGGCCAGCCTTTCGCTCCGTGTGGCCTACTGTTTTTGCTGGGTGGTCAGCTCGTTCCACTTGTCTCCGAGCTGTTTCTTGAGATCGTCAACCTTCTTGGAGGCCTCATCCGTCTTGGCTGTGAACGCGGCGCGGGCAGCGGTGTAGTCGGCGTCCGGAAGTTCGAACTCCGTCATGAACGGGCAACCGCCATGACTGAGATTTGGCGCGGCGTAGCGAACGCGAGTCGTCGCCGGTGCAGCGCCCGGCCCGACCTTCATGATGACCGCATCCTTCTCCAAATGGCACTTGTCGCCCTTCGCAAGTTTCTTCATGTCGACGGTGACGAACTTGCCGCCTTCGTTGAGCAAGGTGACGTCCATCGCACTCGGCATAAACGCCAACTCGATGCCGGCGTCTGCGTCAGCCGCGTGCGCCGAGAATGGCATTGCTACTGCGGCAACAACTACGAGTATTTGCTTGGTCAGAAATTTCATCGGTGGCGATCCTCTTTATCGTTCATCAGTGCAAAGCGGTGACGCGCTGGAGCAAATGCTTTGGGCATTTCATATGTCGACAATATGTACGTTCAGACTGCGTCCGTAAATATTCTCAGATCCGGCGAATTTCCCCGTCGGGTGCCCCAATAGCCGCCGGCGGACGCCGTTGTCAGGTCAGGGTGCCGGCCTTCTGGTCGAAGCTCGAAAGCGCCCTCGCTGCCGACGACGGAATTGATTCCAACTCGATCTGTTCCGCGCGGTTGATGGCGGCGATGAAACTATCGACGAAAGTCCGCCGGTCGCCGGCTTCGAGTAGCGCTGCGTCGAAGACAGCGTAGATGCCGACGTCGAACACGGGCGCGCGGGGAACGGGATGGAGCCGCCCCGGCAACGCGTTGATCCAACGGTGAGGCAAGTAGGCTGAACCGCCCACACGCAAGATATAGTCGAGTGCAGCATCGCCGTCGCTGAATGTTACGATCGGCGTGTCGTCGACAGGATAGGCACGAAAGACCTCATCGCTGAATTTGCGCCCCCAATCGATGTACACGTACTTCGGATCCCATCGGACGAGTTCTCGCCGTATCGTGGACGCGAGCACGAGTTCATCCGTCAGCAGCCTGGTGGCCGACCAGCCGACTTTCAGCGCCGGTTCATGAAAAATTGCGACGTCGACTTCGCCGGCATTCAGCTTGGCCGCTGTTGTCGCGGGATCGGCGACGATTGCGTTGATCGCGACGGTTGGCTCCTGACGTTGAAACGACGCGAGGTAGGAGGCCATCAGATCCCCCCATATGACGGGTGACGCGGCGATCGTCAGAATGCCGTTGAAGCCTTTGGGCAAAGCTATTTCGCGGCGCGCCTTGTGCCAGTTGCGCACGACGGACTGGGCATAGGGCAGGAACACGCTTCCTGCCTGGGTCAAGGTTACGCTCGTGCGCGAACGGCGAAACAGGCGTTGGCCAAGACTGTCTTCCAGCATTTGGATGCGGGCGCTGACGGTCGATGGCGTGACGCAAAGCACTTCCGATGCGCGAAAGAAATTCCCCGCTTCGGCGATCTTTACGAACGTCTCGAGGGCTTCGATCTGCATCCACACGATCCTTGCCTTGAGGCAGCAGCCGACGAGCGGGTGTTGCACTGCGATATCGACAGTTCGACAAAGTCGAATGATTTATATCAATAAAATCGCTTTATCGATCTTTCAAGCCTTCATAACGTGCCCTGCATGGTCGCTTGCAGGTTGGATAAGTGGATGCGCTTCAACTACTTCCTCACGACGTTCCTTCCCAGAAAAGACTACGGCGGCGATCGTCTTTATCGGGAAGTGATCGAGCAAGCCGTGCATGCCGACGCCCTTGGGTACGATGCCGTTTCGATCCCCGAGCACCACCTCATCAACCTTCTGATCATCCCGTCGCCACTCCAGATGGCGACCAAAATCGCGACGTTGACGCGAAACATCGACGTCGTCATCTCGATCTCGGTTCTGCCGATCCGCGATATGCGCGTGTTTGCCGGTGAGGTCGTTCAGGCGGACATTCTTTGCGACAACCGCTTGGTGCTGGGCGTGGGACGTGGAGCGTTCGCGGCGGAGCTGACCGGCCTTGGGGTGGAACTTTCGGAGACGCCCAAGAAGTTCGCGGAATCGCTCGCTGTGCTCGAGGCGCTGCTGACGCGCGAGAACGTCTCGTGGGACGGCGCTTACTACAAGTTCGACGGAATAACCGTGATGCCGCGCCCGGAGCGGCCGGTCCCGATCATGATCGCTACGATAACGCCGGATGCGATTTATAATTACGCCAAGCGCGGGTACGACATTCAGACGACGCCACTCAATTCGTCGTTCGATGTGCTTCTCGAACAGGTCAATGCCTTCAGGAAGGGCAGGAGCGAGGCCCCGGTGGGTGTGCGTTCGCCGAAGCTGTCGCTGCAGCGAGTCATTTATCTGGCTCGCGACGACACTGAAGCCCGTCGCATCGGGCACTCCGTCTACGATTATTATAAGCGCTTCGACAACGTGTTCAGCGGGCCGGGTGTTCTCCGCGACGGCATGGTCGAAGCGTTGCCTCGCAAGCAGCAGTTCGAGGAGATGATGGACAATCTCCTGATCTGTACGAAATCGCGAATGCTTGAAAGTCTGTCGAAGTATGCCGAAGCGGGCATTGACGAAGTCATCATGAGCTCGGGCTTCGGTCTGCCGCAAGCGGACATGCTCGACATGATGGAACGCTTCGCGACGGAAATCATGCCCCACTTCAAGCCGGCGAAACAAGCGCGGCTGGATGCAGCCGTCTCATCGGCGCAGATCGGATAAATCACTCATGTCGCGACGAATGAAAACTCTACCCGCAGGTCTAACTCCATAAGGTAACGCATTGGCATCTGCAGCGCCTCAACGCAAACTCGTCGTCATCCGCGCGCGGTCCAGTCGCCGCGCGGTGCCGGCAAAGCAGTCGGCTGCTGACGAAAGAACTCCGGTGATCGAGTTTCATTCGGTGGATGGCGGCTCCGCGCTGCTCATGCCCGCAACTCTCACCGACCCATTCTATTCCCTGCAATACGATTGGGATTTTTCAGCCGAGCGCCAACCCCTTCTGGCTTCTAGCCGCCTTCCCGCGGAAAGTGCGGAAGCGGTTCGTGCCTTGAACTGTACGGGCCTTCAACGTCAAGCCGAAATGGAGCGGACATGATCAGGAAGTTCACGCGTGCCCTTGCGATAGTGACTGCGGCGTCCGGGTTCGCGGCGGCAGCCTCTGCCGGGGATTGGAAGCCGGAGTCGGCCGACCCCATCAAGCTTACAATCAACGAATGGACCGGCCAGACGATCACCACGCACATTGCGGGGAAGATCCTGAAAAACATGGGCTACAACGTCGAGTTCGTCGTGGCGGGCTATTTCCCGCAGATGACGGCGTTGCAAGACGGTAGTGTCACCGCGGCGCTCGAGATCTGGACGACCAATATCGGCGATGCCTACGATAAGGCGCTCGAGACGAAGAAGGTCGTCGATGTGGGCGGCCTTGGGATCAAGCCCGTCGAGACCTGGTTCTATCCCGCCTATATGGAAGAGACGTGCCCGGGCTTGCCTGATTGGAAGGCACTCAAGAATTGCGCGGCCGTGTTTGCGACCCCCGACACGGCGCCGGATGGCCGGTTCCTCGATTATCCCGCCGACTGGGGAACGACGAACAAGGACAGAATAAAAGCTCTCGACTTGCCCTTCGTTTCAATTCCGGCCGGTAGCGAAGGCGCGATCGTCGCCGAGATCAAATCGGCGTTCGCCAAGAAAACGCCGCTGCTCGTGATGTGGTACAAGCCCCACTGGGTCTACGGCAAATACGATCTTCGCCAAGTCGAGCTGCCGCCCTATCAGGATGGATGTTTCGACAAACCTGAGGTCGGCCTCAATCCGAATGCGACATACGACTGCGACTTCGTTCGTGGCGATGTGAGGAAGGTCGCCTGGGTCGGGATGGCCGAGAAGTGGCCTGCCGCGGTGAAGCTCATCTCGTCTCTGAAATTCACGAACGACGAGCAAATCGAGATGATTACCAAGATCGATGAAGGCGGCGCCTCCCTCGACGCCGTCACCACCGATTGGCTAGCGGCAAACGAAAAAACCTGGAAGGGTTGGGTTGCCGACGCGGAGAAGTAGTGCCGGGCGGCAAAGGCGTCATCCGGCTTCGAGGGTTAGCAATGAAGTTATTTGCAACATGGAAAGCAGCCGTATCGGCCACCATTCCCGTTGCCGGAGGACCGATGTTTGCCTTGGCCGAAGGTTCCGCCGACGTCGACACTCTGCCTACACGATCCACTGAGGTGAAAGCGGCGCAGAGCAGCATCCCTGCGCCGCAAGAAAACTGGTCGGCGAAATCTGGGCCAATTCTTTCCTGCCGCGATCTTTGGAAGGTCTATGGCGGCGACGCGCGACGTGTTCGCGCGATCCTCGCGGAGGCGTCGTCGCGCGACGAGAAGATCGCACGCCTCATCGCCGAGGGGGCCAATCCCTCGGTCGCCGGCGTCAGCCTCGATGTCCGGAACGGCGAGATCCTGATGGTCATGGGGCTCTCCGGTTCCGGAAAGTCGACGATGGTGCGCTGTCTTTCGCGTCTGATCGAGCCTGAAGCGGGCGAAGTTCGCTTCGAAGGACTTGATCTCCTGCAGGCGAAGCGGGCTGACCTCACGGAAATCCGCCGCCGAAAAATCGGCATGGTCTTTCAAAACTTCGGATTGATGGGCCATCTGACGGCTATCAATAACGTAGCGTTTCCGTTGCGTGTTCAAGGCATGGCCCTCACCGAGCGGCTGGCGAAGGCGCGCAGCATGCTCGAACTCGTGGGGCTGGCGGGACGCGAGGACTGCTTCCCGCATCAACTTTCAGGCGGTCAACAGCAACGCGTCGGCATCGCGCGGTCGCTGATCACCGATCCCGATCTCTGGTTCCTGGACGAGCCCTTCAGCGCGCTCGACCCGCTCATTCGCAAACAAATGCAGGACGAGTTCCTTCGGCTGCAGGCGAAGCTTCACAAGACGATCATCTTCGTGACGCACGACTTCCTCGAGGCTGCGAGGCTTGGCGACCGCATCGCCATCATGAAAGACGGCAAGATCGTTCAAATCGGCTCGGTGCTCGATTTTCTCCTGAACCCCGCGGACGACTACGTCCGGAGTTTTGTTGCAGACGTGCCGGCGTTACGCGTCGTCAAGGCAGGCCAAATCGCGGTGCCGGTGAAAGAGCCGTTCAGCCCGCAAGGCGATCCGGTCGTCAATGCCGACGAGTCGATCGAGTCGACCCTCAAATGCTTCTTAGGCGGTGCGCAGCGGGTCGCAGTACGCAAGGCCGACGGGACCATGGCCGGCGTAATCGATCACAACCTCATAAAGTCCTTCCTGGGGCGAACGAACAGCGGTCATGCTTGAGGCGTTTCCAAATCGCCAGTCTTTGACTGCGCTCGGGTGCTTCGCGGCGCTCGCGCTGGCAGTTCTTGCCGTGATGTTCGGACGTGAGCTTTCGTGGCTCGGACAAGTACCTGCATCGTTCAGCTTGCCGGTCTCGAATTGGACCAACGCCGCTATTACCGGATTTAGCACCGAGTTTCGCACGCTGTTTCGCGTCGTCGGCGACGCGCTCAATTGGCAGCTGAAGGCGTTGCAGTCGGTGCTCCTCGATATACCGTGGAGCGTGATGGTCGTCGTTCTGACACTCGGCGCATTCCGGATTGCGGGACCCGGGCTCGCTGCGCTCACGGCTGCGACCTGCCTCTACATCGTATTTGCCGGGTACTGGAAGGAAAGCATCGCCACGCTCACGCTGGTGTCTCTGGGATTGCCGCTTGCCTGCATTTTCGGGGCGGCTCTCGGCATCCTCGCGCATTCGAACCGGTACGTGGCGGCAGCCGTCGATGCCGTGCTCGATGTCATGCAGACCGTTCCGGCGTTCGCCTATCTCACGCCATTGATCGTGCTCTTCGGCTTCGGGCCGGTGGCCGGGCTTGTCGCGAGCGTCCTCTTCGCGCTTCCTCCGATGACCCGCAACGTGAAGGTGGGTCTGGATCAGACGCCGCGCGAGACGATCGAAGCCGCCGAGATCGCGGGCTGCAGCAGGCTTCAGATGTTTGCACTGGTGCGTTTGGGGGCAGCGACGCGCCAGATTCTGATGGGCCTCAATCAAACCATCATGGCAACCCTCAGCATGGTAATCTTTGCCGCTGTCATCGGCGGTTTCGAGGACATCGGCTGGGAAGTTCTGCGTGCGGCTCGCCGTGCCGAATTCGGCAACGGCATTATCGCGGGGCTGGTCGTCACGCTGCTTGCCATTCTGCTCGATCGGGTCAGCGAGGCGGCGTTCGTGCGCGAGCGGCAGCCGCAAAGCAAACTATCCGGGAAAAGTTTCTGGGGACTGACTTTCCTCGCAGGTGCAATCGTCTGGGTCGCCATCGCGCCGCTGTTGCCGTCGCCTGCACAACTCTCGATGCGCGGCTATCTGGCGCCAGTTCTCAATGACTCCCTGATGTCCGTGAGCGTCTATCTCTCAACGGTCACAGCAACTCTGAAAAGCGTCATCACGACGTACTTTCTCCTGCCGCTCCGCATCGGATTGATGAGGACGATGACGCCTGCGATCTGGGGTTTCGAATTGAGCCCTGCGCTCGTGGCCATCTACGTCGCAGTCTTCTGCGGCTCGGCGTTGGTTTTGGCTTTCCGTCAACAGGTCGGCGTCGCTCTCGGCGTGCTGTTCACAGGGCTTCTGCTTTATACGGGCTTCACTGGAATGCCGTGGCTACCGCTGATCGCCGGGCTGACGCTGGTCGGTTGGTGGCTTGGTGGCATTCGCCTCGCCGCGATAACTGCTGGCGGCTTGATGGCGATAGCGGTCAGCGGTTTTTGGCCGTCGACGATGTTCTCGGCTTACCTGATGGCGGCGTCGATCATCACAGCGATCGTGCTCGGCGGTTTTCTCGGCGTGCTCGCAGCCGAATATGAGCCGGTATCGCGCACGATGCGGCCGGTGAACGATTTCCTGCAAACTATTCCGCCATTCGTCATCCTCATTCCGCTGATCATGTTTTTCCAAGTCGGCGATTTTTCGAGCTATATCGCGATCGTCGCTTACGCGATCGTGCCAATGGCCAGATACACGGAACAGGGGTTGCGGCATGTGCCCGCGACGCAGATCGATGCCGGCCATCTTGCCGGCTGCACTCCGCTGCAACTGCTCTTCCTCGTGAAATTTCCGGCTGCGAGGAGCGATATCATCCTCGGGCTGAACCAGACGATTATGGCGGCTCTCGCGATGCTGGCGATCGCCGCACTCGTCGGCTCGCGTGGTCTTGGACAGGACGTCTACATCGCGCTCAGCAAGGCCGATTCGGGGATGGGGCTGCTCGCGGGCCTGAGCATCGCGATGATTGCGATGATATCGGATCGCTTCATGCGGCGGATCGCGGTGCAATGATGGGAAGCATGCAGCAACCTCAACAGGATGGCTTTGTTCATCGCGCCGATTGGGTCGACGCGGAGATCTGCGATCGCCGGCAGTTTCGCGATCTGCTCGGCAGCTTCATGACCGGGATCACCGTCGTCGCGACGCGCGATGAGCAGGGCGAACTTCGCGCCTTTACCGCAAATTCTTTCACCTCCGTCTCGCTCGATCCCCCGCTCGTGCTCGTCTGCATCGCGAAAACGGCTTCGGGCTTGGAAGCGTTCGCACGCGCGGATACTTATAGCATCAACATCCTGGGTGACTGGCAGCGCGATCTCGCGAGTGCTTTCGCGTCGCGTGGGGCCGCCAAAATCGAAGCACTCGGCAATCTGAGCTCGGGCGATCCTCCGGTCCTTGAACGCAGTCTCGCTACGCTGTGCTGTACGCGCGAGCAGCTTGTCGAAGCGGGTGATCACATCGTTCTCATCAGCCGGGTACGCAGTTTCAAAGCCGGTGCCGGGCAGCCGCTGGGATATTTCAGAGGCGGGTACGTGGCCTTCGGCCTCGCGGAGCAGTCGCTCGAAAAATTAGGGGTGCCGCTGCTCGTCGGCGGACTTCTGGCGAATGACGGCCGTGTCGTTCTCTGCCGGCGTCCGGGGGCTTCCGAATTCGAAATTCCGTTGGCGCCGCTGCGTCCCGGCGAGCGCCATAGCAGCGTCATTCGCGATCTCTTCCGGCGTGTTGGCATAGAGGCCACTCCGCTCTTTCCCTACTCCGTCTTTCAGGAGCAGGGACAACCTCAAACGACGATGATCTTCACCGTCGAAGCGACGGCGCCTGTTCGGTGCGGAACGCTTCCCGACGGTACGGTGATCGCCGCATTCGGAGAGGCCGACGAACCGTGGAAGCTCGTCAACGGTGACATGATCGAAGGCATGCTTAGTCGGTTCTTTCGCGAGCAAGCCACCGGCAACTTCGGGCTTTATTGCGATACCGCGGACGGCGGCCGCATCGCTCCCATCGGCAACAATGCCCAGCATTGGAGCGAGTGGGAGCCCGATCACTCGACCTCGCGATCATCCACCGCTGCGCAAAAGTAGCACGCAATTCGAACGGCATAACGACAGGAGACTACGCATGCCCATTATCCGAGTTGAAATGTTCAAAGGGCGGACGCCTGATCAGAAGCAGCGCCTGGTGAAGGCGTTCACTGACACAGTCACCGACGTCTGCGGACTGAAGCCGCAAGCGGTGCAGGTGATTTTCCAAGACATGGACCCCGGCGATTATGGCGTCTCCGGCGAGCTCTTCTCGCTGCGCACTCCCGCGCCCACGGCGACGCCCGCAAAGTCCGGTTGAGCGTCGCAACGCAGAACATCGACAAAAAATTTCAGGAGACTTCCCATGCCGATCATTACGGTCGAAATATTTCCCGGCCGCACCAACGACCAGAAGCGCCGGATCGCAAAACGCCTGACGGACAGCATGGTCGAAATCTGCGGAGCCAAGCCTCAGGCCGTGCACGTGCTCTTCACCGAGGTAGATACCACCGACTGGGCCGTCGCGGGGGAGCTCTGTTCCGATCGCGCGTCCGAGCCAGCGAAATCCGGCTGAGGCGCGCAAGATGGCAATCGACTGCGATTACACGATCGAGGGCGAAGGTCCGGCCCTGTTTCTCATCCATGGCATCGGCGCGCGCAGAACCGGATTTGCAAAGATCGTCGATCATTTGAAAGAGCATTTCTTATGCGTTTCATATGACCTGCGCGGCCACGGCCAGTCTCCGATACCCGAGGGCCGCTTCGGATTGGACGATCTCGTCGATGATCTGGAGGCGCTTCGCAGCGAGCTCGGTATCGAGTGTGCGCATTTCGCCGGGCACTCGCTCGGCGGGATGATCGGACCGGCCTATGCCCGCCGCTTTCCGGATCGCGTTCAGTCGCTTGGGCTTCTGTCGACCGCCGCGTTCCGCACGGAAGACGACAGCGAGAAGGTGAAGGGTCTCGGCGTAATGCTGCGTGAGCAGGGAATTAGCGCTGTGCTCAACACCATGACGGCGCGGTGGTTCACGGATGAATTCGGTGCCGCGCGCCCGGATATCATCGCCCGGCGCGCCCAGCAGGTTCTCGATACGCCTCCCGAAATCTTCATGAATGTCTTCGACATTTATGCGGGGACGGAGATGGGACCTTGGCTCCACGAAATCACAGCGCCTGCGCTTGTCATTACCGGGGAGCTTGACGGTGGTTGCAATCCACGACTGAACCGCCTCATCGCCGATGCGCTTCCGAATTCGGAACTCGTCATTCTCGACGGCTTGAAGCATGCGATCACGCTCGAAGCCCCCGATCTTGTCGCGACCCACATGCTACGTTTCCTATTCAAACACACCGCAGACGGCGAAGCGAAGCAACGCGTCGCAGGACGTTAAGGGATCATCATGGCCGCCAATTCGTCGGACTCATTTGTCCATACCAAGCTTCTGATCGACGGTGAGTGGCGCGATAGTAGCGACGGCCGGAAGATCCGCGTTATCGATCCCGCAACGGAAGAGATATTCGGCTCCGTCGCGCACGCGACTGTGAGTGATCTCGAAGAGGCATTGGCCTCGACGGAAACCGGCGCTTTTGCATGGGTTGCAATTCCGCTTCCGGAGCGATCGAAGATCATTCGCAAGGCCGGCGAAACGCTGCGAGCGCGGGCGGCCACGATCGCGCCGCTGTTGACGCGCGAGCAGGGAAAGCCGCTCGCCGAGGCGCTTCTCGAAGTCAACTCGTCGGCCGACTTCATCGAGTGGTTCGCCGAGGAAGCCCGGCGTACGTATGGCAAGGTTATTCCTTCTCGTTGGCCACACGTGCGTCAACTTCTGATCAAGGAGCCGGTCGGTCCCGTCGCGACTTTCACGCCGTGGAACTTCCCGATCGTTGCAATCGTGCGGAAACTGGCGGCCGCTCTCGCCGCGGGTTGCCCCGTCATCGTCAAGGGCCCGGAAGAAACGCCGGCGTCTGTCGCCGAGGTCGTTCGCGCATTCGTGGACGCGGGCGTGCCGCGCGGCGCCGTCAATCTCGTCTATGGCGACCCGGCCGAGATTTCGCGTTACCTGATCAGCCATCCCGTCATTCGGAAGATTTCTTTCACAGGGTCGACGTCCGTCGGGAAGCAGCTTGCGAGCCTTGCTGGCCTCAACATGAAACGGGTGACGATGGAGCTTGGCGGACATGCTCCGGTCATCGTCACGGAAGACGCGGATATCAAGAATGCAGTCAGCACGCTCGCGCAAATCAAGTTCCGGAATGCCGGTCAGATCTGCATCGCGCCGACGCGGTTTCTCATTCATGAGACCGTCTTCGAGCGCTTTCTGAAAGGCTTCGTCCAAGCGGCGCAAGCCATCAAGGTTGGTAACGGTTTCGACGCAAGCACCCAGATGGGTCCGCTGGCGAACGAGCGGCGCATTCCTGCGCTCGCGGAGTTCGTCGCCGATGCCGTCGAAAGAGGCGCAGACTTGCGGACCGGGGGGCGCCGGATCGGCAACAAGGGCTATTTCTTCGAGCCGACCGTTCTGGCGCACGTGCCGATCAGCGCGCGCGTCATGAACGAGGAGCCGTTCGGACCGCTTGCGATCATCAATCCGTATTCGGATTTGGATGACGCGATTGCGGAGGCCAACCGTCTGCCTTACGGACTTGCGTCCTACGCTCATACCAAGTCCCTTGCGACGGCGCACGAACTCGCAAGCCGGATCGAGGCCGGGATGCTGACGATCAATCACAATGGCCTGAGTTTTCCGGAAGTGTCCTTCGGCGGCGTGAAGGATTCCGGTTACGGCAGCGAAGGCGGGCCCGATGCCATGGAACCCTATCTCAGCAGTCGATTTGTCACGATGGCCTGAGGCGACGTCGCCGCCGCGCCGCCTGCGGTACTGCGGTCAGTCTCGAAAGTCGAACCAAACGGCCTTCGGCTGGGCGTAGTTGCGCAGCGCATAGAGCGAGAGATCGCGGCCAAAGCCCGATCCCTTGAATCCCCCGAACGGCAATGCCGGATCGAGCGCATCGACGGCGTTGACGCTGACGGTGCCCGCCTGAAGCCTGGATGCAACGCGGTGAGCGCGGCTGAATGATCCGGTCCAAAGGGAAGCTGCCAAGGCATAGGGTGAATCGTTCGCCATGCGTATGGCGGCTTCTTCGCCGTTGAAGGGAAGAACGCAGAGGACAGGGCCGAATACTTCTTCGCGCACGAGTTCGGACGTCTCGGCGAGACCGGTGACGATCGTCGGCTCGATGAAGTTATCGCAGCCTTCGACGGTTTTCGTTACGCCTCCAAATATGCGGCCGCTGTCGCGTTTGCCGCCAGCGATCTTGGCAAGGACGGCGTCGCGGTGAGATGTTCCGATCATCGTTCCGGCTGGCGTTTCGGGGTCGAGTGGAGCGCCCGGTGAATACGCGAGTGCTTCTTTCCGAAGCTTTTCGACAAACTCGTCCGCGATCTTGTCTTCAACCAAGAGCCGGCTATTCGCCGAGCAAACCTGTCCTTGATGGAAGAAGATGCCGGCGGCTGCGGAACTTGCCGCGCGATCGAGGTCGGCGGTATCGGCGAACACGACGTTCGCGCTCTTGCCTCCGCACTCGAGGCTGATCATTTTCAGATTGGAGTGTGCGGAATATTCGAGAAATTTTTTGCCGACCTCCGTCGAGCCCGTGAACGAAAGCGCGTCGATGCCAGGGTGCAGGCCCATGGCGCGTCCCAGCTCGGCGCCACCCGTTACGACGTTGAAGACGCCTTCGGGAATTCCTGCTTCCACGGCCAACGCCGCCGATAGCAATGCGCTTCGCGATGATTTTTCGTCGGGCTTCAGAACGACCGAGTTACCGAGGATGAGTGCGGGCGCGACTTTCCAGAAGGCCGTCTCAATCGGGAAATTCCAAGGAATGACTGCTCCCACAACGCCGACGGGCTGGAGATTGATCGTGGCGAGGACGCCGGGTCCGACTGGCGCCGTCTCGCCGTAGATTTTGTCTACGGCTTCGGCGTACCACCGCAATGTCGTGGCCGAGCCTGGAACATCGCGCAGGAATGAATCCCGGATCGCCTTGCCGGTGTCCAGCGTTTCGCAAAGCGCCAGGCGTTCGCTGTTTTCTTCTATCAGCGCCGCGAGCTTTAAGAAGGCTTCCCGGCGTTTGCTTGGATGGCAACGCGACCAAGCTCCATCGTCGAAGCGCCGGCGCGCGACGTCGACGGCGCGATTCAGAAGTTCGTCATCGGCGAGGGCGAGCGCGTACTGCGGCAGACCAGTTGCCGGGTTCACGTGCTCGAGTGTTGCTGCATTCGGGGATGACACGAAGCGGCCGTCGACGAATGATCTTGCTTCGGCTTGAAAGCGAGCAGCGGCGTCGATCCATTCGGATTTTGTTTTCATTTTTGCTGATTTGACCCCGTGCTAACCGAAGAGCGGTTCAAGATAGTCGTTGAGGAACATGCCCTCGGGATCCATCTCGCGCCTCACGGATACGAAGTCTCCGTGGCGCGGATAGACACGCGCCAGCCGTTCGCGGTTTAGAAAGTGAATCTTTCCCCAGTGAGAACGCCCGTCGTACTTCTCGAAGATCTTGTCGAGCGCCCGAAAGAAGTTGAGATCTTCCTTGCCCATTCTGCCGGACGCAGAAATTGCGATGCGCGGACCGCCGTAATATTCGGAGAGATAATTATCGTCGCCGGCCGTGTAGCGCACCTCGCCGGGGACTGTCACCACCTCGAACAGATCGCGAAGCGTGGTTTTCACTTCTCTGAAGCATTCCACGCCGACGTCGAGAGGAACCATGTATTCCATCTCGTGGAAGTCGGGTGTGTAGACCTCGGGGTATATTCTGTAGCTCCGGTCGTATCGACGGCGTATCTCGTAATTTGAAAGCTCGCCCACATCGATCGGATTTGGATCGAAGATGCGAACGTAAGCGCAGTCGTCGAAGCGCTCCGGGTTGATCTCTGTCGGCACACCAAGCCACTTTACCGAAGGCGCCGACGTACACCAGAAATAGCCGAAATGTCGGTATTTCTTGATCATATCGTTTTCGATCTCGGCGGCGGCCTCATAGGGCATCAGGCCGACCCATTCGTGGAGATGATAGGCTTTTGTCACCTTCATCTTGACCTGCGTGACGATACCTAGAAGACCCAGGGACACGCGCGCCGCTCGCATCTGGTTTTGATTGCTGTCGTCGAGCGTGCGAACGGTTCCCGTGGCATCAACGATGCGCAGCGCGTCCACCATCGACGACAGGTTTTTTAAACTCAGGCCTGTGCCGTGAGTGCCTGTCGATATCGCTCCAACGATGCTTTGCGTGTCGATATCGCCTTGATTGCTGAGGCCGAGGCCGAGCTCCCACAGAGCGTCGCCGATATCGTGAATTTTCGTGCCGCCCCAAATGGTCGCGGTATTATTTTCGAAGTCGTGCGCGGCGATCCCCTTCAACTTATCGGTGCGGATGACGACGCCGGAGTTGGGTATGAGGGGCACGTTGGAATGGCCAGTTCCGGCCACTCGGACCTTCAAGCCTTTGTTCTTTGCGAACGTCACCGCTTTGACGATGTCATCCTCCGTCTGGGCGTCGGCGACGAAAGCGTTGCAGCTTTGATTGCCGTACCAGTTGGTCCACGTGCCGTGCTTCATTGCGTTACCTTCTAGGCGTTTCCCATCTCGCGGGCTCGCCGATTTCGATTGGAGAAATCGACGGACCGCGTCCCCGTGTTCGAAGTTTCAAAGCCC
The DNA here is from genome assembly GCF_056398805.1 of Hyphomicrobium sp. 01T421. Lineage (NCBI taxonomy): Bacteria > Pseudomonadati > Pseudomonadota > Alphaproteobacteria > Hyphomicrobiales > Hyphomicrobiaceae > Hyphomicrobium > Hyphomicrobium sp. 01T421. The sequence goes on from NZ_JBFTQC010000001.1 coordinate 2,547,312, forward strand.
CTTCGTCGCCCCGAAGACAAGGATGAGGGAAAGGCTAAGCGTGAAACTCCGAGCCCGTAAAACGAATAATTCAAGATGTACAATTGGGCTTTTTGAAACTGTCAGAGTCTTTTCGGCGCATAGCGACTCGCCTACGGCGAGCCGGCCGCCATGCGCAGGCCAGAGGGCGCAGCAAAACGGCCCGCATCTCGATGCGAGCCGTATGAGTATCAGCCAAGAATGTTAGGACTGGTCGCCGTTAACGCTGTCGACTAGTTGCTTGGTCGTCTGTTGGACGAAGATATAGCGGCCGCCCACGAAGCTAATTTTCGTTCCCGACCGACCCGATTGATCAGCCCTCTCGAACACTTCAACGTTGTCGAAATTGACGTTGATAGCTTCGCCGGTGGCCAAGTCAGTGCATTCGAGAAACTTCGGCACGGGCACTCCAGCGGTCTAATTCGGCTTCACGACTTTGAAGTCGATCGCTTGGCCTGCTTAACGGGGCGTTCGGCGATGCTCTTTGTGGCGGTCCGCGTTTTCTTGACGGGCGGCGGTTCGAGAGCCTCGCGTGCAAGACGTTCGGCACGCAAACGTTGCGTCTTGGTCTGGACGGCGAGCCGTTCGGATTCGCGCTCCTGGATGGCCTGAATAGCCTCGCGTTGACGACGAAGCTTCGCTTCAGCAACTCTGGATTTTGCAGCTTCGCGATCGCGTTCGGGCTTTATGGCATCAATTGCCGCTTGATGCTGGACGGGCTTCGGATAGTTCCACATGAGCTATAAATGGGGGTTCGGGGTCGATTGTGCAATGCCAAACTGTCAGCTGGCTCTCGCGAGACGGCTCAATCCGCCCCGTTTCAATTGGTTCCCGAAAAGCGCATAGTTCGTTTTAAGGCGTAGGGAAACATCCACCTTTGCGCTTGAGCGGCAGCAAAAGCGCGCCAACGATTGGACGACTTCAGGGTCAAGCGGATCGGGCTAATCCCATCGCTTTGCTTCGATATTCGGTCAGGACACCCTGGCGGGAAGAGACTTATAACCGTACCTTCGTATCGACTTCGCCGAGGTTCTGTGCCCGGCCGCGTTCATAATGAAGGAAGCTGAGGACAGACAATGATTCACTGGAAGCCTGTCGGAGAATACGTCGAGCCCAATTGGGTCAAAATGGGAACGGCGTTGCCACCGACGCTTTTCTGGCGTCCCAAGCATGGAGCCATTCTCGGCTTCATCCGGGACGGCGAACTCTTCGACGCGAAGTGGCTCTATGTCTGCGACAGCAACAAGGTGACGGACTTCTCCGCCATCAACGCGCCGGGCGACAACATCATCGATCTGGATGCTCATCGAGTTCCGGCGTGATCGGTTAGCGTCTCGTTTGAGCATTGGATAATTGCATGTGCGTCGGCCGTTTCGTTCGTGCCGGCCGGCGCGCCGTTCGACTAAAAAAATAAAAAAGGTAGCTATACGCGCCACAACCGCGCAAGGTCATTCGATCATCGGCAAATTTCCGCCGGCGTCGATGGCTGAGAGATGCTCGTGCTCCCGCCTGCCCATGGAGGAAGCCATGTACGCCCGACCCCCGTTCACTCCCGATCAATTCGCACTTTGCTATCGTGCATATGCCGCGGCGTTACTCGACATTCAAAATCAACCGGATGAGCCGAACTCGGCGCCGCTGGCCGACAGCATGTGCCTCATGCTCGCCCTGCGCGTCATAGAGGCATCGGCGAACGGCGTGCGCGATCTTTCGGGTCTCAAACGGCACGCGCTTGCCGACCTAGCCCAGCATTGAACGCATCGAGGCAAGTCGAGTTCAGGGATGGTAAGATGAAGCTCCGGGTCGGTTACGAGCTGGACTACATGTTCCCTCAACCGACACCTGCCATTTTGATGCTCAACATCCATTACACGCGCGTTTCCGACCTAGCGACGCCGGACCACATCATTGTCAGTCCCTCGGTCCCGATCTCCGGCTATCGCGACGGGTTTGGCAATTGGTGCAGCCGGATCGTCGCGCCCGCGGGACGTGTGCGAATTTCGACCGATGCGATTGTGAGGGATTCCGGCCTTCCCGATCAGGTGATTGCCGATGCTTGGCAGGTTCCGGTCGAAGAGCTTCCCGAGGACGCGCTTGTTTTCCTTCTCGCCAGCCGTTTCTGCGACAGCGACCGGCTGTTGGATCTAGCGTGGAGTCTTTTCGGTCACGCGACACCGGGCCGGGGGCGGGTTCAGGCGATCTGCGATTTCGTGCATAATCATATCGCGTTTGGCTACGAACATGCGCGCGTCACGAGGACGGCTTCCGAAGCCTATGAAGAGCGTCGCGGGGTCTGTCGCGATTATGCGCACTTGGCCATTGCGTTCTGCCGAGCACTGAACATCCCGGCACGATATTGCACCGGCTACCTCGGTGACGCGGGTACGCCGCCGCCTTATCCGCCCGGAGATTTCGCGGCTTGGTTCGAGGTTTATCTCGGCAATCATTGGCACACGTTCGATCCGCGGAACAATGTTCCTCGGATTGGTCGAGTTCTGATCGCCCGCGGGCGGGACGCGGCAGACGTGGCGATTACGACGACGTTCGGTCCCAATACACTTGAAGGTTTTCGCGTGTGGACGGACGAAGTTGCTGACCGCGCGTTGCTGCCGACTTGATATGCAAAGCTCGGCTAGCGGCCGCGATTAGGTCTTATGGCGATAGGGTGCTAAAAGAACATTCCAGTGCATTTGAGGAGCGTCTATCGACGCGCCGAGGCTGCGCCTCACCCGAAACCAGTGATTTGAGGTTTAATGAAATTCCGGCCCTCGCACGGACGCGCCGTCGTTAATCAGCAGGCAGTGGGTTCTGGCGTGCCGCCCGATCGTCGTAGCTGCGAGATCCAGTTCGGATCGACATCGTGACAGGTGCATCGCGCCGCTCTTCGGTAAGCTTTTCCCGCCACTTCTTCCTCGATGGAATCGAAGGGAACTATCCGCCGGGTACTTACGCAATCGAAGTGTCTCAGGAGCCTGTCGAAGGCATGTCCTTCATCGGCTACAGGCGCGTAAAGACCACCATCGAATTGCCGTCGAACGATGCGTGCGTATCGCGGCAAATCATTGAGATTGAACCCGCCGATCTGGAAGCAGCTCTGGCGCGAGATGCGGAGGCAGGAAATGTCCAATCCTAGAGTGTCCATTCCAAAATTCAGAGTGGGGCAGACGGTCGATTTTTCTCCGTCGCTGCGCGGGCTCGCGGCCTCGGCGAGGCTCTACAAGGTTACGCGCGTTCTTCCGACGGACGGCGGCGAGCGCCAATACCGGATCAAGACGATCGCGGAAGCGTTCGAGCGCGTTGCCCGCGAGAGCGAACTGCTATCAGCGTCCGCCGTATGAAGTAGCTTCGGCGCGCGGTTGAAACTGCAACTGCGGAGAAGCAGCTACCCGGTGAATTAGAAAGTATTCAGACTTCGAACACGGATGACTTGACCGCCGGAAGCTGCAAGCTCAGAATCTCCCGTGTGATAGCTCCTGAACACTCGCCCCAGTCCCCGGCTAACCGTACGCTTCTTGCGATGCTCGGCGCGTGCACCGTTGTGCTGGTAGCCGGCGCGCTGTCGCTGGCGCAGTCGGTATTCGCACCGCTGGCTTTCGCTCTCTTCATCATGGCGATCGCGTGGCCGCTGCAGAAGGGTCTGCAGACTCGTGTTCCGCAGCTTGTTGCCCTCGCATTGACCATGATGGCAACCATTCTCGTGGTGTTCGTTTTTGCGTCACTGGTCGGCTGGGCGACGGCTCGCGTCGCCCGTTTCGTTGCCAGCGACGCTGAACGCCTGCATTCGCTTTATCGCTCGGTCGCCGGATGGCTTGAAAGTCATGGCATTGAGCTTTCCGGGCTGTGGGCGAATTATTTCAACGTCGACCAATTGATCCGCGTTGCGCAGCAGGTCACTGCGGGCCTCAATACGGCTGTCAGCTTCTCGGTCATCGTCTTCATCTACGTTTTGCTGGGCCTCTTGGAGGTGGACGACGCGCGCGTTAAACTCCAAGGCTGGAAGCACGGAAAAATAGGCGAAGTGCTGCTTGCCGGCGGCGCAAAGACAGCCGTCAAGCTGCGGCGGTACATGCTTGTACGGACGCTGATGAGCGTCGTCACGGGCCTGCTGGTGTGGGCGTTCGCATCGCTGGCGGGGCTGCCACTTGCGCCCGAATGGGGCGTCATCGCATTCGCGCTGAACTTCATCCCGTTCATAGGCCCGTTTATCGCGACTGTCTTTCCGACGGTGTTCGCGATGGCACAGTTCGAATCTTGGCAGATGACGGTTCTTGTGTTCGCCTGCCTCAACGTCATTCAATTCGTGGTGGGCAGTTATCTGGAGCCGCGGTTCGTCGGCAACGCGTTGTCGATTTCGCCCTTCGTCGTTTTGTTCGCGGTCTTTTTCTGGACCTTTCTTTGGGGTCTCTCCGGAGCCTTCATCGGCGTTCCTATCGTGATCGCTCTTCTCACGCTTTGCGAGGAGCATCCGTCGACGCGATGGATTGCCGATCTTTTCGGAGCGCCTCGAACTAATTGGGGGTAGGCGCCGCGACCGACAAATCATTGTCTGCCTTGAGATCGATGCGCTCGGGCTCGAGCAATGCGAGATTGCCATCGGCGCCAATGCAGAGATTGTGGATGTAGAAATAGGTATCCCGGTCGTTCGTCACGTCCATCACGGGCGATGGCGCCGAGACGATGACGAGGCCGCCGCAAAGACCGATCCAGTCGATATGGCGATGCCCGTGCATGACGATCGCTTTGCCTGACAGTCGCTGCATGCGGCGTACGAACCAGGTTCCGTTGACGAGCGCGGTGCCGATACGTTCGGACATTGCCTTCGCGGCCTTCGGATATTCGACCATGTGATGGTGGAGCGCGAGTATCCAACGGGCGTTCGGAAATTGCGCGGCGACCTTCTCTATGGCGCGGGTCTGCTCCTGCGTCACCAAGCCGAGCGCGTTTGTGAATGAGAAATGCGTCTCGGCGGTTGAATCGAGAAGTATGACGCCGATCCCATCCTCCTTGTCCGGAGGTAGCACCATGGGAAACGCCTCAGGCCACAGTCCCGCCAGATCCCACGACAGGCGCATTGTTCCCCGGTCTGAGAATTCGGCGATCTTTTCAGCGTGGGGCCTGAGAAATTCTTCCAGCGTTGCGCCAAGTTTTCCCGTCGCATCATCGACGACATGCACGCGATTGCCTTGCAGGCTCGCCATCGTCGAGAGCGCCCGGATCTCACGCAGACGCCGCTTGGGACTCGTCGGCAAATCCAGGCGRGCCGGATTGGCGCGGTCAACGACGTTGAGGTCGTGATTGCCGGGGAGGATGACCGTCAATGCCGCCAAATGCGGGTAAGGTGACAGCGCGTCGATGAATTCCGCCCATTCCGGTGAGCGTCCTGCATCCGTGATGTCTCCGGTGATCAGGATGATATCGAGGGGGCGGTCTCGATGTTGTGCGTCGAGCTTTGCCAGCGTTTGCTTCAGGCGTTCGTTGCCTCTCGGACCGGAACGTCCGCCCTCGATGCGAAAGCCGAATCTTTCCCCGACGACATGAATGTCAGACAGGTGTGCCACCCGCCAAATTCTCCCCGTCGCCGGAGCGGGTGGATAGCGCGGAAGATCGCGAGGCTGTGGCATCACGGTGTCCGCCAAACCCCAAACCAAGCCAGCGACGGCCAGATAGGCGGCGACGATGACGACGCTATTGTGAAGTGCGATGTGCGCAAGATTTGATGGGGACGAGAGATCAGCTAGCGATCCGGTCCAGCGCGTACCCGGCCAAGCGAGCGCGATAATCCATACGGACACGCCGCAGATCAAAAGGCCCGATATGGCGGCGCTGACGGCGCGTGCGATGTCGCGCGAGCGTTGGTCGACATCGGCCGGCAGAAAGCGCTCCGCGAATTGGCGCAGCCCTTCACGTGACAACGCATAGGCAGGTTGAACAGCGAGCGCGTTCAACGACCAGAAGTTTGCCTCGATCAGGCGCCACAGCGGCTTGCCGCCGAACCATCCAATGACAATAAGGATTGCCAAAAGGATGGGAGCCAACAGGCCCGTATAAATTTCAGCCGCTTTCGACGAGACGGAACTGATCCAGATCGACGCGAGCAGCGGCCCCGCTCCGAGCAACAAGGCCGGCAAGACAATCAGTATTGCCCAAGCGGCGATGAGTTTCGGCAGGCTTATTTCGGCCAATAGACTTCCGGCCAAAGAAATGAGCGTGCGCCGTTTGGTGCTTGATGCGTCGTCCTCGACATCACCCTGACGCGGGTCGACGATCGGGCGCATTGCCTTGTGCCTCCTATGCAACTGGATCCGCGCGTCTGCACGTGACATGGAACCCATCAGAATGTTCCAAACGCCGAGCCCAGAACAATCACTGCAGCCAAGGCAATGATTGCGCCGACGATTGCGACCATGACGATGTCAAAATAGCTTTCGTGATGCGTCGTTCCGCACACGGCGAGAAGCGATACGACCGCGCCGTTGTGCGGCAGGCTGTCGAGTGTTCCTGAGCCTATCACGGCGACGCGGTGCAGAAGCGCCGGATCAATCCCGTGCTGTGCGGCGAGAGCCATATAGGTCGGGCCGAGCGCATCGAGTGCAATCGTCAAGCCGCCCGACGCCGATCCTGTCAATGCGGAAAGAATATTGGTCGCGACGGCGAGGGAGACGAGCGGACCGCCACCGATCGATAAAACCCAATCTCGTACGACCGCAAACGCCGGTAGCGCCGCCACGACCGCGCCAAAGCCCACGAGGCTTGCGACGCTGAAGGCAGGCAAGACGGAGGCGTTGGCTCCCGCGTCGACGCTCTCGCGAAGAGCGGGCAGACGTTCCCGATTGATGAAGATCAGCGTCAAAGTCGCGGTGAAGAGCGCGACGACCACGGCCCACACACCGCCAACGGCCGAAAGAGATGTCGAACCCCACCGGGGATCGGCCAAGAAATCAGCGTTCAAGCGTGGCAGGACGAACATCGACATCAGAAAATTGACGCTCACGACCACGATCAAAGGCAACGCGGCCAAGGCGATTGGCGGCAAGGCTTTGCTGCGATGGCCCCGATGGATTTCGGCGGGATCGAATTCCCGTGCGGTCGTTGCGAGTTCGCGAACAAGTTCATTATTCACCGCCGCATCGACGTCCGCGCCCGGAGCGCCGCCGCTTTTATCGGCACGGCGTGCTGCGTTTTCGGCGCGACGGAGCCACCACAGGCCAAAGCCGAGCATGATGGCGGACGCAATGATGCCAAGGCCGGGAGCGGCGAACGGTGTGGTGCCGAAGAACGGCATCGGGATCGCGTTCTGGATCGCGGGTGTTCCCGGCAACGCGGACATGGTGAAAGTCGAAGTACCGAGGACGATCGCGGCCGGCATGAGCCGATGCGGAATTCCAGCGTCATGAAACAACGCTCGGGCCATCGGCGCCAATACAAAGAACGCCACGAAAAGGCTGACGCCGCCGTAGGTAACGATCGCGCCGGCCAGGACAACAGCGAGTATCGCGCGCTTCGCTCCCAGCTTCTTGGTCATGAAGCCGGAAATGGCGGCGACCGAGCCGCTGTCTTCCATCAGCTTGCCGAAGAGCGCGCCCAGCAGAAAGATCGGGAAGAACTGCGCCAGGAATTGCGCCGCGCTCCCCATGAATGTTTGCGTCCAGTTGGCGAGCAGCGGTTCTCCCGCGAATGCAGCGGCAATGAGGGCGGCTGCGGGGGCCAGCAAGAGTACGGTCCAGCCCCGGAAGGCAAAAAAGACGAGCAGGCCCAGGCCGATCAGGATGCCGACAAGACCCACAGCGTCATACTCCCTCGAGAAGAGTGTCGAGGTCGAAAGAGGACCGTTGGCCTAAGTTTTTTCCGTCCGTCTCTAGAAATGCTTCCGCCGCGCGGCGCCCTTCATCGCGCAGCATGCACAGAAACTGCCACTCGGCGTTGAGTTTGGAGGAATAGCCGAGCGCGACCATCGCCTTACTTGATATGCGATGAATGCGCATACCGGCCCAAAGTGCGCCCTCGCAGTCGCCAGCATTGGCCACCTGCCGCAAAATCGCAATCATACGCAACTCCTTCATCAGAACGGAATTGAACGAAACTTCGTTGAGCCGATTGAGAATATCGCGCGCGGATTGGGGTATTTCGGGCCGCTCGATCGGATTGATCTGAATAAGGATCGTATCTTTGGACGTGCATTCGCGGACGAGTGGTGTGATCGTCGGGTTGCCGGAATAGCCGCCGTCCCAATAGCTTTCGCCATTGATATCGACGGCCTGAAAGAGCGTCGGCAGGCAAGCGGACGCGAGGAGGACTTCAGGAGAGATATCGGCGTTTCGAAACACGCGGCCCTTGCCCGTTCGCACATTGGTCGCGGTGACGAACAGCTTGATCGGCGCACGCCCCAGCCGGTCAAAATCGATGTTTTGGAGCAGGATATCGTGAAGCGGATTCGATCCTGCCGGATTCAAGTCGTACGGCGAGAACAAGCGAGACATCAAATCCATCGCGACGAAAGCCGGCGACGTGTCGAGCGTCCAACGTCCGAGCATCACGTCGAGAGGCGTACGCTGGAAGGGGCTGAGCAAAGCCGCGTGCGATACGTTGCGCCAATATTTTTCCAGCGCGGCGCGCGCTCCCGCTGCGCCACCTTCCGCGTGGCCATCAACGAGTACGGCGGCGTTCATGGCGCCGGCAGACGTGCCGGAAATGCCGTCGATATCAAGCCAGCTTTCCTCAAGCAGGCGATCCAAGACTCCCCAGGTAAAGGCACCGTGAGATCCGCCGCCCTGCAAGGCGAGATCGATCGAACAGGACTCTCGGCCGGCTTTCCGGCGGGCGTTAGAATTTTTAGTCGCCATCGTCGCTCACGTTGGACCCAAAAACTCGTCGCCCGCCTGCCGGACCCGCAAGAAACAACTGCCGACGGCGTCACGCCGGGAGGGAACTTCTTTCCTGCCGCAAGCGGCCACCGAGCGAGATCCACCACACGCCGTGGAGCATGAGATCGATACCGACCAGAAGACCGAGAACCCACAAGCCGCTAACTGGCCATTGCGCGAGTATGACAAGACCCGCAACGATGCCGACTATGCCGGAGATGAGCAGAAGCGATCCGAACCATTCCCAGTACTGAAAGGCCTGGAAGATGCGTACAAATCCGGAGGCGATTAGCGAAATCGCGAACACAAAAGTGAGAATGATGGAGGCGCGCGCAGGGTCCGTCATGAGCATCAGCCCGCAGACGACGTACAGCAGTCCGACGAGAAGTCTGAAGGCGAAGCCGCGCCAATGCTGGGCGGAGAAGGCCTGAAACACCTCGGCCACTCCCGCGACGGCGAGCAGGATGCCGATGAGAAAGGCACTGATAACGGTCGCCGCAACGACATCGCCGAGAACGAAGAGACCGGCGAAAATGAAGATGGCGCCGACGAGAATAGCGCCCCACCAACTGGGATCTGCCGCTTCCGAACGCGTCTCGAGCATTGGTCTGGCTGTCATTACGAACCTCCCGAACTTCGAAAAAATCGCTGTTGAAACGGTTGCCTGTAATCGGCCTTCTCGTTTCGGGACGAGGCGCCGATCACAATCGCGACGATGAGGATGAGCTTGGAATTCGTTACTTATCGGTAGCGTCTGGCGAGGTCATTTTAGGTACCTCGTTGCTCATGGAGTTCGTTGCCGGGAGTTTCCCGTCGTCACCCATTCTGTGGGTGGTGCCATCCGTGCCGGTGCTCGAGCCTGTACCGGCGCCCATATCCGGAACGCGGTTGGTGACGGCGCCGCTCGCCGGAAGCTTGCCGCTGTCGCCCATGGTATGAGTTGAGCCGTTTGCGGCGGGCGTATCTTCAGCTGTTGCCGGGAGAGACGCCGCGCCCAAGAGAAGCGTGGCGGCCGCAGTCGCAAGAATATATTTCATCGTCTGGACTCCTTGGCTTTTCTCCAAGTGTCCCCCGTCTATTCCCCAGTATAGAGACGATGCGTTATCCGTCCTAAAAATTATTTTTTTAATGGCTAATAGCGTTAATCCGGTAATTGCCAACTCAGAGGAGCGATCAGATTTTGCGTTTTCCGGCGCAGTTGAGAAATTTGCGCGATTCCGGCTGTTGAGTATTCGCGTTCAACGGGGTGCAGCGCCTACGGCCGATTGGCTTGACGAATATCCGAGCGTTGGAGCGGGCGAAGGGAATTGAGCCCTCGTATCCGTCACGGCTGGCCCATCGTCAGCGCACTTTTCGCATCGTTCCGGACGGCTTCTAGCGCCAATATCGCATCGTCGACAAAACGATCAATCTCGGCTGCTGTCATCAAATGCGGAGAAATGGGTAGGTCAGCCACCCGGCTCATCGCGCTGGATTTCACATAGATTTGGACGAAAGCTGCTGTCGGATGGGCGTCGTCATCGCCCGCTGAAAAGTGAAACCCAAACCGACCTTTTGTTTCTTCGATTTGCATCTCGGGTCTCCCACAATCTTGGGCGGCCAGCGCTACAGAGGAGCCAGCCGGTATGCTCAGCGGCCCCCTTGGATGTAATGTTCGAGCTGCTCGATTATGAACTTTTGATCTGCGATGACGCATTTGACTAAATCGCCTATCGAAACCAATCCGATAAGGTTCGTGTGCTCAAGGACTGGGAGATGGCGCACGGCCTTCGCGGTCATGATCGCCATGCATTCTTCGACGGTTTGATCGAGTCGGGTGCAGATGATTGTCGTCGACATGATCTCCCGCACCAGCGTTCTAGGAGACGTCCGACCCTTCAACACGATCTTTCGCGCGTAGTCTCGTTCGGTGATGATCCCGGTGAGATTGCCACCGTCGATGACGACCAACGCCCCAATGTGATGCTTCGCCATCATCTCGAGTGCGGTCAGCACGGAAGCATCTGGATGAATATGGTAGACTTCACGCCCTTTCTGTTCGAGCACATCTCTTACGGTTGCCATCTTGCGTCACCTCTCGAGATCTTGCGGCAACCATCAACGGGTATCTCAATCTGCGGCCGTTACGGAGGCTCAAATGCCCCCTCCAGTGACTGCTAGGACTTGCCCTGTCACTCCGGCAGACGCGTCGCTTGCCAGAAACGCAACAGCTTGAGCAACATCATCACGTCTCGCCCAATGCTTAAGGTCTTTGGGCTTCATTGCGGCGATGTTGGATTCGGTATCTACGAGTCCAGGCGCCACAGCGTTGACCCGGATACCCACGTCACGACCTTCGAGTGCGAGCGTTCTCGTAAGCGCCTCGATGCCCGCTTTGGCGCAATTGTAGGCGACCATGTTGGCCTGAGGCAGTCCGGCACGGGCGAAGTTGATGATGGTTCCCCCACCACTATCCCGCATGCGGAGAAAGGCGGCGCGCGAGCACAAAAATGACGACAAAAGATTGTTGCTCATTTCATGCTGCCAGTCTTCCAAGGAGTGCTCTACCGCCGGTTTGTAACGTGTGAGCCCGCCCGCCAAGTTCACCAGAATATCGATGCGACCGTACTCCCGAATCATCTGATCGAACGCCTCGTTCACTTCTTGCTCGTTAGACAGATCGGCGGCCAGCGCCAGAACGCGAGCACCGCCTGAGCGTAGCTCGGCCGCTCGTGCCTCGACATTGGCTCGATTGCGAGCCGAGATCGCGAGACTCGCGCCAAGGTCAGCCAGCGCTTGGCATGCCGCAACCCCGATCTGTCCGCTCTTACTAACCCCCGTGACAAGAGCAAACTTGCCGTCCAACCCGCTCGCCATGGCCATCTCCTTTTACGTTGTCTCTCTAGCTCGGCGAGCAGATTGGCGGTCAGTCCTCATGCGGAACGAATGCAACATGGGTGACCTTGCTCTCGACCGTCGTCACACCTTCAACGCCCTGTAGCAAACGCACGGCTTCGACGATCATCTGTTCATCCGTCGTTGCTCCCGTGAGCAGCACCTTGCCGCTGAAAACATGCACGTCAAAGCAATTTTGAGCGGAACTGGCGCCGAACTGTCGCTCCACGGCAGTCCGCGCGCGAAGCGAGATGATCTGGTCCATCAGCACGCTGCGGGATCTTGCGGTCTCCTGAAATGTCGAGCTCTCCGCCAAGCGAACGATATGTTCGACGCAATCTGCGACCGGGACCCGCGCAGTATTGAGCACGATCGCATAGAGCGACGGATCCTCCCAGTCGATGCCGAAAAGCCTTTGTATTGTTCCATTGTGAGCAGCGTCGCTGCGCTCGATTTCCCGCCGTGCGTTTGCGGCGATGCCAACGCCGAGCCGCTCGATCAGGACACTTTCGCGAAATAACATCGGGGCGCAGATACGCACGCATATGACGTGCGGAACGGACTTCAGGAGGTAAGTGGCGCCCCAGCCCCTGATCAGCACGTTTCCCTTTGCCGCCAGTTCCAGGATTTCTTGAGCCGTATACCGGGACATTCGCTTGCGATCGAGCGTCCACCGCTCAAGCAACGACGTCTCGCCTTCGAGAAATCGATGCACCTCGCTTTCCGGCATGCCGGCTCGTTCGGCGATGTCATGCTCGACGATCTCATGGTGAACAATAGCGAGCCCCAATCGATTTGCGAGGCCCGCCGCAACTTCGCTTCCGCGCGTCGCCGTTTCGCGCGTCATGGCAATGACAGCCATCGTATCCTCCTTTGCGGCATCGCGTGCCGGAGGATGTGCTTGCAGGCCCGACGGGCCGCCAAGCAGCAATACAGGTACTTAGAACTCGCGCTCGCCGCTCAATGGATCCATTCGGCAGAATTTTAGGCCGTTGTTTGCGCCCTAGCAACTCGCACGGAGTGCGGTGGCAAGGTTACTGACGCTCACCCGGGCGGACCGATTCACACACAATCGGCTTATTGCATTGCGGTAACGCGGGCACGATTGATCAAATTTTTTCCGATTCCGGCTGCCGCGTCCTTGAACGCGCCAGACGGTCAATTACTTCAAATACACAGATGCGAATTCCCCTGATGGGACTCGCGATGTCAACCAGAGGAGGTTGGCAATGGATGCAAAGCAAAACATCACAAGCGACTGGCAGGACTCGGTCAACGTCCTGCTCGGAATAGCGCTGTTCGTCTCACCTTGGGCGCTAAGCTATGCAACGGATGGCAACGCAGCACTGAATGCACACATCGTCGGGGCCGTCATCACGTTGTTGGCTCTGGCGGCTCTGTTTGCCTTCCGCGTCTGGGAGGAGTGGATCAGTGCCGCCTTGGGCGCCTGGCTGATCGTAGCACCGTGGGTGTTGAACTTCAGTGGCCATGCGGTCGCGACGCGTACTAGCATAGTGATCGGCATCGCCGCCATCGTGCTAGCGCTGTGGTCGGCGAACGAGCACACCTCAGGGCATATGAGTGCCTGACGTTAAAGGACGAGGGAGCGGGCTGTTCATAGGCATACCCGTGGTGCCCTTATCGCGTCCGAATTTTGAATACGACCGAGACGCGTAAGGAGTTCTTTTACGTATGGCGAAAAGAAGCCGCCTGACGGCGGCTCTGAGACTGTCCCGGAATCGGTTTTGTTGAGGATCATGCTGCTTATCGTTTGCGGTTCATGCAACCTTTCGAACTGTTCCTGAGTGCATTTCACCGAGAAGCTCTCGGACGTTTTCTTCAGTTAGCGGAACCGGATTCGTGCCTGCGGTCGGATCAACGACCGCGAGCCTTGCGATATCTCCAAATTTCTCCTTCTCGACTCCCAGATCGGCGATCGTCGCGGGGATACCTATCTCTGATCTCAATTCGAGGATCCAGTCGTTGATGGCTCGCACGGCCGAACTGCCCGACTTGCCGTCGGAAAAACCGAGGTAAGCGGCTAGGCGCTGCATTTTCTCACCAATGGCCGGAGCATTGAAAGCGAGGACATAGGGCATCACCACGCCGTTGGTCAGTCCGTGATGCACGCCGTAGATCGCGCCGATGGGATGGCTGACGGAGTGGACAGCGCCTAGGCCTTTCTGGAACGCAGTTGCGCCCATCGCTGCCGCCGACATCATCTGACCGCGAGCCTCGATGTCATCTCCAGCGCGAACCGCGCGGGGCAAATAGTCCTTCACAAGGCGCACGGCTTCCATCGCGATCGCATCGGCCATCGGATGATAACTCGGTGCGCAAAAAGCTTCGATCGCATGTGATAGGGCGTCCATGCCCGTTCCGGCGGTTAATGAAGGTGGCAAGCCCACGGTCAGCTCGGGATCGAGGATTGCGATGCGAGGCAACATCGTGGGATGGAAAATAATTTTCTTTACGTGGTTGTCGGCGTCGCTGATGACGGTGGCCCGTCCGACTTCCGAGCCGGTTCCCGCCGTTGTCGGGATCGCAATGATGGGCGCGATAGCTTCCGCGGAGGCGCGCCGCCAATTGTCGCCAATATCTTCGAAGTCCCATACCGGCCTCGATTGGCCAATCATGAGGGCAACTGTTTTGCCCACGTCGAGGGCGCTTCCACCGCCAAAAGCAATCACGCCATCGTGTCCGCCCTGACGATAGGCCGTCACGCCATCCGCGAGATTGACCGAGGTCGGATTGCCCTGCAGCGCATCGAAGACGCGGGCCGCGATCCCGGCGTCCTGCAAGGAGGCCAAGGCTGAACGCACCATTGGAAGGTTTGTGATGCCTGGGTCGGTGACGAACAACGGCCGGGAGATGTCAATCTCCTTACACGCCGAAGCCAGTTCGCCAATTCGACCAGGACCGAACCAAACCTTGGTGGGGTAGCTCCAGTTCGCATTCGCAATCGTCATCTCTCGATCCTTCTTTCGTGTGCGGTTGTTTGCATGTTTGCAGAAATGGCTTTGGCAATTTCGATCAGCGCATCACGCGCGCGCGGCACTCCGCCCGACATCGCCGTGAAGGCGTGTGGCAGCGACGGATAGTCGAGTGTCTTGACCGGATTGCCTTCCCGCGCGAGACGCTGCGCGAACGCAATGCCTTCAGGACGCAGCAAATCATTGCCCGCGTGGACCATTATCGCTGGGGGCAAATTTGCGAGGCTTGTAGCGCGGCTGACCGAGCACCTAGGATCGTCGGCATCTGTTGGAGCGCTGGTATATTGGTCCGCGAACCAAATCATGTCGTCACGGGATAACGGGTAATTGCGATCGTATGGAGTGACCGGCATTGCGCGCCGGTCCATATCAACCACCGGATAGATGAGGAGTTGCATGCATGGCATAGGCTCGCGCCGATCGCGCAAGCAAAGCGATGCTGCGATGGCAAGGTATCCTCCCGCCGAATCGCCACCGATCGCAACGCGGTCTGGGTCCGCGCCGATGCGATCAGCCGTTGATCGAGCCCAGCGGAACGCCGTCAAAACGTCTTCCACTGCCGCCGGAAAGGGATGTTCGGGAGCCAGCCGATATCCAACGGACAACACGAGCCAACCGCTGTACTCTGAAAGGAGGCTGCACGCGGTATGGCAAGTTTCAAGATCGCCGAGCACACAGCCGCCAAAGTGGAGATAGATCAACAACGGCTTTCGACCGGTGCGCTCGCCCTTCGGCCGGTAAAGACGGGCGGGAAGCGCGGTAACTGGTCCATCGATCGCAAGTTCTGTGATCGAGATCTGCCTAGATGCGGGCCCTTCCAACAAAGATAGCGACAGAAATGCCGGCTTCCTGCGGTCCTCGACCGTGTCCCCGCTCGACCTGGCGAAGCGCTTCATAATCCAGGCGTGGATGCCTGCTCGCGGATCTATCCCCCGCATCTGGCGGGCAAGCGATGTGAACCGGAAAAAATAGGAGATCATCGGGAGCGCTGCTTGGAATCCGCACCGCAGCATTTTCCAACTTTTTTTATTCCAGCCATCCGGATCGTCGGCGAGAATGCCGTCGGCTTCACCTGAGACCGCCATGCTTTTGCGCCTCAAGATCTGAGCGATCGGTTAGGCCGCCCGATCACACGGAGCCTTTGTGCGTGCATCTTATTCAACAATCAAAGGGTCATTTCAGCTTCTCGGACCGACGATCACACGAACGCGATCAGGCGATCATTTCCTGCTATACAGGTATATTAGCAGTATATTGTAGTCGTCAATTCGCAAGTTATGGCCGTAAATGCGCTGATTTTTGATGCAGTGCAGCGCTGGAAATTCGAGCGAATTTCCTGCTAAAAAATATTGACAATATATTCCTGAGAGGCCTTACTGCCGCGATCTTGGATTTCGCGATCGAGGGTTTTTGTGCCCAAAAAGAGAGAACCGTTTCGACTGCCCCAGGCCGAGGGTGAGCGAGAGACGCAAGCCACACAGGCTTATCACGCAGTTCGCGCGATGATCCTTCGCTGCGAGCTTCAGCCCGGCTCGGTGATTAACGATCGTCTTCTTACTGAAAAAATCGGCTACGGCCGCACACCGCTGCGCGAAGCATTGCTTCGGCTCGCGGGCGAAAGGCTCGTTCTCTTCCCGCGCAACCAGGTGATCGAGGTCGCGCCCGTCGAGGTTTCGGAAGTCAACAACCTCTACACTTTGAGGCTTCATTTGGAGCGGCTCGCGTGGCGGCTTTGGCTGGAATCGGCGTCCAGCAAGCAGATCAGCGATCTGTCCCACACCTTCGATAGCGTGCCGGCGCTTACGCGGGAAGGCGATGTCGAAGGCCTTCTTCATCTCGATTTTGCGTTTCATGTCCGGGTCTATCAGGACTGCGGCAATCCTTTTCTGACCCAGGCGCTCTATAATCTTTCGGGCCTCACGTACCGCCTCTGGTTCATGACCAACACCAACGACGTAAAGGCGCAGGCCGCGACGGCGCGCTCTCATGGTCCGATTATCGAAGCGATCCGGCGACGTGACGCTCGCGCCCTCGACACGGAGATCGCGCGTCACATCTCGGAAGCCTACGACGCCATCATGAACAAATTCCGTGTCAACACGGTGAGCCGGATTGGCGAAATACCCATTCAACTGCTGACGAAGGAGGAGAGTAATGGACTGCGTGACGCGTAGATTACACCGTCTGGTTACGGCCGCGGTTGTTGGAAGTTTTGCATTCTCCAGCTCTGTGATGGCCGGGGGACAGCTAACTGTTCTCTGTTGGGAGGGGTATGCGGACAAAAGCTTTGTCGAGCCCTTCGAAGCCGAGTCCGGCTGCAAAGTGAATGCGGTCTATGTCGGCACGAACGATGAGATCGTATCGAAGATCATGAGCGGCGGCGGAACCGCCGATCTCATCTCGCCATCCAACGACACGACCATGAGGCTTGTGAGCGCTGATGCCGTGTCGCCTATCGATGAAAGCAAAGTTCCAAACTTGGCGAACTTTCTCCCGCAGTTTAAGCGGCCGGCGTGGGATGTGAAGGACGGGAAGCTTTGGGGAGTTCCTTACGGATGGGGCATTATCCGCGTCATAGCAGACCCTGCTTTCGTCGATCCGAAGACGGATACCCTCGGCTTCCTCTGGGACTCGAAATACGCAGGCAAGCTCTCTGTTTGGGACGATATCGAGACCGTCTACACCGCTTCGCGTTATCTCGGATTCAAAAACACGTACGACCTGAGCGACGAGCAGCTCGAGCAAGTCAAGGCCAAGCTCATCGCGATGAAGCCGAACATCCGCAAATACTGGTTCACGACCGGCGAGATGGGTACCTTGATGGCCACCGGCGAAGCGGTCGGCGGAAATTCGTGGGAGTCCACAATCGTTCAGCTGCGGACCGACGGCAAGAAGGTCGCTGATCTTATGCCGAAAGAGGGCCGGGGAGGCTGGAGCGATAGCTGGATGATCGTCAAGGGAGCCGAAAGCAATCCCTGCGTCTATCCGTTCCTCGATTACGTGTCTTCGGCGAAAGCGCAAGCTCTGGCGCACAAGGTCACGGGCTTCGGCTACCCCAATGTCAAAATGGTCGATGAGCTCGATGAGAAAACCAAAGCGGCCTATACCGAGCTGGGTATGACTGACCCCGCGACGCTTACCAACATTGATTGGTGGCAGCCGGTGAAGCGCCGAGCAAAGTATCTCGAAATTTGGAACCAAGTGAAGGCGGCAAGCAAGTAACTGCTGTTCGTCAGAGGACGTTAGCGCCGCGAGAGGCGTGCCCGTTATTCCAAGCCACTAAGAGATAGGACCTTTGGGTGCGATGACTGTTGGAATTGAACTTCGAAATCTTCGCAAACTCTTTGAAGGTCACGGGCACGCTTCTTGGGCAGTTGACGGCGTCGACATGACGATCGGGGCCGGTAAATTCGTCACTCTTCTCGGACCCTCCGGGTGCGGGAAGACGACGACATTACGAATGATTGCCGGTCTTGAGATGCCGACGTCAGGGCAGATTTTTCGAGACGGCCAGGACATCACAGATCAGCCGGTCACCGACCGCGATATGCGCATGGTGTTTCAAGATTTTGCGTTGTTCCCGAACATGACGATCCAGGACAACGTCGCGTTCGGCCTGCGCGTCAAGAGCAAGAGGGGCAAGTATACGGAAGCGCAGATTCAGCAGCGGGTCGCTGAGTTTCTTGATCTCGTGCATCTCAAAGACCATGCACACAAGAAGCCCCATCAGCTCTCTGGCGGCCAGAAGCAGCGGGTTTCGCTGGCACGCGCGCTCGTCACCGATCCAAAAGTTGTTCTATTCGACGAGCCGCTCGGATCGCTCGATGCCAACTTGCGCAAGATTATGCAGCTCGAGCTCATTCGCCTGCATCGCGAACTGAACAAAACATTCATCTATGTCACGCACGACCAGGATGAAGCGATGGCGATGAGCGATGCCATCGCGGTGATGTCGCAAGGAAAGGTCATGCAATTTGGCACTCCACGGGAGATCTATGATCGCCCGGCCAATCGTTATGTTGCGTCCTTCATCGGGCACGCGCACATCGTGGACGCGACGATTGAGAGTCAACAGCCGGACTCCGTGACGGTCCGTCTTCGCAACGGAGATCGTGTCGGATTGCGTGGCAAAGCGGAGGCGGCACCCGGAAGCGCAGTCGGTCTCATGCTTCGTGCGGAAGATCTCGCATTCGCGGATGCCGCCGCCGATACGATCGGTGGAACGGTCGTCGATAGCCTCTATCGCGGCGAATATGTCGAGTATGTCGTCGCATTGAACGGTAACTCGGGCGTCGTTCACGTCCATGCTCGCACCGACCTGCCGCCGGTCGCGCATGGCTCAGCCGTAGCGCTGAAGGTGAATCCAGCCAAAGCCCACGTTGTGGTGCATTGAGATGACGGCGATTGAACAGCCTTTCGAGCTTAAGAGAACCAGCATCCGCAGCGCCCGTGCGATTGAACGGCGTCGGCTCTTTCTTTGGCTGCTGCCACCGTTGGCATGGTTCACGGTCTTCATGCTGATCCCATACGCCACGCTGCTCTACACGAGCCTTGGGCATGTGGACGACATGCGGTTCATTCCCGGATTGTCACTCGACAATTTCGTGCGCGTTTTCACGGTGGATCCCTACCTCAGCGTCATCATCAAATCGGCTCGGATCGGTTTGATGACGGCCGTCTTTTCCTCGATCGTCGCCTATCCACTGGCCTTCTATCTCGCTTTCCACGTTCGGACGCAGCGGCTGAAGTTCCTCATTTATCTTCTCGTGATCGTTCCATGGTGGGCCAGTTATCTCGTCAAGGCATACGCCTGGAAAACGATCCTCGGGTCGGGCGGCATACTCAATGTCGGGATGCAGAATCTCGGCCTAGTGCACGAGCCCGTGCGTTTGTTCCTCTACAATGAATTCAGCGTGGACATGACGCTGACGTACATCTTCACGCCATTCGCAGTCCTGTCGATCTACGCGCAGCTCGAGAGGGTGCCGACATCTTTGATCGAAGCCGCCCGCAATCTCGGTGCGGACGGCTGGATGATCTTCTGGCGCATAATCCTGCCGATCAGTGTTCCCGGTGTAGTGGCGGGAGCGATCATCACCTTCTCGCTGGCGTTCGGCGATTTCGTCGCCCCGGTTCTCGTCGGAGGGCCAGACTCCGTGATGATTTCCAACGTGGTCATCAATCTTCTCGGCGTGGCTTTTGACTGGCCGTTGGCTGCTGCAATCGGCTTGGTGATTATTACGCTCGGCCTCCTGCTCATCTCGGCGTCGGGATGGCTGGAAGAAAAAACACAAACTCGGTTTTGAGAGATCTCATGCGCGCTTTTGGCAATCGTTCACTTGTGACCGCATTGGCCATGTCGGTGCTCGCATTTCTGTACGCGCCGATCTTGGTGATGATGGTCTTCTCGTTCAACGACAGCCAGTATACCGGGTTGCCGTTCAATGGATTCACGCTCCGTTGGTACGGAGAACTTTTCCGGGACGAACAAATGCTGATGTCCATCTGGAACAGCATTTATGTCGGCCTCGGCGTCGTTGCCATCAGTGTTCTCTTCGGCCTGCCGGCGGCTATCGCGCTGGATCGATACGAGTTCCCGGGGAAGGGTGTGTTTCGACGCATCGTAATGTTGCCGATCGTTCTTCCAGGCATCATCACGGGTATCGCCCTTCTTGGGTTTTATCTCACGATCCACCTGCGCCTTTCGTTGCACACGATCATGCTCGGCCAGGGCACGGCGCTGATGTGTGTTACGATCACGGAGGTGTTCGCGCGACTTCAGCAGCTGGGCAAAAGCCAAGCGGAAGCAGCTGCAAATCTCGGTGCCAACGACTGGGAGATCTTTAAGAACGTAACTTTCCCGGGCATCCGCTCGGCATTGTTTGGCGCGATGTTGATCGCGTTCTCGATTTCCTTCGACGAAATCGCCGTGACGTTCCTGCTCACTGGACGAGACAATACCCTCCCGATGACATTGTGGTCTCTCCTGCGCCGCGAGGTGACTCCGGAAGTAAATGCCGTCGCCACGCTCATTGTCTTTCTTTCGATCATCTTGATCGTCGCCGGAATGTATTCTTCGCGTGGGCACGCGAATGAACGGGAGGCCTGAATGAACATCGAAGAAGTCCGCGAACTGATAACGAGCGAAAAGATCAACACAGTCATCATCGCGGCGACCGACGCGGCGGGCGTTCTGCGCGGTAAACGATTGACGGTTCCCTATTTTTATCACGCCATTGAGGACGGATTGCACTTTGCATCGTTTCTTCTGGGAACGACAACGATGGACGAAGTGCTGCCAGGGCTCTTTGACACCGGTATCCCAGACGTCAAAGGCATGATCGATCTACCGACGTTCCGCGTCGCGCCATGGGAGGCGAACACAGCGATCGTCTTCATGGACTGGGCAACGCCCGAAGGATCGCCCCATCCGCTTTGTCCGCGTTCCATGCTCAAGCGCAAGGTGGCTGAAGCCAAGGCGATGGGCTTCAGTTCCAGCGCCAGCCTTGAACTCGAGTTCTACTTGCTGCCGATTTCCATGGCGGAAGTCCGCAAAGGCCGATGGTCCGATATCGAACCTGCCTCTCGGGATATTCACTGCTATTCAATTCTCGAAGGACATTACTGGGAGCCGATAATCGGAAAGCTACGCGAGTGCTTTCCAAACGAAATTGAAGGCTGCTTGCCCGAATGGGGGCAAGGACAGTTCGAGGTGAACCTGCATCACTCCGATCCGGTGAAAATGGCAGACACCTCGGTCATGCTCAAGCTGGCGACGAAGCAGATTGCGTCTCAAGCAGGGTCCATGGCGACGTTCATGGCAAAGTTTCGCGAAGATTTGTCGGGATGTTCGGGCCACATCCACATGAGCCTCCAAAAGACCGTCACCAAGGAGCCCGTATTTTTCGACGCGGATAAGCCGCTCCGTCTCAGCGACACGTTCAAGAACTTCGTGGCCGGCAACATCGACGTATTCGCGCCCTCGATGATTTTTTATGCGCCGAACGTGAACTCCTACAAGCGCCTGCAATCGATGACGTTCGCTGGAACGACGCGAAACTGGGCTATCGATAATCGCACGACCGGTTTCCGCGCGATAAACGCAACACCGCGAAGCACGAGGCTCGAAGTCCGCATGGCGGGTGCAGACGTCAATCCCTATTACGGGTTATCGATTGCGCTTGGGTCGGGATTGCGCGGCATTCGCCTTGGCCTGATCCCTCCGCCGCCGTCCAGCGGGAATGCATACGACGAAAATGTGGACAAGGTGCCCTCGACCCTCTCAGCAGCCGTCCGATGTGCCGCATCGGACAAGGGCATTCGAGAGGTGCTTTCGCCTGAGGTCGTCGACAACGCTCTCCGCATCGCTGATTTCGAGCTGGGCGTATTCGAGCGAACCGTGACGGACCTCGAGCGGCGCCGGTACATGGAAACCGTCTAGGCCGATCTTCACACAAGAAAGCGAAATGCCAATGGAAACGATGACCCAGAAGGGGCAGGCGGATGATGTTCAGTATTTCGACGTCATCATCGTCGGCGCCGGCATTTCCGGCATCGGCAGCGCCCACCAGCTCAAGAGGGACTGCCCCGAATTATCCTACGTTCTTCTTGAGACGCAGGAGACGTTTGGGGGAACTTGGCATACGCATCGCTATCCCGGTGTGCGTTCGGACAGCGATCTGTACACCTTCGGATACAGCTTTAAGCCTTGGGTGGAGTCACCAATCGCCACTGGCGAGAGAATCCTCACCTATCTGACTGCCGTGGTTCAAGAGGACGATCTCGAGCGCCATATCCGGTATCGTCACCGCGTCATTTCGGCGAATTGGGATAGCACGGCCAAGCGTTGGGATCTCGTCGTTCGCAACGAGCAAACGGGTGAAAATCTTGCGTTTGCGACCAACTTCCTTTGGATGTGCCAGGGATACTATCGGCACGAGGAGGGCTATACGCCGGATTGGCCGGGGATGGACGACTTCAAAGGCCAGATTGTCCACCCGCAGACATGGCCATCCGACATCGACTACGCCGGCAAGAACATTCTGGTGATTGGCTCCGGCGCTACCGCAGCGACGCTGATACCGGCGCTTGCCGAGAAGGCAGCGCACGTGACGATGCTCCAAAGGTCGCCAACTTATTTCAATCCCGGAACCAACGCGGACGCGCTCGCGGATCAACTGCGCGCGTTGGAAATCGACGAGAATTGGATCCACTCCATCATCCGGAAAAAGCTTCTCAAGGAGCAAGAGGGAAGGCTTCTGCGCGCCCAGAACGAACCCGATGTCGTTGCGAAAGAAATGATATCCGCTGTCGCAGCGAATCTTGGGCCGTCAGTCGATGTCGCGGAACACTTCACACCCACTTATCGGCCATGGCAGCAGCGTGTCGCATTCATACCGGAGGGCGACTTCTTCGAACCGTTTCGCGCGGGCAAGGCGTCGATCGTCACCGACATCATCGACCGGTTCACACCGGAGGGTGTGCGATTGCAATCCGGCAAAACGCTCGAAGCGGACATCATCGTCACGGCAACGGGCTTCAGCCTTTGCGTTTTGGGGGACATTGCGTTCTCCAAAGACGGTACGCCCTTAAACCTCGCCGATACGGTCACGTATCATGGCATGATGTTCACTGGCGTTCCCAACCTTGTGTGGGTATTCGGATATTTCCGCTCGAGTTGGACACTGAGAGTGGAGTTGATCGCCGACTTTGTGAGCCGGCTTCTGAAGCACATGCGGCTCGTCGGGCGAGAAATGGTAACCGTCGAGCTGCGGGATGAAGATCTCGGCGATCCAGCGTTGCCATGGATCGATGATCAGAACTTCAACCCTGGCTACCTTATGCGCGACATTCATTTGATGCCGAAACGTCTCAACAAGCCGGAATGGCAGCACACGCAGAATTATTTCGCCGAGTGCATCCGGTTCCCCCAGATCTGCTTCTCAGACGAAGTGTTTCATTTTTCCTGAACCAAGGCATTCTGCTCCTACATCGCCGGACGCGATTTCAATTCTTTGTTGCGCTTGCTCTGTTCACAAAGTGGACCTCTCGGGAGGACAGCGACTAGAGAGCTGTGAGTTACGTCGCTCCTAGCGCTTCGCTGAAGCCGTTGGGTGCCATTCCGTCGGCTAGGCGTAACCGAGCCCGCAGAAGACAAAATCAGTGCCCCCGGGGGGTGTGCGGCCCGGGGGGAGGAGCCCGAGCCACGGGGGCAGGATCAGTAGTAGGGCCTATAGAGCTGGGCTTCGATCCAACTCGGGATGTCCTTGGGTCGTGGCGCTGTGGCGAGCCCGCTATCGAACATGTACTCGGCAACCTTCACGGCAGTGCCGACCTCGACGGACTGAATGTCGGACTGCGCGGGATAGAGCCTGCCGAGCGCCTGTTGCGCCGGCGTGACTTGGTCAGCCAATGCTCGCGCAGCGACGATGAAGACCTGGTCGTTGATGCGGGTCGGGCGGGCGGCGTAGGCAGCCAAACCGACGGCGGGGAAGATGTAGAAGTTGTTGGCCTGACCGGGATGGAAGGTCTTGCCGTCGATGTTCACGTCGGGGAACTGGACGCCGGCCGCATATAGCGCGCAGCCATTCGACCACCGGTAGGCTTCCTCCGCCGTGCATTCCGCCTTCTCGGTCGGATTCGAAAGCGCGAAGATAATCGGCCTCGTGTTGAGGCGGCTCATGGCTCCCACAACCGGCTGATTGAACGCGCCGCCCGACGTGCTGACGCCGATCAGCGCTGTAGGCTTGAAGGTCTCGATAGTCTCGACGAGATCTGTCGACGGTTTAGCCGGATGAGCATAGACCTGCTGCGACGGAGAGAGATCGTTGCGGCCGGGTTCGATAAGTCCATGGATGTCGAACAGTGAGATCCGCTTGCGTGCTTCCTCGATGGAAAGTCCTTCCTGGACCATCGCCGAGACGATCAGGTTGGCAATGCCGATGCCGGCTGAGCCGGCGCCGAGGAATAGAATGCGCTGATCTGAGATTTTGCCGTTGAGAATCTGCAGGGCAGTCTCGAGGCCAGCCAGAACTACGCTTGCGGTGCCCTGAATATCATCGTTGAAGCAAAGCACCTTGTCGCGATATCTCGCGAGCATGCGGATTGCATCCGTTCCCTTCCAGTCCTCGAAGTGGATGCAGCAGCCCGGGAAGACCTCCCTGTACCGCGTCAACGAATTCATCGGCGAACTCATCGAGTTCGGCATCCGATGGCGGGAGCTGGCGCAATCCTAGATAAAGCGGATCGGCGCGCAGCGCGGTATTGGTCGTTCCGATGTCGAGGAGAATTGGCAGCAGGGACTGCGGCGGCACGCACGCGCAGGCGGTGTAGAGCTGAAGCTTGCCGATCGGTATGCCCATGCCGTTGGCCCCAATGTCGCCAAGGCCGAGGATGCGCCCGCCTGTAGAAACGCAAATGAAGCGCACATCCTTTACCGCCCAGTTCCGGAGCACCTCTCGGATGCGCCCCTTGTGATGCAGAGAAACATACATCCCGCGGGCCCGGCGGAAGATCTCGTCGAACTTTGTGCAGGCTTCAGCAACTGTCGGATCGTACAAAATCGGGATGAAGCGGACGGGATCCGACATCACGACCTTGTAGAAGAGCGTCTCATTGCGATCATTGAGGCCGATGAGATAGATGTATCGCTCAAGGTCTGTTGTTTTGCCTTCCAGATGGCGCAGCGCGCGTGCAACCTGCCCATTAATATCCTCGACCGCGACAGGTAGCAGACCTTCAATCCCAAGCGCGGCGCGCTCTTCGTCCGTGAATGCCGTGCTCTTGTTGAGCGTGGGATCATGAAGCACGGAAGCACCCGAGCCCGGGGTCGCTTCGCGCTGCGAAGGTTTGACGTTTCTTAATGCAGACGTCGGTCCTTTGCCCATGGCTCCGGCTCCTTTGTTGATCTTTGACTGTCGCTGCTTTGTTTCAGCCCGATCAGCCGTACCGATCATCAATCCGAGCCCGAAAGTCATTAAATAGGACATTAGAATTTGAAAATAAAATTCATACTAATCACCGGAGCTCCGTGGCGATCATAGTTGCGGAGTTGGAATTTCCGACCGTCAAGCGACCAGTCAGATAAAAACTGAAGATCGAAATTGCGCCAGAAGATTTGGACCGGCTGACCTTTCCCAGGAAGTGCGTTCGAAAACACTTCAGACGGCTTGGCAAAAGCTGCCGTGTTTTGACTGATGCAGGGGGATACAACACTTGACTGCATGCCCCTACGTGAAGCGCACTGATTGAGTGCAGCACGCAAAACGTCGGAGATGGGGCGACGCGAACTAAAACAGCTCAAAAGCCGGAATGGACGGTAGTGGGTGAAGTCGGAATGGCAGCATGGATTGAGCTCAGCCATTTAAATCCGTGGAGCGGGCGAAGGGAATCGAACCCTCGTATGCAGCTTGGGAAGCTGCCGTTCTACCATTGAACTACGCCCGCAAAGCCCGTGTTTGCTGGACTCTTGCCCTGTTACTACACGATTTTCCAGGGCGTGCAAATGATGGCGGTGGCCGATAGTTCCCGCGGGCTCGTCACCAGGCCCACGAAAGGCCTGCTCGCCCGCCGAACACATTGCCGGAACCATAACTCATGTAGCTCGACCAACCGGAGCCGACGGAGCCGTCCAATGTAACCCGGTCTCCGGACTGGAAGCATCCCCGGCAGAGCACGCCGATCGCGCTGGCGGCGGCGCCGTTGGCGGAGCCGTCGAAGTTGCCCCAGCCGATGCGAAAGCCAAAGTTTTGCGCCGATGTCAGGGGCGGCGCTTCAGCGGCGAGAGCGATAGCAACACCGGCTTGCAGCCTGGATATCGTCCTGAATGTCGCTCCGTGATCGGAAGCAAGGTTGCCGCTCGCATCCGTCGTTGGGAGCTGCAGCAACCCATGTTGCCGCTGCATGCTCAAGTCCGACGTGATACCGGGCGTCGTGTACGTGTTTGATGCGTTACCGAACATTTGCTGGTCGGAAAGCAGCGCAACAGAGTTATTGCCCCAGGCGGCTGAACCAGCGGGCGTTGCACTGGCGCCAGTGCCGATAGCTATCGCATTTTCGCCCGTCGCCTGCGCCCCAGTTCCCATCGCAACTGCGTTGGTTCCTGTCGCGGCGGAGTTGCCGATTGCGATAGAGCTCAGGCCCGTCGCGCTGGAGCCCGGACCGTAGGCGGAAGCGTTTACAGCCGTCGCCTGCGCGCCGTTGCCGGTCGCGACGGCGTTCGTTGCTGTCGCATCGGAGTTGCCGATTGCGATAGAGCTCAGGCCTGTTGCGTTGGAGCCCGTGCCATAGGCGGAAGCGTTGGTGGCACCCGCAAACGCGCCTGCGCCTGTAGCGGTGCCGCCCGACGTACCGGCGGCGACAGTCGCGCCAACGCCGTTTGCGGTACCGCCAATCGTTCCGGAAACATTCGAGAAGGCACCCGCGGCCGTCGATCCGAATGAGAAATCGGCATTCGAGCCGGCGCCCATGGCCGTTGAGAACGCGCTGTCATCGGCGCTCGAGTAGGCTCCCACGGCCGTCGAACCCAAGCTGTCGTCAGAACTTGCGTGGGCACCGGTGGCGGTGGAGAGGACGCCGCTGGCGACGGACGACAAGCCGATTGCGATATTGCTGTCGCCTGTCGCGGTTGCGTCGGTTCCGATGGCCACCGCGTCGTTGCCGGTAGATGTGCTTCCTTCGCCGATCGCTACGTTGCGGACGCCGGTCGCCGTATTGTTATTGCCGCCGACGAAGTTGTTGGTGCCGGTTACCGCGTTTGCATTGCCGAGAACTTTGTTGTTGTTGCCGTCAGCAGCCCCGGGGCCTTTGACAGTATTATCGTTGCCGATCACCGAATTGTTGTTGCCGACGACGGTGTCGTTATTTCCGAGGACGCCGTTGCCGTCTCCGTCGACCGTGATCGGATCGCCGAGGACGGTATTGAAGCTGCCGTCGGTAATGGTGATGCCGCTGCCGACGACGGTGTTGTTGGCGCCAGTGCCCGAATTGTTCCCTTTGCCGATGGCGATCCCGTTGATGCCGGCCGCCGTCGATCCATCTCCGATTGCGACTGAGCTTGCGCCGGACGCGGTCGAGTCACCGACTGCAACCGACTTGCTTCCCGAGGCATCCGAGCCCGCGCCGATCGCGGTGGCGCCGCCTCCGCTAGCGTTGGCCGCGGTGCCGAGCGCCGTGTCGTTGGCATTGCTGGCGTTGGCCCCGTTGCCGATCGCGATAGCGTCTTTGTCTCCTGTCGTCGCCAGCGCCCCGCCGGTGCCTGCACCCGAAAGCGCGCCGCCGCCAAGCGTGATGCCGTCGGAGTAGTGGACGCCGTCCGGGTCACCGAGCCAGATCGCACCGTCGTGAGCTGAAATTCCCTGCGCAGCATGAACCTGATTGGCGTTGACATCACCACTGACGCTCAAGCCGCCATCAATGCCAACGTCGCCGTTGAATATGGAATCCCCGGTAACGTTTACGCCCCCATCCGTCACGGTCACTGTGCCTGTGAAGGTCGTGTCGCAGAGCGGCAGGTTTTCCGAGACATAGGCGTTGAGATTGGCTTGATCCTGCGCGAAAACAGCACCTGCAATCTGCGATGCGACTCCCGTCGCGTCCAAGGCAACGCCGGCTATATCGGCGGCCAATCCGATGGCATCTGCCGTCGAGGACCCGGCGAGGGCGAAAGCCGATCCGGCGGCGAACCCGAGACCGGGGGACGCCCCGACTCCGGTACCAACGAGTGGAACGTCGAGAAGCATCGCCGCGGCCGCCTCGGTGAGACCGCCCCCCATTATGCCGAACTCTATGGCGGCTGCGTCGGCCGCTGCCTGCTGTGCTGCGAGCCCGATGCCCGAAGCAGCGAGACCGGCGGCGGATGACCCAAGGCCGACGTAGTTGGCGGTGAGGGCTTGCTGGCCAAGACTGTTGATGGCCTTGGTATATTGCCACGCACAGCCACCTGCCCCGACGGTGGAGAGCTGAGGTGTGCTGGTGCTCACTGCGGCTGGTGTCGCCGGTGTGCCTGCCGGTGCGCTCGTATTCGGTCCGGCCGCAAAGGCCGGCATGGTTGTGGCGATGCCAAGCGCCGCAGCGCCGACCGACGAGATCACACGTCTGCCGCGGCCGAAATAGTGCACCCTGGTCGTCGATGCACTGCGATTACTGCTCGCCGTCCACATGACACAACTCCACAAACGCAACACACAATCCATCGGCGGTTGCGGCTTCGGGCAATAAACCGCCCGACCCCGCACCCGTCGCGAAGTTAACTAATTCGACGTATGTGGAATCCCCCCGGACTCCCGACTAAAAGTTCCTCAGCACGCGCATCTTGCTGCAGGCAGCAGACACTTTCGTCAGGTTTCCTGCAGTGAGCTGACGATATGCATTTTAAAAGTAGAATGACGTACAGTGAACGTATGAGACTTCAGTCAGCGGTCAAAACAATATCGCAGGAAAGTTCCGTTAATCGGTTGCGTCGTTGCAAATAAATCACTCGAATCGCCGAGTGCCGAAATTTGCTTTTTGACGTTGCGAATATAGCGAATGCCATATCGCGAATTAACGAGCCTTGTTGCGTTGCGAATTAAGGCTTCGAAGAATTCTGCTTCGCTTTTTTGGGTGTTTTCGCGCCGGCATCCTTGGCCGGTTGCGCCGGCGGCGGCGCAGGTGGCTTGATTTCGACCACGATGGCCGTCAGGCGCCACTGGCCGTCAATCGGCTGAAATCCCATATCGAATAGTACGCGCTCAGGTTTGGTATCGAGAAATCCCGTCGTTCTCAGGATGCCGTCATCCTGCAGCGCAGGTGGGCGTATCATGGTGGGATCGAAGAACAGGATCGGCGACAAATCGAGATTGCGTTGGCGCAGAGCGGAGAAGATTTCGGCGAGACGCGCATCTGAATTGATCGATTGGAATTGCGGCGTTCCGAGATCGCGCAAAACGGAATAGTTGCCCGTCTGGTTCGCCTGACTCAGCGCGATGAGCGTCGTTCGAATAAGCATATTGAGCTTGTATTGATCTGGAATCGCCGTTCCCCCCGCGTGCGGAGTGAGATCGATGGCGGGAGGAATGGGTTGCGCCGTCGCCTCGAGGGATGCCCCGGCGAGTGCCAGAATTATCGAAAGCTGGAATGCAATATGGGAAAGCGCGCGGTGCGTACGAGGTTTAGTACGTCGAAATATGCTCATCATGGCCAAACGTTATGTCACAGATCGCGAAGCAAGCAATCGAGCAGACATCGCCGAGCGTGTAACGGTTAATTCGATCCCGGTCAGCGCGCCGTACGCCATGGGGGATTGAACCCGCAATGCGTGAGACGTCCTGCAAGCGAGGGTGCGATTGCACCGCGTTTGAGCCTAAGCCGGGTCTAGGCTCCCTGCCGATCAGCCCGGCGGAATTTATTGGCGCCTTCGTTTAAGAAGCGTGATAATCATTCAGGACTTTCATCGGGGGGCATGATGAAGACGGTCACCGCAACTTTCTGCATCGCCGCTGTTGTTGCCGCGTGCTCGCTCGGCGCCGTCGCATACGCCGAGGATCTCGGCTCGGTAAGCGCTTCAAACCCTGGCCTAGCGGCGAATATCGATCACGATATCAAACGAGCTGCGGCCGGAGGCACCGTCGTCGATCCGGCTTCCAGTGATCTCGATTCGCGGATCAAAGACTTGGAAGCGACGCGCGCGGCCGGAGATCAGGGCAAAACTCCGGCGGTCAGCCTGAGTGTGAGCGGCTGGGTCAGCCAACAAGTGCAATACAACATCAAGCAATAGCTGGTCGACGCCGCGGGCGAGAGATCAGCGAGGCGCATTTGCATTGCGCTCGCTGAACCCGAATGCGTGGGCGGATTAGGTCGTTCTCTTTTCAAGAAGATCGCGAATTTCCTTGAGATAGATCTCGGTCGGCGTGGGGCCTGGAGGAGCCGCAGGCTTCGGCTTCTGGAGCATGTTGATGAACTTGATGAGAATGAAGATTGCGAATGCCGTGATGAGGAATTTGATAACGGCGTTCAGGAATATGCCGTATCTGATCAGAACGGGTTCGGTCGGCGTTGGGATCGCGACGGAAAGGTTCGAAAAGTCGACGCCCGCCAATACATAGCCGATCGGCGGCATGACGATATTGTCGACGAGCGTCGAAACGATCGGCGCAAACGCGGCGCCAATGATGACGCCGACGGCGAGGTCGATGACGTTGCCTCGCATCGCGAATTCTTTGAAATCATTCACTATGCCCATTGCGATGTCCTTCTCAGCTGATATTTCGGGACGGATTTTCCGCAATCATAATCCACGATCCGGGCTGTCGTCATGACGAGGCGAACACATGCATGGCGGCAGCCGAAGGTGGTGCGGAGCTGCAACGACTCGTATCGAACTTAAGGGATTGCGCCTGGTACGACAACGAGGCACGACAACGACGCGCCGGGGCGATTTGCCTATCGGATCGTTGGACAAAGACTGTGCCGGCCGGGCATAATGGCGGAAGCTCAGGACAAGTTTTGGGGGTCCGCCGAGCGGTAGGGGGAGATCCGGCCGAATGATCGAACGCAAGGAACGCAAGCCCTATTGGCGGCACACCAAATGGCAGGTTCTGGCGAGCATCATCCCGTTCATCGCCCTCGTTATCATTTTGCCACTTTATGCCGAGCAGTTGAACGCGAGCAGGTTTCTCGGTTTTCCGTTGGGGTACTTCCTTGCGGCTCACGGATTCTTCGTGGTCGCCCTCATTACGGTCGCGAGTTACGTCAATCGCCAAAATGCCATCGATCACTGGCATGGCGCCCATGAAGACATGTGAGGCGGAATATGGCGTTCGGCGCTCCCCGCGCGAGGGTGGTCAATCCTCGGCTCGGTACGTATTTCAGCATTTTCGCGGCGCTCTACACGGCGCTGTTCCTGCTCGTTTTGATTTTCGAGCAGCTTCGTCTCGATGATCATCTTCTAAGATTGGCGGTCCTCGCCGGACCCGTTCTCATCTACGGTGCGATGGGTCTCTCCGTTTCGACGAACGAGACGCTCTGCTTTTTCGCGGCGGGGCGGCGGGTGCCGGCAGCCTATACGGGGCTGCTGCTCGGCGCTTCGGCGCTGGGCGGGACTTTGATCGTTGCCGGTACCGGAATGTTCTTCTTTACCGGGTTCGATGCTCTCGTGCTGCTGATCGGCACGCTCACCGGCTTCGTCATCATGGCGATCGCGCTCGCGCCCTTCTACCGGAAGTTCGGCGCGTTCACCGTTCCGAGCTACCTCGGGCGGCGGTTCGAAAGCCGGGTGCTCAGGGTCGTGACGGCTGCCGTCGCAGCGGTTCCCATGCTTCTGGTTCTTTCTGCCGAACTTCAAATGGGCGGCAGCGTCGCTCAAAGGCTGGTCGGCGGCAGCGAGAACGGGCTCATCTGCCTTCTCGCGCTGACCATTGCAATCTCGACCATGGCCGGCGGCACTCGGTCGTCCACCTGGTCCGGAGTCGCGCAATCGATCGCGCTTTTTCTGGCGCTGCTTGCAGTCGTGACGACGGTCAGCGTCATCGTGACGAGCCTGCCCATCCCGCAGCTCGCGAACGGGCCGATGGTGCGCGGATTGGTGCGAAACGAGGTGAACGAAGGCTTGCAGCTGGTGAATGTCTGGCCGTTGGCCTTTCAATTGCCGCCCGACGGCTTCTCGTCGCTGACGAAGCCTTACACGCAACCATTCGGCGCGATCGGTCCCCTGGCCTTCATCATCGGAACGTTCGCCATCGCGACCGGCATCAGCACGGCGCCCTGGCTATTGCCGCGCGTGGCCGCGGCTCCGGGAGTTTATGAAGCGCGGAAGTCTCTCGGCTGGGCGACTGTCTTTTCGGGATTGGCACTTCTGACGATTTCGTCGGTCGCCGTCTTCATGCGCGATTTCACGCTCGACGCGGTGCGGGCGGAACGGCTCGGGCCATTGCCGCAGTGGCTGTTTCAAGCAGCTGCCAACCATTTCGTCGCCTTCGATCAGGCGGCCACACATCTCGGCTTCGAGGGCTTGAAGTTCGATCGCGACAGCGTGCTCTTCGCGCTTCCGGTTGCGGTCGGACTGCCTGCAACTTTCGTTTACTTTCTGCTTGCCGGCGCGCTCGCGGCGGCGCTCGTCACGGCTAGCGCCACGACTGTTTCTCTCGCCGCGGTGCTTGGCGAAGACGTTGTGCAAGGCATGTCCTGGGAGCCGCCGTCGGCGCAAAACCGCGTATGGGTCGTGCGCGCCTTCATCGCCGTCGTTGCCGGTTGTGGCGCTGCGCTCTCTATTGCCGCCCCGACCGATCCGTTGCGGCTCGTGCTGTGGGCGCTCTCCATCACGGGGGCGAGCCTCTTTCCGGCGATGCTGTTGTCGATCTGGTGGAAGCGGCTGACGGTCGGGGGAGCGATCGCCGGCGTTATATCGGGTTTCGTCGCGGCATCATTGGCCATTCTGATGAGCGAGATGGGCACGCTGTCGACGCCAAGCCCAATCGCCGGCATCCTCGGTCTTCCCGTTTCGCTCGGTCTTGCGCTGATGACGAGCTTGATGCGACCCGAGGCCAGCCGCCACGCGCTGTCGATTGTCCGGGATATGCGCGTTCCGGGTGGGGAGATCATTTACGATCGCGAGATGCAGCGGTTGCAGCTCAGGAAGCATGCCCGCACATAATTCCCCATGCACATCAGCGGGCACCATCGGGTAGGATGGTTCGAGCTTTTCCCAAGCTCAAGGGCCTTCGTTATGACTGTTCGTGACCGATTGGACCTCTATCCGCCTCTCGCGCCCTATCGCGAGTATCGGCTTCCCGTCGGCGCGGGGCACACGCTTTACGTCGAAG
Organism: Hyphomicrobium sp. 01T421; assembly: GCF_056398805.1. Lineage (NCBI taxonomy): Bacteria > Pseudomonadati > Pseudomonadota > Alphaproteobacteria > Hyphomicrobiales > Hyphomicrobiaceae > Hyphomicrobium > Hyphomicrobium sp. 01T421. The sequence continues at coordinate 2,580,855 of NZ_JBFTQC010000001.1, forward strand.
AATGCGGTAATCCCGACGGGCAGCCCGTCGTGATCCTGCATGGCGGCCCCGGCGGCGGCTGCAACCCGACCATGCGCCGATTTCACGATCCCGAGCGATACCGGATCGTGCTCTTCGATCAGCGCGGCTGCGGGCGTTCGACGCCGAATGCTTCGCTCGATAACAATACGACGCCGGATCTGGTCGCGGATATCGAACGTATTCGAACAGAGCTCGGTATCGGGCACTGGCAGCTTTTCGGCGGGTCGTGGGGATCGACGCTGGCGCTCGCTTATGCGGAGGCTCATCCGGAACGCGTGAGCTCGATGATCCTGCGCGGCATCTTCCTGCTCACGCAGGCCGAGCTGCGCTGGTTCTACCAGGACGGCTGCAGCTGGATCTACCCTGAGGCATTTGCGGAATTTCAGCGGCCCATACCGCCCGACGAGCGCTGCGATATGATTGCAGCCTATCATCGCCGTTTGACGTCCGACGATCTCAGCTTGCGGTACGCGGCGGCCCGCGCCTGGAGCATCTGGGAAGGCACGACGCTTTCGCTCATTCCGGAGCCCGAGCGTGTCGCGCGTTTCGGCGCGGATCATTACGCCCTCGCATTCGCCCGCATCGAGAGCCATTATTTCGTCAATGCCGGGTTTTTCCGCCGCGACGGCGAATTGCTGCTCGAAGCCGGACGCCTGAAGCACATTCCGGGTGTCATCGTGCACGGGCGCTACGATGTCGTGACGCCCGTGAAGAATGCCGTGCTTCTCAACAAGGCCTGGCCCGCTTCCGATTTACGTGTCGTTGCCGACGCCGGGCACGCGATGACTGAGCCCGGCATCGTCCATGAACTCGTACGCGCAACGCGGAAGTTCGCGTCGGCCAGCCCGGCGTCGTCTTTGTAAAGCATTGCAACAGTCGCGCGCAGCCGAGCGATCAACTCAACGATTAACTCAGGGCGTAGCCTTCGGGGTAGGCGCGGGAGCGGGCGCAGACGAAGGCGGCGGYGACCCGGGGCCAATCGGCGGCGTCGCTGCCGGGGCGTTTGCTGTTTTGGCTGGAGGCGAGGATCTATCGAGATCGTTGGCGTGATCACGGATCTTTTTGTAGATGCGCGTCATGTAGTCGAGCGCGTGATCAACATCCTCTTCGCTCGGCATTTCAAATTTGCTGACGGGCGGCCCGGCTTGCGGGCCAAATTCATGCATACCGGGATGCATGCCGTAGCCGTTCGGCGACATCATCATGTTTTCGTTGGTATCGATCGCCGCCATCATCGCTTTGATGCGGCGCTTCAACTGCCTGTTCTCCTCTTTGAGCGCCGCGAGTTCGTCGGCCTTAGGTACATCGGTTTTATCTTCGATGCCCCTGCATGCTATTTCATTGCCGATCCGAGCACATATCGCGACGAGGCCGGTTTCCTTGTCGAGGCGCATGACGCCTCCATCGACGGGCGACATCGAATAGCGTCCTTCGTTGGATTTCGAACTCGCGTCCGCGTCTTCGTCCATTACTGGTCCAGCGGCTGCAAAGCTTGCCAGCGCCGGCAAAATCAGTAGCGCGAGGGTTGCCGCTCGCGTTGTCCTTAGGGTCATTTTCGGGTCCTCCGCATAGGCACTAAGACCCGCAAATGGTGCGGTGTATCGGCACCACAAGGCAGTGATTGTGCTCGCAGTTGCCGAATCATTGCCCGGTCGCGGCGAAATTTGTTCGACTGGAGTCATTCACACGATCGCGGGCAGGCCAAATAAGACATTGTAATTGAATATTTTTATCATTTTTAGCACGGCCCTTAACCCCGCGTTTACTGGCATGCTTCGATTGTTACTTCGAGCCTGATTTGTGCCGCGTCCTCACGTTCGCAATTTGCCCTGCGCGGTAAGGACGCCTGCGATGTCCCTATCCCGCTGACATTGCGTTCTCCCGGACCGTCAGCATCGCGTTGCCTCGAGGGGAAAATGTCGAATTCGGAATTGAGTGCTGGCTACTCGCAAGACCAGGACGCGAGCAGCGACGACAGCCGCGTCGAGCTCAAGGCGATGCTCGATGTGATTGCCGCTCAGCTCGTCGACGCGGACAGGCGCCACACGGCAGCACTCGCCGAAATGCAAGAACGCATTGACGGAATGGGTCGTGAAGCGGATGCGCTCCGTCCTCGGGTTCCTGAAGAATTTGCGCCGGCGTTCGTACGCATCGAAGCCGCGATGGCGGAACTCGCACAGCGGTTGTCGGATCCGGCGGATGTAAAGACGACGGCAAATGACAAGCGGCAGCCCTCGGGTCCGTCGCGGTACAATGACCCTTACGGATCGGGAATGCCGATGGCGCTGCGCTCGGCGCATAGCGATGCGCGAGATCGCGATGACGACTTTTCGAAGCGCGCGCCGGGCGTCGATACGTTCGACGTCATCGACTCCGTGCCCGGCGATGCGACCGATCCCTGGGATCGCGCGGCAGCCGACGCCTTGGCCGGCCTCTACGAGACTGGTGACGTGAATTTCGCGCCGAAGGGGCATTACTCCAGCGGTTCCGTTGCGCGCGCAGGGAGCCAGCAGGGCATCGACGAGGCGTGGCTCGAGGGCAAGTTCGCCGAGATCGCTCAGGGGATCGAGCAGTCGCTCGCAGCGATGCGGCCCGACAACGGCATTTCGGAGATCAGTCAACGGTTCGATCAGTTCGAGCGGCAGTTCGCGAAGCTGTTCGCCGGCGTCGCGACGCACGACGATCTCGCGGCCGTTCACTTGATCGAGTCGCATGTCGCCGAGGTGGTCAATCATCTCGTGCAGACGCAGGATCAGCTGGAACGGCTCAACATCATCGAGGCGCAGCTTGCGAGCATTTCGCACACGCTTGCCGATGTCCAGGGTCTGCCGGTCGACGCAGTCACCGGCGCGGTGCCGGTTCAGCGTGCTCCTGATCTCGATGCGATCGCACGGGCGGCGGCCGAGCAGACGGCTCAACGTTTCGCCGATCTTCGTGGCGACGACCGGCATTCGGCGGCCGATGAGCTGCGTCCGCTGATCGAGCGGATGATGTCGCAAAATCGTCAGGGAGAAGAGCAGACCGCAGCCCTTCTCGATACAATGCAGCAAGCCATGATCCGTCTTTTGGATCGTGTTGATTCAATTGAATTCGTTCAGCACGCCGCAACTTTGCCGGCACCCGACAGCCGCCAGTATCGCGGCGGAGCGTTCAGCGGCGAAACTCAGCGCCGTCCGGAGCTGGTCGAGGTCGACGATGACGACATCGACGAAGCGCTGGGTGCGGTCTTCGCGGAAATTTCGGCGAGACCTTCGGTCGCTTCCGTTCTGGCGGGGCCGCGCGAGGCTTCTGGAGCGTCTGAAGAGGCCGCTCGCAAGGGTGAGAAGAGCCGTCAGGATTTCGTCGCCGATGCCCGGCGCGCCAAGATGCGCCTTGCGGCCGAGCAAGCCGAAATCGCCGGTGGGCCAGCGGCGTCCGTCTCGATCTCGTCTTCGGCCTCCGAGGGGCCGATGGCGGCGCCGCCTGCCGGAAGCCGGCCCATTCGCCCGGCCGCCGTGCCGTCAAAAAGGACATCGGGTCCATCGGCGCCATCGCCACGGCTCATGTTGATTGCGGCCGTTGCTCTCGTTGCGCTGGGGAGCCTTTGGTACACATTCGGTTTCGGCAAAGGCCACGTGAGCGAGCCTTCGAGCGTGCAACAGGTCGAGCCCGGAACGTCTCCGCAGGCAAACGGCGCCGACACGGGCGGGTCGACGGATGCAGCCAAATCGGTGCCCGGATCTTCGTCTCCCGCAGGCCATGAGGACAAGGCGGCCGACCCATCGCTCGGCGGGAACGGACCGCGCGGCGATCTCATGCCGGGCGACGGCCGGCGCGAAAATACGGCGTCCGATGCTGCGCCCCGACGCACCACGGCTTTGCCGATGCTTGGCGTGGCCGTCGATCTCGATCAGCCTGTAACGGCGGCCGGACTCGAACAGGCGAGGCGTCATCAAGCGATGGCTGAGATGTCCGGTCAGCTGGGAGACGCGGCTGCCCGGTCGGGCGACAGATCCGCTGTTCCCGCCTCGATGGTGCCGAGCGAAGCTGAGACAGAAGGCGCGAAGGCCGACCTCACCACAGGGTCGGTTACGGAAGTTCCGTCGAAGTCCAGTGCATCGCAGACGAGTGCGTCGAAATCATCGCCGCTCGACATGCCGCCCGCGACGGTCGGTCCGCTGTCACTGCGTCTCGCGGCGGCAAACGGCGATCCTTCGGCGCAATTCGAAGTCGGCGCTCGTCTCGCGGAAGGAAAGGGCACGACGCAGAGCTTCCAGGATGCCGCGAAATGGTATCAGCGGTCGGCGGACCAGGGCTTCGCGCAGTCGCAGTACCGGCTCGGTACGCTCTATGAGCGCGGTCTCGGACTGAAGCCAGACGCGGCGCAGGCTGCGGTCTGGTATCAGCGCGCCGCGGCGCAGGGCAACATCAAGGCGATGCACAATCTTGCGGTGCTCAGCGCCAATCAGAACGACCAGTCTCCCGACTATATGACGGCCGCGCAGTGGTTCGAGGCGGCTGCACAGCGTGGTCTGGCGGACAGCCAGTTCAATCTTGCGGTCCTCTACGAAAACGGTCTCGGCGTGACGCGGGACATGAAGCGGGCGTTCATGTGGCTTTCGATCGCTGCTCGCGGCGGTGACGCCGATGCGGTACGGCGGCGTGACATCCTTCGCGGCAAATTGACTGCAGACGAGGTGAAGGTCGCCGACAAGATGATCACAGCGTGGAAGCCTTCTCCGTCGAGTCGCGACATCAACGATGCCCGGACGGCTGGCGAAATCTGGAAGAACAACCCGAAAAACGGCATGAACGGCTAGCGGCTTTTCTTTCTGAGCGGCTAGGGCGCCGGGAAAGGCTGCAACCGGTGGAAGAGATCGACGATCATTCTGTGACGGGTTGTGACACGCCATAATGGCGCCGGTGCTTGCCGTGCCTCGCCGATTGGTGTCCCTTAGCGCAATCTTTCTGAGACGCCTTCCCTTTCTGCGCCGCTCGCCGCCCAGGACCGCCGGATGACCCTTTATCTGCCGATTGCCGAGATGTCGGTTTCCGTCATCACCTTTCTGGCACTCGGCGCGACTGTGGGTTTTCTCTCGGGGTTGTTTGGTGTCGGCGGTGGATTTCTGCTGGCGCCGCTGCTGACGTTTCTCGGCATACCGCCGGGCGTTGCGATCGCGACCAGCACGTCTCACGTCGTCGCGTCATCCGTTTCCGGCGCCATGACGCAACATCGGCGCGGCAATGTCGATGTGAAGCTCGGGCTCGTCATGCTGGCGGGCGGCCTCGTCGGAACTTATCTCGGCGTCAATTTCGTAAAGATACTGACGGCGAGAGGTCTCTTCGAGCTAACGGTTTCGCTGACGTACGTGATTTTCCTCGGCACGGTCGGAACGATTATTCTGATCGAGGGCATAAACGCTTCGCGAAAGCCGCGCGCGCCGGGTGGCTCGTCGCTGCGTAAGCCCGGTCAGCACGGCTGGATCGAGCGGTTGCCGTTCAAGATGCGGTTTCCGCGATCGAAGCTCTATACCAGTGCGGTGCCGCCCATCGTCATCGGCATGTTCGTCGGCTTCATCTCGGCAATGATGGGCATCGGCGGCGGCTTCGTCATGATCCCGGCGCTGATTTATCTCTTGCGCGTGCCGACGGGACTCGTCATCGGCACATCGCTTTTTCAAATCGTGTTCGTTTCCGCGACGGCGACGGTGCTGCACGCGGTTGAAAACAAGTCGGTCGATATCGTCCTTGCCGCGATCCTCATCGCGGGCGGTGTCCTAGGTGCGCAATTCGGCACGATGGCGGGTGAGAAACTTCGTGGCGAGCATCTGCGCGTTCTGCTCGGTGCGCTGATCCTGCTTGTTGCGGCTCGCATGGCTTTTGATCTCGCTGTGCGGCCCAGCGACTTATATTCGCTCGCGCTCGTGCCGGGGGCGCCATGATGTGCACCCGGATGCTTCAGCGCCTTTGCGCAGCGATAGTCTTGATGTTCGCGATTGCCGGCAGCGCTGCTGCTTCCGACAGGCCGAAGGAGGGTGTGGAAGCGGACGCATCAACGCGACAGGTCGCGATCACGTCGAGTTTCACGGGCACGGAAATTCTGGTTTTCGGCACGGTCGAGAACAGCGTGCAGCCAAGTCCCGAGGCTGGAACCTACGACATCATCATCGTCGTCGAGGGTATGCCCTCCACGGTGGTGGTGCGAGAAAAATCGCGTGTGGCCGGTATCTGGATCAACACCTCGTCCCTGATGTTCGCATCGGTCCCGAGCTACTACGCGATCGCTTCGACGCGGCCGATCGATGAGATCACTGACAAGGCCCTTTTAGATGCGAACCAGATCGGCTTCGACCACGTGCACATGGCTCATGCGCGGGATGCCGACGTGGATGCCGCCACCGTGCGGTCGTTCAAGGATGCCCTGATCCGCCTGAAGGAGGCGCAAGGCGTTTACGTCAGACGGGACTTCGGCGTGACCTTCATCGGCCGCAGCCTCTTTCGTGCAACGATTTCGCTGCCGCCGAATGTGCCCGTCGGCCCGCTGACCGCGCGCGTCTACCTCTTCAAGGAGGGAAAGCTGCTCGGCCAGTACCAGAGCCGCGTCATGCTGCAGCGTGAAGGCATCGAGCGGTTCATCCATAATTTCGCGATCTCGCAGCCGCTCGCCTATGGCCTTGTGACGGTTCTGCTCGCGGCAGCAGCTGGACTGACGGCCGCCTACGCATTCCGCAAGCCCGCGTAGGTTCAATCCTCGCGCAGCAGGCGCGGAGCGACGGGATAGAGGCCCTCGTGGCCGAGCATCCAGACGTCGAGGCCATCCGCATCGAACAGCGGTTCGAACGCGACGTCGAGAATGTTCAGGCCTCCGGTGAAAGCGCCGAATGCGGGCATGACGAGGCGGAGGCGGTTGCCGACGAAGCAGGGACGGCGCAACGACGTTCCGTGGAATACGAGGCGGGCTGCGGGATGGAAGTGTCCCGCGATCTCGTGCGTTGAGGCTCCGGCGTGCGGCTCGTGGCGCAACGCAATGCCGCCGACGACGATCTCGGGCAACACATATCCTGCGAGCATGCGATCGATTCTCGGATCGTGATTGCCGGTGATCCAGATCCAGTCGCGATTTTCCTGAAGTATGCGAAGGCTTTCGACGTCGGCCGCGTCCATGCGCGCGGCGCCGGCCGGATCGTGGAGGCTGTCGCCGAGGCAGATGACCGTTTCAGGGTCGTACCTGTCGATCAGGATCGCGAGCTTGTGGAGCGTTTCGCGTGTGTCGTAGGGCGGCAGCATTTGGCCGCGCACGGCATAGGACGATCCCTTTTCGAGATGGAGATCGGAAACGATCAACGCTTTCTCGGCCGGCCAGTAGAGTGCGCCTGATTTGTGCGCGACGAAAGTTTTGCCGCAAACGAGCACAGGTTGGTCGGCGAAATCGTCGAGCCCGATGCGCTCCGGCTTCAGCATGTTCATGTCCGCACATCCCCCGTTGCTTCGCGGATCAACTCGTCAGCGGCATCGCGCAAAATTGCGTCACGGTCTTGGCCGTAAACCAGCTCAATTCCGATCTCCAGCAACACCGGCACAGCGAGCGGAGATACATGATCAAGAGTTTGATGTCTGATTCGGTGCTTGATGCGAGCCAGAAAAGCGCCGAGCCGCTTGATATCGAGCAGCCCCGTGGCAGCGTCGGCCCAGGCGGACTCCAGCAGCAAGTGTCCGGGATCGTGCCGCCGGAGCACGTCATAGATGAGATCGGTCGAGATCGTCACCTGACGGCCGGATTTGACTTTGCCCGGATGTCTCCGTTCGATCAATCCCGCGATGACAGCGGATAGGCGGAACGTGCGCTTCATGAGCGCGCTTTCGGCGAGCCAGGCGTCGAGATCGTCGCCCAGCATGTCTTCGTCGAAGAGTTCTTCGAGCGAAAGGCGGCCGTTGGAGATGAGGCTGGAAATGTCGTCGTGCGCCCAAACAGCCAACGCGTAGTCGTTGGCGACGAAGCCGACGGGCCTTGCCCCGATGCGGTCGAGGCGTCGCGTGAGCAGCATGCCGAGCGTCTGGTGCGCGAGACGCCCCTCGAACGGATAGGCGACGAGGAAGTGCCGATTGCCGCGCGGGAATGTTTCGATCAGCACTTCGTCAGGCGCGGGGATGACGGAGCGTTCGGTCTGCAACTCCAGCCAATTCGCAACGGGGTTCGGCAGGCCCGACCAGACGCTCGGGTCGGAGAGCATGTCGCGTACGCGTTTCGCCAGATGCGTCGATAGTGGGAATTTGCCGCCGTCGTAGCTCGGCACCATCGGATCTTCGGCTGCCGCGCGCGAGACGAAAACTTCGGTGTCTCTAATGCCTTCGAAGCGAAGGACCTGACCGGCAAAGACGAACGTGTCGCCGGGTGTCAGCTGCTCGGCGAAATATTCCTCGACCTCGCCGAGGACGCGGCCGCCGATGCGGGCGATATTTTTCTTGCCACCGCGGCCTGAGACGAGGCGCACTTTGAGGTGAGGGGCATCGACGATCGTGCCGATATTCAAGCGGTACTGTTGCACGATGCGCGGGTTGGCGACGCGGAGCTTGCCGTCGTCCGCCGGTCTCAGTTTGGCAAAGCGTTCGTAGGACTTCAGCGCGTAGCCGCCTGTCGAGACGAAGTCGACTGTGCGATCGAACTGGTTTCGCGTCAGGCCCGCGTAGGGAAGAGCCGAGCGCACTTCGTCGAAGAGCGTATCGGGATTGAACGGCGCCTGGCACGCCATGCCGAGTACGTGCTGCGCTAAGACGTCGAGCGCGCCGACGCGCGATAGCGTAGCGTCCTGATCTCCGGCTTCCGCCGCCTGCTGGGCAGCCCGGCATTCGAGAACTTCGAACCGATTACCCGGGACCAAAATCGCCTGCGAAGGCTCGTCGAGCCGATGGTTCGAGCGGCCAATCCGCTGTAATAGCCGGCTTGCACCCTTCGGCGCGCCGAGATGGATGACGAGATCGACATCGCCCCAGTCGATGCCGAGATCAAGCGTCGATGTGGCGACGACGGCGCGCAGACGGCCTTCGGCCATTGCGGCTTCGACCTTCTTGCGCTGAGCGGCTTCGAGCGATCCGTGGTGCAAGCCGATCGGCAGGTTGTCGTCATTGATGCGCCAGAGTTCCTGGAATGCGAATTCGGCCTGCATGCGCGTATTGACGAAAACGAGCGACAGCTTATGCGCGCCGATTGCTTCGTAGACTTCGCGCATCGCGTAGCGGGCGGTGTGACCGGTCCAGGGAATTTCGTTTTCGGCTTCGAGAATTTCGATGACCGGCTTCGCGCCGCCTTTGACGGTGACGATATCGGACAGACGCGTCACCTCCTCGGGCTCCGTTTGCGCAACGAGGTAGCCGCGAAGTTCGCTCGGGCGCGCGACCGTCGCCGATAATCCGATCGTCATGACGTTCGGCGCGATCTTGCGCAGGCGGGCCAGATCGAGCGCGAGGAGATCGCCGCGTTTCGAGGCTGCAAGCGCGTGCAGTTCATCGAGGATGATCGTATCGAGATCGGCGAACAGGTAGGGCGCATCGGGGTGACTGAGGAGCAGGGCGACCTGCTCCGGCGTGGTCAGCATAATCTGCGGCGGCTTCACGCGCTGGCGCTGCCGGCGTGCGAGGGACGTGTCGCCGGTGCGCGTTTCGGTGCGGACCTTGAGGCCCATTTCCTCGATCGGGTGCGTCAGGTTCCGTTCAACGTCGGCCGCGAGTGCTTTGAGCGGCGAAATGTAGAGCGTGAATAATCCCGCGCCTATTTTCTTCCTTTCGCCGTTGTGGATCGAGATCAGGCTCGGAAGAAAGCCTGCGAGCGTTTTACCGGCGCCAGTCGGCGCGATCAGCAGCGTCGAGCGGCGCTCGCGCGCGGCATCGAGAAGTGCGAGCTGGTGAGGACGCGGTTTCCAGCCGCGCTTTTCGAACCACGCGGCGATCTCGGCGGGCAGAGGTTCGGTCGCGCGAGGTGAGCGCGTGCGGCGCGTTTTTTTCTTCGCCGTTGATGCCATCAGCGCGGCGCTGCGCGGCTTGYGCGCGCCGTCCTTTGCGGAAGGCTGTTCGGCCGTTTCCGGATTCTTCGTGGATTTGCGCGGCACGCTTAATTTTTGCTTCGGCAAATTGGCTCAGGTCACTCTAAATCGCTTTTATGGGCAACTCTGCCGTTATACCTGCTGAAGCTTCCGAAGATGTCGAAAAAAACGCGGCAATTAAAGCGGCCGTTTCGCCCAGTCGTCAGCGCGGCGGCCCCGGATTGCGGCGAGGTTCGCGTGCGCGCCTGCGTGAAGCGTCTTCGCGAGGAAAGATTTGATCTCCCCGATGAGGCTCGGGCCTTCGTACACAAGGCCCGTGTAAAGCTGCAATAATGTGGCGCCGGCTTCGATTTTCTCGAGCGCGCGCTCACCACTGTCGATGCCGCCGATGCCGATGAGCGGGATTCGGCCTTCCGTCTGCTTGAAAATGCGGGCGAGCATAGCGGTCGAGCGTTGAAAGGCCGGGCGGCCGGAAAGGCCACCGGCTTCGCGTGCCTCGGACGACTTCAAGCCGTCGCGCGCCAAGGTCGTGTTCGATACGGCGATGGCGTCGACGTCGTAGGCGACGAGCTTTTCGACGATCGGGGCGATGTCGTCGGCGGCGATGTCGGGGGAAATTTTGACGACGATCGGACGCCGCTGCGCGCCGTCATTTGTCAGCCTCGTCCGCGCGGCCATGATACGCGCGAGCAGCGCTTCGAGCGCGGCGGGGGCTTGGAGATCGCGAAGCCCAGGTGTGTTCGGAGAGGAGATGTTGACGGTGAAGTAGCTGGCGACCGAGTTGAACCGCAACAGGCCCAACACGTAATCTTCGCCGCGATCGACGCTGTCCTTGTTGGCTCCGATATTGACGCCGACGATGCCGCCGCGGTTCATCCGCGCTTCGAGACGCGCAAGAGCTGCGGCGTGGCCGCCATTGTTGAAGCCGAGCCGGTTGATGAGGGCGTTGTCCTGGACGAGCCTGAAGACACGCGGCTTCGGATTGCCGCTTTGCGGGTGCGGGGTGACGGTGCCGATCTCGGCGAAGCCGCAGCCCATGCCGAGCACGGCATCGGGTACGCGGGCGTCCTTATCGTAACCGGCTGCGATGCCGACCGGATTTTTGAATTCCAATCCAAACACCGTTTGCGAGAGCACGCGATCGTCGGCGCCGAAGGATCGCGGATAAAGTCCGCATTCGAGCGCGCGCACGGTGAGTTCGTGCGCTTCCTCTGGAGCAAGCGCGAAAAGCGCGGGGCGCGTCAGCCGGTAGATGCCTGTCAGCACGCGAACCATTCCTCGTCAAGGCAATGAACGCCGTCGCTATTTTTTGGCAATGGCCGCTCCCATAAAGCCACAGAAACGGGAAGAGCGGAGTAGAGGTGAGGAAAAAGATCGCCTCCGCGCGATTGTTCCCATTTGAGATCAGAGCCTAGTGCGGCCGCCTCGAACGCGATGAGAACGAGATCGCGTTTGCCTTTGAAATGTTTTTCTAATGTGCCGGACAGCTGGTGCTGTTGTGACAGATGAATGAATCCGTCTCGCTTGTCGTCGAGCGACCCTTCATAATTGCCATTTGCAATTGCATCTGACCATTCGGTGGCCGTGGCAATTTTGTAGACGATTTTTTTCATTCCATTTTGAACTTTACGGATACGTGCGAATTGAACTTTCCGGATGTCTGCGAAAAGATATCATCCAATTGTCGGAAGCAACGGCCGGGGTGTGGCGCCGGTGCATGATCGTTGCTATCACGGATGGCTAGGCACGCAACAGTTTGGCGGGGTGCGTGTTAATAGCCGCAGGCGAAATACTCGGGCCCGCAAACGGCAGTCAAGAGGGTTGTGGCATTCGTGTATCCTACGGCATCGCTAAGCATTTCAGAATTGTTGTCCGGTCCTTACCTACTGAATATCCCGCTTTTCCAGAGGCCCTATTCCTGGGGACGAGAGCAGGCCGAACAACTCCTCGACGATCTTCTGGAAGCCGCCGGCATCTCCTCCGACGACGAGCCGGAACCTGCTTACTTCCTGGGCGCCGTGGTGTTGATGGATGCGCCGGGGGCTGAAACGGCGAAGCTGTCACCCAAGATGACCCCCCGTGAATTCGGAGTGATCGATGGTCAGCAGCGCCTCGTCACATTGATGACACTGCTTGCCGTGCTGCGGGACCTCGAAACCGACGCACGAAAGACCGTCACGAAACGCGTTCAGGGAATGCTCGTCGCCCAGCTGGGCACAAGGTTTTTCCGGACGGAGCGTTTCCGGCTGCACCTTTCGACACGTGAACGCGCCGTTTTCGAAGACAACGTCTTGTTGCCGGGCAGCTCGGTGCTGCCGGTTCACATTCAATCGCCCTCGCTTCCCGAAGCGACGCTTCTCGACGTGCGCGACCGTTTCAGGACGGTGCTTGCGGAACTGACCAACACCGACCGCGCGGCGCTTGCCGATTTCATAGCGGACCGATGCTTCGTGGTTGTCATCGTCGGCAATGATATCGATCGTTCCCACCAGATGTTTGTCGTTCTGAACGAGCGAGGCAGAAAGCTGCAGCGCAACGACATCCTGAAGTCCGACATCCTCGCGCGCATGTCCGCCAACGACGCCAAATGGGCCGTCGCGATGTGGGATGAAATGAGCGTGGAACTCGGGGAAGGGTTCGAGGCGTTTTTCGCACATCTCAGAACCATCTATGGGCACGGGCGGCTGCAGATCGTTTCCGGGGTGCGCCAGGTCATTCGCGATTCCGGCGGCTCGGAGGCGTTCTTCAAGGATGTTTTCCTGCCGCTCGCCAAGTCGTATGCGATCGTTCGCAGCGGAGGCGACGGCGTGTTGCCGCGAGAGATGCAGTCGACGCTTGCATACCTCAACCGCCTCCCGGAGGCCGATTGGGCGCCAGCCGCTATTTTCGCGCTCAAGGATTGGAAGCGCGATCCTGCCCGGGCCGCATTTCTCCTCAGTGAGATCGAGCGGCTCGCCATGCTGACCCGCCTTTTGTGCGCGGGGTCAGGGAAACGCGTTCGCCGGTTCTCGGAGCTCGTCAAGGTCATTCGTTCAGGCGATCCGATCGACAAATCGCATCCCGTTCTGCAATTGACGCGGGACGAAGTGCGCGGCATTGCGTTTCATCTCAAGGATTTTCACAAGCGCAATCCGAAGGTTTGCAAGCTGCTTCTGCTGCGGCTCGGAGACGAATTGTCGGGCGGGATGGATGCCGTCGACCCCGATCAATATACGATCGAGCATGTGCTGCCGCAGCGGCCCGCGGCTTCGAGCCCGTGGCGGCAATTGTTCCCGAGTGCAGAGGAGCGCGCGCAGCTCGTCGAAAGCCTCGGCAATCTCGTGCTGATCACCCAGCAGGAGAACGATCGGGCGCGCAACGCGTCGTGGGACGACAAGAAAGAGATTTATTCGAAGGGGTCGAGCCAAGCGCCTATGCTGGCGATTACGCGCGATGTCATTGGCGAGCGCGAATGGCGACGCGGGCAGATCGAAACGCGGGAGCTGTTGCTGGTCGGATTGATCGACCGGATCTGGCGCATCGACATCCTCGGACACAGGTCCGGAGCGCGGGCGGCAAAAGCGGCGGAAGAATCTGAGACGGCGACGCCGCTCGTCTAAGCCCCGAAACTGCGATTCCGGTTGCGGCTAGGCGTTGGCGAGCGCGCCGCTGAGTGCCTTGGCAATCAGGGCCCGGGTTTCTGGAATTCCATAGAGCGCGACGAACGTGCCGAGGCGCGGCCCGCGCTCTTGTCCGAGCAGGATTTCGTAGATCGCTTGGAACCAATCGAGCTTGACGCCGGGTCCGCCCGTCGGGCTGGTCTTCGTCGGGTCCTGATAGCGCGGAATGGCGCGGCCGACGTCGAGCAAGGCGTTCTGGATCGTGTCGCCGTCGCTGCCGGGGGGAAGCGCCGCGAGCGCCTTGTCGAGACTTTCGAGCGCCACGATCTCGACGTCGTCGGGCGTGCGGAACTTCTTCGTCGGCTTCACGAAGTCGTCGTAGTAGCGGATCGCGTAGCCGGCGAGCTTATCGATGATCGGATTGTCTTCCGGCTTTGCTCCGGACGCGTAGCGGCCGAGGAAGCCCCACAGCACGTCCTTGTTGTGAGCGTGCGAAACCGAAACGAGGTTGAGCAGCAAGCCGAACGTGACGGGAATTTCGGGCTTCGGCGGCGCTCCGTTGTGGATGTGCCAGACGGCGTTGTCGATCTGCTGTTTCGCTTCCTGCTTCTGATAGCCCGACAGGAATTGCAGGTATTCGTCGACGGCGCGCGGGATGACGTCAAAATAGAGGCGCTTGGCGCTTCGCGGCTTCTGATACATGAAGAGCGCCAAGCTTTCGGGCGATGCGTACGTCAGCCATTCGTCGATCGTCAGGCCATTGCCGCGCGACTTCGAAATCTTCTCGCCTTTGTCGTCGAGGAACAGCTCGTACACATAGTGTTCGGGCGGAACGCCGCCGAGGATTTCGCAGATCTTGTCGTAGATCGGCGCGTTCGTCTGGTGGTCCTTGCCGAACATCTCGAAGTCGACGCCGAGGGCGACCCACCGCATGCCGAAATCCGGCTTCCACTGAAGTTTCACCTGGCCGCCGGTGACCGGCAGCGTGAGGTCCTTGCCGTCTTCGTCCTCGAACGTGATGGTTCCCGTCTTGGGGTCCACCTTCTTCATCGGGACGTAGAGGACGCGGCCGCTCTTCGGCGAAATGGGAAGGAAGGGGCTGTATGTTGCCTGCCGCTCTGCGCCGAGCGTCGGCAACATGACCTTCATGATGTCGTCGTAGCGTTCCACCGCGCGCAGGAGAACTTCATCGAAGCGGCCGGACTTGTAATACTCAGTGGCGCTCGCGAATTCGTAATCGAAGCCGAAGGTGTCGAGAAACCGGCGCAGCATGGCGTTGTTGTGATCGCCGAAGCTTGCGTAGTCGCCGCCCCACGGATTGGGCACCGACGTCAACGGCATCTGCAGGTAGGGCTCTAGCGCCTTCCGGTCCGGAACGTTCTCCGGAATTTTCCGCATGCCGTCCATGTCGTCGGAGAAGCAGAGGAGGCGCGTCTTGCGCTTGCCTCCGGTCAGCGTCTCGAACGCGTGGCGCACCATTGTCGTGCGCGCGACCTCGCCGAAGGTGCCGATGTGAGGAAGTCCGGACGGACCGTATCCCGTTTCGAAGAGGACGGTTTTTGTGTCGCCGTCGGGCAGACGCTCGAGGCGTTTGATGAGCCGGCGTGCTTCTTCGAACGGCCAAGCCTTGGAGTCTTTGCTGGCTGCGGCCTGCTCGGGGGTGAAGACGAGTGCGGTCATCTGATGCTGCTGCGGTCGGGTGTGGTTGATATTACAAAGGCTTGCTTTGCGGCGAAGTCGCGCACCGTAGGTGTCCCGGAGGTCAGCGTCAACGCGCGGCCGAATGCACCGCGATAAATGCCGCAACGGCGTCTGCGGCGGCAGCAAGGTTGCCCTTTCGGGTGAACCCGGAATTCCCGCGCGGACCGAAATCGTGATCGCCGTCGCTCATCCAGGCGAAAGTGATTTTCTTGGACAGCCGGATTGCTTCGATTTCACTTTTGGTTCCGAACGGATCGCGCTCGCCTTGGACGATCAAAGCCGGGCAGCGAAGCTGTTTCAAATGTTCGGTGCGCAGCTTGTCGGGCGTGCCGGGCGCGTGAAACGGGTAGCCGAGGCAGACGAGACCGCTGATCGTCTTCTCTTCGTAAAGCTCATCAGCCAGCATGCTCGCGACGCGCCCGCCCATGGACTTGCCGCCGATAAAGAGCTTTGGGTGCGGATTTTCGCTGGCGACGGCGCTGACCAAGTCCCGGTACTCGCCGATCAGTTTCTCGGCTTTGGGCGGCGGCCGCTTCGGAGCGCCTTCGCGGCGGCTCGCCATGTATGCAAATTCGAAGAGCGTGAGGGTGACCCCCCGTTCACCGAGAAGCGCGGCAAACGATTCCATGAACGAAGATGTAATCCCCGCCCCGGCTCCATGCGCTAAAATCAGGCGAGTTTCGGCAGCGGATGGGCCGCTATCGATACGAAACGCGGGCGTTGCCCTCGTTGTCGCTTCGGCGCTGACGGGTTCGGTAACCTTCTGAAGGCGTTTCATAATGTGTTCGCGATGGAGTTAATGCCGCTATCCATGGTTCGTTAATGTGGCGCCGGGCAACACTGCAACTGAAATCGCTTTTGGGTCAGAATTTCGCCCGAGAATGGTCTAGGATGAGCGATGTCAAAAAAGGGGACAAAGCATGAGGGCCGCAAGGTTACTGGTGCTCGCGGTCTTCTGTGCGATGGCCATGGTTTGGGCTCCGCTGCTCCAATCGCTAGGCGTGCCGCTTTCAGTGCTGGATTTCATCGGACCGCTCCGTGCCGACCCGCTGCAGGTCGATGACGCGAGCGGCGTTCCGGTTGCGCCCGATCCGGTTCATCCCGGTACTGGCAATCAAGCCGGTACAAGTCATCATGCGCCGTTGCCGCATTTCGTGCCGAGAAGCGGTCTGCTGACGAATTCGGACGAGAGCGGGCCCGCCGGCGAAGAACCGCAGGCAACAAGCGCGACGCCGGCTGCCTCGTCGAGCGATACGACCACGGGATCGGTGACGACGAAACATCCGTCGGGCGCGGCGCCGAGCTCTTCGAAGGCTCGTCCGATCTCGATCAAGGTCGAGCCTATTCCGGGAACCGAACAGGCGGAGCCGTCCAAAACGCCCGTCTGGCCGAAATTCATCGGGGCAAAAAATCTTTTCGGCGCGGCCAAGGTTCCGGCCCCGCTCGAAGCGCGTGCCATCGGAACCTATTCTCGCGGTTGCCTGGCGGGCGCCGTGCCGTTGCCGATCGACGGTCCTGCTTGGCAGGAGATGCGGTTATCGCGCAATCGCAACTGGGGCCATCCGAAGCTGATCGCGCTCGTCGAGCGTTTCGCAAAGGATGCGCAGAAGCTCGACGGCTGGCCGGGACTGCTGGTTGGCGACATCGCACAGCCGCGAGGTGGGCCGATGATCACCGGACATGCGAGCCACCAGATCGGGCTCGATGCCGATATCTGGCTGACGCCGATGCCGGATCGCCGTCTCACTCCGAAAGAACGCGAGGAGATGCAGGCGACGTCGATGCTCGATGGCACGAGCGTTGCCGTCGATCCGCAGATTTTCACCGAAAAGCAGACCGCGCTGATCAAGCGGGCGGCGTCCTATCCGGAAGTCGAGCGCATCTTCGTTCATCCTGCGATCAAGAAGGCGCTTTGCCAGACCAAAGATACGGACCGAAAGTGGCTCGGGAAGGTGAGGCCGTGGTTCGGGCATTACTACCACTTCCACATGCGCATCAAATGCCCGGAGGGTTTTGCGGGCTGTGCTCCGCAACCGCCGCCGACAGGGGACGATGGTTGCGGGAAGGAAGTCGATCAATGGCTGGCGAAAGTGGTTCCGTCCAAGGTGCCGCTCGAGCCCGCGCCGCCTCCTGTTTCGGGAGTGAAGCCGCCGAAGCCGCCGCTCATGCTGGCCGAGCTGCCGAAAGAATGCCAAGCCGTGCTCGAGTCCGGACCTGAGCCCATCACTGTACCGCCCGAAGCGCTGATGACGCCTGTGCAAGTCAAGAAGACATTGGCCAAGGCTGCGGCAGTTCATGCGACGATCGCGAATGCTGCGGCTGTGCCGGGGGCGAAGGGGCTTCCAGCGCATTTGGCCAATAGCCCAGCACTTCGTCCGCATCTCAAGAAAGCCGCGACGGTCGATCCGAAATAACGCCCCTACCCCTTGAGACAAGTAAAGGCTTAGGTCACTATTTCTCGCACCGCTTCGCGTAATCCCGAGCCTCGTCATTGTGGCCGCGAATTATATCCATCATGCCCCGCCACGCCGGATTATCGTCTTCGATCATTTTCATCTGATGGATGAACTTTGAGGCGGCAGACGCCACCCTAACGGCGTACATGGTGCAATCCCTGCCCGCGTCCTTATCGGCGTCCGCCTCACAGGCCGACACCACCTTTTCGGCCATCTCCAATCGCCTATTACTATCGAAGGCCAGTGCCGCGGCCCTACAGGCCCGCACAGAATCCGCAGTGATTTTGGCTAAGGGAAAGAACGGGTTTTTCGGTTCATTCGACAGCGCCCGCGGAATAAATTCTTGTGGCTCATCTGCTTCAGCGACAACCGCAGTCGGTTGCTTCTCGGAGGCCGCGCTTTCCTGGGGCGGGCCAACGATGGACCCGATCGTCAAAATGCCGGCATGTGCCAGGGCAAATATTCCGCAACCTTTGGCCAGAGTTTTTGTCGTGCCCATAACGCCCCTTCCAATAGCAGTGAGGGGCACGGTCTAAGCCGGGTGTTTGTAATTCTGCCCAGCATACCGCGAGCAGCATGCCGATTGCAGGCGCTTTAGATGCCCCCATCCCCGCCATATCAGTCAATTCCATGGTTTTCCATCCTGCTTGTTTGAAAGGGACGGCCGCCCAAATAGAAAGGCCGCCAGCCAGGCCCGTTGGGCATGGCTGACGGCCTTGGTGGTCTTTGATCAGGTCTTTGGCGATTTAGCTCTTCGCCGGCGCCGGTGCCGAGGCGCTTGCGGGCTTAGGGCAAGCGACGCCCGTTCCGGCGAGGCCGCAGTATCCATGCGGTACCTTGGCGAGGTACTGTTGATGGTAGCCTTCGGCCAAGTAGATCGGACCGGCCGGTCTGATCTCCGTCGTGATCGGGCCATAGCCCTTGCCGGCGATCGCTTCTTCGTAGGTTTTACGCGATGCCCCGGCGGCGGCTTGCTGCTCTGGCGTCGTCGTATAGATCGCTGACCGGTACTGCGTGCCGACGTCATTCCCCTGACGGAAGCCTTGGGTCGGATCGTGGGCTTCCCAAAACGTCTTCAGGAGTGTGTCGTAGGAGATGGTCTTCGGATCGAAGACGACGACCACGATTTCCGTGTGGCCGGTGCGGCCGGAGCAGACCTCCTCATACGTCGGGTTGGGCGTATAGCCGCCTGCGTAGCCTGCCGCGGTGATCCAGATGCCTTCACCCAGCTGCCAGAACAGCCGCTCGGCGCCCCAGAAGCAACCGAGGCCGAATATTGCGACCTCGTGCCCGGCGGGATAGGGCGGGTTCAACGGCTGCGAAAAGAGATAGTGCTCGGCGTCGGGGCTAAGAATTGGGGTCGGGCGACCCTTCGGCGCGGACTCGGCGGTCGGCATCGCGACCTGCTTCCTTGCGAACATGGATTGGCTCCTTCTTATTATTGTTTGGATGATGCCCAGTATACGATGGCTCATCCCATTTCGTTTCAGGGCCGGCACGGTCTCGTCGTTCATTTGGCCGGTCAGTAGTCGTTGGCGAAAATGCGGATACGGCGGCGCGGCCGTCCGAGGTAGCCGCAGGCAATCGTGAGCAGGAGGAAGATCACGGTTCCCGGCAGGTTCAATACCGACGTCAGCACCGGGTCCCAGAAGAAAGGATCGACCGTTGCCGTGGCGGACCGCTGAAGCGATGCCACGAACGAGGGCGACCACGTTTGCAGGTGCTGCATCAATGAGATGGCGCCTCCGGGGACGCCGTCCACGGGCGGCCGTGAAACATCGGCCGCGAAGGCGATCAGCGTAAATAAAGCAAAGAGCGCGGCGAGAAACCGCAGCATCAATCTGGGACGGGTTTCCGGGTTCACGACGCTCATCAGGAGCGCGATCAGGAAGGCCGCCAGCGCGAGGCGTAGCAGCCAGGAATTGCTCGGCTCGCCGGCCGCGTACCATAGGCAACAATAGGCGATTACGCCTAATGCGGCCAGTCCGGCAAAGATTTTGAGTAGCACTGAGCTGGTCATATTCGCACTTGCTCGTTGACCGGGTGCCTTTGTGTGACCGCGACGGGCGGCGGTCAAGCCTCAAGACTTGTCGAGCGGCGTTGCGCTTGGCTCGCGGATGGGTTAAGTGCGCTGCTTCGCGATTGCGATGGAGGGGTGGCCGAGTGGTTGAAGGCGCTCGCCTGGAACGCGTGTAGGCTCGTAAGGGTCTCGTGGGTTCGAATCCCACCCCCTCCGCCAGCTATTATGCCTTGATCCCAGTCTCTACGAGGATGGAGCGGGAATCGCCACAAGATGCTCGATCTCCATGGGCTGTGCTTGTTCGCGAAGCTTCCCTGCCGCGCCTGCCGGGATGAGGTATTGCGAGTACTTCTGGTTGGGATCGCGAAACGCTTCGTCCTTGTGGAGCTCATCGGCGTCGGCCGTCATCAAAAAAAATTGGTCCGACGCTGAACACGCCGGACCATGTCGAGATGTTTGGGGAAAGCTGTCAGAAGCCGCGCTTCGATATTTCTTTGATGAGCCAGTCGGCCACCTTCAGATTATTCCTGTCCTGCATGAGCATGTGGGTGTTCCCCTTAATGCCAACGCTCGGCAGCTGAACCAGCGCTGCTTTTCCGCCAGCGTTGTTGATGGCGTTCATGTCAGCCGTGCAGAAGGTGAGCCGGGGCTGCCCGGTACTTGCGGGATTTCCGACAACGTTGTCCCCGTGCACGTACAGAACCGACTTTACTTGCTTGTAGCCGTTGAGCTGGGCTTGCGTGAACGCCGTGCCATTGCGGCAGTTGCTCTCAACGTGAATCATAAGTCTGATGAGGTCAGGGCGAAGACCGACCGCAGTGTCTGCGAACTGGCCCGCCTGAGAATGGACCATTAGAATTGCCGGGCCCGTCTTTTTCAGGAGCTCAACAAGCGCTGCCGGAACTGTCTCAGCTGCCGCTGGCGTCAGAGTCGCTTCGGCGTTGGGCACGCCCTGGGCGCTGAATTGCTCGACATTGGCCTGATTGACCGTACCGTCTGGGTTGACCTCCGGAGCCTGCACTCCTGGGAACGCGTTTTGGTAAGTAGGACCAAAGCGAAAATTAACCCAAGCTCCTTCAAGCCCCGTTCTTCCTAAACTCGGTTGCAACGCGACGTTATTTTCAAACTTTGCCTGGTTTAACGGCGTGACGTTGAACCCGGCGCGACCGCGGCCGGGAAAGTCGACGATGTAAGTATCGAAGCCTAGGCGCGTGAAGTAGGTCGCCCAACCCTCGCGGCCGTCGGGGGTCGTCTCCCAGCTCATGCCAGTGAGACCAGAACCATGAACCATAATGATGGGGAGCTTGTGCGACGACTTGGACTTCGGACTACGGAAGTGGACGAACATTTGGTTGACGTCGAAAGTTGCAGGCGTCGGCGCTGTCGTCCCGCTGCCGGCGCTCGGATAATTGCTGGTGGTAAGGCTCCCGTTGACGAAGAACATTGCCTCGTCTTTGAGGGAAAGTGACTTTCCAATACTCGGAGAAGTATTACTACCTCCATTGCCGGATCCATTTTTCGTCTTAGCGTCGTTTCCAGCAGACGCTCCGGACACGAGCATCAAGCTCAGACACAGTGTAGTGACCAATTTATTCTGCCTTGGCGTCATGAATTTCTCCCACGGTGTGAGTGTTGCTATGGTTATCTCACCTCTAGAACGCAGCGTTCGGCACCATGACCGTCGGAAGCTAGTCTGAAGTTGCCGATTGGCTGCACCGCGCTAGAGACGCACGATCGTGGCATGACGTGCCTGAATTCGCTGGGCGTGGGGCGAAGCTGGAGTGCACTGATTGCCTAGACCGGTGAAGAATTGCTCGGATCTTTGTTGAACGGCCGCATGGCCACGCTTCTTGCAATCCCCTCACCTGCGGGCCTGAAAATAAAAGCAAAATCTCCATTGCGCCCATTCGGAAGCGGCGCGGAGAGCAGCCATATGTTCGTTTAACGCACGATGGGACGTCGACAGATCTCTAAAGCCCCATCGGAAGGCAGGGCACTGATTTCTATGCTCCATTCGCTGAAAGTAGATCGCGACACAGCCGAACAAAGTGGCGGGTTTCGACAAAAAAGATTGGTTGGCGGACTATTGGTCCCGCGCCGTTCAATCGATGAGGGCGGTCACGAACCGTCCGACGCCTTTTATCCGGAGATCGTCGACTAAGGCATCGGAATGAAGACGTTCGAGACTTGCATTGCAGCAGCCGATAGCGTGGTGGGCGGCAAACAGTGCAACGTCGCCAGCATCAAGCGGCTCGCCGACGAAACATATGTCGATGTCGTTTGCACATCAGATGGCGGCACCGAGAAGATAAGCACGGTGTACACCGGGGATTTCACGACGTGGTATCGCGCGATGTCGAAGATCACTTTCGATCCTCCCCAGGATGGCGTTCCTCATATGGGCGTAATCGTTGACCGGAAGTACCTAGGATCGGAGTGCCGTTCCGCATCGGCAACTGTCGGGCCGTGACTATCATTGCGGTTCAGTTTCTCACATGACCGCCGCACGTGCGCTTCGGCCTTCTTGAGAAGAGCCTCACCAGGCGTCCGGCAGGATGCGATCCAATATTGAAGGCTCTCATCAGGATCTCTGACCTCGAACGACAGGCCGGCGTGACGAATCGTGTAAGAGCAACCCAAATCATGCTGGACGGCGCCCCATGCTCGGGGATCATTTAGCTTTCGAAAAAAGCTAAAGCCGATAGCTGCAGACTTATGACGGAAAGCCGATTCTGCTCCTGGTCCTTCTTAGTTTCCGCAATGCTCTGATCGATGAGTATATTCGCCAAATCGAGCCCGGAGTGAGTTCTTCGCCGAACCAATGTCTGCTAATGGAATATTGGGGTTTTGCCCCTTTCTCGCACGCTCAAGGTGAGGGTCCAAAAGAAGCCGCAAGGTGCGAATAACTACCCGAACGCGTGCACGCTTTAGAAATATCACACCAGAATGAGCCGGCTGCGATTAATCGCAATATCGATGTCTGTGCTGATCCACGCGTCGATCGGCAGATTAATGCTACCTTCGTTGCAGAAATTCAGCACGGATGCGCTCGACCTCGGTCAAGGGACCGATTTCGTGCTTGTCGAGCCAGGCATCGCGACCGAAGGCGTTATAAAGCTTGGCGACGCAATCGATACGGTCAAAATCTTGCCGCTTCGACCACCGCCCCAATCGGATGAGGTAAAGCCGGACGAGCTCCGCGACGTCATTGTGTCGGATGCGAGCGCTGTCGAGGCCAGCGTGGGCAAGACGCAAGAACCGCCGGCGCCGTCCCAATCAGATGCGGTGCAGATCAAGGAACAGCTTCCGCCACAAGCTGCAGTCTTCACTGAGGAGAGTTCCGGCCCAGCGAAGACAGGCGCAGATCCGAAAGCGGTCGGTCTTTACCTTGGTCAGATCTACAAGCACCTCGAGCGCGCGAAAGTGAGCGCACCGTCGCGGCGGTCTGGAACTGTCGTCATGCGCTTTACTATCGGTCTCGACGGCAAGGTCTTGTCGCGAGAGGTCGTATCGGGCTCGGGCTTCAAAATACTCGACGATGCAGCTGTAGCCGCGCTCGACCGGGCGGCGCCTTTTCCTCCAATTCCGCCAAAAGTCAGCCTAAAGCCCATCTCCCTTGAGCAACAATTCACATTTGAGGCGAAGCTAATGAGAGGAAGATCGCCTCGCTGATGCCCCTCCACAAGCCTGCTTTTCGAGAGAAAGGGGCCGCCTGAATACGACTTGCGCGCATGCCAGGCGGCCAAGGAAACTATTCTACCAAGAGCAGGAATGATTTGCCGGCGTCGGTTGCGAGTTCTTTGTCGTCAAGAGTGCCGTCGTTGTCGGGATCAGCCGCCTTGAACCGCGTTACGACAAGCGCTTCGTATCCCTTTTGATCGAATGTTCCGTCGTTGTCGGGGTCGGCTGCCTGAGTGTTTCGCTGCCTGCCCCAACACTTACTTTGTCGGTTGGTTGCGAACAAAATTTGACTTCAAAGGACCGGCGCGTCAGATGCGCGCCGGTCAAGTTACTCGCAGACCCTTAGCGGTCTTTCTTGGAGGAAGCGCTACGGCAGCGAGAAGACAGTCATAGACCCACCGAGGTTCGTGTACTCCGAGAGGCCAGCGTAGCCACCAACGGCACCGAGACCATCGGTCGGGTTCGTCAAGCCAGCAGCAAGACCGATGCCCGCCCAACCACCAACGCCTGAGAACACTGCAACGTACTGCTTACCATCGTGGGTGTAAGTCATAGCGTTGCCGATGATGCCCGACGGCGTCTTGAACTTGAAGAGCTCCTTGCCATCCTTCTGGTCGACGGCTTTGAAGTAGCCCTCGAGCGTGCCGTAGAAGGCAACGCCGCCAGCAGTGGTCAGAGCGCCCGACCATACAGAGAACTGCTCAGGCTTCGACCATACGATCTTGCCCTTTGCGCCGTCCCAGGCAATGAAGTTACCCATACGCTTCGGTTCATCCGGACCCGGGAACATGGAGAGCGTGGCGCCAACGTAAGGCTGACCAGCCGTATACGAAACCTTGAAGGGTTCGTAGTCCATGCAGACATGGTTCGTCGGAACGTAGAACAGGCCAGTCAGCTCCGAATAAGAAGCCGGCTGCTGATCTTTTGTACCGAGTGCCGCAGGGCAAATGCCCTTCGTATTCACGTCCTGGCCTTCGCCGTTCTTGAACGTCGAGTACTTCTCAACACGGATCGGACGGCCGTAGTCCTTGCTGGCCTTGTCCATGTCGATGCCGGTAGCCCAGTTGACCGACGGATCAAACTTCTCGGCAACGAGAAGATCACCCGTTCCCCGGTCGAACGTATAGGCAAAACCGTTACGGTTGAACTGCGTCGCCGTCTTGTGTTTCGTGCCACCGAAGTCGAGCTCGGCCAAAATTGGCTCGTTGACGCCATCATAGTCCCACTCGTCGAACGGCGTGAACTGATAGGCCCACTTGGCCATACCGTTGTCGACGTCACGAGCGAACATCGTCATCGACCACTTCTGATCGATCGGCTTGCCATTCGGTCCCGCGCGCTGGACGGGGTTCCAGGTGGAGGGATTGGCGGTTCCGTAGTAGATCAGATTGAGGTCCGGATCGTAGGCCATGTAGCCCCAGACCGAACCGCCGCCGATCTTCCACTGATCACCGTTCCAAGTCTTGAGCGAGGAGTCCTTGCCGATCGGCTTGCCGAGCGACATGGTCTTCTCCGGATCGACCAGCATTTCCGCATCCGGGCCCATCGAGTAAGCGCGCCAGACCTTCTTGCCGCTGTTGGTATCGTAGGCGGTGAGCGAACCGCGAACACCAAACTCGGCGCCCGAGATGCCGATGATCACCTTATCTTTTGTAATAAGCGGAGAGCCGGTGCCGGTCTCACCATGTTTTGGATTACCATTGACGACCTTCCACATCTCCTTACCCGTCTTCGCGTCGAGAGCGACGAGCGCGGTATCGGCCTGGTGCAGGAAAATCTTGCCATCGGCATACTGCACTCCACGGTTGACCGTGTCGCAGCACATCACGGGGATGACTGACGGATCTTGCTTCGGCGTATACTTCCAGACGATTTTCTGGTCGTCAGCAAGATTCAGCGCGATGACGTCATTCGGGAAAGGCGTCGTGAGATACATCATGTCGCCGATCACGAGCGGACCGCCTTCGTGACCACGAAGAACGCCCGTGGAGAACGTCCAAGCCACTTTTAACTGACCGACGTTTTCGGTGTTGATTTGGTCAAGCTTCGAGTACCGGGTGCCAGCATAGTCACCGGACTGGATGCACCACTGGTTTGGATCTGCAGAGCACTTTATCACGCTCTCGTTCGCCCATGCAGGCGCCGAGAACGCGCCAGTTGCGAGCAAACCGCACGCCAACGCACTTTTTCGCATTTGCTTCCTCCACTTGTTGACGCCTCATACACGGCATCGGTTCAGCGTACTTCGCTGGGAGGATTGAAGAGTTTGAGAGGAGTTGGATTGCAAACGTGGAAAGCACATAGGCTCCACTCACTCTACTTTCATTCCTCACTTCCGAGATGATGAAAGAGGCCTACGCTCGCGGTGGAAATAACATTTCGTATCCACCACAGCCGCTCCTTGGAGCAATCATCATCGCAGTGGACCACCAGTCATCGAGGGTCTTTTACGGGAGATCCCGCTGCCGGTCAGGAAAGTATTCCCGCTTTCGCAACAGTCAAATTACGCTTCGTCGCCAATTGACCTAAGACCAATTCAAGTTCTCCTCTTTATCGCGCCTTTTTCGCACTTCGCGTCCGATGCTCGCCCTGGTCCAGTGGATTGCGCAAGCATCAGGAGGGCTTCAGTGACAAGCCGGCTAATCGCCGGGATGTCACCCGCAGTTTCGTTGCGGATCAGAATGTCATGCCCCATGATTGTCGAGTTGCGCGCAAACGAAAGTGCGGCCGCGTTTTTGAAATCTGATATGTTAATGGACGTCTCGTATGACGCGAAAGAAAACCCGAGTGCGCATGCATGCGGCGGCTATGAATTCACGAAGATCTCTGAGGTTCAGAGAGCTTTATCACACAAGCTCTGACATCCACGTTCTCGGCGTCGTTCTCGGCCAGCCACTAACAAATTTGCGGACTGCTCGAGCGCGGCGGCCAACAAGCACCCTTCCTCCCGCTCTCACGTCGCGGAGTGTATGCGGTCACCTGATGCCTTCATGTGTCGTGCCGTTCAGCCGTAAGTGAAGTCCGGCTTTCTTTGTCCAACTTCGATAATATAGCCGTCAGGATCGCGAATGTAGCAGCGCGTCTCGCCGTACTTTTCCTTTGGCTCTGTGATAAACTCGGCTCCTCGACTTTTCCAAAGTTCAAAGCATGCTTGAATATCCGCAACGCGGATATTCATAAAGCTGCTGACCGAATCGGGGTCGGCGGGGACGCTGAGCGTCACAGATGGTTTGTCGGGTGTCGGACCGCCTCCCACGTTGACAAGGAGCCACGTGTTCGCGATCTGGATGTAGCCCGGCGCGCCGCTGCTATCGCCTTTGCTCAGAATACGACCTCCGAAGACCGTTTCGTAAAATCGAGCCGAGCGTTCGATGTCGGCGACAGTGAGAAAGTGTGCGACGGTAAACCCATCCTCCGGCGGCATCTGATAGCTTTGCTGGTCGACTTGAACCCCGCTCATATGCACCTCCATACACGCTTGACTTGATGCTGCATCGTCGGCCTAACAGCCATACAGGTTACGGGCGGCGATACTGCGCAATACATCGACCGAATATTTTTCCGCGCCACTAATGTACATCAGCAGCCAAAAATGATGACATTTTTACAAAAGCCATCAATGCTGGCGACTTGTTCCGCACCTGTTACCGTCCAATAACGATGTTCAATAAGCGCGGTTCCCAGCGGGTATAAACCCTGACGTCCTCGTGGTCTTCGAGGAAAGCACGATATGTTCAGCGGCCGGTTGTGGCCACGTCCAATCAATGGAGGGAGAAGCCGATGGCAAATTCAAAACGTGCGATCGCCTTATTTGTGTTGGCGCTGACTGCAGGAGGGACGATCGCTCAGGCACATGCGGTGCTGGATCATGCGAGCCCCGACGTCGGAAGTACGGTCAGTTCGTCGCCCGAAACCGTAACCTTGTATTTTACGGAATCTCTCGAGCCGAAATTCAGCGGAGCCGAAGTACAGAATTCGAATGGGGACAGAGTGGACGGAGGCAGTAGCGCTTCGGGGAATACGCTACAGGCGAGCGTCAAAAGTCTTTCGCCCGGATCTTACACAGTAAAGTGGCACGTGCTTTCGGTTGATACTCACAAGTCCCAAGGCAGCTTCAGTTTCCGCGTCGGCCAATAATTGGTGAGGTCAACGACGTGGCTGACCCGCTGGTGCTTTCACGAGCGTTGCACTACTCGGCCACTATTCTCGCGACCGGTGTCTTGTCTTTTCGCGGCCTGATTGCCGGTTCCCTGAGATTGCGAAGTGAGAAGTTTGGCATCGACAGTCAGCTGCGACTGATCTTCTGGGCAGGTCTCGCGTTGGCTTTCGCCTCGGGTGCGGGATGGTTTCTCTCTGTCAGTGCGGCGATCGACGGTGGTGCGTGGGGCCGATCCGTTGCCGACGGGACAGCCGCAATGGTTTTGACTGAAACGCAATTCGGTCACGTTTGGATCGTTCGGCTCATTGTGGGGGTGCTGCTTGGCGCAGCGGTTGGGGCCGCGATAGGCCAGGGAATTTGGCTCCGGTCTTTCGAGTTGTCGTTGGCCGCCGTATTCGCCGGAAGCCTAGCCTTCGCCGGTCATGCCGCCAGCGCTCCCGGATTCAAGGGCGATATTCATCTCCTCGCCGACGTGCTTCATATCATCGCCGTGTGTGCGTGGGTCGGAAGCTTGGTGCCCTATGCACTTTATCTCGGCTCGATCGACGAAGGTTCGCGTTCCTCATCTGCGGACATTGAAGGCGTAACCCGGCGATTTTCGTTTCTAGGAATGGCAGCGGTGCTGACAATCGCCACGACGGGCATCATCAATTCGCTCTACCTGGTGGGCAGCGTCCATCATTTTACGCACACCGAATACGGCCAACTGCTATTGATCAAGGTGGTGCTATTTATCGCCATGGTCGCCGTGGCCGCGATCAATCGCTATTGGCTCGTGCCAGCATTGTCGAGTCGGAGCGCAGTAAAGCAGCTCCGCCGCAATAGCTTGATCGAAGTGTGTTTCGGCCTTTTGATCATATGCATCGTGGCTCAATTGGGAACGATGCCGCCCGCGGCTCTTGAACAGGCGGCAAAATAGAATCGATGCTTTGCCCATTTATCCACATTCTGAGCAAATAAGTTCGCTCTGATTGTCCACAGAAGGGGCAATCGCACGAAAATCGGAGATTTGCTCTATTCCGGTTCTATGTCTGTTGACTGAAGCTGCGTGGAAGCCTTGAGCGAATTCGGCTCTATTCGAACGTCTTAGTCCACGGGTAAGCATGCTGGTAAAGTCGAATTGGCAGTATACTGTATAGCGCCTTAAGGTTGCCGTAGGCGAAAGGCGGCGTAGGCGGCACATCGCCCTTTTCGACCCACGGGAACGATCCATGACAGTGCTACCGGTTGATCTCGCGAAGCACGCGCACAGGCCGGAGCTTGGGCTGCCGGTAGAAATTCTCTCGATTGCTTCCGCCAATCCTCCCTACAAAGTCAGTCAGAAGGATGCGCTCGCAAACGCGGCGACCATCTACCCGCAGTTTGCAAGCCTGCACGGACTTTTTGCCAATACGGGCATCGATTTTCGCTACACGTGCCAGCCGACCGACTGGTATCGCCGCGCGCATTCCTGGGAAGAGCGTACCGAAGTTTTCCAAGAGCACGCGTTGAAATTGCTCGAGCAGGTGGCGCTAGACGCGACTGCTCGCGCGGGATTATCGCTCGGCGATATCGATGCCTTTGTCACCAATACGATCACCGGGCTCGCCATTCCGAGCCTCGACGCGCTGCTTATGGACCGCCTGCCTTTTTCGCCGAATGTCGAGCGGTTGCCGATTTTCGGTCTTGGCTGCGGCGGCGGTGTCGCGGGGCTCGCGCGCGCGGCGCGCTTCGCCCAAGGTCGGCCGGGCGGGAATGTCCTCTTCATCACCGTTGATCTCTGCAGCCTTTGCGCGCGCCCGAACGACCCAAGCATGGCGATGTTCGTTGCGGCGGCGTTATTCGGGGACGGCGCTGCCGGCGTCGTGCTCAGGACATCTGCAAATGGTGCGAGTGGAGGCGCCAATGGCGAAAAGCCCGTCGTGCTGACCTTCGGTGAGCACACTTGGCGAAACACGCGACATATCATGGGTTGGGATGTCAAAGGCGATGGCTTTGGCGTGGTGCTCAGTCCGGAACTTCCGACATTGATGCGTAACAATCTCGGTCAGGTGGTGAAGGAATTTGTCGGCAGGCGTGGCATGTCGCTCCGCGATTTCAAGGGATTTCTTTTTCATCCGGGCGGACGCAAAGTGCTCGAGACTGCGGAAGATGTTCTCGGCATCGACAGGTCGCTGCTGGCGCATTCGTGGGATGTGCTGCGCGACTTCGGGAACATGTCGTCGGCGACCGCGCTGTTCATCCTCGAGAGAGCGATGGCCTCGGGAGACAAAGGACGGCATCTGTTAGCGGCGTTTGGGCCCGGTTTTTCAGCCTATTTTGCCGTGCTCGATCTCTAGTTCCGCGCTTTAGGCGACGCTATCAAGCCGTCGAGGCCGCGCAGCCGCGTCGCGGAGACGAGCATCGTCACCATGCCGGGGAAGAGGCGCGCGCCGGCAATTCCAACGCGGCGAAGCAGTGCGCCGGCAATGACCCGATCGAGGGCTGCCGCGCGGGCAAACTGCGGCTTGAAGTTCGCGAGCATGCGGGCCTGGAAGTCAGACGCGCTCTCGCATCTCAGAACAGCCTGGGCGGCTGCGATCCCCGATGCCAAAGCGAGCGCCGTGCCATCGCCCGAGAATGACGGGATGACAGCCAACTGGTCGCCGACCGGATAGATCGCCGGTGCGATCGTCGCCGAACGCATGAAGCCATAGGGAAGTCCGGAGACGGCGAGCGGCTTCGCCCAAGCAGGCGTCGCGCCGTCTATGAGGCCGGCGAAGATGCGCGACTGCACCGCGAAATAGGCCGATTGAGCGGCCCAGCTTGTCCCAACGAATTGCAGAACATCCGAATGGATGTTCCACGCAATAGACAGCGTTTGATCCTCGACCATGCATAGGCCGAGGTAGCCGCCAGCGAACGCGATCAAATGAACGACCCCGGTCAGTGCGGTGCGCGCCGCTTCCGCGGGGCGCAGGTGCATTTTGAAGCCGACCATCGGTCCATCGGGTCGCGGCAGACCGCGAATGTTGTGCTTGCCGCTCGCTAATGCCGCTGCACGGCATTCGAAAACCGCGCGCGCCGTCCGAACGCGGACGCGGCCGCCGATATCTTCTATTCCCTCAACCGACGTGCCGCGAAAAATCTTCGCGCCGGCGCGTTCTGCGGCCTTCGTAACCGCTTCATCGAGAAGGAAACGCGAGACGCCTACCGCCTTGAAGGGAAGGCGGGAGCTCGCCTGGTTCGAGCCGTTTGCGAGACAGAGCGCATCGATTGAACTGCCGCCGAGGGCATGGACGTCGATATCGAGGTAGTGCAGGAGTGCCTGTGCCCTGTCGCTCAGGAATTCGCCGCAGACTTTGTGATGCGGGCCGCCGCTGCGTTCGAAGATCATCACGCTCGCGCCGTGACGCGCGAGTTCCAGCGCGAAAGCGGAGCCTGCAAGGCCGCCGCCGACGGCTATGGCGTCGGCTGTCGCGTCGCCGAGCGGTGCTTCGTCAGGTGAGGGGCCGCTGATGTTCAAGGCTTTGCTCGGAAAGCGCGCGCCTAGCGAAAAGTGCTTTGTCCTCGAGTTCGATCTTGTAGGCGAGAACGGCAGTCCACACCGCGCACATGATAATCCCGAGCGCTAATGCGCCGAAGACAGTCGGCAATAGAAACGTCTCGGCAATCGTGACAGCATAATTGGGATGGCGGAAATATCGATAGGGCCCGCTCTGGGCGATGGGCGCGTCTTTGAGCGTAAAAATGCGGTGCGTCCAGAATCCCCCGAGCGAGGCAATGACCCAGTAGCGGACGCCTTGCAGCAGGATATAGGCGGCCGCCAAAATAGAGGATACCGGAGCGCTCGCGGGTATCAGGAAAAAGAGACTTGCGATCCATGCCAGATGCGTCGTGGCGACGACGGGGTAATAGGATCGGCCGGCTTCTTCGGCACCCGCCGCGATCAATGCCCGGGTATTGCGCGCCGAGTAGAGCTCCTCGGCTCCTCTTTGGCAAAGTACGAGCAGAGCAACTATCTGCGGTAGACCGATGCTATCTGAAATCATGAACTAGCCGCTCTTACTCGTAAATGACTTCGACCATTTTACAAATGAATGGCGGCAATTCCAATTGGAAGTATTTCGATTGGTTGATCGATCCGTGATCGAACCGTTCAATTTGTTCAGCGTTTGATCACTCATTCGACCATCGGGGCCGGATTCTCTTGCAACCATGTCTTGACGGCATGTGGGATACCCTGCTCGCACGACGGAAATTCGAACGAAAAGCCGGTGGACTTCAACCGATTGTTCGAAAGACGGCATTCATAGGCGAGGCTTTCCGCGATGACTTGGCCGACCAAAAGCTTCAGCAGAACGAATGGCAACTTGCGCCCATGCCCGGTGACGCCAAGCGCGTTGGCCGCGATCTCGGCCAACCGCTCGCCGGGCACGGGAGCATCATCAACGACGAAATAGCGGCTTCCTAACTCGCCGTTGCCGGTCAGATGGAGGATGGCGCGTGCACAATCCTCCACGTGGACCGGAGACGTATACCGGGCGCGACCTCGCAACCCGTAGACGGGCTTTCCATCGCGGAGCGGTTCGAGGACATACTGCGCGAACCAAGAGCCGGGGCCATACACCCAGCCTGGAAACGCAGCTACGATGGGCAGTCCGCGCGCGATGTAGTTGGGTAAGGCTTCAATCGCGGGAGCGAGATAGGGTCCCCATCCTCGCGGGTGAGGCATCGCGTTCTCGTCACAGATTTCCGATCCGCACTCGCCATAATAGCTCGTACCAGCGACGTAGACGATCCGCCGCGTTCTCGCCGGATCGATCGCTGCGAACAAGGCGCGATCCATGTCGAGCCGGAGGACGGAATACTGCATCGCGCGCGCTTTGGTGAGGCGGCCGCCGAAAGTCTGTGGTTGCGCGAGATGGACGACCGCATCGGCATTGCGCAAGGCTTCCCGCCATGCCCCCTCCGAATCCAACACGTCGCCGACAATCGGGTTCACTCCCTG
The DNA here is from genome assembly GCF_056398805.1 of Hyphomicrobium sp. 01T421. Taxonomy (NCBI): domain Bacteria; kingdom Pseudomonadati; phylum Pseudomonadota; class Alphaproteobacteria; order Hyphomicrobiales; family Hyphomicrobiaceae; genus Hyphomicrobium; species Hyphomicrobium sp. 01T421. The sequence goes on from NZ_JBFTQC010000001.1 coordinate 2,613,477, forward strand.
CGCGCGAAGCGCCGCAGCGTGGCTTTTCGCTCTGGTCAGGGCGTCGACTTCGTGGCCCGCGACCAATGCGGCGCGAAGGAAACAGGTGCCGACAAAGCCGCTTGCGCCTGCGACGAATATTCTTTGGCCCGACATTGAAGCCCAGTTAGCCATCTCCGTTCGCCTTGCGGTGTGAAAGTCTCGGACACTCGCACTTTTACTACGCAATCTCGGTCTCTGCCGACGCCGTTTTGCGGGCTGACCGGGGTCGCGGGCAATTTCCTCCATCCGATCGGCGGCAACGGACGGCGCGATTGCTAGCGGAAAGAATGAAAAAAACGGGTGAAACGAGCCCGGCCCGCTTGTCAGCGAAATGCTCGCTGTGGTCAAAATCAGACGTCGAACAAGGGATTCGGATGTCGTCTGTTGATGCCTGGATGCGGATGCGGGAGCGCTCGGCTAGTGAGGTACTGGAGGAGGTATGAAAATTGTCTTCCCACACATACCTAAGTGCGCCGGGACTTCGATAAAGTTTCAGATTGAATCCCGTGATGATGTTTATTTCGACTATTTCAATCATCCGACATGGATTTGTCAGTCCGATAAAAGCGTGGGCGAAGGGGAGCAAAAAAAGCTAAAAGCAAAATTGGCAAAGCTCGAAGATTGGTTTGTTTTTGGCCACTTCTCCGCGTGCGCTTACGATGACACGCCTTACGATCTCAAAATACTGATTTTACGAGATCCTCTAGAGCGGGCCGTATCGCATTTTCATTACGTCCAACAAACTCTTCCCGATACTGAAGTGACGAGGAGACGGCACAGCGAGGTGTCACTCATAAAGGATGGGCGAATGTCTATGGAGGAATTCGCCGAGTTGGACCACATTCAGCATTTTTACGGCCGTTACTACTTGAGAGGTGTTGCTCTCGATAGCAGGCTGATCATATTTTCAATCGATAATCTTCAAGATGCATGCAAGAAAATTTCGGAGGCATGCCAGATAGAATTGAAGCATTCGGTTTCGCTCAATAGAAGCAACTACAGTTCAAACTATGGCCATCTTAAAGGGATTTTTGCGAGTGACACGGATCTTTATCGGGGGCTGATAAATCGGCAGTCGATTTAGATGAACGATAATTCTGTCGACGGTCGGGATGAGATTTGGCTGGCTTCTTATCCGCGAAGCGGGAACACTTTCATCCGCATGCTTCTGGCGGATTGCTTTGATCTTCCGGTAGCCGCCCGATGGGAGAATAATCCCGCTGATTTGGCTATCAATCGGCTTACCGGGAGCAGCTTCGCGACGCCAAGAAGCGCAAAGATTACGAAGACGCATCATGTCCCCGACGATGATCAAAAATACATCTATGTTGTGAGAGATGGCAAATCCGCCCTTCTGTCATACTTTCATTATTTGCGTGATTTTGGCGGCACGAAGCTGTCAATTGAAGATGTTATCGTCGGAAACGCTCCATGCGGTTCTTGGTCAGATCACGTCAAGTCGTCGACAAGCGAATTGAGAGCCGATAATTTTCTTTTGCTTCGCTTCGAGGAGGTCATCAGGTCGCCTTCGATCGAAGTCGAGAAGCTTGCTCATTTTCTCGAACAGAGTCCGCGCCGGCAATTTGAGCGAACATTCGAAGAGATGCACGATGCCGATCCCAAATTTTTTCGTCTGGGAAGAGACCGAGCGGAAGAATTCACCGCGGTTCAGTCGAAATTGTTCGAACACCACCATGGCGCAGTGATGCGCGAGCTTGGTTATGCGCTTTGAGTGCATTACCCTCGCGAGGAGGGGAGGCTGAACCTATGCCACTTTTTCTTTGCGCTGGAACGCCAAGGAGCGGCAGTACGTGGCTCTACAATGCGATGCGGTGCATTCTCGCCAGACGCTTTCCCGATCTCTATGCGTGCTGGGTGGGAGATTTTGATCGTGATCGCGCAGCTGCGGCAGGAGCGGTGCTCGTCAAGCTCCACGCGAATGATGACGACTTGGCCCGAAAGGCAGACGTTATCCTGACCTGCCATCGGGATCTGCGAGATGTCGCTGCCTCAAGTCAGTCGATGGGCTGGGCATCCGACGATAGCCAACTTCTGGATCTCATTCGAAATTGGCGTTCTTTCCACGAATATTGGTCGTCCCGCTCGCAGATCGATTTGGTTTACAGCGATATTATGGAGCGGCCGGAGGAAGCTTTGCGCGCTGTGGCGGCGGCCCTAGATGTCCATTTTGAAGACCGAGAATTCTCTGGGTTTGCGAAATTGCTCGGGGATACGCCCAATAATCGAGACGACAACTCAATCCATGACCAGGAATTTCTGACCCACAGAAACCACCGGAACGATGGGAGGGACGGGCGCTGGCGAGATCAGCTTAGTGAAGCTCTAGGAGCGGCCATCACCGAAGAACATCGCGAGTGGCTGATTCGCATGGGTTACGATACGTCGTACCCGGATCAAAGACCTTAGCGTGAAGGATGCCTGGACGCTGCGGCGAACCGATCATTTAGCGTCCACGCCCGAACCTAACGCGAGCAATCTGAAATCCGTTTGTTGTTGGGTCCATCGTTCTCGCTATGCCAACCATGAACTTTACCCATGAAGATAATTGAGCCATTTCTCCGGCTCGAAGTGGTTAATGTCAGGAAGCTTGAGGGTGTCTGCAACCTGGCGATTGATGAAGATTAGATCAACTTGATAAAGAGTTTCATCGTAGAAGCACAGATCGACAATATCGAATAGCTCGAAGCCTTCCTTGATAACTGCATTAAGGCGCGCAGGAAGATTCTGTAATGTCGCCTCTACAATGACGATGCTGCATTTTCCGAGTGTTTGCTTTGCTCCATCCAGGACGTCCAGCTCAGCACCGTCAACGTCGATCTTTAAAAGGAAAGGCTCCGCTAGGTTCCGAGCGCCGACGGCTGAATCAATCGTCGTCGCGCTAACGACCCGCAGCGGCCTATCTGTTTCCCAGGACTGAGCAATGTACGCGTGCGAAATTTCCATGCCGGGAAATATGGACTCCGTACGCATCGTCACACTGCCTTCGAAATTGGTGACGGCAACGTTCACTATCTCATGTGCGGTCTCGCGGTAATTAGTTGAGATGGTGGCATTCCACTCGGCTATAGGCTCGAAGAGAAGTTGGAATTTATCTCCAAACGCTTCAATCAGCTCCGGGGTTTCGGAAAGTACGCCAACATCAAGAACGGTCCCGATCGGCACGCTCAATGACTTGATCCGTCTCAGGGCATCGGCTTTCGTTGGATGGCGGGAGATACCGGATTCAAGGAGGTCAATTCGAGGAGGAGCATTTGGCGCCGTATTCGGTGGGGGAAATTCGGTCTTGTGGCCATTCTGCGCCCGCCGCTTCTGCAGCCGTTTTCGATTTAGGCCGGATATCCAATGCCCAAATTGTGATGAGCGTACGATGCCCTTTTTTCGCACCCATGGCCGTATTTCGGTGTTTGCCGGTGCTGGTGCCTGCTTCGCGACACCGGGTGCAACGATCCAGCGATTTATTTGATAATCGAATTTGATGAAGACAGGAGCACGGTTCTCCGTTGGTTCGAATTTAGGCGACACCTGGCGAAGCTTCGCGTCGATCTCGGCGTGGTACGCTGGTAGGTCCTCCGACAATTGACCACTGCGTTTTCGGTGGAACGCGAAGATCGAGTCGACTGCCGTGTAATCGGAAAATTCAGCAAATCTGCGCCAAAGATCCCAATCTCCGGCGAGCTTAAATGACGTGTCCAGACCGCCGGCAGATTCCCAAAGAGTGGGACGCCAAAAGGTGCCCTCCTGCATCAGAAATGGGCGCCGTTCCCGGCCGTCATAACGACCCTCGCGAAAGAGAGCGGAAAAAAAAGGATACGCCGTGAAGACGCTCGTGATTGCGCCCCATTCGTCCAAGAAGGCTGTTCGGCCACCAAGCCAAGTCACTTCCGGAAAATCAGAGACGATAGAAAGTGCAGCTGATATCGCGCCTGGCGCGAGGGCGTCATCGGAGTTGATCCAGGTCATCAAATTCGAATGCTGAACAGGGAGAGTTGAGAACCCTTTGGCAATTGCATCGTACATTCCGGCATCCGGCTTGGAGGTAACCGTTAAGACGACCTCCTTGCGGGACGACTTTGGCTGCTCGGCAATCCATGCCTGCCACTTCTTGACGATCTCCAAAGTACCGTCGGACGATCCGCCGTCTTGTACGTGATACAGAATTGTAAGGGGAGACTCGCCGGGTTCCTGTCCAATCACAGACGCCATCGTCGTGTCGAGGAATCTCTCCGAGTTGAATGTAGGTGTTACTATGGAGACAACAGCGCTCCCTCGACCGACAATCATATTCCAGCCCCCGCCAAGAAGCACATCTCTATAATGTCGAGTCTTGTCTTTGTGTAGGAGGTCGTTGGTTCTCGATGAAGGGTGTGTGGCGTTCCTGTCCTACTCTTCGCCTGCGGATTTCTGGAGAAGCATCCAGATGGGGTGCATGGAGCCATGGTCTTTCGGCTGGAGGACGCGGGATGCTCGAGGCCCAAACGTGGTCCTGGAAATTAGTTTACGCATAACGGGGGAGTTGATTCCTGAAAAAGCTGTTGAGGACAGCGAAGATCCAATCATTGACTCGTATGCTGAGCGCTGCAGAACTGCTCAATGAGTTATGATGAGACCGTTGGTGGTAACAACCACTGGTCGACTTCGAACCTAGAACGTCCCTACCAGGCATCGCTCAGCGACCATGACATGACACGAACCATAATCGTGGATCCGGCTATCAAAAGCCAGTCAGGTCATCATCTGGGCGTGGCGACGGTGCTCTCTTCCGCTGCTCATTCTTTGGGACACAAAGCCGTCTGGCTGGCGCACAAGAAACTCGACAGAGTTCTGGTGCCAGATTTTGTGGATTTCGTGCCGGCATTCTCATCGACTATCTACGAGCACCAAACGGGTGTCATCGGGAGGGCTCTAAAGCCTCTGATCGGTGATCGTAAAGTTCTGCGCAAAGGCCTTCGTGAGCGCGCATGGGAAGTTGAATTGCGCCGCAGATTGCCGTTGAGCGCACTTTTGGGCGACCGACACGCTGAGCTCATACGAGCTCTCACCTCTCAAAATTTGATGCCGACCGACCGCCTAATCGTGCCCACGGCGGACTCGCAGACTGTCGATATGCTGGCAAGTTGGTGTTTAAATCGGCCTCGTGCCGATCACCCGTTCGTTCATGTCAGAACGTGTTGGTCAGATTGGAATATGCCCTTTTCCAATTATAACGGCCGCGTCTCGAAGGCTGTTGCGCGTTTAGTGTCGGTCGCTCGTCACGTCACGCTATCTTCCGAGACTGAAGCAGGTGCGCGGCTTTTGGCCAGCCTAACGGGCCTTAACGTCGATGTTTGTCCCCATCCTATCGACGTTCGTCCATTTCAGAACGCGCAATGTCGTCCAATCGGCAAGCCACTTCTTATCGGCTGGCTCGGCGAGCCCCGTGTAGAAAAAGGGTCCCAAATTCTGCCCGACATCATTCGGCAAGTTTTGTGCGCGAAGCAATTCAATCAGGTGAAGTTTCTCGTACAGGGCTCCGGTCGCGATTCTCGCCGATCGCGAGAGTTCGATTTAGAACTTGCCGACTTCGGGGAAGCGATCGAACGGTTGCCGGTTGCGGTATCTTCGGAATCCTATCTCGTTGCGTTGAATAGGTCCGATATATTGCTTCTCCCTTACGACCCGAAGGCTTATCCCGTCTCGCGGGGATCTGCGGTCGCTGTCGAAGCTCTATTGGCAGCAAAGCCGATGGTCGCGATGCATAATACTTTTCCCGCGACGCTCATCGACTCCGGGAATGGCGTGGCCGGATCCTCGCCAGAGTCACTGGCCGCCGGAATTCTCCAGATTGTTGCAGATTACGAGCACTTCCGGAGCCGCGCGCTAAAACTACGAGAGCAAGCTTTCAAGACATACGATCATGTGGCAACGTATCGCCGGATGATTTGATCTTCATCTCCCGCTTGGGCAGGTCCCGCCCCTTTGAACTCATCCGCTTTGATCGCGAATTCGGGGACGCACTTCAGAACTACCGTCCGGCACGCAGGGTCATCGCCGCGCGTCTCGCAATTGGGGCTTACGTAATACGGTGCAGCTTCTTGCGACAGGACGCATCGCCTCCGGTGTTGTGCTCACGGGCGCACCGATCGGGTTTCAATGCCGGTTGCCAATCAAATGCGAACATCTCCGCCCGGTTGCCATCGAACGGAGTCTATCTGCCGCTCGCGGAGCGTGATCGCAAAAGTGCTGTTGACGAGGCGACGATTGGCTTGGTGGTGAGCCGTCAAAACATGGACGCATGCGGATCTTTGCGTTAGGACGGTTGTATTGATAGTACGCGTACATGCTTCGCGATTTTGAATATTCGATCATCGATTTTTTCATAGACTTCAGAGCGCGCGATTAGCGCGTTCGGTGCACCTGAAAATATACTGTCTTAATATTAGCTCGTGCGGAGACGCATCGTTGCGGAATTTATTCGTAAGGCCAGAGGCGCGCGCCTCATCACTGAGCATCGTTGAGCTCGCTGTCGCGCGTGYAACTTGGACGGTCCCTTGAAGATTCGATGATCCCTTCGCAGCCGATTGCCGGCTGCCGATCTCGGTTGCGTAACTGAAGTTCTCCTTAGTCAAAGTGCGTCACGCCATTCGGCGGAATTTTCGACGATGCGACATCGCATGTCTTGAAAAGCCATGACGATTTGGGGATGGGATAATGCCAAAAATTGATGTGATCATGCCGGTAAGAAACGGCGAAAAATATATTTCTCGCGCCATTTCCAGCTTGGTTCCGGACGCGGAATTCATAAACAAGCTGATCGTCATCAACGACGGTTCGAACGATCGAACCGCTTCCATACTCTCCGATTTGCGCTGGAATGGGCGGCTCCAGATCATTCACCAGCCGCCGCTCGGGATCGTAAGAGCGCTCAATGGCGGATTGAATGCCGCCGAGACGGCGCTCGTCGCGCGGATGGATGCGGATGATGTTTCGCTTCCCGGCCGATTGAAGACCCAAATCGCGTATCTCGAGCGTTCGCCAAAGGTGGCTGCGGTCGGCTCGCAGGTGCTGATGATCGACGCAGACGGTTTCCAGACCGGGGATACATCCGCCTTTCCGCTGACCAGCCTGGAGGTGCGGAGGCAGCTCTATGAGAACGGCCGTTGCGTCGTATCTCATCCCTCGGTCGTCATGAGGAAGGATGCCGTGCTGGCCTGCGGCGCCTACCGCGCGCCTTTCGAGCATGCCGAGGATTTCGATCTTTGGCTCCGATTGTCAGAGCAACATCCCATCGAGAACGTCGCCGACGTGTTCGTGCACCACCGCGTGCATGCGAAGGCGGTTTCGGAGCAGTTTCGATCCCGCCAGTCGTTCTCCCGCGATCTTGCTCTCTACGCTGCTCGGGAGAGGGCGCGCTCGGGCACAGACCCATGTGATGGACTTTCAGGAATTCCCAATTTTGAAGAACTCATGTCGCGGACGGGCGAGCACGGCTCGATCATGCAGGACCTCGGGACCGCGTATCACGCTATCGATGCGATATTCGAGGAGCGCCGCGCATCGCTGACAGTCGCTGCGGCGCGTGCCATATCGGCGCTCGCGAAAGAGCGGTATCTCGGCCAAAGCCGGCGCAACCGATATGCTCTCTTGAGGAAGGCCGCTTGGACATCGCTTATGGATTTGCATTTTCTGACCGCATTCGAAACGTATTCGGCGTTCGTGCAATGCCGCGTGGCCGATAGCAAATTCGTTCGGCGAATGCTTGAGAACTCGCGCGCAGGAGAGGCACGACCACGCCGCGCGTGACGATCGTCAAGTGCCATGCCCGCGTCGACCGCACGGGACTGCGGTGGTTTGTAAGCACGTCGATCGTCGATCAGACTCGCAGCCACCGACCGCCGACGGCGACGCCGATAACGAGGATCGCGACTGCAGCGAATGCCATGGGCAGGCCGACGGCTTGTGCGACGAAGCCGATGGCTGCAGGGCCCGTAAGGATGCCGACGTAACCGATCATGGTCACGGCCGGGACGGCGATGTGCTCGGGCATCGTCGTCTGACGGCCGATTGCCGTGAAAAAGATCGGCACGACATTCGCGCTGCCGATGCCGACCAGACCGAAGCCGATGATGGCGCCCCACGCGGATGGCACCAGCGTCACGATAAGCAGGCCGATAGCAGCGCAGAGCGGCCCAGCAAGAAGTACAGCTTTGCGTCCGGCTCGTTCGACCACGGCGTCACCGGTCAATCGGCCAATGGTCATCGTCAGTGCAAAAGCCGCATATCCTGCGCCTCCCATCGATGGATCGACGTTCCTGTTTTCGGTCATGAAGACCGCGCTCCAGTCGAGGACGGCGCCTTCCGCTAGAAACATGACGAAGCAAAGAAGGGCGATGAGCAGCACGACGCCGTGCGGGATCGCGAATGCAGGGCCGTCACCTTCGGCGCCATAAGGCAACAGGTGAGGCGCTGCTGGCGCCATGGTGAGGACCGCAACGGCTGAAACAGTCATCGCCGCCGCGAATGGCGAAGCGCCCGAAGAGAGGAGCAGCGTCATCACGCCGACGCCCGCTAGACCGCCGACGCTGAACAGGCCGTGGAACCCGGACATCATTGCGCGGCCGCTTGCCCGCTCGACGATGATTGCCTGAACGTTCATCACGCAGTCGAGTGCTCCCGTGCCAGAGCCGAAGATAAAAAGCATAGCGACGAGCAAGGGAACGAACGACGTCAGTGCGAGAACCGGCAGCGACATGACGATGAAAAGTGTGCCGACGAGGAGCACCGGCCGGCAGCCGTATCGCTTCGACAATACGCCCGCTAACGGCATGGCAATGACGGAGCCGGCGCCCAGACATAATAGAAGAAGGCCCAAGGCGGCGTCGCTCAAGTCGCTCCGATCTTTCACATAAGGCACGAGTGGCGCCCAGGCGGCGAGGGTGAAACCGGAGACGAAGAATGCAGCTCGTGTCGAAAATTGCTCTTTTCTACCGGGTGCGGATGCGGACATTACTGCCGTCGTGCCTTGTGTTCGCCGCCACTCTTGGTGCCGGATGAGGTATCTCAGAATCGCTCAGTCCTTTTAGGGGAACCTCATTTCTTTTTCCTTGCGGCGGGTTATCCCGGGAGTGCGTTCCGCACGAGGCCGGTGCATCTCGATGCCAGGGGAGTTAGGTTCATGGTTGCGACGCGGAGGCGGCAGGATGACCTACCGATTTGATGTGCTGCTGATTGCATGGAGGCGTCGCGGCATGCGGTCTCGCCGCAGTGCCTGATCCAAGTCACATGCCCGCAAGAGGAGGATCCGAGTCCGTCACTCAGGCCGGTCCCGGCAACTCTCGATCGATGGTGCGAGAGAGCGCGCGCCCAGACGTTCAACGGGATACGACTTGACTAGTCGCTCAACGGCTTACCATCGCGATGTCCCGGAGCACGCGAGTCTCGAGCATCACTTCGTCGAGGCGGTACTTCAAGATGTCGCCAATGCTTATGATGCCGACGATGTGCGCACCGTCTTTCACGGGGATGTGCCTGATCCGGCGCTCCGTCATCATTCGGGCCGTGTCCGATATGGCGTCGTCCGGCGCGCACGTCACGACGCCCTGGGTCATGATATCGGACACGCGCAAGGAGCATATGTTTTCACCGTACATAGCAACGCCGCGGGAAATATCTCGTTCGGAAATGATACCGTCGAGGGTGCTGCCGCCCGAACTCACGACCAAAGCACCCACGTTTTCCTGGACGAGCCGGCGAGCGACGTTGCGGACGGTATCGGCAGGGCGCACCGTCATCACTTCCGTCCCCTTCACCCCCAAAATGTTTGCAACCATCATGGCGCGCCTCCGCGTTTGCACCGGTGCCAATATCGACACCGCAGAGTCCTGAAAGCGATATAGTGGGACCTCATCGCGGGTGAAGGTCAAGAGTTTGATGCGCTGCAATTCGACAACTTATTTGTGATGGGAAACGCCGAGGCAATCGGATCGTCGGCATGCGATCCGATTGCGTTAGGAGATGGCGGCAACATACTTTCGATTTTCGGCAATGAATTGATAATGTGGTGCGGATGCGCCGGCGACGGCTTAGCGCTTCGCTTCCTTCTCGATCAGCCGGCGTTTGCGTTCGATCCCCCAACGATAGCCGGACAGCGAGCCGTCATTTCGAACGACGCGGTGACAGGGAATGGCGACAGCGAGTTTGTTGGCCGCACACGCCGTTGCAACGGCGCGTACCGCTTTCGGCATGCCGATGCGGCCGGCGATTTCTGAGTATGTCGCTGTTGATCCAGCAGGTATTTCGCGGAGCGCTTCCCAGACTCGATGTTGAAAGGCCGTTCCGCGTACGTCGAGCGGCAGGTCGAGGCCCGTGCCGGGTGCTTCGACGAGGCCGACGACCTTGGCCATGACGCCCTCGTATGCGCGATCGCCGCCAATCAGTGTCGCGTTCGGAAAGCGGTCTTGGAGATTGTGAATCAGCGCTTCCGGATCGTCTCCGAGGAGAATTGCCGCAATGCCTTTGTCGCTGCTGGCGACGAGAATTGTGCCCAATGAGCACTCGCCGACAGCAAAGCGCATTTCGGCATTTGTGCCGCCGGAGCGGAATTCAGTCGGTGTCATGCCTAGGACATCGTTGGAGTTGGCGTAGAAGCGGCCGCTGGAGCTGAAGCCGGCCTCATGGATTGCTTCAGTTACGGAATTGGCTTTCGAAAGCGTTGTGCGCAGCCGCCGCTGACGACAGGCGACCGCATAGGCCTTTGGTGTGATCCCCGCGATTTCTTTGAACACGCGATGAAAATGGTATGCGCTCAGTTCGACGGCGGCCGCGAGTTCGCCAAGGTTCGGCGGCTCTTCGGCTGCCTCGATCATCCGGCACGCTTCGGCGACCTTGGCCGCGGCGCGCTCGTACGGTGACGTTTCGTTGGGCTTGCACCGCTTGCACGCACGAAATCCGGCGGCCTCCGCTTCCCGGCAGGTTTTGTGAAACGCCACGTTTTCCCGTCGCGCCAGCCGTGCCGCGCAGGACGGCCGGCAATACACGCCGGTGCTTGCCACCGAATAGAAGACCTTACCGTCGAACCCGCGATCCCGGGCTTTGACTGCGTTCCAGAAAATGTCGTCAGTGGCCGAGTGCGTTGCGGCCGGCTTTGCGAGCATGCGAACCATGGTTTTCGCTTTTCCTGTGTTCATGGTCTCGCAAGATAGACGCGGCATCCGGCGGCCGCACTCCGCTCCTTGCTCTCAAATTAGGAAAGTGGACCGCCAATACGAATGTTACCGATATGAGCGATTTGATGCAAACCTGCGAGGCCGTCACGCAAAGTACGGTCTCTTAACAACTGCGGGCGGAAATTCTCATCAGGCGCCGCACGTGCAATCCACGCGGCTCGATGTCGAAGGACGCCATGACAGCCTCGGTCGGTGAGGAAAGATCTGGAAGTGGCTTTACGAACGTCCTTGCCACCGCAAGGCCGGCGTTGTTCTTCGGTTTGCGTTTGGCGACGGCGGTGTGCTTGGCGCTGTTCACCACATTCTATCTCCAACTCGACCAGCCTTATTGGGCCGGCACGTCGGCTGCGATCGTTTGCCAGCCGATCGTCGGTTCATCGCTGCTGAAAGGCGTGTTTCGCCTCATTGGGACGCTCATCGGTACGGTCGCAGCTTTAGCCCTTACGGCGGTCTTTCCGCAGGACCGCTTCGGATTTCTGTTCGGAATGCTCGTCTGGGCTTCGGCTTGCTCGTTCGTTTCGACATTGCTGAAAAATTTCGCGGCATACGGAGCAATGCTCGCCGGCTACACGCTGATCATCATAGCCAGCACGTCAATTCCAGATCCCGGCCAAATATTCTACATCGCGATCAACCGGGCTTCGGAAATCAGCATCGGGATCGTATGCGGAACGTTGGTGATTGCGCTCACGGATCTTGGCAACTCGCCACAGCGGCTACAAACGCTGCTGTCGGAACTCATCATGGAGACGGCTGAGCTTCTCGAAGGGGTACTTGCCGACCCATGGAATCCCAATGATCCCGAGACGAGGCGCGCTCTCGCGAAAAGGACTTCGGAGCTCGATCCAATCATCGATCAGGCGGCCGGGGAATCGCCTGAGGTTATGCAAAGACGATCCATCCTCCGCTTTGCGATGGACGGCTTGTTCGCCGCGGTGTCGGGAGTCAGGGTCCTAGAAACGCATTTGCGCAAACTTTCTCCGGCCGATGCGGCCCGGACGGCGGCCGCCATATCAAATCAGCTGCCTCAGGATTGGACGCGCGAATCGGTACTCGATCGCGGGGCTAACGAACGATTGGTCAGAAAGTTCATGGGCTTCAAGACCAACGACGTGTCGTCGCGCCTTGCGGCGGATGCGGCTGCCGAGGTCGCATTGGGGCTCTCGGCCGCGGCCAACGGGTATGCGCTGTTGAACGATCCCGCACGCGCGCGGGATCTTGTGCGCATGCCGAGCGTCGTCGTCGCGGATTATCTTCCTGCTCTCGTGAATGCCATGCGCGTATTCATCGGTGTGGGATTGGTCGTGCTGTTCTGGATCATCTCGCAATGGCCGAGCGGTCTCGACGCCGTCATGTTCTCGGCGATCACGATCATGCTGTTCTCGCCGATGATGGACAGGTCCGCGAAAGCTGCGTTGGGACAGTCGGTCGGCACGCTGATAGGGGCGGTCGTCGCGGGCGTTCTCAAGTTCACGGCTCTGATCAATCACGAGACGTTCCTTGCATTTTCTCTCATTATTTCTATCGCGCTCGTACCGATGGGGGCGCTGTCGACCGTGCCGGCGCTCTTTCCTTTCTTTACGCCGGCGACGATGAATTTTCTGCCGTTGCTCAGGCCGAGCAATGTGATGACCTTCGATCCGGTCGAATTCCTGAATGTGGTGTTCGGGCTCTTGGCCGGCTGTGTGGCTGGAGGGATCGCGCTGCTCGTGATCCCTCATCCATCAGCGCACGCGCGCGCACAACGGCTGATCGACTTATCCATGCGCGACCTCCGGCGATTGGCCGCCGGCAAGCGGCGCTCGACGTTCAGCCAGTGGCAGGGCCGTATTTACTCAAGGCTGGCTGCGCTTCCCGAAGAAGCCGACCCGGTTCAGCGGTCGCTGCTAGTTGCGATACTGTCGATCGGCATGCAGCTGATCCGCCTGCAGCATCTGTCGCGGCACGGCCGGGTCGGCGCCGAAATATCGGAAGTTCAAACGGCGTTGGCTGAGGGAGATTTACCAAGGCTTCAGCATGCGCTCGAAGTTCTTGACAAGGAGATCGCGTCGATCCCCGATACGCAACCCGGTGCCCGCGGGCGGATGCGGGCGAGGGCGATGCTGCTTGCAATTGCCGAGGCTGTCGAACGCCAGCGCGATTATTTCGGAAATCGTCCGTCATGAGCTTCGTCGAAATCAACATCCTGGGTGTTCTTATTTCACCGTTCGTGCCGCTGATGGCGCTCGCCTTTGCAATCACCATGGCGTTGCGCGCGGTCGCGGTGAAGTTCGGCTGGACTCGCGGAATGTGGCACCCGGCTCTGTTCGAGTTCTCCGTCTTTCTTATCGTCCTGACTGCCACAGTTCTGATCTTCGGGCAGCTTCGAATTTACCGCTAGGTGAGCATCATGACCGAGGTCGTATCACCCAGCCGAAAGTCAACGCCGCCACAGCAAGCGCCCGAGCGGAAGCCTCCGATTGCCTACGACCAACGATCGATTCAGAGGCGGCTCCGCGTGCTGCCGATGCTCGCGACGCTGGCGGTCGCGGCGGTTGGAGCGGGCGCCGTGTGGATCCTTTGGCAGGATTATATGGGGAGGCCCTGGACGCGCGACGGGACGGTTCGCGCCTACGTCGTGACGCTGGCGCCGGAGGTTTCGGGCAAAGTGATCGATCTTCCGATCAAGGACAATCAATACGTCCACAAGGGCGAATTGCTGATGAAGATCGATCCGCGCGACTACCATGTTGCGGTGGATCTCGCTAAAGCGGCGGTCTCTCAGGCGCAGGCCGATTTGGAAAACAAGATCGCGCAGCGGGCGCGGCGGCAGGCCTTGAGCGACCTCGCGTCGTCGAGGGAAGAGAAGCAAACCTATGTGTCGGCGGCCGAGATGGCTGAGGCCACGGTCGCCCAACAGAAGGCGAACCTCACGCAGGCGAATACGAATCTCGACCGGACCGAGTTGCGCTCGCCTGTGGACGGATGGGTCACAAACCTGCTGATACGCCAAGGCAATTATGCGACGGCGGGGCAGCAGGTAGTGTCGATCGTCGATGCGGGTTCATTCTGGATCGACGGCTATTTCGAGGAAACGGCGCTCAAGCAAATTCAAGATGGTGATCCGGCAAAGATCTGGCTGCTCGGTTACGACAAGGTTTTACATGGACACGTCGATAGCGTTGCGCGCGGTATTGTGGTCTCCAACGCGACGCCGGGTAAAAGCGGGCTCGCAACGGTCAATCCGATTTTTACCTGGGTGAGACTGGCGCAGCGCGTTCCGGTGCGGATCGATTTTGACGAGGTTCCGAAAGATCTGCGCCTTGTCATCGGCATGACGGCGACGATCGAGATCGAACCGAAGGACGGCGGCAGCAGCCGCAAACCGCACCCGTTATTCGACATTCGACTGTTTATTTCAAAATAGAAGGAACTGCGGTCGGTCGCTGCCGTTGTCCGGCAAACTCCGAGGACCAGTTCCATGTCACCATTTTCGCAAAGCATCGCCCAGAAACTAAAAATCGCTTCGAGCAAGGAATTGGCGGAGCGATATGCACGACGCCAACAGCGCGCGAGAGAGGTCCAGGATCGGCGGGGGAGGACGGTCACCGTCGTGAATTTTCAACGGGGACACAGGTCGAACGGTCTTCTCGACGAATAGTCGACGAATAGCCGGGCTTACAGCCTCTCCTATACCCGGTACCCGCCTTCCATGATCCCCAACGCGCAGAGCAGAGTAAGCCTTTGTTTACTCCGCTACGGCACAGTTGTTCGAAATCTGTTTAGATTTGGAGTCATCTGTGATGCGTTGCTCGCGGTCGTGGGGCCTTGGCGCCCTGGCTATTCTTCTTGCCATGCCGCTAACCGGGGCTCTCGCCGAAGACGCCGAAATGGAAAGTGCGTCGGCTGAAGGTTCGCAGCTTGCACCGGCCGGACCGGCCGCCGATCCGCAAAATACGGCGAACAATCTCAACACTGTCCCCGAGGATGGGATGGGTTCGCCAAACCGCGCGGGGCCGGACAACGCCCTTATACGGAAGTTGATCGCGTCACGCCCGAACGAGGATCTGGTGATCTGCGTGGCCGGATGCTTCTCCGACCGCGACCGCGTCGTCTATGCGCAGCCTGCCGATAAGCCGGTCCGCATCCCGGTCGCTTCGCAATCATCGGTGTCCGGTCCGATGCAAAATCCCGGTCAGAAGATCGACCGGACGAAGCCCGGCAAGGCTGCTGCGGCAGACACCCGGTTGATGCCGTCGCAAGATCCGCATGCGCCCGCCGTCATCAATCGGGCGGACTGAAGCAGGACTAACTGAAGCCGGGCGAACCCGCCAATTTCCCTCGATTTGTTCATTTTGTTCAGCTGAATAATTGCGATGCTGTAATCCGCGGGGCGCCGACGGATCACGAAGACGTCTCCGTTGTTATCCCCGACGGCCGGCAACATGTTTTGCCTATTCCCGGCCGAAGGAGAACGCCCATGAAGAATTTATCGCGCGGCACGTGGATCGCGCTCGCGGCTGTCGTCGCAGTTCCCGCCACGGTGGCCATTGCCAAGACTGACAACGCCGGTTGGCGGCAGATGACGCCCGACACTCGCGCCCGGCTCCAAGAGGGAAGAGTGGCGATGGTGAAAGCCGCGCTTCAGCTCACGCCCGAACAGGAGAAACTCTGGGCTCCGGTCGAGACGCAGGTTCGTGAAGGGTTCAAAGCTCGCGAAGCCCGGATGGAAGAGTGGAAGAAGAAGCGCGAAGAGCGCAAGGCCGAGGAAGAGAAGGGTGGCGAGCAAAAGCGTCCCGATCTTGCCGACCGCTTCCAGAAGATGAGCGAGAGGATGACGGAGCGCGCCGATCGCATGAAGGCGTTCACGGCTGCATTCTCACCGTTCTACGCTTCGCTTTCCGATGAACAGAAAGATGCGCTGCGTCCGCTGCTGAGACAACTCATGCCGGGTGGTCATCACGGCCACAAGTTTGCCGGCGGATGGGGTCCTGGTGGCCGTCATGGCGGCTGGTCGGACCACGGCGGCAAAGGCGGCCCGCAGATGCATGACGACGATGACCAGGATCATGGATCCGCTCCTCCCGACAAGAAGGGCTGACGGTCAGCTCGACTAGACTGCTCTCCTCCGTTTTCAACTTGGCCGGGCACAAATAAGCCCGGCCTTTTTTATGGGCCGGGCTGAAGCTTCTTTGATGACCCTGGCGACGCTCCTTCGGAGAGCCGGCCGCCAAGGCTGAAGTCTTTTAGTTTGCAGTCCGATCGCGGTTGCGGTCGTCGTCGCGCCGTTTCATGAACTTAGGCGCGTCCGAACCGCTGCCGCTATGCCACGACGGGCGGCCTTCGCCGCCGCCATGAAGAGGCTTTCTCGGTGCATGTCCGCCGTCGCGCTTTGCGGGACCGGCGTCGTCACGATGACGTCCGGCCGGTGCGTGGCTGCGATCGGGGCGTCCTGCTCCGTCGGCATGGCGTGCCGGACGGGAATCCGGACGGTGCTCGCCGCGGCGTTCACCGCCGGCGCGAGGACCGCTTGCACGATGCTCGCCTTGACGATCGCCGAAGGAGCGCGGGCCAGAACGGTGTTCCGGGCGCTGGTCGGGTGAGCGGCGCGGACCGCGATTGGGGCCATCCTGATGGGGACGATCCGAACGCGGTTTGTGCTCGCGGTCAGCGACGCCGAACTTGGCGGCGCCTTCAGCGGCAGGTGCATCGATCGATGCTGCGGGATTGTAGGGTCTGCGCGAAGCGGCTGCGTGCGGACGGTCGCCGCGACGGTCAGCACCTCGATCACCGGCGGGGCGATCACCAGAGGGGCGCTCAGAACGGGGCCTGCCGGCTCCGGCCTGATGGTTTGGACGGGAACCGCCACCACGATGGCCTGCACCACCGCGACCACCACGAGGCGCACCCTCACGGCGCGGAGCGTCGTCGTCGCGACGGCGTTCCGGCATCGGCAGAGTTTCGCCGCCGATATCGTCGATCACGACGATCGGTTGTTTCATCATCCGCTCGATGGCGCGGATTTCGCCGCGTTCTGACGGATCACACAGCGAAATCGCGATGCCCGTCGTGCCCTTGCGGGCCGTGCGGCCGACGCGATGGACGTAGGTTTCGGGATCGAGCGGCATGTCGAAGTTGACGACATGCGTGATGTCCGAAACGTCGATACCGCGGGCGGCGATGTCGGTCGCCACGAGAACGCGGATATGACCCAGCGTGAAGTCGTTCAGCGCGCGCTGACGGGCGTTCTGGGCCTTGTTGCCGTGGAAGGCAGACGAGCTGATGCCCGCCATGCCGAGCCGGTCGGCGACGCGGTCCGCGCCACGCTTCGTGCGCGTGAAGACGATGACGCGCTTGGCATCTTCGCCGGCGAGGATCGTGTGCAGGCGGCTCTGCTTCTCAGCCGAGCGAACCATCATGACCTTCTGGTCGATACGATCGACGACGATGGTTTTCGACGAGAGATCGACACGATAGGGGTCGTGCAGAATATCGTAGGCGAACTTCCTGATCTCGGTCGGCATTGTCGCCGAGAACAGTGCGGTACGGCGCTTCTGCGGGATCAGCGAAACGATCTTGTTGATGTCGCGGATAAAGCCCATGTCGAACATGCGATCGGCTTCGTCGATGACCAGCGTCTGCACGCCGGAAAGATCGCAGCTTCTCATGTTGACGTGATCGAGCAGACGGCCCGGCGTCGCCACGAGGACGTGAACACCGCGCTTCAGCGCGTTGATCTGCGGACCTTTGCTGACGCCGCCAAGAACGACCGCACGGCGGATGTTCATGTTGCGCGAGAGTTTTGCCACTTCCTGGTCGATCTGGATGGCAAGCTCGCGGGTCGGCGCGAGAATTAGGGCAACGACTTGCTTCCAGCCCGGTTCGATTGCGTCCGTCGCAATCTTGTTGAGGATCGGAAGAAGGAAAGTTGCGGTTTTACCTGAGCCCGTCTCGGCCATGCCGAGGAGGTCGCGGCCTTCCAGCTGCGGCGGAAGCGCCTGCACCTGAATAGGAGTCGGTGTCGTGTACCCGCACTGCGTCAGGGCACGCGAAAGAGGCTCGGCAAAACCGAATTCCTCGAAAGTCTGTGTTGTCAAAGTGAAAGAGTCCCAAGGGCTTCTCGCCCCGTGCATCATGTGCCGGGGTTTGTCCCATGGCCCACACCCGGCGCTGTCGGGGTGCGGCCTTGTCTATAAGGATTGATCTCAATGCAGGGTCGAGCGCGGTGATTGAACCGCTTGTAGTGGCACGAGGACCCGAGCGCCATCGAAGAGCAATGGGCGCTGTATCAAGGTGTTTGTATTAAAAGTCAAGCAGTTCCGCTCGCGCGTGCGCCTCTGCCGCGGAAGGTTAGCGCCCGTTTGCGGCCGTCAGGGGCGGGCGCGGGTGCGGCGCACCATCAAGCCGAGCAATCGTTAATCGCCCGGCGCATGGCATCCATGACGCCCGTCTCGGTCATTGAATGTCCGGCATGGTCGATGATTTCCAACCGGGCGCCGGGCCAGGCAGCGGCCAATGCATAGGCATTTTTGGGTGGGCACAGAAGGTCATAGCGGCCCTGGACGATGGTGCCGGGTATGCCGGCGAGCCGGTACGCATTCGATAGAAGCTCTCCCGGCGCAAGGAAGAAGCTGTTTTTGATGTAGTGCGCCTCGATGATCGACGTCGGCGGCAGGCGGGCGTCGCTCGGGACGTTATCGGGCAGAACGGCGTGCTTCGGGGCCAGTTCAGACAGGGCGCGTTCGTAGGCGAACCAGACGTGTGCGGACGGTGCCTGTATGGCCCGGTCCGGATCGGTCAGGCGTTTGACATAGGCCGACAGGGGATCTTTCCGCTCATCCGGCGGAAGTCGATTACAAAACGCCTCGAACATTTCGGGCCGGAAGATCTTGGGTCCATCGACGAAGGCCCATCGAACCTCTTCGTCCGTGCCCAGAAAGAGTGCGCGCAGAACGAGGCTGGATACGCGTTCGGGATGGCGTTCGGCGTAAGCGATGGCCAGGGTCGAGCCCCAGGAGCCGCCGACGAGCATCCACTTCGCAATGGCGAAGTGTTCGCGAACCATTTCGAGGTCGGCGATCAGATCCGCGGTCGTATTGGCTTTGCAGGACAGGTACGGGTGGCTGCGGCCGGCGCCGCGCTGATCGATGAGGAAGACGTGATCTCGCGCAGGGTCGAACAGTGTTCGATGCAAGGCCTGGGAGCCGCTTCCCGGACCGCCGTGGAGGAAAACAATAGGGCGGCCGCCCTTCGTTCCGACTTCCTCAACATAAATCCAATGGCCGTCGCCGACGCTGAGCATGCGGGCATCGAAGGGACGGAACGATTCGGGTAGAGTCTTCATCGTCACTTTGCTGAGCATGCTTTTTCATAAACGGCAAGTTTGACAGGTAAGAAGCTCGCAACCATCGCAAACGGAATGACAACCGGATCTCTCGCCGCTCGTCGTACGACGGTCACGGTGCGCATGCGAGGTTCCCGAATTGCGGCGTCCAGAGGGCGATTTTTATGCGTCATATAGCCGGATACTCCGACGCCACGAAACTCCTGGTTTCCAGGTTCCGACTAATTGACGAAATTCGACACGATACCTACCTCCCCCACGCCACAAAGTGGATCGTGGAGCGTTATGAAGATCATCCGCCGATCTCAATGGAGTAAAATATGGTCCAGAGCGAACTTTGGAATACGCACCGTGCATCGGCGATCGGCGTGACGCTGGCAGCAGCCCTGGGCATGAGTTTTGCGGGCTTCACGGCTGCGCACGCGGCAGACTCTGCGACGATTGTCGGAACGTGGGCCGGGAATGGCTCGATCAGCTTTTCTTCCGGCACCAAGGAAGCAGCCAGGTGCCGGGCGCACTTCGCGAAGACCGGCGCGACAAGCTACATAATGTCAGCATCGTGCGCCACGGCGTCAGCCAAGGTCGACCAGTCTGCCGAGCTGACCAAGGTCGGTGCGAATAGCTACGCGGGAAGCTTCTTCAATCAGCAGTACAATACCGGCGGCCAGATCCGCATCACCGTCAACGGCCGGAGCCAGAGCGTGCGGCTTTCGGGCGAAGCGGGAACGGCGTTTTTCAACCTGAGCAAGCGCTAAGCTTGAATGACATCAATCTACAGCGGCGCGCGAGGTTCGTGCGCCGTTCGTCTGCCGACGGGCCGCCTTACTTTTTGATCCTCTGAATTTCAGCACGCTGCCGCCCGGCTGTCTCCGCGCCGGCTTCAGGCCAGATAGCGCTCGAGCGGTGCATTTCTCACACGCGCTGCACATGCATTCCATTGTATTTTAACGTCATCGCTGATTCGCACTCGGGGACATGCCGCAAACACGGGTCCGGTCCGTAGCGCGAGTTAAACCTTCAGCGACGATGCCTCGTCGTCTCTCCAATCATCATACTCGGAGCTTACTCCATGATGCGCACTCTTCTGAGCGCGGTTACTGCTGCGCTGCTGCTTGCTACGTCCTTCACTTCCGCTTCGGCCGATACGCTTGACGCCTCGACGCTGACCTGCAGCGAGCTCGCCGAAAAGTCCAAATCTTCCGACAAGACGGAAGCCTACGGCGCGACCGTCGTTCTCTACTGGATGGCGGGCTATCAGGCGACGGCGGAGCAAGGCACGGTCGTCGACTTCGACAACTTGTTGAAGGAATTCAACGAAACAACCGAGTTCTGCGGCCAGAACCCAACAGTCGGCGTCATGTCGGCATCCGAGAAATTCATGGGTGAGAATGCCGAGGACCAGACGTCCAAAGCCATCGACCTTGCGATCCTGAAGTGCGAGGCCGTCAATAGCACCAAGGAGGACGAGACCGACGGCCTTGGCCAGATCCTGATGTGGCTCGCCGGCTATCACGCGAGCGTGGCGAAGAGCACGGTCATCGACATGGACAAGTTCGGCGAGAGCGTCACCAAGATGGCGACCTACTGCGCCGAAAATCCCCAGATGGGCCTCTTCACCGCGAGCGAGAAGTTCATGGGTGAAGAAGAGGATGGGGAGTAGGGCGGGATTTCCTAGCGCCAGGGCTTCGACCGCTGAGAAGTGGATTTCTTTGGCGGTATATTATTGAAGCGGCCTTTTACGGGCCGCTTTTTGCCAATGTTCGATGACGTCGAATTCATACATGATCTGGTTTTCGCGAATAGTCCTGACCCGATAGTTTCTCAACTTCCTTCACATGCGCGAACACCTTCGCGAATAAATGATCGTCTCCTAATGCCTTGGCGGATACTGCGAAGGCGATAAGACCACGATAAAAGTAGTTCCAAATATCAGCGGTGTAGTCGTTGCAAAATGGCGACGGCTCCGATTGCGGTTGGCCGAAGTGCCAGCGAGGAGGCCGTCCGTAGTACATTTCCATTATTTGTGGTGAGGCAGCGTGTAGATATCCTGAGTAGGTGGAATAAATCGTCCGACTTATCTCGGCGACCAGTTTTTGATCGTCGGAACTGCCCTCCACATGAGCAACGTATGCTCTGATTTTTTTTCGAGGTACGGTTTTTCTTAGCTGCGTCGATGCCATCGCCGTCGAAGCATCAAACTCTTCTTGGAAGAAATCTTCGAGATATTCATCATGTAGCCGATTGCGTGTGTTTGTGATCACAGCATAGCTGAGAAAAGTGATATCCTCTTGTAGTTCATCAATGATCCGCTGTATGGCAGCTTGCTCTTGATGAAGTTCATTAGCGTTTAAAAGGCAGATTGCCCTAAGGCCGGTTATGAGTCTGGCTAGTTTCTGGACGAGCGCTTGTTGTAAGCTCTTCTCGATATACCGGTAGGTTATAGATCCGAAGATAGACACTGGTCGCGGTGGCGGCACCAAACTCGCCATCAGACAATGTGTCTGCTCCATGACTTCGAACGACTTCGCATAGAGTGCGTTCGTCATTGCGCTTTTTCTCGTTACTCCGCCGCTTGTTTGTCGGGGCAGCCGGGCCGCGCGTTGGTTTCTCAACCGCCGGGCTTAGGCTCGAGGCGAAAACTATTATTTCCCGTCTCGCTGTTCGCTGGCGAATTCTTCCTCAAGCTCGTGTTCAAGCGTCACGAGATCATCCGGCAGGGGCATGCCGGTGGCTTTGATCTGATTGAGCTTCTCCCTCAACGCGAGGTAAATCTCGTGCGCGTCTTGGGGCTCGTTCTGCATCTCGGTGAGAAGCCGCGAGATCTCCAGCTTGATCTGGTCGAAAGCCATGGTCGCTACCTTTCACACAACGAGATACGGGCGATTGATTTATTCCGCCGCCTGCTTGTCGGCGTAGCCGAGCTGAGCGTTGAGCTTTTCGACGAGGTCGGCTGCGGCTTCCGGGATGTTGGTGCCGGGGCCGAACACGGCCTTCGCGCCGGAGCGGAACAGCTCGTCGTAGTCGGATGGCGGGATGACGCCGCCGACGACGATCATGATATCGCCGCGCCCTTCCTTGTCGAGCGCCGCTTTCAACTCAGGCACGAGCGTCAAGTGTCCGGCGGTGAGCGACGACACGCCGACGACGTGCACGTCGTTTTCGACAGCCTGACGGGCCGCTTCGTCGGCGGTTGCGAACAGCGGTCCGATGTCGACGTCGAAGCCCAGATCGGCGAACGCGGAGGCGATGACTTTCTGGCCGCGGTCGTGACCGTCCTGGCCGAGCTTCGCTATCAGAATGCGCGGCCGGCGGCCGTCGTTCTTGTCGAAGGCTTCGACCAATGTCTTGACGCGATCAACACTCGGGTTCATCGCCGCTTCCTTCTTATAGACGCCGCTGATAGCGCGGATTTCGGCCTTGTGGCGGGTGAAGACCTTTTCGAGCGCGTAGGAGATTTCGCCGACGGTCGCTTTCTTGCGCGCAGCCTGCACCGCGAGATCGAGCAGGTTGGCGTTGCCCTTCGCGCCTTCCGTCAACGCATTGAGGGCTGCTTCGACGTCGGCCTCGTCGCGTTCGCTGCGCAGGCGGTCGAGTTTCGCAAGCTGGGCCTCGCGCACGGCGCGGTTGTCGACCTTGAGGAAGTTGACCTCGCGGTCGCCCTGGATCTTGTATTTGTTGATGCCGGTGATCGTCTGGCGGCCGCTGTCGATGCGGGCCTGCGTGCGGGCGGCGGCTTCTTCGATCCGGAGCTTCGGGATGCCCGCGGCAATCGCCTTCGCCATGCCGCCCTGCTCTTCGATTTCCCTGATGTGCGACATCGCCTTCTTGGCGAGTTCGTACGTCAACCGTTCGACGTAGTGGCTGCCGCCCCAGGGGTCGATGGTGCGGGTGGTGCCGCTTTCCTGCTGCAACAGCAGCTGTGTGTTGCGGGCGATGCGGGCCGAGAAGTCGGTCGGCAATGCGATTGCCTCGTCGAGGCCGTTCGTGTGCAGCGACTGCGTGTGGCCTTGCGTTGCGGCCATAGCTTCGAGGCACGTGCGCGTCGCGTTGTTGAAAATGTCCTGCGCGGTCAGCGACCACCCCGAGGTCTGCGAATGCGTGCGCAGCGACAGGGAGCGCGCGTCCTTCGGATTGAATTCGTCCTTGATCAGCTTCGCCCAGAGCAGACGCGCAGCGCGCATCTTGGCGATCTCCATGAAGTAATTCATGCCGATCGCCCAGAAGAACGAGAGGCGCGGAGCGAAGGCATCGATATCGAGACCAGCCGCGACGCCTGCGCGTGCGTATTCGATGCCGTCGGCGATCGTGTAGCCCAGTTCGAGGTCAGCCGTCGCGCCTGCTTCCTGCATGTGGTAGCCGGAAATCGAGATCGAGTTGAACTTCGGCATGTTCGCGCTGGTATAGGCGAAGATGTCCGAGACGATGCGCATCGAGGGCGCTGGCGGGTAGATATAGGTGTTGCGGACCATGAACTCTTTCAGAATGTCGTTCTGAATGGTTCCGGCGAGCTTTTGCGGCGAGACGCCCTGTTCTTCGCCCGCGACGATGAAGAGCGCGAGGATGGGGAGCACGGCGCCGTTCATCGTCATCGAGACGGTCATGTCCTGCAGCGGAATGCCGTCGAAGAGAACGCGCATGTCGTAAATAGAGTCGATCGCCACGCCCGCCATGCCGACGTCACCTTTGACGCGCGGGTGATCGGAATCGTAGCCGCGATGGGTCGCGAGATCGAACGCGATGGAGAGGCCCTTCTGGCCGGCCGCGATGTTGCGCCGATAGAAGGCGTTGGAATCTTCCGCTGTCGAGAAGCCGGCATATTGCCGGACGGTCCAGGGCTGCAGTGCGTACATCGCCGGATAGGGCCCGCGCAGGTATGGTGCGATGCCCGGCATGCCGTCAATGAAGTCGAGACCGGCGGTATCCGCGTCAGTGAAGACCGGCTTCACGGGGATCCCTTCGGGCGTTTCCCAGACGGGTGCCTCCGGGGCGGCGGCCTTCGCGGCCGGTTTTCCGGTCGCAGGAGGGTCGAGGGGTACCTGTGCGAAATTAGGGATCGAGGACATCGGGTAGGGGTGTTCCGGACCAAAATTTGAATTCTGGCGAGACGGTACGCGAAAACGGGGGGCGGCGACAATATTCCTTGACGCGTGCGACGCCGCTTCGCGGGTGTGAGCACCGGGTTTTGGTGCGGCTGGCTACCCTACGTGGTCAAACCTTTACCCTGACGGGTTGGTGTAAAGATTTTTGGCTGGCCAAGGCGGCTCAAATCCGCAACGCTGTCGATATGGCCGGAGGCGGCCAGCAGCTCGCGCTCCCAAAAGGGGCATGGCGAACGCCTCCCATTCATCCTTCCTGACCGTTTCAACCGTCGGCCGAAGGCGTTGGTAACATGGCGAAAGCCATGCAGGAGACTCTTGCCGACCGAGAAGTGACAATTACTCACAGCGAGGCGCTGGAGATTGTCGCTCGTCAGTTTGGGCTCGAAAACTGGAACATCCTGTCGGCGGAAATCAAAAGCGTAAGAGACGCTCAAGATGAGGGCGCGATCTCTTTCGAACAGGCGGTGCCGATCGTGCGTATCTTTGACGTAGCAAAGGCGCACGAATTCTATCTTGGATTTCTCGGCTTCACCGTCGATTGGGAACACCGCTACGGCGACAATTTCCCGCTCTATACGCAGATCTCGCGTAGCGGGCTGAGGCTGCATCTCTCCGAGCACGCGGGGGACGCGACGCCCGGCGGCAATATGTGCGTCTACATGAAGGGCATCCGTGAGTTCCACAAGGAACTCACAGCCAAGAACTATCGCTACATGAAACCAGGTCTTGAGGATGAGGGGACACGGACGGAGCTTAAGGTCACCGATCCATTCAACAACCGCATCCGTTTCATGGAACATAAAGATAGGTAGACTGGCAGTATCTGGCGGCTACCACAGGTTTCATGGCTCTTTCCAAGTGTGATTCAACGCCGCTCTTTGAGGAGGGCGGCGTTGATTATTGCGGCCTTTGACCGAGGAGGTAGTCCCTTCGCCGAAGGAGGAGATCGTAGATGATAGCGAAAAGCACACCGCTCAGGGCTGCCATTATCAAGTCGTGGCTCTGAACGCCGGGGGGCGCAGGGGCGAGGGGCGACAGGACGAGGTAGATTGCTTCGCCAACTAGAAGCCAAACGAGCGCTGCCAGCATCGCGAACTTCAGCAATCTGACTGTGCCGGTGCCCGTGCTCGCTCCGAGGAGCTTTGCGAGCGGCGGGAAGACGAACGTGCCGACGGGAATATACCAGAGGAACGCCGCGATGAGCGCGCTGGGGAGATCATCGGCATAGTTCTGGAATGGCGATCCCGCGGCCGGTCCGGCGATAGGGCTCTTGTAAGATTGGTAGTCGGAGAGCGCCAGCATCGTCATCGCGGCGATGAGCGCGGAAATGATGGCGGCGAGCAGTCCCATCGACGTCAGCCGCAACAGCGAAGCGCTTCGAGGGCTCGGCGGCGGAGAAACGGCCATGACGACATCCTGTGGTGGTCCCCGTCAGCGTTAGCCGATGTGCATGCCGGTGGCGGGAATGAGGAACCGCGGCGTTAATCCGAAGACATTTCTGCGGGCCGCCTTCGGAAACGAGAATGCCACAAACGTCGGCATGATGTCCAAACCCGCCCTGCCGCCTCTCTCAAGGTCAGATATGCAACGCAAGGTCTCCGACAGGAACCCCAAGACAAGTGCGGCCCGGCTCTGGGCGCCGTTAGCGCGCTTCATCGATTGGGAAGCCGAGCTTGGAGAGGCGGCGCAAGCGCGAGGTCCGGCAGCCCATTTCGCCTACGAGTTCGTTCGATTTGGCGTCAAGCAGGCGTGGGCCTGCCTATTCGGCGCTTCGATGCTGGCTTTGCTGATTGCGACGCATCTTTTCTATCCGAAAGGCGCGGAACTCGCCCGCTACGATTTCCTCGTCATCGCGGCGGTGCTCATTCAAATTCTGATGGTCGCTTTCAAGCTCGAGACGATGGACGAGGTGAAGGTCATTTGCGTGTTCCATGTCGTCGGCACGGTGATGGAGATATTCAAGACGTCGGTCGGGTCGTGGCTTTATCCGGAGCCTAGCTTTCTCCGCATCGGCGGCGTGCCGCTATTCACCGGATTTATGTATGCCGCGATCGGTTCATATATTGCGCGCTGCTGGCGTCTTTTCGATTTTCGATTTACGCGGCATCCGCCGGTTTGGGCGCTCGGCATCCTGAGCGTCGCGATCTACGCCAACTTCTTCGGACATCATTACGTGTGGGATGCGCGGCCGATCCTTTTTGCGGCGGCGATCGTGCTCATCGGGCCGTGTACGGTCTATTACAAGATCTGGAAGGTGCACCGGCACATGCCGCTGCTGGTTGGGCTTCTTCTCGTCGCGGTTTTCATCTGGTTCGCGGAGAATATCGGGACGTTCACCGCGGCCTGGGCCTATCCTCACCAGCGGCATGGCTGGGAACTCGTCGGGATCGGCAAGCTCGGATCGTGGTTTCTGTTGATGCTGATCTCGTACACGCTCGTTGCGTGGATCAACCGGCCGAATACGGTGGTAAATTCAGAATAGCGAAGTAGATTGTTTACCTCGAATTCGCGTCGCGCCATTCTGCCGGAGCGCTTCGCTGTAGAAGAGAGCACTCTTATTCGGAGCGGCTTCTATGGCTCAATCACCCTATATCGCAGCGGCTTTGTTGTTTGTTTTAGGTGGCGCCGCAACGAATGCGTCGGCGGCGGGTCAGGCCGCCACTGATCTCGCCGCGCAGGTCCGCACTCAGGGGTTCCCCTGCGACAAGCCGCAAAGTGCTGAAAGAAGCAACAACGCTTCGCGGCCCAATGAGGAAGTGTGGACCCTCACGTGCGAGAACGGGTCCTACCGCATGACGGTCGTACCCGACATGGCGGCCAGGATCGAAAAGCTCGGGAAGTAATTTCCAGCATTCCGCGTCACTCAATTGGGTGTCACTCGATAGGTGTTCCGGGCGGAACAGCGACGATCGCGCACTGCGCGCATTCTTCCTCTCATCAGACCCCAACCGGTCTTCAAACATTCGAGAGGATCACGATCATGTCGGGCATCGTCATCGCATCAGCCGCCGCAGCAATCACCACCGTTGCGACTGTCGTGGTCGCCGCTCTTCCGGATGCGCAGGCGCTTCTCTCGCCGCTGACCGAAGGCGGCAACGAATATGCGATCGCCACCATGTCGGTGCTGGCCTCCATTCCCATGCTCGGCATCATGGCTGTACTCGCAACATCGGCTCGCGAATAGCGGGTTCGTCGCGCTGCAAACTTCTTCCCTGTGCTCGCGTCTTCTCTGGCTTCTTCTCCGGTGCACCTTTGCCGGCTCCTTATTGGAGCCGGCATTTTTTGTGTTCGGTCCAGACTTGAAGCCAAGTGCGTTCAGCTCAAACAGAGCACGCGGCGCGGCCATTGTCCTGCCTTGGTTGCAAGTTCAATTGTCATTGGGGAATGGGGGGTTATGGAGCAAAGCTCCAACCTCTTCGCTTTTTGTAAAAGGGTGCCGCGGCACCGGTGCGGGCCGGAGTCGACGAGTGGTCCCATGTGTCGCGTGGGGTAATGCGTCGTGAAATTGAAGACATTCATCGTCGTCGGAGGCGCGATCTTCGCGTCGTCGTTTTCCGCTCCGACAAAATTCGCGCCCATCAGCAAGGCGGATGCGGCCGACGGAATCCAACAGACGGCGCAAGAAGCCGTCACGGTTCCGGAGTTCGTGCCGATCTTGAACTTCAGCCAATTCGTGCTCGCCACCGAGCAGTTCGCCGAGGCGAACCGCCTGTCGGATCGTACTGCGGCCGAAGCGTTGAGCGCCAAATTTGCCTTGGCTTCCGAGGTCCAGCACGTCGACCTGCATCAGATCCGGCAAACGCCGGCCATCGTCGAGAGCGCGCTGAGCCTTGCGGCTCCGGTTTCCGATCCGGTTGAAAGGCCGGCAGAACCTCTCGCCGATCCGGTGAAGGTCGTGACCGTCGTTCCGCAATCCGCGGAAGCGCCAGCCACCGAGTCGGAACATCAGCAGACCGAGACGGCTGCGACCGAGAGCAAACCTTCGGTCGCGAGCCGCCCGCGCGCGGAGAAGCGCTTCCGCCCCGCCATGGGGCTCGGCATGGCCGAGCCGGATGACGAGGCGGCGCTGTTCCCGTCCTCGGCGAAGCGCTCAAAGAAAAAGAGCGCGGACACGGCCGCGAACCGGCGCTTGGCTACGGCTGGGGCGCCTCCGATGACCAATTCGGCGGCCGCACCAGATGGGGCGTATCGTGGCAGCGTGCCAAAAGACTCCTTCCAGATCGGCATTCCGGGACAATCGATGGAGCCACAGATCTCAACCTGCGCGAAGACCGAACGAACGTGTTGGGGCAAGCTTTGCGGGTGCTGAGTTAGCGCGTTATGAGTTAGTGCTGTCGTGGAAGCGAAGCTTTCGCTTCCTGCGGTCGAGGCGCGAAGGCATGTGCCAGCGCGTGGTAAAGCGGTTCGCGGCTGATCAAACGCGAGATGCCTGCGGCTAGTAGAGCGGTCGCCATCAGCGGGATGACCATGTTGCGATCGCTGGTCATCTCCATGACGATGACGACGGCGGTCAGTGGTGATTGGACTACGGCCGCGAAATAACCGACGGTCATCAACAGCATGAGAGCGCGCGGATCGACGAACGTGATGACGGGCGTCAGCATGGATCCGAGTCCGGAGCCGACCGCGAGCGAGGGTGAGAACAATCCTCCCGGAATTCCGCTTGCCGAAGACAGCATGGTCGTCACGAGTTTTGAAGGGCCGTACCAAAAGGGCAGGTGTTCTCCCAGCAGCAGGCCCGCCCGGGTTTGGCCGTACCCATTTCCAGAGGCGTATCCCGCCGTCGCAACACTGAGGGCGGCAACGACAAGCCCGCAGATGCCTGCGAATACTGCAGGGTTCCGGCGGAGTGTCGCTATGAATTTCGGTGGCCTGCGGGTGATCGTGATCAGCGAAAGCGAAAAGAGGCCGCCCATGAAGCCGCCGAGGGCCGCGCAGATCGGGACCGCAGCCCAGTCCGCCGGGACGATCATCTGCGCCGAGACCTCGCCGAAATAGGCGTAGTTTCCGAGGATCAACCAACTGACCCCGCCAGCGATCGCGACCGAAGCGATGACGATGTCGTTGATGCGGCCTGCGAACGATTTCGCCAATTCCTCTATCGCAAAGAGAATGCCGGCGATTGGTGCATTGAATGCAGCCGCGATGCCTGCAGCAGAGCCCGCGAGCACAAGACCGTTGTGGCGTCCGATGCCGGCAAAGCTCGCAACGGCGAACATCACGGAAGCGCCGACCTGGACGGTTGGACCCTCGCGGCCGACGGAGGCGCCGACAACAAGCGCGAGGACCGTCATGACGATTTTTGCGAGTGTCGTCTGCAAACCGAGAAGGCTTTGACGATGGGCGGGGTCTCGACTTGCGCGCGCGGCGATGACTTGCGGAATGCCGCTACCGGCCGCTGCCGGAAACCAGCGCGCCGTGACATACGCGAGCGCCATGAAGCCCAACGGCGTCATCACGAACGGCATCCAACGCCATTCGGTCAGTATGTAGCCATAGAGCGCTTGGGCCTTATCGGAGAGTTCGGCGAACGCCACGGCGGCGAGGCCGACGAATATCGCGCCCAGAAGAAACACGGCACGCCGGTGCCATACCCGGCGTGTGAATCCGACATATCGATACCGGCGCAGCCGCAGCGCTTTGCGGCCGCGTCCATTCTTCTGAATTCCTGATGAGCCCTGCGCCGACACCGTCATCCGGTCTAGCTCAGCTTTTCGTGCAGGCCCTTGAGGGTCGCCACGGCGTCGGCTCCTGCGAACAGGAACTGATCGACGCCCGCCGACTTGAGCGCGGCTTCATTCTCGCCCGGCCGTCCCGCCATCAAGACGAACTTGGCGCCCGCAGCTTTCAACGCTTGCGCAGTTGGTCCGGCGAGTGTGGCGTTGACACTGTCTGACGAGCAGATGCACGCGGCATCGGCGCCGGATTCACGGAAAGYGGYGGCCGCATGTTCCGGCGTCTTGTAGCCGTCGCTGATGAGCGCCGCGATGCCGCCCGCCGCCAGGTAATTCTTCGCCCAAGTGGTGCGGATGTTATGGTCGACGATCTCACCCATGCTGGCGAG
The DNA here is from genome assembly GCF_056398805.1 of Hyphomicrobium sp. 01T421. Taxonomy (NCBI): domain Bacteria; kingdom Pseudomonadati; phylum Pseudomonadota; class Alphaproteobacteria; order Hyphomicrobiales; family Hyphomicrobiaceae; genus Hyphomicrobium; species Hyphomicrobium sp. 01T421. The sequence continues at coordinate 2,644,206 of NZ_JBFTQC010000001.1, forward strand.
AAAGACCTTGAAGCCGCCATGCGCGTCGGCGGCATCGCGCAAAGCTTCGAACGCTTCGCCGAGACGGTGAGGCCGAAGCGGCGCCACTTCGACCGCCGCTTTTTCGGCCGACGGAGATGGGGCTGTCCAAGGCTCGGTGTGAACGCCGTCGTCGCCGAGCAGCGGGAAGGCACTGACGCCTGTCAGCTCCTGCCGGACCGTCGCAATCGACTTGGCTCGGGTTTCGGCCGTCTTCGCGATGGTTTCCTGGATATAGCCCGATGTCAGCCCGGCGAGGAGGCCGCCGCGGGCTTCGATATCCTGGAAGATCTCCCAGGCCTTCTTGGCCATGTCGGCGGTCAGATTTTCGACGTACCAGGAGCCGCCGGCCGGATCGTTGACGCGCCCGAGATTGCTCTCTTCCTGGCAGACAATTTGAATATTGCGGGCGACGCGGCACGCGAACGCGTCGGGTTTGCCGAGGGCGAATGTGAAGGGGAGAACGACGATTGCGTCCGCGCCGCCGAGAGCCGCACCGGCGCAGGCGATGGTCGTGCGCAAGATGTTGGTCCAGGGATCGCGCTTCGACATGATGCGATAGGACGTCGGGCAATTGAGCTTCACCGCAGAGGCAACATCTCCAGCGCCAGAAGCATCGGCGACGCGCCAGATCAGGCGGCGTGCCGCGCGCAGCTTCGCGATCGTCGCAAATTCGTCGACATCGGCCGCGAGCGAGACATTGATTTTCGGCAGCGCCTTTTCGGGGGAGATGCCGCCTTCCTCCGCCGCTCGCAGATACGCCACGAGCGCGGAGAGCATGAAGGCCAGTTCCTGCGCTTCGCTCGCACCTGCGACGTGCGCGACGACGCCGTCGGCCGTCATGACTTGCACGCGCGGGTTCGCCTCGGTTGCATTCATCAGCGCAACGGCGCGGGCCAATGCCGTTTCGACCGGCTCGGACAGGCGGCCGGTCATTGCGAGCGTGCCGAGCGGATCGGCGCCGAACGAACCTTGTCGGTCGGGGGCCTTGATCCCGCGAGCGTCCCATTCGGCATTGAGCGCCAACGCGGCGTCGAAAAAGTTTTCCTGAGCGACGAGGACGATTGGGCAGACGTCGAGAAGGACGTCCTTCAGGGCCGTGGCGAAGGCCTCTTTCGTAGGGGGCAACCCGTTGCCGCCAACCTGGATGCCGATCGAGGTTACGCCGCCCTGGAGATCGTCGAGGATCGCCGTGTTCAACGCTTTTGGATCGCTCTCGATGTGGAACGTGCGGATATCCCAGCCGAGACCTTCGCGGACGGCTTGCGTCCCGCGCGTGAACGGAGCGGCTCCCGGCAGTTCGTTGACAGTCGCCTGCAGGGCGTCGCCGCGGCTATAAAGCGGATTAATCTTGATGCCGTCGGCCGTGCGGGTGACGAGCCGTTTCTCGAAATCCGCCCCCTTAAGGGCCTTATCGACCAGGGCGCGCCACTGCTCGGTGCTGGCGGCGGGGAAATCGCCTGAAAGGTGCAATTCGTTAGTCGCGGTCGTCATACAACTTGGCTCCCACAGGCGAGGGGCGTACCCGGCACGCCCGCTTTCCGATATACCCGCTCAGGAGCCGGGTGCGAGCGTGAAATAATCTCGGGCGCCGGCCGAATTGCCGCGCTCGGCACGTCCTGGCGGCCGGTTTGCTTAGAGCGGCGGCGCATGGCATCACCGGCAGGAGCTTCGGCCAATGAGTCGAGTTCGTAGATAGCTGGAGGCGAAATGACTGGTACGCACGGCGCAGAGGGGGCTGGCGAGCCCGTCGCCGATCCTCGCGATTATGTGCAGGATGGGCTGATCCTCATCGGCGTCAGCAAATCGGGCCCTGATTTGAAGCCCGAGTGCATCGAGCTTGCTCTCGCCAATCGCCATGGCCTCGTCACGGGCGCTACGGGCACCGGAAAAACGGTGACTCTGCAGGTGCTGGCGGAGGGGTTTTCCGCTGCCGGTGTTCCGGTCTTCGCGGCGGACATCAAGGGTGATCTTTCCGGCATCGCCGCGACGGGCAAACCGTCTCCGAAGCTCGTCGAACGGGCTCAGGAGATCGGCCTGACGCGATACGGCAATACGTCCTTTCCAACTGTCTTCTGGGACATCTTCGGGAAAGACGGACATCCCGTGCGTGCGACCGTGCAGGAAATGGGACCGCTGCTTCTTTCGCGCCTCATGGAGCTGACAGAGCCGCAAGAGGGCGTGCTGAACATCGCGTTCCGCTGGGCGGAAGATCAGCGCGCGGCCGGCGACGACAAGATGACGATCCTCGATCTCAAGGATCTCAGATCGGTCATCGACGAAATGGGCCAGAAGGCTTCGACGCTCAGAAGCAAGTACGGACACGTCGCGCCCGCAACCGTCGGCGTCATTCAGCGCCGCCTTTTGGTTTTGGAAGAGCAGGGCGCCGCTCAATTCTTCGGCGAGCCTGCGCTCGACATCATGGATTTTATCGAGGTCAAGCCGGACGGCCGCGGTGTGGTCAACGTTCTCGCCGCCGAGAAGCTGATGAACACGCCGCGTCTCTACGCGACGTTCCTGCTCTGGCTTCTAACGGAGCTGTTCGACAAGCTTCCCGAGGTCGGCGATCTCGATAAGCCGAAGCTCGTGTTTCTGTTCGACGAGGCGCATCTTCTTTTCAACGATGCGCCGAAAGCCGTGCTCGAGCAGATCGAACGCGTGACGCGCCTCATCCGTTCGAAAGGCGTCGGCGTCTATTATGTGACGCAGAGCCCGGGCGATGTGCCGGATCGCGTTTCGGCGCAGCTCGGAAACCGCATTCAGCACGCGCTGCGCGCCTTCACACCGAAGGAGCAGAAAGCAATCCGTGCGGCGGCGCAGACGTTCCGCCCCAATCCCGAGATCGACACCGAGCGGGCCATTCAGGAGCTGAAGGTCGGCGAGGCGCTGGTGTCGCTGCTTCACGGCAAAGGCGAGCCGTCGATGGTCGAGCGGACGCTCATCCGGCCGCCGATGTCGCGCGTCGGGCCACTGACGGCGGACGAGCGCAAGGCCCTCATTGCCGCCGATAGCAATAACCTGCGGAAATACGACAAGGAACTCGACCGCGAATCGGCGCACGAACGCCTGCAGTCGCGAAATACCGTCGTCGGACAACTGAAGCAGAGGCTTTCGTCATTCTCGAACATTCTTCGCGGCAAGGGATGACGCGTGGCTATCCGTTGAATGTTGCAACGGGAACCATTACGTTTTTTGCGAGAATCGCAGATTGCGGTATGTGCTGCGCCGACTGACCAATCTGACCGGCAGTTGCTGCCGATGAGGAGAACGACATGGGTTACTTCCGGTTTCGCAAGACCATCAGCATTCTGCCCGGCGTTCGCATCAATCTCAGCAAGACAGGCGTCAGCGGCAGCCTTGGCGGCCATGGCGCAACGGTCAACGTCGGTAAAAAGGGTGAGCAAGTCACGCTCGGTATTCCGGGAACGGGGCTGAGCTATCGCACGCCGCTAAGCACGACGTTGATCATCGGGCTGATCCTGATCGCGCTCGTCATCGGCATAGCATACGTGGTTTCTCCGGCGACGGTGAAGGCGCTGCTGCATTGGTGGCAGCCGCACTGGTTTTAATTGAACGTCGCCGACGGATTTCTTTATCGGGCGCCGGGATCACTTCCGGCGCCATTATTTTTGTCGATATTTTATCGATCGTTCGTGTGAATGCGCCCGCGCCTCAACCGCTGCCAGCTGGGGGGACGGAGGACGACAATTCGTTCGCGGGCGGCGCGATGGATGGTGCGGGGGCTTGTCCCGGCGGCGACTTGAGCCAGACGTTCCTGCGGCCTTCGGCGAAGCCCTCCGCATAAAGGGCAGCTTGGTAACGCGGGTCGTAGATTTCTTTGGTCTGCATGTCGAACGACGGCGGCACCGCCATGAAATTGAAATCGGCCCCGCCATCGCGAGCGACCCGATAGATCTTATAAAGCTCGCCTTGGTTTTGGCTCTTGATCAAGGTTGAAATCGATCGCGCCGCGATCTGCAACGTGGTCGGCGTCACGACCTCCTGCACGGGTGTCGCCTTGCCATTCTTGATGATGAAGTACCGGCGGATCGGCGGCGTTGAATAAAGCGAGTCGAATGCCGCGAGCGGCGCTTCGACGGGGCTGACAAAAACCTCTCGCGTCGTTCCACCGTCGACGTGCAATTCGTCATAGCTATTGCCGTCGGCCCGGACCTCGATTTTGACGGGCGGGAACGCGGCCGGAATGGCGGAGGATGCAAGAATGACCTTGCGGAAGAGTTCCGTTGATTCGGGGCTTCTGTTGAGCGCGATCTCTCCCATGTTCCAGACGACGGGGCGCTGGGCGTCGAGATTGGTCGTCAGCACCAAGAGAACGCGGCCGCGTTTGTACTGGGCCGCGACCCGATCGAGAAATTGCCGGTCGATGTATTGAGCAATCAGATCCTGAAGCGGCGCGGTGCTTGCCAGCGCCGGTCCGCCGAAGAGCCCGGACAAGATTTCCGGCGTGACGACCTGGTCCTGCTTGTACTGGGTCCAGATGACACGCAGCTTCTCGTCTTCGGATGGTCCGAGGAACGCGAACGGCGCGATGATCGCTCCGGCGCTGACGCCGGTTACGACCTGGAACTCCGGACGGTCGCCGCGTTTCGTCCAGCCTGCCAGAACGCCAGCGCCGAATGCGCCGTCCGATCCGCCTCCCGAGAGTGCGAGCGTATCGATGACCTTTCGGCCGTTTTTCGATTTGGCGGTCTGCCCGACCGGTGGCATGTGCGCGGTGCGGCGGCGGATTTCGGCGAGGGGATTGCGGGGAACTTCGTCGGCCCAGAAGCGAACGCCGGGCATGCCGGGAATTTCGGCCGCTTCAGCCAACTTTGCACTGGTGATGCCGTTACGCTGGATCGTCGCCGCGCAGCCCGATATGGCGAGCGCTGCGACCAGCATCAGCCCGACGTGAAGCCTAGGCCTTACCACGCGAAACAACCCCCGACGACATCCCAAACCCCCAAATACAGCGTTCGGTTTACGGCACCGTTAAGGCTGCGGCAATGTCAGGAGAGGCTCAGGGCGATGATAAAATGGCGGTTTTCTGATTTTTTGAGTGCGCAAATGCCATTGGGCGGGTGAATTCAGGATTGTCGGCCCCAATCGACGCGTCCGCGCCGTTCAATTTCCGCGCGTGTGTGTTCGTAGGCGGCGTCCATAATCTCGCTGTGCCGGCGCCAGTCGAGCGCGCCCATCTCGGCGGGCGTGGGCGGGACGAGCAGCCAATCGTCAGCTTCGAGATGGCGCTCGAAATGCCCGCGGTTGGCCATTAGGCTGCGGACCAGCACTGTCGCCGCGGACGGGGCGGCCGGTAGAGCGTCTCTCGTAAAGGGATTGAGCGCGCGCCAGATGAGTTCGCGTCGCCTCGGCAAAGTCGAATAGTCGACGGAGAATTTCTCGCCTTCGCCGGCTTGGAAGCTGACGACGACATTCGGTCCGCGCTTCAGGCTGTGCATCGTCTCGACCGGCACGTTCGAAATCACCGAGCCGTCGACGAGCATCCGTCCGTCATCGGTATAGAAAGGCGGGAGCAGCCCTGGTATCGCGGCGCTGGCGCGGATGGCTCGCCACAGATGTCCGCTCAAGTGCACCTCGGCCTCATAGTTCGAGAGATCGGCCGAGACGGCGAAGTAAGGTTTCCAGAGGTCTTCGATGCGAACGGTGCCGTATTCCCGCTCGAGGTGCGCGTCGAAATGCGTGTGATCGAGCAGTCCGTATTTCGGCAGCGTATAGCGCGAGAGCGCGCGGCCTTCGATGAACATGCGATGGACGCCGGCGTCGATAGCGTGCGGATCTAAATCCTGTGCGAAGGCTGCGGCCATCGCGGCGCCGCCCGACGTTCCGCCGAGGAGATCGAACGCGATGCCGGCTTCGCGAAATGCGCGGTATACGCCGATGTGCGCGGAACAATAAGCGCCGCCCCCGCAGGCGACGAAGCCGAGCGCTTCGCCAGCCAGAAATCGCCAAAGGCGTGCGATGTCTTCGGTATCGCCGAGGGCGACGTGGTGGTGCATCGCCGGTTGACGGTGCGTGAGCCAATGGCGCGTGCCTTGCGCGATGCCGGGCCGCGCATGCACGACTACGAGCCTGCGGGCTGACGGCGGATGGATCGATAACGCAAAGCTTTCGAGGGCCCCAAGCGGCACTGGCGATCCGACGGGTTCATCCAGCGGCGCGGCGACGAGAAGAACCTCGTCGGCCTGGCGAATTGCTTTTTCGCTCCACGACGTCAGGTCTCGATCGGCGATGAACGCGATCGTGCCGTAGTGGCTTTCGAGCGCATTGAGGGCTTCGGTGAATTCGAGGTCGCTCGCAGATGCCTCGCTGACGATATCGGTGATCGTCGCGCTCGAGGTGATCAACGTGCCGGGTCGGGCCGTCGCCGCTTTGGCGAACGCCAACATGAAGGCCGGCGGAACGAACCCGGATGCGGCTCCGACGATTGCAATCGTACGCGGTCTAGGGCGCGCGTGTTTTGCCTGAGCGTTGTTGCTCAACGCCGAGCTGCGGCGCGTCTCTGCGGCGAGCCGGTCTGCGAGGGTCGCTGTAATTCCGGCCCAGATGGCGGATGAGTTTTCGGAAATCGCGTCGAAGTCGGCGCGCGTCAGGCGCACGACGATGCCATCGCGGATGGCGCTTACGGTTGCCGTTCTAGTGCCGCCCGCGAAGAACGCGATCTCACCGATGGTCGAACCACGCGAGATCTCTGCGACTGTTCCGGAGTGGCCGCTGACCTCAACGGCGAAGCGGCCGGAGACAACGACGTAAAGGGCGTCAGCGGCCTCGCCCTGCCGAACGACATGGTCGCCGCGGCGGACGTGTATCGGCTGCAAGCGATCTTCGAGCCGGCGAAGCGCCTCTGCTGGAAGATCCTTGAAGGTCGGAACGCTGGAGAGCGTGAACCGCTTGGACGACATCGGGGCGCCGCATGGCAGGCTTTTTGAGCCTTATACCATGGCGGCGCCCCGCTTATCGAACCGCTGCGTCGCGAAACGGCAAAAGAGATTAACCGGCCGATTTGGCCGGTCGTATCAGATGGCCAAACGAGTGGGCCAAATTAGCCTGCGAGGGCCTCGACGTGCTCCCAGTTCACGAGATTGTCGAACCAGGCTTCGAGATATTTCGGACGGGCGTTGCGGTAGTCGATGTAATAGCTGTGCTCCCAGACGTCGACGCCGAGGATGGGCTTGGAGCCGTACATCAGCGGGTTTTCGCCGTTCGGGGTTTTCACGACTTCAAGCTTGCCGTCCTTGATGGCGAGCCAAGCCCAGCCGGAGCCGAACTGGCCCTTGCCGGCTTCGATGAAGTCGGTGCGAACCTTGTCGAAGCCGCCGTAGGCGTCGACGAGCGTTTGAAGCTTGCCGGGCAATTTCTTGCCGCCGCCGCCCTTCTTCATCCACTGCCAGAAATGCAGGTGATTATAGTGCTGGCCGACGTTGTTGATGAGCCCGACGGCCTTATCGGCGTAGGCATTCTTTACGATGTCTTCGAGCGACTGGCCCTCGTATTTGGAGCCAGCGAGGAGCTTGTTGCCATTCTCGACGTACGCCAGGTGATGCTTGTCGTGGTGGTACTCGAGCGTCTCGGCCGACATGAACGGCGCGAGAGCATCATAGGCGTAGGGAAGATCAGGGAGTTTCAGCGTCATAGGACGAGCACTCATTGCAGTTGGGGGTGGATCGAAAGTCGCGGGAAAGTAGCTTTTGGAATCCGCTTGCACAAGACATGGGCTGAACTTCCGGTCAGTGCTGCGGTTCCAGCTTAAGCGACGCGCCGCTACTAACGGCCATTTCCTAATAACCGATGTTCTAATAACCGATGCCGGGTCAGCGATGTTGGCGACCGGCGGCGAGGGACAAGCGCCAAGGCCGCTTTTTTTTGAATTTGCGGATCATTCATTCGATTGAGGGGCGCCTTGCGAGAAAGAAGCCGGGCGACTTTACCGGCGCCGCCTCCAATCTCCCCTCCACAATGGCGGATAACCGGACGGCCGCCACCCTCGCGATCCGGTCCGCATGTCGTCCATTAAAAGGACGGGTCAAATGGCCGGCCTATTTCGCCTAAAAGGAGAACTCAGAGTTTTTTACGCCAATTTGCAAAGGCGGCGGCGGCTCTTATTCCGGTAGGCTGGCTGGCTTATCCCGATTGTGGCGCGCGGAAAGGTGGGGAAAGGCATATCTGAGATTGCGGGACACCAGCTCCGGATCTATTTTTCAACCCGGACGTTTACTCGGCATTCGGTTGGTCAAATACGACTTTTGTCTGATACGACAGTGACAGCTTTCATTTGTTTATATCAAGCGCGACGCATCGGAGATATATATTCGCCGCCCTTAGGCAGCCGTCACCTATTAGCCCTCGCGTCAATAAGTGTTTGCCGAAAATTCACGACTATTGACGAGTGTGCGTTGACAAGGTGACACATCGCAGAGATTTCTGCTGCGACGGCTTCCCAATGTGGCTACACCCGGCACAGGATTTAGTAGAGGTTTAGTTTGTCATGCGAAAGGTACACAAGATGGCGGCGTTCAATGTCGACAAGCTCTCCCTCAAAGAACTTGTCGATCTTGAATCCAAGGTGCAAAAGGCCATCGCCGTTGCACGGGATCGCGAACGCTCCGAATTGAAAAGAAAAGTGGCCGATATGGCCGAAACGCATGGATTTTCGGTTGCGGAATTGTTTGGCGGCGTGCGGGGCCGCGGAGCCGGAAAGAACAAGTCCGTCGGGCTTGCGAAGTATGCAAATCCCGAAAACAAATTCGACACCTGGACTGGCCGCGGCCGCAAGCCGAACTGGTTAGTGGAGCGTCTGAGAAAGGGCGCAAAACTCGCAGATTTTTCGATTTAATCAATCCGACTATTAGTCGGTTAAATCGCGGAAATACTGGCAATAGGCGGGGATATCCGGGGCGGATATCCTCGCCTAATCTGCATGCAGTTTAAATTTATCATTCCTTGGCGCCGCGCTTTTATGTTGCCGGCCGCCTATTCATGAATCCGACGCCGGATAAGCCAGTTAATGTGCGTGCAACACTGGTAACGCTCCGGGCAAAAGCCGACGCGTCTCTCGCCGAATTCGCCGATGTCTTGGCACTCGACTATTGACAGTGCTAGCAGAGGGCAGCATATAGCCTCTGTGCTCGGGCTTCGTAAGGATCTGTCGCGCTTCAGCCGGACAAACCGTTCCCGCCGGACCATCAGGTCCTCCAAGTTGCGAGCCTTGGAATTGTTCATCAAATCATGAGGTTATTCCCATGACGTTCCGTCCGCTCCACGATCGTGTTGTCGTGAAACGTATCGAGGAAGAGTCAAAGACCGCTGGCGGGATCATCATCCCCGATACTGCCAAGGAAAAGCCCCAGCAGGGCGAAGTTGTTGCCGTTGGTCCGGGTGCTCGCGACGAAGCCGGCAAGATCAACGCCCTCGACGTCAAGGTCGGTGACCGCGTTCTGTTCGGCAAGTGGTCGGGCAGCGAAGTCAAGATCGACGGCGAAGACCTTCTCATCATGAAAGAGAGCGACATTCTCGGCGTGCTCTCGGTTCCCGCTAAGACGAAAGCCGCTGCTTAATTATTCGTCCCCCCCAATTCAGCAAAGCTTAGGAGTTGCTCAACATGGCAGCTAAAGACGTCAAGTTCGGTCAAGATGCTCGCGAGCGTATGCTTCGCGGCGTCGACATCCTTGCTAACGCCGTAAAGGTAACGCTCGGTCCCAAGGGCCGTAACGTCGTCATCGAGAAGTCGTTCGGCGCGCCCCGCATCACCAAGGACGGTGTGACGGTCGCGAAAGAGATCGAGCTCGATGATCACTTCGAGAACATGGGCGCGCAGATGCTCAAAGAGGTCGCGTCCAAGACGGCCGATCTCGCCGGCGACGGCACGACGACTGCAACGGTTCTCGCTCAGGCGATCGTTCGCGAAGGCGCCAAGTCGGTTGCGGCCGGCGCTAACCCGATGGATCTGAAGCGCGGCGTCGATCTCGCAGTTCAGGCCATCGTCGAAGACCTCAAGACGAACTCGAAGAAGGTCACGAAGGACCAGATCGCTCAGGTCGGCACGATCTCGGCGAATGGCGACGAAGTCGTCGGCAAGAAGATCGCGGAAGCGATGGACAAGGTCGGCTCGGAAGGCGTGATCACGGTCGAGGAATCCAAGACCCTCGATTTCGAACTCGATGTCGTCGAAGGCATGCAGTTCGATCGCGGCTATCTCTCGCCGTACTTCATCACCAACGCCGACAAGATGATTGTCGATCTCGAGACCCCCTACATTCTCATCCACGAGAAGAAGCTCTCGGGTCTGCAGGCGATGCTTCCGGTTCTCGAAGCCGTCGTCCAGTCGGGCAAGCCTCTCCTGATCATCGCTGAAGATGTCGAAGGCGAAGCGCTCGCAACGCTCGTCGTCAACAAGCTTCGTGGTGGCCTCAAGGTTGCTGCCGTCAAGGCTCCGGGCTTCGGCGATCGCCGCAAAGCCATGCTCGAGGACATCGCTGTCCTGACGGGCGGCACGGTGATCTCGGAAGATCTCGGCATCAAGCTCGAGACCGTGACGCTCGCGCAGCTCGGCCGCGCCAAGAAGGTGACGATCGACAAGGAAAACACCACGCTCGTCGACGGTTCGGGCAAGAAGTCCGACATCGAAGCACGCGTGAAGCAGATCAAGGCGCAGATCGAGGAAACATCCTCGGACTACGACCGTGAGAAGCTCCAGGAGCGTCTCGCCAAGCTTGCTGGCGGCGTCGCCGTCATCAAGGTCGGCGGTGCGACCGAAGTCGAAGTCAAGGAACGCAAGGACCGCGTCGACGACGCACTGCACGCCACCCGTGCAGCCGTTGAAGAAGGCATCGTCCCCGGCGGCGGCGTCGCTCTGCTTCGCGCAGGCAAGGCGCTCGACGCCCTGAAGCCCGAGAACGACGACCAGAAGGTCGGCATCAACATCGTTCGCAAGGCGCTGCAGTCTCCGGCTCGTCAGATCGCAGCCAACGCTGGTGAAGATGGCTCGGTCATCGTCGGCAAGATCCTCGAGAACTCGACGTACGCTTACGGCTACAACGCTCAGTCGCACGAGTACGGCGATCTCTATAAGCAGGGCGTCATCGACCCGACTAAGGTCGTGCGTTGCGCACTGCAGGATGCTGCTTCGGTTGCTGGCCTGTTGATCACGACGGAAGCCATGATCGCCGACGTTCCGAAGAAGGACGCGGGCCACGCACACGGCGCTCCCGGCGGCGGCATGGGCGGCATGGGCGGCATGGACTTCTAAGGAAGTTTTCGCTGGTGCCTTGCGACTCTCCTTCGTCGAGCCGGCCGCAAGGCGCGCAATCAGAAATCAGAAAGCCCCGCATTGCTGCGGGGCTTTTTTTTGTCGGACGTTTGGTTGGACGCCGTGCGCCAGTTATTGGACCAAGAGCCGGTTCTGGAGAGGATCGCCTTCCGGCCAGAACGCAACATCCTTTTTCGTATCCAGCGATTTGTCGCCGTCGGCATCCTTATAGAGGGTCGCCCACAGCGCCGAGCCCGGTGCAACGCCAGCGTCGACCTTGACGCTCACGTTATTGTGGCTGCCCTTGTCCAGCGCTGTGAAGCCAAGGATTTTGTCCGAGCGTTTGCCGTCTTCGTCGGCAAAGACCGCGACATAACCATTATGAGGCAGATGGACGTAGCTGATGGCGATCGCGTCGCCCTTGGGCTTCTGGTCGAAGGCGATGAGGGATGCGGGAACCTCTGCGGTGGCTTCCTGGCTCGCCGGCTGATCAGTCATCGCGACTGCTGGGTTGGCCGCGAAAGCGAAGAATGCGGCGGCAGCGGCGGTGAGGGCGAATTTGGGATCAGCTGCATAAGTCATGGACGTCTCCAAGTTTAGACTGTTGGCTTAAGAGGCGCTTTTGATTGCGCATTTTCCATTTGGGGACGCTGTTCAGAATATTACACCGTTGGGTCTGTTCACGGCCGTTCACGTTCTCATCAGAGAAGATGTGATTGCTGCAGTGCAATTCGTGAACACTTGAACCGCGCTTCGTGAAAACCTGAATCGAGATCGAGACCTCGAACGCAGAGGGAAGCGCGCGGGCTTCCGGTTTTGCTCGAACATATTCCCGCGGAAATATGCAAACGCGGCTTGTTATTCGTCGCCGCCGCAGGCCTTAATCTGAATCATCTGTGCGCGGACCAATCGCGAGATTTCTTGATGCTCTTTTCCTTCTGGTCGGGTGAAGTGAGCTGGATGGAACGCCTCTGCGTCGCCTCCACGAAAGACATCGGAGAAGAGATAACGGTTTTCACCTACGGGGATCGTGAGAAGCTCTCCACCCAACTCGGGTGCGCGGTTCGCGATGCCGCCTCGATCCTCAGCCGAGCCGACAGGGATGAGGTTCTTCAGTTCGGCGTCGCGCACTTTTCCGATTTCTTCCGGCTTGAAGCTATCGCGCAAGGATGCGGGACCTGGACCGATCTCGACGTCATCTTCATCGAGCCGCTTCCCAAATCCGAATATGTTTTCGGCGAGCAGAATGATGAGCGGATCGGAAATTCGGTTCTCCGGTTGCCGCCGGACAGCGAGCTTCTCAATCGCTACCTTGCGTTTTGCCGGAAGCGGCCGATGCATCGTTTGGTGATGCCCTGGATGCCGTGGACGACGAAGTGCAGCCGGATCGTGAAGGGACTTGCGGCTTCGGCGATGGGGGCTCGTCTGCCTGCGCCGAAATACGGACCGGCGGCGTTGACGTATTTCGCGGAGCGTTGCGGGGTCGATCACCTCGCGCTTCCGGCGAAGGTTTTTTATCCGATCCCGATCAGGGGACCTGCCATCACGCGCGTCTTCGAGCCGGGTTTCATCGAGCAGCTCATCACGCCCGAAACGGTCGCCATCCACCTTTGGCGATCGACGTTCGTCCATTTCAATGGGCTTGACGTGCCGAAGTCAGGATGGCTGGCGGGGCAGGTCGCGCGGTTGCTGACGACGCGTGTTTCTGAGGCAGCTGCCGAGTGATGGTATTCGGTGTGAGGTTGGAACTGGTTCAGCGCTGGGCGCAGTGGGCTGGATGTTTCTTGGCGAACTGTTCGAGCTTGCCCGCGTTGCGGGCTTCTTCAAGTGAAAGGTATTTGCCTCGGGACATCAGGCATCCTCTGGATATTGTGGCGGGTATAGCGACTTAAACTGCCATTTGTTCACTCGCAAGTAGCCGAAACATTTCCGACCTTTCGTGCCGTAACGTGGCCCTGCCCGTTGTGGCCTGTGAGGTATGGCATCGACGTAGGTCGTAGAAATAGTGGCCTGATAAAGTTCGAGTTCCGACCAATCCGCTAGCGTGATCGGAGACGGCCCCTCCTTTCCCCAACGCAAATCTTCCTCACGAAATTCGTCTGCTGGTTTGGCAGCGATTTCATCAAAGTTTGAGCATGGGCACCCCCAAACCGACAAAGCGCCGCTGCGGGCGTCGGCGTTCAGCAGCTCAACAGCAAGCGTTTCGTTGACGCCATGTTCGCGCGCCCACTGTGACTGCATGACCATGTACCTTAATGCGTGGCCGAGGGGCCAATCGGCTTTATCCCGCTTCTGCGCTGCGACAGGAGCCGACCGCTCGTGGGCACCTTCTCCTTGGTTTGATGTGAAAATCACATGAGCCGCCGCTTTGTTCGCCAATTCGCGAATTGCAGACATTGTCTCTTGAAGAAGCTCGCGCTGCGTCTGCGGATCAGGGGCGTTGGTTCCAAAGGGCGGCTCATGTTGCGCCATGATGCCTAGACGTTGGGCGCCAGCCCATACCTTCTCGGTCAAGGCATGGATATCAGCCTCGCCTTCAAAATACCGAGCGATGGCTTGAAAGCGATTGAGACGGGCCTGTTGCTCAGCAGTACTCCGCAACTGACCCCATGCGACAGGCTCTAGATCAATGGCCGCGCTTCTGAGTTCTTCAATTTTGGCCTCGGCGTACTGCCGCATCGGCGGAGGCGTGATACCACCTGCTGCCTGCCTGAAGAAATATACAGTTGCGATTGTCGCCAAGCCGAGAAAAATGGCGATCCATCTCGTAACATCGCTAGCGATCCAGGCAGGCGGATCATGCCAAACCTGAGCGAATTCTTGGGCCGGCGTGGCACCAAATATGAGGAGAAACACGCCCACGACTAGGCCCGTCGCCGCTGCGCGGCTGAGGCCGCCGAGGAGCCATCTAAGAACCGAGGTGCCTGCTTTTTTGTGCGAGGGTAGCCTGCCCACTTTATTCCGCATGCCTGAATCCGAACCGCCTGCCGCCCTGACAGCACCGGCCTCCGAATTTGGTGCTGTCCCATCTCAGCACCTCTCGGATGTAGCGGAAAGGCGTACATACGCCAACTGGCCATACGCGCAATTTATAGCTGTTGACAGACTGTCGCAGCGGTTCGCGCTGAACAGAATTCCTGTACATTTATTCTTGCGCATTACTGCACAAGCTGAAGACGAGCGTCCGCATGAACAGTCATGCGCAGGCGAAGGGGATGCTTATTCTCAGAACTCCAAGACAAAGGGAAGAATAGATGTCGGCCGATATCCTGTCCAAGCTCAAGACCTTACACGACGATGTTCGAGCGCGCATTGAGGCGTCGCCGGACTTCAGAGCCATGAAAGCCGTCGAACGAGCGATCGGCGAGCTTTCTGACGTTGTTACTGCACCGTCTACTTCGGAGACCGAAGCCGCTGCCGTAGCTGAACCGGCCGCAGAAGCGGCTCCGGAGGCGATTGCTGAGGCCGCCGTGGAGGCTGCTCCAGAGGCTGTCGAGGCTGCTGCGGCACCGGAAGCCGCGGCAGAGGAAGCAGCTCCAGAGGCTGCGCCGGAAGCGGTGGCTGAAGCGCCAGCCGAGGCTGCTGCGGAAGAAACTCCGGCTGCTGAGGCCGTGGCGGAAACTCCCGCGGACGTTGCAGAGGCTCCGGCCGAAGCGGCTGCGGAGGAGGTCGCCGTGGAGGCTGCCTCGGAGCCTGAGGCCGTTGCTGAGGCGGCTCCGGCTGAAGAAGCTGCGACCGCCGAAGAAGCACCGGCGGAAGCTGCAACTGCTGAAGCTCCAGCAACGGAAGCCGCCGAGCCAGCGGCTGAGGCTGCTGCTCCTGCTGAAGCAGCCGAAGCGCCTGTTGCTGCGGTTGAAATCCCAGCCGAAGACAAGCCATTGGTCGCCGCGATCGTCGCGAACGGCGCCGCAACGCCAGCTGAAGGAGCCAAGACGAGCGCCTAACAGGATCTTTCGGGGTCACTCTTTTGGACGAAGCCCCGGCCGCGAGAGCCGGGGCTTTTGCGCGGGGAGCGGGTCAGGAGGATCAGGCGCGAGACGTTAGACGCGAGGTTGGCCAGGGGAACTACGAGGGCTTTTGCGAGTCCGAAGTTTGAGAGCAGAGAACGGAGTGAAGTCGAGATCAAAGACGACTGGGAGGATCAGCCATGATGAATGCGGTTGAAGTTCATGATCATGCCCGCAAGCTCTATGTATTGCACGGAGGCAAGGCGCTCGCCGACGCGACGGAAAGGGCGCGCCGATACGCCCAGAGCGGCGATAAGGGGCTCGCGGAAGATTGGCGTCGCATTCAAGCTGCACTCAGGGAATTAATCGGACCGAGCGTCAGCTAGTTCTGAGCGGATTGCGGTTTGCGAGAGCAGATGCCAATGCGGGCGATTGCGGAATAGTCGAAGCGGCCTTGGCTGAATGATGCCGTTCTGCCGTGACGCTTCGCCGTTTCGCGGACCGTGCTTTCGAGATCGAGCCGCGGCGTGACGCTGAAGCGAGCAAGCCACGCGCGCATGGCACGGCGCGGAAGCGGACGCATTGAGGCCATCGTGCCGAAGTCGACGATGTGCAGTTCTCCGCGCGGCGCGAGCTGCGTGACGGCGCGGTCGATCACCGCTTCCCACGGTGGTATCATCGACAATGCGTATGAAATGAAAATGCGATCGAACTTTCTGACGCCGAAGAGTTCGTTCGGCGAAAATGTCGTCGCGTCGGCCTGCGCGACCGATATCGCGTCGCCAGCAGGGCTGCGATTTATGGCGGCGCGCGCTGTCTTCAGCATCTCTTCGGAAACGTCGAGCCCGTAGAATTGGGTGGCTGGGTAAAGGTGCGCGGCGCGAAGCAGGTTGCGCGCCGTTCCGCAGCCGATTTCGAGCACGGAGCCCGGTACCGGCGGATCGAGTTCATCAATCAATTGATCGCGGCCGAGAAGATAATAACGGCGCGTCAGGTCGTAGATGTAGCGCTGGCGGCGATACATGCCGTCCATTGCGTTTGCGGCGGTGGCGTTCGTGGCTGCGGTCATCGTCGCGGTCATCGTACCGGTTAGGCGTTTTTGACGTAGAGGTGGAAGCCGCCGTAGATCGCGGAGCGGTCCTTTTTGTGGATCTCGGCCGATTTCGCGGCATCGTATGTCCAGCGGTCCAGGGTCGCGTCCGATACGCGACCGGGCAGAATGCTTTCTTCGCCCGCGGTCCGGAAGATGACGCGAGCGCCGGGGCGGGCCGTGCGCGTGATCTCTTGCCAAAGGGCGTTGAGCGCGGCGTCGTCCATCCAGTCCTGCGCGTCGAGCAGCACGTAGCGGTCGAGGCTTTCCGCCGGTTCGTTCGACAGGAAGCGGATCATGTTGTCGTGGATGACGTTGACCCGGTTGGCGCGCGCCTTGACGGCCATGAAATTCGCTTTGTCGAGATAAGGCGGGCAGGGGCCTTCGCCTTGCGCCGGGTAGCGGCGGCCGAACGCCTGCCAGGCGAAATAATTGTCTTTCAGATCGAAGCCGGTCGCGAGGCGCTCGGAGCGCTCTCTCAAGACATCGGACATGCGCCGCGAGCCGCCGTTGCACAGCGCATCGTATTGCACCGGCGGGATGCCCAATCCGAAGAGCGAGGCGCGGTTCGATGTGATCCAGCGCAGCACGGGGTGCTCGAAGGCCGGCGCGATTTCGCGTGCGAAGATTTCGCGCTGCTCTTCGATGGTGCGCGCGTCGAGCATCCGTTTCGGGTTGGCGCCGAAGATGCGCGCCGCGAGGTGGCCTGTCGCGATGAAACGTCCGAGCAAGCCGAAATGATAGAAGTTGCGGGCGAACCGCGAGATGCGGCGGCGGCCGGTGAGGTCGCGGCCTTCCCAATAGCTTCGCGTATCCGCGTCGAGGTGCTGGGCGATCAGATCGTTATAGAGATGGGTATTGCGGCGGTCGTTGGCGGCGCCGAAGAAGCGATAGAACGTTGCGTGGTTCGGCAGGTGCTGGGCCGCCGCTACTTTCAGCTTCAGCAACGCGATGTGCGTTTCGTTGAGATCGATCGCGTAAATGCGCGCCGGATTGGCCGTCAGGTAGCTCATGACGTTGCAGCCGCCGGAGGCGATCGTGACCAGGCGACTTTGCGGCGTAAGCTCGAGGGCTTCCATATCCGCGCGCGGGTCTTCCCAGATCTGCGGATAGACCATCGAGCGGAAGGCGAACGTGAAGGTGCGCTCGAGGATGCCGGCGGGGCTCAGGGCGCTGTTCTGATGAACGGCTTCGCTCAAGAGATCGGAGCTCGTCGGTTCGAAAACTTTGGCGGTGACGTTCAAATGAGATCTCCGATTTCTGGTTCGTTTCGGACGACACGCTCCGCGCGCCGGCCGTCCGAAACGCCCTCCGAAACTAGGCTGCTTCGATAAGCCAACGACCTGAAGGCGCCTGCTTGCCGCTGGCGGCCAGATGTTCTTTCCAGCGAATGATTTCGAATTGGCCGTCGAAGCGCTCTGCGATCGCCGTGCAGCTTTCAACCCAATCGCCGCAGTTCAGATAGTGGATGCCGTCGATCATGCGTTCGTTGGCGTGATGGATGTGGCCGCAGATGAGGCCCTGCGTGTCGCGGCGGCGGGCTTCGCCGGCGAGAGCTTCTTCGAACTCGCCGATGTAATTGACGGCGCTTTTGACCTTGTGCTTCAGGAACGCGGAGAGCGACCAGTGCCCGAGGCCAAGCTGACGGCGCATGAAGTTCAGCGGCACGTTGAGCGCGAGAGCGGCGTCGTACGAGCGGTCCCCGAGGAAGGCGAGCCAGCGGGCGTAACGGACGACGACGTCGAATTCATCGCCGTGCAAAACGAGATAGCGTTTACCGTTGGCGCCTTCGTGCACGGCATCGCGGCGCAGCTCGACGCCGCCGAAATTCATTCCCGCGTAATCCCGCAATCCGTCGTCGTGATTGCCGGGGATAAAGACGACGCGCGTACCCTTGCGGGCTTTGCGGAGCAGTTTTTGCAGGACGTCGTTGTGGCTTTGCGGCCAATGTGGGCCGCGGCGAACTTTCCAGAAATCGACGATGTCGCCCACCAGATAGAGATCCTGGCATTCGACGTTTTTGAGGAAGTCGATGAGGGCTGTCGCTTGCGAGTTACGCATCCCGAGATGGATGTCGGAAATGAAGACGGCCCGATAATTCAATTCCGGGTTCGGTGCGCTCAATGTCAGCCCCCCAGTCAGTACGCTTTCCATAAAAGCAGCTATGCTTTCATGCGAAACGTAGGACGGGATTCATGTAACAGGCGTATGACGAAGGCCTGCGGCTGTGAGGTAAGCGAGCGGCAAAAGCCCAACTCGCGCACATTTACCAATAATGCTGGATGAAAAAGGGACGTGGACTGAGGCTTTGAATCCAGGCGGCGACCGCTCTATGCGAAGCCGCGCGGAAAGTTTTTGTTGGCGTCTGGCTATTCCCCTTCGGGGAGCCGGCCGCCAGACGCAGCCGCCAAGCGGGGCTTCGAACTCAAAGCTCCGTACGTTGGGAGATGCGCTCCCAGGCGAACAGCAGAGCGGTATCGACGGCGCCGACGATAAGAAACGCCAGCGCGATCGGATATGTCGATGTTTCAGGCAATCCCAGATCAACACCGCGAGTCGATACCGCGAGTGCTGAGACGAGGCTGAGAAGGGCTAGAACGGCGAAGACAACTTGGACGAATTTGCGCGAACGCTCGCGCTCCCGACCGATAGTGTCCATCAGGGCATTTCCTCAACGCAATACAAAAGACTGACCCCGCAACGGGGGAGAACCTACCTGGAGCAAAAGCCCAGGTGAAGTGAAATATTTTGATTTGCTAAGCAAGTGCCTTTGCCGCCAAGTCTTTGAGCACTTTGCGCTGTTGTTCGGCATCAGACGGGAAATCGTTCTCGATCCACCAGCGTTCGAAAGACTCGAGAACGCGGCCGATGGCGACCCCTTGGGCAACACCGAGCGCCATGACATCGCTTCCGGAAAAGGGCATTTTGGAAGCGTTCCAACGATCCGGCAGCAACGCTCGAGCGCGCCAGGTTTGGGAGTTGGGCGAAGCACCGGACCGAGCCCACGCGAGGCGTACCGCGCGGCGGAAATCTTGCCGACCGAGTCTATAAAGGGCCGCTCGGCCTGCGGATTCCGGCGTATGCGGATCGATCCCCGGGTCGGTCTCGAGGGCTGCTGCAATGCGATGGGCGTCGGCATTCGAGAGCTTGAGCTGGTTGGCGAGAAAGACCTCGTCGCCCGGATGGATGACGGCGAGGGCCGCCAAACGCGTTATCGGATCGGGTGGTTCGCCGAGGGCCGCTTCGATTGCGACCAGCCGGGCGAAACGATCCGGCTCGATCTGGGTGCGGACTGCGAGTTGCAGAATGCCGGCGTCGTACATGACGCCAAGAACGTCCGGTGCGCCGGGTGCTGCGAGAAGCTTCAGCATCTCGGCGCTCACACGCTCGGCGGAGAGGAGGATCAGGCCATCCTTCAACGCCTCCGCTGCGGCGAGGCCGGTCGGATCGATCTGGCCGTTCCCATATTGGGCACTGAAGCGGAAGAAGCGGAGAATGCGAAGGTAGTCCTCGCGTATCCGCGCTTCCGCATCGCCGATGAAGCGGACGCGGCGCTTGCGGATGTCGGCGAGGCCGCCGCCAACCGGATCGTAAATGTTGCCATCGAGATCGCAGTAGAGCGCGTTGATCGTGAAATCGCGGCGGGAGGCGTCTTCCGTCCAATTGTTCGTGAATGCAACGACGGCGTGACGGCCATCGGTCTCGACATCGCGGCGAAGGGTCGTGACTTCGAACGACTGTCCATCGCTGACGACGGTTATGGTGCCGTGGTCGATGCCGGTCGGGTAGGCGCCGAGTCCCGCATTACGCGCGAGACGCATGGTATCTTCGGGGGGCGCCGTCGTCGCGATATCGACTTCGTGGACGGGCCGATCGAGCAGCGTGTTGCGCACGGCGCCACCGACGACGCGGGCTTCGGCGCCGCCGGCGCTAAGTGCGGCGAAGACCTTGCCTAACGCAGGCGCGTTCAACCAAGGGGCGCTCACGCGGGGCCATTTCAACGGCGTGTCGGCCATGGATCAGGGCTTTGCCGCCGGCTGCTCGGCCGGTTCGGGAACATGGATGCTATGGCCGGGCTCCAGCTTGCCGCCTTCGATCGAGGCCGGCACGTAAACGTCGCGCGGGCTGTTGTGAGACCGCGACGAGAATGCGATGAGCGTTCCGAGCATCAGCGCGGCACCGGCGACGAAAAGCCGGAGCAACGGCGCCCGGCTCACGATCGCCGACAGGCCCGCCCATTCGTCTTCCTTGAACGCGATCCACATGACGTAAACGAGCGTCGGCAACAGGAAGAAGAAAATGTTTTCGATGACGATCCGAGTCATATGCTGAAAAGTCTCCGATAGAGCGTGCGAATTATTCCAGCGGTCGCGCCCCAAATATAGCGTTCTTCGTAGGGCATTGCATAGAAACGGCGCTCGACGCCGCCGAAGACCCGACTGTGTATCTGATGATTGGCTTCGTTCATCAAAAAAGCGAATGGAACTTCAAAGACGGAGGCAACTTCCTTTGGATCCGGCGTTAGCTTGAAGCCGGGACGCACGAGGGCGACCGACGGCGTGATGATGTAGCCTGTGCCAGTGCGGTAAGGTGGCAGGAAGCCGACCGGCTCTATGAAGGCCTGATCCAAGGCGATCTCTTCCCGTGTTTCCCGCAGTGCAGCAGCGAGCGGACCAGCGTCGAAAGATTCCACCTTTCCGCCCGGAAAGGCGATTTGACCCGCGTGAGACGGCAAATGATCCGTTCTTGCGGTCAAGAGAACTGAAAGAGGTTGGCGCGCGACGATGGGCACCAACACCGCGGCGTGTCGCAGGCCCGCTGCACTGCGGCTGCTTCCCGGATTGAGATCATCGTCGCTTGGAGCTTGCGGTTCGTCTAGAAGCGGCGGGACCCTGAGGAGGCGAGATCGCGCCAATTCCTCGAATGTCGCCGCGTCGATGCCGGGTATGTTCATATCGGTCATAATGGGGGCGGAAAGTCGGTCCATTGCTCAACTCTAGCCGAAGTTGAAGGATGACACGATCCGATGGCCGGGCTCCAATGAATCACGGTACCTTCACTTCGTGATTCATGCCGCGTCTCGAGACCGGCAAAGTGGAGCTTGGCGTGGGTTATCAGAGGTCGACATTGCCGTTTCGTTCGCTCCTTCGTTGCCTGGGGTTCGCCATGGTGGCGCTCGGGACGATGTTCTTTACTCAATTGGCGAACGCGCAGGCATCGTCGACGGCCGATTTTCTTGCATCGCTTTCGGATCGTGAGGTCGAGCAGTTTCGCGAGTGGAAGGGCGCCCGGCGGGTTTTCGAAGCGCAGCTCGACGAGTATTGGGCAGCAGTGGATCAGAAGCGCCAGGGTCGCAAGCGGAAGCGGTCCGGGAAAATTCAGTTCGATACGAGCGATTACGTGATGAGCTTCCCGCCGAAGTACCAGGGCCCGTCCCTGTCCGGCGAGCTCGCTGCGAAATACGATCAATTTGTCGTTGCGCAGAAGCAGAACGATCCGACGCAGCCGAAAGAGCTTGCAACCATTCCGGATTACCTCGCCGCGGCGAAGAGCGCCTATAATTTCGAGCCGGAGCGCGTATCCGAGAAGGAATTCAAGCGCCGTTATGCGGCGGAAGCCGTCGCTCTCGGTCTTTCGAAGGAGCAGGTCGTCCGGATCTATGCGCTCGAGACGGGCGGCGTCGGCACCTACGATATGCAAGCCGGGATCCATCCGACGAAAAAGACGGGCCGACCCATCTCGAGCGCGCTCGGGTATGCGCAGCTTCTCGACGCCAATTCCGTCAACGAACTCGCGCGCAGCGGCGCGACCTTCATCGCGCGCATCAACGCGAAGCTGCGCGATCCGAGCAATTCGCCGGAGCGGACGGCGTTACTCAAGCGCAAGCTCGCCGTGCTCAAGAAGATGTACGCCAACGTCAAGCATCAGCCGTTCGAATGGGATGTGCAGCAGGCTTACGCAAAGACGCGTGAGGGCATGGGCATTCACACGCTCAATATCGACGGCGACATCGGACCGATGCTGCAGGCGATGAAGCTCAGGACGCTTCAGGACACCGCCGCGAAGCAGGGCCGATATACGCTTTCGGGCGCCGAAATGGAGTTGATGAATCTGGCCGGCCCGGTGACCGGGCTTGAAATGATGCAATCGCCGGGATCGGAAGCGCCGACAACGAACTTTTTTGCGCGGCGCGCCTACTACGTCAACAAGATGGTGATCGGGTTGACCGGATCGCAGCTGCAGGCCGAACTCGACCGGCGGATGACGTATGCAATCTCGTTGCCCGGGTCGATGGAATTCGCGGCCGCATTCGACAGCATCTCGTCAACGAGAGGCGCCGAGCGGTAGCCCGGCGCCTCGTTATCATGATCACATCTTATCGCGGCTTCAGGCGCCTGCGTTTTCGGGCGTGAGTGCCGGGTAGTCGGTGTAGCCCTTGGCGCCGCCGCCGTAGAACGTGGACGGGTCAGGTGGGTTCAGCGGCGCGTTCAGCTTGAACCGCTCGGGCAAATCCGGATTGGCGATGTACTGTTTGCCGAAGCCCACTGCATCGGCCGCGCCGGAATTGACGGCGGCCTCAGCCGATTCCTTGGTGAACTTCTCGTTGGCGATGAGCACGCCACCGAACGCCTTCTTGATTGCCGGGTTGATCGAGTCCGGTGCTTCATGTTCGCGCGTGAAGATGAAAGCGATTTTGCGCTTGCCGACTTCCCTCGCGACGTAGCTGAAGGTTGCGAGACGATTGCTGTCGCCCATCGTGTGTGAATCGGCGCGCGGCGCGAGATGGAGGCCGACGCGATCCGCGCCCCAGACTTCGATGCACGCGTCGACGACTTCGAGCATTAGACGCGCGCGGTTCTCAATGGGGCCGCCGTAAGCGTCGGTGCGAAGGTTGGTCGAGTCCTGCAGGAACTGATCGAGGAGATATCCGTTGGCGCCGTGAACTTCGACACCGTCGAAGCCTGCGCGCTTGGCGTTCTCGGCGCCGCGACGGTAGGCGGCGATGACGCCCGGGATTTCGCTCAGCTCGAGCGCCCTCGGTACGACGTAGTCGCGCATGGGGCGCACCAGGCTCACGTGGCCTTTCGCTGCGATGGCGCTTGGTGCGACGGGGATCTCGCCGTCGAGATAGATCGGATCGGAGATGCGGCCGACATGCCAGAGCTGCAGGAGAATGGTGCCGCCAGCGGCGTGCACGGCGTCGGTGATCTTTTTCCAGCCGGCGACCTGCTCATCCGACCAGATGCCCGGCGTGTCGGGATATCCAACGCCCATCGGGCAGACGGAGGTTGCTTCCGAAAGCATCAATCCGGCGGACGCGCGCTGCACATAATATTCGCGCATGAGGTCGTTCGGTACGCGTCCCGCGCTGGCGCGGCAACGAGTCAGCGGAGCCAGCACGACGCGATTCTTCATCAGGAACGCGCCAGCTTGGAGCGGATCGAATAATGATGCCATTTATGTTTCCTAGGGATTGGCTTCTGAAACTGCTACCCGGCAAGTGCTACCGGGGTAGCAAAGTTGCAAGGCAAGTGGCACCGCGTGCGCCAAAATGCTGCTCTGCATTATTGTTGGAGCGGCCGCGATAACCGCGGTGATGCACGATCGAGCGCTCAGGCGTTCTCAGTGTGGACTTCCTCGTCGCGGGCCGGCTCCTCATGTGCTGGCTCGTCACGTGCTGGCTCCTCACGGGTGGGGGAGACTGCCGCCACAAGAGTTGACGGCTCGTAAATGCGTTCATGAACGCGGCTGCCGTTCGCCTCGCGGATCGTTTGGCCAAGACGCTCGAGCGCGCTGTGGTGGATTGTCTCGTTCAACGAAATGAGGCCCTTGCCGAGCTTGCTCGTTCTCCAGTTTCTGAACGCGCGGCGACGCCGATGCGGGATGCCTCCGACATCCTGTCGCACAAGACGCAGATAGGGGACGCGACGGCTGAAGACGGAGCGCCACCCGGTGTCGCAGACGTGTTGAACGCCAAGGGTATCGGGGCGGCTCTCGCGGTCCAGCCTCGCGACATCAATCGCGAGGTCCGTCGTTGATTGAATTTTTTCGACCATCCAGTGAAGCGCGACGTCCGATAGCTCCGCTTCGGGCGAGCCGCCGCCGACATCGGCGTGCGTGCCGGGGAACCACGCCTGCTCGACGCGCTGGTGCGACGGCAGCATGACGTCATCGGGCAGCGTGAACATCGATGGGCGAAAGGCGCCGCGTGTTTCATCGATTGAAACGGCGTGGAGCGCGGCATCGATCGTATCGTGCCATCGGAGGTCGTGACGGCTGAACCGGCGTGCGAGCCAAGCCCATGGCCAATTCGGATTTCCAGCATGGCCGACGGTATCCCACGCACCGATGCAACGTATGCGGACCGGATAGTGGCACGCGGCGCTGAGTTCGGCGACGGCATCGAATTTGCGGCGACGCTCCGATTTGCGGTAGAGCCGCCACGCTTCATCGATTGGGAAATCGGCGTCTTTCCGGGCTATGCCGAAGAGGGCGATAAAGCTTGCGAGGCTGCGCGCTTCGTAAGCTCCGCGCGAGACGCCGAATAGGTAGATTTCGTCGCCCGGTTCGTAGGTGTTTCGAAGAAACTCATAGCCCGCCTTGATCCGCTCGCTGATTTGAAGGCCGGCCGCGGCCTTCAGCGACGCCCACCGCTTTTCTTCCGATGGCGCTTTGCCGACGACGAAGCGGACGAGTTGCCATACGCCGCGGTCGTCCGTCGGGAGAACAGCGCTGGCGAGCTTTGCAGCGTTGGTTTGCGGCGACGCTCCGCCCTCGTCGTCGTTCCACGTGCCATCCATGGAGCAGACGAGGCGTTTCATTTTGCCTTCCCCCCGGAGGCCGCGGGCCCGCGGAACTAACGCAACGGAACTAGAATTTCCCAGTCAATTAAGGCCACTTTACCACGGGCGGCATCGACGAGAGAATGCTTTCGACATTGCCGCCCGTCTTCAGGCCGAACATCGTGCCGCGATCGTAGAGAAGGTTATATTCGACATAGCGGCCGCGGCGAACCAATTGCTCTTCGCGCTGCTCGTCGGTGTAGGCCATCGAATAATTGCCTCTGACGAGCATCGGGTAGACGCTCGCGAAGGAGCGGCCGACATCCTGCGTGAAGGCAAAGGCTGCATCCCAGCCGCCTTCGGGGTCCGAGGGCGTCAGGTAGTCGTAGAAGATACCGCCGACGCCGCGCATTTCGTTTCGATGCGGCAGAAAGAAATAGTCATCGCACCATTTTTTGAACTTTGCATAGTCGGCAACCGGGTGGGCTGCGCAGGCGCCGTACATCGCCGCGTGAAATGCGAGCGTGTCGGCGTCGGATTGCGTGCGGCGCTTATCGAGAACGGGCGTCAGATCGGCGCCGCCGCCGAACCACCATTTCGACGTTGCGATCATGCGCGTGTTCATGTGAACTGCCGGCACGTTCGGGTTGCGCGGATGTGCGATCAGCGAAATTCCGGACGCCCAGAATTCGGGGCTCTCGTCGGCTCCCGGAATTTGCTTGCGGAACTCGGGCGCGAATTCGCCGTACACCGTCGATGTGTGGACGCCGACTTTTTCAAACACGCGGCCGTGCATCATGCTCATGACGCCGCCGCCGCCTTCCGCCCCTCTGTGGTCGTTGCGCGACCAAGGCGTGCGCGTGAATGTGCCCGGCGCTTCGCTCCCATGCGGAGCCGTATCCGGGAGGCTAGATTCGAGCTTCTCGTATGCCCCACAAATATCGTCGCGCAGCTTCTCGAACCAGGCGCGGGCGGCTGCTTGCTTTTGCCCCAGGGGCGTATCGGATGCGTTCATCTAGAATTGTGTACCGTGTCTTGTTTTTGACGGAAACGATCCTTAGCCCTAACAGGCATCCACGATCAACATCCGGTCGCTGTCGCCCGTCGGAACACCCGGCCCGCGGTCATGCGCCGCTTTTTTGCTTGCGATAGATAAATGCTCAGCCGCCTCATGACCTGGGGGGAGACCCGTATCAAGCCGTTCGACGAGCGCTCCATCGAGCGCCCGCCGGACAGTCTGTGGGCATTCTACTGGTTCTTCATCAAGCCTCTTTGGCCTTATTTCGTTCTTCTGCTGATTGCGGGCTGCCTTGGCTCGACGATCGAAGTGGCGCTGATGGGGTTCGTCGGCACGATCGTCGACAAGATGCGCACCGAGACCGATCCAGCGAACTTCGTTTCGACGCACGCAACGATGCTGACCTTGATGGCTTTCGTTGCGCTCATTCTGAGGCCGGTCGTGTCGGCTGCGCACGATTTCGTAAAAAATCAGATGCTTTCGGCCGGTTGCACCTCGCGCATTCGCTGGCAAACGCACCGCTACGTGATGCGGCAGAGCCTCGGCTTCTTTCAGAACGATTTCGCGGGCCGCGTCGCCAATAAGATCATGCAGACGGGAACGTCGCTGCGTGAAAGCGTGGTGCAACTCATCGACGCCCTCTGGTACGCGAGCGTGCAGTTCGTCGGATCGGCACTGCTTTTTGCGGCGTCCGATTGGCGGCTGACGATTCCGCTCCTCATTTGGCTCGTGGGTTACATCGTTGCGCTGCGTTACTTCGTGCCGCGCATCAAGCAGCGCTCGACGGAAGCATCCGAAGCGCGCTCGATGCTCGTCGGCCGCATCGTCGACAGCTACACGAACATCATGACCGTGAAGCTTTTCGCCCACGCGGAGCGCGAGGATACCTACGCGCGCGAGGCGCTGACGGAGCAGATGCAGAAGTGGCAGGCTTCGCTGCGGCTCATCACAGCCATGGAGATCGTGCTCTATATTCTGAACGGCATCCTGCTTGTTGCGACGACCGGAACGGCGATCTGGCTGTGGACGCTGCAGTACGTCTCCGTCGGCGATATCGCCGTCGTCAGCGGTCTCGTCATTCGCATCGTGACGATGTCGGGATGGGTGATGTGGACAATCGCGGACGTGTTTGAAAACATCGGCGTCGTCCACGAGGGCATGGAGACGATCTCGCGGCCGAACCTTTTGCTCGACAAGCCGGACGCGAAGCCACTCAGCGTGCCGCGCGGAGAGATCCGCTTCGATCACATTCATTTCCATTACGGCGCCGGCCGCGCGGCTTCGGATGATGCGCCGCCGCGTGTGATTGAATCGCTCTCGCTGGCCATTCGTCCCGGTGAGAAAGTCGGTCTGGTCGGCCGCTCCGGGGCCGGCAAGTCGACGCTCGTCAATCTGCTGCTGCGCTTCTACGATCTCGAAGGCGGCCGCATTCTGATCGACGGGAAGGATATCGCGGACGTGACGCAGGACAGCCTGCGCGCCGAGATCGGAATGGTGACGCAGGATACGTCGCTACTTCATCGTTCGGTCCGGGATAACATTCTCTACGGCCGCTTGGATGCGAGCGAAGCGGACGTCATCGCGGCGGCGCGACGGGCCGAGGCGCACGAGTTCATTCTCGGCCTCGAGGATCTGAAGGGCCGTCGCGGATACGATGCGCATGTCGGCGAACGGGGCGTGAAGCTTTCGGGCGGGCAGCGTCAGCGCATAGCAATCGCCCGCGTTTTGCTGAAGAACGCGCCCATTCTCGTTCTCGACGAGGCGACGAGCGCGCTCGATTCCGAAGTCGAATCCGAAATCCAGTCGAGCTTCGAAACGCTGATGCGCGGCAAGACGGTGATCGCCATCGCGCACCGGCTCTCGACGATTGCGGCCATGGATCGCCTCGTCGTCATGGACGAGGGGCGGATCATCGAAGAGGGCAAGCACGAGGAACTTCTGAAGCGCGGCGGGCTCTACGCGCAATTCTGGAGTCGCCAATCCGGCGGGTTCCTGGCGCGAGAGGCTGCCGAATAGGCGGCCTATCGCACTATCGCTTTTTCTGCACTCGGCGACTCCCTGTCTGGAGATGTTTCGCGAGGGACGGCGATTTATTCGTGACGAAGGCTGAAAGCTCGGCCGCTGCGTGACGAAGGTTGAAGAAGCGCGGCACCTCGGCCTTGTAATCGAGGTAGCTCAGGCCGTAACGCGTCTCGAGCCAGGGTTCTTCCGCCCTCGCCATCATCGCGTAGACGAGGACGAGCGAACCGGCGAGCAGGGTTGCATCCCAAGCCGCGGCTGCGATCCCAAGCGTCGCGAAGGCGGCGATGGCGGTGGCATACTGCGGGTTGCGGGTCCACCGGTAAACGCCTCCGGTCGCCAAGCCACTCGCCTGGCAGTAGGTCGCCTTCCGGCCAAGCGACCACAGCGCATAGGCATACGCCAGCCCTGAGATCAGCGAGACGGCCGCGCATGCGATCCGAAGCGGTAGGGCGGCGCCGTCGAGCGTCGTCAGGAACCGCTCGATCCCTAGGACCAAGACAACGACGTTCAACGTGCGGAAAAGAGTCCAGAAGCCGAAGCTTTTAAGGGAGCCGACGGGCGGCGCGGGCCATATCCGCCACTCGACGTTCAACTGGCCGATGACGAGGCCCGCGATCAACAACAGCGCCGATGCGGCGCCGGCGATTTCCAGAATCTGTTCGATCGACATCGGGCGCTTGCTGATCGCGTAGGTGATGCGATCGGCATGCCGCTGTCACGTGTCACGCGTACGACAGCGACGAGTCAGGTGTGAGGATAACCGCCGGTCTGGCGGAGCGCTTCGCCGAGAACGATGGCAGCCGCAACGGCGACGTTCAGCGATCTCAGTCCCGGCCGCATCGGGATCGTGATGCGTGCGTCGACCCGGTCATGAACGGCATCGGGCACGCCGGCGCTCTCGCGGCCGAGCATCAACGTATCGTCCGGCGCGAAGCTGAAGTCGCAATGGGGTGTCGCTGCTTTCGTCGTCAGGAGGACGAGGCGACCCGGCGAGGTTGTGGCGGCGGCCCTTTGCTCCATGAAGGTTTCGTAACCCGCATGCCGGGTCAGCTCGACGTGGGGCAGATAATCGAGGGCGGCGCGTTTGAGGGCGCGGTCGCTCATGTCGAATCCGGCGGGTCCGATGACGTCGACGGGGATGCCAAAACAGGCACAGAGGCGCAGAATCGTCCCCGTGTTTTGGGCAATGTCTGGCTGGTAAAGAGCGAGTCTCATGGTCGGCGCGACCTGCGATTGCAGCCTCTCGAATGTCCAGTTCGAAATATGTGCCAAATTGCCTCTCGCATTTTGTCGCGTTCATATTGATAGCGAGGTCAAACGCTGTCAGAACGATCATCAGGGAAGTGAAACGAACAAACTAGAGCACTAAAAAAAAGGCAAAGACGGCGGGGCCATCTCGCGCGATCGAAAGCCATCACAGCGTCTCTGGTTTCCAATGCGAGAGGCATCCGTGACTACTGAAGCACTAGAACCGAACCGCCGGGATTTTCTGGTGGTGGCCGGGAACGCGTTCGTTGCTGTCGGCGCGGCGTCACTACTTTGGCCCTTCATTCAACAGATGAATCCCGACGCGAGCACCATGGCGCTCTCGTCGGTCGAGGTCGATCTGTCGCCGGTCAAGGAAGGTCAGGCCATCACCGCGATGTGGCGCGGCAAGCCGATCTTCATCCGCAACCGGACGAAATCCGAAGTCGAGGCGGCGGAGAACGTCGACGTCAAGACGCTGCCGGACGACAACGCGCGTAACGAAAACCTGCCGGGTGACGAGCCTGGGAGCGACGCCAATCGCACCATCAAGGGCCATGAGAACTGGATCGTGCTCATCGGTATCTGCACGCATCTCGGGTGCATTCCGAAGGGCCAGGTCATGGGGGACGAGCGCGGCGAGTACGGCGGTTGGTTCTGCCCCTGCCACGGCTCCGTATACGATACCTCCGGACGCATTCGAAAAGGTCCTGCACCGCGAAATCTCGAGGTGCCGACCTATGCGTTCACGACTGATACAAAAATAAAGATCGGTTAGGGGGAAAGCGGACATGGGAGGTCACACTTCGAATTACGTGCCGACGTCGCGCTGGGGAAAATGGCTTGATGAGCGGTTGCCCATCGCCCGGTTGATGCAAAGCTCGTTCGTCGATTATCCGACGCCGCGCAACTTGAACTATCTCTGGACGTTCGGCGGGATACTGACGGTTTGCCTTTTGGCGCAGATCGTAACGGGCGTCGTTCTCGCGATGCATTACCAGCCGAGCGATGCCGGCGCGTTCAATTCCATCGAGCACATTCGGCGCGACGTGAACTACGGCTGGATGCTGCGCAACCTGCACTCCGTCGGCGCGTCGATGTTCTTTCTCGCCGTCTACATCCATATCTTCCGCGGGTTCTACTACGGTTCATACAAGGCGCCGCGCGAGGTTCTTTGGATCTTGGGCGTCATCATCATGCTGTTGATGATGGCAACGGCGTTCATGGGCTACACGCTTCCGTGGGGCCAGATGAGCTTCTGGGGCGTGACGGTCATCACCAATCTCTTTTCCGCGCTCGATACGATCTACAACGGGTTGGGAACGGCGATCGTCGAATGGCTGTGGGGCGGGTATGCGGTCTCGGGCGTAACGCTCAATCGCTTCTTCGCGCTGCATTACCTTCTGCCATTCGTGTTGACCGGGGTCGTCGGCCTCCATATCTGGGCGCTGCACGTCGTTGGTCAAAACAATCCGACCGGGCTCGATATCAAGCAGCCGTCCGATACCGTGCCGATGCATCCTTATGCGACGGCGAAGGACTCGGTCGGGCTCTTCGCGTTCCTCATTCTCTTCGCGTGGTTCGCATTCTTCGTGCCGGACTACCTCGGGCATGCGGACAACTACGTCGAAGCCAATCCGCTGGTGACGCCGCCGCATATCGTGCCCGAATGGTATTTCCTGCCGTTCTACGCGATCCTCCGGGCCTTCACGAGCTCGTTCCTCGGCATTCCGCTTGGGCAATATGCGAAGCTTTGCGGCGTCGTGGCGATGTTCTCCGCCGTGGTCCTCATCGCGTTCGCTCCCTGGCTCGATACGTCGCGAGTGCGTTCGACGAAGTACCGGCCGATCTTCAAATGGTTCTTCTGGTTCTTCCTCTTCACCTGCGTGGCGCTGGGCTATCTCGGTTCCAAGCCGGCCGAGGGGATTTACGTCATCGCGTCGCAGATCTTCACGCTCTGCTACTTCCTGTTCTTCCTCGCGGTGATGCCGATCGTGGGCCTCATCGAAACGCCAAGCCGGTTGCCACGCTCAATTACCGACGACGTCTTGAGTAAGGGCGGGACCGGGTTGTCAACGGGAGCGACTGCTGCTCCTGAATCGCGCTGAGGGGGAGAGAACACATGAAAAAGCATCTTTCTCTCACTCTGCTGTCCATGGTTGCGGCAACCGTTGCCATGGGTAGCCTGTCGGCCGAAGAAGCTGCTCATCAGGAGATCGAGCGGCAGAAATGGTCGTTCAGCGGGTTCACCGGTCAGTTCGACAAGGCGCAACTTCAGCGCGGCTTTCAGGTCTACAAGGACGTCTGCTCGGCGTGCCACGGCCTGAAGCGGGTGGCGTTCCGCAACCTGGTGCAGCCGGGCGGTCCGGAATTTCCGGCAGATGCGGTGAAGGAACTTGCCGCTTCTTGGCCGAACCAGATCACCGACGGTCCGAACGACGAAGGCAAGATGTTCGAACGGCCGCCGTTGCTGTCCGATCCGATCCGCGGGCCCTATCACAACGACAACGAAGCGCGGGCGTCGCAGAACGGCGCGTTACCGCCCGATCTCTCGCTCATGGCCAGGGCTCGCGACAGCCATCGGGAAGCGAGCTGGTACATCCATCCGTTCCTGATGCTTGGCGACATCGTCAACGCGTATCAGGAAGGTGGCGCGAACTATATCTACGCGCTGCTGACCGACTATGCGGATCCGCCGGCCGACTTCCACCTGACGGACGGGAAATTCTACAACAAGGCGTTTCCCGGCCATCAGATCGCCATGCCGCCGCCGCTGTCGGATGGCGTCGTCGCCTACCAGGACGGCACGCCATCGA
This sequence comes from Hyphomicrobium sp. 01T421, assembly GCF_056398805.1. NCBI lineage: Bacteria > Pseudomonadati > Pseudomonadota > Alphaproteobacteria > Hyphomicrobiales > Hyphomicrobiaceae > Hyphomicrobium > Hyphomicrobium sp. 01T421. The sequence continues at coordinate 2,676,408 of NZ_JBFTQC010000001.1, forward strand.
CGGTCGACCATTACGCTCGTGACGTTGCCGCATTTATGTCATGGGCGGCCGATCCGTCGCTCGATCAGCGCAAGCGCATCGGATGGCAGGTCATCCTGTATCTGATCGTCACGACGGGGCTGCTCTATCTCGGCAAGAAGCGGATCTGGAAGAACATCAAGCACTGACCGCTTTCGTGTGACAGGTTCCGGTCATCGGCCCCGCGCCGATTTGCAAACTGATAAAAAGCCTCGCTCGCGGGGCTTTTTTCCGTTTATTTGTCGGCGTGATCGGGGACAGGGGAGCGAACGGGCATGACGACTTCGGTTCTGGGTATTGTCGGCGGTAGCGGTTTTTATCATCTGCCTGCTCTCGCTAACCCCGAATGGAAAACCATCGAAAGCCCGTGGGGGGCGCCTTCGGATGACGTTCTTTTTGCGGACATCGACGGTCTTCCCATCCGCTTTCTGCCGCGCCACGGGCGGGGTCATAAATTATCGCCGGGCGGCATCAATTACCGGGCGAACATCGATGTCCTGAAGCGGGCGGGCGTGACCGATCTCGTTTCCGTTTCGGCGTGCGGTTCACTCAAGAAGAAATACAAGCCGGGCGACTTCGTACTTCCCGATCAGTTCATCGACCGGACGTTCGCGCGCGAAAAATCATTCTTCGGTAACGGCTGCGTCGCGCATGTCGCGATGGGCGATCCGATCAGCCCGCTCTTGTTCAAGGCGCTCGAAAAGGCGGCGAAGACGGAAGAGATCGACGTGCATCGGGGCGGCGTCTATCTCGCGATGGAAGGCCCGCAGTTCTCGACGCGCGCCGAGAGCAATCTCTACCGCTCCTGGGACTGCGATGTCATCGGCATGACCAACATGCCGGAAGCCAAGCTCGCTCGCGAGGCCGAGATTTGTTACGCGAGCGTTGCGATGGTCACCGATTACGACTGCTGGCACGATGATCATGGCGATGTCGATGTGGCCGCGATCCTCGAAGTGATGAAGGACAATACGGAAAAGGCGCAGAGGCTCGTTGCACGGCTGGCGCGCGATTTTCCGCGCGAACACCCGGCTTGCCCGATCGGCTCGGACCGGTCGCTCGAGGTTGCGATCATCACGCCGCCAGAGGCCCGCGATCCAGAGCTGATGAAGAAGCTCGACGCGATCGCGGGACGCGTTCTTTTCTGAGGCTCGTCTGAGGCTGGCGTTCGCTCAATTCGGGAAGCTGATCAGGATCTTCATCTTGATCAGCGCCGGGAAGAGCGCTTCCAAAGCTGCGCCCATTACCCACAGGATCGCGCCGAGCAGTAACAGCGCCGGGATGCTTGCGATCACCGCCTTCAGAAAGAAGGTGACGAGATCGACGAACGGGACGTCGAAGCGGCGGACCGAAGCCGAAACGAGTTGCTCGTCGTCGGCTGCGTCGAGTTCGCCCGAGGCATAGGCGTCCGGCCGAGGACGCGCGCGGCGGTCCGCAGTTCCCATCGGCAGGGTCGGCGCGGCGGCGCGCTCCTGCTCAGCGCGTTCGCGCGCCTCGCGGGCGCGGGCTTCCTTTTCGCGACGGAACGTTCGGGGCAGGTCTTCCTGGTCATCCAAAATCGGGTCGAACTCGGGACCGGTTATTGCGGATGCGGACGGGCCTTGGGCTGCCATCACGAAGTCCTTCAAGCAAGTGTCATAAGCCCGTGCCGAATCATTCAGCACAGCTTCGTTGCTCTAATGCTACCTAGACGCGAGAGATATTGCTATTTTGCGCCGTCAATTTGGCGGGAGTGAGCCACGTGAAGAACTTCGACGACCTTAAAGACCTTATTCGAACGATCCCCGATTATCCCAAGCCCGGCATCATGTTCCGGGACATCACCACGCTGCTGGCCGATCCCATCGGGCTCAAAAAGGCCATCAAAGGGATGGCGAAACCGTTCGAGGATGGCAAAGTCGATGCGGTCGCCGGCATCGAAGCGCGGGGTTTTATCCTGGGCGGCGCCATCGCCGACCGTCTCGAATGCGGGTTCATTCCGATCCGTAAGAAGGGCAAGCTGCCATGGAAGACGATCGGGCAGGAGTACACGCTCGAGTACGGCGTCGACGTGATCGAGATTCATGAGGATGCCGTCGAACCGGGTTCGCGCGTGCTCATCGTCGACGATCTGATTGCGACGGGGGGAACGGCAGAAGCCGCCGTGAAGCTCATTCGGCGTTCGGGCGGAAATGTCGTCGGCGCGACATTCATCGTCGACCTTCCCGATCTCGGCGGCATGCAGCGTCTCGAAGCCCTTGGCATTCCCCGCCACGCGCTCGTCGCGTTCGGCGGGCACTAGGTCGTCACCTTGGACCTGCCGAACGAACATATGGCCGATGCGCTCGATCGCATCGCCCGTTGGCGGGCGGATCCCGACGCGGTCCAGGAATGCCCGGTGTGCGGAGCGCCGGGCGTCGAGATAATCGACCGCTCGGCGCGTCCATACTCGGAATGGTACGTGCTAAAGTGTGCAGCGTGCGGCCTCGACGCTTCGCTTCACATTCCGCTACCAGGTCCTGCTACATATTGAGCATGGTGAACGATGCGCCCGAGATTGTTCTTTTGCCGGGTCTTGATGGAACGGGAGACCTGTTCGATCGGGTGGCTCCGCATCTTGCCCGGGAGTTCAAGGTCAACGTCGTTCGCTATCCGCAGGACCCGACGCTCGGGTATGCGGGATATGTAGAGCTCGTGCGCCATGAGATCGGCAGCAGGCCCGTCTATGTGCTTGGCGAATCCTTCTCGGGGCCGGTTGCGGTTCTTGTTGCGTCGCAGCTTCGGGATCAGGTGCGGGGGATCGTGCTCGCCGCTACATTCATCAAGAACCCTTGGCCGCAGTGGTTCATGCGTAGGGCCGCACGCGTCGATCCTAGCGCGACGCCCCGCAATATTYGGGATGCCATGCTCATGGGGCCCTTCAGCGATCAGGAGCTTCGCGACAAGGTCGAGGACATCGTTCGCGCGTTGTCGCGTCCGGTGCGGGCAGCCCGGCTTCGGGCGGCGGCGGAGGTGGATGTCAGACAGGACTTTATGAGGCTCCAGTGTCCGGTCCTCGCACTGCACGGGCGCTCCGATTGGCTGGTGCGGAAAGCACCCATGCAGAAGGCTATCGGCGAAAAGGGGAGGGCGCGCATGATCGTCTTCCCGGCGGCACATATGCTACTTCAGACGCGGCCGGCGGAAACCGCGACCGAAATCATCGAATTCACGCGATCGTCTGCGGAGGAAAATTATGAAGCTTGATGGGGTCGCCTCGCGCACGATCTGGCTCGAACGCGACGGCTGGTCGGTCGGTATTATCGATCAGACGGTGCTGCCGCATAGGCTCGTGCGATTGACGCTCAAGACCGTCGAGGACGCGGCGCACGCTATCAAATCGATGCAGGTTCGTGGTGCGCCGCTGATCGGCGTGACCGCTGCCTACGGCGTGGCGCTGGCGATGCGTGCCGACGCTTCGGATGCGGGCCTCGATCACGCGGTCAAGTTTCTCGGCGAACAACGTCCGACGGCCGTCAATCTGCGCTGGGCGCTCGAGGATCTTCGCGCGACGCTCGCGCCCCTTTCGGCCGATGTCCGAGCGGCTGCCGCCTACGACCGTGCGGCGAAACTGGCGGAAGACGATGTTGAGACGTGCCGCCAGATCGGGGTCAACGGGCTTCGCCTCATTGCAGACATCGCCGGGAAGAAAGGCGGCCGGCCGGTCAACATTCTCACGCACTGCAATGCCGGCTGGCTTGCGTGTGTCGACTGGGGAACGGCGACATCGCCGATCTATCAGGCGCATGATGCGGGCATAAATGTTCACGTCTGGGTCGACGAGACGCGGCCGCGCAATCAGGGTGCAGCGTTGACGGCGTTCGAGCTTCTTCAGCACGGCGTTCCGCACAGCCTCATTGCCGACAATGCGGGCGGCCACTTCATGCAGCGCGGCGATGTCGATCTCGTCATCGTCGGGACGGACCGCGTGACGGCGAACGGCGATGTCGCGAACAAGATCGGCACGTATCTGAAGGCGCTGGCGGCGAAAGATACCGGTGTTCCGTTCTATGTCGCTCTTCCCTATTCCACGATCGATTGGCGTACGGACAGGGGCGCGGACATTCCCATCGAAGAGCGGAGCGAGGACGAGGTGCTGCGCGTGCAGGGCATGCTTGCCAATGGCGACGTCGGGTCGGTTCTGATCGCGGCGGAGGGAACGCAGGCGCGCAATCCCGCCTTCGACGTGACGCCTTCGAGGCTCGTTACCGGCTTCATAACGGAGCGTGGCATTTGCGCGGCCTCGCGCGAGGGGCTCAAATCGCTTTATCCCGAAAAGACGAGCGCGGCGGCGTGATGAGCGAGAAACGCGACAGCGAAAAGGCATTGCGGAAAGAGATTATTGCGACGGCTCGCTCGATGAGCCGCTCGGGTCTCACGCCCGGCCGATCAGGCAACGTTTCTTGCCGTTTCAAGGGTGGCATGCTGATCACGCCGTCCGGGAAACGCTACGAGGAGACCGAGCCGGAAGACGTCGTCTTCGTCGCGGCAGATGGGAGCGTTCCCAAAGGGCAATCGAAGCCCTCGACCGAATGGCATTTTCATCTCGCAGCCTACGGAGCACGTCCGGATAGGAACGCCGTCGTTCATACCCACTCGACGCACGCGACCGTGTTGGCATGCGCGCGCAAACCAATTCCGGCGTTCCACTACATGGTGGCTGTCGCCGGCGGAAAAGACATCCCGTGCGTGCCATACGCGACATTCGGTACGGAAGAACTTGCGCGGCATGTCGTTGCAGGGCTGAAGGAGCGAGACGCCTGCCTTATGGCAAATCACGGCCAAATCGCGCTTGGCAAATCGCTTAGTTACGCGCTCGAACTTGCCATTGAAGTGGAAGTCTTGGCGGAGCACTATTACAAAGTACTAAGCATCGGTGAGAGCCATGTGCTCGATGACGCCGAGATGCGCAGAATAGTCGATAAATTCAAGGGATATGGCCAAAACGCCGATCCAGATCAGACTGACGGTTCAGTTTAGAGAACCGGCTTGAGTTCGACTTCGATAAGATTGCCTTATAAGTTTTTCCTATAAAAAAGATTGGTCTCTTAAGTTTTTCTGATCTAGGTCCATTTCGGTATTTCCAGAAGGACTGTCCATATGACTGACAAAAAACTCACAACTACTGGCGGCGCTCCGGTCGCCGACAATCAGAATTCGCTGACGGCTGGACCGCGCGGTCCGCTGCTCGTTGAAGACTATCAGCTCATCGAGAAGCTCGCTCACCAGAACCGTGAGCGCATCCCGGAGCGTACAGTTCATGCGAAGGGCTGGGGTGCTTACGGCACGCTGACGATCACAGGCGATATTTCGAAATACACCAAGGCGCAGGTGCTGCAACCGGGCGCCAGGACCGAGATGCTGGCGCGCTTTTCGACTGTCGCCGGCGAACTCGGCGCGGCCGACGCCGAGCGCGACGTGCGCGGCTTCGCACTCAAGTTTTATACGCCGGAAGGCAACTGGGACCTCGTCGGCAACAACACGCCGGTGTTCTTCGTTCGCGATCCTTACAAGTTTCCGGACTTCATCCACACGCAGAAGCGGCATCCGAAGACCAACATGCGTTCGCCGACGGCGATGTGGGATTTCTGGTCGCTTTCGCCGGAAAGCCTTCATCAGGTGACGATCCTGATGTCCGATCGCGGCCTGCCGGTTTCGGTTCGCCACATGAACGGTTACGGCTCGCATACGTTCTCGCTGATCAACGCGAAGAACGAGCGGTTCTGGGTGAAATTCCACTTCAAGACCGTACAGGGCCACAAGCATTGGACGAACGGCGAGGCGACCGAAATCGTCGGCCGCACGCGCGAGTCGACGCAAGAGGATCTGTTCACGGCGGTTGAACGCGGCGATTTCCCGAAGTGGAAAATGCAGGTTCAGATCATGCCGGAAGCGGACGTCGGCAAGCATTGGTACAATCCCTTCGATCTCACGAAGGTTTGGCCGCATGCGGACTACCCGCCGATCGACGTCGGCATTCTCGAGCTCAATCGCAATCCCGAGAACTATTTCAACGAGATCGAGCAGGCCGCGTTCTCGCCTTCCAACGTCGTGCCGGGCATCAGCTTCTCGCCCGACAAGATGTTGCAGGCGCGGATCTTCTCGTATGCAGACGCGCACCGCTATCGCCTTGGAACGCATTACGAACATCTGCCGGTGAACGCCGCAAAGTGCCCTGTGCACACCTATCACAAGGACGGCCCGATGCGGTTCTTCCCGCAGGAGACCGGCAGTACGGACGCCTATTACGAGCCGAACTCGTTCCACGGCGCCGTCGAAGATAAGTCGGCGGCCGAGCCGCCGCTCGCGATTTCGGGTGATGCCGAGCGCTACAATCATCGCGATGGCAACGACGATTACCGTCAGGTGACGGCGCTGTTCAATCTGTTCAACAAAGAGCAGAAGGCGCGCCTCTTTACCAACGTCGCGGAAGCGATGTGGGGTATTCCGGATTTCATCACCGAGCGTCAGCTCGCGCACTTCAAGAAGGTGCATCCGGAGTATGAGGCCGGTGTGCGGACAGCGCTCGAGCACATGACGCGCGCGAAGGCCTCGGAAACCGCACAGCAGCAGAAGATGCCGCGAGGCGCGGAAGCCGCTGAATAGGCAGCAAACGTCCTATCCTCGACACTGAAAAAGGCCCCGCTCACGCAGGGCCTTTTTTGTTCGTCGCGTTTGCAATGGTGCGTTGCTGCAACTTCTGAAGGTGTTGCAGCGTTGCAATAGCAGCGCCCAACGTAATGAGGAGGAGCGGAAGATGCCGCGTGGAGACAAATCAAGCTACTCAAGCAAGCAGAAGCGCCAAGCCGAACACATCGAAGAAGGCTACGAGAAGCGAGGTGTTCGCAAGACCGAAGCCGAGCGGCGCGCGTGGGCTACGGTTAACAAGGAGACCGGAGGCGGTAAGAAGAGCGGCTCCGGCCGTGGTAAGAAGGTGAGCACCGCTTCGTCGCGTCGCGGCGGCCGGATCGGCGGCAAAGCCACCGCATCACGTACGGCCGCGCGCCGAAGGACTTCGACTTCCCGAACGGCTGCTGCCCGCAAAACTTCGGCGTCCGTCCGGAAATCACCGGCTTCGCGCACGGTCGGTGCCCGGAAGACTTCGGCTTCGCGTACAACCGCAGCCCGGAAAATGCCGACGTCGCGTACAGCCGCAGCCCGGAAAACTTCGACTTCGCGTTCGGCTGCGGCCCGAAAGGCTACGGCTACGCGTTCGGCCGCTGCCCGGAAAGCCACGGCTTCGCGCCGGGCTGCTACACGGAAAGCTTCGGCTTCACGTCCGGCTGCTCCGCGCAAAGTTTCGACTTCGCGTTCGACTGCGGCCCGGAAAGCTTCGGCGAGAAAGGCTGCCGCTACGAGAAAGCGGCGGGCTTAACTTAAGATTTTCGCCCCGTCCTATTCGGTAGGCTGGCGGAAGTACGGTTCGACTTTGCCTTTGAGCTTCATCGTCATGGGCCGGCCGGCGCGGTCCTTGGCGTTGCCGGCTGCGACGCGAATCCAGCCTTCGCTGACGCAATATTCCTCGACGTTCGTTTTCTCGACGCCGTTGAAACGGATACCGATTTCGCGTTTCAGGATGTCTTCGTCGAAGAAGGGACTTTTCGGGTCGTTGCTGAGCCGGTCGGGAAGCTCGGTTGACATTGCTGTTGGTCCCTAGTTCGCAAATCGGAAGTGCATGACGTCGCCGTCCTGGACGACGTACTCTTTGCCTTCGAGACGCATTTTGCCAGCTTCCTTGGCGCCCGTTTCACCGTTGCCGGCGACGTAGTCGGCGTAGGCGATGGTTTCGGCGCGGATGAAGCCCTTCTCGAAGTCGGTATGAATGACGCCGGCGGCCTGCGGGCCTTTGGTGCCACGCGTGATCGTCCAGGCGCGTGCTTCCTTCGGTCCGACCGTGAAGTACGTCACGAGATCGAGCAGACTGTAGCCTGCGCGGATGAGGCGGTTGAGGCCAGCTTCCTCGAGACCCATCTCGGCGAGGAATGCGTTGCGGTCCTCGGGTGCGAGGCCGGAAAATTCGCTTTCGATCTTGGCTGAAATGACGACGACGGCCGCGCCTTCGGCTTTTGCGCGCTCTTCGACTTGCTTCGAATAGGCGTTGCCGTTTGCTGCAGCGCTTTCTTCGACGTTGCAGACGTAGACGATCGGCTTCGATGTCAGCAGTTGCAGCGCGCGGAATGCCGGCATTTCTTCCGGCGTCATCTTGGCGAGACGTGCGGGCTTGCCTTCGCGGAGAAGGAGCAGCGGTTTCTCCATCACGGCGTATTGCGCCTTGGCTTCCTTGTCGCCCGTTTTCGCTTTCTTCTCGATCTGCGAGACGCGCTTCTCGAGGCTTTCGAGATCGGCGAGCATCAGTTCCGTTTCGACGACGTCGGCGTCGGCGAGCGGATCGATGCGGTTCTCGACGTGCGTGATGTCCTCATCGACGAAGCAGCGCAGCACGTAGGCGACGGCGTCGACTTCGCGAATGTGGGAGAGGAATTTGTTGCCGAGACCTTCCCCCTTGGAGGCGCCGCGCACGAGGCCCGCGATATCGACGAAGGTCAGCCGCGTCGGAATGATTTCCTTGCTGCCTGCAATCTTCGCCAGCGTTTCGAGACGGTCGTCGGGAACGGCGACCTCGCCGACGTTGGGTTCGATCGTGCAGAAGGGATAGTTGGCCGCCTCCGCTTGCGCGGTTTGCGTCAGCGCGTTGAAGAGGGTCGACTTGCCGACGTTCGGCAGGCCGACGATGCCGCATTTGAAGCCCATGGCGGGGAAATGTCCGGTTGAGTTGCTGCCCTGGGGGTTAAGCGAGCGGCGGCCTAATGTGAAGCCTTTTAGGCTCCTTCTGCGGCCCTATGGCTCACCGCGTGAATTTCGCAAATGCAAACGCCGAATAGCGCGAGGGGGCGGGAAGGTTAGACTTGAAGGACATCGCGTCCGCAAGGGCCTCCGAGATGTGTGTGCCCTCGTCGGCATTGCGCACGGCAATAACGATGAACGGGCGCTGCCAGCTGGTGTCGGAATCCTCGCAATCGGCGCACGGATCGACGTAGCGTCCGAGGTTCAAAGTCCACATTGGAATGCGCTCGCCGAGGGCTTCCTGGACCCATCGCGCGGTGCGGATGGCACGCTGGCTTCCGCGCTGCTCTTCCCGCTCGATCTCGCCTTCCTGGCTCGCGAGGCCGACGGCGATCAGGCCGCGTGCGCCGCTCAGCCCTTCGCGAAGTTGCGGCGCGAGCACCTCTTCCTGAACTTCCTGCGGTGACAGTCGGCGATCGTCCTTCTGGAGTTCGGTCGTCGAGCCGCGGACCCAGCCGTAGTTCTTGGTGAGGACGACGACGTCGAACAGCGCGCGCCGTCCCGCCCGGTCGGCGCCTTCCACGGGGAAGACGAGCGTGCGGTCGTTCCAGCGCTTGGCGAGGATGCGACGGACGCCTGTCTTGTCCTTGTCAACGGAGTTGTAAGCGTCCCAGCCGACGACGCCGAAAACGCCGATCGTGAACAACAGGATGAGGGCGCCGACAATCGTTTGGGCACGGCCGCCTGAACGGGCGCCGCCTACGTCGCTCTCTTCCTGATACTCGGACATTACTCTCCCCCCCCCCGACGACTACGATACGCGCGAGCGAACGATCACGAGCTGCCGTCGCCGGATTTTCGCGCGCCCAGCCATTTTTTCAAGTTCTCGGCCAACGCCGACTGTCGTTTGGAGGCGCGTTCACCGGACGGGTGTGGCCCCGATGCCTGCTTTTTGGGGGCGCGCGGCTCTTCTTCCGCCGGCGCACGTTCGGTTTTGCGCGCCGGCTTTTCGGGCTCATCTTGGAACAAGCGCGCGACATCGCTCAGGAAGCGCGCGTCGTCGCCCTTGGCGAGGTAGCTCGCTGCATCGGCGACGGCGTCGAGCAGGGCGTTGACCCATTCGCGATCGGATTTCGCGAAATCGTTGAGGACGTGATGGATGACGACATCCTTGGATCCTGGATGTCCGATGCCGAGGCGCACGCGCTTGTATTCGTTTTCGATGTGCGCGGAGATCGAGCGGAGACCGTTGTGGCCGGCGTTGCCGCCACCGGTTTTCACTTTCACCTTGCCGGGCGCGAGATCGAGCTCGTCGTGAAAGACGTAGACATCGTCGAGGGGAATTTTGAGAAAGCGCTGGGCTTCGCCGACCGAGCGGCCGCTTTCGTTCATGTAGGTTTCGGGCTTCAGAAGCGTGACGCGCTCGTTGCCGATCGAGCCTTCCGCGACCAGACCTTGAAACTTCTTTCGCCAGGGGCCGAAGCCGTTGCGCTCGGCGATGCGATCGACCGCCAGGAAACCGATGTTGTGGCGATTGGCGCGATATTTCTCGCCAGGATTACCAAGTCCGACGAAAAGCTTCATTTTGCTGGCGCCTTCCGACTTGCCTCCGGCAAGCCGGCCGGAAGGCGCGCGCTTCGCGGAGGGAATTGTGACGCGCCTGGCTACACCGCTTCGCGGAGCGGGCCGCCGGGCGCGGAACCCGTGAGAGAGACCGGCGCGATCCGATGATCGCGCCGGTTCGTGATCTTCTTACTTCTTCGCGGCGGGCTTGGCAGCGGGTGCTGCCTTGGCGGCCGGAGCAGCCTTGCCTGCGGCTGCAGCAGGGGCAGCCTTGCCGCCAGCTGCGGGTGCTGCACCCTTGGCGTCGGCGGCGGGAGCGCCAGCCTCAGCCGTCGCGGATGCGGCTTCGTCGTCACCCTTGAGCGCGCCAGCGATTGTTGCGATCGTGAAGTCGCGGTTCTTGATGACCGGCGAAATGCCTTCCGGCAGGTTGACTGCCGAGATGTGGATCGAACGGCCGATCTCCATGCCTTCGAGGTTGATCTCGAAGAAGCGCGGGATCTTGTCGTAAGGGCAATACACTTCGACATCGTGGCGCACGATGTTGAGCACGCCGCCGCGCTTCAGGCCGGGCGACAGTGTTTCGTTGACGAAGCGCATCGGGATCGAAACGCGAATGACGCCATCCTTGCCAACACGCTGGAAGTCGACGTGAAGGGGCGTATCGCGCACCGGATCGACCTGCACGTCGCGGGCGAGCACGATGTGCTTCGTCCCTTGGACGTCGAGTTCGATGGCGGTCGAGGTAAAGTGGCCGCGGAGGACCTGCTTCCAGAGCTCGTTGTATTCGAGATTGATCGTCTCAGGGGTTTCCTGATTGCCGTAAATGACGGCAGGCACATTTCCATCGCGGCGAGCTTGGCGTGCGGCCCCCTTGCCGGCACGCGGGCGCGCCGTAGCCTTGAGCGTGATGAGCTCAGACATGGCATCGTCTCCGAGTGTTAGGACTCTTCTGCCTATCAGAAGAGCCAAAAAGCCGCGTACCGGCCTCCAAGGGTGCCGGGCGGCGTCTCAGGAAGGTCTTCATGAGATGGGGCGTGTATACTCGGGGTTTGGCACCCGCGCAACGGGCCAAAGATGGGCGATTGAGCCCATACAACAGGTCGGGCAACGGGTCGGGCAATGCGTTCTGTCGGCTTCGGGCTAGCTGGAAAGTTGCCGCGAAAATCAGCATATTAACGGCGAACTTGGCCGGTGGTCGATTTATTGGGAACGGAGATGCCCGGAGTGATGGCCAAAAAGCCTACGAAACGCCGCAGCGCGGCCGATCAGGACAAGATCATTGTCGAGGCGCTCAGGGGTGTCGGCCGGCCTCTCAGCGCGTATGAGCTGATCGAGGAGGTTCGCGGCAAGGGCGTCAGCGCGCCGCCGACGGTTTACCGGGCGCTGCAACGGCTCATCGAGGATGGCCTCGCGCACCGGCTCGAAAGCCTTAACGCCTTCGTCGCGTGCGATCATCCGCACCATCACGGCAAGGCGGTGTTCGCCATTTGCGACGCGTGCGGCTCGGTGAAGGAATTCGACAACCCGGCCGCTGTCAAAAACCTGCAGGCCTGGGCGGGCAAGAATGATTTCAAGGTCCGGTCGATGACGATGGAGATCCGCGGCCGCTGCGGGGACTGCAGCACGGATACGGGTGCGGAGCCCAACGGCTGACGCTCGACATGGCTTAGGATGACGTCAGTAGCGACATCAGTAGAAGAGGCTCGAGACGCTTTCTTCGCGGCTCGTTCTCAGGATGGCTTCGCCGATGAGTGGAGCGATCGAGACTACCCGGATATTCTTCGCGGTCCTGACGGCTTCGGTCGGAAGTATCGAGTCGGTGATGACCAGCGATTTCAGGCGTGAGTTCTGAATGCGGCTGACTGCGCCGCCTGAAAGCACAGCGTGCGAGATGTAGGCCGAGACTTCCGTCGCGCCGTTCTTCAGCAGGGCTTCCGCGGCATTGACGAGCGTTCCACCGGAATCGATGATGTCGTCGATGAGGACGCATCGTTTGCCGTCGACTTCGCCGATGACGTTCATCACTTCGCTTTCGCCCGGACGTTCGCGCCGTTTATCGCAAATGGCGATCGGCGCTCCGATGCGTTTGGCGAGGGCTCTGGCGCGAACGACGCCGCCGACGTCCGGCGAGACGACGACGACATCGTCGGTGTTGCCGAAGTTCTCTTCGATATCGCGCGTCATGACGGGCGCGGCGAAGAGGTTATCGGTTGGAATATCGAAGAAGCCCTGGATCTGTCCGGCGTGGAGATCAAGCGTCAGAACGCGATCGGCGCCGGCTCGTTCGATGAGGTTCGCGACAAGTTTTGCTGATATCGGCGTTCGGGGACCGGGCTTGCGGTCTTGGCGCGCGTAGCCGAAGTAGGGGATGACGGCCGTGATGCGCCGTGCCGACGAACGCTTGAGCGCGTCGAGCAGGATCAACAACTCCATCAGGTTGTCGTTAGCCGGAAACGACGTCGACTGGATGACGAACACATCCTGGCCGCGCACATTCTCCTGGATCTCGACGAAGATCTCCATGTCCGCGAAGCGCTTCACTTGGCCTTTGGCCATTGGAAGCTTCAGATATGAGCAGATGGCGTCGGCTAGCGGCCGGTTACTGTTTCCCGCGACGATCTTCACGCCCAGCTTTCCCCGGCCATCCAAACTTCGAGCGTCGACCTTGGTATCAAAAGGCATTTGCGCTCCAGAAGCCTCTTATGCGCGGGCTTGTAGCAATTGGGCCCGGACGATTCAACCGTCCGAGCCCAAAGATGTCATCGTTATGAAGCTTCTGACGTATATCGCGCACAGTTTGCTTAATCTGTGCTTTTCGCCGGTAAAAGCTTGATAATGCCTTGTGCTGCCGCCTGTGCGGCTGCATCGGCCGTCTTGCCCCAGGAGCCGTCGAGCGAGCCTTGGGGCACTTCGTTCTTCTGCGACACAGTGCCGAGCTTCTTGCCCGCCGGGTCGATCACGTTCCAATCGATCTGGATGGGCTGCTTGCCATCTTTGCTCTGGCCCATCGCGACCTTGCCTTCGACTTTATAGGCCTGGGCGTTCGGCACATTGGAAAGAGCCAAGCCGTTTTTGGTCAGCTCGCGCTGGATGGCGGTCGTCAGCGTGGTGCTGCCGTCGCCCGGTGCGCCGGTTACCATCGGTACGATAGCGGTGATCGGTCCGGACGTCGTGATGCTACCCGTCGTCGGCGCGATCGGTGTGTTCGATGCCGTCGGATATGACGGGCTTGGCGCTGGGCCTGCATCGTTCGAGGCGACGTTGGTTGGTGGCGTACCGGCCGGCGGTTTGCCGTTCGCCGCGACGGGGATGCTTCCGCTCGCCGCGAGCCAGCTCGCGATCTGTTTCGACGTCTTGTCGGCAATGCTCTGCACGACGGGCGGCGTGACGGCGGCCCACGGGTCCTTACCCGCTCCGGCGATGACTTCTTCGCCTGTAATGCGGTGAACGCGCTTACCGGCCTGGTCCGTGATGTCCCAGATGTAGGAGATTTTGGCCTTCGTCTTTTCGCGGGCCGCTACGATGTAGCCACGCACGACGTATTCGCTGGTCGCGTTGGCTGCGGTGGCGACCTGGATGCCGTTGTGGCCGATCGACGATGCAAGTTGCGATTGCAGATCGCGGGCGACGTTGTCGGGCGAGCCGATGACGGGCGCGATCTGAATTTTAGCCGTCTGTGCAGCGACTGGGGTTGCGGGCGGAAGGATCAGCGAAGCTTGAGGTGCGTTTGATCCGCCGCTCAAAAGGTTCGACCCCGACTCGCAGCCGCCTAGTCCCATCGTGGCGAAAGCAGCCAGAACCACTGGCCCGATCACCCGTAGACGCGTTCTGCGCTCACGCGCACGTGCAAACCAAAAGGTCGTCAATGGACGTCCCCCCTTATCCAACCGCGACTTCCCGGCGGCCGGAAAACGCTACTCGCGCGGCCTGAACTCCCCTGAAAACTACCGGAACTGACCCTATCCCTGTAGATCAGCCTTTAACTGCCAGTCCAGATGGCAGCCCGGTGAAACTGTTGTCAGGTCGTCAAACGTTACCCTTGCCGAGGCATTGGCTGTGGATTGTGCAGTTACGCCACGACGATGGCGGAGATTTGTCGGCCATAGTCCGGCTCCCCACGAAGAGTTTTACGCCGGTAGCTGAAGAAAAGCGATTCGTTCGCGCAGGTGCAGAGGCTTAAGTTTTCAATATTGCTAACGCCGGCATTAGCTAAGCGGCTCACGACGAAGCCCGGAAGATCGAAGTGGGGGCGGGCGGTTTTCGGATTTCGTTGGAAGAAAGCGCCATTCGCGGGATCGCGAGCGAGGAAAGCCGCTTCGAACTCGGGGCCGACCTCATAGGCCGGCTGGCTAATGCACGGCCCGACGGCTGCCGAGATGCGCTCACGGCGAGCACCCAGACGTTCCATCTCGCGAACCGCGCTGTCGACGATCCCGTCGACGGCTCCGCGCCATCCTGCATGGGCGGCAGCGACGACGCCCGCCTCACCGTCCGCGAGAAGCACGGGGGCACAGTCGGCCGTCAGCACGCCGATGACGAGACCCGGCGTTCCGGAGATGACGGCGTCGGCGCGGGGAAGCGCGTCGCGAGACGGCGGCGCGGTGACTTCCAGGGCGGTCGTGCCATGTTCCTGGTAGAGCGTGATCACGCCGCCGCCGAATTTGTCGTCGCCGGCGCCGAGGTGCCGCCCGATGAGGCGGCGGTTTTCGAGAACGAGTGTCTGGTCGTCGTTCGAGCCGAGCCCACAGTTGAGGCCCGCATAAAGTCCGCTCGATACGCCGCCAGCGCGCGTGAAGAAGCCGTGGCGAATGCCGGAGACCTTGGCGAGGTTCGCCGCTTCGACGGGTTTGAGCGTCATGATCGTACGGCCTTCATCACGTTGTTCCCGGCGCTCCGGACGTTACGCGCGCGGCGCCAAATCCGGGTAGCGATGGCAGCCCCGGCGAGCGGGCTGCGAGCACTTTGAACCGCGAACCCATCCCATTCGGTGCGAGGAGCCGGGCGACACCCGTTTCGATCTCGATCGCTCGCGCCGGGTTTGCGGACATCAACCGGGATGCTCTCTCGACGATACCGAGGGAGCCGAGAAATTCGGCCTGCGTCACCGGCCCATCGAGAACGAGGCCAGCGCGATGCAGGGTCGATGCAAGATCGTAGAAATTGACGTGCACCGTGAGGTCGGCTTCGCCGGGCGACGTTAAAGGTGATTCATAAGCGTGGCCCCGAACGGCCTGCAGCGTGTCGCCGGCAGCTGGTGTCGTGTGACCGTAGTCGATCATCAAAAATGCTACGGGTCCGCGGTCGGCGAGCGCTTTCAATGCTTCGGCGAGCTGATCGAGGCGCTGGGACTCGATGACTGTTCCGGGCGGCGCGTTCGGCAGAAGGGCTTCGAACGCTTCGCGCGGGCAATTTTTATCGATGCCCGCGAATTGCAGTTCACCCGCCTTGTCGAGCGTGACGCCGCGAATGTGCCAGCCGGTGTCCGTTTTGACCCACTGGGCCACGGGCCACGCATCGAGGAACTCGTTGGCGAAGATGATGGCGGGCGGATTGAACTCGTCCAGCTCGCGGCCCCAACTCAACACGCTGCTAAAGTCGGCGAGTGTGGCGGCTTGAATTTCAGTGAGGGCGTCGCTGCCTTCCACCAGATGCACACGGGCGACGTTTGCAAAGCCCGGAACGATACGAGCGGCGCGGAGCACGTCGCGCATCATGGTGCCGCGTCCTGGGCCATATTCGACAAGCGTGACGGGATTGGGCGCGCCGAGCACACCCTGCCAAACGACGCCGGCCCACACGCCTATCAACTCGCCGAAGACCTGGCTGATGTCGGCGGCGGTGATGAAGTCGCCGGCGGCGCCAAAAACCGGCTGCGTGCGGTAGTAGCCGTAGTCCACGTCCCAGAGGCAGCGGGACATATAGGTCTGAATTGTCATCGGCCCGTCGCGGCGAATGCTCTCCTTGATCCGCCGGGACAGCGGCGTATCGCGACGCAATCCAGTATCTCCGATCACACGGCTGCCTTTCCGGGAGTGTTCGTCCGGTTCGCGGTCCAGATCATATAGATGCCGAGCGCCAGCATGGGCAGGCAATAGACCTGGCCTGCGGTGAAGGGACCAATGTTCAGGATATGGCCGGCTTCCGGCTCGCGGAAGAATTCGCAGATGGTGCGTGCAATCGCGTACCAGACGAGCCAGAGGCCGGTCACGAGACCCGGACGCTTCAATGCAAACAGATGATGGGTTGCGAACCTCAAGATGATGAACATCACGAGGCCTTCGAGCAGAGCCTCATAGAGTTGGCTCGGATGGCGCGGGTTTTCTCCGCCGTTCGGGAACACCATGCCGACGTAGGCGTCCGTTACGCGGCCCCAATGCTCCGAGTTGATGAAATTGGCAGTGCGGCCGAAGAAGATTCCGATGGGCGACGCGGCGCAGCAGAGGTCCATCACGGAACGGGCGCTGACGTTATAGACGCGTCCGAAGAGCCAGAGCAGCAATGCAGACGCGATGAATGCGCCGTGGAAGCTCATCCCGCCTTTCCAGACTTTGAAGATCTCCGCCGGGTTCGCAAAGTAGAAGTCGGGGTCGTAGAGCAGAACCTGCCCGAGGCGGCCGCCGATGATGACCGCTGCCGTCATAAAGAGCAGAAGGTCGTCGACGCGCTCCAGGGTTATCGGGGGCTTGTCGCCGCGCCAGAGCTTGGGTGTCGAGACCAGACGACGGATATAGAGCCAGCCGAGCAGAAGGCCCGACATGTAGGCCAGGCCATACCATTTGACCGAGAAGGGGCCGAATTCGATCGCTACGGGATCGATGTCAGGGAAGGTCAAAAGGGCGAGGGGTGTCATCGGCGCTCCGGTCGGCATTTCGCGATTGGCCGTGTCGAGGCGCTAAGAAAGCCCCAGTTCCGAGGGTTGTTTGGGAACCCCTGGGCAAAGTCAAGCGGCCATCGTTTGCCCGCGACGGCGGCTCGCCCTGCTCGAGCTTGCGGCCATGGGCGGCAATCGCCATAACTTATAAACACCCTCAATTCCGAGACCCCAATGACCCAGACAACTAACAGACTCTTCGACGACTTTGCCAAGCTCATGACGGACGCAGCGGGTGCGGCGGATGGCTTAAAAAAAGAGACGGAAGCGCTTTTTCGCGCTCAGGCCGAAAAGTTCCTGCGCGAAATGAGTGTCGTGACGCGGGAAGACTTCGAGGCGGTGCGCGAGATGGCCCAGAAAGCGCGCCAGGAAAACGAAGCGCTGGCAGCACGCATTGCGGTGCTTGAATCGCAGGTCGCGCAACTTTCGCTCCAAGGCACCTCGACCGTTTGAGGTGTTTCGTTTGATGCCGGGCGTTCGAAACCGAGCGTTCTCTCCACGTTCGAAACGCGGTGCCCGAAGCATCCACAGGTTAAGCGGCTTTTCACCAGCTAACGACGCTGAGCCGCCTTCCCGACCCCGGCGCGCCCGGGCTTTGCCACTTTGATCGTGGACAAGGTTTGCGCGCCGGTCGGGTCAGCTTGCGACTCGTATGGGCGTCTGGTTTTGTCCGGCGCAGCACTAAGCGGCGCGATTGAATTGAGTGTTTTGCGTCGTTCGTTAGGCCATCCCGGCGCGCGGCAGACTTGGAGAGCGATATCAAATGGCAGTTGCGGAACAGGGTTCTGACCGCGTTCTCAATCCGATCGATCTCATCGAGCAGCTTGCGCAGAGCCACGATTGGCCCTGTGAACGGGCGAGCGATGAAGAGC
Organism: Hyphomicrobium sp. 01T421; assembly: GCF_056398805.1. Taxonomy (NCBI): domain Bacteria; kingdom Pseudomonadati; phylum Pseudomonadota; class Alphaproteobacteria; order Hyphomicrobiales; family Hyphomicrobiaceae; genus Hyphomicrobium; species Hyphomicrobium sp. 01T421. The sequence continues at coordinate 2,694,537 of NZ_JBFTQC010000001.1, forward strand.
TGACGCTCATCGTCGCCGGGACGTGGGCTGATTATCACATCTCGATCAATTGGCGCGACGATCTCGAAGCTTTGCATCTCGCCTGCGCGTTCGATTTCCGCGTTCCCGCCAACCGTCTGACTGAAATGTATCGCCTGATCGCACAGATCAACGAGCAGCTTTGGCTCGGTCACTTCGATCTCTGGACGCAGGAAGGCCTCGTGATGTTCCGTCACGCGCTGCTGCTCAACGGGACGGTTGCGACGGTCCGTCAGTGCGAAGCGATGCTGAAGGCGGCGCTCGAAGGCTGCGAGCGCTACTATCAAGCCTTCCAGTTCGTGGTGTGGGCGGGTAAGGAGAGCAAGGAAGCCCTGGTTTCGACGATGTTCGAGACGCAGGGACAGGCTTAAGCCGGGCGCCATTCTAGGGTTCGGCGTTCTTCGCCGAGGAAGTCCCAGAATGTCGTTGAAATTGAATGGTTCGGTGGTGCTTGCAGGCGCCGGCAAGATGGGCGCCGCCCTGCTCCAAGGCTGGCTCGACCGGGGACTGGATCCCGCGAGCATCGTCATCCAGGAGCCTAATCTCTCAGGCGCTGCGCAAGATCTCGCAAACACGCATGGCATCAGGGCGGTGGCTCATCTGGCCCCGCTCGATCCGCCACCGGCCGTCATCGTCGTCGCGGTCAAGCCGCAGGCGATGGACGACGTTTTTCCCGGGCTCGCGAAAATCGCCGGACCGGAGACTGTCGTCGTTTCGATCGCTGCGGGCAAAACGCTTGCGAGCTTCGAGCGCCATCTTCCGCCCGGAAGCGCCGTTGTCCGGGCGATGCCCAATACGCCGGCCGCGATCGGCCGCGGCATTACCGGTGCCGTCGCGAACGCCCATGCGACAGCGGCACAGAGGCAGGCGTGCGAGAGCCTTCTGGGTGCAGTGGGGCCGGTCGTGTGGGTTGGCGACGAAAGCCTCATCGATGCGGTAACGGCCGTATCGGGCTCGGGACCGGCTTATGTCTTCCTTCTGGCTGAGGCGCTCGCCGATGCGGGTGTGGCTGCCGGTCTCGATCAGGCGACGGCGACGCAGCTCGCGCGGGCGACCGTCTCAGGATCGGGCGAATTGCTCAATCAATCGCCGCTCGATGCCGAAACGCTGAGGCGCAACGTGACGTCGCCCGGCGGCACGACGGCTGCGGCCCTCGCAGTGCTGATGCGAGAGGGCAGCGGTCTCAAGGAACTGATGACGGAAGCGGTGCTCGCCGCAAAAAAGCGCGGCCGCGAACTGGGACGTTGACCGGGCTGGGATGTCGGTCTCGGTCGTTGTTCGCGGCCACTAAGCGCATCCCGAATGGGCTGCAAGCCCACGGCGCACGGGATTGTCGGTACCGGTGACTGCAGGCTTGGAGGACACCTTGCCAAAGTCGACGGGTTTGGCCCCCGGATCCGATGGATGGACAATGTAACACCATAACATAACGGTCAAATCACAAAGGCGTGTGATTAACGCCTAACGTATTCAAAACGCAGAGATATTCTCGGGACTTTTTCCTATTTCGGCAGGGAAATAATCGCGCGCAGGCCGCCCATCGAACTTTCGCCGAGAGCGACTTCGCCACCGTGGCTCTTGGCGATATCGCGGGCGATCACAAGGCCAAGTCCGCTGTTGCCTTCGTCCTGATTGCGGGCGTGATCGAGACGGTAGAACGGACGGAAAACGTTCTCGCGTTCTTCCTCGGGGATGCCGGGGCCGTCGTCGTCGACCTCGATGCGCACCCAGCGGCCTTCGGGCGCGACGCGGATGATGATGCGGTCGCCGAAACGCGCGGCGTTCGTCACGAGGTTCATGATCGCGCGCTTCAGGGCCTGCCGTTTCAGCGGCAGGATGATGTCGCCTTTGCTTTTACGGATTTTGAGATCGATGTTGCAGGCATAGATCGACGCGTCGTCGACGATTTCCTCGAGCAGCTCCTTGAGATTCGTCGGCTTGGCTTCCTCGCCGCCGTCGCCCTTGGCGAATGCCAGATAGTCTTCGAGCATGTGCTGCATCTCGTCGACGTCGCTCGAGAGTGCGCGCGTCTCCGGCGTATCGTCGAGCAAAGCCAGCTCGAGCTTGAAACGCGTCAGCACCGTTCGCAAATCGTGGCTGACGCCGGCGAGCATCGTGGTGCGCTGTTCGACGTGCTGCTTGATGCGGTCGCGCATTTGCAGAAACGCGAGGGCGGCCTGACGTACTTCGCGCGCGCCGCGCGGTCTGAAGTCATCCGGGATGCCGCGGCCTTTGCCGAAGGCGTCGGCAGCATCGGCGAGTCGCAGAATTGGCCTGATCTGATTGCGCAGAAAGAGAATAGCGACGGTCAGCAGGATGACCGAGGAGCCGACCATCCAAAGCAGAAAGATATGGGAGTTCGACGCGTACGTCTGGCTGCGGGTCGCGACGAACCGCAGAATGGCATCGTCGAGCTTGACGCGGATTTCGACGTTCTGGTCGCCGACGGTGTTGATCCAGAACGGCAGCTGGACATGTTTGCGCAACTCATTGGAGAGCGCGCGGTCGAGCAGCCGGAAGAACGGCTTCGGCCCAGGCGGGGGAAGATCGCCGTTGGGGAGAACTTCCATCGCCAAGTTGAGGCGATCGCGCGCGAGATCGATGATTTTTTGAGGGCCGTCCGACTTCGGCAGATCCTCATAGACCTCGATCAGCGCCGCGATGTCACGAGCCGTCGCTTCCGACAGGCGGCGCGTCACGGCCTGCCAATGGCGTTCCATGAATGCGAACGCAATGACGCCTTCGAGGACGACGATCGGTGTGATGATGATCAGCAGCGCTCGGGCATAGAGGCCCTTCGGGAGCATCTCGGCGCCGATGTTGAGCAGTCCCACGACATACGGGTGCTCGCGGAAACGACGATACCGCGAGGCGTTGCTTCCGGCATCCGGTGTCGTTTCGGGCACAACAGCCATTCGTGAATTTTCCGCCGCTCGCGTGTCCGGAGGGGAACCCCGTCATCGCGGTCAATTCGTGTAGTGGGCTCAATCGGTGTAGAGAATATAGCCCTTGCCTCTTACCGTCTGCAGGTAGACAGGGTTCGACGGGTCGGCCTCGATCTTGCGTCGCAGGCGATTGATTTGCACGTCGATCGCGCGTTCGCTTCCCGTGCTGTCATCGCTCGACAGTTCATGACGGGGGACGGCGACGCCAATGCGCTGAGAGAAGAGCCTCAACAGATCCCGCTCGCGCTCGGTGAGCTTGATCGCTTCATCGTCGCGTTTCAATTCACCGCGGGCAATGCTGAAAACGCAGCCGCCCATGCGGATCTCGTCGCGCGGGGCGGACTGCACCTGGCCTCTACGCAAGATATTGCGAAGGCGGAGCAGCAACTCGCGAGGATCGAACGGCTTCGAGACGTAATCGTCGACGCCGGCTTCGAGGCCAGAAATCCGGTCCTGGGCTTCGGCGAGGGCCGTCAACATGCAGATCGGGACGGGGCGCGTCAGCTTCAGATCGCGTGCGAGGGAAAGGCCGCTTTCGCCGGGCATCATCACGTCGAGAAGCACGAGATCGAATGCCAAGCCGCGCATGAACGCGCGGGCTGCTGCGGCATCCGCCGCCTCGGTCACGCGGAAGCCGTTACTCGATAGAAAACGCCCGAGAAGTCCTCTGATCTTCTGATCGTCGTCTACGACCAGTATGTGCGGGGCGTTGTCCGCCAAAGGCTCGGCTCGTTCCTGGGCCATCAGGGCTCTCATGTGTTGCAATCGGGTGCAGCTTCCGAAGTGTCAGCGCGCTGACCCTTGATGAGGGTTTCTACCTGGGGCCGGTTTTTCTCAGTGATCATCCCAAAGAGAAAATTTCTCGCAAGAGCATCAGCGCCAGGGCCGAGGTTCGCGAGCGCCCCCTCGATGCGTTTGGCCTGAATTTGTGTCAGTTTATCGTTCAGCCGCGCGCCCTTGGCTGAGAGGTATAGCCGCCGTTCGCGCCGATCCTCGTTTCCGGCCTTCTGTATGATGAATCCCTCATCGACCAGCTGCTTGAGCACGCGCGCCAGCGACTGCTTGGTGATTTTCAAAATATCCAGCAATTCCGCGACCTTCAGGCCCGGAATACGGTGCACGAAATGCAAGACGCGGTGGTGGGCGCGGCCAAAGCCGTACTGAGCCAGGATTGCATCCGGGTCGCACGTAAAATCACGATAGGCAAAATAGAAAAGCTCTATGTACCCGATCAGATCGAAGAGCGGAGAAGGCCGGTCATCTTCCGCCGCGGCGGGGGAATGCCCAGTTGCGCCAAGGTGTTCGGACGGGCCTTCTGACGTTATGTCAGCCATGTTGACTTATTGGCCTCGATTGTATTCTGTTGCAAGCTAAAATGCTGGCTTGTCCCGGCAGGTCTCTGCTTCTGCGCGTGGCGCGCTGAAACGCACGTCAAAGGCGTCTGCAGCCTGCCAGGTCCCTCTCGAGACGCCCGACAGAACCCGGCAACCGGTAACTATAAAAGCCCTGGAAGGAATTGGACTGGCATGGCCGACCTCATCCCCTATCACGATCGCGACGGGCTCATTTGGATCGACGGAACCCTCGTCAACTGGCGCGACGTGAAGGTGCACCTTCTGACGCACGCGCTCCATTATGCGAGCTCGGTGTTTGAGGGCGAGCGCGCGTATGGCGGTGAGATCTTCAAGCTCACCGAGCACAGCGAGCGCCTGGTCGAAAGTGCCCGGATCCTCGATTTCGAAATTCCTTATTCGGTCGCCGAGATCGATCAGGCCTGCCGCGATGTCATCGCCGCAAACAAGCTCTCGGATTGCTACGTTCGGCCGATTGCCTGGCGCGGCAGCGAACAGATGGGCGTCTCAGCGCAACAGGCGAAAATTCATCTCGCGGTCGCGGCGTGGGATTGGGGCTCCTATTTCCCCATGGAGCAGCGCCTCAAGGGCATTCGCATCACCGACGCCGTTTATCGCCGTCCCGATCCGGCCTGTGCGCCTTCGAGGGCCAAGGCTGCGGGTCTCTACATGATCTGCACCATCGAGAAACACCGCGCCGAACGCGCCGGATACTCGGACGCGTTGATGCTCGATTGGCGCGGCCGCGTCGCCGAATGCACCGGCGCCAACATCTTCTTCGTGAAGGATGGCGTGGTGCATACGCCGGAGGCCGATTGCTTCCTCAACGGCATCACGCGCCGCACCGTCATCGATCTTGCGAAGGCGCGCGGCATCACTGTCGTCGAACGTGTGATCATGCCGGAAGAGCTCGGCTCATTCTCCGAGTGCTTCATCACCGGCACGGCGGCGGAAGTCACGCCGGTTTCTGAGATCGGCGAGCACAAATACAAGCCCGGTTCCATCTCCGAAACTCTTCTCAATGACTATATGGAACTGGTGAAGCCGAAGAAGCGCGTCGCTGCGGAATAGGCGCTTATTACGGAGTTTCCGGCTTGCGCCGAGTCGCGCACAGGGTGATGCTTGTGCTTTGCGGCTTGAACTTGTCCGGTACTTCAAATGGCGAGAGCATTACTTGTCTTCGCTGTACTGATCACCGCATTTTGCGGTTCGGACGCCGCCTTGGCTCAGGGCCCAGGCGGCGATCCCGGTATCCAGCTCAATTGTCAGTCGATTTTGACCTGCAATTTTAAACGCAACCGCGGTTGGCGAGGGTGTCTGTCATCCTATTCCTGCCGGAAATGCGAATTCGTTCGCGGGCCTTGTCCTGGCGGTGGCCCGAGAAAGCGCATTTGCGATCAAATGGTATGCGACTGGGCGGGAAGCTAGCCGCTCGAAGCTTGTTTGTTATCGGCTAGCCGGGCGACCGTTCAGGTCAGGCGTGACGGCGTGCGGGGCCTGCTCTTTGGCAGGCGAGTTGCGCAATATGAGAGGTGCGCAGATGGCAAACAAGAATGCGGCGATGGTGATAAACAACGCGCCTACTGCCATCGGCGACAGCGAGACCCCTGACAAATAGGCGATCAGCTCGACCACAACGCACCAGAAAAGAGCAGGGGCGATCGACGCGATCGCTAGCCCGACGAACCGCGCGGAAGGGCCCCAATGCGCCCTACGAACGGCGGTATCGGTGGACGAAATCACAGCTGTCGTGGCAGATCGCATGGCGGCGAGCTCGACCTTTCGTCGTGTCATTCACTAGAATTCAGTGAACCCCCGACGGGCGTCCTGAATTCTTCGGTAACTCAATGACGCTAAGCGGCGACGCTAAAGACTCGGTAAACGCAATTGCTCGAATGCGAACTAACGGTGCCGAATCAATGTTGCACCGAGTTGACGCTTTTGGCGAACAATTGGTTCCCCTCAGCGAAGTTAACAACGTTTCGAATCACCGAAAGCGACCTACGACTGTTTGGCGGGGAATCGATTTTTGGCAACCGGCCATTCTGTAGATGCCCGAAAGCCTGTGGGAATCCGGAGCATAAGACGGGCATTTCCGGCACGGTTTGCGCTCGGGGAGGCCGGTGATACATCTCATCGAGCATAATCGACCGTCGCCGGAAACGCGGTCAGGAACAGGTCGATTTTGGAAGGGTGCTGACGGGCCATGCGTGTGACGGATGCTCTCGAGATCGCTGAAACGGAACTCGAGGAACGCTTCGTGCGCGCGTCGGGACCAGGCGGCCAAAACGTCAATAAGGTTTCGACGGCGGTCGAGCTTCGCTTCGATCTCGGGGCAAACACATCCATTCCCGATTACGCGCGCGATAAGCTGAAACGTCTTGCGGGCCGCCGTTTGACGATTGAGGGCATCATCGTCATTCAGGCAGATCGCTTTCGCAGCCAGGAGCAGAACAGAGCCGATGCTCGCGCGCGTCTCATCGAACTCGTCGAGACCGCGTTGGAGCGTCCGAAGCTCAGGATCAAGACGAAGCCGTCTCGCGGCGCACGCGAGGAACGGATCAAGGCGAAGACAGTGCGCGGGCATGTGAAGAAGATGCGCAGCCGGAAAGTTGATTTCGATTGATCAGTGCGAAATTTGCGCTGCGTCGCCGCAGCTCTGCTCCCCCGTTCCTTCCCCGAGAATGTCCCCAAGAGACTGTTCTAACGCATGCTATTCACCGGGCCTTACCCCCGGTGGTACACTTGTACCACCTCCCGCGAGGCGATATATCCGTAATGCGGATAAAGGGTGGGGGCCTCAATGCACGGATTCAAAGGGGGGAAACCCTCGCGCGTCAAGCTGGACCGCGCCAAATGGCATAATCCGCTGATCTCCGTCGTTATCACGCACTGCAATTATTCGAGTCATCTCCGAGAGGCTATACTCTCTATCCTCGATCAAACTCACGAAAATTGGGAGTGCGTTGTCGTCGATGACGGATCGGATGCCGAGCATCGCGATGCTGCAGCAAAAATCGTAGCTGAGATAAACAACAGCCGGGTGACGATCCTTACACTCGATGAAAATGTGGGGCAGGTCCCCGCTTTCTTTGCAGGCGTTGAGCGGACGACGGGCGATTTCGTCTGCTTGCTCGATCCGGACGACAGGTACGCCAGGTCGTTTCTGGAAGAGGCGCTCGCCGCGCATTTGGGCTCCGGTGTCATGTGCCCAATCGTTTGCACCGAACAATACTTGACGAGCGAACGCGGTATAATTGGAAGTGGATTGAGAGGCGACCTCTACACCGCTGGGATGCCGCCGTACGGAAAATATCTCGAAGCGCGCAAACCCGAAAAGTCGAGGCTCTTGTTCACCTGGCCGAACACACCGGGGTGGCATTGGACGTCCACGTCAGCGATGATGTTTAGGCGAACTGCACTGAAGTTGCTCAAGCCCAATAAGAAGCTTGCCTACAAGAGATGCGCGGACGGCTATCTGGCCCAAGGAGCCCATGCGTTAGGGGGAACCTTGTTCCTTCAGAAGGCTCTCGTTTACCGAACGCTTCATGCGTCAAATGCATGGATCGATTCTGATATTTATGCGTCGGGACAGGACATGCAGCGCAAAGGTGCGCCGCAATGGGCCAAGGTAGCAGTTGAAGATGCGATCGAAGCGATCAGAGCCAATGGGTTGCCGGAGTTCAGACGCGATCCCCCGAAAGTATCCGCACCCGCTTCAGCTCCCGCACCGGCTTCAAAAAACGTCGAGGTCCAAAGGCGTGGGATGCGCCGGCATTTAGAGCGGTGGCGAAAGTCCATCCGCAAACGGGTTGCTTTGCCCGTGATCTTGGACGCGATGGCAACGGCGCCCGTGATTTACCTATGTGGCAGCATCGTAGCGATCTAAATCTGAGGCTGAATTCAAGCCAACGAGGGGCAATGCAGGTCATCGAAATCGATGAAGGGTCGAGTGGGCTGGACCGCGCGAAGTGGGGAAATCCCCTGGTTTCGGTCATCGTCACGCACCACAATTATTCGGACCACCTCCGAGACGCTATACTCTCTATCCTCGATCAAACTCACGAGAATTGGGAATGCGTCGTTGTCGATGACGGATCGGATGCTGCGCATCGCGAAGCGGCGATCAAAATCGTCGCCGAGATGAACGACAGCCGGGTGACGATCCATACGCTTGGCGAAAATGTGGGGCAAATCCCGGCCTTCTTCACAGGCGTTGAGCGGACGACGGGCGATTTCGTCTGCTTGCTGGACCCCGACGACAGATACGCCCAGACGTTTCTGGAAGAGGCGCTGGCCGCGCATTTGGGCGCCGGCGTCATGTGCCCGATCGTTTCAACTGATCAATACCTGACGACCGAACGCGGCATACTTGGAAGAGGTTTGAGAGGCGACATCTATACCGCTGGAATGCAGCGTTACGGAAATTCTCTCGCAGTTCACGACCACGAAAAGCCGAGGCTCCTGTATATCGGGAAAACAACACCAGGGTGGCATTGGACGTCCACCTCAGCGATGATGTTTAGGCGAGCTGTATTGAAGTACCTCAAGCCCAACAGGAGTCTGGCTTATAAGGATTGCGCGGACGGCTACCTCGCCCCAGCAGCACACGCGTTGGGCGGGACCTTGTTCCTCCAGAAGGCGCTCGTTTACCGCACACTTCATACATCGAACGCATGGATCGACACGAACATCTACTCGTCTTTTCAGTACAAAAAGCGTAAGGGCGCGCCACATTGGGCCGATCAAGCAATTAAGGATGCTGTCGAAGCGATTCGACACAATGGGCTGCCGGAGTTCAGGCGCGCTCCGCCGAAAGGGCCCGAGCCCGCTCCCTCTCCCGCATCCGATCTGAAGAAAATTGATGTCCCGCAGCGTGGAATGCGCCGGCATTTAGAGCGGTGGCACCAATCAATCCGCAAGCGGATCGCGTAAGCGGAGACGTTTCGTCGTTCGCGATCGACAGTTATGGGATCGCGGATCGGGGAGGCGGAGCACAGCCCGTCACCGGGCGCCGACGGGCTTATTGCAACCTCAGTCGGGCCAATAGAGGCGAGATGCGGTTCGAACTTTTGGGCCGCAGGACGCCGGCATCTACAAGCCGTTCGATATGGCGGTCGGCTCCGAACCTGGAGATCAGCTCGGCGCGACCGGCTTCGGCGCGACGTGCATAAAATTCCGGATCGTCCTGAAGCTTGCTGACAAGCGACAAAACCTCGTGCGGCTCGCAGTAGAGCGCGGCGCTTTTGAATAGCGGTTCGAACGAACGCGGAAGTATCGCCGGCACGCCGGCCAGCATTGCTTCGCAAGGAGCGCGTCCGAAGGCTTCGACCCAATCGGGATGATGGAAGTAGACGTAGACGTCTATCGACTGCAGGAACGCTTCCGGGCCGAACGGATCGAATTCGAGCACGTTCCAATTCGGCGGCATTGAACCGAGTATGCGTGCCGGTACTTTCGCACCACCCAGAATCTTGACGTTGATGCCCTCAGCATCCGGGTAAGCTTGACGTATCGTTTCTGCAGTGTCCGGCCATTTTTCGGAGCTATCGCGCGAGTGCCGGCCGATCACGAACGGTCTCGATGGATGTCGCCGTGTCGTGCTCGCCGGGATACGGAAGACATTCGGCCAGAGATCACCGAGCTCCACGTCCTGGCTTCGGGGGCCGCGGGAGTAACTTTCGACGAGCGGGCTGTTCGCGCGCAATTCGGGCACGTGGCCGAGCGTTGCCTTGACGTTCGCTATGACGTCGACCAGCTCGTAATCGACGACGCCGTTCCCGCGTAGGGCGGGATGATTGACGACGACGATGACCCGATCTGTTTTGAGATTTCCCGGCAGGAAGTCGCGGGTGCTGGCGACTGTCGGGTGCCGGATGATGGTGAGTGGCGCGTAGACCTTTGCTGAATTCTCCAGGAGATGAGCACGGCCGTTGTTCAAGCACGTCGCGATCTTCGGGCCTATAGGAACCTTCTTGGACGGAATTTGCGGCGAAGGAGCATGGAAGAGAGCGGTCCGCAGCCCTGCCTCGTGCTGGATATCGATTTCGGTAGCGTTTGACGAACCGGTGCCGCCGGGAAATCTAATATCGGTGATCAACGCAATGTCGTAACGATGCCGAAAAAGCGGCGATGAAATGCTTCTGATCAAGTTCATGCAACACCGATTGGTTCGCTTTAGCGTACCATTGGAATTTCATGAATTGTATGGCATGCACATCGCAATTCACAGCAATCGGATCGGAGAGGCGGCCTAGTTAGGAAGTCCTATGACCGACCTTTCCGAGCGCATCATCAGTCATTACGAACGCCACGCGCTGGCTTGGGATGCCGATCGCCGCGACGCGGGGTGGAACGACAAACGGTGGCTCGATCAATTTGTCGAGGCTCTCCCGCACGGCGCAGCGATACTCGATCTCGGCTGCGGCGCGGGCGAGCCGATCGGGCGCCATCTCGTGGAGTGCGGGTTCCGCGTGACGGGGGTCGATGCTTCGCCGACCTTTATCTCCCTTTGTCGAAGCCGCATGCCCGATCAAGAATGGACCGTCGCCGACATGCGATCCATCTCGCTCGGAAAACGCTTCGACGGCATCCTTGCGTGGGACAGCTTCTTTCATCTCAAGCCCGACGATCAACGCAAGATGTTCCGGGTGTTCGCAGTGCATGCGTCAGCGTCGGCGCTGCTGATGTTCAATAGCGGGCCGGCTCACGGAGAAGCCATTGGTTCCTATCGCGGCGATCCGCTTTATCATGCCAGTCTCGATGCCGCCGAATACCGGGCATTGCTCGCGGCCTCGGGATTTGACGTCATCGCCCACACGGTTGAAGACCCATTGGCCGGTGGGCGGACGGCGTGGCTCGCGCGCTCATCGACGACCTAGTCTTGTCCCTCCGAGCCATGACCGACTTTGGCTCGGCGCAAAACCTTCGATGATTCAAACAGTGTTCGTGGTCGCGAGAGACGGGCTTGAGCCTAATCTGTCCGCCCTGGGTCTCGCCGACTCCAGCCGCCACAGCGACTCGACCTTCCATGCGTGCCGATCCGGATCGTAGGCGAAGACCTGCCCGGCGGCGATGTCGAAAACCCAATCGCAATTCAGTTTTTGGCCTTCGAGCCAGGGAAGCGTCGAAAGCTCGATGACATAATCTTTCGATGCTGCATCTCTCTGGGCGTATGAGAATTCGCAATCGAGCATTTCGCGGATCGGCGCGAGGTCGTTGCCGAGTCGGCGTGCTATATCGACGAGCGGTCGCTGCTGCGTAATCGCGCGATGCCGGCTCCTGGCTCGCACCGCATGGTTGCCGACCACATACAGGCACTCGATTGCGTCGTTGGTGACCTTCATGAGATGGATTGCAAACGGCGGCTTCATCTCGAGCAGGCGCCAGTCCTCCTCGTACGCGCCGCTTGGTGCGTATTCCATCATCACGCTTCCATTGTCTTTCCACTCGAGCCAGCCCGGTTCGGGAAAACTCACAACCGGCTGAAAGCGAAAGAGATCGAGCGAAATTGGCCAGATTGCCGTTGGGTAGGGAGTTGCGGCCGGATCGAATAGCGTCGTCGCGGCAAAACAGTCCTGCTCGGCCAAGGCCAACAGTTCGTCCGGGGTGCAGCTCTCGAGCCCTGTACGGTGGCGCATATCGGGACGGTCAGCTGAAATGCGAATGTCGGCGACGCCGGATGCCGTTTGAAGCCAGAGGACACGCGTCGTGCGGTCCACCGTTCCGTCCTTGAAGTCGATGCTGTGTCGCTTCCAGCAGCCGATGAGCTGCTCCGGCACCGTCCGTTGGCCGGTTTCTGTTCCTTCAACAAGTGACATGCAAGCCATTCCAGGGCTCTCCTCTGTGTTCGTCTCGGCGCGCGTTCAGGATACGCGGGTGCCCTTCAAGGTCGATCGCGGCTCTTGCTTCGCGGCGCCGTTGGCGACCGCCTCGACGGATTGCGCGCGACGCGTCATTCGATTTTTCAGAAGCACCGCCGGCGCGATTTTATTGCCGTGCTTCCTGCGATATTCGCGCGGAGAGAGCCCCGTCAGATCGGCAAAGGCGCGCGAGAACGATGCACCGGAACCGAAGCCGCACGCGCATGAAATCTGTGTGATGGAAAGGCCGCTGAACAAAAGCAGGGAGCAGCTGTGGTTGATGCGCTCCCGCATGTAGAAAAGCTGAGGCGAAGATCCGAGCACATTCCGCCAAAGGACCTCGAGAGATCTCGTCGATACGCCGACTTTTTCAGCAATGGCCGGAATGCTGAGCGGCGCTTCGATATGCGATCGCATTACGTCGATCGCCTTTTGAACGCGCCGATCGCTGTTTCCTTCAACTGTATTTCGCGTGCTGCGCTGAGACAGGTGCGGAGATCGCGGCGAGTGGGAAATCAACTCCGCAGAAAGCGCCTCCGCGAATTCTGCGCCGAGTATCTCGCCAATGTACTCGACCATGGTGTCGACCGTCGAAAGATGGCCGGGATATGTTAGGATGTCGCCATCCCGGATCCACAGCCGATCGACGAATTCTACCGCGGGATAGCTCTCATGTGCCGCAAGCATCAGATCGACGTGGCATGTTGCGATCCTACCGTCCAACATGCCCGCGCTTGCGAGAAGGAGCGGTGCCTGGTCGGCGGCTGCGATAAGTGTGGATGTCTTTGCGAGCTTCCTGACCGCGCTATGGATAACAGGGATCAGCGCAGGAGCGGGATTGATGTGGGAGAGAACGATGGATAGAGCGCATTCGCCGGAGAGATTAAGTGTGGCTGTCGGCGCGATCACCCGGCCGTTCGTCAGTGTAACATTCTGATCGTCAATAGTCAGAATATCGACGCAGAACAGCTTCTTATTGAGGAGTCCATTGGCAACGCGGAACAGCTCCTGGTGCAGTGTCAGATCGAGTTCCGTCGAGCCGGGGAGAACCAACACCCTGACCTGATAGGCAGCGGCGGGCACCGGTTGCATCTTCTGGCCGTTGCTCGGAGGCAGCTCGTTTACGGCACAACCAGGTGTCTTTCGGTGCTCCACTAAACCTCCCCCATCATTGCCGAAATCGAGCGGCTCCAAAGCTGCGTTTCAACTCGTGCGTCCTCTCGCGTGCGGGATTAGCCGCGTATGCAGATTAAAATGATGAGCGCGCGCGTACTTGTCATATGGCGCATCTCCGCTGCGCATTATGGCAAGCTCGCCCCTGGACCTCAACCTATCTTGACATCCAGAGCAGCAGAGTTTCGCAAACCTTCTGCAGCTTTCGGCGAGCTTGTCATTCGGAGCCGCCGGCGCGAACTCGGGCGGATGCAATGGTTTAAAAAAGCACGGATCGGGAGATTTAACAGTGAGCCGCTATTCCAAAGCCGCACTGCAACAGGCCTATCACCACTGTTGGTTTGTCGTCGCTCGCAGCCAAGATATCTCAAAGCCAAAAGCAGCTGTTCTCTTAGGGCGCGATCTCGTCGTCTTTCGCGATAAGGACGGACAGGCTCGTGTCACCGACCGATATTGCGTGCATAGAGGAGGAGATTTGGCGGGCGGCGAGGTTTGCGATTCTGGTGTTCGTTGTCCCTATCACGGTTGGACGTATGACGGCAGCAGCGGAAAATGCACCGGAATTCCGGCGCTTCCGGATGCTTCGAAGTTCCCACCAAATGCGCCGGCCATTCGCGCATACCCGGTGATCGAACGCTTCGAGCATATATGGACGTGCCTCGAAGAGCCGATGTTCGATCTTCCGAATCCTCCGGAAATCCAAAATCTGAAGCTCGACTGGCGCGCGGCAGCGCCCATTCCGATGGATATCGGCTTCATGGCCGCCACTGAAAATTTCAATGACATGGCGCACTTTGCTTTCGTGCACTCAGGATCGATGGGTAACGTCAGCCCAATCGTCGATTCCATGCAGATCCATCGTAGCGGTCGCGAAGTTTCGACGACCATCTTTTATCCGAGAGTGGAGGGGTCCGAGTTCTCCTCGATGGGTGAATCGTGGATGCACTATCATGTCTACGCGCCCGGCATCGCGACCATTCTCTATGACTACGGCGAAGGCGGGCATCGCTACCTGGTCGACTTTCCGTCTCCGGTCGGGCCCGAAAAGTGCATCGTCTATTGGGGCAGTGCGACGTGTTCCGACTTCAAGCACGGGACAGCGGACGACATTCTCGCTCTCGAAACAAAGGTATTCGAGGAGGATACGCCGATCGTCAGCAGAATCGTGCCGAAAGAGGTGCCGCTCGACGGCAAGGTGCGAGAGTTCTCCTGCTCGGCGGATATCGTGACGCTCAACTATCGCCGCGCCGTGATGGATGTCGTCGACAAAATCCAAGAGCGATTTGGCTATGTGCAGAGCGAGGCCGCCGAATAGGCGGTCTCGAAACTATCCGCAATTCAACTGTGCGATCGGCACGGCTCGTGGATTTCAATATGCCAGGCACTGACCTTCGGCTTCGCGTCGACTGCTTGCGGCGCGAGGCACATCAGGTGATCTCGTTGACTTTGACCGATCCAAAAGGAGGGCGTCTCCCGGATTGGGAGCCGGGTGCGCACATCAAGCTTCGCCTACCCTCTGGCCTGATGCGGCAATACTCGCTTTACGCCAGAGGGAGCGATGGTTCGCAGTACAAAATAGCCGTCAAGGATGCGGAGGGCGGGCGCGGAGGCTCTCGCGAGATCCACTCCAGGCTCAAGTTAGGTGACGTTCTGAACGTCAGCGCGCCCGTCAATCATTTTCGGCTCGAGGCGGCGCAAGACTACATTTTCATCGCAGGCGGTATCGGCATCACGCCGATCTTGCCGATGGCCGATGCCGTCCGCGACCGAAGCTCATGGCATCTCTATTACGCTGGCAGGTCCCTCGCATCGATGGGGTTGCTCGACGAGGTCCGCCGGTTGCCACAGGCGAATGTCACGCTTGCCCCAGGCGAGATCGGGAAGCTGAACATCAGAGACATTGTGAGCCAAGCCAAGCCCGGCGCTCAAATCTACGCCTGCGGCCCCAGTGGAATGCTCGACGAACTCGCATCCTTGTGCGGCACGCGCCACGACATTGCGCTGCGCGTCGAACGTTTTGCAGCTTCGACATTCGCGGCCCCGGTTAATGGTGACGCTTCGGATAAGCCTTTCGAGGTGGTGATGAAGCGCTCTGGCCGACGCATCGTCATACCTCCTGGGTCAACCATTCTGACAGAGCTTCTGAAGGTCGATCCATCCATCCCGCACTCCTGCTGCCAGGGGTTCTGCGGCACCTGCGAGACGAAGGTGATCGAGGGCGTCGTTGATCACCGGGATACGCTGCTCACAGAGGAGGAACGGCAGAAGAAGAACACGATGATGATCTGCTGCTCGCGCGCACGAAGCGACGTGCTCGTTTTGGATATTTGACAACGATGCCGGATCGCGACCGAGGGAGGTGAGCCGCACGAAAAGTGACAATCACGATGCTGCAAAAGAGCGCCAACGGCGCGATCTCGCCTAAGGGGGGCGCCGACGTGCTGTCCTAAAAAATAAAAAATCCAGGGAGGGTGCCAATGAAAGAATCCATAATCCGCGAAAGTGAAATCCAGAAGGAGCTGAACCGGCGTCTCGATATCGTGCTGCGAGATGGCTACGGAGATCCGGCCAGGGCAGATATTTCCCGGTGGGAACTCCTGCTCTGGTTCAGTTTTGCAATTCTCGTCGCTGTGGGCACAGCCGTCGTCCGGGCGGGGATTTGATCATGGCGGAAACGAATTTTACGGGCGCCAGTTCTGCCTTCGGCACGCTCCCGGTCCTAAAAGAAGAACGTCAGCTCGGACTATTAGACCACTCTTGGGTCAACATCGGAATCGCGGTCGCCACCTGGGCCTTTCTCCTCGGCGGAACGACTGCGATGTTCGTCGGCGCGCGAGATGGCATCGCGGCCATCATTATCGGCAACGTTATCGGTGTCGCGATCGTGTCGGTAAGCGTTTGCCTGGGCACGAGCAAATACGGTGTCGAGCAATTTACTTTCGCGCGCAGCGTTTTCGGGCGCCTCGGCGTCTTGATGCTCGTGTGCATCTTTCTCGCCATCTACGGTGTCGGCTGGTCTTCCGTCTTGGCGATCATGTTCGGCCGGGCGATCAGCGAGGTCACAAACAGCACGGCCGGAACGGCCATAGGCCCGAACGACCTTGGGGTTACGATGTTCGGGATTGTCGCCATCGTGATTTCCTGGGTGCTTCTCTGGAAAGGGCCGACTGCAGTCAAATGGCTGAACCGGATCGTGGGGCCGGGAAAGCTCGCCCTGTGCGCGGGCATTTTGATTCTTCTGTTTGCCGAGAAATCATGGACCGCCATTGCTGCTGCGGCCCCACTGCAGCCGTTCGACGATCCAAGCACTAATTTCATGGTGGCGGTCGAGATCAATCTTGCCGCGAGTTTCGGATGGTGGCCGATCCTCGGCAATATCGCCCGCTTCACCAAGACGCCGCGCGCAGCATTGTGGCCGAACATCACCGGCATCTTTGCGGCAGCGGTCGTTGGCGAGGTGATCGGATTGCTGGCGGCGTTGAGCCTCGGCAGTTTCGATCCCACGACTTGGATGATCCCGCTCGGCGGAATGACCATCGGCGTCATCGCGCTGCTGTTCATCGGGTTGGCGAACATCACCGCGATCGTCAGCATCTTCTACGGAATGTGCCTGGCGATGCGACAGGCGGGAGGGCGGCGCTTCGAGAACATCCCCTGGGGTGTCTTGACGGGCGCTCTCTTCGTTCCGGTGATCATCGTCTCGTTTTTTCCAGCCCAGATCTACGATAATTTCTTCGTATTTCTTGCGTGGACTGCGCTGGGATTTGCGCCTCTCTCCGGCGTTACTGCGGTCGATTACATTCTGCTGCGTCGAGGGCAGGTGAACTCACGCGACCTTTACCGTGACGAGCCTGGAACTGACTACGCCTTCTGGGGTGGAATTAACTGGATCGCTTTCGTCGCGCTCATCGTCGGCGGGCTCGTCTACTACGCGCTCTTCAACCCGCTGTCGCTCACCGCACATAGCGCCTTGTTCAATGTGATCAGTGCGTCGGTCCCGTCATGCATCGCGGCGGGATTGGTCCACTACGTCTTGACCAAGAGCTTGTTGCGGCCGGGCGGAAGAGGTGGATACACCGCGTGATATTCCAAAGCGCCGGCCATCGTGCCGGCGCTTTTTTTGACTTTCAAAGCCTCTCGCATTTTCACTGAATGCTGTTTCGCCTGTGCCTGACGACTTGTGTCGGCGAATTTTTCAACCGAAGCTCGAAAGCTTCGGGACCGCCGCCAGAAAACGCGAACGAGTTTAGGTCCGGCGTTTTTCGTACAATACAGCCTCTGCCGGGTGAGGGCTTCACGCGCAATAATCCGGAACACGCGCTGCGCCGGCTTTTGTGCGCGCTCGTATTCGCTTTATTCGCCGCCCGTTCGACTCCGGACTGACTCCGCGTCGGGTGGAAACATTTATATTTCAAAGGGTGTGAGTGGTAGCGGGAGGCGGACTTGAACCGCCGACCTAAGGATTATGAGACCTTCGCTCTAAC
Organism: Hyphomicrobium sp. 01T421; assembly: GCF_056398805.1. NCBI lineage: Bacteria > Pseudomonadati > Pseudomonadota > Alphaproteobacteria > Hyphomicrobiales > Hyphomicrobiaceae > Hyphomicrobium > Hyphomicrobium sp. 01T421. Next base: position 2,712,371 of record NZ_JBFTQC010000001.1, read on the forward strand.
CACCTGAGCTATCCCGCCACACCGGCCAGCATGCTGGCACTAAGGCGACCGTCTATAGGGAGCACCGCTGCTTTCTGTCAACACGGCGCTCCGTCCCGGCGGCACATCCGTGCCAACAAAATGCGATAGGGCCGGGAAGGGACACTAATTTCGGGTATTCCGCGGGGCTATTCCGCCGCAACCTGATTGATTGCCCCTTCCTTGCGGAAGCGCATCATTGTGAAAATGCCCCAGGGCCGCAGCGCCTTACGGTCTATCAGCTTCAGTTCGGGGCATACCATCACGCGCGAAACGTCGAATACCGAGTGCCAGCCTACGAGATCGGCGAACGGCGCCATCTGCCGCTCGACCCAGCCGCGGACGCCGTCTTCCTGGCTGAAGTGGTTGACGAGCATGACCTCGCCGCCCGGCTTCGTCACCCGCGACAATTCCTGCATGACCTTCTGCGGATCGGGCACGACGGTGATCACGTACATCGCGACCGTCTTGTCGAAGGAGTTATCGGGGAAGCGAAGGTTGCTCGCGTCCATCTCGTGAAGGCCCGAGATATTCGTCAGCTTCTCGGCCTTGACGCGCTCGCGCGCCTTATCGAGCATCTCCGGCGCGAGATCGATGCCAACGATGTCCAAATGCTTTTTGTAGTCGGGGAGCGAGAGGCCGGTGCCGACGCCAACTTCGAGCACGCGTCCGTCACCAGAATTGATGATTTCGACGGCGTGGCGGCGGCCGGCCGTCGAGATCGCGCCGAAGGTATAATCATAAACCGGCGCCCAGCGACGGTATGCGTCGCGGACCTGGCCTTCATCGAGCTGCAAAACCTTCGCGTCCGACCGCCTTTTCTGTGCTCCTGCACGCGCTCCTGACGAGGCGTGGAAGCCCGAAGGCTTATTATCGCTCACTGCCCGATCTCCATTCGTCCGCAATCGAATTCATGCGATGTACCTAGCGGCCCGCGCCAGCCATCGTGTTGTTCCTAACCGCCTCTCCGGCGGTATTGGTGGCCTTGATCGTTTTTGCGATCCATCCCCCGCCGAGGACACGTCCCTCCGTCCCGGCGCCGGCATAAAACACGCACGCCTGCCCCGTCGCAATACCCTCTTCGCCGTCAGCAAGCTCGACCCTGACCGCGCCGTTCTCTTCGACGGTCAATATGGCGGGCCGGAGCGTCTGCGACGATCGCATACGAACATAGAGGGAGAGGCCGCCTTCCGCGACCTCGCTCAAAGGCTTTTCCCCGAGCCAATTGACGTTGCGGAGCATTAGGCCCGCGGTCTGCAGGGCGGATCTAGGGCCGACGACGACCTCATTCCTGGAGGCGTCTAGACGGACGACGTAAAGCGGTTCGGCCGCCGGAATTTTGATGCCGCGGCGCTGGCCGACCGTGTAGTGCACGATGCCGTCGTGGCGGCCGAGAATGCGGCCGTCGAGGTGCACGATATTTCCGGACTCGAGCGCGTTCGGCTTCAGCCGCTCGATTACGTCGGTGTACTTGCCCGTCGGAACGAAGCAGATGTCCTGGCTGTCGGACTTGTCCGCAACCGGGAGGTTGAAAGAGCGGGCAAGGTCGCGCACCGCTGACTTCTGCATGCCGCCAATCGGGAACCACAGCGAAGCGAGCTGCTTTTTCGTGATGCCGAACAGGAAATAGCTCTGGTCGCGGTCGGTATCGACGGCGCGGGTGAGAACTGGACCGTCTTCGGTATCGTACCGCTGAACGTAGTGGCCAGTTACGAGGACCTCGGCGCCCAGATCCTTGGCCGTGTCGAGAAGATCGCGAAACTTGATTTCGTTGTTGCAGGTAACGCAGGGGATCGGCGTTTCGCCGGCGACATAGCTCTCTGCGAATGTCTCGATCACTTTCTCCGCGAAGCGGGTTTCGTAATCGAGGACATAGTGCGGAATATCGAGGGCTTCGGCGACGCGGCGCGCATCGTGGATATCCTGGCCTGCGCAGCAGCTGCCCTTGCGGCCCGACGCGGTGCCATGATCGTAAAGCTGCAGCGTGACCCCGATGACGTCGTGGCCGGCTGCCTTCATGATAGCGGCTGCGACCGAGCTGTCGACGCCGCCGGACATCGCCACGACGACGCGCTTTTTCGGTGCGGCCGTCTCAACTGGGGCGCGCGTTGCGCTGCTGCCGGCAGATGTTGTTTCGAACTGGTTCATGTGATCGACTGGCTCGGGTTCTTGGCAAGGGAGCACGGAAAAGCTCCTACAACAATATCCCGTCGCCGCTATCCTTCAAAAGATCCAAGAAATTCAGAGAATTGCCGTAGCGGGGACAATTTTGATCCCAGCGGGTATTGGTCTCCGCAATCAATAATTATCAAATCGGCCGTCTGCAAGGCGGCGTGGAGCGCAGGTCCGGCGTTTGGCCCAGATTTCGCTGGAAGACATCCAAGCTGACGCACTGCTTCAGTTTGGTACGGGGCGCCTAGAAGCGGCCCGTTTCAGCGGATGCAATGTGGAATTGGCACGCCCATTTATATGTTTTTCACTCAATGGGTTAGTGCTAATTTAATCGCATGCGGTTATAACTAACCCTGGTCAAAGAGTGTGTATTGAGTATCATGACCGAACAGCAAATGAGAGCGCGCGGGCGCTACGTGATCGGACCCGATGGGTCGCCGCTCACGGTCGCAGACCTTCCCCCGCGGGATACGAAACGATGGGTCATCCGCCGCAAGGCTGAGGTGGTCGCCGCTGTCCGCGGCGGTCTTCTCAGTATCGAAGAAGCTTGCGAGCGATATACGTTGACCGTCGACGAGTTTCTGTCGTGGCAGCGTTCTATCGACAAGCACGGATTGCCCGGGCTGCGCGCAACGCGTCTACAGGACTATCGTGACTGACTTCAAGTCGGTCACCTGAAGCCTGTCGATCGGCACATCAGAGAAAAGTCTAGGGTTGCTGGGCCGGCTTGGCCTGAGCAGCTTTGAGCTTTGTCTTTTGATCCTTACTCTTCTTCGCTGGCTGTGCTGCGTTCGCCGTTTCGGGTGGCGCGGGAATCCAGCCGGGAGTTGGTGAGGTGGTTGCGCATCCATCTGTGCCTTTCGCCCAACGCGAGATGTCGTCCGTCATAGCGGCGGCGAAGGCATTCGGCATTTTCCTGTTTTCAGCCGTCAGATTGGCGGAAGCGTCTCCCGTCGGCAAAATGGCGATGAGGAAGGCTTTGGGTCCACGCGGATTGGGCTGCGACGGATCACGTTCATGAATGACGATCTCGGCTTTGCCGCCGCGTGACGGCGCATCCGCGGTCGCGTGGAAGACGTAATCTTTCTTCAACGGGCCGCCGACCGGGAACCAGCAGGTCATCGCGCCTCGTGCCAACCTCGAATAAATCTCGGTCGCCGATCCAGTCGCACCCGGTATCAGCTTGCCGCCTTGGGGTTCGCCGGGCATTGCGGCGACCGTCGGGGTGGTTTCACTGGTCGGCTGAATGCTCAGAGACTGCAATTGTGACTGCAATTCTGGGGCGTTGCCTGCGCAACCCGTCAACGCCGCTATGGAGAGCAGCGCCGGCACCACTATCGATGGACGGCGAACAGGCATTTTTCCCCGAGCGGCGGCTCACATAGACTCATTGGATGAACACAAATGCGAGTTGCAACTCGTGCCCGCCTCGCCTGATTTGAGCAAGAGGTCACAAGTGCTTAAACGGCGAAGCCAACAGAAATTGGAGGGGAGAAAGGCGGCGTCTTTCAGGCGGGGCCGCGTCGCCGGTGTCTTGGAGGTCGGGGTAGTAGCTCGGGAACTATGAAGCCGAGGGACCCGGGCTCTGCATCAGAGCCCGGTGTCATAGGTTTGTCCGGCGATGGGCCCGGCTTATTCAGCGAAGGGCCGTAATTCCGAACGGCCGGTCACGACGGCCGGCGCGGGGATCGTCAAGATTGGCTGCCTGCTGGGCGGCGCGAGAAAATTGCTCGACCGTATCGTCGCGCTCGCGAACGGCGGCTGAGAGTTTTTCGCGGAGGCCCTCGGTTGACTGCCGGAGGTTGTCACGGCGCTGAGCTGCCGCTTTCGCGAATGTCGAATAAGAAAAGTGCGCCCGGTCGCGGATGCCCGTTCGATCTTCCTCGAGTTGGATCTGGCGTTCGAGATCCGACGCCATTTGATCGAATTCGCGAATAATTCTTTCTAGGTCGTCGACCTTTCTAGACTTCTCTTCTACTTCACGACGCTTCAGGCGCATGGCCAAGTCACGTGACTTCATCGTCCGATACCCCAAACAAATTCGAACTTGTCTCTGTCCTCAGGATACCCAAGAAGCGTGCCAATCAAGAATAAGGCTTTGCTGCTACAGCAACCATGAAGAAATGCGTTAATTCTGATGGGCCGTCGCGTTGCACCAGCGTCCGAAGACCCTGAAAATATGTATGACATACTGCACTTAAGTTGCGGTAAAGCAACGGGTAACTATTTCTGACGACGCGTCTCGTTTGGGGGCAAAATTTAGTCCGAGGCGGTCTAGGGCATTCTTCCGAATTCTGTTAGCTCTTGATTCGAGCCGAATGCAGGTCAGAAGCGATCGGAGAGGTCAGGTAACGGGGTGGGCGCCTCGGAATCGGACTTCGCGGAAGATCTGTCGGCGGTCGAGAGGGGCACAGTTCTAATATTTTGATGTAATGGCGGGCCATGCTCTGGCGCGAACGAGGATCTTTTTGCCTCGCGACCGGCAGCAGCGCGACCCGCTTCGCGGAAGTCATGTCTCCTGTAGTTGCTGCCAGAGCACCGGCAAGTCGCTGCATGGTGAATTAGCTAACGCGAATTAGGGTTTGTTAACCTCTCGTCGCTAACTTCCTAACGATCGCTTAGCTCGATTGTTTTGCGTTTTCTTTGAGCGAAGGACAGACATAGCGCGGACACGGATCGTATAGGGCACCAGAGGGACGGTCATGCGGGTTCTACTCATTGAAGACGACAGTGCCACGGCGCAGAGCATCGAGCTTATGCTTCAGTCGGAAGGTTTTAACGTTTACACGACGGACCTCGGCGAAGAGGGTGTCGATCTAGGTAAGCTTTATGATTACGATATCATTCTCCTAGATCTAAACCTCCCGGATATGAGCGGTTACGAAGTTCTGAAGACACTTCGCGTTGCGAAGGTCGGAACGCCGATTCTTATTCTGTCGGGTCTTGCAGGTATCGACGACAAGGTTCGTGGTCTCGGCTTCGGCGCCGACGACTACATGACGAAGCCCTTCCATAAGGATGAGCTCGTCGCACGCATTCAAGCAATCGTGCGCCGTTCGAAAGGACACGCCCAATCGGTTATCGAAACCGGCGACCTTCGCGTCAATCTCGACACCAAAACAGTCGACGTCAATAACCAGCGCGTACATCTGACTGGTAAAGAATATCAGATGCTCGAGCTTCTTTCGCTCCGAAAGGGCACGACGCTGACCAAGGAGATGTTCCTTAATCATCTCTACGGCGGAATGGATGAACCTGAGTTGAAGATCATCGACGTCTTCATCTGCAAACTCAGGAAGAAGCTTCAGGCAGCGACTGGCGGCAAGCACTACATCGAAACGGTGTGGGGCCGCGGTTACGTGCTGCGCGATCCGGGACATGAAGGTTCGGAAGCCGCTTAATCCATCGCGTTCGAATGGTTTTGTTCACGCGCACAGGGGCCATGATGGCCCTTGTCGTGTTTCTGGGGTGGCTTCTGCGATCCTGCGACCGGTTTTAATTCAATGGTTCGGCGACCGGTGCGCCGTTGCCGACGGACAGCGTCATCGCGCCCTCAGTCATTGTCGTTGCCGCCTAAATGCAATCAGGGGCCTGCGAGGACCCCTGAATCAATTTCTGCAGTGCCTTCCCGGCTAGCGTCAGGGGCGCCAGTTGATAGAGAGGCGGCCGGTCTGGATGTCGGGATCGGTGTGCGCCGATAGGAAATCTTGTGCTGCGAATAGCGGCAAGTTCTCGCTCGCCAGATCGATGTAGCGGTATTCGGCTTTGAGCGAGAGCGAATCCCAGATTTTGGTTTCGACACCGGCGCCGATGAACGCGCCTGATATGCGCTTTGAATCGTAGAGCACCCCCGATTCCGTGCCGAAAATGCTGATCGTGGTCTGTTCCATTCCCGCGTTCGCATAGCCGCCGCTGACGAACAGCAAGGTGTCGGGAGTGGTGAGGTAGCCGAGCCTACCTCCGACCATCAGGATGTTTTTAAAGCCGCCGTGGCTGCTCCAAAGTTCTTGGCTATCAACTCCATCACTAGCAGAATTGCTGTCGTGGTAGGTCAGGTTCGAGAAATCGGCGTCGAAAAATGTGCCGACGACGAACCGTTCTCTGAACTGATAGTCGTAGCCGACCGATGCCGAGATGAAGCCGCCGTCATTGCTGACCGGATTGTTAAAAGGACCTGCATCCGGGCCGAATGATTCCTGCTTATGGGCCACGCTATAGCCCGTACCGAAGCCCAAGTATGGGCCGGTCCAGCTCGAGGTGATCGGCGGGATCGAATTGTCGACTACGTCCTTTTTGCCGTCACCAAAGCGATAGTTTAGTGACATCCGGATTGTTTGGATTTGCGGCTTGAACCTTTCGGTAAGGACATTTTCGATCTTCACTTCCTCGGTCTGCATCGATGTATAGCGGTACTCCGCCTTCAGGCTGAAGCCGTTACCAATCAATGTTTCAACACCGCTTCCCAGGAAGTAGCCGTTGAAGCTTCCAAGATTCGCGCGGATCGGGTCGGAGCCGAAATTGAGGGTTACGTCACTCGGATCAGAATGGGCGTATCCGAACGTGGAGAAAAAGAGCGTCGACGGCGCGACGAGATATCCTACCCGGCCGCCGACCGAAAGCTGATCCCCGATTTTGAAGTGCCCGATGTTGCCGGGAATGAGACTGGAAAAGTGGGTGTCGATGTCGGAGAAATCGTAGTCGACAAAAGCGCCTACGACCAGCGGTCCGAACAGCGCGTGATCATAGCCGGCGCTGAGAGTGAGGAAGCCGCCCGTACCTGCTTGGCCGTCCTTCATCGCATTGACATTGATGTCTTCCGGAACATCCGTCAGAAACGAGTTGCCAGTGCGGGTGTTCGTCATCCCATAGCCGCCGCCGATACCGATATACGGTCCTGCCCAGTCATTGGCAGCAGCCGGCACCGTGGCGACAATCGACGTGCCTGCGGCGACTAATGCGAGACTGGCAAGATTTCTAATCATGGTTCTCTCCGAGACGCGTCGGACGACGACTTGGCTTGGGCTTAGTGGGTGATTTTCGGAGCAAATATGCCCCGCGCATTGATATCGTTATCTGATTCGCGGACTAAGGAAGACATCGCGCCAACGGGCCGCTTCGCGATGGACCGTGGATTGTTTTAAGAGACACAGAGCAATACGGAGTTAGACCTATGAGTGATGCGCGCCCCAATCCTTCATCACCGCTCAAGGCGGCGATCGTCCGCGTGACGCCCTTCGAGCAGAATTGCACGCTGATTTGGGACGACGCGACGAAGGTCGGCGCTGTCGTCGATCCGGGCGGGGATCTCGATCGCATCGAGCGGGGAATCAAAGAAGCGGGAATCACAGTCGAGAAAATTCTGCTGACGCACGGCCACATCGATCACGCGGGCGGCGCTGCCGATCTCCGCGACCGGCTTGGCGTGAAGATCGAAGGTCCGCATCGAAACGATGCCGTGCTGCTCGACGCGCTCGAGAAACAGGGTGAGATGTATGGCGTCGACGGCGTTCGCAACGTGAAGCCCGATCGTTGGCTGGACGAGGGCGACAAGGTCACGGTCGCCGGACACGAGTTCGAGATTTTTCATTGCCCCGGACATTCGCCAGGGTCGGTCGTCTTTTTCGACCGGCGGCAGAAATTTGCGCTGGTCGGCGACGTGATATTCCGCGGATCGATCGGGCGGACCGATTTTGCCTACGGCGACCACGACGCATTAATATCGTCCATCAAGACCAAGCTTCTGCCGCTCGGCGACGATATCGCGTTTATTTGCGGTCATGGTCCGCCGAGCCAGTTCGGGCCGGAACGGCTGACCAATCCGTTTCTGGTCTAAAAGTTCGCGAGGCTTCGGCGGTCAGAACGAAAACGTGTACGAGCCGCCGAGGCAGCCGAATATTCCGCATTCGCGCTGGAGCGTGCCGTAACCGCCGCTCGAGATCGAGTTATCGTTGTCGCCGAAGAAGTCGACCGTTTGAACGCGAAGCGTCTCTTCGCAGCTTCTTCTGCAGTCCACCCATGCGCCACGCGGAAGCTGAACTTGCCAGCCCCATTTGGGGGCTCGCCGGACCACGCTCGAGATCTGGCCATTGCCGAAGCGGCTGTAAGCGGTAATCACCTCGCCCTGCTTGTAGTCCGACCGGAGGCGGCCGATATGAGCATCCGCAGCGGGCGGGATCGCCGTGGTGAAGGCCGCGGCGGCAGCGGCAGCTGCCAGCATTTTTGCGCGCATAGAGAATCTCATCCTTTGGCTTGGCTTTTCCGCTAACGCGACATCGAAATGTTGACGCCCTTGAACGACGGGCCGCTCGTCGCGACGGTCACGGAGTGCGAGCCGCCCGAAATCGCGACCGACATCGAGCCGCTGATGCCGCCGCTGATCGCAAGGTTCATTCTATTGGGGGATGCCTTTCCTGCCACGGTGCCGGACTGATTGTACGTACGCTCCTCCCAGTCGCCGCTCACCGTGCCGTTGGCATTCGTGAGATTGGCTCTGAGCTCGACCTTTGCGGAAGCGTTGGCGCAGCGGATCGAAAGACCGAGATTGGTCGGCCCGCCGTTGTTCGTATAGTAGCCTTTGCAGCGGAGGCTTTCCGTCTTGCCATTATCGAAGCGAGCGGTGCCCGATCCGGACCACGTGCCGGCGAGTTCGACGAATGGATTATCCGACGCTGCGACGGCGGGGTTGAAGGATAGGGCCACGCCGACCGCTATGACGGAGGCCCACGCCGATATTGACGCTGCAAGTCTGTGATTGCGCACCACGAATTCTTCCTTCCAAACGGTGAGCCCCCGAAGCGGCGACATTATTGTCTTATGTAAGCCGATTTGCGAGCCATATGGGAACGGCGCTGCTGCGCGTTCAAACGTGTTGCCGCCGGGCGACAGTGGCGGTTGCATCCTCCGGGAGCGTCCTCGCTTCCAAAACGACGTGTAGCCCGCGAGTTACCCAAATGCGGCCTACAAAGAGTCGCGATCCGATTTCAAACTCCCGGTATTGTTAGGTGGCGCTGAGAAGACAGCGGCTTTTGCCGTGGGTGGGACTCGGGGTGCGCCATGGCCGATATCAATGTTGAGGGAGTTGAATCATGGGTCGGGCGTACCGCATTGGCACGTATGTCGTTGTTGCAAGTATTTCAAGCCTGATTGCTACGGAGAACCGGGCCGCCGTGCCAATCGACCCGCTGGCCAGCCTCGCGGGGCGCTGGGTGGGGATGGCGACGATGACGTCCATGTCGGGGCCGGCGTCGAACTTCAAATGCGTCGTGACCTACGTCGAACGCAAAGACGGCCTGCAGGGAATGCGTCAGACGCTGCGTTGTGACGACGGTGCGAACTTCAAGCTCCACGCCGCGACCGACCTTTCCGTGGAAGGTGAGAAGGTTACGGGTGCATGGCAGGACAAGATAAACGACATCGGCGGCACGGTTTCGGGCATCGTCACGGCCGACGGCTTCGACGTGCAGCTCTCGGGGCAATTCTTTGAAGCCCACATGGCGGTTGCCGGGCAGGGCTGCGACCAGTCCGTCAAGGTTCTTCCGCGAAATCCGGACGTCTTCCGGGAGCTCGCTGCGACGCTGAAGAAGTGCTGAGCAGACTGACGCCTGCTTTCAGAACGGCTCGACGATCTGACCGACGGTCGGCGGCGCGTTCGATTTCTGATCGTAGCGGAAATCCAGGATCAGGTTGAAAACGTCCTGGGGCCAGGGGGCAGGGTAGTTGCCCTCACGGCCGCCTAGAAGTGCCGCGATCTCCGGCAGCTTGCCGTGGTGCCAGCAGATGACGATCGTTTTCCCGTGATAGCCGGACTTCGAAAAGATCTCGCTGACGAGGCTCTTGAAGGCTTTGTCTTCGATATGGTGCTGAACTTCGCTACCGAGAGCGGCGGCGAGGGGTCTCATTGTTTCAATCGAACGGATCGAGCGCTTCGAGCGGGCCGCCGCGTAAATGAAATCGGGACGGCCGAACGTCTCGGGGATGTAGGTCACGAGACGCTGGGCGCGCGCGGCGCCTTCGGCCGATAGCAGGATATCGCTCGTATCTCCGGTCTTCTCAGCGTGACGCATCAGCAGTATGCGGCCCGGTCCGCCCGCGGGATGATGCGTCGCCGTTATCTCTTCGGCGGGGGCGCCGCGCAGTGCTGCCCAGAGCGATTTGGCGCGCGCGCGCAGCCATGCCTTCATACCGCGGCCCGGTTCCGCAGACTCTTTTAAATGCCGTTCCTTCCGTGAGTTTCCGTCATTCGCGCATTGCGCTATTGGCGCAAGCGGCCCCAGTTGTCGTCGCGCACGCGTTTTCGTCGAAGCGCGACTTTGCACTGATCTCGCAGATCTTCAAAACGGTTCGATGACGCGATTGACGGTGGGTGCACTGCCCGAGTTCGGATCGTATTGCAAATCGAGGACGAGGTTGTAGGCATCCTCCGGCCACGGATCGGGATAGCTACCGGCGGGGGCGCCGAGCAACGCTGCGATTGCGGGTAAGTTTCCGTGATGCCAGCAGATGACGAGGGTTTTTCCCTTGAAGTCGGGATCGTCGAAAACCTCCTGAATGAGATCGGCGAAATCGCGATTTTCGAAGTCGTGCAGCACATTCATTCCGAGCGTGTCCGCAAGCGGCTGGACGGTTTCTCGCGGGCGGTTCGAACGCTTCGAATGCGCCGTCGCGATGATGAAATCCGGTTTGCCGAACGTTTGCGGAATGTAGGTCGCGAGATGTTCGGCCCGCGCATGGCCGGTGTCGGACAAATCCTCGTCTTCGGGATCGTCGGTCTTGTCGGCGTGGCGCATCAGGATGATGCGCTTCGGTCCGCCCATGAAGTGTTCGATCGGCGCATAGTCGCTGGCCTGCTCGCGCGCCGAGGCGGTGCTGACCCATTCGCCGTTGGTCTGCGAGAGGACTGTCATCGAGGCGATGCCTGTCGCGATGAGTGCTGCCGTCGCGAAGCGCCGATACAGGGCAGAGAAGCTTTTCATGGTTTTTCTCCGGCTGAGCTAGACCCACGTTTCGCCCTCGGCGGAGTCGGGCAAGGCTCTCGGCCGGCCGTTCTCATCCAGGGCGACGAATGTGAAATGGGCGCGGGTAACGCACGTCTGGTTTTCGCGGTCGCGCGGCCGCCTCCAGGCTTGAACGTCGAACGTCATCGAGGACCGCCCGCGCTTGATCATGCGTGCCCAGACCGTCAATTCGTCTCCGACTTTTACGGGCTCGTGAAAGCTCATGCCCTCGACGGCGACGGTGGCGCAGCGTCCCTGGCTAACGCGTGCCGCGGCGCTGCCGGCGGCGAAATCCATCTGGGACATGATCCAGCCGCCGAAGATGTCGCCCGAGGGATTGGTGTCGGCCGGCATAGCAATGGTGCGAATGACCGGATCGCCGGTCGGCATGGGCAGATGCGGGGCTGTTCGATGCCGCTTCTTCTCGGGTGTTTCGACCTTCATGTCCGCGAACCTTTCCGTAAGCGGACGATGCCGCGACCTGTCATGAGCCTTACCCGCTGACCCCAGAAATGGCCAGCAACGGTGGAGGGAAGACGCGCAGCATAGCGCCCAAGTTGCAAAGCCCGGCACATCGTCAATCCTTACGCAACCTTCGTTGCCTAATTTTGGCGAATAGGCCTCACAACTGATTCGAGTTGCGATACCGGCATGACGTCCGCCACCCCCGATCGCGAACTGCTGCAGCAACTCGCGAACATCCCTGAAGTTGCGCTGAGCGGCTTTTCCGTGCGGGAGGGCCTGTCGGGCACGGGCGTGACGGTGATGAAGGGCCGGAATTATTTCGGCAGCTGGCGGGCGGTGGATCGGCAACTCGTGTGGGTCCCGGCAAACCTGACTGAACCGGGGCACATCGTCGAAACGGTCGACGAGGCCGTTCGCCATACCCTGCTCCTGATCTTAAAGAGCATCGAGACGACGCGCACGAAGCCTCCTCGTTCGATCGCTAGCTGACCGGGCTGGTCGAAGAGCGGGCCGCGGTCAAAAATTCGACTAGCGAACGGGTTCCAGTTCGGGAAAATTGGCGCGACATGGACGCCATCAGCCCGGAGCATTGCCCTTGAACTTGAAGATGACCTCTCGGACGTTATCGCCCGTCCTCTTCCTTGCTTTCGCAGTGTCAGCTGCCGCCGACCCGATCGAGCTTCCGGCGCGTAAGCCTGGTTATTGGGAAATCGTCATGACGCATAAAGAGAATGCGCCGCCGATGACGCTCCATGCCTGCATCGATGCGGCGACCGATAAAGCCATGATGGATGCAGGAACCGACGCAATGCAGAGCATGTGCTCCGAGCGCCAGATCAAGCGTGAGGGCGATGCCTACGTTTGGGATTCGACGTGTACGATGGAGTCCATGAAGACGACGTCGCATGTGGTGATCACCGGCGATTTCCAATCTGCCTATCAGATGACCATCAGCGGCGAGATCAGCGGTCTCGACGCTCCTCAGAAAATTGTCACAACGCAAAAGGCGAAGTGGCTCTCGGATGCTTGTCCCGCCGGAGTAAAGGCTGGTGACCTGCAAATGCCGGGCGGGCTCACGGTCAACGCGAGCGATATGATCAAATCGTTGGGCGTGGCGAAGACCCCCTGGCGGCCTTAGCTCGCGAATTGGGCGCTCGAATTGGAATGCGATGAGGTTACTGCGGCCGCCGGTCGATGGCGGCCGCAGTTATTCTTACGCGGCGAGGACGGCGCGGTCGTGCTTTCCTTCCTCGATCTCCTCAATGATCTTCGCAACGAAGGCTTCGATATCGCCGGGGTTACGGCTCGTTACGATGCCGTCGTCGGATACCACGGGTTCGTCGACCCAGTTGGCGCCGGCGTTGATCATATCCGTTTTGATCGAGGTGTAAGATGTCGCCTTCCGGCCGCGCACGGCGTTGGCTTCGATCAACAGCCACGGTGCGTGGCAGATCGCGGCGACGACTTTGCCGTCGGCGAGGAAGGCCTTGATGAGCTTAATCGCTTCGGGGTTCTGGCGCAGCGTGTCGGGGTTCATCTGGCCGCCGGGCAGCACGATGGCGTCGTAGAGCGAGGTCGACGCTTCGCCCAGTTCCATGTCGACTTTGACGGGCTTGCCCCAGTCATGATTTTGCCAGCCGATGATCGAGTCCTTCTGCTTTCGCTGTTTCGGCGCGGCGACATGCACGAGCTGGGCGACCGCCTTCAACTTTTCGCGCGGAACGTCGAGTTCCGATTGCTCGAAACCGTCGGTCGCGAGAATGAGAATTTTTGCCTTCGAGATCTTGGGCATTGGAGGGTCCTCGATTGCCTTGCAACTGAGAAACAACCAATCGAGCTCATCGGAGTTCCGCCCTGCGGCAAGGGGCGGGTTGAGGCGCTTTAGCCGATGTCGCTCACACCATTTTATTGAGGATTCTGCCCATTTCCTCGAACGAAAAGGCCCGCAGCGTTTGCGTTCGGACATTGCCGCGAGCGGCAACGCTCAACGATAACGCGGTGGCCGTCTCATCGTCGGGCGCCTCGCAGATCGCGACGGAGTCGAAAGTGCCGATCGTCCAATAGATGTCCTTGACCGTGACGCCAGCGTTCGTGGCCATGGCTTTGAACTTGTCGCCACGGCTAATGGTGTCTTTGGCGTCGTGAATGCCTTTGTCCGTGAAGTTCGCAAGAATGATAAACGTTGCCATGAGAGCCTCCATTGTGGTGGTGCTCCCCGTTGTCGCGGATGTTAGATCGCGCAACCGATCAAACGTAGGAAAATCTGCGGCCTCTACTGCCTAGTCCTACTGGCCGGGCCGTCCGGTTTTGCGGGGGCGGCCGCGGCGGCCCTTCTTCTCGCCTTGCCCGCCGAATTCGCGGGTTTGCGTCGGGATGGTGATGCGCGAAGGCTTTTCGCCGGCTTTCACGGGCAGCGATGCGTGCGGCCCCATTTCGTCGAGCGTCGGTTTATGGGGGCCTGCGATTTTCTCGCCGAATGCGCCGGCTTTCACGCGGCTATCGACATGTTGCGTGCGCGCCGGGACAGGCCGGTCCGTACCCGGCCCCATGTCGTCGAGCGAAGGCTTCTTAACGCGAGACGTGGACTGCGCATACGTCGGCTGCACGGGCTCGTATTCTGTTTTTACGCGGCTCGCATCGGGTTTGGACGGAGGGACGTTCGCGCTCGGGCCGTACTTTCGCGAACCTTTGAAGCTGCCGGCTTTGTCTTCGACTTCGGACTGCCGCGCCAATGGATCGTCGGCGATGGCGAGTTCGGTGTCGCGCAGGCGCTTGACCTCGTCGCGCAGTCTCGCTGCCGTTTCGAATTCCAGATCGGCCGCCGCTTCTTTCATGCGCCGCTCCATGTCGGCGATGACGGCTTGCAAGTTGTGACCGAGCACCTGCACGTTCTCGCCATCGGCGAGGCCGGCATCGACCGTCACATGGTCCTGCTCGTAGACCGACTGCATGACGTCTTGAATGTTGCGCTTGATGCTTTCCGGCGTGATGCCGTTCGCCGCGTTCCAAGCAAGCTGCTTCTCGCGGCGCCGGTCGGTTTCGGCCATCGCGCGTTCCATCGACCCGGTCTTCTGGTCGGCGTAAAGAATGACCTTGCCGTCGACGTTGCGCGCGGCGCGGCCGATGGTTTGCACGAGCGACGTTTCCGAGCGCAGGAATCCTTCCTTGTCGGCATCGAGAATGGCGACCAAAGCGCATTCCGGAATGTCGAGACCTTCGCGCAGCAAGTTGATGCCGATCAGCACATCATAAGCGCCGAGGCGGAGATCACGGATGATCTCGATACGCTCCAGCGTTTCGATGTCGGAGTGCATGTAGCGCACGCGAATGCCGTTCTCGTGCATGTACTCGGTCAGGTCTTCGGCCATACGTTTAGTCAGCACAGTGACAAGCGTGCGGTAGCCTTTCAGCGAGACCTGGCGAACCTCGTCGAGAAGATCGTCGACCTGAGATTTCGCGGGACGAATTTCGACGGGAGGATCGATCAACCCGGTCGGGCGGATGACCTGCTCGGCGAATGTGCCGCCGGTCTGCTCGAGTTCCCAGCTTGCGGGCGTTGCCGACACGAATACCGATTGCGGCCGCATCGCGTCCCATTCTTCGAAGCGGAGCGGCCGGTTATCCATGCAGGAGGGCAGGCGGAAGCCATACTCCGCGAGCGTCGCCTTGCGCCGGAAGTCGCCGCGGAACATGCCGCCGATTTGCGGCACTGTCACGTGGCTCTCGTCGGCGAAGACGAGGGCGTTGTCTGGCAGGTATTCGAACAGCGTCGGCGGCGGATCGCCGGGATTGCGGCCCGTCAGATAGCGCGAATAGTTTTCGATGCCGGCGCACGAGCCGGTGGCTTCCATCATTTCCATGTCGAACGTCGTGCGCTGTTCGAGACGCTGGGCTTCGAGAAGCTTGCCGGAGGCATAAAGCTCTTCGAGGCGCTGCTTCAGCTCCTTCTTGATCGACTTGATCGCCTGCTGCAGCGTCGGCTTCGGCGTCACGTAGTGCGAATTCGCGTAGAGCTTCACGAGCGCCAGCTCGTCGGTCTTGTTGCCCGTCAGGGGATCGAACTCGACGATCGACTCGATCTCGTCGCCGAACATCGAGAAACGCCAGGCGCGGTCCTCTAAGTGGGCCGGGAAGACTTCGACGGTATCGCCACGCGCGCGGAACGTACCGCGGACGAAATTTTGATCGTTGCGGCGGAAGTGAAGCGCGACGAGGTCGGCCAGCAACTGGTCGCGCGAGAGCTGTTCTCCGACGCGAACCGTGAACGTCATGGCCGTGTAGGTTTCAACCGAGCCGATACCGTAGATGCACGACACGGACGCGACGATGATGACGTCGTCGCGCTCGAGCAGCGCACGCGTCGCGGCGTGGCGCATGCGGTCGATCTGTTCGTTGATCGAGGCTTCTTTCTCGATGTAGGTGTCGGTACGCGGCACGTAGGCTTCGGGCTGGTAGTAGTCGTAATAAGAGACGAAATATTCGACGGCGTTGTTTGGGAAGAAGCTCTTGAACTCACCGTAGAGCTGCGCTGCGAGCGTCTTGTTCGGCGCAAGGATGAGCGCGGGACGCTGCGTCCGTTCGATGACGTGTGCCATCGTGAAGGTTTTGCCGGAGCCCGTTACGCCCAGCAGCACCTGATTTTGGTCGTGTTTGCCGACGCCCTCGACCAGCTCCGCAATGGCTTGCGGCTGATCGCCTTTCGGCTCGTACTCCGAGACAATTTTGAAGGGAACGCCGCCTTCGCTTTTCTCCGGCCGCTCCGGCCGATGGGGAACGAAGATCGGCATGCCGCCCGAGACGATCGGGTGCGTCGCCATCAGCGGCTGGCGGGACAACAGTTCGTTCGCCCGCTCGGAGCGCTCCTGTGGCTTGGTCAGGAGCGCTGTCAGGCTGTCGGTCAGGCTTTCGCTGCCCATCGGCGGGCGCGGACCCGACTGACGCAGCGCAGGCAGACTGGGAAGGCCCGTCGCTCCGCGCTTCGGCGAAAAGTCTGCGGGTGCGAAATAGGAGCCCGCTTCTCCAAAGCCCGGCGTTCCGGCCTCCGTCTCCATAGGAGGCTGAGTCGGCTTTCCCGACTTGCCGCGGGAAGGGCGGGGTGCTTTCGGACCGGGTGTTTTGGTTGGTGCTGACACGGACTTGAATATAGGAAAGGAGGCCTTAGTCATAAATACCGATCTGACGCTACTTTGACGCTACAGTGTCACGTCTGCGCAATACCTAAAATTCGGAGCAATTGGTTCCCCAAAATTCTCCTTACGGAAGAGTAAGTTCGGTCGTTCTTCGCGTGGTGATAGCGAAGCGGGACCAACTTGGTGTTCGTGCGTTATCCGGTTGGGAGTTGGGGGCCGCTTCCGGCCGAACCCCATTCGGCCGGTTCTGGCGGGCAATAACCCAAATAGCGAATACGGAGACTTCAATGATCACCACCAGATTGATTGCTGCTGCAGTTGCCGCCACGTTCGTGATGGGCACCGGAGCCGCATTCGCCGCCGCCGAAAAGTCGACTGCGTCCATGGAATGCTCGAAGCAGGCGGATGCGAAGGGCTTGCACGGCAAGGAGCGGAAGAAATTCCGTGAGACTTGCAAGCATGAGATGATGCACTCGAAGGACATGATGAAGYCGGAAGAGAAGAAATAAAGAAGCCGGCCACCGCATAATCGACTAGGTGAGAGACCCCGCCGTCCCCGGTGGGGTTTTTCCTTATGGCGGCAAGATGCGGTGGCGACGTGGTATTCTTTGCGCGGAGGCGCATCATGCCGCACACGGAAAATTCCAAAACCGCGCTCGTCACGGGCGCCAGCCGGGGCATCGGATTTGAGATCGCCCGTCAGCTCGCGGCCCAGGGTTTCAACGTCCTCGCCGGTGTGAGAACGCGCGATAAGGCGGTCAAAGCGTCAGAGGATTTCGAGAAGGCAGGCGTCACCGTTACGCCGGTTGTTCTCAACTTGGCGGACTCGGGACGCTTGTCAGCTGCGCTTAGCGAGCTGGAACTCACGTCTTCACCGATCGATGTCCTCGTGAACAACGCCGCTATTCTGATCGACGGCCCGGGTGGCTTCGACTCCAGTTTCTTCGACATGACGGACGACGTCTTCGAGCGAACGTGGGAGACGAACGTGTTGGGAGCGGCCGTTACGATGCGTGCACTCATGCCCGGCATGCTCACACGGGGCTATGGGCGCGTCGTCAACATGTCGTCTCTTGCGGGGCAGCTGAGCAACATGGGCTCAGGATATCCGGCCTATCGCGTGTCGAAGGCGGCGCTGAATGCTTTGACGCGCGTTGTTGCTGCTGAAGTCAGGGCGTCGGGCACGAATGTGAAGGTCAACGCCTGCTCGCCGGGCTGGGTCAGGACCGCCATGGGGGGCGAGGCTGCGCCTCGTTCGCCGGAGCAGGGCGCGGAAACCGCCATCTGGCTCGCGACGCTGGATAGTGCAGGGCCGAACGGCGGATTTTTTCAGGACAATGAACAGCAGCCGTGGTGAGGCTGGATTTTGGTTGGCGATGGCTGCTCCTCTTGCGAGGAGCCGGCCGCCATCGCAGGCGCTCAAAGCCGTTAAAGCGTGCGGCCGGCGCGGCCAGCTACGACTGGAGCGCCGCCCTGTTGGATTTCCATGACGAAGCGGATCGGCCGAGCGGCCGTGTCGCCCAAGTCACGCGCCGTCACGAGCACCAAGTGGCTTGGCCCCGACGACGTGTCGATCTGGGTGATTTGCGGCGAGAAGTCCGCAACGGTTGCGACTTCGAGCGTGCGCCGGACGCCGCCGAGGTTCATCGATATCTGATCGCCGACAGAGATAGCCTTGGTAACGGGGGTGGTGCCGTCGCGCATGGCGGTCAGCCAAAAGTCTTCCGAACCCGAGATCGGGGCGGTGGCCGATGCGACTTGCTTGGCCTCGACGCTGGTTCTGTTGAGGGCAGTCTGGAAACTCTTCCGGAGGACGGTTTCGCTGTTGGCGAAAAACAACGCGCCAGCGATGGCGGCAACGGCGGCGCCGGCCGTCAAGCCCAACCAGAATGGTCTCAGTTCCTGCTTCGTCATGCTTCGGCCTCCAGCATTCCTATCAGGTTGGCGAAAACGGCGCAGATGCCCGCTCGCCGCTCCCAGAGGTACAGTCGAGATTAAGGCAATTCAATAGCGCGTCACGCCACATCGGCCGCATACCCTAGCCCGGCCGGTGGAAACGGCAAGATTCGGGGTGTAGGTTCGCCGAAGATGCCTAAGAAACGCTAAGTTCAGTGCGGCCATCAGGGAGAATGCGACCCCGAGCAATCCCCAGGCAGCCGTTTGGCTGGTTTGGCGGTAGACCGCGTCGGCGGGGGAACTGGCGGTCGCTATGGCGACGATGGGCAGCGGGCCCGGCTCCGCGAGGGCCTTTACGGCGGCCGGACTGGCGGCGCGTGCGAGGCCTGCGAATGCGGCCGGGCTCGTCCCGGCATTGACCGGCGCCACAAATAGCGTCGAGACCAGAACAAATGCCAATCCGGCGACGGTGGCGTCTATGAATGGCCGCCAAACGTGGCATCGGTACTTCTTCGAGTTCGCCGCGCCGTTCCGTAGACGCGCACGAGATTCCGGCTGAACGCTGGCTGGCATCGTCTCAATTCCTCCCGCTCGTCATCAACTTGGTAAGCAGATCACGTTGGGTGAATGTTGAACCGGGCTTCTGGGCGGCCTTGGGTTCGGATTATGGCGCAAGCTTATCAAATGGCGCTTTCCGGATGATTTTGGTGCATTTGTTGCGCCGTCGCATCAGAGGTTGCGACGGCTGCCCCGCTCCAGGGAAAACGCTGCCTTGCAGCAGGGAAACATTGCAATTTCGGTCCATGCCGCTTATTTCGCGACGCGAAACGCTTAATTTCAATCCCGATAACTCACTCCGATAACAGGCCGCTTGAACATGGGCTTCATCGCCGACACTCTGAACCGAATCCAACCCTCCGCGACAATCGCCGTTTCGATGAAAGCGCGGCAGCTCAAGGCGCAAGGACGAGACATCGTCTCGTTGTCGGCCGGTGAGCCCGATTTCGATACGCCGCAGAACATCAAAGACGCTGCCAAGCGCGCGCTCGACGAGGGCAAGACGAAGTACACGGACGTCGACGGCATACCCGAACTCAAGGCGGCGATCGCCGCGAAGTTCAAGCGCGACAATGGCCTCGACTACAAACCGAGCCAGGTTTCGGTCGGCACGGGCGGCAAGCAGGTGCTCTATAACGCGCTGCTCGCGACGCTCAATCCGGGAGACGAGGTCGTCATCCCGGCGCCGTGCTGGGTTTCCTATGCCGACATCGTACTGCTTGGCGGCGGCAAGCCCGTCTTCGCCGAGACGACCATCGAAGACGGCTACAAGCTGAAGGCGGAAGCACTCGAGAAGGCGATCACGCCGAAGACGAAGTGGTTCATCTTCAACTCGCCGTCCAACCCGACGGGTACGGCTTATTCGGCTGCCGACCTCAAAGTGCTGACGGACGTTCTCCTGAAGCATCCGCACGTGTGGGTGTTGACGGACGATATGTACGAGCACCTGCTCTACGACGGACTGAAATTCGCAACGCCGGCGCAAGTCGAGCCGAAGCTCTATGACCGCACGCTGACGATGAACGGGCTGTCGAAGGCCTATTGCATGACCGGCTGGCGTCTCGGCTATGCGGCGGGGCCCGAAGTGCTCATCAACGCCATGCGCAAGCTGCAGTCGCAGTCGACATCCAATCCGTCGTCGATCGTGCAGTGGGCCGGTGTCGAAGCTCTCAACGGGCCCCAAGACTTCATCGCCGCCAACAACAAGATTTTCGTCGAGCGCCGCGATCTCGTCGTCAGCATGCTGAACCAGGCGAAGGGCTTGCAGTGCCCGAAGCCGCAGGGTGCGTTCTACGTCTATCCGAGCATAAAGGCGTTGATCGGCAAGACGAGCAAAACGGGCACGGTGATCAATAACGACGAAGATTTCGTCACGGCTTTGCTCGAGGAAGAAGGCGTCGCGGTCGTCCACGGAGCGGCCTTCGAAGGATCGCCGTCGTTCCGCGTTTCGTATGCGGCTTCGACCGAGTCGTTGAAGGATGCCTGCACGCGCATTCAGCGCTTCTGCGGAAATCTCACCTGAGATCACAATCCGCGAAACAAAAAGCGCGCGACTTCGGCCGCGCGCTTTGCAAATTCAGAGGAACGTTGTTCGTTTCTCAGGCCGGCGTTGCGCCGTGATGAACGAAGCGCTCGGTGAACCAGTCCCAAGCGTTGGCAATGTGGCCTGTAAGCGGCTTGCCATCGACGGCTGGGACAACCGGTCGCCAAATCGCGATAGCCGTCGGCGGCTGCGATTTGAATTCAAACACCTGAGGTTCGGCGCCGAAAGCGTCGGGGAGTTGTTCTTCGGCGGCCATGACATATCCAGCAGCGTTGGCCGCGGACATCAATGTTTCGATACTCATAACCCAGCCTCGCATTTCCTGAGCCAATATCCCTCTGGCTCGTTCCGTATTTCTCGCCAGTGCCCTATGAACGCGCGAAACGCCGGAAGAGTTCACAATGCGACAAGTTTAAAGTTATTCAAGTTATTTTTGTCTTTCCGGACCCCTCTGGAAGGATATCGCGAGAAGTAGCTTTGGCAGCGCAGTATAGATCCTCGCATATTCAGTAGTTCTACCGCGTTGCAATAAATTTTTCACGAAACTGTGCGGTGATTCCCGTTGTGCCTCTTCTACTTTGGAGCGAGCATTCGGGAAGCCGCTCTCTTCCGAGGTGCGGGGCGCGGCGTGCATGGTCGCGCGCCTCGCAACATCGGAGGCAATCATGACGAGCTCAGATGGCCCGAAGGGCGGAAACGGCAATCAAAGTACCAGGTCTGGGGTCCGAGGCGCGCGATGCGTTGCGCTCATCGGACCCTTCGCCAGCGGTAAGACGACACTTCTCGAAGCCATACTCGCCCGCACCGGCAGCATTTCAAGGGCCGGTTCGATCGCACAAAATTCGACGGTCGGCGATAATTCGCCAGAGGCCCGCGAGCACGCGATGAGCGTCGGCCTCAACGTCGCGGACACCTCATTTCTCGGTGAAAATTTCACGTTTATCGATTGTCCAGGCTCCGTCGAGTTCGCGCATGAGGGGACACTCGCGCTTCCTGCCTGCGATATGGCCGTCGTCGTTTGCGAAGCCGATCCGAAACGCGTCTCGGCTCTCCAAGTCATTCTCAAGCAACTCGATGACGCCGGCGTTCCGCACATCGTGTTCTTGAACAAGATCGATACCTCGCCCATTCCGGTTCACGACGTCATTCCGAGCCTGCAGCCGGCAAGCGCCAAACCGCTTGTGCTGCGCCAGATGCCGATCTGGGAAAACGGGATAGCAACGGGCTTCGTCGACCTCGCGTCGGAGCGTGCGTACGTCTACTGCGAACATGCGTCGAGCAAGATCATCGAGCTGCCGTCGGCGATCGAAGCGCGCGAGAAGGAAGCGCGATTCCAGATGCTCGAGAAGCTCGCCGATTACGACGATGAACTGATGGAGCAGCTGCTCGCAGACATTCCGCCGCCAAACGACCGCGTTTTCGACGACCTCTCCAAGGAGCTTCGCGACGGCCTGATATGCCCTGTCCTCATCGGCTCGGCGGAGCACGGGCACGGAATCCTTCGGCTGTTGAAGGCGCTTCGTCACGAATGTCCGTCCGTTGAAGATACGGCGAAGCGGTTGGGGCTCGATGGTCTCAAATCCGCGGCGTACGTCTTCAAGAGCGTGCATACGAAGGCGGGTGGAAAACTGTCGTATACGCGCGTTTTTGCAGGTGAAATCGCGGATGGTGCGACGGTGACCGGCAGCAGCGGGCAGGAGCAGCGCGTCGCCGGTATTTTCACCATTCGCGGCGAAGAGGCGATCAAGCGCGGGCCCGCCAAGGCGGGCGATACGGTGGCGCTGGGACGGCTCGATTCCATCCACTCGGGCGAGACGATCGCAGTCGGCAAGACGGCGATCGCACGACTACGCGTACCAGAGGCACCGCAACCGGCGCTCGCAATTGGGCTCGGCCTCAAGGATCGCAAGGACGAGGTGAAGCTTTCGTCCGCCGTCGCCAAGCTGATCGACGAAGACCCGTCGCTGTTGCTCGAACACAATGCCGAGATGCATCAAATCCTGTTGCACGGACAGGGCGAGATGCACCTTCGAGTGGCGCTCGAGCGGCTCATGCGCAAGTACGGTATCGACGTGGCGCGCGAGAAGCGGCGTGTCGGATACAAGGAGACCATCCGGTCGGCGACTGAGGTTCGCGGAAGGCACAAGAAGCAGTCGGGCGGGCATGGCCAGTTCGGCGATGTGAAGCTCGACATCAAGCCGTTACCCAGAAGCGGCGGCATCACCTTCAGTGAGACGATCACCGGCGGGGCCATTCCGAAGAATTATATTCCCTCGGTCGAAATCGGCGTGCGCGATTACCTCAGCGAAGGTCCGCTCGGGTTTCCCGTCGTCGACGTCGCGGTGACGCTGACGGATGGGTCGTTTCACTCGGTCGACTCCTCCGACATGGCCTTCCGGCAAGCGGGGCGGCTCGCCATGACGGAAGGGTTGCCGAAGTGCAATCCGGTTCTGCTCGAGCCGATCATGGCCGTATCGATTGCGGTGCCGTCGGAGTCGAATGCCCGGATCAACGGCATCATCTCGCAGCGGCGCGGCCAGATCCTCGGTTTCGACGCACGTCCGGGGTGGCCCGGATGGGATTTGATCCAGGCTCATATTCCGGAAGCGGAGATGGATAACCTGATCATTGATCTGAGGTCCGCGACGGCCGGTGTCGGCTCGTTCACGTTCGGATTCGATCATCTGTCCGAGGTCGGCGGGCGGCTACGCGATCAGGTGCTTGCCGCGAACAGGGCGGCTGCCGAGTAAGGCCGGCCATTGGATCAGAATGGAAAAGGGCGGCTCGCGCCGCCCTTTTTTGTTGCAGAGCTGCTAAACGTGTCGCGCGATATTCATTGCGGAGACGAAAATGTCGGGGGAAAGCAAGGGACTTCCGTTAGCGGTCGTGGCGGCCGCGGTGCCACCGAGAACGAAACCCTCGAATTATCCCGAGCCATTCTTTTCACGGATGCTGAAGAGGGAGAAGCGTGCGCTCGGCGATCAGTTCGGGCTTAAGAACTTTGGCGTCAATCTCACGCGGCTTCTGCCCGGCGGGGAGTCTGCGCTTCTTCATCGGCACAGCAAGCAGGATGAATTCGTCTACATTCTCGAAGGCCGGCCGACGCTGGTAACGGATGGAGGCGAGATCGAACTCGCGCCGGGAATGTGCGCGGGCTTTCCCGCAGCCGGCGTCGCGCATCAGCTCGTCAACCGGACGGATCGCGACGTTGTCTACCTCGAAGTCGGAGATAGGACGCCCGGTGACACCGGCACCTACCCGGCCGACGATCTCGAAGCGCGTCTCGGCGCGGACGGCCGCTGGCTATTCACGCACAAGGACGGAACGCCCTACTAGCCGTGCGTTCCCGGGTCAGCGTGTAGCTGCCTTCGCCGGGGTCTTGGGCCATTTGAAGTAATCGGCCATCGCTTCGAGAAACAAGGGCGACAAGCCCTCTCCGCCGGCATCGATGTGGGCCTTCAGAGCGTTGCGCATGCGCGGCTCCCACGAGGCATGGATGTGCTTGGAGATGCCGTCAATGGCTTCGGGCTTCGGGTAGACGGCGAAGTAGTCCGTTATTTGATTAGCCATGCGGACGAGATCGGAAGCTTGCATCAGGTTTCTCGATTGAGATTGGATTGGGTTGATCAGGAATGGAATACGACGGGGCCACCTGGTCCGCGAGACGCCAGAAAGAGATCGGCTTTCTTGGCGAGTTCGAGGGCGAGGACGGTCGGCGCGGAGACGGTCACCAGAGCCTGGATGCCCGCTGTGACCGATTTCTGCACGAGTTCGAAGCTGCAGCGGCTGGTCATCAGGACGAAACCGTCCGTCCGGTCGATGCCTTGCGTGTAGAGGGCGCCGATGAGTTTATCGAGAGCGTTGTGGCGTCCGACGTCCTCGCGGACGAGTTGGATCTCGCCGTCTTTCGATACCCAAGCTGCGCCGTGAACCGACCTGTTGAAGCGGTTCATCGGCTGGTGGTCGAAAAGGTTCTGCTCGGCGCGCCGTATCGCGTCAGGACTTGGCGACCATGTCCGGCCGAGACGCTGCAAGGGCCGAACGGCGGATTCGATATCTTCGACACCGCAGAGGCCGCAACCCGTGCGGGCCTCCATGGCGCGGCGCGCGAGGCGCGATGTTTCGATCGCGGTCTCAGGCACGGCGACGTCGATGGCCATACCGCCTTCGACCGGCATCACGAGGATGCCCTGAATCTTGGACGGATCCGGGACGATGCCTTCGCCGACGAGAAAGCCGACGGCGAAATCGCGGAGATCCGCCGGCGTCGACATCATGACCGTGTAGGGCTCGGAATTGATCTGCAGCGCGACGGGCACCTCCTCAGGGAGCTGCCACGTCACGGACTGCGTGCCGGACGCCGTTTGCAGCTCGCCCACGGCGGGGCGCGAGCAAAGCTCCGCTCCACCATGAGGCTGCTTGACGTCCTTCGGCACGACATTCATCGCAATTCAGCTCCAGGCTGGAGGGCCGAGATTACTCGGCCGGTTCCAGCTTCTTTTCCTTGGCGATGCGCTTGTTCTCGACTTCGCGCTCCTGCCATTCCTCCTGCCACTCGGACGGGTGGTTGGAGACGGTCACCTGCACCGCCGTCACCTTGTACTCGGGGCAGTTGGTCGCCCAGTCCGAGTTGTCCGTGGTGATGACGTTGGCGCCCGTGACCGGGTGATGGAAGGTCGTATAGACGACGCCCGGCGGCATACGGTCGGAAACCTTCGCTGTGAGCGTCGTGGCGCCGACGCGGCTCGCGAGCGACACTTTCATGCCAGTCTTGATGCCGCGCAGTTCCGCGTCGCTCGAATGGAGCTCGAGGATGTCCTCGGGATGCCAGGCGACGTTGTCCGTGCGCCGCGTCTGGGCGCCGACGTTGTAGTGGGCCAGGATGCGGCCGGTCGTCAGGATGAGCGGGAAGTTGCGGTTCGAGCGTTCCGCCGTCGGGACGAAGCCCGTCAGCATGAAGCGGCCCTTACCGCGCGTGAACTCTTCCGTGTGCATCACAGGCGTGCCGGTCGGGTGCTCTTCGTTGCACGGCCACTGGATCGAGCCAAGCTCATCGATCCGATCGAAGGAAACACCCTCGAACGTCGGCGTGAGGCGAGCGATCTCGTCCATGATCTCGGCCGCATTGTTATAGCGCATGGGATGGCCCATGGCGGTCGCGATGCGGGAGACGACTTCCCACTCCGGCATTCCCTGCTTCTCGCGCATAACCTTGCGTACGCGATTGATGCGGCGCTCGGCGTTGGTGAAGGTGCCGTCCTTTTCAAGGAACGACGTGCCGGGCAGGAACACGTGCGCGAACGCCGCCGTCTCGTTCAGGAAGAGATCCTGCACGATGACGATGTCCATCGAGGACAGCGCGTGCTCGACGTGATGCGTGTTGGGGTCGGACTGGGCGATGTCCTCGCCCTGGATAAAGAGGCCCATGAACGATCCGTCGGAGGCGGCGTCGAACATGTTCGGAATGCGAAGGCCAGGCTCGGCTGCGAGCTTGACGTCCCATTCCTTCTCGAAGATGGCGCGGGTCTCGGGAACCGAGACGTGGCGGTAGCCGGGCAGCTCATGGGGGAACGAGCCCATGTCGCAAGAGCCCTGCACGTTGTTCTGGCCGCGCAGCGGGTTCACGCCGACGCCCTCGCGCCCGATGTTGCCTGTCGCCATCGCGATGTTGGCCATGGCCATGACCATCGTCGAGCCCTGGCTGTGTTCGGTGACACCGAGGCCGTAGTAGATCGAGCCATTGCCACCGGTGGCATAGAGGCGGGCCGCTTCGCGAACCTGCTGTGCCGGAACGCCGGTGATCGATTCGAGCGCTTCCGGTGAATTCTCCGGCCGCTTGATAAACTCTTCCCAGCGATAGAAGTCGGTCGGCTCGCAGCGGCGCTTGACGAACTTGCGGTCGATCAGGTTCTCGGTCGCGATGACGTGACCGATGGCGTTCATGATCGCGACGTTGGTCGAAGGCTGGAGCTGCAAATGATATGAAGCTTCGACGTGCGCCGAGCGGACGAGCTCGATCCGGCGGGGATCGACGACGATCAACTTGGCGCCCTCACGGATGCGCTTCTTCATGCGCGATCCGAAGACCGGATGTGCGTCGGTCGGGTTGGCGCCGACGAGAAGTATTACGTCCGTCTTGTCGACGCTCTTGAAGTCCTGAGTGCCGGCGGATTCACCGAACGTTTGCTTCAGACCGTAGCCAGTCGGCGAGTGGCAGACGCGGGCGCAGGTGTCGATGTTGTTGGTATTGAAGGCGGCGCGGACCATGCGCTGGACAGCGTAGACTTCCTCGTTCGTCGTGCGCGACGACGTGATGCCGCCGATCGAATCCTTGCCGTACTTCGCTTGCGTTTCCTTCAGGCGCTTCGCGGCGTAGTTGATCGCCTCGTCCCACGACACGACCTGCCACGCATCGGTGATCTTCTCACGGATCATCGGCGTCAGCACGCGATCCTTGTGGGTCGCGTATCCGAAAGCGAAGCGGCCCTTGACGCACGAGTGGCCTTCGTTGGCGCCGCCGTCCTTGTACGGCACCATGCGCGCGACTTCCTCGCCGCGCATTTCGGCTTTGAACGAGCAACCGACGCCGCAGTAGGCGCAGGTCGTCACGACGGAATGTTCGGGCTGCCCGAGGTCGAGGACCGACTTCTCGATCAGCGTCGCGGTCGGGCAGGCCTGCACGCAGGCGCCGCACGAGACGCATTCGGAGGCCAGGAATTCTTCGTCCATGCCAGCGGAGACGTGCGAAGCAAAGCCGCGGCCGTCGATGGTCAGTGCGAACGTGCCCTGCACTTCCTCGCACGCGCGGACGCAACGCGAGCAGACGATGCACTTCGAGGGGTCAAACTGGAAGTAGGGGTTCGACTGGTCCTTCGGCTTGAAGCTATCGTTTGCTTGGCCATCGGCGCGCTTCGCAAAAACGTGGTTCTCGCCGTCGTAGCCATAGCGCACCTCGCGGAGGCCAACGGCGCCCGCCATGTCCTGCAGCTCGCAGTCGCCGTTGGCGCCGCAGGTCAGGCAGTCGAGCGGATGGTCGGAGATGTAAAGCTCCATGACGCCCCGGCGGATGTTCGCGAGGCGGGCATTCTGCGTCGTGACCTTGATGCCGGGTGCGACAGGCGTCGTGCACGACGCCGGCGTGCCCCTGCGGCCTTCGATTTCGCAAAGACAGAGACGGCAGGAGCCCCAAGCGTCGAGGCTATCCGTCGCGCAGAGCTTCGGTATCTGGATGCCGAGCTGCATCGCGGCGCTCATGATCGACGTGCCGTCGGCAACGGTGATCTCTTGTCCGTCGATCTCGAGAGTCACCATCTTGGTGGCGTCGGTGATCTCTGGGCTGGGCGTGCCGTAGTCGATCTCTTTGATGAGAGTCATCGGCTTGACGTGGTGGTTCATCGAGCGTCCTCGTTGAGGATGTCTAATCCTGAAATTACTCTGCAGCGTCCGCGAGAAACTTGTTAGGCGACGGCTTGTGGAAGTCCTCGGGGAATCCACGAACCGCACTCATGACCGGAAACGGCGTCAGGCCACCCATCGCGCAGAGGGAGCCGTCGGCCATGGTCACGCAAAGATCTTCGAGCAGCGCCAAATTCTTCGTGCGATCGATGTCGTCGATGATCTTGTCGATCACCTCGACTCCGCGCGTCGAACCAATGCGGCAGGGCGTGCACTTGCCGCAACTTTCGATCGTGCAGAATTCCATCGCGAAGCGCGCCTGCTTGGCCATGTCGACAGTATCGTCGAAGACGACAAGGCCGCCGTGACCGACCATCGCGTCGACCTTGGCGAATTCCTCGTAGTCCATCGGGACGTCGAACTTGGATTGCGGGATGTAGGCGCCGAGCGGGCCGCCGACCTGGACGGCACGAACCGGACGGCCAGTCGCCGTGCCGCCGCCCCAGTCTTCGATCAGCTGACGCGTCGTAACGCCGAAAGCCTTCTCGACGAGACCGCCCTGCTTGATGTTGCCTGCGATCTGGAACGCCAGCGTGCCGCGCGAGCGTCCGACGCCATAATCGCGATAGAACTCGCCGCCCTTGTCGATGATGATCGGTACGGCCGCGAAGCTCATCACGTTGTTGATGATCGTCGGCTTGCCGAACAGGCCTTCGATGGCCGGAATCGGCGGCTTGTAACGAACGATGCCGCGCTTGCCCTCGAGGCTTTCGAGCATGGAGGTTTCTTCGCCGCAGATGTAGGCGCCTGCACCCATACGTACGAAAAGATCGAAGGAATGTTTAGTTCCCTGAATATTGTCGCCGAGCCAGTTGGCGCGACGCGCAATCTCGATTGCTTCGCGCAGGACGTGCACCGAGTGCGGATATTCGGAACGGACGTAGATGTATCCCTTCTGCGCGCCGCCCGCGATGGCCGCGATCGTCATGCCTTCGATCAGGCAGAATGGATCGCCTTCCATCAGCATGCGGTCGGCGAAGGTGCCGCTGTCGCCTTCGTCGGCGTTGCAGGCGACGTACTTTTCGCCGGGCGGCAGATCGTGGACAGTCTTCCATTTGATGCCGGTCGGGAAGCCGGCGCCGCCGCGGCCGCGAAGGCCGGACGTCGTCACTTCCGTTACGATGTCGATCGGCATCATCTGGAGGGCTTTCGCCAAGCCGACGAAACCGCCGTGGCTCCGATAGTCCTCGATCGAGAGAGGATCGGTGATGCCGCAGCGCGCGAACGTCAACCGCTCCTGGTTTTTGAAATATGGAATTTCTTCCGTGAGGCCGTGGCCCAACGCATGGGCCTTGCCTTCGAGAAAGCCTGCATCGAACAGGCTCGCAACGTCGCCTGCCGCGACGGGGCCATAGGCGACGCGACCGTTCGCAGTCGTCACCTCAACGAGCGGCTCGAGATAGAGCATGCCGCGCGAACCGTTGCGGACGATCTCGACTTCGAGTTTCCGCTTCTTCGCTTCGGACGCGATTGCGGCTGCAACTTCATCGGCGCCGACAGAAAGGGCCGCAGCGTCGCGTGGGATAAAGATCTTGATCATTCCGCGGCTTCCTTCTCGAGTCCGCCGATGATCTCATCGAAACGTTTAGGATCGACTTTGCCGTAAAGTTTTTCGCCGATCATGATGGCAGGCGAGAGCGCGCAGTTGCCGAGGCAGAAGACCTGCTCGATGGTGACCATTCCGTCAGCGGTCGTGCCACCGAGTGACGTGCCCAATGATTTCTCAGCGTGCTGACACAACGCGTCAGTGCCCATCGACTGACAGGCTTCAGCGCGGCAGATCTTAACGACGTGCTTGCCGACCGGATGGCGTTTGAATTCATGGTAGAACGTCAGCACGCCGTAAATTTCGGCACGCGAGCGGTTCAATGCCTTGGCGATGACCGGCAAGGTCGCATCGGGCACGTAGCCGAGCTGGTGCTGCAAGTCGTGGAAGATCTCAAGAAGCTCGTCAGGCTTGTTTCCGTGGCGTGCGCATGACGCCAGCGCCGCGACCTCAGCAGGGGTCGGGGCCGGGAATTGTTCCACCCGTGAGCCGTTCGTTTGCTTTACGGCTTTCTTCGCCATGTGTGGCGTTTCCTCAGTGTTTGTTGGCGGTTGCCGTGACGCAAAACGCCACTTTGCCGCATGACGTTAAGTGTGGCATCCGGTACCGGGATTCAAATCGATATGGTCGATCTCATCATAGATATCGCCGATGAGGCAATGCAAAAACTGAGGTGAAGCTCACAGTTTGAGGCAAAGATGGCCGACTAACCATTTATTTCTCTTCAAGAAATAATGTTTACTGAAAATTTAGCGGCGGCGGCCTGAAAAGCGCGCACCAGGGGTGCGACAGGATCGCGGTCCTGAGTCACAAGGCCGACGCTGTGGGCGACCTTCGGTTCAACGAGGGGAATGGCTTTTAATCCAGAGTTGTTGCCGAGCAAATCCAAAAGATAGTGCGGCATCACGCTGGCGAGCTGCATCAGCCTGACATTCGAATAAAGATTGATCACCGAGTTGGTTTCAAGCGCGGGTGACGGGCGGCATCCGGCATCGTGAAAAGCCCGGTCGATGATTCGCCGGTTCTGCATGTTCGAAGTCAGCAGCCCCAGCGGCAGTTCGGCGGCTTCGCGCCACGCCACGGTCTCGCGATCGGCGAAGGTGTGGCCATCTGGGATGAAAAGACAGTAGTGTTCGGTATAGAGAGGCGTCGCGATGAGGCCGTTGATCGGCTCGTTGTCGAGATAGGTGATGCCGGCGTCGATCGAATAATCCTCCAGCCCGCGGAGGATTTCTTCCGAACTCATCGACATGATCGTGAAGTTTATCTGCGGGTGCAGGCGTTGAATGTCGCGCGTGAGGTAAGGGAGCATCGGCAGCGCGGACGGTATTGCTCCGAGTGTCAGCCGCCCGGTCAGCCCAAAATCGCTGATCGCCAGGTGGGCCAGCTCCTGATGCATCGAGGTCCAGTTGTTGAGGATGAGTTGCGCCCATTTGAGGACGCGCGCTCCTTCCTGGGTCAGGCCCTGGTAACGCTGGCCGCGCTCGACGATCGGCACGCCGAGTTCAAGCTCGAGCTGGCGGATACGCCCCGAGAGCGTCGGCTGGGTGACGTTGCAGGCCTGGGCTGCGCGCGTGAAATGTTTTTCGCGGGCGAGGGCGACCAGATATTGAAGCTGGCGGATGTCCATTCGTCTCTCTCTCCCGAGAGAGGGCTAATCATCGACGGTTCGATGATCAAATGCAATCGAGCAGCCCGTTCATGGCTCGACAGGCCCGCGCAGCGGGCAGAAAGCTGAAAGTAAGGTCAAAAGTCGAGGCCGCCCGCATCGAAGACGTGACCCGAGAGCGAGCGTCCCCGGCGCGAGGCGAGGTGGAGCGCCAAAGTGGCCACGTCCGGCTCGTTCGTCAGATAAGCGCCAGTGCGGCTGCCATCATAGAAGGCGCGCGGGCCGACGCCGTTGATGCGGATGCCTTTACCCGCCCATTCGCGCGCTTCGTTCGCGATCATCGCGGCCAGCGCCGTCCGGGCAAAACCGGCGACAGCGGCCGAGCGGCGATCTTGCGGCTCAGGCATCTTCAAGACGTTCAGGACCATGCCCTCGCTCAGCACGAGGTTCATGCGGTTGGCGACGACGCGCGTCAGCTGTGCGAGTGGCGCGAGCTTCGCCGAGACGAGGGATTCGAGATCGCCTTCGCCACGAATCGCCTGGATCTCGGCGGAGGAGATTGTCGCCATGTTGATTGCAACATCGAGGCCGCCATAAGCCTGGGCCGATGTCTGCGCGAATTTCGCGGCGCAATCGGCCGTCGATATGTCGAGGGTGTGGAGGCGAATTTCGCTGGCGCTCTGCGAGAGCAGGGCGGCGAGTTCGACCAACTCGGGCGAAAGGTCGGTCGTATGGACAACGAGCCGGGCCTTCAGATCTGCGAAGGCACGTGCAACGTCAACGCCGGCGACGCCAGTCAGGCCCGTGATCAGGATGCGCGCGCGCTCGAGCTCACTCGAGACTTCACTTTCGACGCTGGCACCTACTCGATCCATATACATGCGCTCTTCCCCTCCAGACATACGCTAAACCAACAAACGCGAGAGGCGCCGTCGGTCGGATGATAGCACGCCGATTCGCCTAACGAGATCTAAACAGCGCGCCGATTCGGGTTTGTGGGAGACGGGTCAAGGGCGCTTTTGCGGCTATGCACCGCTGCCGGCGATATGTTCGAAGGATAGAATCATGTGACCGGCGCGCCCCGCCGGGAGTATGATTTGCTTGGTTGTGGCGATGCCGCGCGAAAAGGTGGTGATAGCGGCCGCCGGTACATTGCTTCCCTTCATCTGTCTGCGAAGGTTGAAGCAAGACGAATCGAAGGCAGCCTGGAACACCATGACAAAGCAGGACAATTCAAAGCCGCAAGCAAATGTCGATCAACTCGACACGGCTGCGCCTTCGCAGGCTCTCTCTCAGGGGGCCGGACAAGTTCCTGGGCAGGGCACCGGGCCGGCCCCGATCCGAGGTCCAATGGTTGCCCCCACGAATGGACCCGTGAATGGATCGGCGAGTGACGCCAGCGGGCCATCAACGGGTCAGGCGACGTTGCAGGCGACGGGGCAGGATGCAGACGCTCCTCGCGAGCCGCGATCGCGCGATGGGCTTATCGTTGCATCAATTCTGATCGTGTCGGCGGCGATTACGATGATGTGCTTTTCGCAGCTCGGCCTTTCGATGCCGATCTCGATTGCCGCTGGCGCCGTTGCGCTGTCGCTGTTGATGCTCATTCATAAGCAGGTTCAGAAATCGGCGCAGATTGCGCTGCTCAGGGCGGAGCTTGCACGAGCCGAGTTTACGCAGGCGCGCCATGACGTGAAGCCGAATGGCGCGAAGCAGAAGATCCCGCAGGCGCGTCCGGCGCCAGCGGTGGCGGCGCCCGGTCCGTCGCTTTCGTCGGCTCCGAATGCAGCTCCGTATGCGCCGGCAGCTACAAGTGCTCCGGTAGCTTCGAGCACACCGGAATCGCGCATTCGCGAACTTAGCCGCGATATCGGCAATTTGGTTCCGCGCTCTGAGCAGGCTGCTCCGGCGCAGCCAGCCGGCGCGCCCCAGCCGCATCACGCTGCAGCCGGTCTCTCGAGTGGCCGGCCGCTCGCATCCGTTGACGCCGACAGGGCAGGCCGCTCGGCGCCGCACGCGACGATGCAGCCCGCTGGCGAACCTCTTCCCGCAAAACCCGCTGCGGAGCCAAAGGGCCGTCCGGTGTTTTCGGCACCGGCGAGCGAAAGGCCGGTTCCTGAAACCGGCCGCGAGCGCTGGTCGTTCCGGCGGCGCGTCGATGTTCAGCCACCGCAGCCACCGGTGAAAGGGCTCACACCGCCGCCGAGCTGGTCAGCTACGGCGAATGCGATGCCGAAGGGCGGCGTGGCGATGACGATCGAAGGCGATCTCGAACTGGTGCAGCGGAAGATCAAGGAACTCGCTGATGAGGTGAACGCCGCCGAGGCTCTGCGCGCGCCGAAGTCTTCGCGTGCGAATGAGCTGCCGAGGCCGAGCGCCAGCGCACTCGAAGATTCCATCGGTGCGCTGAGGGCCGTTGCAACCAGCATGCGCCAACGGCCGTCGGGCTTTGGCGATTACCTTCCGACACTGGATGCGACCACACCGGCACCGAAGCCCGTTTCGTCACCGGCTTCGATGACGGGCCCGTCGATGATGAAACCGGCGCCTGCGCCTGCATCTGTTTCGCCGCCGGCGGAGCCCGTACAGTCCCAGGGTCTTGGAGAACTCGTCATTCCGGCGACTGCAGAGCGTATTGCGGGTTTCGAGCCGGAAGATTCCGTCGACGACGCTACGTTCCGCGAAGAAGAAGCTGACGCGGAATTGGGCCGCCATGAGCCATATCTAAGCGGGCTGAGCCTTGCTGAGATGGAGCGCGCAAATCCGGGCAGCATTCAGCGTGAAGCCTCGCCGCTTCCAGAGCTGACGCTGCCGGACCTGCCTATCCTGGAATACAGTACTGAGCCGGCGCCTGCTCCGGAATTGCCGCCGCGTGTCGCCTCGATCGTTCGCGCGATCGAAGACGACGCGATCGACGTGACGCTCGGGCCGATCGTGACAATCGCGGAGCATTCCGTCAGCCATTATGAAATGACGGCCAACTTGCGTTCGGCCTCCGGCGAAGCGCATGACGTAAGCGAACACGATTTCACGCTGGTCGGCGGCGATCTCGATACGCGCTTCGATATCTCGCGTCTCAATCGCGCCGCGGCTCTCGCGTCGCGAATGGACGCGCGCGACAAGGGCGGTTCGCTGCTGACGAGCTTCCTCGGCTCGTCGGTCACGAGCAGGGCGTTCCTCGAATCCTTCGCTCACGCCTACGAAGTCCGGCCGAGAATTTCCGCACAGCTCGTGTTGACGTTCTCGCAACGCGCGGTCGACGAATTTACCCCGTCCGCATGGCAGGCGCTGCGCGACATGCATTCGTTCGGCTTCCGCCTCGCGCTCGATGAGGTGACGCACATGGGGACGGACTTTGCCGCGCTCCAGCAAGCGGGCTTCCGCTTCGTCAGGTTCGGCGCACAACCGCTGCTCGAGGGGATGACCTCGCGCGACCGCTTCGTGCCGGCGGATGAAATCCTGCAGCGGGTAACGCTGGCGGGCCTATCGGTCATAGCGAGCGGTATCACGGATGCCGCGATGCAGAAGCGCTTGCTCGATGCGGGTATTCTGCTCGGCCAGGGTCCGCTCTTCGGTGCGCCCCGCCAGGTCAACCTCGATGGGAGCCGTCCAGCTAAGCACTCGGCGGCGGCGTAACCAGCCGGAACATGCCGACTGTGACGACGGAGCCGGATGACAGTCCGGCTCCTGCTCGTTTATAGGCCGCAATTCGAGGTCGCATATCGCATTTCGCATAACGGGCCTCGGGCAAGGTCCGCATGTCTGCCATTCCGCTGTTCTCTTCCATCGTTCCGCTCGCTGCCTCGTCGGACCTCTGGTTCGTCGACATCTGGGGCGTGCTGCACAATGGCGTTCGGCCATTTGCATCCACCGTTGCGGCTTGCGAGGCTTTCCGGAAGCAGGGCGGCACTGCGCTTCTCGTCACCAACTCGCCCCGTCCGCACGACAGCGTGACCCGGCAGCTCGACAGTATCGGTGTGGCACGCGCCGCTTACGATGGCATCGTGAGTTCGGGCGACGTCTCGCGCAGCCTCATCGAAGCGTGGGCCGGGCGGCCAATCCTGCACATCGGACCGTCGCGCGATCTGCCGATCTTCGCCGGACTTGGCGCAATGCCTGGGGCGTCTGCGGACGATGCGGATGTCGCCGTCTGCACGGGGCTCTACGACGACGAAACCGAGACGCCGGAAAATTATTCGGAGCAGCTTCAGCAGCTCAAGGCGCGCAACGTGCCGATGGTCTGCGCCAATCCCGACTTGAAGGTCGAGCGCGGCGGCCGGATCATTTATTGCGCCGGTGCAATCGCGAGCGCCTACGCGGCGCTGGGCGGCGACGTGAGCTATGCCGGAAAGCCCTATCAGCCGATTTACGAGCTGGCGCTGCGTACGGGGTCCGATCTGCGCGGAGTTCCCGTTCCTAAAGACCGCGTGCTCGCGATCGGTGACGGCGTCGCGACAGATATCGCTGGAGCGGCGGGGTTCGGCATTCGTTCGGTCTTCATCGCGAGCGGCGTCCACGTCGGCTCCGACGAGGTCCTCACGGGAGCGGCCGGGCGGCTTTTCCCAGCGGGTGGACCGCGGCCGGTCGCTCTCATGCAAAGTTTGGTTTGGTAGGCCGATCGCTCGATTTGCCGATCAGGCGACTGTCAGCACGATCTTGCCGATGTGCGCGCTGCTCTCCATTCGCGCGTGCGCTTCGCTCGCGCGCGCCATGGGATAGGTGCTGTCGATCGGTATCTTGATCTTGCCGGAGACGATGAGCGGCAGAGCGTGCTCCTCGATGCTGCGGGCAATTTCGCCTTTCACCTCGGGGGTGCGAATGCGCAGCGTCGATCCGGTGAGGGTCAGCCGTTTCAGCATCACGCGAATGAAATCGACCGTTGCGGTCGATCCTTTCTGGAAGGCGATGTTGACGAGGCGGCCATCGTCTCCGAGCGAGCGAATGTTCTTCTCGATGTAATCGCCGCCGACCATGTCGAGGATGACGTCGACACCCTTGCCGGCGGTCTCGCCCTTGATCACCTGCGCGAAATCCTGCGTCCGGTAATTGATGGCGACGTCGGCGCCAAGGGCGCGGGCAGCTTCGCACTTTTCATCCGAGCCGACGGTCGTGAAGACGGTTGCTCCGAACGCCTTTGCGAGCTGGATTGCGGTGACGCCGATGCCGCTCGTGCCGCCGTGGACCAGGAATTTCTCGCGCGCCTTCAGGTGCCCGCGGTCGAACACGTTGTACCAGACAGTGAAGAACGTTTCGGGGATCGCTGCCGCTTCGGTGAATGAGATCGCGTCCGGCTTTTTGATGCAGCACAGCTCGGAAACGGCGACGAATTCGGCATATCCGCCACCTGGAACGAGAGCCATAACCGGGTCGACAACGGCGAATTGACCAGCCGCCTCGCCAAGAGCTGCAATGACGCCTGAGACTTCGAGCCCAGGAAGTTCGGAATGACCTTTGGGCGGGGGATAATTTCCCTGCCTCTGGAGCACGTCCGGCCGGTTCACTCCGGCGGCTGCAACCTTGATCAGGACTTCGCCCGCTTTCGGCTGCGGCACCGGCATTTCGGTCAACTGAAGCACGTCGGGGCCGCCCGATCCCGCGATCACAACGGCCTTCATCGATGTCGGGAGACTCATCTCGCTCGCTTTCTCATTGAAGATGGCCGAGAGGAATGCACTGGGAAGCTAAGCGGGGCAAGCGGGCGCGTGCTGTGGCGACCAACTCTCGACGCCCCTTCGCGTCTCAAATAGACTGAGCGCCAAAAGAAAAGTTGGAGGATCAGTCATGGACCTCGATGATCTGATGCCGCGAAAGAAGCCGAGCGGCGCGGCTATCGGAGACAATCTCGAAACGCTGTCGGTCGCCGAGCTCGAAAAGCGGATCGCGGATCTCAATGCGGAGATCGTGCGCGTGAACGTGGAGCTCGATCGCAAGCGCCAGCACGAAGCCGCCGCGCGCGCGCTATTCAAATCGTGAAGCGGTTCTGAAGCATCTATTTGAAATGCGCTTTGCGCTGTCCGATTTTGGGATCGGATCAATTTGGCGCAATGTTTCGATTTGCTAACGCTGGAACAGTGAGCGGACGGTTTCACTTAACTGAACTTTAAGCATATCCGGCCATTTTGAGCCTCGATCCAGGCCATCTGGATAAAAGCGGTCCCTCTGCCGCTTGTTGACGCCTCACTGTTGACTTTCGAGCCGCTCGTTTGGGCGGCTCTTTTTTTGCATTGTCCACAGGAGGTTCGCCGGAAGTGGGGATACATGCCCCGTTTTGGGCATTCTTCTTAACTATGGTGCACTAATGTCAGTTCGTGGTAGCAGTTGCGGACGGGTAAGCGTTTGTATCGTTGAGGGTCATGAGTAACGTATATCGCGTGGACGGCGTGCCTGCGGGCGGCGCCACAACGGTCTCGTTCGGTGAGCGGTTTCAGTCCTCCGAGCAGTTTGACCACATCTTCAAGGAAGGCATGGCGCTCGTCGAGCGCACGGCGAGCTACCTTGATGGACCGGGCCGGAAAGAGGCCAAGGATCTCGTAGGCGGCGTGGGCGTGCTCTATGCCACCGAAAGCATGAGGCTCACAACTCGGCTGCTCGACCTTGCTTCGTGGCTCCTGATCCGTCGCGCTCTGCGCGAGGGTGAGATCTCCGACGAAGAGGCTCAGAAGAAGCGCCGCCGCGTGAAGCTACAGGCTTTCGGCCGGCCGTCGCACGTCAAGGGCTATACCGAGCTTCCGCAAGGTTTGCAGAGCCTGATCGAGGAAAGCTTCCAGCTTCACGATCGCATCTCGCAGCTCGATCGCGTGTTGGCGAAGCCTTCCGCTGCCGAGACGCCGCAAGCGGCCGTCAATCCTGTTGCGCAGCAGGTGGGCATGCTCGAGCGCGCGTTTTCAGTCAAATTCAGCTGAATTCAAATTCAGTTCGGACGCAAAAGGCCCGGTCTCGCGACCGGGCCTTTGCTTTTCCAGAGAGTGCGTTCGACGCCTTTGGCGATCAGAACATGCCCTCGAACTTCTTCTTGAAGCGCGACAGGCGGCCGCCACGGTCCATCAACTTCGCATCGCCGCCGGTCCAGGCCGGATGCGTGTTCGGGTCGATGTCGAGGGTCAGCTTGTCGCCGGCCTTGCCATAGGTCGAATAGGTCGTGAATTCCGTTCCATCGGTCATCACCACCTTGATCTGGTGGTAATCCGGGTGAAGGTCGGCGTCTTTCTTCATGGCCTTGTGTCCGTCTTGAATGCGATTTTCACGGCGAAGCTCTGACGAGCCTCGGCCCCGGTACGTGCAGAGGGGACTGAATTGGCGCGTTCTTTAGCCGAGATAAGCTTGCCGCACAAGGCCGGATAACGGCCTCAAGTCGGGCCTAACCTGAGGAAACCGTAAGCCTTCCGGGCCAAAAAGCGGCCCATTGTCTCTTGAGCCCGGCTGCCCGGTGGGGCATGGTCCGGGCCGGCTTCAGGGTTGAAATATCTTGTTTCCCCAAGCTTTGGACCAAAAAAGGCCGATGAGCAGCGACGTAGCAGATCAGGGCTCCGAACGGGCCCAGCCCGACCAAGAAAACACGCGGCAGTCAAAGCGCTTGGCGCTCAAGCCGCTCTTAACGCTGAAGCCGCTGATTCTCAGTCACAAGGGCGCGCTGTGGGGCGCGATCATCGCCTTGGTCGTCTCGGCGATTGCGATGCTTTCGGTGCCGCTTGCTGTCCGCCGGATGATCGACAACGGCTTCGGCGGCAACGATTCAACGCTGATCAACAACTACTTCCTGACGATCATCGCCATCGGCCTCGTCATCGCGGTCGCGAGCCCGGCCCGCTTCTATTTCGTGAACTGGATCGGCGAACGGGTTGTTGCCGACCTTCGAACCAAGGTCTTCGCGCAGCTCGCAAAGCTCGGCCCCGCCTACTTCGATCTCAATCACTCCGGCGAGATCATGAGCCGGCTGACGGCGGACACCACGCAGATCAAGGCGGTCGCCGGGACGGCGCTCAGTCAGGCGGCACGCAACGCTATCATGCTGGTCGGCGCGCTTGTCATGATGTTCATAACCAGCCCCAATCTGTCGGCGCTGGTGTTTCTCGCCATTCCCATCATCGTGCTTCCGCTTGTCGGATTCGGGCGCGCCGTGCGGCGGTTGTCGCGGGAGGCTCAGGATACGCTCGGCGAGGCTTCGGCATACGCCTCTGAAAACCTCGGCGCCTACCGGACGATGCAAGCGTACGTGAACGAGAAGACGGTTTCCGATCGTTTTGCGCGCGCCGTCGAGCGGACGTTCGCAGCTGCGCGGCGGCGGATGCTTGCCCGCGCGGCACTGACCTTCGTCGCTATCTTGCTGACCGTCGTGAGCGTCACGGGTGTGCTTTGGTATGGCGCGTCCGAGGTCGTCGTCGGCGATATGACCGGCGGCCGGCTCGGGCAATTCGTTCTTTACGCACTTTTTGCAGCCGGCGCGCTGGCCGAGCTTTCGGAAGTATGGGGCGAGATGAGCCAGGCTGCCGGCGCCGCCGAGCGGCTTTCGGAAATGATGGCGACGGTACCAGATATCCGTTCCCCCGAGCATCCGACGCCGTTGCCCGAACCGTCAACCGGCACCATTGCATTCGAGAACGTGACCTTCGCCTATCCCACGCGCCCCGCCGAGAAGGCGCTCGATGGCGTATCGTTTCGCGCGAGTTCCGGCGAGACGCTGGCGCTCGTCGGCGCGTCCGGTGCGGGCAAGTCGACGATCTTCAATTTGCTTCTTCGATTCTACGATCCGAACGAAGGCGTCGTTCGCGTCGACGGGGTGAATGT
This sequence comes from Hyphomicrobium sp. 01T421, assembly GCF_056398805.1. Taxonomy (NCBI): domain Bacteria; kingdom Pseudomonadati; phylum Pseudomonadota; class Alphaproteobacteria; order Hyphomicrobiales; family Hyphomicrobiaceae; genus Hyphomicrobium; species Hyphomicrobium sp. 01T421. The sequence continues at coordinate 2,752,539 of NZ_JBFTQC010000001.1, forward strand.
ACGGGACGCCGACGTCGCGGCGCTGCGCCGTCACATCGCGCTTGTGCCGCAAGACGTTGCTCTTTTTGCCGATACGGTCGCGGAGAACATCCGCTACGGGACGCCCGGTGCGACGCTTTCGGAAGTTCGGCGGGCTGCGACGGCGGCCCAGGCGGACGAGTTCATTCGCCGCCTTCCGGACGGTTACAATACAAAGCTCGGCGAACGCGGCACCTCGCTTTCGGGCGGGCAGCGTCAGCGGATCGCCATTGCGCGCGCCATTCTGAAAAACGCCCCCATCCTGCTGCTCGACGAGGCGACGAGCGCGCTCGACGCGGAGAGCGAAGGGGCTGTCCAGCGCGCGCTCGAAGACTTGATGAAGGGCCGGACGAGCATCGTCATCGCGCATCGGCTCGCTACGGTTCAGAAAGCCGATCGCATTCTCGTCATGGAGAAGGGGCGGATCGTCGAAGCCGGGACGCATGTCGAGCTTGTCCGCCGGGGCGGGATTTATGCGCATCTCGCCGAGCTTCAATTCGGGCGCGAAGCCGCCGAGTGAGAAACTCGACGGACGTTCTTTAACGTTCCATTAACTTCCGCATGCTGATCATTGCTCTCATGAGAGCACTGACGGTCATTGTCGTCCTGTTCGGCTGTTTCGCGTACGATATCTCGTACAACAACGCCGAGCTGATCCGTTGGCTCGCGGACGCGGTCGGAGTTTCTTGATCGAATTAGCTTTGGCGCCTTCGGCGAGTCTTGCGCTGGATCCCCGGCCTTCGACGTGGCTGCGCCACGCTCGGCCGAGGATGACGAGAGCACGCGTTCCGCGCGCCGGCCGCCGGTCGCGCTGGGTTATCTGTTCGTCAGCTTCAGCTCGATGCGGCGGTTCTTTTGGAAGGCCTCTTCCGTCAGACCGGGATCGATCGGCGAAAATTCGCCGTAGCCCGCGGCCACGAGGCGATCGGGCGGGACGCCGCGCGATATCAGATATTTGACCACGGACGACGCGCGTGCGGTCGACAATTCCCAGTTAGATGGAAACTGCGATCTCGAGATCGGGCGGACGTCGGTGTGACCGTTGATCTGGAGCGCCCAGTCGATGTCGGGCGGGATTTCCTTTTGAAGCTCCAGGATCGCCGATGCGATCTGGTCCATCGCGGCGTCACCCTCCGGCGTCAGCGTCGCCGATCCGGCCGGGAAGAGAACTTCCGATTCAAACACGAAGCGATCGCCGGCGATGCGGATGTCCTTGCGATCCTTCAGTAGTTCTCTGAGGCGCCCGAAGAAGTCCGAGCGATAGCGCTTCAGTTCCTGCACCTGCTGCGCGAGCGCGGTGTTCAGGCGGGCGCCGAGATCCTTGATGGTCTTGTCGCTCTCGGTCGTCTTCTTCTGCGACGCATCGAGCGCGTCGCTCAGGGCGGCGATCTGGCGGCGCAAGGCGACGAGCTGCTGATTGAGCAGGTCGACCTTCGATAGCGCTTCGGCGGAAATGTTTTTTTGTTTGTCGAGATCGGCACCCAGCGAGACGATCCGGCCTTCCGCCGCTTTGGCGCGGTCGTCGGCGCCGAGACCTGCGCCCGTCAATTTCTCATTCTCGGCTTTCACCGACGAGAGGGAGGCTTGCAGCGCCGAAAGATCGTCCTGGGCCGACTGCGATTTGCCTTTCTCGAGCGAAAGCATCGAGGTCAGCTCGCTGATCTGCTGGGTCAGGCGCTGGAGGGCCGAGTCTTTCCCCGTGGCCTCTTGTGCCGAGAAATATTGGGCAATCATGAAGATCGACATCAGCAGCGTGACGACGAGAAGCAGTGTCGACAGCACGTCGACGTAGGCAGGCCAGAACTCCCCGTATTCACCGCTGCGACGGGACCGTCCGCGTGCCATGCGCCTTTAAACTCCGCGCTTCATGGCGTCAGCAAGGTTGCGCAGCATGGCGGCGACCTCGGCTTGGCTTTGCGCCTGTTCGTCGACCCATTCGCGGACGACTTTCTGCTCCGAGCGCATCTGCGTGACGAGTTGGTTGACGCCGCGCGCGAGGTCCCGGACGTCTTCCTGGGGGGCCACGCCTTTTGCAGGCATACCGGCCTGATCCACGACGCGGTTCGCGAAGTCCTCGAGCGAGCGCTGCATTTCGACAACCGCCGACAGGAGCTGGCGATTGACGTAATCATTCGTATGGGCGCCGGTGCCAGCGGGCGTCAGCTCGGTGATGCCCGACAGCCATTCCTCGAGCTCGTTGTAGAAGCGATTGTGGGCGTGGCTCGCCTGAAGCTCCAGGAAGCCCAGTATGAGAGAACCCGATAGACCCAGCAACGATGACGAGAACGCCGTGCCCATGCCCTTCAGGGGCGCGGAAAGGCCGGCTTTCAGGTCGCTGAAGAGCTGGACGTTGTCGGTCGCTTTGCTGTCGAGCGTGTCGATGGCCGCGCCGACCGACTGGATCGTCTCGAGGAGGCCCCAGAACGTTCCGAGCAGGCCGAGAAAGACGAGCAGGCCGACGAGGTAGCGGCCGGTGTCGCGGGCTTCGTCGAGCCTCGAGCCGATCGAATCCATGAACGAGCGCATCGCGGCGGTCGACAGCGAAAGGGTGCCGGTCCGGTCGCGCAGCATCGTCGCCATCGGTGCGAGCAGCACCGGGCGGGCGCTGATCGAGAGGCCGGGGTCCGAGATTCGGAAGGCGTTAACCCAGCGAATTTCGGGGTAGAGGCGGAAGACCTGGCGGTAGGCGTAAACGATGCCGAGCGCCAAAGTTCCGACAATCAGGCCGTTAAGGCCCGGGTTGTTCAGGAACGAGTGCTTCAATTGGTCGAACAGAATGGCGGCGAGAAAGCCCACCAACGTCAAAAATATCGTCATGCGCAGCAAAAAGACACCGGGTGGTGTCAGCCGCCGTGATACCGGGGCCAGTGCCGAAGCATCGCCCGGGCGGATCTTCGCCATTCGTCCTTGCCTCCGGAACGCCCCTCTGGTCCTGCAGAACCTTAGCGCAAGGCTGTTCCATCGAAAACGGGCAACATCATGCCAAAGTGGCGGCCGCCCCGCGGCTATGCGGCTCGATTCAGGCTTTATTGAAGAGGAATGACCCCAAAGCTTTGTGAATGTGGGGGTTTGCGGCCATGACGTCGCCGGATTCCATCATTTTGTCGCTACCGGTCAAATCGGTGACGAAGGCGCCCGCCTCGCGGGCGATGACGATGCCGGCCGCGACGTCCCACGGCTGAAGATTATGTTCCCAGTAGGCGTCGAACCGCCCGGCCGCGACGAAGGCGAGGTCAAGCGCGGCCGACCCCGTCCGGCGGATGCCTGCGACCTCGTTCATCAGCAGGTCCATTTCTTTCAGGTAGCGCGCTTTGCCTTCGCGGCCGCGGTGCGGAATTCCGGTCGTCACGAGGGCATCGCCGAGGCTCTTGCGGGCCGCGACCCGCAGGCGGCGATCGTTCATGTACGCGCCCTTGCCCTTTTCGGCCGTGAACAGCTCGTCGCTCGCCGGATTGTAAATCACGCCCGCAACGAGCTGACCTTCGCGCTCGAGGCCAATCGAGACTGCGAACAACGGATTCGAATGCAGAAAGTTCGTCGTGCCGTCGAGCGGATCGACGATCCAGCGGTGCGATTTGTCGGCGCCGATGATCTCGCCGCGCTCTTCCATGAGAAAACCGTAGGTGCCGCGCGACTTGGACAGCTCCTTGAAGATGATGTCCTCTGCCTTGTGGTCGGCGGCGGAGACGAAATTGGCCGGTCCCTTGATCGAGACCTGCAATTGCTCCACCTCGCCGAAATCGCGCGTGAGGCTGCGCCCCGCCTTGCGTGCAGCCGAGATCATGACGTTGAGTGTCGGCGATACGTTATTCATTTCGATGATCCGGACGGGCGCAAAAGGGGAGAGCCGGGCTCTAACGGCTCTTCGACCCTGTGGCAAGGCGACTGAAAGGCCGAAGCCCCAGTGAATGGCTACTGGAGTTCGGCCATGCCGGGATCGGCCCGAATACGATCCGCCCAGGCGGACGCTTCGGCTTCTGCTTTCTGGCGGTCGGCCTTGGGCATGTTCGCAATCCGCGCATCGAGTTCTTCGTCTTCGAAACCATGCTTTTTGGCGATGAGCCGCCACTTGGCGGCTTCGACCGGATCTTTCTTTACCTTGATGCCGTCGAAATAAACGTAGGCCAAACGGTTCTGGGCGCCCGCGATACCCTTGTCGGCCGCGGCCTTCATCAGAATTGGGATCTTCGGCTCGTCTTTCGTGAGGCCCATGCCTTGGATCAATCTCACGGCGTAGTCGTACTGCGCCTCGGGGTAGCCCTGCTCGGCGGCTCGGGATAGCCAACGGGCGGCTTCGAGCGCGTCGGCGGCGACGCCCGATCCAGTCTGATAAAGTTCGGAGAGATCGTACTGCGCCTGAGGCAAGCCCTTTTCGGCGGCGTAGCGGATGTGCTGATAGGCGCGAATGGGGTTTTCGGGTTTGCCGTCGCCTTTGAGGAAAAGAAGGCCGAGATTGTAATTGGCTTCGGCGTGGCCGGTCAGCGCCGCTTTTTCGAACAGCTCGGCGGCGGCCTTGCGATCCTTTTTCACGCCGCGGCCTTCGGCGTACGAGATGCCGAGTGCGAACATTCCCTGCATGTCGCCGAGGTCGGACGCGCGCTTGTAATATTCGAAGGCTTTCCTGTCGTCCTTCTGGACGCCGAGACCTTCCGTGTAGATCCGCGCGATCAGCGTGTTGGCCTGCGGTTCGCCCCGCGCGGCTGCATCTTCCGCAAGCTTGAGAGCCGTCAGGTACTGACCCTGATCGAAGGCCGTATAGGCCGCGTCGTCCCCGGTCGCCGGCACGGTCGACGGAATTGTTTTCCGGATTTCGGACGTTCCCTGTTGCGCGGGAGGCGTGCTTTGCGGCGCTTTCTTCGGCGAGGGCGCGAGCTTCGGCACGGGCGTTTCGGTATCGCGCGTGAACCACGAACTGTTGTCCGCCAAGAGCGGAGCAGCCGCACCGAAGGTGGCGAGTACTAATGCTGCGAGCGGTACGACGAACTTCGTCGCGCGTGCTGTCATTTCGCTGGCTCCGGGGTCCTTATCGCCTCGGAAAATTCGCGAATGCGCGCAAGGGCTGCTGCTTCCGTATCCTGTGTTCCGAGGCGGACGGAAACGAAATCGGCGCCAGCCGAGGCGAGACGGTGCGCTGCGTCCGCATCGTCGACATCGAAGGCGACGGAGGGGATTTCGAATACTTCGCTCCACCACGAGATCAGGTCGAGCTGTCGCTCGGCGGCGCGCTCGCGATCTTCGACGTGGGGTGGAACGCCGAATGCAACGTAATCGGCGCCGGCTTCGGCTATTTCCATCGCATCGTGGCGGCTGCGTCCGATATCCACTCCGATGATCGTTCCGGCCGGCGCCGATTGCTTCAACGTTTTGAACTGACGGACGATATCGCGCGACCACGGCAGGTGGATGCCGTCGGCGTTGAGCTTCGTGGCGTCCTCCAGGCTTGAAGGAACGATGGCCGCGATGTTCCTCTTCTGAGCCTCTACAACGAGCTTGCGGGCCAGTGCTTCGTCCACGGACGTTCCATCAGCGGAGCGGATAAGAACGCTCGCGATTGTGGCGGCACCGGACGCCGCGGCGAGCAGGCTCAACGCGTGCGCTGCGGGAGATCCCGCGTCGATCTCGAAGTCAAGGTAGAGGCTGGTGGCGCTCGACAAGCGATAGGCTCCGGTTCAGGCCCGCTCTTCAAAGCCGATTGCGGCGGAAACAAGAAGCGGGCGGCTTTCTACGTGGATGGGCATCGTGGATTGGCAAGTGGTTTGCCAACTTGTTTGGCGCACTGGGTTGCAGTAATCGGCGCTATACTCAAGACGATTCGAGTTTTCTCAGTCACAGACGGGTTTTTTCGCCGGAATCCGAGGGTTTGGCAGTTTACCAGTTTGGGGGAAGGGGCCAATGTTGCCCCATCTCTGAGTTTCGGCGTTTTTCCGCCAACTTGAGGGCTCACGTAGTGTCGGCAACGCTGGCATCGCCGCGCCTCTCGCCTATCGGAGCCACACGGGGAATGATCAAATTTTCTCTTCGCCTTCTGGGCGTCAGCTTGCTGGGGATCGGTTCAATCGGCGTCAATTCGGCTGCAATGGCCGAGCCCCCTGTTCAAATTTCATCAGAGAGCGGAACGACGACCTATTTTCCGCCGTCGAACACGACGACTGGCGCTATTCCCGCTTCGGAGGCTGCGAAAGACGCGGCCGCGGCCGCCGCTACAACACCTGAAACAACTCCTGAAACGCGGGCGCTTCCGGCTTCGACACCAACTCCGACGCCAACTCCGACAACTCCGGCGACCGCTGCGGTAACGCCGCCGACCGAAACGCCTGCGCCTGCTGCGCCGAGCGTATCCGCGCCGTCGCCGTCGGATGTAGCTCCAGCTGCCGCCACTCCCGCTGTCACCACTCCCGCCGCTGTTGAGCCTGCTACTGCGCCAGCCGATACCGCCGTTCAGCCGAAGACCGAACCGATCCCCGCTGTCGCGGCTCCGGTTGCGCCGCCCGTCGACCCCATCGTGGAGGCTGCGCGCGCGAAGCTCGGCGACAAAGCACTCTCCGGCCGGGAAAATGTCGCCGTCGACGTTGCTGCCGCGCGCGACTTCTACAATTCGCGGACCGAACCGCTTTGGGTGAACGACAGCGGTTTCACGCATAAGGCCAAGGCCGTCATTTCGACGCTGCGGACCGCCGACGATTGGGGGCTCGAGCCTTCCGATTTCGTCGTGGCGAACATCGCAAGCGGCGCGAATGCGGAAGCGCTGGGTGCCGCCGACGCGCAGCTCACGCTTGCCGCTCTGAAATATGCTCGCTTCGCGCGCGGGGGCCGTCTCGATCCCGTGGCGCTGAGCAACATTCTCGACATGAAGCCGCCGGTGAAGGACGCGAAGACCGTCATCAGCGAACTGGCGAGTGTTGCGGAACCTGACGCTTATCTGCGCGGATTGAATCCGAAGCACGTCGGCTTCGAGCGCCTGCGCCAGGCGCTTTTGAAAGCGCGCGGTCCGAAGCAGGAAGAAGAAGCTGTCGATCCGGCGCTCCTGATCAAGCTGCCGCAAGGCAAGCAGCTGAAACCCGGTGCGGAAGACGATCAGATTTCGCTTCTGCGCCAGCGCTTGAAGATGCCTGCTGCAAATCCGGCGGACGAGCGCGTCTATGACGACGAACTTGCCGATGCCGTGCGCGGCATTCAGCGGGACAACGGTCTCAAGGCCAACGGCATTTTGAGCAACCGCGTGCGCTCGGCTTTGAACCAGGCGGGCGAGCCGAAGCGAGCCGATCCCAAGCAGAGCGTCGACCGGCTCATCGCCAATATGGAACGTTGGCGCTGGCTGCCGGTGGATCTCGGGCCGCTCTACGTGATGAACAACATTCCCGAGTTCACGAGCGAAATCTGGAAGCGCGACCAGCTCGAACTCAAACAGAAGATGATCGTCGGGCAGACTTCCTGGCCGACGCCTGTGCTCGCTGCGAACATGCAGTTCGTGATTTTCAAGCCGAGCTGGGGCATGCCTGACGGCATCAAATCCAAGGAGCTTCTGCCGCGCCTCAGAAGCGCGTCGGGTTCCGGCACCGGCATCGGCTTCTTCGATCAGCTGTTCGGCGGCGGGGGGGGAAGCGGCGGCGCGCGCGTGCTCGAAGCCTACAAGCTGCAGGTCTACTACAACGGCCGGCCGGTGGATCCGGACTCGGTCAATTGGAGCACTGCCGATATCCGCCAGTACAGCTTCACGCAGCCACCTGGCGCAGACAATCCGCTTGGCCTCGTGAAATTCCGGTTCCCGAACCGGCACGATGTTTACATGCACGATACGCCCGAGCGCGGCCTGTTCGCTCAAACCAATCGTGCCTTGAGCCATGGCTGCATGCGCGTCGAGGAGCCACGGCGCACGGCTGAGGTTCTTCTTGCCGAAGACAAGGGTTATTCGCCTGAAAAAGTTGCTCAACTCTGGGACAGCGGCGCGAGCGTTACACTCTCAAAGGAAGTGCCGGTCTATCTCGTCTACTTCACGGCTCGCGTCGATGACGATGGACGTCTCTTGAACTACGCAGACCTCTACGGTCATGACGGGCGGATCATGTCGGCGCTGCGCGGGCGTCCGGTTCGCTATACGGCACCCGAGGCCTTCGATCCGTCTGAAACGAGCGCACGCGGCGGCGTGCCGACGGCTTCCAACGATCCGGGCGGCGCAACCGTCGCTGGTGATGCGGGTTCTGACAGCATGATGGACGCTCCGCCGCCTTCGAAGAAGAACCAGAACACGAAGAAGAGCGCGTCTGCGAAGCAGCAGAAGCCGCAAGGCAAGACTACGGGCGGCACCATTCAGGATGCGCTTTCGAACATCTTCCTGAACTGAGCGGGCTCAGACCGAGACAAAAAAAAGAGCGGATCAAACGATCCGCTCTTTTTTGTTTTCGACGGCGAACTTTGTTTGCCGCGCCTCGCGATCAAGCAGCCTTTTCGAGCGTCTCGTTCCATTTGCCGAGAGCCGCGAGGCTGTTCATCTTCGCGCGATGCGTGAACGCGCGCTGGCCGGCTGCAACGTTTTCCGGCTTGCCGCCCCACGCCTGGATCGCTGCCGCTTGCAGCGCCCGGCCGTAGGAGAACGTCAGCGGCCAGGGCAGCGGACCCGAAGCATTCATGAGCGACAGGTGCTGGGTGGCGGCTTCGTCGGACTGACCGCCCGACAGGAATGCAATTCCCGGAACAGCCGACGGTACGGTCTCCTTCAGGCACTTGATCGTCTTCTCGGCAACCTCGGCGGGGCTCGCCTGCTTCGCCGATTTCTGCCCGGCGATGACCATGTTAGGCTTCAACACGATGCCTTCGAGTTTGACGCGCGCGTCGTAAAGCTCGCGGAACACCGTGCGAAGCGTCCATTCCGTCACGCGATAGCATTCGTCGATGTCGTGACCCGAATGCGGGCCGTCCATCAGCACTTCAGGCTCGACAATCGGAACGATGCCGGCTTCCTGGGCGAGGGCTGCGTAACGGGCGAGTGCGTGCGCATTGGCCTTAACGCAGTTCCAGCTCGGCAAGCCATCGGCGATGGTGATGACGCCGCGCCACTTCGCGAAGCGGGCGCCGAGCTTGTGATATTCAGCGAAGCGTTCGCGCAGGCCGTCGAGGCCTTCCGTGATGGTCTCGATTTTGGAGGTCGGGCCGGGGAGAGGCTTCGCTCCCATGTCGACCTTGATACCCGGAATCGAACCCGCCGCCTTCATGATGTCGACGAGCGGCGTGCCGTCCTTAGCTTTCTGCCGGATCGTCTCGTCATAGAGGATGACGCCGGAAACGTAATTCTTCATGCCCTCGGTCGCGCGGAACAGCATCTCGCGATAATCGCGGCGGCTGTCTTCGGTCGAGGCGAGATTGATCGTGTCGAAGCGCTTCTTGATCGTGCTCGTGCTTTCGTCGGCAGCGAGAATGCCTTTTCCAGGCGCAACCAGAGCGCGGGCGATATCTTCAAGTCTTTCGCTCATTTTTGCCTCCGCAGGCGCTTTCAAATTGACTACTCATGAAAACGGGCGCCGTTCGTTGGCGCCCGTCAGAATTTGGTTAGATGAGCTTCGCCATCGCAACGGCCGTATCGGCCATGCGGTTCGAAAAGCCCCATTCGTTATCGTACCACGTGACGACGCGCACGAAGTTCCCGTCGATCACCTTGGTTTGATCGAGCGCCACCGTCGAGGAGGCCGGGTCGTGGTTCAGGTCCATCGAGACCAGCTTGTCGTTCGTAACAGCCAAGATGCCAGCGAGGCGGTTCGACTGTGACGCTTCGATGAGGGCGTTATTGACTTCCTCGGCCGTCGTGTTGCGCTTGGCGACGAACTTGAAGTCGACCAGCGAAACGTTCGGCGTCGGCACGCGCATGGAAGCGCCGTCGAGCTTGCCGTTCAGCTCGGGGATGACGAGGCCGACGGCTTTGGCGGCGCCGGTCGTCGTCGGAATGATGTTCAACGCTGCAGCGCGGCCGCGATAGAGGTCCTTGTGCAGGGTGTCGAGCGTCGGCTGGTCACCTGTGTAGGAATGGATCGTCGTCATGAAGCCGTGCTGAACGCCGATGGCGTTGTGGAGCACGTGGACGACCGGCGCGAGGCAGTTCGTCGTGCACGACGCGTTCGAGACGATCAGATGGTCCTTCGTCAACTTGTCGTCGTTGACGCCGTAAACGACTGTCAGATCGGCGTTGTCGGCGGGAGCTGAAACGAGCACGCGCTTGGCGCCCGCTTCGAGATGCGCCTTGGCCTTGTCCTTCGACGTGAAGATGCCCGTGCACTCGAACGCGATGTCGACGCCGAGGGCTTTGTGAGGAAGCTCGGCCGGATTCTTGATCGCGGTAACCTTGATCGGTCCGCTGCCCGCATCGATCGTGTCGCCTGAGACCTTCACTGCTTTCGGAAAACGCCCATGCACGCTGTCATAACGCAGCAGATGCGCGTTCGTTTCGACAGGGCCGAGATCATTGATGGCGACGACTTCGATATCCGTACGTCCACTCTCGATGATTGCGCGCAGCACGTTACGGCCGATGCGGCCGAAACCGTTGATCGCCACCTTCACAGTCATTCTCGGGGGTCCTCCGGGGTAAGATTTTATGCTGGGTTTGATGAGATGTAGGTCTCATCTCCGTTATCGCCAGTAATTGCGGGTCTTTAACGTCACTTAATGGGCCCCTGTCAATCATTCAGCTCCGTTGACGGGGCGTCCGCTCCTGCAAATCTTTACGTTCAACGGGGTACAACACGGTCTCGTTTATTGACTGCATTTACCTTCGCCACGTAACGTAGACTGCAAGCGAAGGTGATAGATGCGTCAATCGTGTCGTCCGAAAGGGCGATTAGAGGCCATGACTGAACGCAACACCGTTAAGATGAAACGCGCGGACGACGTCAAGTCGGCCCGCAAACCGGCTGGCGACGTCGAGTTGCGGTCGGAGAACGCGCGCCTTAGGGCCGAACTCGCGACCGCGCAGCAGCGAATCGCGGAGCTTGAGCAGCGGACAGCGGATGCGCTGAACCGGATTGATTGGGTTCTCGATTCGCTTCATAGTCTGCACGAGAGCGGTTGACTGTGAGCGTCGTTCAAGGGGAGAGCGGCGGAGCTGCCGGATAGAATGGCCGAGGTCCCGTTCACCTTCAATCAACGCACCTATCGCTTCCAGTGCGAAGAGCACGACGCTGGGCGTCTCACCGATATCGTTGATTATCTGACTTCCAAGCTCGACGCGGTCGTGCGCGAGCACGGGGCCATCGGCGATGAGCGATTAATCTTGATGGCCGCATTGATGGTAACCGACGAGCTGTTCGACGCCCGGGCGGATGTCGACGAATTGCTCGAAGGCAGCTCGCCGGCCGCCAGATCGGCCGCCATTCGCTCAATCCGGGACGAAACTGGCCGGGACGAAACTGGCGATGAGGCAGACGAGGACCACGAGGACGAAGATCTCGAGCCCGTGCGGCGGCGTGCCAAAGGCTAGGGCGGCCCGGTACGCCCTCGGTCGCAGCCGGAATCGACAGCCATCCCGGCGGTAACCCTGGATTTTTCCTGCCACCTCACTTAAATCAAACGTGCTGCGGGGCTCGTCAGGGACAAATGACCCGGGGGCCTATAAGATCCGCACGGGTGCTGTCCCTGTCCGGAGCCGTGGCTTCGGACATATGGTGCCCACCTACACTCGTAGGGACCACGCGGGATCATGTTCCCAACGGCCTTCGCGGCACTTTTATTCAACGATTATCGGGAAACGGAAAGCGCGTTTGACTGCGGAAGTTAGGCTAGACGCCAAGAAAGAGCTGCGGACCGAAGCGTTTGTTCGGCGTCAAGCGGCCTTTGAGCGTCACGGAGCAGAGGCGAGCCGCAAGATTGCGGCTCAGGGCCTCGATTTTCTTGGGATCAAGGCCGATACGGTCGTCTCGGGTTTTGCCGCTATCCGCGACGAGATCAATCCGGGGCCGCTGATGGCGTGGCTGCAGGCCGAAGGGTTCCGGCTGGCGCTCCCTGTGATGCAAGGCCGTGGGAAGCCGCTTCTGATGCGATCGTGGTCGCCAGGAGACGCTATGGCGCCGGCTGCGTGGGGCATTGCAGAACCACTCGAGGACAAGCCGTCCGTGGACCCGGATGTCGTTCTGGTGCCACTCCTGGCATTCGACGGACGAGGCTACCGGCTCGGCTACGGCGGCGGTTTCTACGACCGGACGCTCAAGCGTTTGAGGGCGCTAAAACCCATCGTTGCTGTCGGCATCGCCTACGATGAACAAAGGGTCGACGCGGTGCCGGTCGAAAGCTATGACGAGAAACTCGATTGGGTTCTGACCCCCTCAGGCCCGCAACGTTGCCTCGACCCTTGATCCGGAATCCTTGATGCGTCTTTTGTTTCTCGGCGATATCGTCGGTCGCCCGGGCCGAACGGTGGTTTGCGATGCATTGCCGGGCCTCATCAAGCGCTATGGACTGGATTTCGTCGTAATCAACGGCGAAAACGCGGCAGGCGGCTTCGGGATCACAGAGGCTATCCTCAACGATCTCATCGATGCCGGCGCCGATTGCGTGACGCTCGGCAATCATTCGTTCGATCAGAAGGACGCCCTGGTCTTCATCGAACGTCACGACCGGCTGATCCGTCCTCTCAATTATCCCAAGGGAACGCCGGGCAAGGGGGCGACCTTGCTCAAGGCGAAGAGCGGGGCCGATGTCCTTGTGGTGAACGCCATGGGACGTGTTTTCATGACCGAGCTCGACTGCCCCTTCCGTGCCGTTGATAATGAAATTTCCGCGTGCGCGTTGAAGCACGGCGCGGATGCGATCCTGATCGACTTTCACGCCGAAGCGACGAGCGAGAAGCAGTCGATGGGAATATTCCTCGACGGCCGCGTCAGCGTCGTCGTCGGGACGCACACGCATACGCCGACGGCGGACGCTCGCATCCTTTCGAGCGGCACGGCCTATATGTCGGACGCGGGCATGTGCGGCGACTACAACTCGGTGCTCGGCATGGACCCCGAGGAGCCGATCAACCGGTTCTTGACCCGCATTCCGCGCGGGCGGTACGAGCCGGCGGTCGGACCCGGAACAATTTCGGGATTTGCCGTCGATATCGACGACAAAACGGGTTTGGCTGTGAACGCCGGGCCTTTGCGCCTTGGTCCGCACCTCGAGCCGGCCGTTCCAGCGTTCTGGTCGAACACCTGAAGACGCGCTTGGCGTCGATGTTCTTGACCGGGGCGCGGCCGTTGCGCAAAAGACGGGCTTGAGTTCAGCGCATATTTCCAAGCTAAGCGAGCACGAGCATGGCCGGCCATTCGCAATACAAGAACATCATGCACCGCAAGGGCAAGCAGGACGCCATGCGTTCGAAGCTCTTTGCGAAGTTCGCGCGCGAGATCACGGTCGCTGCGAAATCCGGAACGCCCGACCCCAGCATGAACCCGCGTCTTCGCCTCGCGATCCAGGAAGCGCGGGCCGAAAACATGCCGAAAGACAACATCGAGCGTGCCATCAAGAAGGCGCAGGGCGGCGATCTCGCGAACTACGAGGCGGTGCGGTACGAAGGCTATGCTCCAGGCGGCGTCGCCGTGATCGTCGAAGCATTGACGGACAATCGCAATCGCACGGGCGGCGTTGTGCGCAGTGTGTTCACGAAATTCAACGGCAACCTCGGCGCGACGGGCGCCGTGGGGCACATGTTCAATCATATCGGCGAGATCACGTACAAGGCTGCCGCGGGATCGGCCGAAGCAATTCTCGAAGCCGCGATCGATGCCGGCGCGGAGGACGTGCAGTCGGATGCGAATGGGCACGTCATCGCATGCGGATTCGACTCGTTGGGCACGGTTGCTGCGGAACTCGAGAAGAAGCTCGGCGAACCGGAAAGCGTGAAGGCAATGTGGAAGCCGAACCTCACGACCACGGTCGATGAGAACGGCGCGCAGACCATCATGAAAATGCTGGCAGCTCTCGAGGACGACGACGACGTTCAGAACGTTTTCGCCAACTTCGAGATACCGGACGATGTCATGAAGAAGCTGACGGCGGCCTGAGGGAAACGCTATCGTCCGCCGCTGCTATTCTCCGGGATAGAATATTCCGAACACGGCATAAACCAGTCCGGCAATGAGCATCAGCAAGCCGACGATGCCTGCAAGCTGAGCCATTGCGTTCCGAAAATTCGCGGCCGCGCGCTTCTTCGCCGGGCTTTGCGCGCCCGCCGGGACCTTCGCCGCAGGATTTTTCAAAAGTTTGTTAATGGCCGCTTCTGTCGTGGCGGCGGCGATTTCGCCTGCAGCGCTGTTGCGCCCGGACCACCGAAATAACCAGAATCCGGCAAGGATCAGCAGTAAACCCGCCACAATCCAGTGCGGATGAGAAAATGTCGGGTCCATGACGTCCTCATCAAGTCGGATTGGTTACGAAAGATGCTGGTCAATCGGCAACACTAAAGCCGAAATCGCGTGCTCTGACGAGGCCCCCTGAGAGTTCCGAGGGGTATCGCGGATCGCGTCAAAGGCATTATGGTTGCGCAGCATACTGCGTACGGGGGTACTGAATGGCGGCGGACGGACCATCGGGGGGAAGGGGCCGGGTTCGCGTCGGGCTTGTCGTTGTCCATGGTGTCGGTGAGACCGAGCCTGGTTATTGCGTCAACGCCGTCCTCGATACTCTCGCCCAGACGCGGCCGGGCTACAGCGTTTCCCCCGCCAACGAATACAACCGGATGCCGGAGCCCGAGATCGGCACGCCGGCGCCGGTATTTCCCGTCATTCGCCGAGGCGCGGCGCACACCAGCGGCATCGAGATCGAGGCCGTGGAGCTGCATTGGGCCGATCTGACGACGGTTCAGGAAGGCCGCGTGAACACGCTGCTGCAGCTCTTCCGCGTCATCTTCGAATCTCATCATCTCGTGGATGCGATGCTCGACCGGTCACGGGATGCGATTTCGTGGCTTCTCAGGAAAATACTCTGGATCGCCGGCTGGCTCATTCGCGGCCCGAGCGCGGCGCTGACGATCGTGACGTCGGTCATCTGCGGCCTTTTCCTTTTCGAGCCCGCGACCCTGACGACCGACGTCGTGGACGTGAGATCGCAGGTGCTGATTGTCACTGCGATGATGTTCGTCGGATCGCTCTACGTCTTCTACCGGATTACGCGGCAGCAGGATTACTCGTGGTACGACACCGTGTTCTGGCTCGCGATCGCGGCGCTCGCGGTTTTTGTACTGACGTTTTACGACGTGCTGTTGCCGCTGCTCAAAATCGTTCCCGATCTCGAGATCGGTCCGGACCGCGGTGTTGGCGCCCATCCGGTGGACTGCGCAATCGCCGGATCGTCGGCGGCGGCTTGCTATATCAACGGGCTTTACAAAGTCATCATCTGGGGCTGGCGCATTTGGGGCAGCGTGATGCTGTTCGCCACGGCGTTGCTGGGCCTCGCTTACGTGCGTGCGCTGAAGACGGGAGATCATTCGCGCCTGGCGACAGTCTCTACGAGCATCGCCATTTTGATCATGCAATTCCTGCTTTGGACGACGGTCGTCGTCAGCGCGATCTATCCGATCCTCAATCGGGCGGAGACGATAACGACCCTCAAGGAAGCAAAGCCGTTCATCGAGCGCGCGATCGAGGCGCGTCAGATCGACAGGACCAGCGCCGTCGCGAAGCTTGTGCAGGTTCCCAATATCGAACTCGATTGGATCGGCCGCTTCAAATTCATCTTTGCGGCTGCGGCGCTCACCGTGATGCTGTTCATCATCGGCGGCGGCGTTCTGATCGAACTCAGGCATTTGCGAGCACGACGAGGCCTTTCCGATCTCGAGCACACGGCGCGGAACATGCCGAGGCTGCTGTTCAATCCTTTTCTGGTCGCGCTACTGATCGTGGCGTTCATCGTCGTCATGGCGCTGGTTTTCGTGCAGCCCTATCTCGACAGCAACCATGTCTTCGTGACGCTGCGCAGCTACATTCTTCCGGTCGCGGCCGTCGTCGCGCTGGCGCTGCCGTTCTTCTTCGGGCGGCGCATTGCGAACGTCGTCAACGTCGCGCGCGATCTCATCGATCATCATTATCAGCCGCGGCAGGAAACGGCGGCGTACTTCATCCCGTCAGCATTTCGTGCGCGGTTCCGGCGTTTGCGGCGCGAGCGCATCCAGGGGCGGCTCAACCTCGTTCTCGAACATTTCGTGCAGAACCAGGGATACGACGGCGTCATTTTCCTGGCGCACAGCCAGGGCTCGGTCATCGTGTATGACTTCCTGCGAGATAACGGCCCGCATTACGCACGGCTGGGCGACGCTTCGCCGGCGCTGCTGACGTTCGGCTCGCCGCTCGGCACGCTCTATCAAAAGTATTTCCATGAGTACTCGGCATCGAAGGGGGCGCCCCTCGGCATCGCCGCTAGCCTCAAATGCTGGATCAATCTCTATCGCGTCGACGATTACATCGGCGGCCGCATCAACCCGCCGCCGGGTCTTCGCGTCGACAATCACGTGATGGGGATGGGCGGCCACACCGGCTACTGGACGGAGCCCGACGTCGCCGAGGCGCTCGACGCTATTTTGACGGGCAAGGTTGCCGACGCCACGAAGCCGCCGCCGCTGCCGCCGCCACCTATGACGCCTTCGGCGCCCTATGCGGTTCGTGCTATGCGGAGAGCATGAATGGACGAACGATTCGAATTATCGGCATCGACCCCGGCTTGCGGCGGACGGGATGGGGAATCATCGAAAGCGACGGTGTCCGGCTCGGGTACGTCGCGTCCGGCGTCATCACGCCACCGAAGGACGACGATCTCGCCTATCGACTATCTGCGCTGTTCGATGCCGTGACGAGCGTCATCCAGAGCTTCAGCCCGTCGGAAGCCGCGGTCGAAGAGACCTTCGTCAACGAGAATCCGCGTTCGACGTTGAAGCTCGGGCAGGCGCGCGGCGCCGTTCTTCTCGCCCCCGCGCGGCTCGGATTGCGCGTCGCCGAATACACTCCGAACTTGATCAAGAAGTCGGTGACCGGCGCGGGACACGCTGAAAAGCAGCAGATCCAGGCGATGATCGGCTTTCTCCTGCCGAAGGCGACGTTCGGATGCGCGGATGAAGCCGATGCGCTGGCCATCGCCATCACGCACGCGCATCACCGCGTCAGCCGGCAGAGGCTGGCGGCCGTTGCAACCAAGGTCGCTTCCACATGATCGGCAAGCTCAAGGGTAAGGTCGACGCGGTCGGCGAAAGTTTTCTCATCATCGATGTCAACGGCGTCGGCTACGAAGTGCAGGCGTCATCGCGAACACTGCGCAATTTGAAGCCGGGCGACGATGTGGCGCTTACGATCGATACGCACGTGCGCGAGGATGCGATCCGGCTTTTCGGCTTTCAGAGCGAGTTCGAACGCAGCTGGTTCCGGACGCTGCAGTCGATCCAGGGCGTCGGCGCGAAAGTCGCGTTGAGCGTCCTCGGCATCATGTCGCCGCAGGATCTCGCGAGCGCGGTGGCGCTCGGCAATTGGGCCGCAGTCGAAGAGGCGCCGGGCGTCGGCAAGAAGCTCGCTTTGCGCATCGTCGCCGAACTGAAGGACAAGGCGCCGGGGCTCTCGATCGGAGGCCACGCCATTCCAGCGGGCGGCCATGCGACGCCGCAGGCGAATGGCTCCTCCGCGGGATTGGCCTTCTCGGAGGCCCTCTCGGCGCTGACAAATCTCGGCTACAACCCTGCTCAGGCCAGTGCCGCGGTCGCCGTTGCTTCAAAAGAGCTTGGAGACGCGGCGGATACAGCGGGCCTCATCAAGCGTAGTCTCAAGGAATTGGCTCGCTAGAGCGCGCCGCGCGGAATCTCTATCGGAACAGTTCGCTACCCATGAGAAAAATTACTTTGAGCAACACCCAACGCGCGCTCTGGATGGTGCTTATCACATCGCTGGCGCTGCCGTTTTTTGCGGGCATCGCCGATCTCGGGCTGATGCTTCTCAGCCCGGCGACCGATTTCCTGCTGCCTTCGCGTGGCGGCGAAGGCCTTGGCGAGGCCGGGATCGACGCGTTCGTCTGGAGCGCTTTTCCGGCGACGGTTTCGGCGCTGGGTTTAACACCGTTCGTCCTGCAGACCGGCACTTACGGCTGGCTCGAGGCGGCTGTTGCGGGGGTTCTCGGGTTCATGGCCGCGGCAATCATTTTCCCGTTCGACGCGAGCGCGGGCGTGCCTTTCCTGGCGTTCGCCGCGGGTCTTCTCTTCATCGGCATGCGGGCGTTGCTGATGATGATCGGCATTCTCAAACACTGAAATCGGGCTTCAGACGTCAGCCGGTCGACTTGACGGCGCTGGCGAATAGCCTCACGAACAAACCATGACCGACAGGCTCGTCAGCAGCGCGCGAAAAGACGTCGACGCCTTCGAGGCGACGATACGTCCGCAATCGCTCGACGAATTCGTCGGGCAGGAGCAGGCGCGCGCCAACCTCCGGGTTTTCATCAAAGCGGCGCGGGGGCGGGGCGATGCGCTCGACCATGTGCTCTTCGCCGGTCCTCCGGGCCTCGGTAAGACGACCCTTGCGCAGATCCTTTCGAAGGAACTTGGCGTCGGATTTCGTGCAACGTCGGGGCCGGTGATCTCGAAGGCCGGCGATCTAGCAGCGCTCTTGACCAATCTCGAAGAGCGCGACGTGCTCTTCATCGACGAAATCCACCGGCTCAATCCGGCTATCGAAGAAATACTCTATCCCGCCATGGAGGATTTCCAGCTCGACCTGATGATCGGCGAAGGACCGGCGGCGCGGTCGGTCAGGATCGATCTACCGAAATTCACGCTCGTCGGCGCGACGACGCGCGCGGGGCTGCTGACCAATCCGTTGCGTGATCGCTTCGGGATTCCCGTCCGCCTCAATTTCTATTCGATTCCGGAACTCGAACTGGTCGTTGGCCGTGGTGCGCGCGTGCTCGGCGCGCAGATGTCGCCTGATGGCGCGCGTGAGATCGCCAAACGCTCGCGGGGTACGCCGCGGATCGCCGGGCGACTTCTTCGCCGCGTTCGCGATTTTGCATCGGTCGAAGGCGCGGTCGTCATCAATGCCGAGGTCGCCGACCGGGCGCTGACGATGCTCGAGGTCGATGGCGAGGGACTGGACGCGCTCGATCATCGTTATCTCGGATGCATTCTTCACAACTACGAAGGCGGGCCGGTTGGTATCGAAACCCTGGCCGCCGCGCTTTCCGAGCCGCGCGATGCGCTCGAAGAGATCGTGGAACCCTTTCTTCTGCAGCAAGGGTTCATCGGCCGCACCCCGCGCGGGCGGGTTTTGACGCTCAAGGCTTATCGCCATCTCGGTGTTAACGGTCCCGCGCGCGCCGCCACGCCGGAACTGCCTATTTTTGAGGCCGACGAAGACGGGACTTAACGCCGCTCTCGCACGTCTTGGCTCGCTTTCGGGTGGCGAAGTTCACGGATTCGACAGCATTCTCCGGCCAGAATGCAGGCAGATTTCGTCCGCCCGCTGCACGGTTTGAGGGAAAACGGGTTTGATCAGTCGCCGCGATTTGCTGAAGTTGACGGGTGTGGCCGGTGTCGGCTCGACGGCGCTCAGCGGTTACGCGCTCGCTGAAGCCTTCCGCGAAAGAGTGACTTTTTACAACTTGACGCCTCCCAACTGGACGCCGGGTCTCAAACTGAAGTTTGCGGTGCTCGCGGACCTTCACGTTTGCGAGCCTTGGATGTCGGTCGAGCGACTTGAAGTCATCGTCGAGCAGACCAACAAACTCGGTGTGGACGCGATACTGCTGCTCGGAGACTACGTCGTCGGTCATCGGCTCGGGAAATATTCGGGGCGCGTGAGCAATGGCGCTTGGGCGACCGCTCTGGCTGAACTCAAGGCGCCGCTTGGCGTCCATGCCGTTCTCGGCAATCACGACTGGTGGGAATCCCGCGACGTGCAGAAAAAGCGCGCGGGCCCGACGCCTGCCGGATTGGCGCTGCAAGTGGTCGGCATTCCGGTGTACGAAAACAATGCGGTGCGCCTCGAGAAGGATGGGCAAGCTTTCTGGCTCGCCGGTCTTGGCGATCAATGGGCGTTCTGGCCGCGAACCGACGAGTACGACGAGTTCGTGCACGGGGGCAAAATCGCTTATCACGGCGTCGATGATCTTCCGTCGACGCTCCGGCAGGTGACGGACGACGCTCCGGTGATCCTGATGGCGCATGAGCCAGATATCTTTCCGAAGGTTTCGGACCGGGTTTCGTTGACGATCGCCGGACATACGCATGGCGGCCAGATTCGGATATTCGGATATGCGCCCGTCGTGCCGTCGCGTTTCGGATCGCGTTACGCGTATGGTCACATCGTCGAGGATAAGCGACACATGATCGTCTCGGGCGGTCTCGGGTGCTCGTCGTTGCCGATCAGATTCGGCTCGCCGCCCGAAATCGTGGTCATCGAGCTTGGCGGCTCCGAAGGGGGCGAAGTTTGACCGGCGCGCAGTGGCCCGATCTTGCCGGGCGCATCGTTCGCGACGCGGGCGGTCAGCGGCACATTCTTCCCGTTCGCGTCTATTTCGAGGACACCGACGCGGGCGGCCTCGTCTATCACGCCTCGTACGTGCGCTTCGCGGAGCGCGGCCGCACGGATTTTCTACGCCTTCTCGGCACCGACGCCCGGCGTCTGATCGACGGTTCCGAGAGTACCGAACCCGCGGCCTTCGTCGTCCGGCGGATGAGCTTCGACTTCGCTCGCCCCGGACGCATGGACGATCTCCTGGAGGTCGAAACGCGCGTCAAGGAGCTTGGTGCGGCCAGCGTTACGCTCGATCAGACGGTCAGTCGCGATGGCACGCGTCTCGTCTCAGCCGAGGTTGTCGTCGTGCTCGTGTCGATTTCAGGCAAGCCGCTCCGCTTGAGCGACGCTGTGCGCGAAGCCTTTCAAGCGCATGCGGCGGGGGCGAAAAATTCCCGTACGTAAGCCGGCGCGCGCAATATTTCCGCTGGCGCCATCAAAGCGCGTCCACACGCCGATTGACATTCGTTACCTCGGTCGTCATGGCTCATCATGAGGTAAATGGCCGCGTTTTTCGTGGATAAACACGACGATGCGTCATTGCCATCGGCTACATCAAGCCCTCGTTTGGTCATATTGGGCGTCAAAAGCTCTCGATGCGAATGAGTGTGGTGGGCGATGGCGCTTGCTACCGGGGTGGACGTCATTACGCCGTCATACGCAAACTTCATCGGGCCCGCGCCGGGCGCGTCCCAATGCTGCCGAAATTCAACGGCCCGTGCGGCTCCGTACGGGTATCGCAATTCTTCGACATGGATGGTGAAATGAATCCCGCGGATGTCGCCCACAGCGCCGTTGCCCCGGTCCAAGCGAGTGGCTTCTCGTTCGTCGAACTCTTTATGCAAGCAAGCATTACCGTCCAAATCGTCATGACGGGGCTTGGCGTTGCGTCCGTCTGGTCGTGGGCGATCATCTTCGAGAAGCTTCTCGCGTTCCGCCGCGCGCGCGTCGAGAGCGACCGCTTCGAGCAGTTGTTCTGGTCGGGCCAGTCGCTGGATGAGCTTTACGCGAACCTGTCGCGCGGGCGGACGATCACCATGGCGGCGCTCTTCGTTGCCGCGATGCGCGAGTGGAAGCGCTCGGTCGAAGGCAACATTCGCGCGCTCGGCGGCATTCAGCTGCGCGTCGAGAAGGTGATGGACGTGACGATCAGCCGGGAGATGGAACGTCTCGACCGGCGCTTGCTGTTTCTTGCAACCGTTGGATCGACGGCGCCGTTCGTCGGCCTGTTCGGTACGGTCTGGGGCATCATGACGAGCTTCCAGTCGATCGCGGTTTCGAAGAATACCTCGCTGGCAGTCGTTGCGCCCGGTATCGCCGAAGCCTTGTTCGCGACGGCACTCGGCCTCATGGCCGCCATTCCGGCGGTTATTTTCTACAACAAGTTCTCGGCCGATTCGGCTGCGATATCGCAGCGTCTCTATGCGTTTTCCGATGAGTTTGCAGCGATCGTATCTCGCCAGATCGACGTGAGGGCTTAAGCCGATGGGGATGAGCGTCAAAGCGGGCGGCGGCGGGCGCAGTCGACGGCGCGCGCGGCATATGCCGATGAGCGAAATCAACGTCACGCCGATGGTCGACGTGATGCTCGTGCTTTTGATCATCTTCATGGTTGCGGCGCCGCTTCTGCAGACAGGCATCGACGTCAATTTGCCGGAGTCGAAGGGGCAGGAGATCCAGCCTCCGAAGAAGGACCCGCTGGCGGTCACGGTGAAAGCCAACGGCGACGTTTTTATCGGCGACACCCAGGTTCCGTTGGAAGAACTGTCGACGAAACTGAAGGCCATCGCCGGGAACGGTTACGACGAGACAATCTTCGTGCGCGGCGACAAGGGCGTGAACTACGGGACGGTGATGGAGGTGATGAGCCGCATCAACCAGGGCGGCTTCAAGAAACTATCGTTCGTCCTCAATGGAGAGAAGGGAGGCTCCTAACACCCGTAATCGCTAAAGGACGATACGTATGACGAACCATGATGCGCGTCGGCCAAGGAACATGCGAAGCGCTGTGCCGATGCGTCGCTCGAATTGCTCGCTGCCGACGACGCGTTTCCTGGTTCGCCCTGCGGTTCGCCGCCATTGCGCGCGCTCGTACGTGCCGTCTTTCAGAGAAGGTGGGTGCTGACTGTGCCCTTCGGACTTGTTCTGTCCCTCTTCTTCCACGCCTCACTCCTCGGGTGGGCGCTCTTTTCCATGCGCACGACGCCGCCGCTCTCGCCCGATACGCCGGCGATCTCGGCCGACATCATCACGCCATCCGAATTCCTGCGCCTGAAGCAGGGCGCTGAGGACGCGAAAAACCTCGAGACCAAGGCGAACGACAAACCGAAGCCCGACGACAGCAAGAACGACACGGCGAAGCCAAACAACGCGCCGCCGCCGCCACCTCCGCCGCCCGCCGAAGAGCAGGTCGCAAAGGTCGAGCCGCCACCGGAGCCCGAGCCACCTCAAGCTGCCGAGCCTCCGCCTCCGCCGCCACCTGCGCCGGCGACCGAGCCGGATCCGATAGCCAAGAAAATCGAAGAACCACCGCCGCCGCCGGAGCCTGCTCCGGGGCCGACGCCTGACGAAAAAAAGCTTCTGGAACAGAAGCTTGACGAAGAGCGTAAGGCCGAGGAAGCCAAGAAGAAGGCTGACGAAGAGGCGAAGAAAAAGGCCGAGGACGAAGCCAAGAAAAAAGCTGAAGAGGAAGCCAAGAAGAAAGCCGAAGAAGAGGCGAAGAAGAAGAAGGCCGCCGAGCTCAAGAAAAAGAAACAGGAAGAGGCCAAGAAGAAAGCCGAAGCCGCCAAGAAGCAGTTCGATCCGAGCAAGATCGCTTCTCTGCTCGAGAAGTCGCCGGATGATGCTACGCCCAAGGCTCTTCTCGACAAGGACAAGCGGAAGAAGGGGCAGCAGGCGGCAGGCTCAAGCTCGACGGCAACGAACTTCGGCAAGGAAGCCGGGACGCAAACGGGCTCCGATACGGTTCTTTCCGCACGCGAGCAGGATCTCTTGAAGGGAATGCTGAAGTCGCAGCTCAATGGCTGTTGGCGTCCGCCGGGTACGGGCGGCGGCAGCGAGGTTCCGGTCGTCGAGCTTCACTGGGAGCTCAATCCCGACGGTACGCTCATGGGCGAGCCGAGGGTTACGTCGGCGCCATCGACCACGGCGGGGCAAGTTTATGCCGAAGCGGCGCTCAGAGCTGTCAGGATGTGCGCTCCGTTCCGCCTGCCTCCGGACAAGTACGAGGGCGGGTGGAAGTATATCGACTGGACTTTCGATCCGCGTGAAATGTTGTAATCGCCCCAAAGTTGCTTCATTCGACCGCGAAGCGAAACATGGCCTTGGGAATTCCGAATCGCACTGAGACGCATGAGAGACCATTCATGATCTTGAAAGTCCGCCTTAAACGGCTGTTTTCCGTTGCGACGCTCGTCGCCGCTTGCGTCTGGCTCGTTCCAGGCTTGGCGCCGCCCGCGATGGCGCAGCTCAAAGGCACGCAGACGGAAGGCACGATCGCGCCCATCCCGATCGCAATTCCGACCTTCCTCGGCGACGATCAGGAACTCGCGAGCAATATCGCCGCTGTGGTTGAAGCCGATCTCGAACGTTCGGGGCTCTTCCGGCCGCTCGATCATCAATCGTTTCTCGAGCAGGTTCGGGACGTCAATGCTGCGCCGCGCTTCGGCGACTGGCGCTCCATTCAAGCCGATGCGCTCGTCGTCGGACGCGTGGTCAATGCGGGCGACGGCAAGGTCGGCGCAGAGTTCAGGGTCTGGGATGTTGCTGGCGGAAAGCAGCTCGCCGGCCAGCGCTTTTCGACGTCTGCACGCAATTGGCGCCGGATCGGCCACCTCATCGCCGACAGCGTCTATGAACGGCTGACGGGCGAAAAAGGCTATTTCGATACGCGCGTCGTCTACGTCGATGAAACGGGGCCGAAAGAGAAGCGCGTGAAGCGTCTCGCGATCATGGATCAGGACGGCGCGAATGTCCGGCTTTTGACGCAGGGCCAAGAACTTGTGCTGACGCCGAGGTTCTCTCCGACGAACCAGGAAATCACGTACATGTCCTACAGCGGCGGCGGCCAGCCCAAGGTTTTCATCATGAACCTGGAGACAGGGCGCCGCGAACTCGTCGGCGACTTTCCCAATATGACCTTCGCGCCGCGATTCTCTCCCGACGGGCAGCGGGTGGTCATGAGCCTCGGGCGCCCCGATGGCGGCTCCGATATCTACGAGATGGATCTTCGCTCCCGGCAGCCGCGGCAGATCACGCGGTCGAACGGCATCGATACCAGTCCAAGCTACTCGCCGGACGGCGGTCAGATCGTCTTCGAAAGCGACCGGAGCGGCGGCAGACAGCAGCTTTGGGTCATGAATTCGGACGGATCGAATCAGCGTCCGATCTCGACGGGCGACGGCAGCTATTCGACGCCGGTCTGGTCGCCACGCGGCGACTATATAGCGTTCACCAAGCAGACGGGGGGCCATTTCATCATCGGCGTCATGAAGCCGGACGGGTCGGGCGAGCGCGTCCTGACGGAAGGTTACCACAACGAGGGACCGACCTGGGCTCCGAACGGGCGGGTTTTGATGTTTTTCCGCGAGTCGCAGGGGGGCAATGGGGGCCCGAGAATCTTCTCGGTCGATATCACGGGCTACAACGAGCGAAAGGTCGACACTCCGGCCTTCGCTTCGGACCCCGCTTGGTCACCGCTTCTGAATTAACACCCTATTTACGAATGAAGCCGTCCAATTATTAACGACGCTTCCTTTGAGGCCGACAAAGATGTGCAATATCAACATGTTGCACATCTTAACCGTAGTCGCAAAAGTGTTGACTTTTCCCCACTAAGTCCCGTTGCATTTTCGCACCTATTGGCTTGGAAAACTTGGGAATTGCTGCCTCTGTTCTTGATCGGAACGCGCCCTCCCGGTACCCCAGAGTACGGCTTTTGCCGGAATCGTATCAGGAGATATGACCATGCAGGGTGTGAAGGGGCTGATCCTTTTGTCAGCAGTTGTTGCCGCTGTGGCCCTCGGCGCATGCCGCCGTGAGGCTGAGCATACGCCTTTGAAGCTCGGCGGCCCGACCGCTAGCGACCAGGTTGCTCGTTAATAGCGAGTACTCTGACTCAAAGGAGACTACCTATGAAAAGCGCATTTGTTCTCGCTACCGTTTTAGTAGCTGTTGCTCTCGGTGCATGCCGGAAAGAAGTTGAGCACCAGCCGCTTAAGCTTGGCGGGCCTGCGGCTTCGGAGCAGGTCGCACGCTAAGTGCTTCTTGTTTGCAAAGTACTGCGTTTTTCATCCTAATCTTCAAGACCGAGTTGTTGGCGACTACCTCGCCACCATCTCGGTCTTGAGCTTTTCTAGAGTGCCGTTTCGCGTTTGTAGTTATGCAGTTTTGCGGGCGCGTTCCGACGCGCGAGGCGATCCTACCGGACCGGTGTCTTCGGTGATCCGCTCGACCGGTCTCTCTGTCACCGGTCTCTCTGTCTGAGACTGATTTCCAATCTGCATCGCCGTCCGCAGAGGGCTCGAAAGCCAAGCGATTTTTGCGCGCGCGTTTAGCGCGGGAAAACATCGAGAAATCTGCTCAAAACCGAATTAGTCGCACGCACACCTCTTATCCCGATGCTAAGAGTTTAAGGGAGAAGGGATCGCAGTGGATCCAGAACATCTTGAGCTCGCTTTTGTGGGTTATGGATGGGTCTACAGCGGAATCGGCCATATTTTGGGCTGAACGATTCTCTATGCGGGGATGAAACAGCTATCTCTCTCAGAGGACGAAGCGTGTGCAACTCACGCGAGAGATGAGATCGATACGAAGGGGATTTGCGAAATGATGGCCACGTTTGCGCGGAGCTGGTGTCTGCGCCTTGCCGCCGTTTCGATTCTTGCCGCGACAGTGGGCGCGTGCGCCAACAAGGACATGCAGCCTGATGGGCTGAGCAGCAAGTATGGCAACGCAACGCCCGGTTCTCAGCGCGACTTCACGCAGAACGTCGGCGACCTCGTCTACTTCTCGACCGACTCGGTCGATCTGACGCCGGAAGCTGCGCAGACGCTGTCGAAGCAGTCTCAGTGGCTGGCGCAGTATCCGCAATATACGATCACCATCGAAGGCCATGCCGACGAACGCGGCACGCGTGAATACAACATCGCGCTCGGCGCCCGTCGCGCAACGACGGTGCGC
This sequence comes from Hyphomicrobium sp. 01T421, assembly GCF_056398805.1. Classification (NCBI taxonomy): domain Bacteria; kingdom Pseudomonadati; phylum Pseudomonadota; class Alphaproteobacteria; order Hyphomicrobiales; family Hyphomicrobiaceae; genus Hyphomicrobium; species Hyphomicrobium sp. 01T421. The sequence continues at coordinate 2,779,238 of NZ_JBFTQC010000001.1, forward strand.
AACTACCTTTCCGAGCACGGCGTGAATGGCGCGCGCATCCGCACGATCTCGTACGGCAAAGAGCGTCCGGTCGCGGTTTGCAACGACATCTCCTGCTGGTCGCAGAATCGCCGCGCGCAAACGGTGCTCAACAGCGGCGGCGCTGGCGGCGTGGTTAGCCAGCGTTAACCGTCGCCCCGCGGAGCCGCTGCCGCGTCGCGCATAGTCGCGCATCGAAGGTCGGCTGTGGCTCTGGAGTTGGCTCAAATAGGCCACACTTCCACAGTGCTTTCGAGTAACGCGGTTTCAGCAAAGTTTGGCCTAATTGGACTTCCATAACGGCGCCCGAGGTTTTCTTTGGTGCGGCGCCGGTATTCGATGTTGAAATTGCGGACTTGCAACGTTTCGGCGGGCGTTCTGTGTGTGGTGCTTGGCCTGATGGCTGTGCTTTCACCTCGCGTCTTTGCTCAGGATCAGGCGGCGGACCGCGAAACGGCCGCGGAGCTCGTCGAAGACGGGCTCGATGCTCTTTCCGATCACGCGGAAGAATCGGGCCGGCGTCTTCTGGCTCGCGTGATCAGCGATTTTCCCGGATCAGCAGAAGCCTTCAGGGCGAAGCGTGCCTTGGCCGCGCTTGATCGCGGCGAGAGCACTCCGGAAGAACGTGCAGCGATCAAGGCTGGGCTTGCCGAGCGAGCCGCCGAATACCGGCGCGCGTTTCTTCTCGATGTCGGCGATCGCGTGTTCTTCGCCGAGAATAGCGCGATCCTTGGCGGGCGCGCGCGCAGCATCGTCGAGCGTCAGGCACACTGGCTGACGGCTCGTCCCGATCTCACGATCGTGGTGATTGGCCGGGCCGACGACGGTGGCGGGCGGAGCGCGGCAGAAATTCTCTCGCTGCAGCGTGCCCAAGTGGTGCGTGACCGGTTCATCGCGGCGGGGATAGCGGAATCACGCATCGAGGTGAGAGCAGCGGGCGAAGCGGACCGTCTGGCTATCTGCGATGGTCCGATGTGCCAGGCGCAGAACCGGAATGCCGAAGTCTTCATCAAGGAATGGCATTTTGACGGGAACTGGTCGAAGTCGGCCATGTCGGGTTCGCCCGCGAAGGGTTCGGTCAACCCGGTAAGCGTCCGCAGGGCGGATCCGGCCGATTCGGTTTCGCAATGAATCCTCGCTCCCCAGTTGATGGGTCCTGCGACCCGGCGTAGGTGGAGGTGCGGACGGTGCTGGGGTAAGCTTCTCCGGACGTCGCGTCATGCAGCGTTAGCGATTTAACATTCGATCGAACATATCGAACATTAGGGGTAGAGCCGGGAATGGCCAAGCTTGCGGGGATGATCCATCGGAGTGGCTTGCGATTTCAAATCGTAGCGCTGGCGTTCGCCCTTACGGCTGTTCCAGCGCTGGCGCAAACGACCGACGTGCGGCCGCCGAAAAGCGGTGCGGCAGCGGCGGCGGCTGCTTCCTCGGGTGATGCCGCGCTCAAAGCCCGGGTTCAAGCTCTCGAAGAGCAACTCGTCGATATGCAAGTCGTCGTCGGAACTTTGGAATCGCTTGCCAAAGGCGGCGGCTCGACTGCTGCGCCATTTCCGTCGTCCGGCGGGGCCGTTTCCGCGGACCCTGCACGGATCGAAGGACTAGAGACGCAGGTTCGTGCGCTCTCGGCGCAAGTGCAGCAGCTCTCGGATCAGGTTCGCAGCATGGGCGGCGTACCGCGCCGTTCGGAAATTCAGGGCGGCCCTGAAACCGGCGCCACCGATCATGCGGACGCGACAGCCGACGGTTTCGGATCGACAACGGTTTCATCGGGCGGTGATGCCATCGGCGGACTCCTCGACAGTCATGGACAAGCGGCCGAGCCCGACCACGGCGGCGGCGTTGGCGGATTGCCCGCGCCAGTCGCCACGGCCGCCTTGCCTGCCGCTAGCGAGACGAGCGGCGACCCGAAGCAGCTTTACGAGACGGCGTATGGCTATTTGCTTCAGCGCGATTATGGCTCCGCGGAAACGGCATTCGGCGATTTTTTGAAGAAGTTTCCGAACGACTCGCTGTCGGGAAATGCGCAATACTGGCTCGGCGAGACTTATTTCGTCCGTGGTCAATACAAGGCGGCGGCTGGCTCGTTCCTGAAGGGCTATCAGACGTATGCGCAAAGCGGGAAGGCGCCTGACAGTCTCTTGAAGCTCGCCATGTCGCTCGACCGGCTCGGACAGAAAGAGGCGGCGTGTTCGTCTTTTTCCGAACTCACGACGAAATTTCCGACAGCGCCGCAAAACGTGAAGTCGCGCGCGCAGAGTGAGCGGCAGCGGATCGGCTGCCAATAAAGGAGCGGCGGCGCGAATTCTCCGCCGAGCTGAATATCCGTGACACGAGGTTCGCAGTCGCCGGTCACCGATGTCGAAGCGGACGCTGCGTTCGAGCGGCTGGCGCGCTTCGGCCACATCGTGCTTGCCGTGTCCGGCGGTCCGGACAGCATGGCGCTGATGGTTCTCGCGGCGGAATGGCGGGCACGCGCGAAATCGCCGGCGCCGTCCATCTCGGTCGCGACTGTCGATCATGGTCTTCGCCCCGAGTCGCGTTTCGAAGCAGAGCTGGTTGGCGCGGCTGCGCGACGCCTGGATTTGCCGCATGCCATTCTGACCTGGGAAGATGTGAAGCCGCGAACCGGCGTGCCGATGGCTGCGCGGGAAGCGCGTTATCGCCTTCTGGATGAACACGCGCGCGGCTTCGCTCCTGACGGCGTTGCCGTTGCGACGGCTCATCATCTCGATGATCAGGCCGAAACGTTCGCGATGCGGCTGCAGCGCGGTGCGGGAATCGATGGCCTTTCAGGCATGCGGACCGAAAGGCCTATCGCCGAGACGTCTCCGGTTACTCTGGCGCGGCCTCTGCTCGGCTTTGGAAAAGCGCGTCTCGTGGCGACCGTCGCCGCGGGCGGCATTGCCTATGTCGAAGATCCAACGAACGCGGATGACCGCTACGAGCGCACGCGCGTACGTTCGGCGTTGTCCAATTTCCACGATGCGGGATTGTCACCGCAAGCGCTTGCCACATCGGCGCGCCGCCTTGGTGATGCTCGCGATGCGCTCGTCTATGCCGAAGAGCGTTTCATTGCGTCGCTCGCGATTTCGTTCGGCAATGAGATTTTCGCGACGCTCGACCGGCGCGCCTTCGACGACGGTCCGGCCTACCTGCGGCAGAAGGTGTTGGCGGGTCTCATCGCTCGCTATGGAGGCGATAGTCCCGAGCCGAGGCTATCCGAAATCGAGGCCCTGACGGCGCAGTTGCAACGGAATGAGAAGGCTGCCGCAACTCTGGGTGCGACACTGGGTGGCGCGATGATCTCGGGAGGGCCGCGCTTCATTCGCATCTGGCGGGAGGCCGGCCGTCTCGATCAGACGGCGATCGAACTTCGACCTGGAGATGTCCGGGTTTGGGACAGTCGATTTGTGCTGCGCTGGTCTGCGAAAACCGGGGACCGAGGGTCGCAGGCGGGTGGCGCCTCCGTCATTACCGTCAGACCACTGGGGCCAGCCGCGTACCGGGCGATCCTGCCGCGGCTTCGCGAGCGTATGCTGCCGCCAGCGCGTGCGTCGGCGGCGCTCCCGTCATTTTGGGCGGGAGAACAATTCGTTGCAGCGCCCTCACTCGCGCCGTTTGCCCTGGCGGGGGCTGAGCCGCTCGATCCCGCCGGCTTTAATCTTACCCCCTTGGCAGCGGGTACATTTTAAGGATTTGCGCGTATTGTGGCGCGTGGAACCTGCGTAAACGCACAACTTGTGCGGAGATGGGCCGCCACCTATGTTAAGCTCTCACTTTGGGGGCAGCAGTGCCACCGAGCACGCGCCATTTTGGTGCCGATGGCGCCATCAAGGAAACCAATGAACCCGAATTATCAGAAACTTGCGATCTGGGCGGCGTTGTTCGTCCTATTGCTGGCACTCTACAATCTGGTCAGCAACCCGAGCACGACCCGCCGGACTAACGAAATTCCGTATTCGGAATTTCTAGATGCCGTCGATAAGGGTAACGTGTCGGATGCCATGATCGCGGGCAACCGCATCACCGGGACGAAAAAAGACGCAAGCTCGACTGATGCGGCGTTCTCGACTTACGCTCCGGAAGACCCGAACCTCGTGACCCGCCTGCGCGAGAAGGGTGTGAAGTTCAAAGCGCGGCCTGCCGAGGATGAAGTGCAGTCGATCACAAGCATTCTTCTGAGCTGGTTTCCGATGCTGCTGCTCATCGGCGTGTGGATCTTTTTCATGCGCCAGATGCAGTCGGGCTCCGGCCGAGCAATGGGCTTCGGCAAGTCTCGCGCGAAGCTCCTGACGGAGCGGCACGGCCGCGTCACGTTCGAGGACGTTGCAGGCGTCGACGAAGCGAAAGCCGATCTCGAGGAGATCGTCGAGTTTCTTCGCGACCCGCAAAAATTCCAGCGGCTCGGCGGGCGCATTCCCCGCGGCTGTTTGCTGGTCGGCCCTCCCGGCACCGGTAAGACGCTCATCGCGCGCGCCGTTGCCGGCGAAGCCAATGTGCCGTTCTTCACGATCTCGGGCTCCGACTTCGTCGAGATGTTCGTCGGTGTCGGTGCGAGCCGCGTGCGCGATATGTTCGAGCAGGCGAAAAAGAACGCGCCTTGCATCATCTTCATCGACGAAATCGATGCCGTCGGCCGTCATCGCGGCGCCGGTCTTGGTGGCGGCAACGACGAGCGCGAACAGACGCTCAACCAGTTGCTCGTCGAGATGGATGGTTTCGAAGCGAACGAAGGCATCATCATCATCGCGGCGACGAACCGTCCCGACGTGCTCGATCCGGCATTGCTGCGGCCTGGCCGTTTCGACCGCCAGATCGTCGTTCCCAATCCGGATGTGGTCGGGCGCGAGAGAATCCTGCGCGTTCACATGAAGAAGGTGCCGCTTGCACCCGACGTCGATCCGAAGGTCATTGCTCGCGGAACCCCCGGGTTCTCGGGTGCCGATCTCGCGAACCTCGTCAACGAAGCGGCGCTGCTTGCCGCACGGCGTAACAAGCGGCTCGTGACGCAGGCGGAGTTCGAGGATTCCAAAGACAAGGTCATGATGGGCGCCGAGCGCAAGTCCATGGCCATGACCGAGGAAGAGAAACTTGCGACTGCCTATCACGAGGCGGGCCACGCTATCGTCAATCTCGTCGTGCCGGGCAACGATCCCCTGCACAAGGTGACGATCATTCCGCGTGGCCGGGCGCTTGGCGTAACGATGAGTTTGCCGGAGCGGGATCGCCTCAGCTATTCGAAGCAGTGGTGCGAAGGCAAGATCGCGATGGCATTCGGCGGCCGTGTCGCCGAGCAGATCATCTACGGCCGCGAGCATTTGAATACGGGTGCTTCGAGCGACATCAGCCAGGCGACGAACATCGCCAAGAAGATGGTGACGGAGTGGGGTATGAGCGACAAGCTCGGGCCGCTGCTCTACTCGGAAAACCAGCAGGAAGTGTTCCTCGGTCATTCGATCACACAGCAGAAGAACATGAGCGAGGAGACAGCCCGGCTCATCGACGAGGAAACCCGTCGCATCGTGACGACGGGCGAGAAGATCGCTTGGGAAGTGCTGACGCAGCACAAGGCCGAGCTCGAGGCGATGGCTCAGGCGCTGATGGAATACGAGACGGTCAACGGTGACGAGTGCCAGGCGATCATGCGTGGCGACAAGATCGTGCGTCCGTCGGACGATGACGGCAGCAAGGGTCCGGCTGGTTCGGCCGTTCCGTCTGCAGGCCGGCAGCCGCCGCGACCACGGGGCGAGCCTAAGGGCGGGATCGACATCGAGCCCGAACCGCAGCCGCAGTAATCGTTGGACGAATCGTCCTCAAATTTCCTGGCGGCCGCGATAATATCGCGGCCGCTTTTTCGTGAGTGGAATCCAATCGAAATGAAACGATCAGTCTACCTGCAGCCTAGTGCGATTTTCTGGGATCGGAGCTCGCGGCGGGCGGTCGATGAGGCCGAGGTTCCGGAATGGAAGGGGTTGCCGCTTGTGGGCAGCCGTCTTTCGTTCGCGGCGCTCGATGTCCTGACGCGCGCTTCGCCTGAAACGAAACGGCGGAAGGTCATTCTCGGAGACGCGTTCAGCGGCGATTGGGGACGGGAGGCGCTATCGGCCGCCGATATCCTTCAGGAGCTATCGGAACCTCGTGCGCGGGTTGCCGGACTGTCGCTCGAGCGCCCTCGCATCATGGGCATCATCAACGTTACGCCCGACAGCTTCTCGGACGGCGGCCAGTTCGCGACCACTGAGACGGCAATTGCACAGGGCCTGAGACTCGTCGAAGAAGGTGCGGACATTCTCGACATCGGCGGCGAGAGCACGCGGCCGAATTCCGATACCGTGGCGCTCGATGAAGAATTGCGACGGGTCATTCCCGTCGTCGAAGGATTGCGCGCCAAGACCGATGCGGTGATCTCGGTCGATACGCGGAAGGCCGAGGTCATGCGGCGCGCGGCTGCAGCCGGTGCCGACATTCTCAATGACGTCTCGGCGTTCACGTACGACGCGGAAGCCTTGGAGGTTGCGGCCGAGACCGGGCTGCCGATCATTCTCATGCATGCGCAGGGCGATCCGAAGACGATGAACGAAAATCCGCAGTACGACGACGTCGTGCTCGATGTGTTCGATTATCTCGAAGGGCGCATTCAGGCCTGCATCGCTGCCGGAATCCCGAAGGCGAAGCTCGTCGCGGATCCGGGTATCGGCTTCGGCAAGCACCTTCATCACAACGTTGCCGTGATGGCGGGGCTGTCGCTCTATCACGGCCTCGGCGTTCCGCTGCTTCTCGGCGTCAGCCGGAAGAAGATGATCGGGCAGCTCTGCAACGTGGAAGACGCGAAAGACCGGGTGCCCGGGTCGCTGGCTTGCGCTATCGCGGGCATTGCCGCGGGCGCGCAGATCGTGCGCGTTCACGACGTCAAGGAAACGAAGCAGGCCATAGAAGTTTGGCGCGCTTGCGCGGCGGGTACGGAGAAGGGGCTCGACTGATCGGCCCTGAACTGAGGCGGCGGAACGCGGCGCCTCGCGCTATCGGTTCGTCAGCCTCATCATTCGAAGGACGAGGTAGAAGCCGAGGATTGCCGCGAGGAGCGCGCCTGCGACGGCCGGGGCGCGCCAATCGGTGCTCGCCACGCGCGTGATGAGCAGCGCTGCACAGACGACGACGCCAGCGATCGGCAGGATCAAGGGAAGCTCGAATTGCCCCGGCGCTTCGCCCGCCCGGCGCTTCAACACGATGAGCGATGCGTTGACGGCGATGAACACGACGAGCAGCAACAGGACGGTCGCGGCGGCGAGATCGGCGATTTCTCCCGCCATGATCAGGAGAAGCAGCAATGCGAAGAGCAGCCAGATTGCGATGTGGGGCGTTCTTCGCGTCTGGTGCACGCGTCCCATGAAGCCCGGCAGAAGCCCCTGTCCGGACATGCCGTAGATCAATCTGGATGCCGTCACGTAGTTGACGAGCGCGGTGTTCGCCACTGAAAAAAGCGCGATGAAGCTCATCAGCCCGGCCGGCATGTCGGGGAGGGTGCGCTGCATGACAGCCGTCAATGGGCTCGGCGCTGCGGCGAGTTCCTGCCACGGCAAGACCGACACGGCCGTAACCGAGACAGCCACATAGAGGACCGCCGCAGCCAGCGTCGCGATGACGAGGCCTCGCGGGATCGTGCGCGTGGGATCTCTGCATTCCTCGGCGACGTTGACGGCATCTTCAAAGCCGATGAAGGCAAAGAACGTGAGCACGGATGCCTGAAGCACGATGAGAGGCAGTCCGAAGTCGGCGCGGTCCGGCGGCGTTTCGAAGTAGTTGACCGTGCCCCAGTAGGACATGCCCGTCGCGATGACGAGGAGGAGCCCCGAGACCTCCATCAGCGTGCAGACGACGTTGACCCACATGCTTTCGCGGATGCCGCGGAAGACGATGCCACTGAGGATCAGGAGAAAGCCCGCCGCGATGGCGGCCGGCGGCAAGGCTTCGAGCCCTGCCATGTCGGCGAGGATCGCCGCGAAGATCTTCGACTGGGTCGCGATCGATGTCAGTCCGGACGCAACAAGAGCGAGGCCGATGGTGAAGCTGAGGCTTGGACGGCGGAATGCGCGGTCGGTGACGTATGCGGCGCCGCCAGCGCGCGGGTAACGCGAGCCGAGCGAAGCATAGGAGAGCGATGTCAGCAGTGCCGCGACGAGGGCGACGAGAAATGATAGCCAGACGGCAGATCCGGCTTCGCCGGCCGCTTTGCCGATGAGGCCGTAGATGCCCGATCCGATCATGCTGCCGAGCGCATAGAGCGCCAGCTGGGTCGTTCCGATGGAGCGGCGGAGGCTCGGCTGCTTTGCGTCAGTCGGCGCTTCGGCCACCACGTCGTGTCCTTTTTGTTCTTAAGGGTGTCAGCTCGCCGCGGCTTTGCGGTCGGCAAGGCGGCGCTCAACGCCGGCGATGATGGCCTTGCGAATGTCGTCGGTCCGCTTCACGGAAGCCTCGACCGGAACGTGCTGCGCTTCGGCGAAGGCGCGCAGATTTTCCGCCGATTTGATTTCCTGAAGGCGCGTCATCAGTCCTTCGCGGCCATGCTTGGAGAGCGTGACAAGCGCGGAGAAGCGGTAGGGATTGAAATTCTCGGCGCGGTCGTGCCGGTCCTGCGCTTCGGCCGGGGCTGCGGCTGTGGCTTTCCTGGTCTTCCGGGCCTCGACGGCGGGCTCTTCGGCCGGCGCTTCCGGTGCGTCCGTAGGCATCTCCCGAACGAGCATGCGGTTGACCGCTTTGGTCAGCGCAATCGCTAGCCGTTCGGCGGCTTCGTCCTCGAGCGCCGTTTCACGCCGGATGTGGGCGCGAAAGAACGTCGCCATTTCGTCGCCGGGCCAGAGCTGTTTGCCTTTGCTCATGTTCGACGTTTTCTCGCCTTCAACAGTTAAGAGACAGAGACTTTGGCTTTCTTCTTTGCCGCCACGGTTTCGACCAGGCGGGCGATTTCCTGATGAAGCTCTTTGACGTCGCCGGCGGCATCGGAATACTTCACGTCGATCGTTCGCAACTGACCGATGTAGTCGAAGGCGTTGGCGATGCCATTCCTTTGCGGCAGGAATGTCTCGAGCACCGGATGCACGAGGCTTATTTCTTCGATCATCATATAGTCCCGGTCGTCGTTGCGCACGTAGTTTGCGAGGCAGACATAACGCCTGTCCTCAGCCGGCATCGCGGCCAAGTCGTCGAGATTGCGCATGTCCTCGATCAGCATGGCGACGCGATCGACGGCGAGCTGCGAGACGTAATCAGGCCGGAACGGCACGATGACCTTGTCGGCCGTCTTGAGGGCCGCGAGTGCTGCAAACGAGAGGCCCGGCGCGCAGTCGAGAATGACGACGTCGTAGTCGCCTTCGAAGCGGCGGATAAGGCTTTCCATGCGGCCGCGGACGCGGTTCGCGACGACTTCCGGCACGTTGCTCTGGCTTGCCTGCTTCAGGTAGAGCTCGCCCTGGATGTCCTCCAGGAGGAGCGAACCGGGAACGAGCGAAATCGGGGCCGGTTTGCCGTTCGCCAGGGAAACATCGCCGACGTTCTTGGCGACGTAGTCACGGGCATTGGCGGGAATGCCGTCGAAGAGGTCGTAGAAGTAATCGGCGATGGTCTTGCCGGCCTTACGGGCTTCGTTCCAGCCCTGGCCGCCCATCAGGATCAGCGATGCGTTGCACTGAGAGTCGAGGTCGATCAGCAGGACGCGCTTGCCCCCGTAGACGGAGAGCCCGTGCGCCAGCATCACCGCGCAAGTGGATTTGCCGACGCCGCCCTTGCGGTTAGCGACCGCTAGAAAGACTGCCATAAGTCGATACCCCTCAGATTGCGCTCGCTAAACGACATTCCCCTGAAGCGCGCGCTACATCAATAGCCGACCTATGGGCCGATTCCATGACCCGGTCCAACACGGGTCTCAAAAGCACACAATGTGAAAAGTTTGGATGCGCCCGTGCAACCCTCAGTGGAATTCGGTGTAAAATTTGCGGCAATTCAACCAACGGAATGGAATGGTAGTGTTTGCTCGGGCATCTATGCTCTCTAAGGGGACGGCGAAGCACGCCGCAGGCGATCGCCTAGTGCTTGCCGATATTTTTTCGGATCGTCGACTTGGGCCAGTCGCGCGCAATCGCCGGTCCGGCACGACGGGAGGTTAGCATGGTACGCCGCTATTTCGGGACGGATGGCATCCGCGGTCTCGCCAATACGCATCCGATGACATCGGAGATTGCGTTGAAGGTCGGGATGGCGGCCGGAACCGTTTTCCGGTCGGGCACGCATCGCCACCGCGTCGTGATCGGCAAGGACACGCGGCTTTCCGGCTACATGCTTGAAGCGGCGCTCATGTCGGGTTTCACCTCAGTCGGGATGGACGTGTTCCTTCTCGGACCGATGCCGACACCGGCCGTCGCCATGTTGACGCGGTCGCTACGCGCCGATCTCGGCGTGATGCTGTCGGCTTCCCACAACCCTTCCAATGACAATGGGATCAAGCTCTTCGATCCGGACGGCTACAAGCTGTCGGACGATATGGAGAAGCAAATCGAAGATTTGATCGATGCCGACAGCAAAGCCCTGCTCGTCGAAGCCGACCGCATCGGGCGGGCGACGCGGGTCGAGAGCGCGCAGGAGCGGTATATCGAATTCGCCAAGCGCACGATGCCGAAGCAGCTGCGCCTCGCGGGCCTGCGCATCGTCATCGATTGCGCGAATGGCGCCGGATACAAGGTCGCGCCGGAAGCGCTGTGGGAACTCGGCGCCGAGGTCATCAAGATCGGCGTCGAGCCCAACGGCCGCAACATCAATTTGAATTGTGGTTCGACGTCGCCGAAGGCGCTCGTCGAGAAGGTGAAAGAGCTTCGCGCCGACATCGGCATCGCGCTCGACGGCGACGCAGACCGTGTCGTGATCGTGGACGAGAAGGGCGACATCGTCGACGGCGACCAGCTCATGGCGGTGATCGCGGAAAGCTGGCACCGGACGGGCAAGCTCGCGGCTGGCGGTATCGTTGCGACGGTGATGAGCAACCTCGGCCTCGAGCGCTATTTGCGCTCCATCGGGTTGACGCTCGCGCGGACGCCGGTCGGGGATCGTTACGTCACCGAGCATATGCGCAAGCACGGGTTCAATGTCGGCGGCGAGCAATCGGGGCATATCGTGCTCTCTGATTTCACGACGACGGGCGACGGATTGGTCTCTGCACTGCAGGTTCTGGCGTGCGTCGTCGCCACGGGGAAGACGGTGTCGGAAGTCTGCAATCGCTTCCAGCCGCTGCCGCAGATTTTGCGGAACGTGCGTTACGCCAGCGGGCATCCGCTCGAGGATACGCGGGTCGTCAAGGCTATCGAAGGCGCGAAAGCGAAGCTCGGAGAGAATGGCCGTCTCGTCATTCGGCCTTCGGGCACGGAACCTGTCATCCGTGTGATGGCGGAAGGTGACGACGAGAAAGTCGTGTCGAGCATCGTCGGCGATATCTGCGACGCGGTTAAGTCGGCGGCGGCAGCGGCGGCGTAAGCTCGCTTACTTTCACATAGCAACGGGTCTTTCAAATCGCAGCGGTCAATTAGCGGCGGCCAATCGGCGGCGGTAGGGCCGCGGCTTCGGCGTTGGGCGCCGGGCCGCGCCTGATCATCCGCGCGCGCATCATGTTAACTTCTCATTAGGACTTCTGCTTGTGCTCCGGCGTGTCAGATTTCGACGCCGATTAAGCTCCCCTTAAACCTTATTGGTAATATTCGGGACGGGTTTTAGTACCGGCCCGCCGCTTCGCGCGCCGAGCCGACACCGGAAGGGAAGACACATGCTTTTTACGCGCAAAGTACTCGTTCTCAGCGCGGCACTCGTTCTCGGCAGTGCTCTGGGTGCGTCGGCTGCTGACCTTGGCAGCACCAGTCTCAAGGATGCTCCGATCATGGAGGCCATGCCGGCTGCGTCGGCTGGTTGGTACATTCGCGCCGACGGCGGATATAACTGGTTCACGAGCCCTTCGCTGAGCTTCAGCGGCCGTGAGGTCGGAAATTCCAGCCAAGACGGCGCGTGGAGCGTCGGTGGCGGCATCGGCCGCTATTTCGGACGCGGCTTCCGTGGCGATATCACGGTGGATCATATTTTCAACTCCACCACCGAGTCGTCACTTTATTATTCTCCGGGCAACCTCGTCGGCAATTCGAAGTTCGATTTGAGCAGCACCGTCGTCCTCGCCAACCTCTATTACGATTTCAACCGTGGTGGCCGCTTCATTCCGTACATCGGCGCCGGCATTGGTTATGCGCACAATTCGACGTCGTCAGGGACGTTCGAGGAGTGCGGTTGCACAACCGAATTTGGCGGAAAGTCTACCGACAACTTCGCGGCGGCGGCAATGGCTGGTGTCTCCTGGCGCATCCGTGGCGGTCAGACGACCTACGTCAGCGGCATGAAGGATGAGCCGGTAGCGGTCAGCTCGGGCAACGCGCTCTACCTCGATTTCGGCTATCGCTTCCTCTATCTCGGCAAAGCGGAAACGGCTTCGTTCGATGCAGACACTGTGACGTCGACTGAAAAATTAAAGGACATCACCGCTCACCAGCTTCGCGTCGGCCTTCGGTACGACCTGAACTGAGCGATTGTCAGGGGCGCCTGTCGCGTCCTCGAGAAGAATTGGAAACAGGGGCGTAGCGCCTGTTTCCGCCCGGAATGCCAAAGGTGTGGTTTGTTGTGCGTGTTTCGCGTTCGTGTGTCCTCCCCGTGAAGCGTAGTGGGCTCCTCCTTCCCGAGGAGCCCACGGACACCGAGCAGAAGCCGCTGTTCCCTCCTAGGGCTCGGTTAGCGCAAGCGTAGCGTTGAGCAGAGTCTTGAGTGGCGCGCATATGCATGCGTGCCGGGTTTGAGGGATCGAAGATGAAACTTGCGAAAGCGTGCATTGCCACGTGTTTTCTGATTGCTGCCGGTGGGGCGCCCGCGATGGCCGCCGACTGGGGCGGCGTCAAGGATATGGGCGGCGGGGTCGCGATACCCGTTCCGGCTCCCGTTCCCGTGCCGACGTATGATGCGGATTCCGATTGGTACGTCGGGTTGATGCTCGGCGGAAACATCTCGCAAAGCGCGTCGGTCAAAGACACGGATACCGATTATCTGGGAGATTCAACGCCCGGGTATTTCGCAAAGGACAGCGGCGACCTGCCGATGTCACCGATATTCGGTTTGACGTTCGGCCGCTATCTGACACCGTCTCTGCGGGCCGAAGTCGCGATCGATTACACGCCCAACTACCAGATCTCCAATGATTACAAATTAGGGTATGTGGCTACGAACTCTGCCCCGAACACCACCATCGGCGGCATCGATACAAACGCATACGCGGTCTCGCGTACGGACACCGTGCAACTTTCGCGGACGACCGGCCTCGTGAACCTGATCTACGATTTCAATACAGGAACCCGGTTTACGCCGTACGTTGGCGGCGGCGCGGGCTTCTCATGGCGGAGGCTGCAGCGGTCTTATACGGAATCGGCAACGTGCATCGGTGGGTCCAACTCCATAGATGGTCCGTATACGCCGGCCGGTACCTGCTCAGGCAACACCTCGCTTCCTCCGAACTCTTCGACGACGAACGGTTCGACCAGCAAAAACCAGATCAATCTGGCGGCCGCGGTTCAGGCGGGTGTCGCCACGAACCTCACCGAATCCATCATCTGGGACAACGGTTGGCAGATGCTTTGGGAGCAGGGCGCGATATCGTCCGTCGCGCCATCGGCCTCGGGCGCGAACCAAATCGTTTACAAGGACGCCGTCCTGCAGCAGTTCCGCTCCGGCCTCCGTATCAAGTTCGATTAGAACGTGCACCCCTGTGTTGCTTGGTGCCGAAAGGCGGTCGTTCGCGACCGCCTTTTTTCTTGTGCGGCCTCCGTGCTAAGAGCCCACAATGCCCGAACTCAAAAAGCCACAGAGCAAACCGCAAAGACCATTCTTTTCGTCCGGCCCGTGCGTCAAGCGCCCGGGGTGGCGACCGGCTGCGTTGGAGGGCGCGCTCGTCGGGCGTTCGCATCGATCTGCCGATGGGCGCGAGAGATTGAAACTCGCCGTCGACCGGACGCGGGACATTCTCAACCTTCCGCCCGGTTATGAGGTGGCGATCGTTCCAGGTTCCGATACGGGCGCGTTCGAACTCGCGATGTGGAATCTTTTGGGCGAACGCGGCGCCGATGTGCTGGCGTGGGACGTGTTCGGCCGCAACTGGCTGCGCGACGTGATCGGCGAGTTGAAGCTTCCCGATATGCGAGCGTTCGAAGGCAATCCTGGGTATCTTCCCGATCTCAGCGTTGTGGATTTTTCGCGCGACGTGCTCTTCACCTGGAACGGCACGACGACGGGCGTGAAGGTGCCGAACGGCAATTGGATCCCCGATGACCGCACCGGCCTCGTGTTTTGCGATGCGACGTCGGCGCTATTCGCGGAAGAGATCGACCTCAGCAAAATCGACGTGCTCACCTATTCGTGGCAGAAGGCGCTTGGCGGAGAGGGTGCGCATGGCATGCTCATCCTGTCGCCCCGTGCGCTCGACCGCCTCGTTTCCTATCGTCCGCCTTGGCCCATCCCGAAGCTTTTCAGGCTGACCAACCATGACGGGATTCTCTGGGACGTCTTTCAGGGCGTGACGATCAATACGCCGTCGATGCTGTGCGTCGAAGATTATCTCGATGCGCTCGCGTGGGCCGAAGGGCTTGGGGGGATCGCTGGAACGATCGCGCGGAGCAAGGACAGTTCTTCGGTGCTTTACGAGTGGATCGACCGGACACCTTGGGTCGCGCCGCTTGCCGCCGATCCGCGGACGCGCTCGCACACCTCCGTTGCAATGCGATTTGCGGAGCCCGCGCTCGCTGAGGCTTCGGAGGACGTGCGGCTCGATGTCATGCGCGATATGGTGCGACTGCTCGAAGATGAGGCTGCGGCGTTCGATATCGCCGCTTACCGGGGCATGCCGCCGGGGCTCCGCGTCTGGTGCGGCACTACGGTCGAGACCGACGATATCGCCGCACTTCTGCCGTGGCTCGATTGGGCGTATGCGAAAGTTCGCGCGGGGGCGATCTCGGCCTGAATTCGCTGGAACCCTTCGCGTATTCTGGTTAACACCTGCCCTGTCAATGCCTTTTTATCGCGCTTTGCATCGGCCATAATCGGCCGGGGTCGCGCCTCGCCAAGGGCGGTTCATCCGGGCATCGTCAGAATCAAACAACCAAAGGTCACAGCGAGATGCGTTTTGTCTTTGCGGCAGCTTTCCTGGCCGCCACGCCGTTGAGCGCGTTTGCGGCTGACGTCCCGGCGACGTCGGCGGTCGATGACGTCACGGTGTTCCTATCGGGTGCCGAGGTCACGCGCATCGTCAAGGTGCACATCGACAGGGGCGAGCATACGATCGTCATCGGCGACGTGCCTGCGAGTGCTGCGCCGGGTTCCGTGCGGGTCGAAGGCAAGGCGACGGGCAAGCTCGACATCGGTTCGGTCGATACGGCGAGGAAACTTCTGCAGCGCGCCGAGAGCGAAGCCGCAGACAAGCAGCGCAAGATTTTAGAAGACTCGATCCAGGCGCTCAAAGATCAGAAGACGACTGTCGACGCGCAGGCTCAGGCCGCAAAGACGCAAAAGAAGCTGATCGCCAATCTCGCGCAACTTCCGGCGCGTTCTTCCTCGCAGTCCGCACCGGCCGCGACGCCGCTCGAAGACTGGCCGAAAGTTCTGGCGCTCATTGCGCAAGCGACGGGTGATGCGAGCAAGCTCGCACTCGATGCCGAGCTGAAAATTCGTGAGATCGACCGGCAGATTTCCGACGCCGAGAAGCAGCTGGCGGCATTGGCGCCCGCACGGACAGAACAGACCGAAGTGCGCGTTCACGTCGTTGCGCAAACGCCTCTCGAAGCGGATTTGAGCGTTCGCTATCAGGTGCCGGATGCACATTGGGCACCCCTTTACGACGCGCGGCTAGAGACGGGTACGAAAACGGAGCCGCCGAAGCTATCCCTCGACCGGCGCGCTGCGATCACGCAGCGTTCAGGAGAAAATTGGGACAACGTTGCGCTGAAACTTTCGACGTCGCGGCCAAGCGACAGCTCGTCGGCGCCGTACCTTGAAACGCAATTCGTGGATTTCGAACAGGCGCCGAAACCGGTGGCTGCTGCTGCTGCGCCTGCTCCTTTTCCCGAGCAGCGCCTGATGGCGAAGCACCGCAATATCGCTGCGGCGGACGCGGTCGGCGGCGAGCTTGCGCAGGCGGCGTCCGAAGCCGTCAACGTAGAAGAAACCGTCGCGCAGCTGCAAAGCGCGCCGTTCGAGGCGACGTTCGAGGTTCCGGGGCGGGCGAGCGTTGCTGGAACCGGTGAAGCCAAGCGCGTGCTTCTCGCGTCGGAGGCGCTCGAGCCGGCGTTGAGCTGCCGTGCCGTGCCAAAGGTCGATACGAGCGCCTACCTTTACGCGAAGCTGAAGCTCGCCAAGGGCACGCCTCTGTTGCCCGGCACCGTTTATCTGTTCCGCGACGGCACGTTTGTCGGTACCGGCGATTTGCCCCTTCTCAGTCCGGGGAGCGAACATGATCTCGGCTTCGGCATCGACGACCAGGTGAAGATCAAGCATGCGGTGCTGGAAGAGAAGCGCGGCGAGAGCGGGCTCATTTCGACGTCGCACATCGATAGCCGGAACTTCCGCGTCAATGTAAAGAACATGCACGAGCGGGCGATGGACGTGACCATTCTCGACCGCATTCCGGTCGGACAGAACGACGAGATCAAGGTCGATCTTACGGGCCGCGTTTCGCCGACGATGCAGAACGTCGACGACAAGCGCGGTATCATCGCGTTCCAGGCCAAGCTCGAGCCGGACGAGGAAAAAATTCTTGAGTACGGCTATCGCGTGTCCTGGCCGGCGGCGAAGTCGATCGTCTACGGCCCCTGAGGCTGCAGGCCAAATCTTGAGTTTAAGCTAGCGGACTTGCCGCGGGGCCCTGGCCGATGCCGGGGCCAAATCATGAGAAGGTGAGAAGGTTCAAGTTAATGGCAAACGTCGTGGTGGTCGGAGCCCAATGGGGAGACGAGGGCAAAGGCAAGATCGTTGATTGGCTGTCGGAGCGGGCCGACGTCGTGGTTCGTTTCCAGGGCGGTCATAACGCTGGGCACACGCTCGTCATCGGCGGCAAGACATTCAAGCTCTCGCTGTTGCCTTCAGGCGTCGTGCGGCCGGACAAGCTGTCGGTCATCGGCAACGGCGTTGTCGTTGATCCGTGGGCGCTGACGGACGAGATCGCGCGCTTGACGCAGCAGGGCATCACGATCACGCCCGAAAATCTGCGCATCGCTGAGAACGCGACGCTCATTCTTCCTTTGCACCGCGAGCTCGATGTCCTTCGCGAGGCGGCGGCCGGCACGGAGAAAATCGGCACCACGGGGCGCGGCATCGGACCTGCCTATGAAGACAAGGTCGGCCGCCGTGCGATCCGAGTGCAAGATCTGGCGTCGCCCGCGACGCTCGGCGCAAAAATCGACCGGGCGCTCGCTCATCATAACGCGCTTCGCCGTGGCCTCGGCCAGCCCGAAGTCGTCAAGGACGAGCTCATGGCGGAGCTGATCGCCATCGCGCCGAAAGTTCTGCCGTATGCCGACGTATCGTGGGAGTTGCTCGATCAGGCACGCAGGCAGGGCAAGCGCATCCTGTTCGAGGGCGCGCAGGGGGCGCTGCTCGACGTCGATCACGGGACTTATCCTTTCGTCACGTCATCGAACACCGTTGCGGCGCAAGCGGCGACGGGCTCGGGCATCGGTCCGGGCCACGTCGGTTACGTGCTCGGGATCGCGAAGGCTTACACGACGCGCGTCGGGTCCGGTCCGTTCCCGACCGAGCTTCTGGACGCGGTCGGTGAAAAGATCGGCGAGCGCGGGCGCGAGTTCGGCACCGTCACGGGGCGCAAGCGGCGCTGCGGGTGGTTCGATAGCGTGCTCGTGCGTCAGGTGGCGAAGGTCTCGGGCATCGACGGCATTGCGCTGACCAAGCTCGACGTTCTCGACGGTTTCGAAACGATCCGCATCTGTGTCGGCTACAAGCTCAACGGCGAGCGTATCGATCGCTTGCCGGCGAGTTCGTCGGCGCAGGCTATCGTCGAGCCGATCTATGAGGATTTCGAGGGTTGGTCGCAATCGACGCAAGGTGCGCGGCGGTGGGCCGATCTTCCGGCGCAGGCCGTTAAGTACGTTCGCCGCGTCGAGGAACTGATCGAATGTCCGGTCACGCTGCTGTCTACGAGCCCGGAGCGCGAGGACACGATTCTGATGAAGGATCCTTTCGTCTGAGGCTGAGAGGTGAGGTGAGGAGCCCAGGGACCAGGGTCTAGGTTCGACGGTCGAGGGTTAGGGGACTGCAGTGTTTTTCATTGCATCGAAGATCATCTTCTTCTGTATCCAGCCTTCGAGCCTCGCGTTCCTCGCGCTAGCCGGCGGGTTCCTTTTTTTTCATTTCAAGCGTCCGAAGCCGGGAGCATTTTTGCTGCTTCTCGGCTTCGGGATCATCGTTCTCTTTGGCATCCTGCCGGGCGGCAATATTCTTATCCTGCCCTTGGAGCAGCGATTTGCAACGCGGGTGATGGACGTTCCGCAGGAGAAGATCAGCGGCATCATTCTCTTGGGCGGTTTTGAAGACGGTGCGCTCACAGACAGCCGAGGCGGCTTGGCGCTGAATGAGTCAGCGGAACGTTTGACCGAGACGGTGCGCCTCGCTCACGCGCTTCCCGATGCGAAGGTGATCTTCACGGGCGGCAGCGGTTCTCTTTTCGGCGGCGAGGGCATTGGCTCCGTCATCGCGAAGTACTTCATCGACACCGGCATCGAGCCAAGCCGTATCGTCATCGAGAACAACTCGCGGAATACGTACGAGAACGCGATGTTCACGAAGGCGCTCGTCAAACCCCAACCGCCGGATAAGTGGCTTCTCGTCACGTCGGCTTTCCATATGCCGCGTTCGGTCGGCGTTTTTCGGAAGGCCGGATTCGATGTCGCGCCTTATCCCGTCGATTTCCGGACGCGCGGCATGGGGGATGCCGTTCGCCCGTTCGACAGTATTTCCGCTGGATTGGCGCGCACAGATCTCGCGGCCAAAGAGTGGATTGGATTGCTTGCGTACTGGGCGTCGGGGCGAAGTGCGTCCCTCTTTCCTGGGCCTTGATCGAGCGCGATCGCATCCGTGGATCTCGGACGCCGGACAGTTGTTGTCTTCCGCTTAACGGTAGTCCGTTTGGCCTTTCGCAAAAGGGATCTAATGCCTGGAACCTGATTTGACGCGACAGGTTGTGGCACTCAGAGGGTGCCGTTGACGCAGTGAGCGTGAATTATGGCGGCTTACGCGTTGTTCTTTTCGGCACCGGCCACGCCCAATATCTGGGGATACGCCGATGCTCAATTTCAGGCAGTACAAGTTAATATTTTTTAGCTTGCCGCTTTTTGCAATTTGTTCTCTTCCCGCATCCGCTCAAACTTTAGCCCAGCAAAACATTTCGCCACCTAAAGCTCCGTCCTTTGCGACAGCCGGTGGAAACGAGTGGCAGATGCCGGGCGCCAATACCGGTTTGACGCGCTACAGCTCGCTCAAAGACATCAACACCGAGAACGTATCGAGACTTCAACCAACGTTTACCTTCTCGATGGGTGTGGACCGCGGTGAAGAAGCGGCGCCGCTCGTCATCGGCAGCACGCTTTACGTCGTCACTCCCTATCCGAACATCATCTATGCGCTCGATCTCTCGAAGCCCGGCGCGCCGCTGAAATGGAAATATGAGCCGCATCCGCTCGCCGCTTCGCAGGGCGTCGCCTGCTGCGACGTCGTCAATCGCGGCGTGTCTTTCGCCAACGGCCGGCTCTTCTTGAATACGCTGGATGGCAATACCGTCGCCGTCGATGCCAACACGGGCGCCGAGATATGGCGTACGAAGATGGGCAACATCAACGAGGGCGAGACGATGACGATGGCGCCGCTCGTCGCCAAGGACAAAGTCATCGTTGGCGACTCTGGCGGCGAGATGGGCGTACGCGGCTGGATCGCGGCGCTCGATCAGGGCTCGGGAAAGGTTTTGTGGAAAGCCTTCAGCACGGGTCCCGACAAGGATGTTTTGATCGGAACGGGATTCAATTCGTACTATCCGCAATTCCAGGGCAAGGATCTCGGCGTCGCGACCTGGCCGCCCGGTATGTGGGAGCAAGGCGGCGGCACGGTCTGGGGTTGGGTTTCCTACGATCCTGAACTCAACATGATCTACTACGGCACGTCCAATCCGGGCCCGTGGAATTCGTCGATGCGCCCAGGCGACAATCTCTGGACTGCCGGAATTTTTGCACGCGATGCCGATACGGGGCAGGCGCGCTGGTTTTATCAGCTCAGCCCGCACGACGTCTCGGACTATGACGCGGTCAACGAATGCATCCTCCTGGATATGAACTGGAACGGCAAGCTGCGAAAGGTCCTCGTTCACCCGGACCGCAATGGCTACGTCTACATCATCGATCGCGAGAAGGGAGAAGTTCTCGCCGCAACTCCGTTCGTGCCGATCACCAGCAGCCAGACCGTCGATATGATGTCGGGCCGCTTGATTTATAATCAGGCTAAGACGCCGAAGGTCGATCAGGAAGTGAAGGATATCTGCCCGGCACCGCCTGGCGGCAAGGATTGGCAGCCGTCGTCATTCTCGGAGCAGACAGGCCTTCTCTATATTCCGCACAACAATCTGTGCATGGATATCACCGAGAGAGACGTCGGCTATATCGCGGCCACGCCTTACGTCGGCGCCGACGTGCACATGAAGGCCGGTCCCGGCGGTCACCGTGGCGAGATGACGGCGTGGGACGTTCAGGCGGGCAAGGCGGTCTGGAAAATCAACGAGTCGTTTCCGGTATGGAGCGGCGCGCTCGCGACTGCAGGCGGCGTCGTCTTCTATGGAACGATGGAAGGTTGGTTCAAAGCCGTCGATGCGAAGACCGGTGCTCTCCTTTGGCAGTACAAGACGGGGTCCGGCATCATCGGTCAGCCGACGACGTGGCGGGGCCCCGACGGCAAGCAATACGTCTCCATTCTGTCGGGTGTCGGCGGCTGGGCCGGAGCGATCGTTGCCGGCGGATTGGACAAGCGCGATGGCACCGCCGCGCTCGGCTTCGTCAATGCCGTCAAAGATCTTCCCGAGCATACGACTAAGGGAGGGTCGCTCTATGTCTTCTCGGTTCAATAGAACCTTCTTCCTCGCAATCGGCATTGTAGCTGTTTCGGCCGCTCCCTCGTACGCGCGCGAATTGAAGTTCTGTGCCGATCCTAACAACATGCCGTTCTCGAACGATCGCGGCGAAGGCTTCGAAAATCGGATCGCGACGCTCATCGCAGCCGACATGGGGGCGACGGCGACGTTCGTCTGGATGCCGCAGTGGCGCGGTTTCATCCGAAAAGGTCTTGGCGCCGGGCTTTGTGATGTCGTTCCCGGTGTGCCTGTCGACTTTCATCGCGTGCGCCCAACGAAGCCCTATTACACGGCGAGTTACGCGTTCGTTCAACCTGCGGGGACCTCTGCTCCGATATCGTCGTTCGACGACGCAAACTTGCGCGGTAAACACATCGGCGTTCAGCTCGTCGGTAACGATGGAGCGAATACGCCGCCGATGACGGAGCTTGCGCGCCGCGGCATCACGAACGGCATCAAAGGATACATGGTTTTCGGTGACTGGTCGAAGCCCGACCCGCTTCTTCCGGTCGTCGAAGGCATCGCGCGCGGCGATGTCGATATCTCGGTCGTGTGGGGGCCTGTCGCGGACTATTACGCGGCCCGGCAGACGCCGCCATTGCGGGTCACCCACATCAGCGACATTCCGGACATGACGTTTTCTATTTCGATGGGCGTGCGGAAACCCGATATGGCGCTGGCCGACGAGATCAATCGTTCTCTCGACAGGCGGCAAGCGGACATTCGCAACATTCTCGCGGATTATCACATTCAGACTTCTGCAATGAAGAAATCCGCAGCGGCGGAGTGATTCCGATGAAACGATTTCTACCCTATCTGAGCTTTGCGCTTCTCTTTGCGCTTCTGGCGGGCATCTTGCTCGCGGGGTACGGGTCTCGAGCAGCGGACGATAAGCCGGCATACAAGCAGCCGACTAATCCCGAGCCGCAAGTTTCATTGGTTCCACTTGCGCCTGGAGGTGGGGAGCCTATCGCGCAGACAAGCGCTGAAGGCCGCAAATTGGAGAACGATCCGGCGGCAATCGAGAAAGGCAAAGCTATCTACTCGGCGATGAATTGCGTCGGCTGCCATGCCAATGGCGGCGGCGGCATGGGCCCGCCGCTGATGGATAACATCTGGATCTTCGGCGGTTCGATCGAGAATATTGCGGCGTCCATTCGCGAGGGACGGCCGAACGGGATGCCGTCGTTCCGCGGATTTTTGCCCGACGAGCAGGTTTGGGAGGTCGCGGCGTTCGTGCGCTCGCTTTCGGTTCCCGTCCCAGGGACCGCAGCGGATACCAAACCGGCAAAGTAGACGGAGCCGCTCCGGCGGCGGGGCACATTCGTTGTCCCCTATGTGGCGTTGTCGCGTAGCCCATTGAGTTATCTCAGCTCCTTCAGAGACCGCCGCCGGCGTAGCGCGGCTTCCATTCGACAGAAGGAGCTTAAGATTTCAGGAACGGCGTTCGACGCTCACGGGGGCGCTTCCAGATGCGCGTTGTTTCGGAACAAACCTCCCTCCGACCGGGTTGAAGGAGCGGCATTATGTGAGGAGACGTGCAGTGCACGAGATCATTTATCTGATCGGATTGATCGTGGTCATTTCGTTTCTTCTGGGCCTTTTGGGTTTTAGATGATCGATGGAGATGCCACGATGGTAGAAGTTATCGATATGCGTGACACTCCCCCGTTTCTCAGCTGGCGGGGTATTTTGGCGGGTGCGGTTGCCGGATCGGCGCTATCCTTCGTATTGATGTCGCTCGGCGTCGCGGGAGGCCTTTCGCTCTTATCTCCTTGGCCCGGGCAATCCCATGGTGGACTTGCTTTGTCCGTCGCTGCGGCTTGGGCGCTCATCGTGACGATAGCGTCGTTCCTGATCGCTGGATTTGTGGCTGCTCGTGTGCGTCCGCGCGTCGGCGATGTGCCGCCGGACGAAGTTGAATTTCGCGACGGGCTTCAGGGTCTCGTCACTTGGGGTGTGTGCGTACTGTTCGGCGGATTGATCGCGGTAGGGATCGGTTCGGCTGCACTCCATGCCGGATCGTCGGCTATCGCAAAATTCTCGAGTGCTTCCTCCAGCCCGTTGTCGGCTATCGTTTCGACGCTCTCGACGCCGCCGGAAGGAAAGCCGGTGACGAACGTGCAGCTTCTCACTCCGGAGGAGGAAAAGACGATCGAGGCGGTGTTCATGAGATCGTTCGGTAATGAGCATCTGGCGCCAGCCGATCGGACCCTCGTCTCGTCGATCGTTGCGGCGAAGGCGGGCATCCCCATTGCGGAGGCGCAAACGCGCATAGATCAGGCTTACACCGATGCGATCGCCGCGCTGGACAAGGCGAAGAAGGCGACGGAGCTTTCGGGGCTTCTGACCGGAATTGGACTTCTTATCGGGCTTTGCGCAGCTTGGTATGGCGGTGTCCGTGGCGGCAATAGCCGCGATACCAACGTTCCGGCGCGATTTCGATTTCGAGCATTCTGATTGCTACGCGCTTCCCGACTGGAGACGTGAGGAAACTCACGTCTCTTTTTCGTTTGGCCCGCTTCCGTTTGCGCCCATCTTCGTTGGCGGGAGAGGGACGCTCAGTCGGTCTCGTTCAGGATGATGTACGGCCGGCGCCTCGGTGTCGGCAGTGTCGGCAACGGCGGGCCGAACACCGGTTGTCTCAGTGTCCAGTTGGGTCCGGCTGTGCCGGCGGTGCTGGGCGAGTGACCGTTCCACGCCGAGTCAGGAAGCAGGAAGTCGTCGGCTGGGAACGTCGGCCCCCGGCGATCGACAGGAGCCCATACGACGCCGCAGCATGCGGTTCGCGGCCCTGACTGGGAGCGATAGCCGGCTGACGCGGTTCCCGCCGCGAACAGTGC
The DNA here is from genome assembly GCF_056398805.1 of Hyphomicrobium sp. 01T421. Classification (NCBI taxonomy): domain Bacteria; kingdom Pseudomonadati; phylum Pseudomonadota; class Alphaproteobacteria; order Hyphomicrobiales; family Hyphomicrobiaceae; genus Hyphomicrobium; species Hyphomicrobium sp. 01T421. The sequence goes on from NZ_JBFTQC010000001.1 coordinate 2,803,337, forward strand.
GGCTGCCGTGACAAGTGAGGTGAAAGCAAAAGATCTCATCGCGTGGTCCTTCGCATCGGAGCCCGGCGTCGAGGAAGACGCATTTTCCCTGCTGCGGACGTTAATCCTGCCGACCAACAACTAAAAGACCGTTTAACCGGATCCTTCAGTCTGCTGCATTAATGGCACAAAAAGCGAAGGGCGACCGGCGAGGGAACCACTTATGTCGTGATCGGATCGATCGTTATGATCCTGCTGGATCTCGAATTCCCTTGGAGGATCTGAAGGATGGCGGACTGGCTGCTATCGGCATTTTGCGCATCGTAGAGCGCCGCGAACTTAGCGATAAGCTTGTTCAATTTCGCCGGGTCCTGGAGATCAGCCAGATTGAGCCTATTGGTTATCATCTTCGCCTGGGTGTCGATATCGGCGGCCGACATCAGCGAGGATAGGCCGAGGGCTGTCTGGGCGAACTGCACCAGGGCCTTATCGGCAAGGATCTGGTAGGGCGAGGTGATATCCGAAGCTTTCCTCTGGAAATAAAGCGCGAGGCGGACGCCGTCACTCTGACCGCCGGCTTGCGATTCCATCGTCTGCTGGAGGTAGCCGTCAGCGGTCGCTATGATCTGGCTGCGGTATTGCGCTTCTCCCGCCGGGACGGTGAGGGTCTTGCCGTCGGTTCCGAAGTTGAATGCGACGGCCAGCGGGCGATACTTAGAATTTGCGGTCTTGTTGATATAGCTCTTTGGATCCAACGGATCGCTCGTCAGAATGGTGCGCAAATCGCTCGTCGATAGTTTCGCATCCTTCAGCCCGTATGCGCTGAGCATGAAATTCACGAGCTTGGAATCTTTCAGAAGATCATCGACGTTGTCGATCGTGGCGATCGTCGTTGCGTAGTAATTGCTATCGGCCTCGGCCTGATCCAGCGCGGCCGTCGATGTGTCGGACTGCGTCATATAGAGTTTGACGGTCGCGGTTAGATTTGAATCCGTCTGGGCTACCGCCGCGGTCTTGGCGTTGCCGTTCGAGTCAAAGTTGAATGCCGACGCCATCGCGATGTAGGTGGGGTTGTGCGACTGGTTCGCGAAGCTGTTCGGGTCGCTCGGGTCGCTCTGAAGGATCTTGGTGATGGTGTATTTCGTCGTGTTCAGAGGATCTATTCCGTAGGCGGAGAGGATGTAGTTGTAAGCCGAGCTGTTCAACAAATCCTGGACGCTGGAAATACCGGCGATCGCGTCCTTGTAAGCGGCGGTTGCCGTGTCGTTCGATGTTGTCTGGGCAGCATTGTAACTGGTCGAATAGGAAGCCAACAGGCTGCTGACTTGCGCCGATGTCTGCGCCGCACCGTCTTTGACCGACCCGTCGGTGTTGAAGCTGAACATCGTCGCCAGCTTCTGGAATGCGGGGTTGGTCTGCTGATTTGCGACGCTGTTCGGGTCGGAGAGATCGCTCGTCAGGATCTGGCGCAGCAGCGTTTTCGATTGAGTGTTGGGATTGAGACCAACGGACGTGACCGCGACGTCAAACAGGGTGCTGTTTGCCAAGAGATCGTCGACGGAAGTCACGCTTGAAATGGCAGAATTATAATACTGCGTTTTGAATGTCGCTGCCGAAGAGGTCGCGTTTGTTCCGGATGCGTTGAAGTACTGAGAGATCGTGGTGACGATGTTGTTGTCAGACTGGGCGGTCCCGTTGACGCTGCCGTCCGTCGCGAAGTTGAAGGCGGAAGCGAGAAGCTTAAAATTGGAGTTCGAATTCGCAAGCGTATTGGCGACGCTGTTCGGGTCGGACAGATCGCTCGTCAGAGCGGCTCTGATCGCTGCGGTAGACGTGGTGTTGGGGTTCAAGCCATAGGCCGAAACCGCGAAGTTCAGCAGCCGCGAGTTCGCCATCAACTGATCGACGGATGTTATGTTGCCGATGGCCGCCTGGTAGTACGTCGCTTCGGTCGAGGCGGCGTTGCCTTTGTTGACCTGCTGCTGCGTGTACAGGCCAATCGTATCGTTCTCTTCCGCGGAATTCTGCGCGAGGGTCGGCTGGGTCGCGAGCTTGCCGTCGGTCGAAAACTGGAAAGCCTTCGCGAATTCCAAAAATCGCGGATCGGTGAGCTTATTGACGAAACTTTTGCTGTCGGTCAGGTCGCTGGTCAGGACCTTCTGCATGAAGGCCTTGGCGTACGTCATATCGCTCAGGCCGTATGCCGTCATGGCGTAGCTGAAAAGGCGCGAATTGCTTAGGAATTCATCGACCGTCTTCACCTTGTCGATGTTGGCCTGATAATATTTCGCGGCGTTCGAAACGTCGCTCTGGGCGGAAATACGCGAAAGCGTTTTTGGCAAGTCCGCGGCGTAGGTCCGGTAGAGGAGATACGTTGAGATCATCGCGAGCTTTCGGCTTCAATCGACTCGAATTGGTTAAACAGGAATCTCACAGCTCAACCGGCGTGCCAAGGGCCGCGATTTGCAGTCGGTGGGTTGGATACAACTCGTGCGTCACCGGCAACCGCCATAAGCCGCCCGGAAGATGGTCGACAGATCCGGGTTACGATGACGTTACCGCCGCGGCTCGCCGGGCTTAAAAGTCCAGCGTTTCGACGGGCGGCTCGGCGATCACCAGTCCGCGGTAGCCGGCAAGCGCGCCAGGCTCCAGTTCGTGCGCCAAAATGCGGAACGGATTGACGGGGCCCGGAAATACGATCTGGCCAGGCGGCACGGCTGTGAAGCCGAAGCGGCCGTAGTAGGGATGATCTCCGACAAGGATGACGACCTTGGCGCCGCCGCTCCGCGCAGCTTCGAGGCCCGCCGTCATCAGCTTGCTGCCCAGACCAAAGCTCCGGTGATCGGCGTCGACCGCAACGGGCCCGAGCAGAACCGCACCTTTGGCGCCCCCGATAGTGATCTCCGTCGTTCGGATCGATGCCACGATCTCGTTGCCAATCGAGGCGACGAGGCAGAACCGCGACAGATGCCCTTTTCCTTCGCGCACCCGATAGGCGGACCGCGCGAAGCGTCCGGGTCCGAAAACGCGCGCATGCAGCTTCGATATCTCGGCGATATCGTCGGAGCGTGCTTTACGAATGACGAGAGAAGGGGACATGCGCGGACTTCTAAGCAGCTCGAGGAAGCCGGCAACGTCCGGCAGGCGGGGCTTCTATCACACTTGGGAAATTGTGCGACCCTCATGCGAGCGACGAATTCGCTCCGCCGTCACCGGCGGAAGGCCGGCGGGCAGGGAGGCGAGCGGGAAGAAGCTTGTCGCCGGAGTACCTGGGATCGAAAGCCGCCGCCAATCGCGGACGACGTACAGTCCCGTTTGGACTGTCCGGCGGTCTCGGCTCCCGGAATAAAATCCGCGCAATTCCGGCTTCGTATTAACCTCGATGCCTGCAATGTCGCGCAGGCCACGCCGGACCGCGGTCTCGAGCGTCTCGCCGTTCCGGGTGGTCGTTCCGGGCAGGCTCCAGCCGCCGCTCTCGTCTTGGCGCACCAGCAGCGTCCGGCCCGCGTCGTCTATGACACACGCCTCGACGGACAAATATACGCCGCGCGTAAATCGCCAGTATTGCTGGAAAGCGCGGGCGACGAGGGGGCCCAGCAGAAATCTATCTTCCCTCATCGTCGAACTCTCCTTTGCGTGGCGGCCGTTCGCTTTTCTCTTAGGCGCTAGGCATTTGCTAGTTAGCACGGTGTGCTAGAGTGTGCTTCCCGCAGCTCACCTACCGCATTCCCAAATATGACCGAGACTTTCACGCTCGCGCACTTTTCCGATGTGCACCTGCCGCCCGTTTTCGGGAGCCGATGGCAATATTGGAATGCCAAGCGGGTGCTTGGATATTTGAATTGGCTTCGGAAGCGGCGTCGCGTTCATCAGGGCGAGATCGCCAATAAGCTCATCGCCGATGCTACGGCGCTTCGCGTCGGCCATATTGTCATTACGGGCGATCTCATCAATCTCGGCCTGCCGTCGGAATACGAAGCGGCGCTCGATTGGCTGAAATCCATCGGTTCGCCCGAGGACGTGACCGTCATTCCGGGAAACCACGACATCTATTCGAGCTTGCACGGCGATCCGGGCGTCGCCCGGTGGGCGGAATATATGGGCGGGGAAAACGATACGCTGGCGTTTCCGTTCGTGCGGCGCGTCGGCCCGATTGCGCTCATCGGGTTGAATTCCGCTGTCGAGACGCCGCCGTTCTTCGCCGGCGGGCGGATCGGAGCCCATCAGCTCGAGATTGCGGGTGAGCAGCTGGCGGCTCTCGGCGAAGAAGGTATCGTCCGTGTCGTGCTTATCCACCATCCGCCGCTTCCCAATCTGGCTCCGCCGAGGCGCGCTCTGAGCGATGCCGCGCACTTCGCGCATCTGCTCGAGCGCGGCGATGCCGAGCTTGTGCTTTACGGCCATAATCACAAAACGCGGGTGGATTGGCTCAGATCTCGAACAAAGTCCATTCCGGTCGTGGGCGTCGCGTCGGCGTCAGCTGCTGTCACATATGGCGAAGAGCCATTGGCAAGCTATAATCTCTTTACGTTCTTCAAAAGCGAGAATGGACTTCGTATCCGCCATGTGGTGCGTGGAATCGACGGGCCGGATTCGCCCGTCAGAAAAATCAGCGAGACGGTTCTGACGCCCGCGATATGATTTCGATACCATGGCTGCTCTCGTCTTCGCGGCCAAATGCCACGCGCGCCAACCTCGTGGCGTTCGTGCTGCAAGCTGACGCATCAGCTCGATTTGCGACCACCATTCCGGAGTCTCGTGAGTTGAGGCTTACGCGTTGAGCACATTGCAGGCGCGGATCGCACAAGCGTTGAGCAAGCAAATCGCGCAACGAGCAAGTGTAACATTTACACGCTAGTGACTAAGCTTGGTGATAGCCCAGTCGTTCTGCCGCGGCGTCGATGACATACCTCTGCCGCGCGCGTTAATGATATGGAGTCACGCTGGCCTTTGGTTTTTTTATTGGCCTGCGGGGAGCAATGCGGTTTTGCCAAAATCTGCTTACATCAATCTGGCCTTACAAGGCGGCGGAGCTCATGGCGCCTTCACCTGGGGGGTTCTCGATCGTCTGTTAGAGGACGATACGCTTCAGTTCGGCTGGATCAGCGCAACGAGCGCCGGCGCCGTCAATGCGGTCGCGCTCGCGGCAGGGCTTGCCGAAGGCTCGCGCGATAAGGCGCGCGAGAAGATGTACAAAATCTGGCACGCCATCCACAACGCCGCCATCCCCGATCTGACACGGCTCAATCCGTTTCTCAACGGGCTGGTGCGGACAACGCATCTCGCATCGATGCTGTCGCCTTACGAATTCAATCCGCTCGGCTTCGATCCGCTGCGCCGTCTCCTCACCGAGCATGTCGATTTCGAATTGATTCGAGCCAAGTCGCCGGTCGACCTGCTCATCGCCGCCACGCATGTCGCGACCGGCAGAGCGCGTCTCTTTCGCGAACACGAGATCACGGTCGATGCAGTTCTCGCGTCGGCCTGTCTGCCGGTGATGCATCATGCCGTCGAGATCGATGGCGCGGCCTATTGGGACGGCGGCTTTTCCGCAAATCCCGACCTTGTGACGCTCGCGAGCGAAAGTCCGATCGGCGATACGCTGCTTGTCATGGTTGCTCCGCGCACCACCGCCAAGCTGCCGACGACTGCGCGCGATATTTCAATTCACGCCAACCGCCTTACGTTCAACGCGCCGCTGTTGCGGGATATTGAAGTCATAACAGCGGTGCGCGAGACATCGGGGCCGTTGCTCGCAAAAGGACGCCTTGCACCGATTTGCCGTCACCGCTTTCACCTGATTGATGGGGGCCCCGTCACAGGCGCACTCGATCCGGAGACAACCGTGAAACCCGATTGGGACATCATCACGTACCTTCATGGCGCCGGCCGCGACTATGCGGAGAAGTGGCTTGAGGTTGCGCGTTCGGCTGTTGGAAGGCTCGAAACCGTCAATCTCGCGAACCACTTTTTCCCGCCCGTCGAGGACGGCATCACGTTTCGCTCACCCATCCTGACCAAGCGGCCGGTTCAGAAGCGGGGCGTCGGTGGCAAGCGCCAGAAGTAAGCGATTTTTATTGGCGCTGGGGACGCACCTAGTGGGGAGCTGGCCGCCAGCGCAAAATTCCGCAACCATCCCTGCGTTCAGCGGTTTTACATTCTTGGAGGACGACGATGATTGAGCGGCGACGCTTATTCCTATTGCCATTGATACTCGCGGCGCTGCTGCAGGTACCTTTCGTTCAGCTGGCTGGAGCTTCGCCGTCACCGCCTCGTCTAGCGTTCCTCGGCTTGCGCCTTCAGAACGATAATGAGATTTTGGAGCCGACGACTGAGGCCGAACGCAATCGGATCTCGATTATCGAGAAACAGTTCACATCGTCACTCGAAGCCGCGCGCAGCTATTCCATTGTGCCGTTGACCAACGACATCCGCGCGAAAATATCGAGCGGCCAGTTCGTCGGTTCATGCGGGGGCTGTGAGGCGGCGTTCGGAAAAGAGCTGAAGGTTGACCGGGTCGCTTGGATCACCGTTCAGAAGGTTTCAAACCTAATCTTGAACATGAACCTCTACATGGCCGATCCGGCGACCGATAAGCTGACGTTCTTGAAGAGCGTCGACATTCGCGGCAATACGGATGAAACTTGGTCGCGCAGCTTGAATTACCTACTAAAGAATTATTTCTACGATCAGAAGTCGTAAGCGCGAACGGCTCTTTGATTTGCGCTGGCGACTCCCCTAGCAGGGAGCCGGCCGCCAGCGCGGACGGGATCAGGTAACGAGCCGCGCGTAGCCCTCGGCGATGGTTGCATCGAGCAGGCGTTTGTATTCGCCATAGGCCGGGTTCTTCGGCGTCACCTCGCCAAAGGCATCGGCATCGAAGTTTTCGCGCTGGGCGTAGAGTATCGGGGTCGCGACCGGAATGAAGGTCGCGCGTTGCTTGTTCAGCGTCGTGATGATACCGCGCATCTCGCCGGAGCGATCGAGTTGCGAGACGACGACCATCCGCATCGCGCCTTTGGTCAGCGAGACGAGGTGGATGAAACTCGAGGAAGCCGGGATATAGAGCCGGCCGCGATGGGCATATGGGGCGTCCGGCCGGTCGCGCTCCTGAAAGAGAAGGCTCGGCCACTCCGCGTCCCAGGTAATATCGGTGCGATAGGCGATAATCGTGTCGGGAACCGAGAACGATCGTCTGAGCGTCAGATAACTGCCGATGTAATGGTCGACGGCCGCGCGCGTGTAGGCCCCCATATAAATCGGCGCGATGCCGCCGCCGTTGCCTCTCAGCTCCAACGGCCTGCCCGCGCTTTCGAGCGCAACGGACTCACCATGCCAAGCGTCGCGAAGCCCGTGAAAATCGAGGCCCAAAACCATGCAGACGTCGAACAGCGTTTGATCGCGCACGGAGCGTCCGCCGAGGAGGTTTTGAATTGTCTTCTCGTGGCAATCGGCGGCGTCGGCGAGTTCCGCCTGCGTCAGCTTCTTTTCGACCATTGCCGTCTTGATGCGCTCGAGCGCCTCGGGACGAGTGGTGGCGGGCGCAGGCTGGGCGACAGCTTTCTTCATTGGCCGCTTGATTTTGAAGCCGGGCGACGGACGTCGCCGGTGCGGGAAAATACCGATTCTTTCCGCTAAGACGCAATCGGAATCCGGGTGCAATAACCCGACTTCCTGCCATTGCCGCCAAGTGGCGCTTAACGGCCTCACGTTTCCGGACCGGTTTCAGCATTGTCGGGGTGTCCACCGCTGGGGTGGCTACCCGCGCCAAGAGACGCGCGAAACGAGGAGATGGGCACATGTCGGATACGGTAACTTTGAAGTTGGCAGCAGCAGTTTCGGCTGGATCGCTGCTGGCGCTCGCCATAATCGCGGGTGCGGTTCGCCCCGCGGCCGCACAGGAATTCGATTGCCAGCGCGCGCGCACGGCGTCCGAGCGGACGATTTGCCGAAGCGACCGGCTGGCCGGGCTCGACGAGCGGATGAGCGCTTTATATTCCGAGTTGAAGTCGGCCTACGACAATCGCTATCAGCGCAACGACTTGAAGATGTATCAGCGCCGGTTTCTGGATGCCCGCGATAGCTGCGGCCGGGACATCGAGTGCATCAGGGGCGCTTATCTCGACCAGATCAGCGTGCTGGAATCCCGTCTCGAGCAGGCTTACCGGCGCAGTGAGCGCTGAGCGACCTTCCCCCGGCGCCAAACTTTCCCAAGCGAACTGGCTTAGCGGTTGAGAACCTCGAGATTGACAGCCGCCAAGCCCATGCCGGTCATGCCGAGGTCTTCGGCGGCTTTCGTGGACAGGTCGATGACGCGGCCCGGCTTGAAGGGGCCGCGGTCGTTGATCCGAACGACCACGCTATCGCCGTTATCGACCCTCGTTACGCGGACGCGCGTGCCGAAGGGGAGCGTCCGGTGTGCGGCGGTCATATCTTGCGGGTTGAAGGCTTCCCCCGTCGCGGTCCGTTCGCCTTTTCCGTAGAAAGACGCGATGCCCTTGAGGGCGTGACCCGTTCCGGCCGGGTCGGGGCCATGAAGTCCGTAGGGTTGTTCGCCGATCGGCGCTGCAGCGGCAACGGGTTGCTTGGCGCTGGCGAAGGACGGCTTTGCGATCGTTATTTTCGCCTGCCAGTGATCGAATGTGCCGACTGGGCGGGCTGGAGCTGTCACCGTGGTCCAATGGCCGTTTGCCTCGGCCTTATTTGCCGGGCCCGACAGGTTTTCGGCCAGTGATTGGGCTTGAGACGGGGTTCCCCCGCCGAGCAGGGCCAGACCAACTATCCATACGGCAACACATGCCAAACAAATGCTTCGGCGCACGCACATCCCCCCGGATACTCCCCTAGCGCCGAGGACTATGGTGATTCGGATGGCGGAAAAACGTCGGGAGGCGCTGGTTGCCCAACGCCTCCCGATGTTTATTCGAAGATAACGCTCAAGCTCAGCTGCGGCCGAGAACCTCGAGCGAGACGCGGGCCAGGCCGGCTCCGGTCATGTTGATCTGCCGGGCAGCGCCGCGCGACAGGTCGATGACGCGGCCGCCGACGAAGGGACCACGGTCATTGATGGTGACGACGACCGACTGGCCGTTCGACTGGTTCGTGACGCGAACGCGCGTTCCGAACGGGAGCGTGCGGTGAGCGGCCGTCATGCCTTCAGGGTTGAAGCGGGCGCCCGAAGCGGTCTGCTGGCCCTGCCAGTAGTAAGATGCAACGCCGTGCGAACCGCCGCTGCCGCCAGTCGACTTGCGGGCTGCGACTTTCTTGGTGGCCTTGCGGCCGGAAACGTGGGCGTGCTTCTGGTTAGAAGCCTTGTGGTACGACGTCTTGTGGTACGTAGCCTTGTGGTGCGACGAGGCCGCCATTGCGGGGACGGTTGCTGCCGTAACCCCGGCGAACGCGAACGCGGCGATCGCAATCGTTGAACGCATAGTTCACTCCTTGTTAAAGGAGCAGCAGTGATCCGGGTCGAATGAGCGGTTTCCCCCGCCCGCGGCACGCCAGCAGGCGACCACGGGGCAACCGCTTCGGAAGCGGCACCGTCGTTAATGTTGGGAGAAGTAGCTCTTAAGGCGAATTACCCCCTGTGTGACCCGTTACAGAACTCCAGAACCTGGTTCTACCTGCTGCCCGTGCTAACTGGGGTCTCCCCCCGTCCTGGCCGCGCACAACGAGCACCCTGTGGATAAGAGGTCAACCCACGGCCGATACCACCTTTTAACCATAATCCATAAGTTACGGAAAATTATAAGTTATTTTGAATGCACTTTTAGGTTGCGCGACGCCAGGTCGCAGAATTGGACGCGTGTTAACGGAACAAAAATCGTGGCGGGTGGCAGCGCCACAAAATCTCGACCGTTCAATCCTCTAGAGCGGCGGCGGCCTTCGTTGCTCTGTATGCGCCTTTTTCAACGTGTCGGCGGCGCGCTCGTCATCCGTTGCACGCCGCTCGATCCATTGAAGGATTCACATTGACCGAGCCGGTCGCGGTAAAGCATCGGCTTCTTTTCGTGTGTGGGATTTCGAGGGTGAGACAGATATGGGCGACCACGAACCGGTGCGGGCTCACCCAACCGAACCCCTAGCCAATCCATCGTTCGGTGAGGCGTTGCGGGTCTGGGCGCAGATCGGTCTGATGTCATTCGGAGGGCCGGCCGGGCAGATCGCGATGATGCACCGGGTGCTGGTCGAGCAAAAGAAATGGCTCGATGAGGGGACCTACTTGCTGGCGCTCAACTTCTGCACGCTGCTGCCGGGTCCCGAGGCTATGCAACTCGCGACGTATGCCGGATGGAAACTGCACGGGACGCGCGGCGGGTTGGCTGCCGGCCTGTTGTTCGTCGCGCCGGGCGCGCTGGTCATTCTGACACTCGCCGCACTTTACGCGTCGTTGGGGAACGTGCCGGTCGTCGTTGCCGTCTTCACCGGGATCAAGGCGGCCGTCCTTGCCATTGTCATCGAGGCGCTGATCAGGATTGCGCGGCGATCGCTGGCGGGACGCGTCGAGTGGTTGATAGCGGCCTTGTCGTTTGCCGCCATTTTCTTTTTCCGCGTGCCGTTTCCGCTGATCATTCTCGCCGCCGGGCTATTCGGCTACTGGCGCAATGCGGGTGCAAACGAGAGTGCGGCGGCAGTACCGGTCCCCGCCGTGGCGGTTCCGCTCGCATCGACGGCGAGGGTGATCGGCATCTGGTTCGCGATCTGGACGCTGCCGCTGTTGGCGGTGGCGATCACCTTCGGGTTCGATCACGTCCTCAGCCAGCTGGCGCTGTTCTTCTCGAAGCTCGCGGTCGTCACGTTCGGCGGCGCGTATGCGGTCCTCGCCTACATGGCGCAGCAGGCGGTCGAAGGATATGGCTGGTTGAAGCCGGACGAGATGCTCGATGGGCTCGGGCTTGCGGAGACGACGCCTGGTCCGCTGATCCTGGTCACGGAATTCGTGGGGTTTCTCGCAGCGGCGCGGCAAGGCGGGCAGACATCATTCCTGTTCGGTGTCCTCGGCGCGGCTGTCACGCTCTGGGCGACGTTCGTGCCGTGCTTCCTCTACATCTTCGCGGGCGCTCCCTACGTCGAGTGGCTGAAGTCTGCCCCCAAACTCAAGGCTTCGTTGTCGGCCATTACGGCGGCGGTGGTCGGGGTGATTTTCAACCTGTCGCTTTGGTTTTCGCTGCACGTACTCTTTCGGGCCCGTTTCGAGGTGGCGGCGGGGCCGCTCCATTTCGAGGTGCCCGAAATCTCGAGCATCGATCCCGCGGCGCTGACGCTTGGCATCCTCGCCGCGCTTCTCCTCTTCGTGCTGCGCGCGAGCATCGTGATGACGCTCGGCGTTTCAGCGGCTGCCTCGTTGTTGCTGGCGCTTCTCAGCTGAGGTCAGAGCCATCCCTTTCTTTTGAAATAGAGGTAGGGGACGAGGGCGGCGACGAACATCAAGACGAGTGCGAGTGGATAGCCGTAGTCCAATTCGAGCTCGGGCATGTGGCGGAAGTTCATTCCGTAGATCGATGCGACCAGCGTCGGCGGCATCAGCATGACCGCCATGACCGAGAACAGCTTGATGATCTGGTTCTGCTCGGTCGAAATCATGCCGAGGGTCGCGTCGAGCAGAAAGCTCGTACGGGCGGACAGAAAGCGCATGCTTTCCATGAGCGACAGGATATCGTGATTGGCCGCTTCGATCCGCGCCAGCACGCGGGTGTCGTCTTTGCGCTCGCGCGCGGCGTTCGCAAAGTAGAGCGAGAGCCGATGCAGAGACATGGCGCTTTCCTGCGCTCTGGAGGTTATGTCGCCTTCCTTGCCGACTGATTTGAGGAGGACGTCCAGGCGGCGGTTCTGGGGCCTGCGGCTGGCGGTGGTTTGTCCGAACACGAGAGGCGCCATGCGTTCGACCTCGTCCTGGACGCGCTCGATGAGATCGGCTTCCCGTTCGATCAGCATTTCCAATAGGCCGATCATCACGCCTGGGCCCGTTACGCAGTCGACATCGCCCTTGGCGGCTCTCGCGATGTAAATCGGAAATGCTCGCGGCTCGGCATAGCGCACGGTCACGAGGTTGTTGCGGAAAAGGATGAAGGTGACGACGGACGTCATCGGCACACCCTGCTCGCTGTTGTGCAGGATTATGCTCGTCATGTAGTAGGCGCCGTTTTCGGTGTAGAAACGGTTCGAGGCCTCGATCTCGCGCATCTCCGACCGCGTCGGGATCTCTATGCCGAGCGCCTTCTCGATGAACTTGTCCTCGTCTTCCTTCGGGTCGATGAGGTCGATCCAGACGGCCGTCGTGATATCTCCGACTGTTCCTCGCGGTACCAATTTCTCGCCAACTGCGTCATACACCGTGATCATTGTGCGTAGACCTTTTTGGATTCTCGTATTTCTCAATTGCCGGCCGACCGGCGGTTGGATCCGTTCCGGTGCAGCCGCCCAGGCATTTCACGTCGTTCGGCGGCGGACAATCCCGTAAGGTCTAAGCTTGGTGGATGAGGTTTGTTGCAGCGAGACGCACTAAGTGTGACAATTCAGTCTCAAAGGAGGGCTACATGGCTCTACGATTGACCGTCGGGATCGGTGGCAGGATCGGCGCCAGCGTCGCGCTCTTATCGGCGGGATTTGTGCTCCCCGCAGAGGCGAAGATCGCGTGCAACAAGGGTTATCAGCTGGTGCAAGGATCGTGGCTCGCGACGCCTTATTGCCAGGACCAGTACGTCGCGCAGGTGGCCCACGACTACGGGTTCAAGGCTTCGCCCGACAGAGTTCGCAATGAGCCGCTGTTCAAGCAGCACCTTTGCCGGTTCATCGGCCAGGACATCCGCATCAAGGAGTCGTGCGACGAGGTCAGCCCGTCGGTGCGCGGACGCTTTTAGTGTGATTGACGATTTCGGTGTGATGCGGTGATCATCTCGCGACGATCACCGGCATAGATCTCAGCTCAGGTCGTCTCAGCTCAGGTCGTCTTAGCTCAGGTCAGGCGTGACCTCGCCAACGTCTTTGGCACGGCGGACGCTGCCGTCGAATTGCGCGCCTTCGTCAATCGAGAGCGTCTGCTTGATGATGTCGCCATCGACTCGCGATGTCGCGTTGAGGTTGACCGAGGTGCCTTTCAGGGCGCCGCTCACTTCGCCCTGCACCGTAATGGTGCGCGCTGTGATGGTGCCTACAACACTTCCTGTCTCGCCGACCGTCACGGCTTCGCCGTGCACATCGCCCTGGATATGTCCGGCAATGAGAAGCGAGCCTTTGGTTTTGATGACGAGCTGCTGACCGGCAATCGTGATGTCCTGCCCGAGGACCGACGTCGGTGCGTCGATCATTGAGCCCGATTGCTGAAGCGGAGAGCCGAAAAGCGGCGGAGCCGGAGTTTTCATCTGTGGTATCGGCTGCTGTTGCGGTGTGAGTGTCTTGACTGGCTCAGGGCCACGAATATCCGGCGTCGCTACGCGGTTGAACATCTGACTACCCCCAAAAAAGAACTGCTGTCGCCCGTCCCGCTACCGCAGCCTAATCACTGTACTTGGCGTACATTATGGCCAAGTTGGCATATGTGCCAGCCTAGTTTCGCCGCGCTGCGAAAAACCTTTTTCGCGGAAGATCATTAACGTCACCCTTTGCCCAAAAAGCGAGCGGGCCGCCTCGCGGACGGCCCGCGCAAAACATTCTCGATCGACCGCGAGCGCTATCTGTACAAGTCCACGAACGGCGCAACGATGTGCTTGCCGTGACGGTCCTTGTAGACGTGCACGAAGGGTGCATCGACGACAGTTCGGCGGCCGCTTTCTACGCGCGTGAACGGCGCATGCACGACATGACGACCGCGATGGCGGTAGTGGCGATGATGATGCCGATAGCGGTGGTCGTTGCGGCGGTAATCCACTCTAACGTGGCTGGTGGATGCTGCGCTTGCAGGCTTCGCGACCGTCATCGCGTCAGCTGCGGATACGGTCAGCGCGACCGAGCCGAGCATCGCGGCAATGGTTAGCGCGGGGCGGAAAAATGCCGTCATCAGATACTCACTTCATTTCTGTTTGTAGGTCATTGAAATTAAGGGTCATTCGTTTCGAACGCAACTCGGGTGCGGCAAAGGTCCGACTCATGGCAGACTTGTGCTGAAAGTGAGCCTGGGTAGTGAAGCCAGAAAGCGACGTGCTCGTCTCAATTTTTCTGTGACGGGCTGCTGCCGCCATTGGAGTCTGCTAGGTTCCGTTAATAAAATAAGGGAGGACAACATGTTCGTTTGTCGGGTGGCGCTCTTATGTGGTCTGACGGCACTTTTCGCCGTACCCGCCGCCTATGCAGCGGATGAAGCAGCCTGTCCTCGCGCGGGCACGCTCGGGGTATCCCGCACCGTCGAAATCGATACGACCGGCGGTCCTGGCTTCGGCATGGACAACTACAAGGCCTATGACTTCCTGCAGGACAAGGAAGTCATCCTGACCTTCGATGACGGCCCGCAGAAATACACGACGGAAGCCGTGCTGAAGGCACTGGCCGACGAATGCGTGAAGGCGACTTTCTTCTCGATCGGAAAGATGGCGCTCGGATACCCTGAGATCATCCGCGAGGTCGCAAAGGCCGGACATACGGTCGGCACGCACACGTGGAGCCACAAGTCGATCGCCAAGCTCAAGACGTTCGATGAAGGCAAGGACGAGATCGAGCGCGGCGCCAGCGCGGTTCGTCGCGCGGTCGGCGGTCCGGTCGCGCCGTTCTTCCGCTTTCCAACTCTCGCCGATACGCCAGAGGCAGTCGCCTATCTCGGCAAACGCAACATCGCGATGTTCTCGACGGACATCGATAGCTTCGATTTCAAGCCGCAGACGGCCGATCATCTCGTGAAGTCGCTGATGCAGAAGCTCGACAAGAGGGGCAAGGGCATCCTCTTGATGCACGACATTCACAAGACGACCGCGAAGGCCGTGCCGTTGATCCTCGCCCAGCTCAAGGCGAAGGGATACAAAATCGTCCACATGACTGCGAAGTTTCCGCTGACGACGGTCGCGGAATACGATCAAGCCATCGAAAAGGAAGCCAAGGGCTTGCCGCAGGTCGGCTCCGAGCGGCCGGTGTCGAGCATCGTCAAGACGATCGATGGTCCGGCGCCTGCGCCGGAGGCTGCTGCGAACGGTGGAGAGCCCGAAGGGCTGCCGGCTCCGCCCACTCCTGAGGCTTCGACGACCACGGGTTCTGCTGCTCCGGCTGCTGGGACCGCGACGCCAGCGGCTCAGGCGGCGCCGCCGCTTCCGGCATTTCCGACAACGCCTTCGACGGAACCAGCGTCCAATCCGGCTCCGGGCAAGCAGTCGGCGGTCGCGCCGATGAAGTCGATCGCCGAACCGTCGTCGCCGCCGTCTCCGAATGGCCCGGTCGTCACGGCGACGGGCAGCCTTCCGGCGGCCAACACCGCAGCCGCTTCACCAACGCACACGGCGGCCGTGAACTTGGCGTCAGAGACGTCATCTCCGGTTAAAACCGTTTCAGGGACAGGGCCGCAGGAGACCGCGACGGCAAATGCCGCTCCCGCTGCACCCATGATGCCGGTCGAGACGGGGCCGCAGCAGCCGAAGAAATCGATTTCACAGCGCGTGAAGGAAGCCTGGGAATATTGGTTCGGCCAGTAAGCGCCGAGGGTCCAATACAAACCCGGGGCCAGATACAAAAAAGAAATGGGCGGCGATGCCACCCATTTCTTTTTGGACGCCCTGTTAGGCCCCCCCGGGCCCGCCGCAAACCAAGTGTTGTGGCCTAAGCGCAAGACAGCGCAGTGGCTTATCCTTGGGCGTTCGCTACGGCCGACGCTGATGATCGACGTGTAGCGTTTTCCGGCATCACGTGGGACTAGACCCATCCCCCAGTCGATCCCCCGATCGGCTGCCCACTTGACGCAAAGCTATGTGAGGCCGGGCGCTTCTTCCAGATAAAACGAATCATCTTGCTCTGAATCCAGGCAGGTGTGGCGTCCTGGATACAACTCAATGATTTATCAGCATGCGGCGCATATTGCTGTGGATAGGCCTAACACGGCGCGCTTTCGGCAAAAAGAAAGGGCCGCTCCCGAAAGAGCGGCCCCGTGAGATCATCGTTCTGAGCGGAGTGCAATGTCTACCGCTTAGGTCTCAGATGCGCTCCAGGAGAGTTCCGGATGCAAGCCTGAGCGACCACGACATCGTCCGCCTCAAGATCCCACTCGACATCGGATCACCTCCTCTCGGTTGTTGAAAGATGAAGATAAGCTGGCACTGTTTGCCGGCTTTGAAAAGGGGTGTGCGACGATCCTTCCAGCGTTGCGGCGTTCTCTAGTTCCATCGGGGCTGAGAGATAAGCAGCGTGATGACGAATAGTGCGGCGGCGATTGACGGAAGGGCGAGAACGGCCAGCACCGCATTCGCTAGCCCACGGCGGTCCTTGCTCTTGAGGCCGTGGCCCACGGCGATGATTGCGCTGATGCCGCCGAGCACGCTCAGCCAAAGCAGGATGTTGAAGGACGATACGGAGCCGTCGGCGACGCCTGCGAGGAAGAAGTAGAGCGCGAGAAAAAGCGCGGCGATGTCGACCGCCAGGAAGGTTCGAAAGACGAGCATGGGAAATCCATTGAGCTGAAGCTTGGAGCGGGCGGCGGTATACCGTTGGCTGAGGTTGCTGCGTATTTCTGCGCGGCGTGCGGTCAACCACTGTGCCTGCGCATTTCCATAGCCCGGCCAAAGCCCGCGAGCAGCGTTCCGAGTCCGAAGAGGCTCAGAACGGCGAGCTGGAGAATGTCTTCAACGCCTTCCTTCTCGAACATGTAATCAGAGATATTGGCGTCCGCCGTCTTGAATCGGTCGAGGCTTTTCTCGCGTTCCGCTTCGGCTTCCTTGATCCTGTCGGCGGGGGCGTTCAACGTCTGGAGAAGAACGATGTGATTGTCGTGAACCGCCTTGATCTGCACTTGCGCCGATTGCTGAATGCTGAAGGCTGCAAGCCGCCATTCGATCTCGCGCTTCAACGGGTCGAGATAAAACATTTGCGTTGCCGTCGCCCCGAGCAGCAGCACGATCCCGAACAGTTCGCCGAGTTGGTATGTCTTAAAGCCCATTTCCTCACCCCCGATTTCTCCGCGTTCACCGTTTTTCTTTGATGGAGCAAAAGAGGAGATCGGGCCATTGATTTTCGGGATGAGCGTCGGCGAACGGATGGCCTCCGAGCGCAAGCCCAGCCGGGCGCGTCCGCGTCGGGGGCTGGGCTTAATCTCAGGTGGAGACTTCCCGGCGAATCATGTTCATTAAATTGAATCTCGTTCACAGGAAGGCTCGTATGAAATTGTCGCTTATTTCGGCCGCGGCGCTTATTGCGCTGGGGACGCCCGCACTCGCGGCCGATCTCGGAAAATTCGGCGCGACGCCACCCATTTCGCCGCCTTAGACTGGTCAGGCGCCTACGTCGGCTTGCAGGCTGGGTTTTCCAAAGATCATCAGGACTACGCCAATCGCGGATACGCGGAGCAGGAAGGCGAGAATTACTTACTCCACGACAGCGTGTCCGCGTTCGTCGGTGGCGGCCATGCCGGCTACAACTTCCAGCGGGGAAGGTTTGTCTACGGTATCGAAGGCGATCTCGAGTACAATGGCGTCGACAACTCCGTGGAATCCCCGAGAGAGTACTGGGGCTATCACGCGAAAATGGGCCTGCAGGGCTCTGCGCGAGTACGGCTCGGCTACGCTTTCGACCGTTCGCTAGTCTACGCCACGGCAGGTTTGGCCGTTGGCGAATTCTCCTTCCAAGATTACTGCAATTGGTGCTCGCCCCAAAGTGTATCTGGTTCCATGAGCCAAGTTCGTGTCGGCTGGACGGCTGGCGCGGGTTGGCAATACGCGCTCAACGACAGATTGTCGGTGCGCGCCGAATATCGCTACACGGACTTGGGATCGCCGACGGAAGATGTCTCCGAGTACTGGACCACTGCGGCCGGCTATGAGCAGTCCTACAAAGATACCATCGACCTTACGTCCCATGCTGTTCGCTTCGGTGTTTCATACGCGTTCGGCAAATAGCCTGTCGCAAGACGCGATAGACGGATTTGGAAAGGCCGGGCATTTGCCCGGCTTTTTTTGTTTCGCACATTGCCGTTCGGCAGAACCGGCCGCATGCGCCTAGAGGCTGAAAAACCAACCCTTCGGTGCTTGGTCTCACGTTGAGGATTGTGCGCGAATCATAGCAGTTGAACTGACCATCGTTCACTGGAAGGCTCGAAATGAAGCTGTCGTTCTTATCAGCTGCGGCGCTCGTTGCGCTGGGCACGCCTTTGTTTGCGGCGGATCTCGGAAAATTCGGCGCGACGCCACCCATATCGCAGCTGTACGACTGGTCAGGCGCCTACGTCGGCTTGCAGGCCGGGTATTCGCAGGCCCACCAGGAATCCAATCAAATCGGGTATAGTTTACTGCAGGGATGGGAATATCACGGAAGCGACAGCCAGCCCGCGTTCGTCGGCGGTGGCCACGCCGGGTACAACATTCGACGCGGTGCCCTCGTTTATGGCATCGAGGGCGATGTCGAGTTCAACGATGGCCGCAATACCTGGGCTAATCCGTCCGACGGCGTCTGGGGTTACAAGGCACAAACAGGGTGGCAAGGGTCGGCGCGGGTGCGGCTCGGTTATGCCTTTGACCGTTCGCTCGTCTACGCCACAGCAGGTTTGGCCGTCGGCGAGTTTTCATTCCAAGACTTCTGCGATTGGTGCTGGAATTCGGGCACCTCGGATTCGATGAACCAGACCCGTGTCGGCTGGACCGCCGGCGCTGGATTGCAACATGCGCTGAATGACAGATGGTCGATCCGCGCTGAGTATCGCTACACGGACTTTGGATCGCAGACGACAGATGTCTCCGAGTACTGGAACTATGCCACCGACGGCATTTGGCCCCTTAAAGAAAAATTCGATCTGACGTCTCACGCGGTTCGCTTCGGCGTTTCATACGCGCTCGGGAAATAACCAGCCCGCGAGATGCGATAAGCAGATTTGGAAGGCCGGATGAATGTCCGGCCTTTTTTGCTTTCCAGAACGCCGATGGTTTGGGCGCGCCTTTGCTGCAAGGCCCCTGCAAGGTTTGGGCTGGCGACTTAGTCTCCGATTGAGGACTTTGGCGAATCACTTCAGCAATCGGACTGATCAACGTCTAATTGGAAGGTCCGCTATGAGATTGTCTGTCTTGTCGGCCGTGGCGCTCGTCGCGATGGGGGCGCCCGCAGTTGGGGCAGATCTCGGAATGCCTCGCGCTACGCCGGCCATCTCGCCGCTTTACGATTGGTCCGGTTTGTACGTCGGCTTGCAGGCCGGGTACTCGAACACGAAGCAGAGCGTCGTCGACCGAAATTCGGACGACGAATTTCCTGATGGTGCTTCCGGCAGCGATCACCTGGGCGCATTCGTCGGCGGTGGTCACGCTGGCTACAACTTTCAACGGGGCCGGGTCGTCTTCGGTATAGAAGGCGACATTGAATACAACGATGGGCGCGACAAGGATTGGAGAGTTGGGCTCCTCTCGTGGGGCTTTGGCACGGATTACGGATTCCAAGGGTCGGTGCGCGGACGGCTCGGGTATGCCTTCGATCGTTCCCTCGTCTACGCTACGGCCGGTCTGGCCTTGGGTGAATTCTCGTTCGAACAATTCTGCGATTTTTGCGGGGCTGGAACCACGGGCTACAGGAGTGAGGTCCGCGTCGGCTGGACCGTTGGCGCGGGCCTCCAGTACGCCCTCGACGACAGGTGGTCGGTGCGTACCGAGTATCGCTACACGGACTTCGGATCGCAGACGGAAGATGTCTCGATCTGGGCGGAGCCATACAAGGACACAATGTCTCTGACGTCCCACGCCGTTCGCTTCGGCGTTTCATACGCGCTCGGCAAATAACCGTCGCAAGACGCGGTAGACGGATTAAAAAGCTGGGCATTTGTCCGGCTTTTTTTATGCATTGTCGGCGACGCGAAGGAGCGTGCATGGCGCGCGGGGGCGGCAGCGAGCCCCGCGTCCCGTTGTGGTGTGCTGCACTATTTCAATGTGCCTCGCCAATGCTTATAACGCCGTTTGGGGCATGTTTTGCTAGGAGTTGTCCGATGACCACTTGTGCCTGCGCGAACTGCCAATTCTATGACACCCATATGGGTGCTGCCGCAAAGCATAAGGAAAAGGATACCGGATTGTGCCGGTTCAATCCGCCCCTTCCCCAAACAGCGTCCGCCCATACGCGTGCAGCTTGGCCCGTTGTCGATAAGGCCGACTGGTGCGGGCATTTTGCGGCAACCGTGGAGCGCGTGACCTCGGTCGCGGCCTAAGCATCCGAAGCGGCATCAGCTCGTTCGTGCGTTGAGCACCGATGGTGCTCAATCCCCAATAGGCGGCACGCGAGCTGTTGTCTGCTTTCGCACTTCGTCCGCATCGAGATAAACCTCGTTCCCCATCGCCTTGAACTTCTCGCTCATCTCCGCCATGCCGGCTTCTTTGTCGTTCAGTGTCGCCGCGTAATCGCGGACGTCCTGCGTGATCTTCATCGAGCAGAACTTCGGTCCGCACATCGAGCAGAAGTGGGCGACCTTGTGAGCGTCCTTCGGCAGCGTCTCGTCGTGGAAGGCGACTGCGGTATCGGGATCGAGCGACAGGTTGAACTGGTCTTCCCAGCGGAAGTCGAAGCGGGCGCGCGAGAGCGCGTCGTCGCGGAGTTGCGCTGCCGGATGCCCCTTGGCGAGGTCGGCCGCGTGYGCCGCGATCTTGTAGGTGATGACGCCCGTCTTGACGTCGTCGCGGTTCGGCAAGCCCAAGTGCTCCTTCGGCGTGACGTAGCAAAGCATCGATGTGCCGAACCAGCCGATCATCGCCGCGCCGATGCCTGACGTGATGTGATCGTAGCCTGGCGCGATGTCGGTCGTCAGCGGTCCTAACGTATAGAACGGGGCTTCGCCGCAGGATTTCAGCTGCTTCTCCATGTTGACCTTGATCTTGTGCATCGGCACGTGGCCGGGGCCTTCGATCATCACCTGGCAGCCTTTGTCCCAGGCAATCTTCGTCAGTTCGCCGAGCGTTTCGAGTTCCGCGAATTGCGCGCGATCGTTGGCGTCGGCGATGGAGCCCGGACGCAACCCGTCGCCCAGCGAGAACGACACGTCGTACTTGCGCATCAGATCGCAGATCTCGTCGAAGCGCTCGTAGAGGAAGCTCTCCTTGTGATGCGAGAGGCACCACTTGGCCATGATCGAGCCGCCGCGCGAGACGATGCCCGTCACGCGGTTGGCGGTGAGGGGAACGAACGGCAGGCGCACGCCCGCGTGGATCGTGAAGTAATCGACGCCTTGCTCGCACTGCTCGATCAGCGTGTCGCGATAAAGCTCCCACGTCAGCTGCACGGGATCGCCGCCGCATTTTTCGAGCGCCTGATAGATCGGCACGGTGCCGATCGGCACTGGGCTGTTGCGAATGATCCATTCGCGCGTCGTATGAATGTTGCGGCCCGTCGAGAGGTCCATCACGGTGTCCGCGCCCCAGCGGATCGCCCACGCCATTTTCTCGACTTCCTCCTCGACGGACGACGTGACGGCCGAGTTGCCGATGTTGGCGTTGATCTTCACGAGGAAGTTGCGGCCGATGATCATCGGCTCGAGTTCGCCGTGATTGATGTTCGATGGAATGATGGCGCGGCCGCGGGCGATTTCGCTGCGGACGAATTCGGGCGTGATGTGTTCGGGAAGTTCGGCGCCGAAGCTTTGGCCATCTGCCAACGCGTCTTTGGCGCGCGCGAGAACGGCCTCGCGACCGAGGTTTTCGCGATGTGCGACGTAGATCATCTCCTTGGTGATGATGCCGTCGCGGGCGCGTTCGAATTGGGTGAGGGGTTCGGAGGCCGACGCACGCATCGGGCGATGAACCGTCGGGAAAACGCGCGCTGCGTGGGTGCCTGACACATTGCCGTTATCCTCGGGCTTCACGGTCCGGCCGTCGTAAGTCTCGAGGCCGGCGCGTCCGGCGTTCCACGCGTCGCGAATGCGGGGCAGGCCTTTCGTGACGTCGATTGTCTCGGATGGATCGGTGTAGGGCCCCGAGGGGTCATAGACGCGGAACGTCGGCTCTGCCGGGTCGGTCAGCGCAATTTCGCGGAAGGGCACGCGAATATCGTCGTGACCCTGAGGTGACGAATAGACTTTCGTTGAAGCCCGGTGCGGTCCGACGGTGACTTTCGGCGTTTGAATGTCGGCGGCGCGCGTGAGTTTATTCATGGCAGTTTTGCTCCTCTCGGCCACGCCTCTGTGAGGACGTGGCTGGGCGATGGCACGCGAAAAACGCGTGCGGACAAATGCGTTGCCCGGAAAGGTGCGGATTCGTGGCGTTGTGCCACTGCGTGCTCCGTCCCTTCGCCGGCATAACCCGGATCAGGTTCGAAGGGTGCTCGCGCTTCCACTACGCGATCTCAGCCGGATCACCGGCGCCCCTCGGAAAACGGGGAAACAGTGACTCCATTGGCCGACGTTTGCAAGCCTGGGGGGACAATTACCGCCGTCATCCCCGCGAAGGCGAGGATCCGCCCAAGTTGCCGGAGCCAAGACAGCGCGCTCACGTGCGTTTGGGCTACGGTTGCCATCTGCCTGGATGGATCCCGGGCTTCGCCGGGATGACGAAAAAAAACAGGCGCGCCTTGAATAGGCGAAGCTAGGCGGCGATGGCTTGTTTGGCGACAGTGACCCAGCCCTTGATCTTCTCGATGTCGGGCGGGCGGCCTTCGCGCAACACGCGCTTGCCGGCGGACGTCGTAACGAACCTCAATACATCGGCGGAAAGCGCAACGGGATCGGCATCGGCGACAGCCTGCGCCGTCCGATAGCCCGCGCCGACGAGCAATTGCGCGTGCGTGCCTCTGAGGCCGGGCACGGCCATCACGAGCCTTGCCTGATCCTGCCACTCGAGAAGCGTTTCGGCGTCGAGATGCGGATCATTCAGAAGCTCCGCGAGCGCATCCGGATCCTGTGCGAGGAAATCGCCGACGCTGTAGACGCCGATTGCCGCGATACGATCGGCGGTCTTCGGTCCGATGGACGGCGCGGCCTCGAGATCGTCGTCCGGCATAAGATATGTTTTCGCTTGGATCGTGCGCTCTTCCCATTGCCGGGGCGCAGGCGCCGGCTGGTAATGAGATGTCATGGTCTCGGCGCGCGGTCTTGGCGGCGGCGCTTCAGGCAGCGCGGGCGGTTGCTCGGAGATTTGCGCGAGCGATACGGCCGATTTGGCGACGGCGAGTTCCAGCGGAGTGTCGTCGCGGCCTTCGATGCGGGCCGCGCGCTCTTCGTTCCGCTCCGCGAGTTTGGGCGCCAGAACCTCGTTGTAATGAAGCTCGCGAATGGTCTTGTCGTCTTCCGAGAGCGAATGCCGGACAGTGCCGGTCGCGCGCAGTTCGTCATAGATGGCGGCAACGAGCTTTCTGTCTTCGGCGTTCGACAGCCGCTTCTCGATGAACTTCTGCGGGATTTCGGACATCGCGAGGAATGTTTCCGACGTCAGCGTCACTTCGGGCACCAGCACGTTCGCTTCGGTGATGGCGCGATCGAGAACCTTGCCGAAACTTGCCGACGCGTAGATCAAAAGTTCGGCGACGATGTTTTTGCCGATGTCGTCGAGGCCTTCCTCCGGCCGCGTCGCGCCCTTGTGGATGTCGTAGTGGGCGATGAGCTTTTCATAATAGCGATGCGAGAACTCGGCGCTATTGCACACGAATTCGGAGAGCCAGCGCGGACCGGCGGGAACGCGAACGTCCGGGTTCGGGTAGCGTTTTTCGCCGAGCGCGCGGAGCGTATTGTAAGAGCGATTGATGCTCCATTCGGCGGCGCGATGAATGGCGTTTTCGGCTTCGGTCTGGCCGGTATGAAACGGCATGACGGGATCAGTGAAGTAGTGGCTCAGCACGCCCGCGGCGTAGACGGCTTCGGGCCAATTACCGGCTTTGAGTTCAAAGACGGTGCGGCCGTACCATTCGTTGGTTTTCTCGAGCGCGCCGCCCCAATAGTTCTCGGAGACGTGCAGGACGTGGTTCTTGAAATCCTTGAACGTCACGTCGGGGGCTTTCGAACCCTCGAGGTAGCGGTCCACATGCTTCAGGAAGAGACGCGTCCAATCTTCGCTGTCGTCGCGCGCCATGGCTTCGAGCCCGTCGAGCGCCAGCTTATGATGGGTGCCATTGGCGTGCGTGGCGTAGACAATTCGGAAGAGAAGGGACATGGGAGCCTCAGGGTGAGCAACCGCTCCCGATGTCTACGTGAGTCGCGTTCCCCGCTCGATTGATTCGGTTCCCGTGTTGCAGGTCATCAACGATTTTCGCGGTTTCGTGCGTGCTTTTCGGCAGCGAGGTTGATGATATCGGCGCTGCCGCGCCGGTCGCGGGCTATTCTGCGGGCGAGGGCGGCGCGGCGGGCGAGCTGCACGACGTTCAGGTCACGCGGAACCGATTCGTCGGACAGGACGCGTTTCAGCGTCTCCGGCGTCAGTCCGCAGGCCGCACCGAGAGCGAGGGCCTCCTCGCGCGCAACGGATTGTGCGGCTTCGATGTAGCCCATCAGCGCGGCCGCAGCGTGCGCACTGCCGAGCGGGCCGGTGCGTTCGACGTTGCCGAGGAGCGCCAGAATGCTTTCCGCGATTTCGACCGAAGCGAGGTCGCCGCCAAGAAGAATTTTCGCGTGGCCGTGCAGCGTCGCCTCGGGGGCGCTGATCAATGCTGCATCGACCAACGCGACGTTTCGCGGCTCCAGGACTTCGAACAGCGTTTGGAATTCGCGCGGCGTGCGGGCGCCAAGATCGACAAGTACGGAGCCCGGCTGCAGTCCGCCCGCAAGGGCCTTCTCTCCGTCGCCTACGAGGAGCCGGCGGAAGGTCTCGGTGTCTTCGATGGCTGCAAGCACGATCGGGCATCGCATGGCGATGGTCGACTCGCTCGCCGGCTCGAGCATCTCGCCGTAGGCGACCGGTGGGGAGCCAGCCAGCGCAGCGTACATGACTCGGAGGCGGCAACCGGCGATGCGCTCGGCGATTGCCCCGCCGAATTCGTCATTGCCGATAACGCCGACCGGCCGATTGTTGAGAGCGTGACCCATTGTGTCGTGCCCCATTGTTAGTGCTTGTTGCTATCTTCCCTCACGCCACCAAGCCAACGCGATCAGGGCGAGCAGAGCCGAAAGCGCTGCGAGGCCCGTAAACATCGGCGTCAGCTTGACGCCGCGGGTCAGATAGGCTTGGCGATCCTTGAGGCCAAGCCAGCCGGACCCTGCCATCACCTTGGCGGCCGACATCATTGAGATACGCGGCACATCGATATCGGTTGCAGACGCGAGCACACTCGTCGGCTTTGTCCAGAAAACGCCGCCGCCCGTCGCATCGGCGATCGGCTTCATTTTCTGATCGGTCGCGGTCACTTCGCTCATTTCGCGCGGGTCTTCGACGCCGGCGTTGGCGACCGCCGTCAGTTCGCCATCGGGACCATCGGTTTCAATTTTATAGAGTCCGGGAAGCTTCACATCGATGGCCGAGCGCCACACGCCCGCTTCGACCGGCACGGCGTCGAGCGTGACGTTCGAGGTATCGCCGCCGGGGCCGAGGATCTTGACGGGGCCGACCTTGTCTTCCATCGAGCGCCGCTCGATCGTCAGCTTCAGGCCTTTGGCCGACGCGATGAGCCGCTCCTCCTCGAGGTCGGGCTCCTTCATCAGCCAATGCGAGAGACGGCGGAGAAGGTCGGTGTGCGGTCCGCCACCGTCGTAACCGCGGGCCCACAGCCACGCGTGATCGGACGTCAAAAGCGCAACACGGCCTTTGCCCTTCCGATCGAGGATGAGGAGAGGCTTGTCCTCGGCGCCGCTCATGACGACGCGGCCGCGCTGGGGCGTCACCTCGGCTTGGCGGTACCATTTTCCCCATGTCGGCTCCGGCGCGGCATCAGCCACTTGCGCCGCGTTCCAGCCAGGCAGGTCCTTGGTGACCGGATGTTTCTGTCCGTCCGGCGTCACCTTCGCCTTGAACGGCATTTCGAGGACACGGCCGGTCGGCGGAGCTGGCAGCACCGGCGCGAGCGGCGTTTTGTAAATGCTGTAGGGGCTCGCGTAATCGTCGCCGGCTGCAATGAGAAGCGCGCCGCCGTGATCGTTCACGTAGCGGGCGATATTGTCGTAATAGAGTAACTGCAGAATGCCGCGGTGCTCGTAGCGGTCGAAAATGATCAGGTCGAACTCGTTGATCTTTTCCGAGAAGAGCTCACGCGTTGGGAAGGCGATCAGCGAGAGCTGATTGATCGGCGTCCCATCCTGCTTTTCCGGCGGACGCAAAATCGTGAAATGCACGAGATCGACGGCCGCGTCGGATTTCAGAAGGTTGCGCCACGTGCGCTCGCCGGGATGGGGTTCGCCCGATACGAGCAGAACGCGGAGATTTTCGCGCACGCCTTCGGCCGCAACGACGGCGCGGTTGTTGGCGGTCGTCAGCTCGCCTTCGACGGGTTGAAGCTCGATCTCGACGATGTTCGTCCCGGTGTGCGGGATGGGCATGTCGATTTTGACGTTGCGATTGATTTCGGTGCGCACCGTCTCGTCGGGCTGGCCTTCGCGACGGACCTTCAAGGTTGCTACGCCTGAATTGGCGGACGGCGCGTGTCCCGTCTCGCGCACGGCGACCTGGATTTCGCGCGACTGTCCGACAAGGCCGTAGCGTGGCGCTTCGATGACTTCGATCCGCCGGTCGAACTCGTCGCGCTTGCCCGTCAACAGGGTGTGAACCGGCGCGTCGAAGCCGAGCGCCGCGGCGGACTTCGGAACGTCGTGCACTTGGCCGTCGGTTACGAAAACGACGCCAGCGATGCGGTCGGGCGCGGTGTCATTCAGCGCGGCGTTGAGGTCAGTGAAGAGGTTCGTTCCAGGCGGGGCCGTCTCGGAGGGAACGCCGCCCGTGACCCACTTGATATTGAGGTTCGGAATTTTCGCGAACTTCGTCTCGAGGTCGGAGCGGATCGCTTCCATTTGCTTGCTGCGGTCGGCGAGCTTCTGGCTCGGGCTTTCGTCGAGAACCACAATCGCGACGTTGGCGAGGCTTTCGCGCTGCTCTTCCTTGAGGATCGGATTGAACAGCGCGCCAATCAGCGCCGCGAGCGCGGCTGCGCGAATGAAGGCTCCGCGCGAACGGCGGAACAGCAGCGCCACGATCAGCGCGACAGCCAGCACCGTCAGGCCGATGAGGACCGGCGTCGGAAGGAGCGGGGCGAATGTGATCGACCAGTTCAAAAGTTATGCCTCTATTGACCCAGTCTCTCGAGGAGAGCGGGTACGTGAACCTGATCGGCTTTGTAGTTGCCTGTCAGCGCGTGCATGACGATGTTGATGCCGCCCCGGAACGCCATTTCGCGCTGCATCTCGCCGCCGGGCACGACCGGGTACATCGGGCGGCCGCGATCGTCGAGCGCCCAGGCGGCTGCAAGATCGTTCGATGTGATCATGATGGAGGTGACGCCGTCCGAGACGCGCGCCTTATGTGTATCGCTATCGTTGTTCGAAATGGCTTCAACCCAGAGCTGGCCGCCATCCCAACGTCCCGGGAACGTGCGCAACAGGTAGAACGACTTCGTCACGACGTGGTTTTCGGGAACGGGCTCGAGGCGCGGCACGTCGAGCTTGCTCAAGAGCCGCTGCAAGGCTGTGCCTCCGCGCCCCGCAAGCGGCAATGTATTCGCGCCGCCCTGACCGTAGTCCCGCGTATCGAATATGATCAGGCCGCCTTCCTTCATGTAGGCGTCGATCTTGGCGATCGTCGCGTCAGGAAGGGCTTCAGCAGATTCCAGCACAGGCCAATAGAGGATCGGATAGAAGGCGATCTCATCCTTGGTGATGTCGACGGCCGCGGGCTCGCCGGGTTC
This sequence comes from Hyphomicrobium sp. 01T421, assembly GCF_056398805.1. Lineage (NCBI taxonomy): Bacteria > Pseudomonadati > Pseudomonadota > Alphaproteobacteria > Hyphomicrobiales > Hyphomicrobiaceae > Hyphomicrobium > Hyphomicrobium sp. 01T421. Next base: position 2,831,210 of record NZ_JBFTQC010000001.1, read on the forward strand.
AACGGCGGTTCGGGTCTGAAGAACGCGGCCGAGCCCCTGCAAGCCGGCGCGGCTCGTTTCGTCGGTTTCGCGGTCGCCGCTCGTCACGTACGCGAGCGTGACCTTGCTCGTTGCATCGATCGCGGCTTTGTCGGCGGGTGTCGGCGCGCGGCGCACGACCTCCGGCCCCGACTGCTGCGGCTGCATCGGTGCGAAATTGTCGAGCTGCGGTATGTCCTGGAAATTCGGTTGAATGTCCTGGGCTTTGCCATCGCCCGCGCCTGCGAATGCAAGTACGGCGAACGCAAGCGCAGCAGCACCGGCACCGGCTGCCCTCGGGCGTCGCGGACGGCGTGAGAACAGCCCGCGCATGCCGCCGGCCTGCAGCAGCATCACGGCGAGGATGTCGAGGAAGAGAAGCATGAGTGCGGCCGAGAGCAATGCAGGTTTCAGCGCCGTGCTTGCCGCGTTGTCATAGCTCAACCGCGTGACGCCTGCCGGTAGCGACGGGAAGGGTATGAGCGCACTTTTCGCGTTAAGCACATTGAGTGCGCGCGGACTCGCCGACTGGCCATAGTAGCCCGGCGGATGCTCGAAGCTCGGTTTCGCCGATTGCAGTTCCGACGATTTCAGCGGCTCCGCGGTCGGCGGCGGGGATACGAGCGTGCCGAGGCCATTGAGCGTTTTCAGCGGCGCGAGGGAGCCGGCGTCGTTGCTCGGCTTCGCCGTCGCATCGCTGTTCTCGACCTTCGTGCCGCCGCCTTGTCCGGAAGCCGACGCGCCAACCACGCCCATGGTGGAAAGGCGGCGAAGCATTTCGACGAACAAGCCGGAGATCGGAAGATTGGACCAGTCGGAATTCGCGGTTACGTGGAAGAGCACCAATCGGCCCTTGCCGCGTTTCGCCGACGTGACGAGCGGTGTTCCGTCCTTGAGCCGCGCCCAGATCTCGACGTCGGGCGTGAGTTCGGCTGGATCGGCGAGAACCTGACGGTTGATCGTCACGTCCTTTGGAATTGCGAGACCGGAGAAGGGGCTGCTCTCATCGAACGGCGCAAGCGGTTGCGGCGACGACCACGACAAGGCGCCGCCGAGCGATCGGCCTCCCGAGCGCAGCGCGACGGGGAGGAGATCGTCGCCGGCCTTTTCAAGTCTCGGTCCGGCAAAGCGAACGAGCAGGCCGCCGCGATCGACAAAGTCGGCGACCTTTTCTGCGGCTTCGCCCGCGAGCGTGCCGATGTCGGCGAGCACGAGGACAGAGACGTTCTGCTTCAGAACGGAATCGAGACCCTGGACGAGGTTTGAATCCTTCGTGACGACGACGTCGGCGTAAGGCTTCAATGCCTTTTGGACATAGTAGAGCGGCGCCAACAGCGGCTGCGCCTCTTCGCGGCTTTCACCCGACAGAAGACCGACGCGGTGCCATTGCGTCATGGCATCGATCAGGCTCACGGCGCCCGCCGAGCGTTCACTCGCGATTTCGATGCGGGCGACCTGATTGCGCAATTCGAGCGGCAGTTCGAACGTCGCCTTCGTGGCCGTCGCTCCGGATGCGAGCTTGAACGGCGCTTCGCCGAGACGTTCGCCGCGCGCAGAAAAAGCGTTGACGGTGCCTTCGCGCGCGGGGCCTCCCGGCGACAGGACGACGGCTTCGAGCTTGCCCTTCTCGGCGAGGTTCGCGACGAGCCCTAAGGCCTCGCGGCCGTTCGTTTCGTCGAGCACGGCGAAGGTGCCGTTGCCCGACAGGTTTTGGAGCTTCTTCGCAACGTCGCCGACCTCGGATTTGTGGTCGATGCCGTCGTGCAGCCAGACGATGCTGGGGTTCTTGACCCCCGCTTCCGACAGCGCCGATTGCAAGGCGGCGAATGCGGATTCGCGATCGGGATCGAAGGGTTCGGGCGCGAGTGCGGCTGCCGTGCTGCGGGCTTCGCCCGGCGGTTCGATCTTGGCGTTGTGGAGTTTGCTCGTCGCGGCTGTCGGCACGATGACGACGGGGCGTCCGCCGCTTTCGGCTTCGCCGATGATGCGTTCGAGCATGTTCGCGCGTTCCGGCCAGCGGGACGCTGCCGCCCAGCCGTTATCGACGAACGCGACGACGGGGCCGGTGCCGCCGAGGTTCGAACCCTTCGACGGATTGAGAATGGGTTCGGCAAGCGCGAGGATGACGAGCGTTGCGGCGATGAGGCGAATGAGCGTCAGCCACCACGGCGTTTTCTCCGCGGTCTTCTCATTGTTCTCGAGGCCGACGAGAATGCGCGTCGGCGGAAATTCGACTTGCGTCGGGCGCGGGGGCACGGCGCGCAGAAGCCAGTAGATAACGGGCAGCGTGACGAGGGCCGCAAGCAGCCATGGATTGAGGAATGCGAGCGGGCCGAGGCTCATCGGGCGCGCTCCTTGGTTTGGGTCGAGACGGCATCCGAGCTCGACGACATCCAGCGATAGCCCGTCGCCGAGCCGTTGAGCCGCATCAGCAGCGACAGCAGAGGTTCGGAAGCCGGACGGTCGGTGTGATGCGTGAGGAGCGACCAGCCGAACCGCTTCGTCATTTCAGCAAGCTCGGCGCGGTGCGCCGCGAACCGCTCCTGATACTTGGGACGCAACGCTTCGACGCGATCGGCGACCCAGCGTTGGTTGCCCGAAGGCGACGTGAATTCCGTGCGGCCATGATAGGGCAGCGTTTCTTCCGCGGGATCGATGATCTGCACGAGATGGCCGCCGACGCCGTGGCCAGCGTAGCCTTCGAGGCGCTCGCGGAGCGCGTGCACGGGGGCCAGAAAATCGCTGAAGAGGATGAGGCCGGAAAAGCGATTGAGACCCGCGTTCGGCGGCAGGCTTTTCTGCGTCAGATCCGATTTGGCGTTGACGATGATCGTCTCGGCGATGCGCGTCACGGCATTGCGGTTCGCGGTCGGCAGCGTCTGTGCGAGAAGGGCGACGCGTTCGCCGCCGCGCACCAGAAGTTCGGCCGAGGCGAGCGCAAGCACGAGCGCGCGGTCTCGCTTCGTCACGTTCGACAGATGGCTTTTGAAATCCATCGACGGCGAGATGTCGGGCCAGAGATAGAGCGTGTGCGCCGCTTCCCATTCGCGTTCGCGGACGTATAGATGATCGGAACTCGCGGAGCGCCGCCAATCGACGAGGTTGGCATTCTCGCCCGGCTGATATTGCCTGAACTGCCAGAACGTCTCGCCGGGACCTGCCCGTCTGCGCCCGTGGATGCCTTGCGCGACCGTCGAGGCGATGCGCGCCGCTTCCATCAGCAACTCGGGCATGCGATCGACGAGCGATATGGCTTCGCGCTCAAGCCCCAGAACGCGCCGGCTTTCCGCTGTCGGGCCTTCGCTTCCGCCGCTTGTCCGCCCTAGTGGGCCCGCCATTCGTGCACTACTCCACGGCCGCTGCGAGACGGGCGATGATATGGCTGAGGTCTTCACCTTCGGCGCGGGCGGCGAACGTCAGCGCCATGCGGTGCTTCAGGATCGGCTCGGCGAGCGCGATGACGTCATCGACGGACGGTGCGAGGCGGCCATCGATGAGCGCTTTCGCGCGCACTGCAAGCATCAGCGCCTGGCTGGCGCGGGGTCCCGGACCCCAGGCGACAAAGCGGTCGGTGTCGCTGTTCGCGCCGGTGCCAGGACGGGCGGAGCGCACGAGCTTCAGGATCGCTTCGACGACTTTATCGGGCACGGGGATCTGGCGGACGAGACGCTGCGTCGCCATCAATTCCTGCGCGGAGAGGACGGCTTCGAGCTTCGGCGTTTCGGTGCCGGTCGTCGCGTATAGCATGCGGCGCTCGGCGGCGAGATCGGGATAGCTGACGTCGACCTGCAGCAGGAACCGGTCGAGCTGCGCTTCGGGAAGCGGATACGTGCCTTCCTGCTCGAGCGGGTTCTGGGTCGCGAGCACGTGGAACGGCGCGGGCGTATCGTGGCGCTGGCCGGCGACGGTGACGTGATGCTCCTGCATCGCCTGCAGCAGCGCCGACTGCGTCTTCGGAGACGCGCGGTTGATTTCGTCGGCCATCAGCAGCTGCGTGAAGATTGGGCCTTTGATGAAGCGGAACGAGCGGCCACGGCCGGGCTCGTCCTCCAGCACTTCGGAGCCGATAATGTCCGACGGCATCAGGTCGGGCGTAAACTGAATGCGCTTGGCGTCGAGGCCCAGCACCTTGCCGAGCGTTTCGACGAGCAGCGTTTTCGCGAGGCCCGGAACACCGATGAGCAGCGCGTGTCCGCCCGAGAGGATCGTGATGAGCGTGCGCTCGATCACCTGATCCTGTCCGAAAATGACGGATGCGGCCGCCTTGTGCGCGCGTTGCACGCGTTCGGCAGCGGCTTCGAGCCGCGGCACGATATCGGTGTGAGTTTCGACGACAGTGCTCATAAGGGAGGCCTCGCGCGGCAGCTTCTTGTCATTCTTGGTGGCAAAAACGCCTTGGGAAACAACGGCCGAGGAAGGGCGTTCCCGGCGGTGGCGTGAACCTAGACGATCCTGCCCGGCCCTCATAGGGTCAAGTGAACGTTACGTTAGGATGTTGCACTCTTTGAGGCCCGCGATTGCGCGGAACGTAAATGGCGAATGAAAAATCGGAAGTTAGCCGTCTGAACGTCGAGTCTGATGCACATCAGTCGCAGCCGTCGGCGGGCCTCGAAGCGCTGCTGCGGGCCGCTTCAGAGGGCGCAACTCAAGGCGGGGGGCCGGGCGGCGAGAAGAGCATCAGACCTGTGGAAAAGTGGAACCCGCCGTACTGCGGCGACATCGGCATGAAGATCCGCCGCGACGGCACCTGGATGTACCAGGGCAGCCCGATCGGACGCATCGCGCTCGTCGAGCTCTTCGCCTCGATCCTCCGGAAGGACGACGACGGCCGGACCTATCTCGTGACGCCCGCCGAGAAGGTCGACGTCGAGGTGGAGGATGCGCCGTTCCTCGCCGTCGAGATGGCGGCGGAGGGCGAAGGCCGTGCGCGGACGATTACGCTTCGAACGAACGTCGATGATGTGGTGACGGTGGATGCCGAGCATCCGCTGCGTTTCGTGCGCACGGAGCCGGATGGTGGGCTGAAGCCGTATGTGCTCGTGCGCGGGAGGTTGGAGGCGCTCTGTACGCGTGCGGTTTATGCGGAGTTGGTGGAGTTGGCGGAGGCGGGTGACGCGGCTGGGGATGCGGTTGGTGTGTGGAGTGGGGGGACGTGGTGGGGGATGGGGTGAGGGGGGAATAATGGATGATGTTTTTGCTCTCTAACGAATGGAGAGCGGTGCAAATAGGATATCGCCGCGACTTCGATTGATCGAGCAATTGCCAAATATACGCTGACCCCCTCTGGCATACTGACCGTTTGAAGGGTACACGTGAAGTTGCGTGGGAGTTTGGTGTAATCTCATCCTGTGTAGTGGGGCGTAGCGGAGTATGCAGGATTCTGCAGAGTTAGAATTTCGCTACGAACAAGAGCTCGAGGATGGTCTCGCCCGATTTCTTGATGGGCCATTTGTGCACAATGCAACCACGCCATTCCGTGGCAGCGCAAAAATCGTTGCCAATACTGCGCGCGGCGGCCCCCGATCCGGGAAGTGGACTCAGCCGGATCTTACCCTTGTTGCGATCCAAAAACTTTCAATTCAGAAACGCATTGAACTCGAGCTTTTCTCGTTCGAATTGAAGCGCGCTGGCGATAGCAATGTTGACAGCGTATTCGAGGCGGTGGCTCACACGCGTTGGACCCATTACGCTTATTTGGCTTGGCATCAGCCGTCTGGGAATTTCATCCCACCTGAAAAGAAAAAGGACGTTGAAACGAACTGTCGGGCTCATGGTATCGGTTTGATAGTGTTTTCCGATCCGTTGCTCGCTGCGTCTTATGACATCCTGCTCGCTCCGACGCGAAAATCCCCGCACCCCGTGGATGTCGAAGACTATTTGGAAAAAAGGCTAAAGAAACCCGATCTTGATGCTTTGAAATCGCGCATTTGTGAGTTGGAGTTGAATCTATCATGAAAACGATTGTCGTCTTCAATATGCGGGGAGGAATTGGAAAGACGACGCTAGCGGTAACGCTCGCTGAAAGTTTGGCGCAGTACGGAAAGTTGAAGGTATTGCTTGCCGACGCCGATCCTCAGCGCAGTGCCTCACATCGACTGTGTGCGCTGGCGGAGGTTGATGCTTGCAGCAAACCTAGCAGCGGTCGGAATTTGAGCAAGTATCTTTCTGATGCCATGGTGAGAAATAGCCTGCCAGAAGGGTCCGGATATATCACAGAACGATGTGGCACCATACACGGGCATGGTCAGGTCGACGTATTGATGGGCTCGCATGATACGCTCGATGCCGACCGCCACTTTGCCGGTCGTTGCATGACAGACGGAGACAAGTATGTTTTTGCAAAGCTCGGCAGCGCATTCGAAAATCTTGCTCGGTCTTCCAACTATGATGTCCTGGTCATTGATTCACCGCCTGGACTCTCGACCCTTGTCCAAGGTGCGCTTGGTGTGGCCGATCTTCTGTTAGTTCCGATGGCAGCTCTTAGTACGTCCGAACTGCTTTACGGGAGCACACAGCGGCAAATTGAAAAACATCTCCACACCACTGGGGCTGCCGTGCCACCCGCTCTGATCGTTGCAACTATGTATGAAGCTGCCAATAGAAGCTTTCTTGACCGCGTTCGCTTGTATTTCAAATCGCCGTTAAAGCTGAAAAAGCAAAAGTCGCTGGCTGATCATGAGCTATTTAGCTCTGAAGACGGTGAGACGATTAAGGAAAAGTACGGAGCTGCTGAGAAGGAGCTTAAGGAAATTTCGCTGACTGTGCTCAATCGCCTAGGCCTATCTCTAGGTAACGAAGTCAGGCCTACGCCGAAGGGCAAAAGGGAGACTACAAATGTCCGAAAAGGCAGTCGAGGTGGCGCAGGCGTTCCTGCAAGAACTCATTGAGATAGTAGGTGAGAAGCCTGCGCTGGCCAAAAGACTGGTTGAGGCTATCGAATACCGCCTTGTTTCTATTCCGATCGATCCTCTTGTTGTCTATCGGGAAGAGGGGCAAGACGGAACGCGAAAAAAGCTAGGAAAATTGAACGCCGATGCACTTCGTGTACTTATCCGTCAACATCACATTCCTTGCAAAGATATCGGGAGGCGTAAGAAGCCTGAGTTGATAGATGTAGTTTTGGGCTACGCCGCTAACACCGATTTAGGTAATGCAGCTGAAGCTGCCGAATGAAAGCTTAAGCAGTACATCTTTGCGTTGTCGACTTCCGGTCCGGGAGCTGGCGGTCCGCGCGGTGCGCAATTCAATTTTGTCCAGTCTTACGCTGGATCCACGCGGCTCCGTTTTGCGCTAGCGACTCCCGTTCCGCGAGCCGGCCGCCAGCGCTGTGTGCCGCGCTCGGTCGAGTATGACGGGGGTCGTTGCTCAGCCGTTCGATGATCACGCAGGCGCGGAAGAGCGGCCGTTGGAGCGGCATGGTGCAACGTGCGTACCGTGCAGCCGAGACGCAGTGTCCGGGCGGCACGTCCACGACGTCAAACTAGAAATTGAACCCGAGGCCCGCCGTTCCCAGATGGTACGACGTATCGCCGAAGCGATCCGTCCAGGCGGTGGTCTGAACATGGGTGTCATAGACGGTCGGCCCGAAGGTCTGATCGGTGGAGCCGACGTACAGGTAGCGATACTCGCCGAACACGTAGGCGTTGCTGCTAAGGGCGACGCGAACACCGGCCTTGGCTTGTGCCGCGAAGGTCCAGGCAGATGAATCGGGGCCGGAGTTGAAGTGGTTGATGCCAGCTTCCGCCGGGGCGGTCTGGAGGGAATTCGCGCCATCGATGGAGACGCGGGCGCCGCCGATGCCGCCGCCGATATAGGGCGTCACGCCCGGATAGGACGTCGGAAAGCTCAAAACCAGATTTGCCAGAATAACGGAGCTGCTCATCGGGAAAGAGTCGTCGAACGTATGCTCTGGAAGCCGGTCAGTAGGATTTTGCAGCGTCGCGCGCCGGGTCCCGTTGGCGAGATAGAGACCTTCGATCTCGAAGGCGGGCAGCACCAACGAGCCGTGCGCAAATTCATAACCGATCTGCCCGCCGACAAACCCGACACCGCCGCTGCCGGTCCGCCCCCTAGCATTGACGGCTAATTGACCTCCGGCGATCTCGGGAAAAAAGGCCGTGCCGAGTTGGGTGACGTCAGTGGCGGTGCTGAAGCCTCCGCCGCCGAAAGCGCCGACGTAGACACCACGGGCCGGCGCGGCTTGTCCCGGCAGCTGCCTATCGGCCGCGTCGGCCGGGGCCGCCACAAAACTCGCGATGATCGCTAGCGTCAGTTTGAACCGCACAGCCGCTCCCCCTTTGATGACAGGCCCGAATCGAATCTGCTCCGTACGAGGCTATTGCAGCTTGGTCACGAGTTCACGGCATTGTTGTTGGCACACACTTCAATCGTGCGCGCATGCCGGTGGGCATCGCTGCCCCCGGGGCGGCCGAGCGGACCTCGAGCGCGTCCCTCGACGATTGGGCTCGCGACAGCATGCTGCCGCTCCACCGGGAGCAATCGGAGATTTCCTGAGCGCCTCTCGGTTCGGCCGGGAATGCGGGAGCGGAAGTGCGGGTGCGTCAGCAAAAGACGTTTCCAAGCAAAACGATGACTGGATCCTGAACGGTCTGTGAACTGTCTATTCCGAAACGGTTCAACCGAACGCGCGCAAATTGCGCTGCGTCGGGTGGCGTCGCGTTTCAATAATCCGGACAAGCAAAAGCGCGAGGACGCCGCTGCGCTAACGCATTCAACGCGTCTCCATGGAGAGAGTGTCGTGAATAAGATTTTTCCCGCTATCGCTCTAGCCGCTGGTATCACCGCAACGGCGATGTCCGCGGCTTACGCTTATGAGTACAATTCTCACATCCGCACAGATTGGAACGACATTCGCCCGGATCGCGCCGCAATCGCGCGTGATGTGCGCCATGTCGATGAAGAACGCCAGGAGCTCAGCGATGCGCGCCGCCATGCGCGCTGGGCGTGGTCGCACAGTGAAATCTGGGCCGCCCACGCGGCCGGGGAAAATGCCCGCGAAGAGGCCGTCGAGCTTCGCGGAGCGGAGCAAAAGTTCAATCGGGACGTGACGGACATTCGTCGCGACCGCGAGGACCTCAGCGAAGACTACCGCTCTCGACACGGGTGGTGGAACTGACGAGTCGTGCAACGTAACTGATCTGAAAAGAGCTAAAGGAATTACGAGATGAAATCTTTGACGATGATGCTGGCGGCCGTTGCGATTGCGGCCACATCGACTGGGGCTTTTGCGGCAGATTCGAAATCCAAGCCGAAGACGCCTCAATCGATCGAATGCTCGAAACAGGCCGACGCAAAGGGCTTGCACGGCAAGGAGCGTGTCAAATTCCGCGCTCAGTGCAAAAAGGACTTGAAAGGGAAATCGGCGGCTGGCTCCTCGACTGCGACGACGCCAGCGGCTGCGGCCGATAAGTCCAGCACGACATCGGCGCCAGCGAAAGCCGGCGATTCAGCGGCTGGCAACAAGACGCAAAATTGACTCGGTTGATTTGTGATCGGCGACACCCCTTCGGGGAGCCGGCCGCCGATCACTCTTGCCGTTGCGCCGGCCGCCGATTGCGTTGGCTGCGTCACTGGCCTGTGCCTTTGCTTGCGGCTTCGGCCTGCGCCATACGCTTCTGCATTTCCGCTTTGACGGCGTCTAGGTTGAAGCTCGCACCTCGCTGCATCGGCGGGAAATCGATGAACGTCTGAAGCTCCTTGCCGACGATCTGCTGGACGAACACGAAGCGCCAGAACTGATACTTGAACCAATCGAAGTATTGCTGTCCGCCTTCTTTCGTTCCGCTCTCCGGCCAGCCTGTGCGTTCGAAGGGATCGAGGCGCAGGTTGGTAATGTAGGGGATGTCGGGGTGCGTTTTTTGTCCCACCCAACCTTGTGGCTGATCGATGAAGCGGAACTTGTAGTCGTCGATGCGCACCGCACCGACCGTGCTTTCGCCGAGATAGAAAATCTCGTGACGCGCGGAGGGGCCCTTGCCGGTGACGCAATCGAGCTGGTTGTAGCCGTCCAGATGGTTCTTGTAGGTGCGGTCGCCGATCTGCTTACCCTTCAGTAATTCTTCCGTGATGTTCGGATTGCCGGCGGCGGCGACGAACGTCGGAAACCAGTCGAGGCCGGAAAAAATTCCGTTCTGCACGGAGTCCGCCGGTACATGGCCGGGCCAGCGAGCAATCGCCGGTACGCGGAAGCCGCCTTCGAGAACGGTTCCCTTCGACTGTGCGAACGGCGTTTGACCGCCATCGGGCCACGTGAAGACTTCGGTGCCGTTGTCGGTCGTGAAGACGACGATGGTGTTATCGTCGACACCCAGGTCCTTGAGCTTCTGCATCACGAGACCGACGTCGTCGTCGAGCTGAGCCATGCCAGCTTCCTCTTCCGACCAGCCATTCTCGGAATTGCGCATCGCCTCATATTTGGGAGAGAGATGGGTGACGATGTGCATGCGCGTCGGGTTGAGCCAGACGAAGAACGGCTTGCCGTCCTTTTTGGCTTTATCCATGAAGTTTATCGCGAGGTCGCGGATCTCGTTGTCGACCGTTTCCATGCGCTTGGGATAGAGCGTGCCTGCGTCTTCGATCCGCTGTTTGCCGATCTTGCCCCAACGCGGCATCTCGGTCTGATCGTCGACGTCTGTCGCCCAGCTGTGGACCATGTTGCGCGGGCCGACGACGTTCAGCAGGTTCTGCGGATAGTTGGGATGGGCCGGGTCTTCCATGGCATCGAGATGATACAAGTAACCGAAGAATTCATCGAAGCCGTGGACGGTCGGGAGGAACTCGTTCCTGTCGCCGAGGTGGTTCTTGCCGAATTGGCCCGTGGCGTAGCCCATCGATTTCAGTGCCGTTGCGATGGTCACGGCCTCGGCGGGGAGGCCGATCGCTGCGCCCGCCTGGCCGACCGTCGTCATGCCGGTGCGTATCGGAAGTTCGCCGGTGATGAAATTAGCGCGACCCGCCGTGCAACTCGCCTCGGCATAATAGTCCGTGAACAGCATGCCTTCCTTGGCCATCTTGTCGAGGTTCGGCGTTCGCCCGGCCATCAGTCCCCGGTGATAAGCGCCGATGTTCCACATGCCTATGTCGTCGCCCATGATGACGACGATGTTGGGCTGGGATTGGGCGTGCGCGGGTGAGGCAGAGAGTGCCGGGAGCGCGAGCGCGGATGCTGCAATGAGTGGCGTCAGTTTGCTGAGTTTTTGAAAATCGAACATGGAATAACTCCTGTTCCGTCAAACCATTTGTGCGGGAAAAATTGTCTCGCCTTCCGTCGGGCGAGAAGGACGCTGCTACTGAAATGTCGGCGGTATAACGCTGCTCCAGTCTCCCGGAACACGTGGTCACCATGTCCGTCCAATTGGGTCCGTCCAATTGACTCGAATACGGTGAAGCTCGGCTCCAAGAGCGCGGACGCCAAATGCTTATGACGTTGAAACGGAGTGCGCTCGGACTCGATTCAATTCGAATTAATCAACCGTTGCGGCCGCAGATCAAACTGTACCGAGCAGCGCCGTAGCTGCGTTCGTTGCATCTCTGAGCCGACAGAAACGGGTTCAGTTTGGCGCCGAAGGTGGGGGCTGATCGTGCGTTCGAGGATGAGGGATGGTCGCGCGCTGGTCGGTATGAAAATCGAGCGGCCGCCTTTGTGGCGAACCGCTCGCTGCCCTCTCTCGTATTCAAACGATCAATTTCAAACGGTCAATGCGATGAGGCGATCGAAACGTGGCGGATCGGATCGAGCGCGGCGGGGTTGCCGGTGTTGATGCATTTCGGATGTCCAAAGCCGCTGGTGCTCGGTCCTGGCACCGGTGACGGCGCTGCGACCTGCGATGTCGGGATGTCGAAGATGATGTTGTCCGGCCGGTTAGGATCGCCGGAAACGCCTGAGGGTACGTAGTCGAGTTTCAGCACGTGGCGCAGTTCCCAAGCGACGAAGTGGTCGCGGCACGAGGTGTCGCCGCTAACGCCGACGCCCCCGATGATCGTTCCGCTGCCATCGTAAAGCGCGAGGCCGCCGCCGAAGACGTTGACGCCGCCGATTTTGCCGCCGACCATCGGATCATTCGACGTGCCGATAAGGCGTGAATCGCCGCCGTACGCGACGTTTGTGTTGACGGGGTTGCTTTCCTGCAGGCCGAAAAGGCTTCCACCCGGCTGCACGGCCGAGAAGAGGTTCGCCGTCGAAAGCGCGAGCTTGTTGAGGCTGAACGCATTCGCGGTGTTGGCCTTTTGCGCCGAGATCACGCGGCTTCCGGGCCATTGCGCGCCGCGGTCGTCACCTTGAAATGCGACGGCGCAGACGATGCCGTCGCGGTTGACGACCGTCGCCCAGTTGAGCAGCTGCAGCCCATTCAAGGCTTTTGGATCGGTCGCTGCTGCAATGAGGCTGGCTCGCAGCGCCGAAACGCTGGGAAGCCCGGCACACGCTCGCCTAATATCGAACGAAGCGTCCGTCGCATGCGCGACGCCTACGGGAGCGCTGAGTAAGGCTAAAACGCATGCTGCAATTTTTGGAGCTTTCACTGGCAATCTCCTTGCGCAATATATCTGGCGTATTGGTTTTTCGTCATAATCAGTACGCGCCATTATTCGCCGCGACGCCGCTTTCAGGCTTGGGCGAGACTGAACGAACATGGTTCATCGTGCACTCGGCGTGCACTTGGTTCGCGGGCTGTTTTGCGAAAGGCTAGGGCGGTGTGGCGGGGCCGGGATGCTAGACCCAAGCGGCCCGTATGAGGGCGGCCGTGGATAGTTGCCTGTTCGTCGACAAAGTATTTCGAGATATCGCGAAGTTTATGCTCGCCCGCCGCAAAAGATATTCCCGGGTACCAGGAGCGTGCTGTAATCGGCCGCGCGCTGTTCAAGCGATAGCCGGTGGGCACGCTCGCGCAAGCTCGTAAATGCGAGCTATTTCTTTTTGCGCGCTGGGATGCCGATGCCGGCGTTAGGAAGGATGTCGAGCACTGTCTCGGATGGCGGCATCGCGCCGCCGCTCGCCAGCGTCACTTCCACAGGCCGAGGTCTTCCCATTCGCTTTCGGGAATTTCGGGGCCGACTTCGTAGGTGAACGACGTCGCCTTCATTTGCTCATTCGTGACGGCGCACGTGAACTTCAGCTGATACCAGCGATTATTGGCGCGGACGGCGCCGCCGTTCGCGACGACCGTCGTGCCGTCGAATTTTGCACGCGAGAGGATGCTCGTTTTCACGCGATCGACGTGCCGCAACTTCTTCGAGCGCTTGATATCGTCGATGCCCTTCAGGATGCAGGCCTGATGTGCGCGCTCCTCCGGATCAAGCTTGAGCAGAGATTGGTCAATCGACGCGGCGCTTGCGGGAGAGATCAGTCCAATCAAAATCAGAAAAAGCCAGCGCTGCATTCGTCCTCCGTCCGTGCCTGGAACTGCCTCCAACTTTTCGGCAAAAAATCTGCCGAGACGAAGGCGCAGTTCCTCGGGCTCCTTATGCCCAGAGAGCATACGGAGCGTCACGTTCTTTTTTGGTTTGCCGGGGTTGTTCGATTTGGAAGCGGAGAGGTCCTTCGGCGATCCGGTGTGGCATCGCCGAAGGACGAATGTGAGCGCTTACGTTTCGTCGCTGGTGTGGGCCGGGTCGATGACGTCGTCGGTCGTCGGTTCGGTGTCGTCGTCTTCGATGAGGATGTTCGCCGCGTCGGCACTGTCATCCTCGGTTTCCTCGACGTCGATCTCGGTTTCAACGCCAGCTTCGGCTTCCTCAGCCTCCGGAGCGGCTTGGGTCAGCTTATAGACCTTGCCGCGGGTGCGCTTGCCGACTTCCATTTCGAAGGTGTGGCGGGTGCTGGCGGCCATCGGCTCGAAAGTGACGCCGCAATAGGGGCAATCCGTTGGCGAGCGGTTCAGATCATAAAAGCGTTCGCCGCATTCGTCGTTGCTGCACGTGTGTTTTGTGCCGCGTGCCGCATGCATCTGAGCTGCGCTAGTGGACATTCGTCGGATCCTCGCTGGGGTTGGTTGGTGCTTTTCGAGCACCCGCAAAGCGAGATGCACACCGTGTTAAAATTGGTCGTCCGGGTTAGTCGAGTATTTTCGGATAAGTCATCGTGGACGCCGGTTGGTGGACGGCGTGTTGCCGATCCAGATCGTGGAACCGGTCGGCGAATATGCGTCTCTATCGGTGTAGCCGCGATGTCTGCGTTGCGACTTCTGCGCTGCCGGCCTCGGTGGGCGTCAGCTCCAATTATGCCGGCGGCGCCTCGGGCTGTTCTTGGCGAGGCCGATCGAACTGCCGAATAGTGTGTGGCGACCGTACCGGAAGTGCGCCAATAAAGCAACTTCACGCCCCCTTGGGACCTGGAGAGGCGATTTAAGGGTGGTTCCCGCAGAATGGTCGCTGACGGCGATCGGATGGTGAGGAAGTCACCGTGCCAGGGGTGAGCGCAGCTTTCAGGAAATGTTAGTCAAGGTGGCGAACCTGCTGTGTTATCGATGTCTTTTGAACGATTTTTGCTCAGGCGCGTTTTCTGCCCATGCAAGGATGGATTTCGACAGTTCACCGAGCCGCCAATGCTTCGCGGAGGATGCCCGTTGCAGTTCGTTATGTAGCGACCGTGGTGCTCGTGGCTTTGACCGTCTGGTTGCAGATGACGTTCGGCGAAGAGGCGGGCAATCGATATCCGTTCCTGGCGTTCATCCCGGTGATTTTCGTCTGCGGCGCGTTGCTCGACCGGGGCAACGGCTTTTTCGCGACGACGCTCAGCGCGCTGGCGGTTTCGTATTATTTTTTATACCCGCGCTATTCGCTTGCCGTCGTCAACCCTTCAGACCAGGCGGCTGTGGTACTGTTCGTCGTGATCGGATTTGCGATCTCGTCGGTCGTCGAAGCTTTGCATGTCGGTCTGGTGTCATTGGCGATCCAGCATGAAACAGCGAGCGAGGCGGTGCGGGAACGCAATCTGCTGCTCAACGAGCTTTCTCACCGTACGCGGAATGATTTCGCAAACGTCGTGACGCTGCTGAACTTGCAAGCGCGGACGGCGAACGAAGAAGCGAAGGAGGCGCTGGTATCCGCGGCCGAGCGCGTACAGACGATTGCGCGGGTGCATCGGCGTTTGGAGCTTCGCGACGATCACGTGGTGGTCGATACGAAATCGTACATCGGCGAATTGTGCGCTGACCTCCGGCTGTCGCGACTCGCGATGCGCCCCATTGCAATCGAGTGCAATGCTGAAAGCCACTCGGTCAGTTTGGAAAAGGCAGTTCCGCTCGGGCTGATTATCAACGAATCCGTCACCAACGCCACGAAGCACGCTTTTCCCGGCCAACGGCATGGCAGCATCGTCGTGGATTTTCGGCGGGCAGGAGACGTCTATAAGCTCGTTGTCGCGGACAATGGTGTGGGTCAGGGCGACGGGCCGGAATCGGAAAAGTCTGGCATCGGTAATCGCCTGATGGGGATGCTCGCGGCGCAGCTCGGCAGTAAGATCGAAGTCGAACCTCGCTCGCCGGGGACTGCAATCGTCGTCACGATCCCGGTGAAGACCGTGAAATAAAAAAAGGCAGCACATTCGCGCTGCCTCGAGTTTCGGAGTCCTTGGGGATTCCCCAGTGAGCTTTGAGCCTAAACCCAAGCCGGCCGGAAACAGAACTTACGCTTTCGTAAAGTGGCTTGTGGGCCGGTCTGCCCGTTCGCGGCGGTTGAGCCCGAAGGGACTGACCTGATGCAACGAAACGCGCAGACTGGCGCAGCTCCGGGACGATTGAACTCGTTCCACTTCGCGCGCGACGCGGCGCGCGATCCCCCGTTTCCGAACTCGGCGCCGCCATCATCGAAAAGGCGGACTGCTTTTAATGCGATCTCGCTTCCTAGTGCAGCTTGATCTCCGTTCCGATCAACCTGAGCTCGGCCGGGCGGATCAGCTTCGAATGCGCGACGGTCACGCGGTAGAGCTGGCCCTCGAGCTTTGCTGTCCAGAAGTCGAGAAAGGATTTGAGCTTTGGAAAGCGCGGCGCGGAGTCGTATTCCTGCCAGATATAGCTTTGGATGAGCGACGGATGATCCGGAAGACGATAAAGGATCTCGGCAGTCGTCAGACTGAACCCAGCGAGCTGGGCTTTGAAACCATTGTCGCAAGACATTTCACGTTCGGTCACGTAGCAATCTCCTTTCTATTAGGTGATTGGGCGCCCTCCCTGAAACGACGATGATCACGCGAGATTCGTTCCGTGTCCATAATGATTGTTGGCCAATTCTAATTGTTAGCAGGCGACCAAATCGAGTGCTTGGATTTGTCGCCGTAGCGTTGGGCAAAGCGCTGCCTTGCTGTGCAGCTCTGCGTTTTGCTTCGGTGTCTGTTGCGGCGTTGGAGGCGCATGACAATGGTTGAGATGGCGCTCAAAAGCTTTCTGACATTTTTCGTAACGATCGGACCGATCGAAGCGGCGGTGCTGTTTGCGACGCTGACGCCGAAGATGCCTTACGACGTGCGCCGAGGCATCGCCATTCGCGCGACGCTCATCGCATCGTGCATTCTCGCGGTTTTCACGCTGTTCGGCGATCCGATCCTGAGTGAACTCGGCGTATCGCTCGCGGCGTTGCAAGCCGCCGGAGGAATTATCCTGCTGCTGATCGCGCTGGATATGATTTTTGCGAGGCCGGGGGGCGCGATCAAGCTCACGCCGCCCGAAGGCGCGGAGGCTCAGACGAAGGACGACATTGCTGTTTTTCCGCTAGCGACTCCGTTGATCGCGGGGCCGGGCGCAATGAGCGCCGGCATTTTGCTGACGGCGAACGCGCATGGCGAGCCGCTCGGCGTTGCAATCGTGACGGCGTCACTCGCCGCGGTGATGGTCATAACGCTTGTGCTGCTCATGCTCGCGAATGAACTCAATCACCTGCTCGGCGTCACGGCGCAACGCGTGCTTATCCGCGTGTTTGGCAT
This sequence comes from Hyphomicrobium sp. 01T421, assembly GCF_056398805.1. Classification (NCBI taxonomy): domain Bacteria; kingdom Pseudomonadati; phylum Pseudomonadota; class Alphaproteobacteria; order Hyphomicrobiales; family Hyphomicrobiaceae; genus Hyphomicrobium; species Hyphomicrobium sp. 01T421. Next base: position 2,848,164 of record NZ_JBFTQC010000001.1, read on the forward strand.
TCTGCTTGCGGCGATCGCCATGCAGGCTGTTTTCAACGGCATAGGCGCCTCGGGGCTTATTCCTCGCTGAGCGCGAAAGAAGCTGCTGGGTTTTCCAAAAGCTGGCAGCCGTTAGGGCGGCATTAACGCCCAGATGTTTCAATCTCGGACAGTTCTTGGGTTTTGTAGCGTTTGTGGCGTTGTCGAAGGCGTGTTCCATGTTCGCGTTATCCAGCGGCCGACGGCCGGTCGAAGTCCTGCGCGCGGTCCTATTCCCGCTGATGGCCGGAGTGGTTCCGATCTCAGCGGCGGGATGCGCTACCGACAATCAGGCCTATTACGCGGGCTCGCCGCCTCCGGCTTATGTCGCGCAAGCACCAACCGTCCAGATGGAAGCGGACGGTCTGCCCGTGCAGGCAGCTCCGTCGACTCGTATCCGGGCGATGCCGGATGATCCGAACGAGCCCTTTAGCCCCAACTACGGCGGCGCCAATCCGGCAGACCGGCGTTCCGCGCCGGCGACTGTGAATAGACCGAACGACACGGCATTGACGTCGATGCCAATGCCCGTTGCAATTCCGGCCGATCTGCCCCCGTCGTTTCGCAGACAACTTGTTGCAGCCGTCGACGCCGCCGGGTAGATGCGTGCGCTAGGGGGATGTTTTTATCGGGGTTGCCCTCGTCCAAACGCCATTGCGTGACAAGCGAGAGCAATGTCCGAATCCGTGACCATCCACCGTTTGCTCGACGCCGGTCCGACGCCTGAAATCGAGCGCGGCATCGACGCTATCTTCTTTGAATCGAGCAATACGAAATCGTTCGAGAGCGAGCCGGCTCGGGCAGCGTTCCGGGAGCGGTGGCTCGGGAGCTATCTGCGGCACGATCCGCAATTCGGGTATCTGGCGCTGAGGCCGTCGGGAGAGGTCGCCGGTTATCTCGTCGGGGCCATCGAGGATCCGGCGCTGGCGCCTCGCTTCGCCGATATCGAGCTGTTCACAACGCTTCGCGAGCAGACGAAGAAATTCCCCGCGCACCTGCATGTAAACATCGCGCCGGATTTTCGAAATCGCGGCATCGGCGGGCGGTTGGTCGATCGCTTCGTAGCCGATGCCAAGGTTCACGGGTCGCCGGGCGTGCACGTCGTCACGGGGGCTGGCTCGCCCAATATCAGCTTCTACAACCGGAACGGGTTCGCCGAGATCGCCCGCGCGGGGACGAGCGGGCAGCTGCTCTTCTTGGGCCGCACGCTCTAACTTGGGCTGCGCGCGCTGGCTTGAGCTGCGCGTGCTGGCAAAGTTATCCACACGCCCAGCCCTCGTCCAAAAATGGCCGCGCCCATAGATGCCTTGAAGTTGACGGACGAAGCGGCGAAACCTCGCGCCATGACCTTCCGCTTCATCCATTCCTCTGACTGGCACCTCGCAAAACCGTTTCGCCGCTTCGAGCCGGGGCTCGCGGGCGAGCTGGCCGCTGCGCGGCTCGGAATTATCGGACGGCTTGCAAAGATCGCGCGCGAGCGTGGCGCGCGGCATGTTCTGGTCGCGGGAGACGTTTTCGATTCCGAATTGATCGCGACGCTCGAGATCCGGCGTGCGCTCGCGCAACTCGCCGAGGAAAGCGATGTGACTTGGCTGCTCCTGCCGGGCAATCACGATCCCTTACGCTTGAGCGGCGTGTGGGATCAGGTCTCGCGACTTGGTCTGCCGCCGAACGTTTCCGTGCTTTCCAGTGCGACGCCTCATGTGCTTGCCAGCGATGCGGTGCTGTTGCCTTCACCGGTAACGTCGAAAGATCCTGGGCGCGATGTCACCGAATGGATGGACGCGGCCCAGACCCCGCCGGGTGCCGCCCGCATCGGGCTCGCGCATGGCTCCGTTCGCGGCTTCGGCAGTGACGACGACGCGGCCCTGCGTTTGGCGCCCGATCGCGCGAAACGCGCGGGACTCGCGTATCTGGCGCTCGGCGATTGGCATGGCGCGGCGCGTGTTTCGACTGAGACCTGGTATTCGGGAACGCCGGAACCGGATCAATTTCCTGACAACGAGCCGGGCTTTGCGCTTGCCGTTACGGTCGACGGCGCGCAGCTGGTTGCGGTCGATAAGGTGCCGACAGCGGAGTTCACCTGGCTGAAGTTCGACCGGACCGTTCACTCGTCCGCCGATCTCGGCGCGATCGAACGCGATGTCCGGATCGCGGCTTCGACGCTCGGTAAGACCTTGCTTCGGCTCTCTCTTGGCGGGCATCTTTCGCTTGCGGATCGCGCGGCGCTCGATGTGTGGCGGGAAGAATGGTCGGCGCGGTTGCGCCGGTTCGAAATCGACGACAAAGCGCTGACGGTTACGTCCGGCTCCACGGATTTCGAGAGTCTCGGTCTCGCGGGGGCCCTGTTGGACGCGGCACGACATTTGGCTCAGGTGAGTTCAGATCCGGCAAATCCGGAACGGGACGCTGCCGCAACGGCGCTGCTTCGGCTCGCGGGCTTCGCGGCTGAAGGCCGGCGCGAGGCGGGCCCGTGAAGATCCTCGCCCTCCGCGTCGCGGCATTCAGACGATTTGGCGAGCCGGTTGCCATCGAAACATTCAGCGACGGCGTGAACGTTCTCTGCGGACCCAACGAGATGGGTAAGTCGACGATGTTTCACGCGCTCGAAGCAGCATTTCTCACGCGCCACAAAGTGAGCGGCGGTGCACTGGAGGCAATGCGGCCGTATGGGGGAGGCGAGCCCCTGGTCGAAGTCGACTTCGAAGCGCAGGATCGCCGCTGGCGTATTCGCAAACAGTTCGGACGCGGAGCGAGCGCTCTTTTGAGCGATCTCGATTCCGCGACGATCGTCGCGCGCAACGCCGAGGCCGAAGAGCGCCTTGCCGAGCTGACCGGCAGAAGCAGCGACCTTCCCGGGAGCTTCGGCTTGGTCTGGGTTCGTCAGAAGCAGACGTTGTCGCTGCCTGAGCCCGACATCGATTCCGCTGGCAAAGTGAAGGATCGTGGCGAGAGGGCCATTCTCAGGGACGTGATCGGCCGCGAAATCGAAACGGCCGCATTCGATGCGGCTTTCGAGGGCGTGCGCGATCGAACCAAGCGTGCGCTCGATCTGCTGCTGACGCCGTCGAGAGCTGGCATCAAGAAAGACGGACCGCTTTACGTCGCGCAGCAGCTTCGCGACGACGCCAAAAAGGAGCGCGACGAGACGCGGGTTATCGCTCAGGCCGCAGAGCAGCGGCTCAACGACATCGTGGAGATGACGAAGCGGCTTGGCGAACTGGAAGCCGAGGCGCAATCGAATGCGTCCGGTTCGGGGACCGTGGTGCTAGAGGCGCGGCGCGCGGCTGCCATCGACACGCGGTCTCAGCGGGATCTTGCACGGGAGACGATGCGCGCGCGGGAAGCGGAACACGCTACTGCGTTGGGTGCGCTGGCATCGCGTAAGAAATTGGCTGAATCGCTCGATCAGAAGCGCGCCGGCTACGCCACGGCGCTCGAACTCAGCCGGCAGATCGCCACGTGGACATCGGAGATCGAAGCCGATCCGGCGCTTCCGCGCGTGATCGATCGGCTCGACGTTGTGGAACGGGAACGTGCCGTCGCCGAAGCCGAGCTTTCAGGGCACGCCGCAACAGTCGATATCGCGGTCGAAGACGGCGGCCGGGGGCGCATCGAGATCGGCGGGTCGCCGCTTCAAGAGAGCCGCAGTTTCGCGGTCGTCGAGCCGCTCGAAATTCGGATTCCTGGGATAGCGGCGATTTCGATTTCGACGGCGCATGCTGCACGCGGCGCGGAACTTCGCGCAAAGAGTGGAGCGGCGACGCGCGAAATCGAGGACGTGCTGAAGCGTCTCGGCGTCGCGACAGCCGAACAAGCGCGCGACCGGGCTGCGGCACGCACGAAGAAGCAGGCGGATCTCGCCGCGGCGCGCGCCCGGCTCTCCGATCTTGCGCCGCGCGGAGCGGATGTGCTCGCGAGCGACATTGTGCAGATCGAGGCGGAGTTGGGGGCAGTGGATCAAGCCCCACTGTCGGAAGCTGACGTCGAACGTTTGAAGTCGGTCGCCATGGACGCTCGTCTAACGTTCAACGCGCTCAGTGCGCAGGCGATGGACGACGACGACTTCCGCAAGCTCGACAGCGAAATCTCGGCAGCTCGAAAGAACGAAGAACATCGCAGAAACGAGATTGGGCGCCTGCGCGATGAGCTTGCGCACGCAAAAGGCGCGCAGCAGGCGAGCGACGAAAACGGCCGGGCGGGCGAACTTGCGGCGCGCGAAGGCGAACTCGAGCGCGCGGAAGCCGAGGCGCAGCGGCTTCGGCATGAGGCGGAAGCGTTGCGGCTTTTGGAGCGAACGCTCGCCGCTATCGAAGCCCAAGCGAAGGCTGCTTATTCGGCCCCAATCTCACGCCGGCTCGGTGGGCATCTCGAGCGGGTGTTCGGGACGTCGGAGCTGACATTTCGCGATGATTTCGCTGTCGATGCCTTGCGGCGTGCTGCCGGCGCCGAGAACGTCACCGCGCTTTCCGACGGTACGCGCGAGCAGCTCTCGATCCTGGTGCGCCTGACGTTTGCGGAAATACTCGCCGAGAGCGGACGGGGCGTGCCTCTCGTGGTCGACGATCCGCTGGCCTACTCGGACGACGCGCGTCTCGCGGCCGTATGCGGGGAGCTTGCAGCCGCCAGCAGCGTTCCGCAGATCATCGTTCTGACGTGTCGCGAGAGAGCTTTCGAAATCCTTCCCGGCCGTCGACTCACAGTTACAAACTGGCGGCCGGAAAGGTAAGTTAAGGCCTTTAGGGGGAAAGGCCTTGGGGGTTTGAGAGGGTTTAGTCGGTAGTGACGGGTATTAATTCGGAAGTTCGGGCGGCAGCCTCGGCGGCACGACAAAGCCGATCGGCTCGGATTTCGGAGCCGCGATCGTACGCGGGTCTTCCTTGGTACGGCGCGACTTGCCTTCGAACAGAGCGCCCTGCTCGATGGACAGCGACTGGTGGAAAATATCGCCTTCGACTTGGCTGGTCGTCTGCAGCATGACGCGGCGTCCGCGTACCGATCCGACGACGTGGCCGCGGACGATGACTTCTTCACCGGAGATGCTGCCGGTGACCGTCGCGTGTTCGCCGACGACGACATTGCTGCCTTGGATGTCACCCTCGACGATGCCGTCGACTTGGACTTCGCCCTTGCAGATGAGATTGCCGGTTATGGTCAGGTCCGTGCCAATCACCGAAACGGATTTTGGTCCTTCGGTCGTGGCGGCGCGGGGCACGGTCAGAAAGGGGCGCGGCTGGAAGGCTGGTGCGGCGCTCGCTTCAGCGGCAGAGGCGGTCGGCTGCGATCTCGAGGAAACGGCCTCGGTACGGCGAAAATTAGGCAACATATGGTCTTCCCCTCTAACACAACATAAGCAACGACCCGCGCCCGAAGCGGCCTCAACGCATTACGTTATTCAAACGTGCGGCGAGCGCGTTTGATTCGGGTAGCATTTTTGGCGGCCCAATCCACCGTGGAGCGTAACAATTTCCACCGGAAACTCTCTGCATTGCTGCAGATGGCATATTCTTGGTGGAGAAGTGTGGCGGAAGATCAACGGTGCCCGCATTCGCACCGTTTTGATCAGGATTTGAGCGCTTTAACCGTCTCTAGAACCTCTTCGGCATGCCCCGGAACGCGGACTTTGCGCCAGCTGCGGAGAAGTTTTCCCGATTTGTCGATCAGGAAGGTCGAGCGTTCGACGCCCATGTATTTCCGGCCGTACATCGACTTCTCGACCCATACGCCATAGGCGATCGCGGTCTCCTTCTGCTCGTCGGCAGCTAGGCGAACGGACAGGCCGTGTTTGGTTTTGAATTTTTGATGGCTCTTTGGACTATCGGGGGAGATGCCGATGATGTCGGCTCCTGCGGCTGCGAATTCTTCGGCGAGGCAGGAGAAATCTTTTGCCTCCTGCGTACAACCCGAAGTGTCGTCCTTCGGATAGAAATAAAGGACGACTATGCGGCCCTTCAATTTGGAAAGCCGGATCTCTCCACCGATGTCATCAGGCAAGCTAAAATCAGGCGCCTTCTTTCCATCCTCGATCATCTTGAACGTGCCTTTCTTTTGTCGCTTTTCGGCACTGTAGCTGACACGTCGAGCGAGCGGAGGCCAGACAGATTTAGACTTTCTTTTTGAAAGCTTTTTTTGTCCGTTCCCGGCGACAGCACGAGGGGTCGGGCCGGTATGGCCCGCGGGGGTTTTTGGGGAGCGGCGTTGACGAAACTGGCAACCGGCGGGCGCCCTCCAAATCGGCGCGACGCCGATCAAAGCGCGCAGCTAAATGTCGTGCCACGAACTGCTGTTTCGCAGCGCGTGGCGACGGCTCCGTCCGAGCCTGCATTGGCTGACGAAGAAGAAGGAGCCGCGTCTGCCGGTCTCCGGCATTTCTTTAGCGGCTGCCGCGTTCTCTTCTATTGCGTCGTGCCGTTGGCGTTGCTTGCGATGATGGCGACCGGCCTGCTCTATGTACGGCTGAAGCATGGTCCGATCGCTTTTGATTTCGTCGTCTCGCCGATCGAGCGCGGCATCAACGCGGAACTCGTTACGAGCTCGGTGAAAATCGACGGCGCCGAACTCAGGCTTGGGCCAAACAGCGAGTTGGAATTCCGCTTGAGAGACGTGAGCGTGCTCGAGCAGGGCGGCGATGTTGTGCTCTCGTCGCCGCTTGCCGCCGTAAACATCTCGATGGCGGCGCTGGCGCGCGGACGCATTGTTCCGGCGCGCATTGAACTCATCGATCCGATCATCGCGCTGGCCTATTCCGAGAAATCCGGTTTTGTTTTCGAGCGGGCGATCCCGAAGCCGACGCCGGTGCGTCCGGATGGTAGCACCCCTGCCGCTCCGCCGCCTGTCGCCAACCCGGGAACAACGGTCGTTCCTCCGCGCTCGGCGGTGGAAGCGGGAACGAAGGTCAATCTCGCAAAGATGCTGAGCGAGTCATCGCGTCGCGCCAGAAAGCGCCTCGACGCGACTTCGTATCTGACGGAATTCGGTCTTTCGAATGCGACGGTCGTCGTCGACTACGAGGGCCAGCGCAGCTCATGGCGCATTGATGAGGCGAGCGTCGATTTCAATCACGCCGAGCGGCGAAGCGTCATCTCCGGCCGCGCGACCGTCGCGTCGCCAAGGGGGGCATGGTCCGTATCGTTCCTGACGGACGAAAGCGTTCAAACCGGCAAGCTCGATGTGAAGGCAACGATCCGCGACCTCGTTCCATCGTCGCTCGCAGCCGCGGCGCCGCCGCTAGCCTTGCTCGGCAACTTCGAATTTCCGGTTTCGGGCGATGCCACGATCGAGCTTTCGAGCGTCGGCGATATCGAAAGCGGCGAACTCGCCGTCGAAGTCGGTGCAGGACGCGTGCGGCTTCCGCATCTGGTCCACCCGATGGAGGTCACGGCCGGTCTCTTCAAGCTGACGTTCGATGGCAAGGCCCGGCATTGGGAGCTGCAGCCGAGCCCGGTGAAATGGGCCGACGGCACAATGATGTTCACCGGGAACATGACCGACGTTGCGAAAGGAACGGATCCGCCGCAGTGGCTCTTCGCGCTCGACGGCAAGAATGGTGTTTTCGAGGCGTCGGAATTCAACGTGCCTCCCGTCACCATCGACAACTGGTCGGCGCGCGGCACGATTATACCCCGGAGGGGCTTCATCGATCTTACCGAATTCCGCCTTGCTGGTGGTGGCGGCGAGGCGACGATCAAGGCGACGACGCAGGCGGGACCACAAGGTCAGAGTATGTCGGCTGAGTTCGCCGTTTCACCGATGCCGCTTGCGACGCTCAAGGCGCTATGGCCGCGTGCGGTGGCGACCGGGACGCGCGACTGGGTTGGCAAGAACGTGTCGGCCGTCGACTTCAAAGGGGGAGTTCTTCGGTTCACGAACAGCAACGTGGGTGGCATGGAACCCGGCTCCGTTTCGACTGAGCTCGAGCGAGTCGGTGCGAGTTTCGAGGCGAGTAACGCGGTGTTCACGCCGTTGCCCGGCATGCAGGCGATTGCGGCTCCGAGCGCATCGATCCGCATCAACGACAATGTGCTCGACATCACTGTGCCCGAAGGCTCTGTCGCATTGCCGAGCGGCGGGCAGCTGCCGCTCAAGAACGGGCGTCTGACGACGGACGACATCCTGGCGCCTCGGACGAACGGCGAGATCGCTTTTTCGGCTGTCGGAGATCTTGGTCCCTTCCTTGAAGCCATGGAGCAGCTTCCGGTCCGGGCTGTGCGAGATGCGTCGCCATTGCCGAAAGCCGGTGAAGGCAAGGTGGACGCCCAGCTTGTGATCAAGCTGCCGTTCGTCCCCGGGGTTACCGGCGACGATATGACCATTACCGGCAAAGCGCGCGTATCCGACGGTCGCTTCGGCAAAGTCGCCGGCCGTTTCGATGTTCAAGGCTTTACTCTCGATCTTACACTCACCGACACGTCGCTCGATGCGAAGGGCGATCTGCTCATCAATGGCATCCCGGCGAAGGTCGTCGGACAGCGGCTACTCGGCCCGGATGCGGGGCAGCAGCCGCCGGTCAAGATCGTCGCGAAGCTGGACGAGACGGATCGCACGCAGCTCGGCCTCGACATCAACAACCTCGTTCATGGCGTCGTCCCGGTCGAAATTTCCTTGCAGAAGGGTGATCGGCCAGAGCCTGCGATCAAGTTGCATGCCGATTTGACGGAGGCGGAGCTTACATTCGAACATTTGCAATGGCGCAAGCCTGCGGGCCGGACAGCGAGCCTTGACGCGGATATCGTCAGCAGCCCGGGTCGCGACACGGAATTGCAGAACTTCAAGGTCATCAGCGACGATATCGCCGCCGATGGGCGGATCGTCATCGGCACCGACAACAAGGTCAAGGAATTCGATTTTCCTGGGGTCAATCTGAACGTCATCTCGCGGCTCGACATGAGTGGATCGCGCAGCAAGGAGGACATTTGGACGATCAAAATCGCCGGATCGAATTTCGATGCGCGAAATTTCTTCCGTTCGCTGTTCAGCGTCGGCGACGGTCCGGACCGGAAGGACAAGGCGTCGTCGCCTGGTGCGCACGTTACCGTCGACCTCGCGAACGTCATCGGTAGCTCCGACGTTTCGTTGCGCAATCTCAAGATGGCGATCGAAATGCGCAACGGAAATCTCGCGAGCCTCGATGCCAAGGGTACGCTTGACGGGGGAGCGTTGCTCGTCGCGAAACTCGATCAAGGCCAGGGTGGGCGGAGATTGGTCGTTACCTCGAGCGACGCGGGCCAGGTGATGAAGCTCGTGAACTTCTATCCCAATATGACGGGCGGGAAGATGCAGCTCGAAGTTGGGCTCGACGGCGCTGGGCCCGCGGAAAAGACCGGCGTTCTCGTCGTCGACAATTTCAGGGTTCTGGGCGATCCGATCGTTTCCGAAGTCGTCAGCAGCGCTGATGATGGGCGTCCGGCGATCGGCGGCAACCGCAAAGTTACGCGCGAGGTTTTCGATTTCACGCGAATGCGCGCGCCCTTCTCGGTCGGATACGGTCAGTTCGTGCTGCAGGAATCCTATCTCAAAGGGCCGCTGCTCGGCGCAACGCTTCGCGGCAAGGTCGATTTCAGGACGAAGCGCGTAAACATCGGCGGCACTTACATTCCGTTGCAGGGTTTGAATGGCGCACTCGGCGACATTCCGCTGCTCGGGCAGATCCTTTCGGGCTCGCAGGGCGAGGGAATTGTCGGAATGACATTTGCCGTTCAGGGGCCGACGTCCGACCCGCAGGTTATCGTCAACCCGTTCTCTCTCGTCGCGCCTGGAATATTCCGGGACATATTCCAGATGACGTCGATGGATCCGACCATTCAGGTGCGCGAAGACCGGGCTCCGCAAAAGCCGGTCGAGGACCGCGTGCGCGCGGCGCCGCCCGTTCCCTCCGTTGCGGGCGACAAGCCGAAGTCAAAAGCAAAGACACCGGCGCCAGCGCAGGCCAAGGCGAAGAAGCCCGCTCCGAAGGAGGCTGAGGCGGTCGACGGTTGGTCGTCGACGACGACCAACCACTGAGCGGGTGGTTAGACCGGTTTCAGAAGCACGTGCTTCTTTTTGCCGAGCGAAAGCTTGATGACGCCGTTCGCTCCGGCGTCGGCGGTGCCGACGGTTGCCTTGTCGCTCGTCACGGCTTCGTCGTTGACCTTCAGGCCGCCGCCTTGGATTTGCCGGCGGGCTTCGCTGTTCGACGCGACAAGGCCCGCTTTCACGAACGCCGTCAGAACGCCAAGCCCGGCATCCAAATCGGCGCGGGGGATCTCGATCGTTGGAAGATCATCCGCGAGCGTTCCCTGCTCGAACGTTTTGCGCGCGGTCTCGGCTGCAGCCTCGGCCTTTTCGCGGCCGTGCAGAAGGGCGGTTGCTTCCGTCGCCAGAACTTTCTTTGCTTCGTTGATCCCGGAGCCCGAAAGGCTCTCGAGCTTGGCGATTTCGTCGAGCGGCAGGAATGTGAAGAGCTTCAGGAAGCGCCCGACGTCCGCGTCTTCCGTGTTTCGCCAAAACTGCCAGTAATCGTATGCGGAAAGCTGGGCTTCGTTCAGCCAGACCGCGCCGGCGGCGGTCTTGCCCATCTTCGCGCCGGATGCGGTCGTCAACAGCGGACACGTCAGAGCGTAGAGCTGCTCCTTGATGCCCATTCGGCGGCCAAGGTCGATGCCGGTGACGATGTTGCCCCACTGGTCCGATCCGCCCATCTGCAAGTTGCAGCCATACCGGCGGTTGAGTTCCACAAAGTCGTAGGCCTGAAGCAGCATGTAGTTGAATTCGATGAACGACAGCTCTTGGTCGCGCTCGAGCCGCAGCTTTGCGCTGTCCATCGTCAGCATGCGATTAACGGAGAAGTGGCGGCCGACGTCGCGTAGGAAGTCGATATAATTCAGCGGCGCCAGCCATTCCGCGTTGTCGACCATCAGTGCATCGGTCTTCTGATCGCCGAAGCGCAGGAATTCCGCAAAGACCTGCTTGATGCTCTCTTTGTTGGCTTCGATCTCTTCGACCGTGCGCAATACGCGCGTCTCGTCCTTGCCGGACGGATCGCCGATACGCGTGGTGCCGCCACCCATCAGGGCGATCGGCTTGCCCGCGCCGGATGTCTGCATCCAGCGGAGCATCATGATCGACAGGAGATGGYCGATATGCAGCGACGGCGCGGTGCAATCGTAGCCGACATAGGCGACGAGGCGGCCCTCGCTCGCCAATTTATCGAGGCCCTCGATATCCGAGCTCTGGTGAACAAAGCCGCGCTCGGTCATAATCTTGAGAAATTCGGATTTCGGTGTCGACATCGTTATTATTGGCTTCCGCTTGGGTGGCCGCGGGCTGCTCTAATCGAGCCGTGTCGCGGGCGGGCGACACCATGCACGGGAAGGTGCCCATGGGCAAGTTGATGCGGGCGATTGGGCTGATGAGCGGCACATCGCTCGATGGCGTTGACGTAGCCCTTCTCGAAACGGACGGGGAGGACATTGTTCGCCGCGGCCCGGCGCGGACCTATCCCTATGACGACGCCATGCGGCGCATGCTCATCAACGCGATTGCGGACGCTGGAGGTCTCGAGTCGCGGGAAGATCGCAATCACTCACTGGCGGAGGCCGAGCGGGCTCTGACCGAGTGTCATGCTGTCGCCGTCAGCCAGTTTTTCAAGGATACTGAGATCGACGGGGCGTCGGTCGACGTCATCGGGTTTCACGGCCAAACCGTTCTTCACAAGCCTGAGGCGGGCTTGACCGTGCAACTTGGGCTCGGCGAACTTCTGGCCAATTTCACGCGCTGTCCCGTCGTCTACGATCTCCGCGCTGCCGACGTCGACGCGGGCGGGCAAGGCGCGCCCCTCGTTCCAGTTTACCATCGCGCGCTCACGTCAAAGCTGCCGCAACGGCCGGTCGCGGTCGTCAACATCGGCGGCGTCGCGAACGTGACGTGGATCGGCCACGACGGCAATCTGCTGGCGTTCGATACGGGGCCGGGCAACGCGTTGCTCGACGATTGGATGGCGCGGAAAACCGGCGCGAATCTCGATTCCAACGGGGCGACCGCTTCGAACGGCAATGTCGACGAGGAAGCCGTGCGGCTTTTTCTGAGCCACGGCTACTTCCCAGAGACGCCGCCGAAGTCACTCGACCGGAATACGTTCTCGACTGATCTCGTCGACCATCTCTCGGTCGATGACGGGGCGGCGACGCTTGCGGCTTTCACGGCGCGGGCCATCGCCAGAGCGCGCGAGCACATGCCCGCCGAGCCTGAGCTGTGGATCGTCGCGGGGGGCGGCCGCAAGAACCGTGCGATCATGCGGATGCTTGCAGAGCAGGTTCAAAATGCGGTCGTGCCCGCCGAGACCGTGGAGCTCGATGGCGACAGTTTGGAAGCGGAAGCGTGGGCCTATCTGGCTGTTCGCTCAATCCGCGGTTTGCCGATCACTTATCCTGGAACCACCGGCGTTGCCGAGCCGATGAGCGGGGGGCTGCGCGCAGACCCCACCGCTCATGTGGTTCATTAGGAAGCCAGCTTTTAGAGAGTTCGGCGACGAACTTATTCGTCGTCGCTGTCGTCCTCGGTGGCCGCCGCCGCCGCCGGGGTGCTCTGGGTTTCCATGCGCTCGAGTTCGCGCTGGCGCTGGCGTTCGCGTTCGCGTTCGCGCTCGCGTTCCTTGTTGCGTTCGCGATCCTGTTCGAACTGGATCATCCGGTCGTCGAGATAGCTGCCGACGATGCCGCCGAGTTCTTCGATCTTGTTCTCGAAAAAGTGGTTGGCGCCGGGCACGACCTCATGCGTGATCTTGATGCCTTTTTGCACCTTAACCTTTGCGGCCATTTCGGCGACCGACGCCGTCGGGACGACACGGTCGATGTCGCCGTTGATGATCAGGCCCGAAGAGGGGCAGGGCGCGAGGAAGGAGAAGTCGTAGAGATTAGACGGCGGGGCGACGCAGATGAAGCCATCGACCTCGGGACGCCGCATCAGCAGCTGCATGGCAATCCACGTTCCGAAGGACACGCCGGCGATCCAGCACGTCTTGGCGTCGGGCTTAACCTGCTGGAGCCAGTCGAGAGCGGATGCCGCATCGGCAAGCTCGCCCGGGCCGCCATCCCAGACGCCCTGGCTGCGACCCACGCCGCGGAAATTGAACCTCAGCACGGAAAATCCACGTGCGGCAAAGGTGTGGTAGAGCGAATAGACGACCTGATTGTTCATCGTGCCCCCGAATTGGGGATGGGGATGCAAAATCAGCGCGATCGGGCTGTCGCCGTTGCTTTCGTGATGGTACCGGGCTTCCAGGCGTCCGCCTGGGCCATTGATAATAAGTTCGGGCATCGGAGATTACTCGGTTTTTTCGGGTGATTGGGTTCAGGCGTTGGCTTCAGAGCGACTGGGGAAGCCAATGTATGGCCTCCGGGCGATCAAATCCTTGTGGGTCGAATCTCAATCCTTGACTCCGGCGCTCAGGATTTCCATAACTTTAGAACCGTTCGAAATACTGGGGTCCTGGCTCGTTTACAAAAGGCATTGGATCAGGGCGGCTCTCTTAGCACAGTCCGGGGTGCCGGACGCAAGGTTTGGATTCCGTCGCCACTTGGGGCGACGATAGTCCGGAGATTAGAAACGTGGAATTGACGACCAAAGGCCGCTACGCGGTCATGGCCATGGCCGATCTCGCCGGGCATGCCGATGAAGGCGCCATAGCGCTATCGGTCGTCGCTGAGCGGCAGAGCCTGCCGCTTGCCTATCTTGAGCAGCTTTTCGTGCCACTTCGCCGCGCCGGCCTCGTCGAAAGCGCCCGCGGCCGGTCCGGCGGTTACCGGCTTTCCAAGCCTGCCGCGGAAATCTCGATTGCTGCGGTCATGGATGCGGTCGAGGAAGATACGCGGTTCACCCGTTGCTCGCATAACGATCCGCGCTGCTCTACCGCGACGCCTTGTGTCACGCATTGGCTTTGGAGCGCGCTCAGTGAGTCGACGGGGCAGTTCCTGTCCTCCGTCAATCTCGCCGACGTCATTACGGGCGGGCGATATTCGTCGCGGCCGATATTCGCAGCCGCTGCCGCGCGACCAGCGGGAAAGCGAACATACCTCGATTATAATGCCACGGCGCCGCTTCGGCCCGAGGCCAAGGTTGCGATGATCGCGGCGCTCGACGTCGTCGGCAATTCTTCATCGGTTCATGCGGAAGGACGTCGCGCTCGCGCGGTCGTCGAGGGAGCGCGCGAAAGCGTCGCGCGTCTGATCGGCGCGAAGCCGTCCGAGATTGTTTTCACGAGCGGCGCGACGGAAGCCAACAACTGGGTGATCGCGCAGCCGTGGGCGTCGATTTTGACGAGCGGCGTCGAGCACGATTCGGTCCTCGCGCCGGTCCGTTCTGCGCACGGCGAAATCATCATGCTGCCGGTCGACCGGAACGGTGTGGTGAACGTCAAAGACGTCACTGAGCAGGTATTGCCGCGGGGCTTTGCGCGGCCATCCCTTCTTGCGCTCCAGCTCGCCAACAATGAAACCGGTGTCGTTCAGCCTGTCGCGGAAATGGCCGGGCTGGCGCGATCGCATGGGCTCAGCGTGCATACGGATGCCGTGCAGGCGGCCGGCCGAATGGCGATCGATTTCGCCGCACTCGGGGTCGATACGCTGGCGCTCTCCGCGCACAAATTGGGCGGGCCTAAAGGTATTGGCGCGTTGGTCATTCGCGACCATATAGATCTTGTGCCCTTACTTCGAGGCGGCGGCCAGGAACGGCGGCGGCGGGCGGGAACAGAGAACGTCGCGGCAATCGCCGGATTTGGCGCAGCTGCAGAAGCCGCGCTTCGTGACTTGCAGGCGGCGCCGGCCATCCGAGCTTTGCGGGATGAGTTCGAGGCCGACGTAAAACGCATCAATCCCGATGTCGTGATCATCAGCGAAGGCGCAGCGCGCCTCGGAAATACGACCGCATTGGCGCTTCCCGGGAAGCTGGCCGAGACGCTGGTCATCAGGTTGGATCTCGCCGGAATCGCTGTAAGCGCCGGCTCGGCTTGCTCATCCGGCAAAGTCGGCGCGAGCCACGTTCTCGAAGCGATGGGATTAGGTCACGACATTGCTGCGGGCACCATCCGCATCAGTCTCGGACCGGCGACGACGAAGGACGACATCGCGGCATTTCTGGCCGCATGGACGACGATCGCAGGGGCGCCGGCGCTCGCTGCGTAACGACATTTAGTTGAAGGGCCGCCGGTTGGCGGCGTTGAAAGAGAGACGAAGAAATGGCTGCTGTTCAGGAGACGATCGATCACGTTCGGAAGATCGATGTCGACCAGTACAAGTACGGTTTCGAGACGGTGATCGACAGCATCCGGGCGCCGAAGGGCCTGGATGAATCGACCGTGCGCTACATCTCGGCCAAGAAGGGCGAACCGGAGTGGCTTCTGAATTGGAGGCTCGAGGCGTTCACCCGCTGGAAGGCGATGACCGAGCCCACGTGGGCGAAGGTGCGTTATCCGAAGATCGATTTTCAGGATCTTTATTACTACTCGGCGCCCAAATCGACCGAGGGTCCGAAGAGCCTCGCCGAAGTCGATCCGGAGTTGCTCGAGACCTATAAGAAGCTCGGCATTCCGCTCAAGGAGCAGGAGATTCTTGCGGGTGTGACGTCGCCGCGCGTCGCGGTCGATGCCGTGTTCGACAGCGTCTCGGTCGTCACGACGTTCAAGGACGAGCTGAAGAAAGCGGGCGTGATTTTCTGTTCGATCTCGGAAGCCGTGCGCGAGCATCCCGAACTCGTGAAGAAGTATCTGGGCTCGGTTGTGCCGCAGTCGGACAACTATTACGCGTCGCTGAACTCGGCAGTGTTCTCCGACGGCTCGTTCGTCTACGTGCCGGAAGGCGTGCGCTGCCCGATGGAGCTCTCGACCTATTTCCG
The DNA here is from genome assembly GCF_056398805.1 of Hyphomicrobium sp. 01T421. Lineage (NCBI taxonomy): Bacteria > Pseudomonadati > Pseudomonadota > Alphaproteobacteria > Hyphomicrobiales > Hyphomicrobiaceae > Hyphomicrobium > Hyphomicrobium sp. 01T421. The sequence continues at coordinate 2,864,046 of NZ_JBFTQC010000001.1, forward strand.
CATCAACGCGAAGCAGACGGGACAGTTCGAGCGCACGCTGATCATCGCCGATCGCGGCGCCTACGTATCCTATCTCGAGGGTTGCACGGCGCCGATGCGCGACGAAAACCAGCTGCACGCGGCGGTCGTCGAGCTTGTGGCTCTCGACGACGCCGAGATCAAATACTCGACGGTGCAGAACTGGTACCCGGGCGACGCCCAGGGCAAAGGTGGCATCTATAACTTCGTGACGAAGCGTGGCGATTGCCGCGGTCATCATTCGAAGATCTCATGGACGCAGGTGGAAACCGGCTCGGCCATCACGTGGAAATATCCTAGCTGCATTCTGCGCGGCGACTATTCACGTGGCGAGTTCTATTCGATCGCCGTTTCGAACGGCTATCAGCAGGTCGACAGCGGAACGAAGATGATCCACCTCGGCAAGAATTCGTCGAGCCGCATCATCTCGAAGGGCATCGCGGCGGGCTATTCGGAGAATACCTATCGCGGTCTCGTGTCGGCGCACCGGAAGGCGACGGGCGTTCGCAACTTCACGAACTGTGACTCGCTGCTCATCGGCGACAAGTGCGGTGCGCACACCGTGCCTTACATCGAAGCGAAGAATTCGAGCGCGCATTTCGAGCACGAGGCGACCACGTCGAAGATCTCGGACGACATGCTGTTCTACTGCCGTCAGCGCGGGCTTTCGTCGGAAGAGGCGGTTGCGCTCGTCGTCAACGGTTTCGTCCGCGATGTGCTGCAGCAGCTGCCGATGGAGTTCATGGCTGAGTCGCAGAAGCTGATTGGCATCTCGCTTGAAGGAAGCGTGGGATGATCGGAATGCCGGCTCATAATTTGGGAACGTTGCCACTGGCTCCGTTGCCGGAGCCGGCGGCCGCAATTCTTGCGGGCGGCGACCCGCAGCATGGTTCGAATTCTTTCCCTCGAGACCGCGCACAGTGCTGCATGGTCCCGTTTTTTCCGTCAACGTCCGAAAATCGATTGCCCGTAGAGCTGTGGTCAGTGGGAAACAGCGAACGGTACAGCGGCCAGGGTGAGAACGTTGAGGTGAGGCCATGACCGACTACGGCTACGGCGCGACGCCGATCAACTGGAAGGGCTGGGCGTCGACGCTGGTTTTGGTGGTGGCGCTGCTCGCGGTTCTCCGGCTTTTTGTTTTGCCGATTCCCGGCGGTGCTCCGCACTCGATTTGGGACGTCGGTTTAGGTTTGGCGCTCGCACTCGCGGTCGTCGTCGTCTTTTCGTTGTTTGCGAAATCGAAGACGAGCGGGGAGTGGGGTTGGCGCTGGGGTAAGAATTCAAACGGAAGTTTATAGGAACGGTTGCTGAGATGCTTGAAATCAAGAATTTGCACGTAAAGCTGGCGGATGAGGATCGCATGATCCTCAAGGGGCTTTCGCTGACGGTGCCGAAGGGTGAAGTGCACGCCATCATGGGGCCGAACGGCTCCGGCAAGTCGACGCTCGCGTATGTGCTCGCGGGGCGCGACGGCTACGAAGTCACCGACGGCGACATCCTTTGGAATGGCGAGTCGATCCTCGACATGCAACCGGACGAGCGTGCCGCGAAGGGCGTGTTCCTGGCGTTCCAATATCCGATGGAAATTCCGGGTGTGGCCGGCCTGACGTTTCTTCGTACGGCGCTCAATTCCATTCGCAAGAAGCGCGGCGAAACCGAGCTGACGACGCCTGCCTTCCTGAAGCTCGCGAAGGAGAAGGGCGCGAAGCTCAACATCGATATCGACATGCTGAAGCGGCCGGTCAATGTCGGGTTCTCGGGCGGCGAGAAGAAGCGCTCGGAAATCCTGCAGATGGGACTTCTCGAGCCGACGCTGTGCGTGCTCGACGAAACAGATTCGGGCCTCGACATCGACGCGCTGCGGATCGTCTCGGAAGGCGTCAATGCGCTTCGTTCGCCCGATCGCGCATTCCTCGTCATCACGCATTACCAGCGGCTCTTGAATTACATCGTGCCGGACAAGGTGCACGTGCTCGCGGACGGGCGCATCCAGAAGACTGGCGGCAAGGAACTCGCGCTCGAACTCGAGAAATCCGGCTACGCAGAATACTCGCATAAGGCAGCCTGAAATGAACGTAGCAGTTATGAAGACCAAGGCGGAGCAGGCCATCTCGGAGAGCTTCGAGGCGGCCGCTGCGAAGCTTCCGGGCAGCGCGGCGGTGAAGGCGCGCCGTGCGGAGGCAATCGGCACGTTCGGCGGTCTCGGGCTTCCGCACCGGCGGATCGAAGAGTGGAAATACACGGATCTGCGCGCCAACCTCAAAGAGGTGCTGCCTGCCGCCGTCGAGGATAAGACTCCGCTGAGCATCGGCGAACTCATCGTCGCGCTCGGGCCGTTGGCTCACGTCGACGCGCATCGCATCGTGTTCGTGAACGGCCACCATCGTGCAGACCTCAGCGATATCGCGGATGCCAAGGGATTGGCGATCTCGACCGTCGGGAAAGCGCTTCAGTCGGCGTCGGAAGAGACCGTCGTCCGCTTGGCTTCGACGCCAGAGGGCGGGGACGCCGTCGAGGCGCTCAACACCGCCTTCATGACCGACGGCGCCATCGTGGACGTCGCCAAGGGCTCGACGGTCGCCAAGCCGCTGCTGATCGTTTTCGTTCGTGCGGGCTCCGAGGCGAACGCCGTTACCGTCCGGAATTTGATCACGGTCGGCGAAGGCGCACGCGCGACCATCGTCGAAGCGAATGTCGTGCTGCCGGGAGCTGTTCGTGACGCGCATCTCAATGCCCTTGCGGAAGTGTCGGTCGGGAAGGGCGCGACCCTCAATCACGTCAGGTCGGCGGTCGATGAAGGCAAGTCGCTGCATCTTTCGAATTGCGAGGTAACGCTTGCAGCCAATGCAACCTATCGCGGCTTCCAATTTTCGTCGAACCTCGGCTTTGCACGGCATGGCAGCAACATTCGTTTCGACGGCGAAGGCGGCAAGCTCGATCTTTCGGGTGCGTATCTGGCGCGGCATTCCGAGCACGTCGACAACACACTCGTCGTCGACCATGCGGTGCCGCGTTGCGAAAGCCGGGAGCTGTTCAAGGGCGTTCTCGACGGTCACGGCCGCGGTGTGTTTCAGGGCAAGGTCATTGTTCGGCCCGACGCGCAGAAGACGGACGGCAAGCAGATGGCGCAAGTGTTGATGCTGTCCGAGGATTGCGAGTTCGATTCAAAGCCCGAACTCGAAATTTACGCCGATGATGTCGTTTGCGGTCATGGTACGACGAGTGCGGAACTCGATTCCGATCTTCTCTTCTACTGCCGCTCGCGGGGAATTCCTGAGAAGGAGGCCCGCGCGCTGATGATCGAATCGTTCATTGGTGAGGCGCTCGACAAGGTCGAGCACGAGGGGCTCAGAGAGGCGCTTGCATCGTACGCGATGCAGTGGCTCGGCCGCTCGCCACGCGGATAGGCATATGGGACGCGAAACGTCGATTGATGTAGCGAGAAGCACGGCCTCGCACGCGGGGCTGACGGCGGCGCCTTATGACGTCGAAAGCATTCGGGCCGATTTTCCGATTCTCTTTCGCGAGGTGAACGATCGTCCGCTCGTCTATCTCGATAATGGAGCGTCGGCGCAGAAGCCGCTCTCCGTCATCGAGGCGATGGATCACGCCTATCGCTTCGAGTACGCGAACGTGCATCGCGGGCTGCACTATCTCTCGAATACCGCGACGGAGCACTATGAGGCGGCACGGGAAACCGTGCGCCGCTTTCTCAATGCCGAGCATCAGGACGAGATCATCTTCACGCGCAATGCGACGAGCGCGATCAATCTCGTTGCGCGTTCGTTCGGCGAACCCAGGATCGGCGAGGGCGACGAGATCCTCATCACGATCATGGAGCATCACGCCAACATCGTGCCCTGGCACTTCCTGCGCGAGCGGAAGGGCGCCGTTCTGAAATGGGCGCCGATGACGGATAGCGGCGAGCTGATCATTGAAAAGCTCGAGAGCCTGATCACGAAGCGCACGAAGCTTGTCGCCGTTACGCATATGTCGAACGTGCTCGGCACGATCAATCCGGTGAAGGAAATCATCAAGATTGCGCACGCGAAGGGCGTGCCGGTTCTCGTCGACGGCAGTCAGGCGGCCGTGCACATGGGCGTCGACGTTCGCGATCTCGATGCCGATTTCTATGTTTTCACGGGGCACAAGACGTACGGACCGACGGGTATAGGCGTGCTTTACGCGAAGCGCCAACACCTCGCCGCCATGCCGCCTTACGAGGGCGGCGGCGATATGATCGAGACCGTGACGCTCGACAACGTGACGTACAACCAGCCGCCGCACCGGTTCGAAGCGGGTACTCCGGCCATCGTCGAAGCCATCGGCCTGGGCGCCGCGCTCAACTACATGATGCAGATCGGACGAGAAAAGATTTCGCTCTACGAAGCGGAGCTTGGCCACTACGCGGCAGAACGCCTGGCTGAGCTACCGTGGCTGAAGCTTTACGGGACTGCGCCGGGAAAAGGCTCGATCTTTTCGTTCACGATCGACGGCCTGCACCCGCACGACGTTTCGACGATCATCGACCGGTCGGGCGTCGCTATTCGCGCCGGTCATCACTGCGCGCAGCCTCTGATGGAGAGGCTTGGGGTTACCGCAACCTGCCGTGCGTCTTTCGCGTTGTACAACACAAAGGCCGAGGCTGACGCGCTGGTGACAGCGCTTACCAAAGCTCATGACCTTTTTACTTAAGGAGCTTCCGTATGGACGGGAAGCAAATTGAAGACCGGGCAGCCGTGAAGCAGGCGGTCGAAGCGCTCGACGCGCCGCCGACATCGCCTCCGGATGGCGGCATCATTCCGGACCCCGTGCCGGAAATTGCGACGCCGGATGAGCAAAAGTCGACTGATCAAAAGACGGCGGCTGCGACGACCCCGCTGCCGCGGGAAGAGGTCGAGCGGCTGACGGAGGACATCGTCGCTGCACTGAAGACCGTTTACGATCCCGAGATCCCTGCCGACATCTATGAGTTGGGATTGATCTACAAGGTCGAGATCGACGACGACCGCAATGTCGCGATCAACATGACCTTAACGGCTCCCGGATGCCCGGTTGCCGGCGAAATGCCGATCTGGGTTGAAAATGCCGTCAACGCGGTCCCGGGCGTCGCGCAGACGAAAGTCGCCATCGTGTTCGATCCGCCTTGGGATCAGAGCCGGATGTCGGACGAAGCGCGCCTCGCTGTCGGCATGTTTTGAGGACGACCTCGCATTTGAGCGCCGAATTCCTATATGATGTGGCTGTAGCCACGACTCGCACATACGGAGGCCCGCGTGCCCTCGCTTAGAATGATGCCAAAAGTCATGACCCTGACCGATGCCGCCGCGTCGCGCGTCTCCGCGCTCATTGCGCAGAAGCCCGGCGTCAAAGCCCTCAAGATCGGGGTGAAGAAGGGCGGCTGTGCGGGCATGGAATACACCATGACGTGGGCTGAAGAGATCGGGAAGTTCGACGAGATCATCGAGGAAAAGGGCGCGGTCGTCCTGATCGATCCGGCTGCGATGATGTATCTGCTCGGCACCGAGATGGACTATAAGACGGAGAAGCTCTCTTCGCAGTTCGTGTTCAATAACCCGAACCAGAAGAGCGCGTGCGGCTGCGGCGAGAGCGTCAATCTCGAACCGGCAACGCCTCCGGGATTTGCTCCCCCCGCAGCTTGATGAGAACGCGGGCGCGGGCATGACGGTCGATCATGTCCGCCAATGACGAAATTCTCGAAATTCTGAAGGATGCGCTGGGCCGTGCGGGCTCGGTTCGCGGGCGGCGCATGTTTGGCGGCGTCGGCGTTTATTTCGACGGCATCTTCTTCGCGATCATCGACGACGGTGCGATCTATCTCAAGACGTCGGACGAGACACGGCCGAGGTTCGCGGCCGAATGTTCGCGCGCGTTCTCGTACATGACGAAGAACGGCCGCGCGGAGCTGCATTCCTATTGGCTACTTCCAGAGCGCCTCCTGGACGACGCGGAGGACCTACGAGACTGGGCGTCCGCATCGGTCGCGGCTGCGAAACATGCGGCTTTGCATACCAAGGAAAAAGTTTCGCCGGCTCGCGCCGTTGGAACGACGAGGCCGGCGAAACAGAAGGTCAAGCCGAAGAGGCGCTGATGATCAGCCGCGTCCCGGGACTTTCATCGGTCGCGGTGGCTTGCGCATGAACGCGGGCACGTTCTCGGCAAAGCCTAAACGCTCATCACCCTTGTGAGAGGGTTGCTGCTTACGAGGCGCTTCCCTTGCCGCTTCCCGCTTCTCCGGCCGCTCATGGGCATGGCGAGCCTGTCGCTGCGCGGGTGCGGGCTCGTCCGTCCACGCATCTGGAGCGGGTTTCGGACGCTGAGGACGCCGTCCCGGTTCTGCTGACCGACGAGGATGCTCGGACCGTGCGTGCTCGGATCTTGGGTGATCAACGCTCGGCTGATCAGACCCCTGGTTCTCAGGCCTCGGTTGCTCGGATCTTGAATGCTCGGATGATCTCGAGCGGTCGGATCTTGCGTGTTGGGGCCGTGGCTGCTCGGATTGCGGTCGTGGCGCTCTCTCCGGGCGAGGCGTGCGCTTACGCTCCTGGCGCTCCGGGCGGTGCGTTTGCTCCATCGGCTCCGCATGCTCCGGCTGAGCGTGCTCGTGCTGGGGCGGGGGAGCGATTTGCTCGGGTCGTTCCCGACGCTCGGGTGCGCGGTCTTTATGTTCCCGATGTTCTGGCGGGCGGCTGGCTCGTTGGGCTGCCTGCGGCGGTCTCCGTGATTTATCGGGGCCCGAGCTTTGGCCGCGTCCACCGCGACCGCGGCGGCGTTTGCCGGCGCCTGCGATATCTTCCTCGGTCGGCGGATCACCGAGCCAGACGGCTGTTTCGGCCGTGACCTTCTCGATGTCCTTCACGAACTTCAGGTCGTCCGGGCTTACGAGCGAAATCGAATGGCCCTCGTGACCGGCGCGTCCGGTTCTGCCAATGCGATGAACGTAATCGTCCGCAGCCCAGGGGAGGTCGAAGTTGAAGACGTGGGACACTTCCGGGATGTCGAGGCCGCGCGCCGCGACATCGGACGCTGCCAGCAGCATGACTTCGCCGGCCCGAAACTTGTCGAGTGTTTCCGTCCGGCTCGACTGATCCATGTCGCCATGAAGCGCACCGGCGTTGAAGCCATGCTTCGTCAGCGATTTGTGAAGGACGGCGACGTCACGCTTGCGGTTGCAGAAGATGATCGCGTTCTTGACGTTGCCGTCGCGGATCAAATTGCGCAGAACATCGCGCTTCGCCCAGTCTTCGCTGTTCGAGCAATAGACGAAGCGCTGCGTGATGGTCTTCGCGGTCGTCGCGGGCTTTGCGACTTCGATCCGCTCGGGATCGTTCAGGAATTGATTGACGAGCCGCGTGATCTCCGGCGGCATCGTTGCCGAGAAGAACAGCGTCTGGCGCCGGGGCGGCAGAAGCTTGCAGATTTTCTCGATGTCCGGAATGAAGCCCATGTCGAGCATGCGGTCGGCTTCGTCGATGACAAGGATCTCGACGCCCATAAGCATGACGCGGCCACGCCCGAAATGGTCGAGAAGCCGGCCGGGGGTCGCGATCAGAACGTCGACGCCACGGTCAAGCTTCTTGACCTGGTCGTCCATCGAAACGCCGCCGATGAGGAGCGCGACCTGCAGCTTGTGATTTACACCGTATTTTTCGAAACTTTGCTCGACCTGGGCAGCAAGCTCTCGGGTCGGAGCGAGGATCAGCGAACGGGGCATTCGTGCTCGCGCGCGGCCGGTTTCGAGGCGCGTGATCATCGGGAGGACGAACGAAGCCGTTTTTCCTGTGCCCGTCTGGGCGATGCCGAGCACGTCTCGTCCGGTAACGGCAACCGGGATGGCGGCGGCTTGAATCGGGGTGGGGTTTGCGTAACCCGCAGCCGTTATGGCCGCTTGAACCTTGGGCGAAAGCCCTAGGTCAGCGAACGTCTTGGTTTCCAAAAGTCAGTATCTCCATCTGCACAGCTCGGATGGTCCGGCGCAACGCAGCGTCAGACAGTCTTTCAAGAGCGCAGGGGGAACGGGTGCCGAAAGGACCTAAGCCGAAATAGGAGTGCGGATCAAAAAGCATTTAAAAAATGCGCAAATCGATCCCCTGCGCTCCGGCACATTCGGGTGCTCGCATACATCTTGGTCCAGCGCAAGGGAATCTCGGCGGTTTAGGCCTCTAAACCCGCGGGGTTGTGTCACAGGTGAGGAAAGGATGAGCGAATTCGGGCGCTTGCCCGGACGTCGTCACTATGCGCCGGTCTTGAGAGGCACTCCCACGGTGCAGAAGGCGACGCCGAGGATGCCCGCAGTGCCCGGTGGCGCTCAGGAGGAGTAGAATGTTGGCCCGACAATGGCCGCGGGACGAAACTGCGTCGCGCACTCATTGGCGTAGGGGGCATAGGTCGCGAGGTATAGGACGCCGGTCCGGTTGAAGGTTGAAGGTGATTACAAACGGTCCCAGCCCAAGAACGGCTTATTTGTCGTATCAGTGAAAATGACTTTTGGATCAATAATCAGTGCCGTAGATATTTGCCCGGGGGCGCAGATACCGGTCGGGCACGCTGGTTCGCTAAAAGTCGATGGCGTTGCCTGGTGCGACGTGATTCTCAGGTTAGAGATACGCGAGCGCTGCTGAAATTCGCTAGGATCGATCGATGGCTGGAAGTGCTGATTCTTCGGTGAGTGGAGCCGGTCTGACGATTCGCGGAGCCGCGACGATCGGCGAAGCGCGTCCGAAAGGCGTCCGCCGCGGTGATGCCATCCGAGATCTCAAGACGCGGGATAACTACACGAATTTCCGCCATATCGCGTTTGTCTACCTCGTCATCGCTGCATCGATTGGCTTGACCATTTGGAGCTACGGCGCGGTCGCGGAGGCAGGTCTCGGGTGGTGGTGGAACATCCCCATGACGCTTTTGTGCATTGCCGAGGTCGGCGCGTCGCAACACCAGTTCGGCGGCGTCATCCACGAGGGGACGCACTTCATCCTCTTTGAAAATAAGACGCTGAATGAATTGGTATCCGATTGGCTCGGCGGGTTTCCGATCTACACGTCGACGTTCCAATACCGGCTGCACCATCTCGCGCATCACCAATTCATCAACGACCCGCTCCGCGATCCCGACTGGGCTCAGCTGAATGAAAGCGGTCATGACCTCGACTTCCCCATCACTCATTTCGAGATGCTGAAGGAACTCGGGAAGCAGCTTTGGCTGCCAAATCTTTTCCGCTACATGATCGTGCGTGCCCGCTACAGCGCGCTCGGTACCGACAACAACCCGTACATGGACCGCGAGCGCAAGGGCGAGCGGCTACCGACGCTGATGGGCGTCATTTACGCCGTGTCGGCGCCTGCCGCTGCGATCACGCTCATCAAGTTGGGACATGGCGCGTGGGCCTTCGCGGCGCTTGGCGCGATGACGGCGGCGGCTGTTGCGTACTTCTATTTTCTCGATGAGGAGAAGCTGCCGCACGCGCACGTCGACACGGTGATTTCGCATCGGACGACGAACATCAGCCGCATCCTCTTTATGGCGATTGTCTATACGGCTCTGACGGCGATCGAAGTTGCGGGATGGGGCCCGGCTTGGGATTACTACGGGCTCTTGTGGATTTTGCCGCTCTTCACGGCGTTTCCGCTCTTCATGATCATGCGCCAATGGGTGCAACACGGAAATGCCGATCGCGGGCGTTACACGAACACCCGGGTGTTTCTCGTCAACCCGTTCATTCGTTACGCGGTGTTTCCGTTCGGCATGGATTATCACCTGCCGCATCACGTCTTCGCGTCCGTGCCCCACTACAAGCTGAAGGGCTTGCACGAGCTGCTGCTGCAGGATCCCGAATACCGAGACAAGGGGATCGTCGTTGAGGGCTACTTCAACTCGCCGCATGGCAAGGTCGAGGATCGCAATCCGACCGTCATCGAGGTTCTGGGTGAAAAGTACGCGCCGGAGCCGGGCGGTAACGTCTACCTCGATACCGATACGCTCGAATACGCCAAGGTGAGCGACGCTGCCGCCATTCTGCGCGAGAACGAAGCGTCTCTGCGCGACGGTACATAAAAAACGAGAGGAGCGTTTGCGCTCCCCTCGTTCAAGCTGCCAACGTATCGTTTCGTCTCAGATGTCCAGGTCCTTCGCGAAAGCGGCGTGCTCCTGGATGAAGCGGTAGCGCGCTTCGGGCTTCGAGCCCATCAGCGCGTTGACGACATCGCCCAATCCGCCGCGCGCATCTTCGCTGATGCCGACCTGCAGAAGCGTCCGCTTCCTCTTGTCCATGGTCGTCTCTTTGAGATCTTTGAAATCCATCTCGCCGAGGCCTTTGAAGCGCGTAACCTTTGGCTTCCGGCCCTTGAAGCGCGTGGCGATAAGTTCGTCGCGATGCACTTCGTTGCGCGCGTAGGCAACGTCGCTCTTGTCGGAGATTTTGTAGAGCGGCGGAACAGCCAGAAACAGATGGCCGTTTTCAACGAGTTCCGGCGTCTCCTGATAGAAGAACGTTATCAGGAGCGAAGCAATGTGGGCGCCGTCCACGTCGGCGTCCGTCATGATGATCACGCGCTCGTAGCGCAAATCCTCGTCGCGATATTTGGTGCCGGTGCCGATGCCGAGCGCCTGAATGAGATCGGCGAGCAGCTGGTTTTGTGACAGCTTCGCCGATGACGCGTTGGCGACGTTCAGGATTTTACCGCGTAGCGGCAGGATCGCCTGGGTTTCGCGATCGCGCGCGCTCTTGGCGCTGCCTCCGGCGGAATCGCCTTCGACGATGAAGATTTCTGTGCCTGCTGCCTGCTGAATCGAGCAGTCGGCAAGCTTGCCGGGGAGGCGCAGCCTGCGCGTGGCTGATTGGCGTCCGACCTCTTTCTCGCGGCGGCGCTTCAAGCGCTCTTCGGACTGCTCGATGGTCCACTCGAGCAGTTTGGTCGCCTGTTGCGGGCTATCGGCGAGCCAGTGGTCGAAGGCGTCGCGGACAGCCGTTTCGACGATCTTCGTCGCTTCGACGGACGCGAGCTTGTCCTTCGTCTGCCCCTGGAATTCGGGTTCGCGAATGAAGACTGACAGCATCGACGCTGCCGTGCCCATCACGTCTTCCGACGTGATCTGAATTGCTTTCTTGGCGTTGACGAGTTCGCCATAGGCCCTGAGGCCCTTGTACAACGCCTGACGCAGGCCGTTCTCGTGCGTGCCGCCTTCGGCAGTTGGGATGGTGTTGCAGTAGGAGGACGAGAAGCCGTCCTCGTTGGCGATCCAGGCAACTGCCCATTCGACCGAGCCGTGACCGGCTTCCTTCTCCACCCGGCCCGAGAATATGTCCTTCGTTACCTGGATTTGGCCGTCGATCGACGCCGTCAGGTAGTCGCTCAAACCGCCGGGGAAGTGGAACACCGCTTCGGCGGGCGTTTCGTCCTTGATGAGTTCGGGATCGCACTTCCAGCGGATTTCGACGCCGCCGAAAAGGTAAGCCTTCGAACGGGCCATCTTCATCAGGCGGGCGGGCTTGAAAGCGCAGCCTTTGCCGAAGATCTTTTCGTCCGGCTTGAAGCGCACCTTGGTGCCGCGCCGGTTCATGATCGAGCCAAGCTTCTCGAGCTTGGTTTGCGGCTCGCCGCGCGAGAATACCATCCGGTAGAGCTGCTGGTCGCGCGCCACCTGGACTTCAAGCGTTTCGGACAGTGCGTTGACGACGGAAACGCCGACGCCGTGCAAGCCGCCGGACGTGTTGTAGGCTTTCGAATCGAACTTGCCGCCGGCGTGCAGCACCGTCAGCACGACTTCGAGCGCGCTCTTGTTCTTGTATTTCGGGTGCGGGCCGATGGGGATGCCGCGGCCGTTGTCGGTGACCGTCAGGAAGCCGTCGGTCGAAAGTTCGACCTCGATCCACGTCGCGTGGCCCGCGACGGCTTCGTCCATCGAGTTATCGATCACCTCGGCGAAGAGGTGGTGCATGGCCTTTTCGTCAGTGCCGCCGATATACATGCCGGGGCGGCGGCGTACGGGCTCCAGGCCTTCGAGCACTTCGATGTCGTGCTCGCTATAGGCGCCCGTTTCGGCAGGCTTGCGTGCACGCGACGATTTTTCAGTCATTTCGTTATCGAATTCCGGAAAGAGGTCGGTTTGAGATCGGCTCATCTGCAGCCCTTGATCGTCTGTGGCGTGACCCAAACGTTCGGAAAGAAGCGGCGGGACGCCCGACAGCAGAAGCCGCTGAAGCGAATCTTGAGGGCTACTTATAACCTGAGCCGGGCTGAAGCCACCATCGCCTTTGCGACTTGTGGCGGCACGGCAACGCGCAAACGCCTTAGACTGCGACGTTATCGATCAATCGCGTCTTGCCGAGCCAAACAGCAGCCAGGACGCGCAGCGCCCGCCCATCTGCCGCAGGCGGCACGGCCAGCGTTTCGGCGTCGCGGACCTCGATATAGTCAATTCTCGCAAACCCGGCTGCGATGAGCTTGCGCTTGGCGTTGGAGATGCCGGTCGGCACATCCGCGCCATTTGCAACATCTTCGGCGAGCGAGGAAATCACGGCGTATAGCGCGGGGGCAATCTTACGTTCGGTTTCGCTCAGATAGGCGTTGCGGGATGAAAGCGCCAGCCCGTCGGTGTCACGCTTGGTCGCTCCGCCGATCAGCTTCACGGGGATGTTGAGATCGCCGACGACCTGTCGCAGCACGGCGAGCTGCTGATAGTCTTTTTCGCCAAAAATCGCGATGTCGGGCGTGACCTGGTTGAAGAGCTTCGTGCATACCGTCGCCACGCCGTCGAAGTGGTTTGGACGGAATGCGCCGTCGAGATCCTTGGCGGCGCTGCCGGCGCGGACACCCGCGGAAAAACCCTCCGGATACATTTCCTCAACAGTCGGCGCCCAAACGAGATTGGCGTCAGCATCGGCGAGCTTTTGCAGGTCGCCAGCCTCGTCGCGCGGGTAGCGCGAAAGATCTTCGGCTGGCCCGAACTGCGTGGGGTTGACGAAGATCGAAACGACGACTTTGTCCGCCTTCTTCCTGGCAAGCTTGACGAGCGTAAGATGGCCGGCGTGGAGCGCGCCCATCGTCGGCACGAGGGCGATCGTCTGGCCACGCTGGCGCCATTTCGAGGTGGCTTTTCGGAGGTCGCGCAGATTGCGGACGACTGTGATGATTTCGGACAAAGCTTAGGCCCAGATGAGATTTCGGGGCAGTGGTGCAGGGATTACGGGCAAGTCGTCAAGTGGACAAGCTGATGGCAGTTTTTTCAGCCGCAGGCGCAGGCCCCTCAATCTGCTAATATTGGCGCTGGGCGAATCGCTGTGAGCGCCTTTTATCAGCGGGAACATTATGGTCGCCACATTGCGGCGCGAGGATAGCGTGACACAACGGGGTCTCCCGTCACGGGACGAGTTCGCCGCGCAGTATCTCATGGACGAGCCGCGGCTTGTCGGCGCTCTGATCGAACGCGCGCTCTTCACCGAGGACGAGCGGCGGCGGACCGCGGACGTGGCGCGGCGGCTCGTGCACGCGGCGCGGGCGGACAAGGCGAGCCACGCCGGCGTCGATGCGTTCATGCACGAATACGGTTTGGCGACGGACGAAGGCGTGATCCTGATGTGCCTCGCCGAGGCGCTCTTGCGCATTCCGGACGCCGAGACGGCAAATGCTTTCATTGCAGACAAGATTTCCGGCGGCGCGTGGGAGAAGCATCGCGGGCATTCGGAGAGCCTCTTCGTCAACGCCTCGACTTGGGGCTTGATGCTGACGGGCCGCATCATGCGGCTCAGGGAAGCCAAGGGCGCAAACCCGCTGCAGGCGATGAAGCGCCTCGTGGCGCGCTCGGGCGAGGGCACGATCCGGCTCGCCATTCGCCAAGCCGTGCGGCTTCTCGGCGAGCAATTCGTGCTCGGCTCGACGATCGAAGCAGCGCTATCGCGGTCGCGGGCATTCGCGGAAAAGGGCTACCGCTTCTCCTACGATATGCTCGGAGAGACCGCCCGATCCAAGCAGGATGCGGAGCGCTATTTTCAACGATACATGGCGGCGATCGACGCGGTCGGCGCGGATGCCGGGCCGTTTACGACGCCGCATGCGGATGCGATTTTCGACCGGCCTTCCATCTCCGTGAAGCTCTCGGCGCTTCATCCGCGTTTCGAGCCCGGCAAGGAACATCGTCTAAGGGCCGAGCTTGCGCCGCTGCTCTTGACGCTCGCGCGTGCAGCCCGGGCGAAGGGCCTGGGTTTGACCGTCGACGCGGAAGAGCAGGACCGGCTCGATGTTACCGCGGATCTCTTCGGCGAGACGCTTATCAGTCCGCACCTCGAGGGATGGAACGGTCTCGGCATCGCCGTCCAGGCTTACGGCAAGCGGGCCATTCCGATGCTCCGCTGGCTGCGCCGTCTCAGCGAGAAGACCGGCAAGCGCATCCCGGTGCGCCTCGTCAAGGGCGCCTACTGGGACAGCGAAATCAAATGGGCGCAGGAGCGCGGCTTGGAGGATTATCCGGTTTTCACGCGAAAGCTGCATACGGACGTTTCCTATCTGGCTGCGATGCGACTGCTGATCTCCGATTCCGCAGCCTTCTACCCGCAGTTTGCGACCCACAACGCGCACACGATCGCGGCGGCTTCGGTTGCGGGCGGCGCGGTCGAATTCGAATATCAGCGGCTGCACGGCATGGGCGAAGCGCTCTACGAACAGGTCATCGGCGAGGGCAAGTTCGGGCGAGCATGCCGGATCTATGCGCCCGTCGGCGGGCATGAAGACTTGCTCGGTTATCTCGTGCGCCGCCTACTCGAAAACGGCGCCAACACATCGTTCGTCAACCGGCTGGGCGATGAGGAAATGTCAATTTCCGAAATCATCGCCGATCCGGTCGAGATCGCCGATCGGGAGTTCACCTCGGGCGAGCGCGTCAAACTGATCACGCGGCCGCGGGATATCTTTCTGCCCGAGCGGAAAAACAGCGCCGGATTGGCGCTGGTGCAGGCGAGCGTCCGCGAAGGCATTCAAGCGGACATTGCGAAGATCCTGAAGGCTCCGTTTTTGGCTGGGCCTGTCGTCAACGGCACGGTTACGGCTGGCGGCGATGCGGCGGCGATCTCGTTATCGCCGCACGATCATCGCGATCGTATCGGTACGGTGCGGCTCGCAACGCCGCAGCATCTCGAGGATGCGATTTTCTCGGCGGTGAACGGCGCGCCGCGCTGGGAGAAAACCGATGCCTCGGAGCGTGCGCGCATTCTGGAAGCCGCGGCCGAACTTTTCGAAAGGGATCGCGCGGTTTTGATGGCTGCCCTCGTTCGCGAGGCGGGGAAAACGATCGAAGCCGCGCAGTCGGAGGTTCGCGAGGCGGTCGATTATCTTCGCTACTACGCGATCGAAGCGCGACGGCTCTTTTCCGATCCGGTTGTCCTCAAAGGGCCGACGGGCGAGGAAAACACGCTGTCGCTCAGAGGCCGCGGCGTGTTTGCGTGCATTTCGCCGTGGAATTTCCCCATCGCGATCTTTACGGGGCAAGTCGCGGCGGCGCTCGCGGCCGGTAACGCCGTCATCGCGAAGCCAGCCGAGCAGACGCCAATCGCAGGATTTCTTGCGGTGAAGCTGCTGCAAGAGGCCGGCGTGCCGCGCGACGCGCTTCATCTCGTGACGGGCGGCGGCAAGCTCGGAGAGGCCATCGTCAAAGATGCGCGCATTCAGGGTGTAGCGTTCACCGGCTCCAACGAAACCGCGTGGGCCATTCAGCGGGCGCTCGCCGATCGCCGCGGCGCAATCGTGCGGTTCATTGCGGAGACGGGCGGCATCAATGCCATGATCGCGGACTCATCTGCTCTTCCCGAGCAGGTTGTCCGCGACGCGGTGCGGTCGGCTTTCGATAGCGCCGGTCAACGATGCTCAGCTGCCCGCGTTCTTTTCGTGCAGGACGATAACGCGCCCCGCATCCGCTCAATGCTCGCGGGCGCCATCGAGGCGCTCGATGTCGGGGATCCGCTCGATTATGCGACGGATATCGGTCCCGTCATCGATGAAACGGCGCAGGATGCTCTTGAGAGCCATAAAGTCCGCATGCAGCGCGAGGGTCGCGAGATCATCGATCTGGCGATGCCGGAAGCGTGCCGCGCGGGGACCTACGTCACGCCGTCGCTCTATGAAATCGATCGCCTGAGCAAACTCGACCATGAAGTGTTCGGGCCGATTCTCCACATGATCCGGTACGAGCGCGGGCATTTGGACAAGGTCGTTGCGGCACTGAATGTTACCGGGCACGGCCTGACGCTCGGGCTGCATAGCCGCATCGAGAGCGTCGCCGATTACGTCGCGGAGAACGCGCGGGTCGGCAACCTTTACGTCAACCGCAATCAGATCGGCGCCGTCGTCGGCGTTCAGCCTTTCGGGGGTGAGGGGCTTTCGGGAACCGGTCCCAAAGCGGGGGGCCCCAACTATCTGGCGCGGTTCGCGACTGAGCGCGTGCGGGCGACGGACATTACCGCGACTGGCGGCAACTACACGCTGCTCAGCGGGAAGTGACGAGGGGTCTGTTGCGTCTGCGACAAGTCTTGGACTGGATCCCCGGCCTTGGACACGTCCTTCGGTCGTGCCCGGCCTAGGATGACGATTTCACTCGTAGAACGCATAAAATTTCTTGGCGGGCTCAACGATTTGCCACGTGCCGGTGAAGCCCGCGGGGGTTAGGAATGCGTCGCCCGCGCGGAAAGTCACCTCGGAGCCGTCGTCGCCTCGGACGACGATGACGCCTTCGAGCAGGTGGCAGAATTCATTTTCTGAGAAAACGACGCGCCAGGTTCCCGGCTCGCTGATCCAGATGCCGCTGTTGAAGCGGCCGTCCGGGCTTTGAAACAAGTTCTGCGCGCTTTGAACCGGATCGCCGGCGGTGATGCGCTCGGCCGCCGGGCGGTAAACTTCGGGAGCGGGCAGATTGCCCTGAAAGAGGATCAGCTTCGGAAATTCTGGATTGGCGGACACGGATGAGCCTTGGTTGACGGACTGCCCGCAACGGTACGACGCGTCCGCTTCGGTGGGCAAGCCTGTGATGGGCGGCCGTCGTCAGTCGCCCGCCATCACGAAGCAATCGACAGATTGCCGGCGAAGGGCGTTGCAGGTGGTCGTCGCCCGGTCGGCGTCAAAGCCTGTGAAGCGCGCGCGATAGACTTGGCGGCCGTCTTTCTGGGCGGGATGCGTGACCGTGGGAATGCCGGCGAGGAGTTTGCCCGCGCGGCCTTGAACGTTCGTGAGGGCACGCTGCGCGTCGTCAATCGAGCCATAGGCGCCGATTTGCACAGTGTACCGGCCACCGGTGGCTTTCTTGCCGGCGTTCCTTGGCTCGTAGCTTCCTTGGGCGGAAGCCAGGTGGATCGCGCTTGCTTGTGCGCCGAGCGTGGACGGCGGCAGTCCGCGGATCACGGGTGCGGCATGCGATGCGGTGTTCGCACTCTTCTGCTTTGTGCGGGCGATGGGCTTCACTTCGGCTGCTGGTGAAGCTGCCTGTGAAGCTGTTGGGGCTTCGGCTGCGATTGCAGCTGTCGCACGGTAGGGCTCAGCATCCGAAGCGTTCAGCATTGCGAGTTGCGTGCCGCCCGTCTGACGGCTCGCCGTCGAGGGCATTTCGTTCGGAGCCGGTATGCCTGCTCCGCGGTCGGACGCTCCGAGGTTGGCGGGCGCGAAGGGACGAAGGACGATATCCTCATCGGGTGCATTTGTGCTTGCCGGATTTTGACTGGCCGCGTTGTCGGCCACACGGACCAGGTCGGACCTTGTGGAGGTGCCGCGCGGTGGTGGCGTGTTGCGGTCGGGCCTGCGATCCGACGCTTCCATGTCGGTCGTTTCTTCCGGAGATGCGGGGACCGGGCGCGCTTTCGGCACCATCGGCACGGCGCGAACCTTGAAGATTTGGACCGGCGTTTCAGGCTCGGCAGCAGAAGAAGGCTCCGGCGAGGGTGCGGCGCTCGGCTGCCGGGGGGCAGGCGGCGCTGCCTCTGCAACCTCTGTCGGCCGCGACTTTCGGTCGACAGGGCGTTGGGCCGTCTTGGGCTCACTCTTCAGGCGTGCGAACTGCGTGGGCTTCCGGGTCTTCTGAGAAGAGGCCCGCGAGGCCATCCGCGTCAAAAGAACCCGCATTTCGGCATTTCGCTCGGCCGCGGTGTCACCGCCGAAGACGACGCCGATGAGATGGTGGTCGCCCCGGCGCCACGAGGTCACGAGATTGAAACCCGAGGCACGAGTGTAGCCGGTTTTGATGCCGTCGATGCCTGAGAAGCTCTTTAGCATCGTATTGTGATTGCGGAAGCTTTTGCCGCCATACTCGAATGTGCGGGTGGCAAAGAGCGGGTAATAGGACGGAAAATCGTCCTGCAGACGCAGGGCAAGCGTCGCCATATCCCGTGCGGTCGTCACCTGAGCGTTGTTCGGGAGGCCCGAAGCGTTCTCGAAATTCGTCTTGGACATGCCGATCTCGCGGGCGCGGGCATTCATCAGGCGAACGAAATTGGCCTCCGAGCCGCCGACCTTCTCGGCGAGCGCTACGGCGATGTCGTTGGCGGATTTTGTGATGACGGCCCTGATGGCATCGGAGACCGTGATTTGCTCGCCTGGTTTGAGGTCGAGCTTCGAGGGTGCGACACCGGCGGCTGCCGTGGAGATCGTCAGCCGGTCGGACATCTTCAAACGCCCGGACTGGAGCGTCTCGAAGGTCATATAAAGGGTCATCATCTTCGTGAGAGATGCCGGATGCCGGAGCGCATCGCCGTCCGCGTCGTGCAGGACCGTGCCCGTATTGGCATCAAGGATCAAGGCTGCGTGGCGATTTCCCCCGGCGGCGCTTGCGCCTCCCAGGAACACACCAAACACAACTGCAAAAGCCGGCGCATAGGCCAACGCTCGTCGAAACAAGACGCTAATTCCCTCTGCCGCTCGTACCGAGCGGTTGTTTTGACAACCCTAATCCACGGGTTGGCGGTAAAGGCTCCCGTGGAAGGCCCCGCAGTCAACGTTGACAGCAGAGCACTGTTTTTGGGCACCTTTTGGGCGCTCCCGAATTTTTCAGCGCCCGCAGATGCTCGGGGAAGTGTATGGGCGGAGAACTGCAGCAGGGTTAAAGAACGCGGTAAAAATACCCTCTCGCGGTGTCTCAATTTCGCTCGCCAAGCGAGCGTTCGGAGGGCAAGCTCCAGGGAGGCGGCTCATGGACAGGCAGAGTTCAAGGCCGGGGGCAAGACGGGGGCAGGCGTTCAACCTCAGGTTCGGCGTGAGACAGGGGCAAGGCCCGGAGCTCCCGACGCCCCAGGTGGAGCGCTGTGCGTGACACCGGCTCCGTCGCTATTGAGGCTAATCGGAACTTGAAAGGGCTTGCGTCATTCAATTGTTGGAAATGCCAGATGCGTCACTCGGCTCGTTCTATTTTTTGTTCGTCAGCGTGCCTATATTACGTGCTTGATGGAGACGGGTGTTAGCTTGAACATTTGGCAAGAAAGACGAGTGCCCCGCCGGGCACGCATTTGGGGAAGCGGGCGTTACCTTTCTGCCTCCAACATGCACCCGATGCGGGATAGCTTTGGAAGATCCGACGGATTCGGGTTTTCCCCGAGGCACGCGATGAAGACGGTGCAACTTATTCCCTCGTTGGCGGCCCACCGCATGGCCGCGAACAAGGACGATCCGCCCGATGGGCCGCGGCGCGATGACGGCGAGTCGAAAACAGGTATCGTCACCAAGACCCGTCCAAAAACGAAGAAGCCGAACCTATATAAGGTTCTTCTGTTGAACGACGACTTCACGCCGATGGAGTTCGTTGTTCTGGTGCTGCAACGCTTCTTCAACAAGGGACAGGAGGATGCGACCCGCATTATGCTCCATGTCCACCACAAAGGAGTCGGGATTTGCGGGGTCTATACTTACGAGGTCGCCGAAACAAAGGTGACGCAGGTGATGGACTTTTCACGGCAGCATGGCCACCCTCTACAGTGCACCATGGAGAAAGAGTAGGACTGGATTGACATCGCTCTCCAAAAATCTTGAAGCCTCGCTGCACCGCGCTGTGCAGTATGCAAACGTCCGCCACCACGAGTTTGCGACGCTTGAGCATTTATTGCTCGCGCTCGTCGACGATCGTGACGCTGCTGCCGTTATGCGGGCCTGTTCCGTCGACATCGAGCAATTGCGTGCCCGATTGATCGAATATCTCGACACCGAGCTCAAGCCGATCGTTTCGAAATCAGCGCGCGACGCTCACCCGACGAATTCGTTCCAACGGGTCGTTCAGAGGGCGATCGTCCACGTCCAGACGTCGGGCCGGGAGGAGGTCACGGGCGCTAATGTGCTCGTCGGCATTTTCTCGGAACGCGAAAGCCACGCGGCGTATTTCCTGCAGGAGCAGGAAATGACACGCTTCGATGCTGTTCAATACATTGCTCATGGAATTGCAAAGCGGCCCGGCATGTTTGAGCCGCGGACGGTTCGTGGAGTCGATGAGGACGTGAACGCGACCGAGGGTGAAGAGAAGAAACCGGGCGATGCGCTCAACACGTATTGCGTGAACCTCAACAAGAAAGCTCGCGACGGCAAGATCGATCCGTTGATCGGCCGCGAGCAGGAGGTTATGCGCACCGTGCAGGTGCTCTGCCGCCGCCAGAAGAACAATCCGCTCTTCGTCGGCGACCCGGGCGTCGGTAAAACGGCGATTGCCGAAGGGTTGGCGCGCAAGATCGTGGGCGGTCAGGTGCCCGACGTTCTGAAGGGCGCAACGATCTTCTCGCTCGACATGGGCGCGCTCCTTGCCGGAACCCGCTATCGCGGTGATTTCGAGGAGCGGTTGAAGGCCGTCATGAAGGAAGTCGAGGCGTTTCCCGGCGCGGTTCTCTTCATCGACGAGATCCACACCGTGATTGGCGCGGGTGCGACTTCGGGCGGAGCTATGGACGCTTCGAACCTGCTGAAGCCTGCACTGCAGTCCGGAACGCTCCGCTGCATCGGATCGACGACATACAAAGAGTACCGGCAGCACTTCGAGAAGGACCGGGCACTCGTGCGCCGGTTCCAGAAGATCGATGTGAAGGAGCCGACAGTTGAGGATGCGATCGAGATTCTCAAAGGCCTGAAGTCGGTCTTCGAGGATTATCACAAGATCAAGTACACGAACGAGGCCATCAAGGCCGCGGTCGAGCTCTCGGCCCGGTACATCCACGACCGGAAGCTGCCGGACAAGGCGATCGACGTGATCGACGAGACGGGTGCGTCGCAGATGCTTGTCCCGGAAAACAAGCGGAAGAAGAAGATCACCACGAAGGAGATCGAGGCGACCGTTGCCGTCATGGCGCGTATTCCGCCAAAGACCGTCACGAAGAGCGATGCCGAAGTCATCGCTCATATCGGTCGCGATCTGAAGCGGCTGGTTTTCGGTCAGGACAAGGCCATCGAAGCTCTTTCGAGCGCGATCAAGCTGGCGCGTGCCGGTTTGCGCGAGCCCGAGAAGCCAATCGGTTGCTATCTGTTCTCCGGTCCAACGGGTGTCGGCAAAACGGAAGTCGCCAAGCAGCTCGCCAACCTGATGGGCGTCGAGCTACTGCGCTTCGACATGTCGGAATACATGGAGAAGCACACGGTTTCGCGTTTGATCGGCGCACCTCCGGGGTATGTCGGGTTCGATCAGGGTGGCCTGCTGACCGATGGCATCGATCAGCATCCGCACTCGGTGCTGCTGCTCGATGAAATCGAGAAGGCGCATCCGGACCTGTTCAACATCCTCCTGCAGGTGATGGACCACGGCAAGCTCACGGACCACAACGGCAAGTCGGTCGATTTCCGCAACGTCGTCCTCATCATGACGACGAACGCGGGCGCGTCCGACATGGCCAAGCCGCCTATGGGCTTCAACCGCACGAAGCGCGAAGGCGAAGATACGGAAGCAGTGACGAAGCTGTTCACTCCGGAGTTCCGCAACCGTCTCGACGCCATCGTTCCGTTCGCGGGCCTGTCGCCCGAGATCATCGCGCAGGTCGTCGAGAAGTTCATCTTCCAGCTCGAAGCGCAACTCGCAGATCGCAGCGTTTCGATCGAGCTGTCGGATGAGGCGACACGGTGGCTCGCCGAGAAGGGTTACGACGAGAAGTTCGGCGCGCGGCCGTTGTCTCGCGTCATCCAGGAATACATCAAGAAGCCGCTGGCTGAAGAGCTGCTGTTCGGCAAGCTCGAGAACGGCGGAACGGTGAAGGTTCTGGTCTCCGGCAAAGGCCCTGACAGGGCTTTGGCCTTCGACTTCCTGCCGCTCGATCCTTCGAAGAGGGTGAAGACGCCGGAAGACGAAGAGACGGATGATGACGACGAGGATCTTCCGCAGCCGGTTCTTGCGGATGCGACGCCGAAGAAGGCGTTGCCGGGTCCAAAGGAGAAGGGTGAGAAGCCCAACGGGTCCGGTGCGGTGCCAAGCGTGCCGCGCAAGAAACGAGAAGAGTAAGGTTCAACGGCACGACCTTCGGGTCGTGCCGTTTCTTTATGTGTCGAGGCCGTTAGGAGGGCCTGAAGGCCAGCGTGGTCGCATGATCTGGCTCTCCTCTTTGCTTCTCGCGGGAATTTTGGGCTGGCTCGGAACCGGCTGGGTGGCGCCCATCCTGATCTGCGTCGTTGCCGGGTCTATGATTGCAATCGATAGTATCGGTGCGAACGAATTCACGGCAAGCACGGCGGCGACGCTTGCGATGATCATCGCGGCGGTTTTCGTCGTGTGGGGCGGCAGCCGGGCCCTGAGGCGTTCACTTACAACTGCCGGTTGATCGTCCGGCCTAAGGCTTCAGCTGGCAAGCGTCGCCTCTGTTCGCAGCTCTGAACAAAATCGCAAGATTGAAACGCGCCGGCAGATAGTCCGGCGCGTTTTCTTATGTTCTCATGCTCGATGTTCGGTGCGGATGGCGTGCCGGCACGCTGGCCTTCCGGGTGGCTGTGGTTTGGGGTATGCGCCAAGGGATAGTGATCCATCCATCTGTGAAAAATCGACAGAAAGACGAGAGCATGGGCCATGATCTTTCCTGCTGGACGCGCCGCCCGCGTCCGGCGCGCGTTGTCATGGACGGTCGCTACACGCGGCTCGAGCCGCTAGATCCAGCACGGCACGGAGACGCGTTGTTCGAACAATCGGCTGCTCGCGGGGCTGAAGAGCGTTTTCGCTATCTCTTTGAACCGCCGCCCGCGACAAGCGCCGATTTGCGGTCATGGCTCGATGCGATGTCGCAAAGCCAAGATCCAATGTTCTGGGCAGTGGTTGATAAGACGAGCGGCCGCGCTGCCGGGCGGCAGGCGTTGATGCGCATCGATCCGGCCCACGGCGTTATCGAGGTCGGATCGATCCTTTGGGGTCCGGCGATTGCGCGCACGCGCGTTGCTACTGAAGCGCTCTACCTCTTCGCGGTGCATGTTTTCGAGGATCTTGGCTATCGCCGTTTCGAATGGAAATGTCACAACGATAACGAGCCATCCAAGCGCGCCGCGCGCCGCTTCGGTTTCACCTACGAGGGCCTATTCCGTCAGCACATGGTGGCCAAAGGAGCCAACCGGGACACCGCCTGGTTCTCGATATTGGACAAGGAGTGGCCGGCCCTTAAAGCGGCCTACGAGGCTTGGCTGGCGCCGGAAAACTTTGATGAGGCTGGACGGCAGCGGGCGCGATTGAGGGCCGCCGCTGCGCTTGAATAAGGGCGGACATCTGCTTGACGACAAATCGGCAATCTTGGCCCGGGATTATCAGGCCAGCGCGGCCTTCAGCTTTTCAGCTTTAGCTGCGAGCACGGAACCTTCTTCCATATTCCGGGCGTGGATGTGCAGCGGCTTACCTTCGTAGCGGGGTATGACGTGGAAATGCAGGTGGAAGACCGTCTGGCCGCCCGCCGTTTCATTGAACTGTGCGATGCTGATGCCGTCGGCATTGAAGGCGGATTTCGCGGCGACGGCGACTTTCTGAACGATGGGAATGACCTTCGCCAGCACTGCTGGGTCGGCATCGAGAAGATTGCGGGACTGAGCCTTCGGGAGGATCAGCGTGTGACCCGGCGACTGGGGCATCACGTCCATGAAGACGATCGCATCGGCATCCTCGTAGACTTTGTGGCACGGAATTTCGCCGCGCAGGATCTTCGCGAAGATGTTGTTTGCGTCGTACGACATGATGTTCCGCTCGGCTGAATATGACTATGCGGGCCACCGCCAACGGGGCGCCGCTTCAGGCTTCGTCTTTGCGATAGGGGCCTATCTCGGTCAAGTCGGCATTGAACCGGGTCACGGCATGGCGCTCCTGGTTGAGAAAGCGTTCCACGGCTCGTTCGAGCGCCGGGTCGGCGAGCCAGTGCGCGGAGTACGTTTCGACCGGTAGGTAGCCGCGTGCGAGCTTATGCTCGCCTTGGGCGCCGGCTTCGATGCGCGGGAGCCGGTGCTCGATGGCGTACTCGATCGCTTGATAATAGCAAACCTCGAAGTGGAGAGCCGGGTGGTGCTCGATGGCGCCCCAGTAGCGGCCGTAAAGGCAATCGCCGCCGATGAGGTTCAAGGCGCCCGCGATGTAGCTTCCGTGCCGCTTCGCGAAGACCAGCAGGCACCGCTCGGGCATCGCCTGGCCGAGGAGCGAGAAGAAGGTGCGATTGAGATAGGGCCGGCCCCACTTACGGTTTCCGGTGTCCATGTAGAAGGTGTACATCGCATCCCAGTGGGCTTCGCCGATGGCTCTGCCGGCGACACGTTCGATCTCGATCCCGTGCGCCAATGCTGCTTGGCGTTCTTTTTTGATCCCTTTGCGTTTGCGCGACGCGAGGGTTCCAAGAAAGTCGTCGAAGGAGCCGTAACCCTGGTTTTGCCAATGGAATTGCTGGCCAATTCGCGTCAGGAAGCCGAGGGCGCGCAGGCGGGCCGCGACGTCGCGGTCGAGGAATGTCAAGTGTACTGACGAAAGGCCGCCGAGGCGGGCAACCTCAATCGCTGCGGCGGCCAGCATCTGCTCGTCGGAATAGGACTTTGCTCCCGGCTTCACGAGCAGGCGAGGGCCGGGGACGGGCGTAAACGGTACGGAAATCTGGAGCTTTGGATAATAGCGTCCGCCCGCCTGGGCGTAGGCATCGGCCCAGCCGTGATCGAATACGTACTCACCCTGGCTGTGCGATTTCAGGTAGGCGGGCGCGGCTGCTGTAATCGATCCGGTCTCGTCTTCGATGACGAGATGGCGCGGCAGCCAACCGCTTTTGGTTCCGACCGCGTGCGATTCCTCAAGCGCCTTGAGGAAGGCGTGAGAAACAAAGGGATTGAACTTCGCCGGATCAGGATTGGCGCACGCATCCCATTGCGCTGCGTCGATCGCTGCGATCGACGGGGCGAGCTTCACGGCCGTGTCGGGAAATGTCGGCATCTTTACCGCTGCTGAGTATGTCCCAAGTCTATGCAACTCCTTCGCTGTCTCAAAGCGACAAAGGGCAGGGCAGATCCGCGCTCAGTGCGGTGATCTAGAACGGCGGCCCAATCGTTAGGGATGAAAGCCCTCAAATATCATGGCGTCGGCGTGTGCTTCGGCGATGCGCCGCTGCTTCGGCGTGCGCACTGTCCACGTAAAGAGCGGCAGGCCCGAGACGCGGCGCACGTATTCCGTTACCGGTGTCGGCAGTGCATCGACTTGGTAGGCATAAAAGTCTGGCGCGACTGGGCCCGACTCGAGCAGGCCGCGAAGGGCAGTTGCTCGCTTTCTTTTGATCTTGCGCGACCACCAACCGGCGCCCGCGTAACTTCCCGAAACGATCCCGTGCGGGACGGCTGGAGCCAAGCTCCGCACTGCCATCATCACGCCCGGATCGAACGACATCAAGGCGACGGGGCCGCGATACTCTGAGACGAGCCTCGCGATGCTGGCGATGAACTCGCGGTCCGGCGGCTCCCATTCGCTTTTGATTTCGATGAGCAACGGGACACGCCCACCGACCAAGTCCAGAAGGCCGGCGAGCGTCAGGATCGTGTCGCCTCCGACACGATAGCGAAGCGTTCCGAGATCACGTTCCTTGACGGCCGAGAGGGGCCCCCGTCCTTGGACGAGCCGGTTCAACGTTTCATCGTGAAAGACGATTGGAACGCCACCTTTGATGGGCCGCACATCGCATTCGATGCCGTAGCCTGCCGTCATCGCGGCCTCGAATGCAGGACCCGTATTCTCGATGATGCCGCGCTTCGCGTCGTGCAGCCCACGGTGTGCGATCGGACGGAGGAAGGCTGCACGGTCGCGCATGGCGTCAGCGGATTTTCAAGATCGCATCAATCTCGACGCAGGTGCCGAGCGGCAGGCTCGAGACGCCGACTGCGGATCTCGTGTGCCGTCCGGCGTCGCCGAGGACGGCGACGAGAAGGTCGGATGCGCCATTGATGATCTTCGGATGATCGACGAATTCCGGCGTCGCGGCCACAAAGCCCGTCAGCCTCAAGACCTGGACCACGCGTTCAAGATCGCCGAGAGCGGCTTTCGCTTGTGCCAGCAAGCTGAGCGCGGATTGCCGGGCGGCTTCCTGCCCGTCTTCGATAGAGACATCGGCTCCAAGCTTGCCTGTCAGCACACGGCCGGTCGCATCCTTGGCGACCTGTCCCGAAATGAAGAGCTGGTCACCGGAAATGAGAAAAGGCACGTAATTGGCGACGGGTTGAGGCGCTTCGGGGAGTTTAAGGCCCAATTCGGAAAGCCTTTGCTCGACTGTTGTCATTGGCATATTACCCATAGTTAGATTTCGGCGCAGCTTGTGCCGTGCTAGCGCCTCTTTGCAACGCTTTATCTGCGAACTAGACTGCAGCAGTTTTAAGTATACCGGCCGGAGAGCGAGTGAGCCCAATGATAGTGCGTGAAGGCTATGTCACGTTCGCGCTTCTTGTTCTTGCCGGTCAGATGCCGGTTACGCCGGCGGCTGCAACCGATCTTATCCCATTCGCCCCACATCGAGCGGTCTACGAGCTTTCGATGGGAGACTCAACGGCGGCCTCGGGCGTGACGGGCGTTGCTGGCCGGATGGTTTATGAGCTCAGCGGCTCGCAGTGCGACGGCTATACGCAGAACATGCGTTTCGTGACGGTGATGACGAACCAGGAAGGAACCGAGACGCTCAGCGATCTCAGGAACTCGAGCTGGGAAGAGGCCGACGCGAAGAAGCTCAGGTTTTCTTCTACGCAATATCAGAACGATAAGCTCGCAGATACGAGCCAAGGGGATGCTGCGCGTTCGAAGGGTGCGACGCCGGTCGTCGGCGTAGATCTCGTGAAGCCCGCAAAAAAACGCGTTTCGTTGCCGACAGATATTTATTTTCCGATGCAGCATGCTTCGATGTTGGTTCAGGCGGCCAAGAGCGGCGTGAAGATGTTTGCGGCCAACCTCTATGACGGGTCGGAGCAAGGCGAGAAATATTATTTGACCAATACTGTCATTGGCAAAAAGTTCGACAGAAGCACCAAGACTGTCCCGGCTTCCTTCAAAGGTGCAGACATTCTGGCGAGCGTCGATTCTTGGCCAATGACGATCAGTTATTTCGAGGCCGGCAAGGACAAGAGCGATCAAACGCCGTCCTATGAGTTATCGTTTCGCTATTTCGAAAATGGCGTCACGAGCAATCTGAAGATTGATTACGGTGAGTTCTCCATCAGGGGCGAGCTTAAGGAACTGACGGCGCTCACGCCGGGCAAGTGCCCGGAAACGAAGGACGCACACTAGCCAGTTCGCAATCCAATCGCGGCCCCTCGGGCAATGCGATCTCGGGCGATGCGATTATGAGAAATCGATTGGTCCTGTCAGGAGTTGATGGGCCGGGCCCATGACCGCGGGGTCGATGCCGGCTTCCTGGCAGAACGACAGCAACAGTCCTTCGTCTGAAAGAATGTAGTCGAACATTGCTGCTTGCAGCTCGCGCGAACTGGCGACGCCTCGAAGATCGTCAGGTGAAAGCCCAGTCAATGAAAGAAAACGCGAAGTTTGATTTGGGTCGGCGAGCAGGAATGCCAGCACCTGCAACGCTACGGCCTCCGCATCATCCTTAGTCATAGGTTTTGATCTGGAGCGAAGCATTGCGTTTCCTATGCGGAGGCTGATGTTAACTGTTGGTTACGGCTTTCGAGGCAAAGATGACCCAGGGTTTGTGCGAGAATCGGTGCAAAACGACCGCGATGGAGAGTGGGCGGTTTAATGACGTATCAGGAATCCGGAACGAACGTCGAGCGTCGCGTGCCTGAGCCGCGGCCAACGGTGCGATCTGTTCTGATCGTCGAAGACAATGAGCTCAATATGAAGCTCTTCAACGACCTCCTCGTTGCGCACGGCTACAAGACGATCCAGACGCGAAATGGCTTCGACGCGCTCGAACTCGCGCGCAAGCACCGTCCCGATCTCATCTTGATGGACATCCAGTTGCCTGAAGTTTCCGGCCTCGAGGTGACGAGATGGCTGAAGGACGATGACAGTCTCCGCGAAATTCCGATCGTCGCAGTAACGGCTTTCGCGATGAAGGGGGACGAGGAAAGGATTCGGTCAGGTGGTTGCGAAGCTTACATTTCGAAGCCGATTTCGGTGATGGCGTTTCTCGAAACCGTTCGAAAGTTCATCGGCCCGTCGAAGCCGTAGTTCGTATCCAGATTTGTGATCCATGACAGCCCGCGTACTCGTCGTCGATGATATTCTTGCCAATGTGAAGCTTCTCGAGGCGAGGCTGCAGGCGGAGTATTTCGAAGTTCTCACCGCCAACAGCGGGCAGCAGGCTCTCGACATTCTGGCGCGCGAAAGCATCGACGTCGTGCTGCTCGACGTCATGATGCCCGGCATGGACGGTTTCGAGGTGTGCCGCCGCATCAAGGGCAGTCACGCGACCCATCACATTCCCGTCGTCATGGTCACGGCACTCGATCAGCCGTCCGATAAGGTCCTTGGCCTCGAAAGCGGCGCCGACGATTTCCTTACCAAGCCCGTCGATGACATCGCACTCGTTACGCGCGTGAAAAATCTCGCGCGCCTCAAGATGCTGAACGACGAAATGATCATGCGTGCCTCGACTGGCAAGGACATGGGCATTCCGGACGATGGCTCGCTCGCACGGGCGCTTTCCGCGAGGTCGGGCCGGGTCATGCTGGTCGACGACCATCCCCGTTCGGCGGCGCGCCTTCTCGAAGTTCTATCCAAAGCCAACGACACCTACGCGGAGCGCGATGCGCAGACAGCGCTGGTGCGGCTCGCGGAGGGCAATTTCGATCTGCTGATCGTGAGTTTGTCGTTGCAGGGGGCCGACGGCTTGAGGCTTTGCTCGCAAGTGCGTTCGCTCGAGCGTACACGGCATCTGCCGGTCATCATGCTGGTCGAGCCGGGAGACGAGGCGCGCCTGCTCCGCGGGCTCGATATGGGCGTTAACGACTATCTGATGCGTCCGATCGACCGGCACGAGCTGCTCGCGCGCGTGAAGACGCAGATCAAGCGGAAGCGCCATTCGGATTTCCTGCGGCATCGCCTCGCTGAGAGCGTCGAGCAGGCAATCACCGACTCACTGACGGGGCTTCATAACCGCCGTTACATGGAAGGGCATCTTCGAACATTAGTCTCGGAAGCGATCCGCACCGGCCGCAACCTATCGATGCTCGTTGCCGACATCGACCATTTCAAGAACGTCAACGACACGTACGGTCACGACGTCGGCGATGCTGTGCTCAGAGAGTTTTCTGTACGCCTTCGGCGGAATACGCGCGGGATAGATCTTGCGTGCCGGCTCGGGGGCGAAGAGTTCGTTATCATCATGCCGGACACTGATCTCACGCACGCCTACCAAGTCGGCGAGCGATTGCGCGCGTGCGTGGCATCCGATGAATTCGCGATCGGTGACGGCAGAAGCATCCGCGTGACGGCGAGCGTCGGGATCGGCACGCTGGAAACGTCTGACGACACTCCCGAGACGATGTTCAAGCGTGCGGATTGTGCGCTCTACATCGCCAAAAGGCGCGGACGAAATCGGGTCGTCGCCGATGCGGCGTAACTGAGACTTTCGGGACGACGGGGTCGTTGCTGTTGCGCAATTGTGCTGATGCAACGTTTTGAACGTTGCTGATCCCAGGCCAATTTCTCATTATTTACGGGCGTTTAGTCAGCCAACGAAACGCTGCCGTTTCGGTCGAATCGTTGCGTTGGCGACACAGTAAAGCAGTTGTTGCTTTCCGCACTGTATTCTGGCACCAATTTCAATAACGACGTGGGGATAACAAGAACATTACGTCAGATTTATTGGTCGCGAAGCCTGCAGCATGCTGTTTGGATGGCGACCGAGAAATCCCGCGCTATTGGGCCCGCCGCATAGCCTGATAGAGTGGGTATGATCGAACCGAGCGACCACACGAGTGGCCTCCTCGAACGGTTGCAGAGGGTCGATCGCGAAGCTGGGTGAGGAACAACGCCCTCTTTGAACCTCGCCCGGTTGTGGCCAGGGTCGCGAAGCTGTCTCGGAACGATTTACCCCGCTGCCGAGTTTGCTTTAGGCCCTGGCCGCTTTCAGCCAGGGTCCCTTCAACACATCGATTTTATCAAAAACAAACCAGTGTAGGCTGGCGTTTAACGCGCCTACTTGATCTTGGTTTCCTTGAATTCCACGTGCTTGCGCACGACCGGATCGTATTTCTTGAATACGAGCTTCTCGGTCGACGTGCGCGGGTTCTTCTTCGTGACGTAGAAGAAGCCGGTGCCGGCAGACGAGAGCAATTTGATTTTTTGTGTAACGGGTTTCGCCATCGATCTTGGCCCTAAGTGAAAGCGCCAATGAACCTTGGCGATGAAGCGCGCAACATACGCGCGAACTTTGCCGTGTCAAGGCGGCGGAGGTGCGACTTTACAGGATATTAGATCGCGACGATAGACGGATCCGGCCGAATAATAGAACGGCAGGAATTCGCGTGTGCCGCTCAATTCTGGATCGTCCAGAAGAAGCGCTGCGACGTCGTCGAGTACATATTTGGTGATCCGCGGCAGGTCGAGATCGGCGGCCTTCGAAATGGTAAACCAACCCAGATCGAGCAGCTCGCCGTCGGGCGGCGTAAAATTCCCAGAGACTGCATTCGCCTTCGTCACGAAAAACCAAGTGTCGTAGCGGCGGACGCGTCCGGGGGGCGTAATGGCGCGCGCAAACGGCAGCAGCTCGGCGGGGGATGGGCTATGCCCCGAGGCTGCAAAAGCCTCCCAGCCCGCGCTCTGATGCTCGAATAGGCTCTTCGTGCCAATTACGAGACCGGTTTCCTCACAGAGTTCGCGAACGGCCGCCAGCGCGAAGGGCTTGATTGCGTGTGCCAGGTTCGCCGGCATGAAAGCGCCCGCGAACCGATCGGCGAGTGCGCGATCGTCTTCCTCCACGCGGCCGCCGGGAAACACCCATTTGTCGGGGAGAAAGATTTGGCTGGCGTGGC
This sequence comes from Hyphomicrobium sp. 01T421, assembly GCF_056398805.1. Lineage (NCBI taxonomy): Bacteria > Pseudomonadati > Pseudomonadota > Alphaproteobacteria > Hyphomicrobiales > Hyphomicrobiaceae > Hyphomicrobium > Hyphomicrobium sp. 01T421. Next base: position 2,895,470 of record NZ_JBFTQC010000001.1, read on the forward strand.
GGCGTCCCATCAGAAGTGTGGGTTCGGGCCCGGAGGTGTCGACGACAACGAGGCACGCTGCGTCGCGGATCGGCGTTTCAGTCAGTTGGTCACTGAATACTTCAGACATCGCGGCGGGTTGTCAGGTGGCCGCGGGCGGCGACGGTGGCCATTCCTCGGGCTTGTCCTCATTCGGATCCCCGAAGCCATGCATGCGAAGGGCCCACTGATATCCGACGAGTGATCCCTTCACGCGCGGCAACAGCCATAAGCTCAGCAGTATGAGCGCCGGCATCCAGATCGCAAGCTGTACCCACGTCGGCGGTGAATAGAGCCTCTCGACAATGATGATGCCGGCGACGATGACGTGTGCGGTGATCGTCATGACGAAATAGGGCGGAGCGTCGTCGGCGCGCTGATGGAAAAGTTCGGTTCCGCAAGCCGGGCAGAGGTCATTGACCTTCAAGTACTTGCCGTAAAGCTTTCCCTCACCGCAGTTCGGGCACTTCTGATTCCAGCCGCGGCTCAATGCCCGCCTGACATTTCGATCTGTGCCATCGTTTGCGACGGGGATGTTGCCTGCGGTATCGAGCATGAGCATTTGATGGGGCGTCGCGGCGCGATGGTCAAGGGTCGGGGCGTCTTTCTGCGGCGTTATCGACCCCGGCCCCGGAATTTCTGCGACTTTCGCGGCCGAGCGTTGCGATTGCCGATCGACTTCGAAGCGAAATTTCCCTTGGTCGGCTCGGTCAGCATTTCAAATCGTAGCGCACCGGCGGAGGGGATTGCCTCCAGCAGTCGGACCTCGACCGTATCGCCGAGCCGATAGCCTGTACCGGAACGGGCGCCGATCAAAGCGTGAGCCGCCTCGACGTGGTGGTAGTAATCGTTGCCGAGACTGGAAATCGGAATGTAGCCGTCGGCTCCGGTATCCTTGAGTTTCACGAAGAGACCGGACCGCGTAACGCCGGCGATGCGGCCATGGAATGTCGCGCCGACCTTGTCGGCGAGGTGAGCGGCGATCAGGCGATCGGTCGTTTCACGCTCGGCGGACATGGCGCGACGCTCGGTATCCGAAATTGCTTTCGCGATGCTTGCGAGGCGCGGGATTTCGTCGTCGCTCAGTCCATCGGAACCCAGACCGAGCGCGCGGATCAGTGCGCGGTGCACGATCAAATCGGCGTAGCGGCGGATCGGAGACGTGAAGTGCGCGTAGCGGACGAGGTTCAGACCGAAATGCCCGATATTCTTCGGATTGTATTCGGCCTGCGACTGCGAGCGCAGGATCACTTCATTGATGAGATCGGGAACGGGCAGATCCTTCGCCTGCTCGAGGACGCGATTGAAAGCTTCCGGCTTCAGCGCACCGGCGTGCGGGACTTTCATGTCGAGCGTTTCGAGAAAGTCTCTGAGGCCCTTCAATTTCTCGGGGCTCGGCGCGTCGTGCACGCGGTAGACGAGCGGAAGTCGTTTTTCCTCGAGCGTCTCGGCGGCTGCAACGTTCGCCTGGATCATGAACTCTTCGATCAGGCGATGCGCCTCCAATCGCTGGGGCGTCACGACGCGATCGACTTTGCCTTCGGCATTGAGAAGGATTTTGCGCTCAGGAAGATCCAGGTCGAGAGGGCCACGCTTGTCACGCGCCTTCGCGACGGCTCTGTAAGCCGCCCATAGCGGCTTCAGCGCGGTCTCTATGAGAGGCTGACATTTTTCCGACGGGTCGCCGTCGATTGCGGCCTGCGCTTCCTGATACGAAAGCTTGGCGGCCGATTTCATCATGGCGCGCAGGAAGGTGTGGCTGCGCTTCTCGCCGTGCTTGTCGAACACCATGCGGACGGCGAGGGTAGGGCGCTCTTCGAGTTCACGCAGCGAACAAAGATCGTTCGATATTTTCTCCGGCAGCATCGGCACGACGCGGTCGGGGAAATAGACGGAGTTGCCACGGAGTTGCGCTTCGCGGTCGAGCTTCGAGCCGGGGCGGATATAGTGAGCGACGTCGGCAATGGCGACGATTACGACGAAGCCGCCTGAGTTTTTTCCGTCGGTGTCGGCCGCGGCGTGGACGGCGTCGTCATGATCGCGGGCATCCATCGGATCGATGGTGAGGAGCTGAATGTCGCGAAGATCGGTGCGGCCTTTCATGGTCGGCGCCGGAAGCGTCTCGCATTCCTGAATGACCGACTCGGGGAAATCTTCCGGGATGCCGTGGGCATGAATGGCGATTAGCGATATCTTTCGCTGATCGTCGGGATTGCCGAGGCTTTCGACGATCTCGGCGCGGGGCGTCGCGAAACGTCCGCTGCGGTTCAATTGGAAGCGAACGAGATCGCCGTCGCTGGCGCCGCCGGTATCGTCAGGCAGAATTTGCCAGCTCTTCAATTCTTTCCGATCGATCGGCTCGATGGTGCCGCCGCCGCGGTTCGATGCGCGGTAGATGCCGAGAAGGCGGCGCTTCTCGCGTGGCAGCTTCTTGATCGGCGTTGCTTCGTATGACGCTAGCCCGCTTCCGCGCGGAAGCTTGTGGAGCCGCGCCAAAATGTGATCGCCGACGCCGATGTCAACGGCGCGTCCTTGTCCATCGGCCACGATACGAATGACCGGCCGCTTGCCGTCGTTTTCTTCCCAGTGCAGCGGCTTGGCGATGAGATCGCCGTCCTTGTCGCGGCCGGTGACTTCAAGCGTCGTGGTGGGCGGCAGTTTGCCCTTCTCACGCATGTGCTTTTTGTCGCCCGCGAGCGTGCCTTCTTCCGACATTTCGGCGAGCAGACGCTTCAATGCGATGCGGGCGCCGCCGCCGACGCCGAAGGCGCGCGCGATCTCCCGCTTTCCGGCCTTCCCCTGAGCGGAATTCAGAAAGTCGAGGATCTGCTCTTTGCTCGGAAGTCCGCCATTTGCAGGAGCTCGCGTCACTTTAGATTTGCGGGCCACCTGGCGCCTCGTGTTTGCGATCAGGCCTTAGCCCTAGCGAGTTTCTTTGCGGGAGCGGCGGCTTTCGCCGGCTTTTTTGCAGCTGCAGGTTTCTTTGCAGCCGCAGGCTTGGCAGCCTTGCGTTCAGCAGGCGCCCCCGTTTCGGCTTTGTCCGGCTTTGCCGCTTTCGTCGCCTTCGGCTTCGCTGCGCGTGCCGGTTTCGACTTCTTGCCGCCGCCGTTGGCGACACGCTCGGCCAGAAGCGACACCGCCTCATCCATCGTGAGGGATGCGGGGTCCTTCGCGCGCGGCACCGTGGCGTTGACTTTGTTGTGCGTGACGTAGGGCCCGTAACGGCCCTCCAGCACTTGCACAGCGCCGCCTTCGCTCGGATGCGCGCCGAGATCTTTCAGAACCTTCGGTGCATTCCGCTGGAAGCGGCTCTTGCCGCCGCCGGCGCGCTTTTCGGCAATCAGCGTTACGGCCCGGTTGAGGCCGATGGTGAATACGTCCTCGATGCTTTCGAGATTGACGTAGGTTTTGGCTCCGCCGTTCTCGTGAACAATAAACGGCCCGAACCGGCCGAGACCTGCGGTGATCGCGCCGCCTTCGTCGGGATGCTGACCCACTTCGCGCGGAAGCGACAGGAGCTGCAGCGCCTTTTCGAAATCGAGCGTCGCGGCGTCGATGCCCTTCGGGATGCTCGAGCGCTTCGGCTTTTCGTCGCCTGCTGCCTCGCCGAGCTGGATGTAAGGTCCGAACCGGCCGGTGCGCAGCGTGACCGCAACGCCTTCGTCATTATATCCGAGCACCTTGCCGTCGAGCGCGTTGGCGTCGCCGTCGGCAGACTGGGTCAGCTGCCGCGTATAGTTGCACTCCGGATAGTTGCCGCAGCCGATGAAGGCGCCGTACTTGCCGGAAATCTTGAGGCTCAGGCGTCCCGATCCGCACTTCGGGCAAAGGCGTGGATCGCTGCCGTCTCCCTTGTCCGGGAAGACGTGCGGTCCAAGCATTTCGTTCAGCGCTTCGAGAACGTCACCGACGCGCAGATCCTTGATCTCTCCGACGGCCGCCATGAAGTCGCGCCAGAAGTCACGCAGCACGTCCTTGTAGGCAAGTTCGTTGTTGGAGATGAGATCGAGTTTTTCCTCGAGCTCGGCCGTGAAGTCGAATTCGACGTATTTCTTGAAGAAGCTTTCGAGGAACGCGATGACGAGGCGTCCTTTGTCCTCGGGAACAAGACGTTTCTTTTCGATGCGCACGTAATCGCGGTCGACGAGCACGGCCATCGTCGACGCATAGGTCGACGGCCGGCCGATGCCGAGCTCTTCCATCCGCTTCACCAGCGTCGCTTCCGAGAAGCGGGGCGGGGGTTGCGTGAAGTGCTGGTCGGCGCTGACCTCTTTCTCTTTTAGCTGATCGCCAACGGCGAGCGCCGGAAGACGGCGATTCTCGCTATCGTCGTCGGACGGATCATCCTTGCCCTTGGGGATCGTGAGGACGCGGTCGTCGCGGCCTTCTTCGTAGACCTTGAGGAAGCCGTCGAACATGAGGACGGAGCCATTCGCCCGCATGCCATAGGCCTTGCCGTCGGCACCCTTGACCTCGATCTCGGCAGCCGTCTGCTCGATATCGGCAGGGGCCATCTGGCTCGAGATGGCGCGCTTCCAGATCAGATCATAAAGAGCGGCCTGATCCTTTTCGAGGTATTTCCGAACCTGATCGGGCTTGCGGCGCGGGTCGGTCGGGCGGATGGCCTCGTGCGCTTCCTGGGCGTTCTTGGCCTTGGTTTTGTATTCGCGTGCAAAGGGCGTGTAGTTCTTGCCGTACTCGGCAGAAATCACGTCGCGGATGTGGCCGACCGCTTCCGGCACGATCTGGACGCCGTCCGTTCGCATATAAGTAATGAGGCCGACGGTCTCGCCGCCGATATCGACACCTTCATAGAGGCGCTGGGCGATCTGCATCGTCTGCTTCGCTGAGAAGCCAAGCTTGCGAGACGCGTCCATCTGCAATGTCGACGTCGTGAACGGCGGGAAGGGATTGCGCTTCGTGGCTTTCTTCTCGACCGACGCGACGCGGAAATTCTGGCCCATCAGCGCTTTCCTGATGGCAGTCGCCGTCGCTTCGTCCTTGATGTCGAGCTTCTTGAGCGTCGTTCCATCGATCGCGACAAGGCGGGATCTGACGTCTTCGCCCTTGGCAGTCGAGAGTTGCGCCTCGATCGTCCAGTATTCGTCGGTTTTGAAGGCCTCGATCTCGGCCTCGCGGTCGCAGACGAGACGGAGGGCGACGGACTGCACGCGGCCGGCCGACCGGGAGCCGGGCAGCTTCCGCCAGAGTACGGGCGAGAGCGTAAAGCCGACGAGGTAATCGAGGGCGCGGCGCGCCAAATAGGCGTCAACCAGGGGTTCGTCGATCTTGCGCGGCTCCTTGAGCGCGGCGAGGATCGATTGCTTGGTGATGGCGTTGAAGGCGACCCGTTCAACCTCAGTGTTCTTATTCAGAGCCTTTTTCTGATTGAGAATTTGGAGGATGTGCCAGGAAATGGCTTCGCCTTCGCGATCAGGGTCGGTCGCGAGGATCAATTTGTCGGCTTTTTTGAGCGCCTCGGCGATCTCGCGCATGATCTTCTGGGACTTCGGATCCACTTCCCAGTGCATCGCGAAATCTTGGTCGGGCTCGACGGAGCCGTCCTTCGCAGGCAGGTCGCGCACGTGCCCGTAGGACGCGATGACCTTGTAGCCTGAGCCCAAATATTTATTGATCGTCTTGGCCTTAGCGGCGGATTCGACGATGACGACGTTCATCTGGCGATTTCGCTCCTGGGCCGCGCTCTGTCCGTCGGGTCGACGGGTAAGCGGCCTTCATTCGCCGCCTCGCGGCGGGGCCGGAACATGGTTGATCGCCGCAGCGCTGTCAAATCCCAGGTTGTTACGACCAAAAGTTGTGTTATTATTAAGATTGCGACCATTGCGAGAATGGTATACATTAATCATATAGATTGGACGGGGAATTTCTCAAGGGTGATGGAAGCGTTGCAGAATAGTGGAAATTCCGGCCGGTCGGGCGGTGAAAGGCGAGATCATCTAGAATACCTCGCTGATTTGTTAGGCGAATTACAGCTCATGGCCGAGCGTGAGGGGTGCCGAAAATTATCCCGCATGCTGGCGATTTCGCATGCCGAGGCGCGGCGCGAGACGGATCGCCATCAAAGCTAGACGCCTTTCAGTGCGACGAGGCTATGTCCCTGCCGCTCGATCCGGCCTCCGAGATCGAGCTCAAGGAGGGCAATTTGAACCGCCTGGATCGTCAAACCGGCGTTGCGCGCGATGGCGTCGACGGTGACGGGGGCTGGTCCGAGTGCCGAGAGGACGGCTTTCGAGACTTCTTCCGGCGCAAGCTCGGCCGTTGGAGGTTTCGCTGAGGCTGGTTCAGCTGCCCGCGGTTCGATGGGCAGCGTATAATCGTAGCGGCGCTCCTCGAAACCCAGGATGGGGCGAAGAATTTCTACAACCTCCGCGGCTTCGGTGACGAGCGTGGCACCCTGCTTGATCAGGTTGTTCGTCCCTTCCGCTCGGGGATCCAGAGGATGCCCGGGGATTGCGAAGACCTCGCGGCCGAGGTCATTGGCGTAGCGGGCCGTTACGAGGGTACCGGAACGCGCCGCGGCCTCCACGATGACGACGCCATTGACCAACCCTGCGATGATGCGGTTTCGGCGAGGGAAGTCCTTGTCGCGCGGCTGAAGGCCCGGCGGCCGCTCGGTGACCAAGCAGCCTTCACTCCCGATGCGGGCCTGCAATTCGGCATGTTCAGGCGGATAGATCCAATCTATGCCGCCGGCGACAACGGCGACGGTGCCGCTTTTCAATGTCGTCTCGTGCGCTGCCCGATCGATGCCGCGCGCGAGGCCGGAGACAATGACGAAGCCAGCTTCGGCCAACTGGGCCGCGAAGAGGCGGGTCAACTGCACGCCGGCCGCGGAACATTGCCGCGATCCGACGATTGCGACGGCGGGAACGTTCAGAAACTCGTGATTGCCTTTGATGTAGAGCATCGGCGGCGGGGCTTCGATACGGGCGAGAAGAGCCGGATAGTTCGGCTCAATCGTGAAGAGGGGCGTCGCGCCTATTCGCCGGGCTGCTTCGAGTTCGCGTTCCGCGTCGGCTTTCGGGCAGATCCGGATCGTCCGGCCGGAGCCGCCTCGCCGGGAAAGTGCAGGTAGGGCTTCGAGCGCGTTCGTGGCGCCGCCGTAGTGATTGATGAGATCACGGAAGGTTACGGGTCCGACGTTCTCCGATCTGATCAACCTCAGACAGGCCAGTCTCTCCTCATCGGAAAGCTCTGCCGTCGGCAACGGTGCGGGGCGGAAGAGCTGCGGCTCGTCAGGGCTTGGAGCCAATGCTCGGTTCCTCTCCCGCGATCAGGCGTTCGATGTTGGCGCGATGCTTGATGAGAATGATGAGGCTCATGATCGCGACAATCGCCGCCAGATTGGCGTCTCCCAATATCCAGGCGGCGATAGGCGCGGCGACGGTGGCGACGATTGCCGCGAGAGAAGATATTCGTGTCAGTGCGGCGACAGACAACCAAAGAACGGCAAAGACGGCGGCGCACTGCCATGCGAGCGCAATCAAGACGCCAAGGTATGTCGCGACGCCCTTGCCACCTTTGAACCCCAGCCAAACCGGAAAGATGTGGCCGATGAAGGCGCCGAGACCTGCGAGCATTGCGGGCGTCTCGCCCAGAAAATGTCTCGCGATCAGCACGGCGACAGCACCCTTCGCGGCGTCGAGAAGAAGGGTCGCCGCCGCGAGACCTTTGTTGCCGGTTCGCAGGACATTGGTCGCGCCGATATTGCCGGAGCCGATGCTCCGGATATCGCCGAGCCCCGCTGCACGGGTGAGGAGCAGGCCGAACGGGATCGAGCCCAGCACGTAACCGATGACCAATGCGGGCGCGATTTCAAGCGGCGAGCCGCTGTCCGTCAGCACTGCCAAAGGTAACAAGGAGCTCATGGCCTAAATCTTTTTCGCAAGGTCCGCTGGGGTGGCAGGGGAGAGGAAAGGTCTACGTGCGTTCGACGCCAGCGTATTCGTAGACCGTTTGCCCGGCAACCATCGTCCTCAGCACGCGTCCCTGCATTTTGGCTTCGTCGAAGGGCGTGTTCTTCGAACGGGAGCGCAAGCGGTCTTTGTCGACGACCCAAGGTTCGCCCGGATCGAACAACACCAGATCCGCGATGGCGCCTTTAGCGAGCCGCCCCGAGTGCAGCCCCAAGAGCCGTGCGGGATTGATGGTCATCGCCTTCAGCATTGCCGAGAGCGTGATGTCTCCCGAATGGACGAGGCGCAGGGCGGCGGAAAGCAACGTTTCGAGACCGACGGCGCCATCTGCGGCTTCGGCAAACGGACGGCGCTTGGTGTCGGCGTCCTGCGGATCATGGCTCGATACGACGACGTCGATATCGCCGTTGGCGACCCCCTGAACCATCGCGACGCGATCTTCTTCCTTGCGCAACGGAGGACGCATTTTGAAGAACGTACGATATGGCCCGATATCATTTTCGTTCAGCGTCAGGTGATTGATCGAGACACCGCAGCTGACGGGAAGCTTTCTCGCCTTGGCGCTTTTGACGACGTCCAGGCTTTCCTGGCAGCTGATGGTCGATGCGTGGTAACGGCCGCCCGTCATTTCAACGAGGCGAACGTCCCGTTCCAGCATGATCGTCTCGGCGATTTTGGATATGCCGGGCAGTCCGAGGCGGGAGGCGACTTCGCCCGAGTTCATCGAGCCGCTCGAGAGATAAGGGTCTTCCGTGTGGTGGACCACGAGCGCATTGAAATCCTTGGCGTAGCTCAGGATATTGCGCATGACGCGGGTGTTGACGACGCTCGATTTGCCGTTCGAAAAACCAATGGCTCCGGCGCGCTTCAGAAGACCGATTTCGGTCATCTCCTCGCCCTGCAGGCCCTTCGTCATCGCAGCCATGGTTTGGACGTGCACCAGGGCGTTGTCGCGGGCACGGCGCTGAATGAAGTCGACAAGCGCGACCTGGTCGATCACCGGGTTCGTGTCGGGCATGACGACGATCGTGGTCACGCCACCGGCCGCGGCGGCGTGACTTGCCGTCTTAAGCGTCTCGCGGTGCTCGTAGCCGGGTTCGCCGGTGAAGACCTGCGCGTCTATCAAGCCGGGCGCCAAGACATTGCCTTTGCAATCGATCACGTTCGCCCCTTCGGGAGCGTTGCGCCTGAGGTGCGCGCCGAGGTCGACGATCATGCCGTCTTTGACGAGAAGTCCGCCGGGCTCATCGCGGTTCGAAGCCGGATCGACGAGGCGGGCGTTGATGAAGACAGTGGCGGTGCCGAGGCTTTTGGGCTTTTCGATCGGCTTTCTCATTGGGCGTCCTCCGCGAAGCCCGGAAGGTGCGCCGATAGCGCTTCGAGTACGGCCATTCTGACGGCTACGCCCATTTCAACCTGTTCGCGGATAACACTTTTGGAATGATCGGCGACGGTCGAGGCGATTTCCACGCCGCGGTTCATCGGACCGGGATGCATGACGAGGGCGTCGGGCTTGGCGCGGGCCAGTTTCTCATGATCGAGCCCGAAGAAATGGAAGAATTCGCGCGTCGACGGGACGTATGAGGCATCCATCCGTTCGCGTTGGAGGCGGAGCATCATGACGATGTCGACGCCTTCGATGCCTTTCCACATGTCGGTGAAGACTTCGCAGCCGAGGCGCTCGGGAGATGACGGCAGCAAGGTCGTCGGCGCGATGAGCCGCACGCGGGCGCCGAGTGCATTCAAGACGTTGATATTGGATCTGGCAACCCGCGAGTGGACGATATCGCCGCAGATCGCGACCGTCAGACCGGCGATACGGCCTTTTGCCCGGCGGATGGTCAGCGCGTCGAGAAGGGCCTGCGTCGGATGCTGGTGTGCGCCGTCTCCGGCGTTGATGACAGAGCAATCGACCTTCTGAGACAGGAGTTCGACCGCGCCGGCCGCATGATGGCGGACGACGATGATGTCTGGGCGCATCGCGTTCAGCGTCACGGCGGTATCGATGAGCGTCTCGCCCTTCGTGACCGACGACGTCGCGACGTTCATGTTCATCACGTCGGCGCTCAACCGCTTCCCCGCCATTTCGAACGAGGCTTGGGTTCGTGTCGACGATTCGAAGAAGAGGTTGATGATCGTCCGCCCGGCCAGGACGTCGCGCTTGCGGCCGTTATTACGGATGTGATCCGCGTTCTTGTCCGCGAGGTCGAGCAAGAAATTGATTTCGTTGGCCGACAGACCCTCGCAGGTCAGCAGGTGGCGGCGCGGAAAAACTTTCAGCGCATTGGTATTCGATTTGGATGTCATTAAAGGCGTTTCTATAGGGGGAGTCTTGCGGGGCCGCAAGCAGGGGAACGACATCAATCCCAAAGGGGCTTAACAGCGCGTGAAGTGCGATCCGGGTGCGGATCGTCGCGAAGCGAGGCAGGGCGGGGCGTCGGGTCGTTGTCCCGTGGCCGATTAGTCCTTGTTATTCAGGCGATCAAGCGCGCTCTGGAGGATGATCGTTGCGGCCAGCTTGTCGATCACCTCGGCGCGGCGTTTGCGCGTCTGATCGGCGTCGATCAACATTCGTTGCGCTTCTGCGGTCGTCAGCCGTTCGTCCCATAGCAGTATAGGCAGCGGCGACATTTTATTGAGATTGCGCGCAAGAGCCCGGGTCGCCTGTGCGCGGGGACCCTCCGTCCCGTCCATATTGCGGGGGAGACCCAGCACCAGCCCAGCGACGCCGTGCTCTGTGACCAGGGCGAAGAGACGGACCGCGTCGGCCGTGAACTTGGTCCTGCGGATCGTTTCAAGGGGGGAGGCTATCGTGCGCCGAACGTCCGACAGGGCGAGGCCCAGCGTTTTGGTGCCCGCATCGATGCCAATGAGGCGTCCAGCCGTGATGGCGCGGAATTCGTGCTGATCTTCCGTGGTGCGGCCCGGGATCGCTGGGGCGGCCGACTGGTTCATTAAGGCATGCCTGAATATGTGTAAGGGGAGGATTGCGAAGCTGCCTCTACCAGCTTCGGCGGCAAATTGGCATCGTTTGCCGCCCTTGGCCGTCGGTTTAACCCACTGAGGGTCCCTCAGATAGTACCGCCGGTTGCATTGAAGCGGGGAGGGCGGGTAAGAGAGCTTCGCAATATCCCCCGATTTCCTTGAAGGGAACTTTCCATGCAGGTCGACGAAGCGACCGTTCGCCGTATCGCGCGCCTCGCCCGGATCAAAATCAGCGATACTGAAGCCAAGGGACTCGAGAAAGAGCTCTCGGGCATCCTCGACTGGGTGGCGCAACTCGACGAGGTCGATACGAGCAACGTCGAGCCCATGACGCGCGTCGTCGCGCAGAAGCTCAAGATGCGGGACGATGTCGTCACCGACGGTGAGATCGCGGATCAGATCGTGGCGAACGCGCCGCTTGCCGAGGACAATTTCTTCGTGGTGCCGAAGGTCGTGGAGTAGCTGGTGACGGATCTTACAAAATTGACGATGGCCGAGGCCCGCGACGGCTTGGCGAAAAAGACGTTTACGGCGCTCGAGCTGACCGATGCGTTCATTTCCGCAATCGAGACAGCCAACCCTGCGCTCAATGCCTACGTTCTGCAGACGCCGGAGCATGCGCGCGTGCAGGCCAAGGATAGCGACAAGCGCATTGCGGCCGGCAATGCTCGTCCCCTCGAAGGCTTGCCGATCGGCAATAAGGATCTTTTCTGCACGCGCGGCATCCGCACGACGGCGTGCTCGAATATCCTCGGTGAATTCCATCCGACCTACGAATCGACCGTCGGACAAAATTTGTGGGACGCCGGTGCGGTCATGCTCGGCAAGCTCAACAACGACGAATTCGCGATGGGTTCGTCGAACGAGACGAGCGCTTTCGGTAACGTCGTCAGTCCCTGGCGGCGCAAGGGCAAGGACGGCAAGCTTTCGACCGACAAGCTCGTTCCGGGCGGCTCGTCGGGTGGCTCTTCGGCTGCTGTCGCCGCAGGCCTCTGTTTAGCTGCGACGGCAACGGACACGGGCGGCTCGATCCGGCAGCCGGCCGCGCTTACCGGCACCGTCGGCATAAAGCCGACCTACGGCCGCTGCTCGCGCTGGGGCATCGTCGCATTCGCGTCGTCGCTCGATCAGGCCGGACCCATCGGCAAGACAGTGCGCGATGCTGCGATCATGCTCAAGGCCATGGCGAGCCACGACCCCAAGGATACGACGTCGGTCGACGCGCCTGTTCCCGATTACGAAGCGGTGCTTGGCAAAGGCGTAAAAGGGCTCAGGGTCGGCATCCCCCGGGAATATCGTGTCGAAGGCATGTCGCCCGAGATCCAGAAGCTCTGGGACGACGGGATCGCGTGGCTCAAGTCAGCGGGCGCGACGATCCACGACATCTCGCTGCCGCACACGAAATATGCGTTGCCGGCCTATTACATCGTGGCGCCGGCCGAGTGTTCATCGAACCTCGCGCGTTACGACGGCGTGCGTTACGGCCTGCGCGTCAACGGCGACAATCTGATCGACACCTATGAGAATACGCGCCATCAGGGCTTCGGCAACGAAGTGCGCCGACGGATCCTGATCGGCACGTATGTTCTTTCGGCGGGCTACTACGACGCCTACTATCTCAAGGCACAGAAGGTTCGGACGCTGATCAAGCGCGATTTCGACGATGCCTGGAATAAGGTCGACGTCGTCCTGACGCCGACGACACCGTCGCCGGCATTCGCGTTCGGCGAGAAGACCGGCGATCCGTTGGCGATGTATCTTGAAGATATCTTTACGGTCACCGTGAACATGGCAGGGCTGCCGGGTATGTCGGTTCCGGGCGGTCTCTCATCGGAAGGAACGCCGCTCGGTCTGCAGCTGATCGGCAAGCCGTTCGACGAGGAAACGCTGTTTCGAACTGCTCAGGTTATCGAGTATGCAGCCGGCCGCCTATCCGTGCCGGACGCTTGGTGGATGAAGGGCTGAAATCATGGATCCGAAACGGCCGTGGGAATGCGCAGACATGTCCCAGGTGCGCACTGAAATCGATCGCATCGATGCGGCCTTGGTCGATCTCATCGCAGAGCGCTTCGGCTACGTCGACCGCGCGTGGCAGCTCAAGATGAATTCGAGCGAAGGCGCCATCGTTCCGTGGCGCATTCAGCAGGTGATCGATCGCGTCAAGGCCCAAGCCGCGGAGAAGGGTTTGCCACCCGAGATGGTCGAGATGGTCGGCGCCCAGTGGCGGAACATGATCGGCTGGTTTGTCCAGTTCGAAGAAGAAAAGTTGAGACAAGTCCAAAACGATACCCAAAAGTCGGGAGTAGACGGTGCCTGATTTCCAACCCGACGTGCCACTGATTGAAGTTTTCCTTTATGGCGTGCTCAATCCCGCAACGATCATCGTCGCCTTCATGCTTGGGCGGCGCGCGGATGAGAAAGCCAAAATCATGCTCGCGGCTTTTGCCGGCGCGGCCGCCGGAGCGGCGTTGCTCTACGTGGTAACATTCTTGCGCCTTTGGGACGCTCCGACGCTCGGCCGCGCAATCGCTGGCGTTTTCACAACGTCGCTCATTGCAGGCCTCGTTTACGCCGGCATCGGCTATGCGACCAAGGGATCGACTGGAGGCCAGAAATGAACTCTCAGAAAATCGCTGAAAAGCCGAAGTCCAAAAACTACATCGAGGGTGCGACAGGTGACTGGGAAGTCGTCATCGGCCTTGAAGTGCACGCACAGGTCGCGTCGAATTCGAAGCTCTTTTCGGGGTCTTCGACGGGGTTCGGTGCGCCGCCGAACAGCCACGTCTCGCTGGTCGACGCCGCGATGCCCGGCATGTTGCCCGTGATCAATCGCGAGTGCGTGGCGCAGGCCATCCGCACCGGTCTCGGTCTCAAGGCTCAGATCAACAACCGAAGCGTTTTCGACCGGAAGAACTACTTCTATCCCGACCTGCCGCAGGGCTACCAGATCTCGCAGTACAAGCAGCCGATCGTCGGCGAAGGCGAAGTCGAGATCTCGGTCGATGGCGAGACGCTGACCATCGGTGTCGAGCGGCTGCATCTCGAGCAGGACGCGGGCAAGTCGCTCCACGATCAGCACCCCGATTATTCCTACGTCGACCTCAATCGTTCGGGCGTCGCGTTGATGGAAATCGTCTCGAAGCCCGATCTCAGGTCGTCGAAGCAGGCGCAGGCCTACGTCACGAAGATGCGCAGCATCTTGCGTTACCTCGGTACGTCCGACGGCGACATGGACAAGGGCAACTTGCGCGCCGACGTCAACGTTTCGGTCAGGAAGCCTGGCGACAAGCTCGGCACGCGCTGCGAGATCAAGAACGTCAACTCCATCCGCTTCATCGGTCAGGCGATCGAATATGAGGCGCGGCGCCAGATCGACATCATCGAAGACGGCGGGAAGATCGATCAGGAAACGCGTCTCTTCGATGCCGTGAAGGGCGAGACGCGTTCGATGCGGTCGAAAGAGGAAGCGCACGACTATCGCTACTTCCCCGATCCCGACCTTCTGCCGCTCGAGTTTTCGAACGACTATGTCGAAGAGCTGAAATCGAAGCTGCCGGAACTCCCCGACGAAAAGCGTGCGCGCTTCATCGAGAGCTTTGGGCTTTCAGGTTACGACGCCGACGTGCTCGTCGCGGAACGGGCATCCGCCGATTATTTCGAGAAGGTCGCGGGAGGCCGCGATGGCAAGGTCGCCGCGAACTGGGTGATCAACGAGCTGTTCGGGCGCTTGAACAAAGAAGGCAAATCGATCGAAGATTCGCCAGTTTCCGCGGCGCAGCTGGGCGCCATCGTCGATCTCATCGGCTCGAATGCCATTTCGGGGAAGATCGCCAAGGATCTTTTCGAGATCGTTTGGACCGAAGGCGGCGATCCGGCCGAGATCGTCGACAAGCGTGGCATGAAGCAGGTGACCGACACCGGCGCCATCGAGCAGGCCGTCGACGCCATCATCGCGGCCAATCCCGAAAAGGTCGAACAAGCGAAGGCCAAGCCATCGATGCTGGGCTGGTTTGTCGGTCAGGTGATGAAGTCGACCGGCGGCAAGGCGAACCCTGCGGCGGTCAACGAGATCCTGAAAGCCAAGCTCGGAATCTGACGGTCTTTTGCAGCCGCCGGGGAGGCGTCAGAACGCTTTCTGAAGGGCGAGGCGTCTCGCCTTGCGTTCGCGAAGGCCGATCAGGGCAACGTGTGTAATGCCGATGCACGCCAATATGACGAGGCCGAACGGCACGATGGCTGCGATCCCGTAAGCGATTTTTGTCGTTGTCATTGGCCTCTCCTTGGAGGCTGGTGTTCCGATGCGACAAAACATAGCAGTAAGAGTTTGAATCTCTGCTCACGCGTCCACGACAAATGGCACGACGATATTTGCGATCCAGTAACTCGTGGTAAACGCGAAGTTAACAGCGGTTGCCGCAGCGCGGCCTTCGGATCGGGCCCGTTACACCGTGCCCGTTACAGGGGCCGAACGATCAACGGCATGCCGCCTTTCGGGCGAAGCGTGACGCGGCTCACGGGCTCCGGCAGGTGCCGTCCGTCCCATTCGAAGCTGACGTTTCGCAGCAGCGTCGCGAGAATTGCCGTCGCTTCGAGTATGGCGAAGGACGAGCCTATGCACACGCGCTGTCCGTATCCGAAGGGCATGAACTGGGTGCGGGGGTAGCGTGCTTCGTTCTCGGGCAGAAACCGGTCCGGGTCGAAGCGATCGGGATCTTGCCAGAGTGATCTGTGGCGATGAATTGCAAAGATCGGGATGACGATCAGCGTGGGTTTGGGAAGAAAGATCCCTCCGATGTCTACGTCTTCGGCGTTCACGCGGGTCATGACGGGGGCCGACGGATAGAGGCGCATGACCTCTTTCAAAACGCGCGACGTGACGGGCAGCTTGGCGATCGCCGCGGCATCGACGGGGCCTGAGCCGATCACAGCATCGAGTTCTTCGCGTACACGGGTTTGCCATTCCGGCGCACGCGCCAAAACGTAGAGCGTCCACGTCAAAGCCTTCGCGGTCGTTTCGTGGCCGGCAAACAGAAACGTCGCGAGGTTATCGGCGATCATTTCGTCTGACATCGGTTCGCCGGTATCGGGATCCTTCGCCGCCAGCATGCGCGCGACGAGGTCGGAACCGGTCGAGCCGTCCGCGCGGCGCTGGGCGACGAGATTTCCGACGATTGCCCGCAATTCCACAGCGGCTCGCCGCATGCGGCCCTTGCCCGGATGCCAGACGGTCTCCGGAAGCTGCAAGAGCGACGCCGCGACTTCCCAGGAGATCGGATCGAGATAGGCGCGCCCCGCGCGCTTTATAACGTCGCCATCGCGCTTGCTGACGCCTGCCAATATCGTTCGGGCGATGATGGAGAACGTCGTTTCCGTCAGGTCTTCTTCGACGTTGGTGACGAACGGCGCGGGTCCGCGCGATCTCCAACGCATCACGCAATTGACGGCGGCGTCGACCATTGTCGGCACATAGCCGAGAAGCTCGGCGTGCCTGAAGGGCGGGCTCGCGACTTTACGCTGCCAGCGCCAACTCTCGCCCTGCGCGGTCAACAGCCCGTTGCCGATGATCGGCTTCAGGACGCGACGATCGAGCCGCGTTTTCGGAAACTGCTCGGCGTTCTTGAGAAGGATATTTTCGACGAGCGCGGGACCCGTAACCCACGCTATCAGCGGGCGCTTGCCGCCGTAGGTTACGATGGGCTCATGGTAGACGGCGCGCGGAATTGCCCGCAACGGATTGCGGACAAAACGGCCTAGGAACGGAAGTAGGGGCAGTGCGCGCGCGGACGGCGTGACCGTCGGCGGGTAGAACGCAGTCGTCGTCATGTCGTTACTCGCGTCACCATTCACGCAGGCAGACAGAGAACGTAGTGAGCGACTGCGCCTCTATCTAGGCCGATGCTGCTTTCTTAGCGCGGGCCTGGCCTGCAAGCTTCTTCAGGCGCGTGCGAACGCCGGTCGTGTTGCCCTGAATACGGGTCTGCGGCGCCCGCGGAATGGTGCGCTTGGCCTTTTTCTTCTGCTTTTGAACATTCTTGAGCGACGTCTTAGACATGAAACAGGCCTCGAGAGGTGGAATGTAAGGATTCGACGCTGCGCCCTGGCGCAACAGTTGGGCGATCCTCTACGGGATCGCGCCTGTTCGTGCAAGTACGGCCGTCATTTTGCGGGCCGAATGCCTCGGCGCCGGCTAGTGCAGGAGATAGCTCAGGCCGAAATAGGCCGGTGCAATCACGCCCGCCGCCCAAATAAAGGCGGAGACGACGTTAGCCAACTGAAATTGCCATTGCGGCATTGCGTACATCCCCGCGATGACCGGGATGATGGCCCGGACGGGCCCGAAGAAGTGCCCGAAAAACACGCTCAGGGCTCCCCACCGCGCAAAGAATGACTGGCCACGGTCGACCAGTTCGGGATTGCGCTTGAACGGCCAGACCTCGCGAATACCATCCTTGTAGTAGAGCCCGATCCAATAGGAGATGGCGTAGCCAAGCGCGCCGCCGACGCCAGCGGCTACAATCGCCGGCCAAAGGACGTCGAGTTCCACACCGCTTTGGGCGAGCAGAGCGGAGATGCCGATCAGTATGGCGGTGCCCGGCCAGAGGATGGAAAGAAAGCAAAAGCTTTCGAGGAATGCGACGGCGAACGCTATCGGAACGGCCCATTCCTGGTGCAATCTCACATACGCAACAGTGGCATCGACGAAGTCCTGCACGCCCATCTAGCGACTTTCGCGTTGGAGTTTATTATTAGCCCGCGAGCCGGCCCGTTCGTTCCGGTGCCCTGGCGGGCGCTCGTTCGGCGTTCCCCTGGTGTCACGGCCACATAGGAAGCAGGATCGCCGGGTTCAAGTCTAGCGGCACCGGCGCGCGATTTCTTGCGCAAGTTCACGCGAAACTTCGCGCGCGAGCATCGCAGCGCGTGCAATTTGTCCTGTGGTCAAGCCGACGTAAGCGCCTCCGCTGAGGGCGGATGGGCCCCGGTCGGCCTCTGCCTTGCCGTGCGCCAGCTCGTTGCAATTCAGTTCTTTGCGCTTTCTGCTGAACGCCATGAGACGCACGCCGGAGGCATATTCGTGAGGGCCAGCGGGCTGTTTCACCCAAGCGCGGGAAGGGTCGGTCATGTATGAATCGTAGACCATTTTGCGCTGGCTGATGCAGACGTTGCTGTCGTCGACGCATTTCAATCCACGTGCCGGATCGCCCAATGCAGCTTCATTGCCAGCACAGCCAGCCGCCGCGAAGGTTGCGAGCAAAAGCGCCATGGCGGCGTTCGATTTTCTGGTGTGCAGCGCATGTTCGAAATGATTCAAGGTAATTTCCGTTTTCGTTTCCCTCTGGCGGTAGAAAGCCAGCGTGGCAGGCTCGTGGCGAACGGGGGTCTAAGATGTGGCCCGTGTCAAGCCACTAGCGGGATTCGCCGCAGAACGGCATCTCTAGACCAGAGATCATCCGAGAGGAGCCTACGACATGCCATTTGCAGTTCGGGTGCACGCAAACGGGGGGCCGGAAGCGCTCGTCTACGAGGAGGTGCCCGTTGCTGATCCGGCGCCGGGCGAAGTGCTGCTTCGGCAACGTGCTATCGGCGTCAACTTCATCGATGTCTATCATCGGAATGGTCTCTACAAGCTGCCGAGCTTGCCAGCCATCATCGGTTCGGAAGGTGCGGGCGATGTGATTGCCGTCGGTTCCGGCGTCAGCCGATTCAAGGTCGGCGACAGAGCAGCTTATGCCGGCTCCATCGGAGGCTACGCTGAGGTTCGCGCCGTGCGGGCCGACCGGCTCGTGAAGTTACCAGACGGCATCGACTACGACACCGCTGCCGCGATGCTGCTGCAAGGCATGACCGTTCGCTACCTGCTGCGTGAAATGTATCGCGTCGGACCCGAGACGACGATGCTGCTGCATGCCGCTGCGGGTGGCGTCGGTCTCATCGCGTGCCAGTGGGCGCATGCTCTCGGGGCCACGATCATCGGAACCGTCAGCTCGGACGAGAAAGCCGCGCTCGCGATGGAGAACGGCTGCACGTATACGATCAATACAAAGCGGGATGATTTCGTCAGCGGTGTGCGCGAGTACACCAGCGGGAACGGATGCGATGTCGTGTACGACTCCATCGGCAAGGACACCTTTCCGCAGTCGCTCGATTGCTTGAAGCCCAGGGGGCTTTGGGTGTCGTTCGGCAACTCGTCAGGGGCCGTGCCGCCTTTCCCGCTGACGGCGCTGAAAGGGTCTCTTTTCGCCACGCGCCCGACGCTTTTGGCTTATACGGCAACTTCTAGGGATCTTGAGGACAACGCTGCAGAACTGTTCGAGATGGTGCTCAGCAAACAGATTCGGATCGCCATCAATCATCGATACCCGTTGAGCCGCGCCGCCGATGCGCATCGCGATCTCGAGGCCCGGCGCACGACGGGTTCGATCATTCTCATTCCCTAAGGAGTGATATGCTGGACGACGGAGACGAAGAGCCGATCGCGCTCCATTTTTGGCCGACGCCCAATGGCTTGAAGATTTCCATCATGCTCGAGGAACTTGGCGTGCCTTACGGGGTGACGTTCGTCGATATAGGCAAGGGCGAGCAGTTGGCGCCCGAATTCTTGGCAATTTCGCCCAACAATAAGATTCCAGCCATCGTCGATCCCGATGGGCCTGATGGTCAGCCACTCGCGCTTTTTGAATCGGGCGCCATTCTTCAATATCTCGGCCGGAAGTTCGGTGCGTTCTATCCGTCCAGCGAGCGGGCGAAGGCCGAGGTCGATCAATGGCTATTCTGGAGTGCGACAGGCCTCGGTCCAATGGCTGGGCAGTGCAATTACTTCCGCACCTATGCGCCGGAGAAAATTCCCTTCGCGATCGATCGCTATACGAAAGAGGTCGAACGCCTATTCGGCGTGTTGGACAAGCGGCTGAGCGATCGCCCCTATATCGCGGGGAAGTATTCGATCGCGGACATCGCCAGTTTCACGTGGGTGCGGATGTGGGAGAAGCTGGGGCAGGACATCGGCAAGTTTCCGAATGTCGAGCGGTGGCTCGGAGACATCGGTCAGCGGCCGGCGGTCATCAAGGGCTTGGCTGTGAAGAAAGTATGAGCGGCGGATGGATCGGCAATTATTCGCCGCGACCGATGAGGCTTTCAGGATCGACTGTTCGTCCGGTTACTGTTTGGAACGCCATTGCGCTCAGCACCTTGTTCGACTGTACGTGCCGAAGTGCTTGGGATGTCTCGCCGGAATGGGCGGTTACGGAATTTCCCAAGAAGTCGTCGCCGGACAGATCCGACAATCCGATGTAGGCGGGGTGTGATCCTTGCTGTGCGCAACCCGCAAGCAAAAGGAACCCTGCAGCCGCCAACGAGCGGCAGACTACCGATTGATCCATAATCCCTCACTCAGACTGCGAGCAGCCCGAACCCTCCTCAAGACCGATTTCCGGCCCAGAAATTTAAGGTTACCAGCACGCGGCTGAACCCCGGCTGAACATTCAAACCCCGTCGTTCGATTGACGCGCCGCGGCCACCTTTTTGAAGCATGGTTAGGAAAGGGTGGCAACCCTTCTTACTGTCTAATCACCAGTCGTCGCACTTCGGACAAAATGTTCCGATCCGGGTCGAAAATTAGCGGTGCATAAGGCAATTTTTGCTTGTTGTTAAAGCAAATTTGTTCGGCCTTTTACGAGTTTTCATCCAACGCCTGCCATGGTTCGGGTGCGTTCGTCTATTGCGAGCGCATGGCTTAGCCGCCTTACGACATGAAGAGTGCGATGGCGGCTGTTGGAGTGTTTTCACATGGCACGTATGGACGTGTTGTCGCGTCAAATCGATTACTCAGCTCAGGGCGACCAGTCGGATGCCTTTTTCGAGCTCGGTCTCAGTTGCTGCACGGGACGCGATGGAGCCGTCGACCTCGTTCAAGCTCATAAGTGGTTCAATATCGCCGCGAGCAAAGGCAACGACGAGGCGAAGCGCTATCGGTCGGAAGTCGCGACCGACATGAGCAAGGCCGACATCATCAAAGCACAGAAATTGGCCCGCGAGTGGCTAGTCTCCGTCCATTGACGTCGACCATGTGACGCATTGGGTGCGGCATCGCTTTTATGCGGTGTCAGCAGTTCGTGAAGAACGACGAGAGGCACTTCCAAGAACTCTTGGCGGCGCCGCCCACTGCTGCTCCAGCTTTTCCGAGTGCGGTGCTTGCCGATTTTGCGGCTTCGCCAGCGGACTTCTGGGTATCGCTCAGTCCGGTGCTTTTCTCGACCATTTCCTGCACGGTTTTAGGCGGCTGCTCGTTCGCAGGCGCGCCATTGGACTGATCGTGCGGCGCTTCGGCCGGGTTTGCCAGCGTCCCCGGCGTGTGGGACTCTTCGGGCGTTGTCGCGGCTGCACCTTGGTTTGGCTTCGCCAAGCCGGGAGGAGTATCGGTTTGCGGCTGATCTTCGGTCTCTTGACTGTCCAGAGCCGCCGGAACGGGAAGCTCCCTCCGTTCGCCTGGGCACGGTGCGGTCACTGTCCGGTCTACCGAGCAGCTCTCGTGGGCCCCTGCCTTCGCGAGCGTGGTGATGCAGTACAGCTTGGCCACCGTGTCTATCGTGGCATTCGACGTGCCATTGACGACGCAGGCATAGCTCGCCTCGGGGGCTGAGCATTTGACGCAGAGTTCGGTCGCGTTAGCTGCAGCCGACCCCAGAAGCGCCGAAACCCAGATACTCAACTGTATTTTGAAGCAAGAGTGCACGGCTCAGCCCGTTTCCAATGGAGGAGTATTGCTTTCAGGACACTAGGACGACTTTGCGGCGACGGCCAGCGATGGTCCACATCACGCATGTGCATTCTCAGGTCGCGTCTTGCATTGCGCTGGCGTGGCCTCTATAGGGGCACTTGCCCATTGATTTGGGGAGACGTGGCCGAGTGGCTGAAGGCAACGGTTTGCTAAATCGTCATACGCCCTAAAGCGTATCCAGGGTTCGAATCCCTGCGTCTCCGCCATAGCATTGGCACATCCCCATCTGAGTCTTGCAACGCGGCACTGTCCGTACGTGTCTGTGGGGCGTTAACGACGAAAGAACCAGCTTTCTCGACCCGAATTACCTCGTGCCCGGAACATCGACTGTTCCGCGTCGACACGCGCGAAGCGCGCGCCGGTTGTTAGCGTCGTCACAACGGTAGCTGGCGTCCGATCGAACGGGCGGCGACGCGTTACTTCTAATTCCTACCAATCAATCTCAACGGCTCTGATGAAACGTCGAGCCTTGAGCTCGCTATTTATTCGCCGTGGCTTGCCGAATCGTTGTGCCGTACTACTCAATGTGAGTTGTAATCCCAGGGGGGATATGGTGGAATTTTTAGCGGCACTTTTCGCGCTTGTTTTCTTGGTCTCGTTCTTCGGTGGGATCATCGGGCTAATTGTGCCCTCGATATTTCGGTTTGGCAGGAAAGAACGGCCTAGTCGGAAACGGATCGCTTCAATCTCTCTGGCCACATTCGTCGCGGCATTCTTCGGGTTCGCTATGACGATGCCCGAGCCGACACCGGAGCAGAAAGCCAAGGCGGAAGAAGCGGCTAAAGCGCGGATCGCGGAGGTTGAGAAATCAAAGGCCGAGGTCGAAGCGCAAGCAAAGGCAAAAGAAAAGGCCGCGACCGAAGAAGTGCACAAAGAGATCGTGCAACTTTGGACGAAGATTACCGGAGAAGGAAAGAAATGCGATGGTAGCCGGAAAAAGGTCTTACAAGCTCTTGAGCAGAATGACCGATATCTTGCATATGAGATAGCTTCCACAGCTAGCGCCGCGTGTCGCGCTGCACATTATTCCGTTCGCAGTCTCGTTCCGCCTTCGGGCTTAAATAGCGAACAGACAGATGGGCTTCGAAAAGCGATAGAGTCGTGCGCAGAAGCATACTTCGCGACAAAAATCGCTCTTGATGGGATGCTCAAGGTTATTGACGGGGACGCGCGCCCTTCGTCTGTCACGGAAGCGAAGGCCGCCGCTGAGTATAGCCAAATCGCTACCATGCAATGCGCAGCGAAGTTTCTTTCAGCTGGCCATGGCGCGGGGGTGCCCCTTGGTCAGATCGCTGCAGGTAGCCCCCGGTCTCTGGAAGATTGATTGTCAAATGCCGTCGCGTATCCGCAGTGAGCGGAGTAGGTGCCCGCTCATATGGAACGGATAAGCACCGTCTAGATCGCGGGCGAGGCGCGCGTTTCAGAGTAGAGATAGGTATCGAAGCACGCCGCAATGCTTCTCACAAATGCTTGGCCGCGGGGTGTTACTACGAAACCGCCCTCGACCTTCTCCAGAAGACCTGCGGTGTCTGCCTCGACCATCTCTCGGCCTTCCAGAATGACGTGCGATGCTAATGCTCCGAAGCGCTCGCGGATGTCAGATTCGGAAAAGCTGAAGTCGCACATCAATTTCGCGATGACGTAGCGTCGAACGCAATCTTCGTCCGTCAGTTTGACGCCTCTTGTCGTGGCGAACCCCGTCGCTGCAATACGCTTTTCATATTCGGCCGGAGACGACACGTTCTGAAAATATGCGCTGCCGAGGCTGGAGATGGCCGACGCTCCGATGCCGACGAGGGTTTCCGACGTATCTGTCGTATATCCTTGGAAGTTGCGGCGAACGGGTCCGCGCGCCAACGGATCGTCCTTCAGGGCGTAATGGTCGATGCCGACCTGGACGTATCCTGCTGCGTTGAGTATGCGGGCGGCTCTTTGGGACTGGGCAAAGCGTTCGACGCTGTCGGGGAGCGTCTTGGAATCAATAATCGGTTGGTGTGCGAAGCGCGCGGGCAGGTGCGCGTATCCAAATAGCGCGACCCGATTTGGGCGCAGCGAAAGAACCTGCTCGACGGTCGACTCTATTCCAGATCGGGTCTGCAGCGGCAATCCATAAACGAGATCGACGTTGATCTTGTCGATCCCGGCATCCCGCAAAGTATCTATGCAGGCCGACGTCACTTCGAACGACTGCAACCGATTGATGGCGGCCTGAACAGCGGGGTCGAAATCCTGGACGCCAATCGATACGCGATTGACGCCTGCGCGCTTCAGCGCCTGCGCAAGAGACGCGCTCGATTCACGCGGGTCGATCTCGACGGCGAATTCGGCGTTGGCGTCGATCTCGAAAGAGTCACGAACGCGCGCCGCCAACGCGAAAACCTGCTCGCCGGTCAGGATGTTGGGCGAGCCGCCGCCCCAATGCATATATGAAATCTTGTGCTTGGAGAGCCCAAGCCGTGCGAGTGCCAGCAGTTCGCCTTCGAGAGCTTTCAAATAGCGGACGACCGGCTCCTTGGTGCGTGCAACCTTCATATTGCAGCCGCAGTACCAGCAAAGCTTCTTGCAGAACGGCACATGCACGTAGAGCGAAAACGGCGTGTCGTCCGCCAATTTGGTCAGAGCTGCTGCGAAGTCCTCAGCGCCGACGGTATCTCGAAACTGAGCGGCGGTCGGATAGCTCGTATATCTTGGAACGGGAGTGCTCATGCGGCGTACGAAATCTGGAGACATCCCGTTATTTCTCCTGCCGGAGCGAGGAGGGGCATTTACCGCAGATTGACGATGATGATGTCCCGGCTCTGAGCGTCAGCAGCGGTATTCTGATGCAACGGGGATGGTCGCTCGTCATGATCCATTCCTGAAGGCGTGCGAGGTCTTCGACGGTCAGCGCTTTGCGTGCGGCCGGCAAAACGACGCTTTCTTCCCATGCGATATGGCGGCGCTGGTTTTCAAAATAGCCGCGAAGAATGTAGCCAAGCGTCTCTGGGTCTTGTGGCGCGCTGCTTTGCAACGCGTTCGTTAGCGCCTCGACGAGTTCGTCGGCGATGTCTTCGTCGCACTCGTGTTGCTGGCTAAGGCACGCCAGTGCCTGAACGACGGTGTCGTTCGGCGACAACCGCCCTCTGAGAATCGGGAAAAGCGCGTCTTCCTCGAACTTCGTGTGCGCCTTTACGCTTCCCTTCAGAATAGAGATCGCGATCACGGCCAACGCTGGCTCGAGCTTGGCCGGTAGGCTGTCGGCGATACTTTCCAGAAGAGCGCACAACTCCAACTGCAGGGCGTGCTCCTCCTCAATAATCTCCAGGGGATGGGGCGTCCGGCAGACACCAGAATCATCCAGTCGATTTGCGCCGCTGGCATCCGTCATGAGTGAACCCCCTCGAAAAACGCGAGGCCGCATTTTTATCGATGCGGTATTTCTAATGCCGCCCTCCGTGACGAACATGACTTAGATCAAGGTTGTCGGCTGCCCGTTGTCGGATTGTGCGTCCCGTATTGGGATCGGGAGGCAGCTTTGCAGGACGTATTGGACGAGCGCTCTGGGCTCAGCGATACGCTGGCGCTGATAAGCGCAGTCATCATCGGCGCGGTCGGTCTTGTGTTCGCGCTTGCCGGAGAGGAGGAGATCCTTCGGCTCCATGGGCTCATGGTGTTGGCGACGGCGGTGGCAGCCGGCTTCTACGTTGCAACGCATCCGACGAACCTCAGACAGGAGAAGCGTTCCGGCTACTTCGACGGTCCCATTCGCGTTGCGACGGTCGCGTGCGTTTTCTGGGGTGTCGCCGGATTTCTCGTTGGCGATATTCTCGCTTGGCAACTTTCGTTTCCGGCGCTGAACTTAGATTTGCCGTGGACCAACTTCGGGCGCCTGCGGCCGGTTCATACCTCGGCCGTCATTTTCGCGTTCGGCGGGAATGCTCTCATCGCGACGTCACTTTATGTCGTTCAGCGCACAAGCCAGGCCCGGCTCCCTGGCAAATGGACGCCGTGGTTCGTCGTCTGGGGGTATCAGCTTTTCATCGTTATCGCGGCGACCGGCTACTTGATGGGCGTGACGCAAGGGAAGGAGTATGCGGAGCCCGAATGGTACACCGACATATTGCTGACGGTCGTATGGGTCGCCTATCTCCTCGTATTTCTCGGTACGCTGAAGGGTCGCCAAGAGCCGCACATTTACGTCGCGAACTGGTTCTTCCTGGCCTTCATCGTGACAGTCGCGATGCTGCATATCGTCAATAACCTGGCGCTGCCCGTGTCGTTTCTCGGGACGCTGAGCTATCCGCTCTTTCCCGGCGTTCAGGGCGCCATGACGCAATGGTGGTACGGGCACAATGCCGTTGGGTTCTTTCTGACAGCCGGGTTTCTCGGCATCATGTATTACTTCATTCCGAAGCGCGCCGAACGGCCGGTCTATTCCTACCGTTTGTCGATCGTGCACTTCTGGTCGCTGATCTTCCTCTACATCTGGGCGGGACCGCACCACCTCCACTACACCGCGCTTCCCGAATGGGCGCAGACGCTCGGCATGACGTTCTCGATCATGCTCTGGATGCCGTCGTGGGGCGGCATGATCAACGGGCTCATGACGCTCTCCGGGGCGTGGGACAAGCTCAGGACCGATCCAGTCATTCGTCTGCTCGTCGTCAGCGTGGCGTTCTACGGAATGTCGACGTTCGAAGGGCCGCTGATGTCCATCAAGGAAGTCAACTCGCTCTCGCACTACACGGACTGGACGATCGGACACGTCCATTCCGGCGCGCTCGGCTGGGTCGGCATGATCTCGTTCGGCGCCGTCTACTGTCTGGTGCCATGGCTGTGGAAGCGGCAAGGCCTGTACTCGATGAAGCTCGTCGAGTGGCACTTCTGGCTCGCGATGATCGGCATCGTTCTCTACATCTCGTCGATGTGGGTTGCGGGGATTACGCAGGGGCTCATGTGGCGTGCTTACGACCGTCTCGGCTTCCTCAAATACTCCTTCATCGAAACCGTCGAGGCGATGCACTGGCCGTATGTCATTCGCGCGGCCGGCGGTGCGCTGTTCCTGCTCGGCGGGCTGATCATGGCCTACAACGTCTGGCGCACAATCCGCGGCGATCAACCGGTCGACGTCCGTGATCAGCCGACGGTCGCGGCGGCGCCTGAGCTGCGTCCCGGCGTCGTCGCAATGCCAGCCGAATAACAGGAGCGATAGTCGTGAACCACGCCATTTTTGAGCGAAACTCGATCATACTTCTGATCGGTTCGCTGATTGTCGTTTCGATCGGCGGCATCGTCGAGATCGCGCCGCTGTTCTACGTGCAGTCGACGATCGAGAAGGTGCAGGGCATGCGGCCCTATTCGCCGCTCGAGCTTGCCGGTCGCGACATCTACGTGCGCGAGGGCTGCTATAACTGTCACAGCCAAATGATCCGCTCGCTGCGCGACGAGGTCGAACGCTACGGCCACTACTCTCTGGCTGCGGAAAGCATGTACGACCATCCGTTCCAGTGGGGCTCGAAGCGAACGGGGCCAGACCTTGCGCGCGTCGGCGGCAAGTATTCGGACGCCTGGCATGTCGAGCATATGCGCGATCCGCGGTCGGTCGTGCCGGCTTCCATCATGCCGGGCTACGCGTTTCTCGACCGCACGCTTCTCGATTACTCGAACATTTCGAAGCGCATGAAGGCGTTGAAGGAGCTTGGCGTTCCTTATAGCGACGAGATGATTGCGGGTGCGGGTAAGGACGTCGTCGCACAGATATCGCCCGACACCAAAGAAGCAAAGGCGCTCGTCGCGCGCTACCCGAAGGCGCAGGTGCGCAAGTTCGATGGCCAGTCGCCGGGGGAAAACGTCGAGCCCACGGAACTCGATGCCGTCATCGCCTATCTGCAAATGCTCGGCACGCTCGTCGACTTCACGAAGTTCGATGCGAGCGGTCCAAACCTTCGATAACGGGAGTTCGGCCTTGGCCTACGAAGACATTCAAATGGTCACGCAGATTGTGTCGCTCGCTATTTTTGCCAGCATCATGGTCGCGGCATACATCTACGCCTTCCGCAGAAGCAACAAAGCCAAGTTCGTGGCGGCTTCGGAAATCCCGTTTCGCGCCGATATGCTCCCGGCCGATGAGGATAAACGATGAGCCATCCCAAAAAAATCGACGAAGTGACGGGTGTCGAGACGACCGGACATGTTTGGGATGGCGATATCTACGAGCTCAATAAGCCGCTGCCCAGATGGTGGCTCTATACCTTCTATGTCTCGATCGTGTGGGCCATCGGGTATTGGATTGTGTATCCCGCGTGGCCGACGATCAACGGCTACACGAAGGGCGTGCTGAACTACAGCCAGCGGGATCAGGTGCAGCGAGATATCGAGGCGTGGAAATCAGGCCACGCGAAATATCGCACGCAGATCGCCCAGATGCCGCTCGCCGACGTTCGCAAGAATGACGAGCTGTTTCAGTTCTCGATTGCGGGCGGTGGGGCGCTGTTCGGCGAGAATTGCGCCGGTTGCCACGGGCGCGGGGCGCAGGGCGGCATCGGCTATCCTAACCTCAACGATGACGACTGGCTTTGGGGCGGCGATCTCGAAAAAATCCATACGACCATCGCCTTCGGCATAAGAAGCGGCAATCCGAACGCACACGACAGCTCGATGCCCCACTTCGGAACAGACAAGATTCTCGATGAGGCGCAGATCCGAGACGCCGCAAATTTCGTCCGCTCGTTCTCGCATCTCGATGTCGATCAAGAAGCGGCAAAGAGAGGCGCGCAGATTTTTGCTGACAACTGTGCCGCGTGCCATGGCGATCACGGCAAAGGCAATCAGGATATGGGTGCGCCCAACCTGACGGACGCCATCTGGCTTTACGGCAGCTCGCAAGAGGCCGTGATGCAGAGCATCCGAACCGGGCGTGGCGGCGCGATGCCGGCGTGGTCCGAGCGTCTCGATCCGGTCGCGGTAAAAATGCTGACGCTCTTTGTCTATTCCCTCGGCGGAGGGCAAGCCGATGCTGCGAGTGCCTCCGCTCCCGCGCCAGGCGCGGAAAAGCCGAAATGAACACGATGGACCGACCGAACAAGTTTCTGATCGGAGACGAGGGGCGCCCAACGCCGCCGTCGCCTCCGCGGCAGTCGGACTACGTGCCGCGAAAGAAAATCTATCCAAGGCGTGCGCGAGGACCATTTCGCGGCATCAAGTGGATTGTGATGGCGGTTACGCTCGCCGTCTACTACGTCGTGCCGTGGTTGCGGTGGAATCGCGGAGAGGGCTTGCCCGATCAGGCCATCCTGTTCGACTTCGCCAATCAGCGCCTGTTGTTCGGCCCCATCGAAATCTGGGCGCAAGAATTCTACTACGTCACTGGGCTCCTTGTTCTCGGAGCGCTGACCCTCTTTCTCGTCACTTCGATCGCCGGCCGCATGTGGTGCGGATACGCTTGCCCGCAAACGGTCTGGACAGACCTGATGATTGCCGTCGAGCGTTTCTGGCAAGGCGATCGCAATGCGCAGTTGCGCCTCGATGCCCAGCCGTGGTCATTCGAAAAGATCTGGAAGAAATCGATAACTCATCTGTCGTGGCTGGCGATCTCGGTCGCAACGGGCGGTGCGCTGGTCTTCTATTTCGGTGATGCGCCGACACTTGCCATTGAACTGATGCACGGTACGGCACCGACCGTCGCCTATTTCTTCCTCGGACTGTTTACGCTGACGACTTATCTGCTTGGTGGGCTCGCCCGTGAGCAGGTCTGTATTTACATGTGTCCTTGGCCACGCATTCAGGGCGCGATGGTCGATCGCGATTCGCTTCTCATTTCCTATCGCGAGCTTCGGGGTGAGCCGCGCGGCGCCCACAAGACGGGCACGACGTGGGATGGTCGCGGCGACTGCATCGACTGCAAGGCCTGCGTCGCGGTCTGTCCGATGGGCATCGACATTCGCGACGGATCGCAGCTCGAATGTATCCAGTGTGCGCTCTGCATCGATGCGTGCAACGAGATCATGGATCGCGTCGGCCGGCCGCGTGAACTCATCGCCTATACGACTATCGGCAACCTTTCCAACGCCACAAACGCGCCGCGCGAGGGCTGGCGGATCATTCGTCCTCGCACGATGCTTTATACGGCTATGATCGCGTTTGTGGCGTCTCTTATGGGATGGTCGCTGCTCAATCGTGCCGACTTCGAGTTCAGCGTCATCCAGGATCGCAATCCATTTTTCGTCGTGTTGAGCGACGGCGGACTGCGCAACGGCTACATGATCAAGATCGCGAACAAGGTCGAGCGGGCACGGCACTTCAAGTTGCGCTTCATCGGGCCGCCTGGCCTTCAGCCGAAATTCGTGGAGTTCGACGGCGCTGACCCGATGATAGAAGTCGGCCCATCAGAAGTCAGAGCCGTCAAAGTCTTCCTCATGCTCTCGGGCGCACAAAGGAAGGAACTGAGGTCGGATGCCGAGCCCGTTACGATCGAACTGCAGGATGTGGAGGGCGGCGAGACGGCATCACGCGCCACGACATTCAGGAGTCCGTCATGAGCGTTGCAGTATCGAAAGGTTCACTTCGCGGGTGGCATGTCTTCGCTATGCTGGCCGGGTTCTTTCTGACGGTAACGGCCGTGGATGCGGTTTTGATCACCAAAGCCGTTTCTACGTTCAGCGGCGACACAGCCGACGCTTATCGCAAAGGCGTGGCCTACAATCGAACGCTCCAGGAAGAAGCGGACCAGAACCGGCTCGGGTGGCATGAAAGCCGAACGTTCGATTCCAAGACCGGCCGCCTTGCGATTGCGTTGACGGATGAGAACCGGCAACCCATCGATGGTTTGCTCGTGAAGGCGGAAATCGGTCGCGCGACAACGGACATATTCGATCGCCGTTTTGACTTGGTGCCCACGGGGAACGGGACTTACGCCGCCGACATTTCGGGACTTTCGGAAGGCTCGTGGACGCTTTCCGTCACCGCTTTGGAGAAGGACAAGGCCGTTTACAGATCGAGGGAACGGATATGGAAGCAGCCCTAGACGCCGGGCTTGCAGCGCAGGCGCCGGGCGCAGAGGCGCGGCAGACTATCGTGCTTTCGGTCCCGGGCATCGTTTGTGGGAACTGCATCCGTTCGGTTGAAAATACGCTGCGCGCCCTGCGTGGCGTCGATGCGGCCCGCGCAAACCTGACGACCAAGCGCGTATCCGTCGTGGTCGACCCGTCTCTCAGCTCTACGATCGACCTGACGGCAGCTCTCGAGCATGCGGGATTTCGGGCTTCGGCCCTGATCGCGAACGCAGAGACGGAGCAGGCCGCGCGTGTGAGCGAGCTTCTCCCTCGTCTCGGTGTTGCCGGTTTTGCGGCCGGGAACATCATGATGCTTTCCGTGGCGGTCTGGTCCGGAGAGGTCAGCGACATGGACAGCTCCCTCATGGATCTGTTCCATTGGCTATCCGCGCTCATCGCGCTGCCCGCCGTCGCTTACGCAGGTCAACCCTTCTTCAAGTCGGCGCTTGCGGCATTGAGATCACGGCGCCTCAACATGGATGTGCCCATTTCGCTCGGCGTGCTGCTGGCGACGGGCATGAGTCTGTTTCAGACGATGCGCGGTTCGGAGCAGATCTACTTCGATGCCGCGACGACGCTCTTGTTCTTTTTGCTGATCGGCAGAGTGCTCGACGAACGCATGCGGACCAAGGCGCGTGGAGCGGCCGAGAACCTGATTGGTCTCAGGGCGACGAACGGGACACTCGTCGCTCCGGATCAATCAACCAAGCTCGTGCTTGCGAGCGCGCTCAAGCCGGGCATGATCATCGCCGTCGCCGCGGGCGAGCGCATTGCGGGTGACGGGCAGGTGATCTCCGGCCAGAGCGATATCGACGAGAGTCTTATCAGTGGCGAAACGCGGCCGCGCGCCGTTTCCATCGGCGATTCCGTTTATGCGGGTACGATCAATTGTGCCGGCACCCTGCGCGTGCGCATTACTGCCGCGGAAGACAACACGCTCCTGAGCGAAATTAGCCGCTTGATGCTCAACGCCGAGCAAAGCCGCGGCCGCTATGTCCGGCTTGCAGATCGCGCCTCGCAAATTTACGCGCCCGCGGTCCATGTTCTCGGACTGCTCACGTTCATCCTATGGATGGTGCTCGGCGCGCCGTGGGATCAATCTCTCACGCACGCAATCGCTGTTCTCATCATTACGTGCCCGTGCGCCTTGGCTCTCGCCGTGCCCGCTGTCCAGGTCGCTGCGATGAGCCGTCTGTTCAGCAAAGGCGTTATTGTCAAAGCTCCTGACGGGCTCGAACGTCTCGCCGAGATTGATTGCGTCGTCTTCGACAAGACGGGGACTCTGACGACGGGAGAGTTGCGGCTCGAGACGAGCGATGGCGTCGATGCGGCTGCTCTGGGCCGGGCAGGATCGATTGCAGGGATGAGCAAACATCCTTTCGCGCAAGCGTTGACCAAGGCTGCACGTGCGGAGGGCATTCAAACGCGCGCTGTCGAGGGCGTCGAAGAAGTTCCGGGTTCGGGGCTCGTCACGACGTCAATGGGCTTCGAGGAGAAGGTCGGGTCGGCTGCCTGGGCCGGCGTCAAGGATCGGAACACGTCGATCTGGTACGCGGCCGAAGGCAAGCCCGCTGTCGGCTTCAACTTCGTGGATGAACTACGGAAGGACGCGGCCGCGTGCGTTTCTGAACTCCGGCACGCAGGATATCTCGTCAGACTGTTATCCGGAGACCGGCGCGCCGCCGTTGCGCAAACGGCTGCGGCTTGCGGCATCGAGGATTGGACTGCTGAGGTTCGTCCAGACCAGAAGCTGGACGCGATCGAAGTCTTGAAGGCGCGGGGATACAAGACGCTGATGGTCGGCGACGGGCTCAACGATGCGCCGGCGCTTGCTGCCGGACATGCCTCGCTGTCGCCGGCATCCGCCATCGACATCGCGCAGACCACGGCGGACGCCGTTTTTCAAGGCGACGTTCTTCGGCCGGTCATTGAGACGCTGTCGGTCGCCAAGGCCGCACGCCGTCTAGCGTTGCAGAACTTTGCGATCGCAATTCTCTACAATTCGATTTTCGTGCCGCTCGCGATGGCGGGCTACGTGACGCCTTTGATTGCCGCGCTGGCCATGTCGGGATCGTCGATCATGGTCACGGCTAATGCGCTTCGTCTTCGCTCGAAGGCATTGCGCCTTCCAAACGTCGGAGCATCGGTATGACGTCGCTTGCCTGGCTCATTCCTGCGGCGCTGACGCTCGGCATGATGGGGCTCGCCGCCTTCCTCTGGGCACTTCGCAGCGGCCAATTCGACGATCTCGAAGGCGCCAAGTGGCGCGCGATCAGCGATGACAACGATCGCATGGAGACGGAATCGGATCGGAGCCGAGCCGACGATGTTTAGCGAGAGCTTCTTCAGCGGGATTGCTGTCGGGCTTGCCAGCGCGTTCCATTGCGGCGCGATGTGCGGTGGCATTGCCTGCGGAGCGAACCTGCTGCTCGGCGCGAAAACTTCCGGAGATAGAAGTCTCAATCTCCTACTGATGCAGGCCGGGCGCATTTTGACTTACACGGCAATCGGCGCCGCGGCCGGAGCTTTTGGCGGTGATATTCTTTCTCACATGCCGATGCAGAGCCCGATCGTGCTGCAATGGGCGGCGGGTGCGTCGCTGTTATGGATGGGGCTGGTGCTCGCCGGGCTGATGCCGAGGCTGGCCTTCATCGATCATGGCATGGAGGTTCTCGCGTCCAGGGTAAACTCCCTGCTGCGTCCTGCCGGGCAGAGCCGATACTTAGCCCCCGTCATACTCGGCATCGTTTGGGGGCTCAATGCCTGCCCGATGGTTTACGGCGCGGCGTTGCTGGCAACTCTGACGCGCACGGGCGTGCAAGGCGCGACTTTCATGCTCGGCTTCGGCGCCGGCACCGTGCCGGCCGTGATTGCATCAGCTTATGGGATCTCGTGGCTCAACAGGCGGACCGGAGGTACGAGGCTCAATCTTTTGGCTGGCGGTGCCCTCATGTCGGCCGGTGTCGCCATCGTCTACTTTCCGCA
This sequence comes from Hyphomicrobium sp. 01T421, assembly GCF_056398805.1. Lineage (NCBI taxonomy): Bacteria > Pseudomonadati > Pseudomonadota > Alphaproteobacteria > Hyphomicrobiales > Hyphomicrobiaceae > Hyphomicrobium > Hyphomicrobium sp. 01T421. Next base: position 2,929,198 of record NZ_JBFTQC010000001.1, read on the forward strand.
GCATTTCGCCAGTGTGCTGTGTGCGGTGAGCCGTTAGAATTCCAGGCAGATCTTACCGAAGTGACTGGCCCCTTCTTGCAGCCGGAACGCATCGGCGATTTCCGCGAGGCGGAAGCTGCGGTCGATCACTGGGCGTATGCCTGTGGCGTCAAGTGCGCGGGTGAATTCAATCTGCTCCCGCCGGCTGCCGACGATAAGACCCTTTAGGCGCGCCTGCCTCGCCATCAGCAAAAAGGTCGGGACTTCGCCGGAGAGGCCGGTGAGCACGCCTATCAACGAGATGTGCCCGCCGATTGCGACCGATGCGATGGATTGCGGTAGCGTACCCGGCCCACCGACTTCGACAACGTGATCGACGCCGCGTCCGCCCGTGAGTTCGCGAACGCGATCGCTCCACTGCGGTACGGACTTGTAGTTGATCAGGTGATCGGCGCCGAGCGCGCGGGCGCGTTCGAGCTTCTCGTCAGATGAGGACGTGACGATCACCTCGGCACCCATCGCCTTGGCGAGCTGCAGGGCGAAAATCGATACGCCACCGGTGCCTTGAATGAGAACGGTGTCGCCGGCTTTCAGGTGGCCATCGACCACGAGCGCGCGCCATGCCGTCAGCCCGGCGGTTGTGAGCGTTGCCGCTTCGGCATGGCTGTAGCCTTTGGGCGCGTGGGTGAACCAATTCGCCTGGCGCACGACGACTTCGCAAGCGTAGCCATCGATGCCGTCACCCGGGGTCGAGGCGAAGTTGTCGACGTCGGGCGGACCATCCTGCCAAAGCGGGAAAAAGCAGGATACGACGTGGTCACCGACTTTGAATTCCGTGACGCCTTCACCCACGTCCTCGACGACGCCTGCGCCGTCGGACATCGGAATTCGTCCATCGGCCGTCTGCATTTTTCCGGTCGCGACGAGGTAGTCGTGAAAGTTGAGCGAACTACCATGAATGCGAACGCGGATTTCGCCACGCCCGGCTTTGCCCGGATCCGCGAGATCGACGAGGGCCAGGTTGTTCAATCCGCCAGGAGCGGTGATTTTGATCGCTTTCATTTCACGTGTCCCGTCTTCTCATAAGGCGTCCCCTCGCGATCGCGCAGGCGCGTCGATCTCTTATCGTATTGTGTTAAGTTGTCGAGCACGCGGAGAGTGCGGCCTGAGGTTCGGGATACGTCTTCCGGCGGGGCGGCTGGATGCAATGGATCAAAAAGCGAACTGTCAGGTGAGGATCAGCCACGCGCAGAGGTTATTCAGTGAGCCCGCCGCAAGCGAGCATTTCACGAAATAGGCAGATCAGGCAGGGGATTGAAAAAGGGCCGCGCGGTTTAGGCGGCCCCCCACGAGATTAAGCGCCGATGCCAAGAGCGATCTGCCCGGACCGCGTCTCCACACTGTAAATCCCCAGGAACGTCTCGCCTTTGTGAACGCCGGTCGTTAGCCAGCCGTTGATCTCGAAAGTAAAACCTTCCGCCTGCTCCTCGATGCGCGCGATCGTTGCGTCTGTCGCGTCACCCTCAAGAATGAAGTGAACCCGCTCGCTATCAGGATATGCCAATGCACACCGCAACGCAGGCTTGTCGGGACCGTCGACGATCTTCAGCATTTTTCTGGTCATGACTGATACTCCGCAAAGAAAGCCGCATCCATTCAACTGGATTTGTCAGCTGGGGTTCCTCGCAAGAAAGGGGCAACGGGGCCGCGCTTCTCTCAGCGGACTTCGGCAGCTGGCCGTCCTTCAAGCTCAGGCGATGCCGGCGGGGGACCGAACATGTTCTTTGCGCGACGGACCTTTCCGGATTCCTCCGGGAGAATGCGATCCACCAGTTCGATGTCGAAGTGGATGACATTCGCAAGCCCCTCCGCCGTCACCGACTGTTGGATGTACTGCCGGAGTTTCTCGACGGATAGCGTTTGGCCGGGCAAGGCTGCGGCGCGCAGAACGAACCGGTTAACGCCGGTCTGAAGAAATTGATGCTCGGCCAGCCTCGTCTCGTTGTGGAGGGCGAGGAGAAAAACATAATACGGAAGATCGCGGATCTCGCCGTCGACGTTAACCCAGAATTGATCCTTCGATCGTCCTTGGACGGCCTTGACGAGGGGCAGGAGACTTCCGCAGTCGCACGGCGTCGCGCTGATCGTGACCATGTCGTCGATCTCATAGCGGATGATGGGCTGGGCCATATTGTACAGGTTCGTCAGAAGCACCTTGCTTCCCTGCGTGCCGTTCGGAACGGGCTTGCCGGTTGCGTCGACGACTTCGAGGAACGCGAGTTCGTCGTTGAGGTGGCTGCCGTGCGTCGTCTGGCATCCGCAGGTGAGGGCCATGCATTCGGCCATGCTGTAGACGTTCGTAATGTGCACTCCGAAAGCTTTTTCCACGCGTTGCGCGATGGGCTCGGGGAGCGGCTCGCTGATGTTCATCATTTGCTCGAGATCGCGGGGACGCTTCAGGCGTCCCGCTTGGAGTTCGCGCGTGATCGTCTCGAGAGAGCTCGTGTAGCCGGTGATGAAGTTCGGCTGAAATTCATTCAACTTCGCGACAAGCACGTCGGGCGGATCGAATACCGAGAGACGCTGCAACTTGAGGAAGCGGCGCGCGCGTTCGGGGAAATAATTGAAGAATGTGCTGCTTGGGTAAAACCCCGGCTTTTGCGTGATGATCGAGAAGCGCGCCGGATTGAACAGGCGCTGGAGGTGCGGCAGAAACCGCCGGCTCAATTTCTTGCCGCGTGCGAACTGGGCCGCAAAGGTCGTCAAAATCGCGGGCTTGTCTTGAACGATGATCGCCGGTTGCCCCTGGCTTCCCGAGGTGTGGCAGACGGCGAATTTGTCTTTGAAGTAGGCGCCGATGTTGGCGGGGTCCAACATGAAACGTTCAAGGTCGGCGCGGCGAAGGTCGCGGTCGGTGAAGATGTCGTCGAGATTTGCCATCATCTCGACCTTCGTGAGGGTTGGAAGATCAGTAATGGCGCAGGTTTTCAGATCGATCCCCTGGAACTTCTTTCGATAGTAGGGGGAATTGTCATAGGCGTATTGCAGCAAATGGCGGAAGCGCTCTTCCTTGGCCTTCGCGCGGGCTGCGAGGTCGCCCGGACGCGGGGGCAGAAGCGAACGGATAGCAAGCGCCAGCTTCAGTTGATCGTAAGCGGCGGCGAGAAATCCTCTCATATGAGATATGCCTTCGAGATGGTTCCAGAGATCATTGATACGCGGCTAACACGGGCGAAAAGCGGGCAACATCGTTCCCCAGGCGATAACGGCCGGTAAATCGAAATGTCTGCTCCATCCTGATTATTCAAGGATATCACTCCGATCTGTTTGGGTTGGGGTCGTTGATTTTGAGATCGTTTTGAGGCGCTCAGCCGACGGTCGGCGGTTCTCCCGTGCGAAGGCCAGGGAGTGGGCCCGGTAGTGAAGCTTCGGCCTCGGCTTGAAGTTCCGCTTCGTGGCGCTTTAGGTAAACGAAGATTGCGATCACTATTCCAATTGCAATCGCGATTGCGATGGCCCCGAGCGGCCCCTGTACCTCGTGAATGCTGCGGCCCAAGGTGTAGGCGGACATACCGACGATACTCGCCCAAACGAGGCCTCCGAGTGCGTTGGCCACAAGAAACCTCGGCCACGCCAGGCGATTGATGCCCGCCAGTAAGGCTGCGAGGAACCGAAGAACGGCAAAAAAACGTCCGAAGAATACGACCTTGCCGCCGTGTTTCTGGAAAAGGAATTGACCGAGCTTTATGCGGCCTTCGGTCAAGCCGAGATAGGAGCCGAATTTCAAAACCAGCGGATAACCGAATTCACGGCCGATGAGATAGCCGATGTTGTCGCCGACGATAGCGCCGATGGTCGCTGCCGCGATGACCATGGCGATGTTGCCGTCGTGGGTGGCGGCATAGATCGACGCGATGATCAGCACCGCCTCGCCCGGCAACGGAATGCCCAAGCTTTCGAGCCCGACGATGATGGCAACGGTCCAGATGCCGTACGTTTCAAAAAGATGATGCAACTCTGCTGGCGATATCAATAGCCGTTCCTTTTTGGGGGCTGGGCAAAAGGCCGTCGAGGCGAGTGGTCCGCTAATGGAGGATCATTGTGCCGATAATCAAGACTTAGGGAGCGCGGACGAGCACTGCATCGGCGGAATAGCAGTCCAGCTGCAACAGCGGGCGCGTGCCCTCCACCAATCCGCCGAATATGAACAGCGTACTTTGTTTCAGCGTGCGTCGCCTCGCTTTGAAGCCGACGGTGGAACCTATTGAAGGTTATCGCCGTATTAACAAATCCTAGGGTCGTGTTTGGCTGATCAAAGAAGCGGTGCAACAAGCTGTCAACCATTGCAGCAAATTGATCGGGCGGGCGGTCTTGCGCATTTGGAACTCCGATTTCAGAAATAGAGAATGATCTGGGTGCCTAAAAAAGCATGGGCCGGACGGTCCCTGTCGCATCTTCCAGCTGGCCTCGCCGGCGACGCGGCTTTTCGGCTCTTTTGCATGCCGGAATTGTCGTATTACCGCGCTGCCAACCATTCGCAGCTCGCGCAGCGGGCGCGGTTTCATTTGCGCAATGCCCACTGGCGCCGGATCGCGACGCCGGTCGCCGCTATTCAAGCCTATATCTTCGAGCCGGACCGCAGAGTTGCGTTGGGCACCGTACTCGTCGTGCACGGATGGACTGGCGAAGCTTCATTTATGACGGCTCTTGCCGAGCCGATAAGGCGGGCGGGATACCGCGTCGTTCTGTTCGATCTGCCGGCGCATGGGCTCAGCGGCGAACGTTCGACCAATCTCATCGCATGTGCGCGTGCGACCGCAATCATTGGCCGCCGGTTTGGCCCGCTCAGCGCGATCGTTGCGCATTCGTTCGGCGGCATGGTCTCGCTCGTTGCCGCCGAAGGGCGACCACCAATGCCCTATGCCCTTGCGACGCCGCGTATCGTTCTCGTTGCCAGTCCGAATAGGCTTCCGGAAGTTACGGGTGAGTTTGCGGAGCGGTGGGGTCTTGATGGCGCGGGACGGCGCGCGTTCGAGGCGCGGCTGGAGCGCATATCAGGCCGCTCGCTCAACAGCTTCACCGTCGTCAAGCTTTTGCGGGCGACGGGGTGCGAATCCCTTGTCGTACATGACCGCGAGGACCACGAGGTTTCGTTTCGATGTGCCGAAGAGATCGTTTCGGAAGCTGATGGTGCGGAATTGCTTCCGTATGCGGGCTTCGGCCATCGCAATATCCTCTTCGCGCCGCCAGTCGCTCGAACGATCGTTTCGTATTTGTCGAAGGCAGAGAATAGCGCGCATCAAAGAACGCATACCGATCATGCGGCCTGACTATATCGGTGGCAGAGAAACGCCGATTATCCCGGCTTTTTCGTCGCTTGGATCGTTTGAATTATATCTGTAATATAAACGTGTAAACTCGAAGGATGTCGCGCGGCATCGTGCGATTTCGTCGGCGAGCAATGCATTGATCATTCAAGCGCCGGGAGCACGTGATGATCTCTCTGAAAATCAACGGTCAGTCCAGAGACGTTGATACTTCCCCCGACACGCCTCTTCTGTGGGCGCTCCGCGATTTACTGGGAATGACAGGCACAAAGTTCGGATGCGGCATCGCTCAGTGCGGAGCCTGCACCGTTCATGTCGACGGCGAGGCGGTGCGCTCGTGTCAGCTGCCGATCGGCTCCGTCGGCGACCGCGCGATTACGACAATCGAAGGCATCGGTGCGACGGATGCCGGTGCCAAGGTTCAGAAGGCATGGCTGGATCTCGAGGTCATCCAGTGCGGCTATTGCCAGTCCGGGCAGATCATGTCGGCGGCGGCGCTGCTTGCCCATACGTCCAATCCCAGTGATGACGACATCGACGCGGCGATGGCCGGGAATATCTGCCGCTGCGGTACCTACGTCCGCATTCGCGCGGCGATTAAAAAAGCTGGAGCGGCATGACGGAGGTTCATATGCAAAGAAACTTCGCCTCCGAGGCAAGCCCCCTTTCTCGCCGAGATCTTCTCAAGGCGGGAGCTGCGGGCGTTTTGCTTGTCAGTTTTCGCCTGCCGACTGCGCGCGCGGCAGATCAGAGCTTTGCGCCTAATGGGTTCATCCGCGTCGGCAACGACGATGTCGTGACGCTCGTCATGCCGCAAGTCGAGATGGGGCAAGGGATTTATACGAGCGTCGGGATGATCCTGGCGGATGAACTCGACGCTGACTTCAATAAGGTCGTTCTGGAGCACGCGCCGCCCGACGAGAAGCTTTACGCCAATCCGGTGTTTCACATTCAAGCGACGGGCGGCTCGACTTCGGTGCGGGCTTTCTGGATGCCACTTCGCAAAGCTGGCGCTACCGGGCGAGCAATGCTTGTCGCCGCTGCCGCGCAACAATGGGACGTCGAGCCGTCGAGCTGCCGGGCGTCGAATAGCGAGGTGATCCACGACGGAAGCGGGCGTAAGCTCGGCTTTGGAGCACTCGCCGCGCAAGCTGCAACCCAGAAGCCGCCCAGCGATCCGTCGCTCAAGCCGCTCAAAGACTTCACGCTGATCGGCAAGCCGATCAAGCGCAAGGACACGCCGGAGAAGGCCAACGGTACAGCCCAGTATGGCATCGACGTGATGCCGGCTGGCGTTCAATTTGCGACGGTCGCGGAATGTCCGGTATTCGGCGGCAAAGTCGGGCGCGTCGACGATACCAGGGCCAAGGCCATAAAAGGCGTTCGTCAGGTCGTCGTGCTGGATGATCTTGTCGCGGTGGTCGGCGACTCGACGTGGACTGCGATGCAGGGCCTCGATGCGCTGGACATCACGTGGGACGAGGGACCGAACGTTGCTATTGGGTCTGCCGAAGTCTGGGATGCTTTGCGGAATGCCAGCAAGGGCGAGGGCGTCGTCGCCAAAGAACAGGGCGACGTCAAAGCCGCTTTCGCCGCCGGCGAGCGATACGAAGCGGTCTACGAATTGCCGTTTCTCGCCCACGCGGCGATGGAGCCGCTCAACTGCACCGTCCACTTCACCAAAGACGCCTGTGAGATCTGGACCGGAACGCAGGTTATCGCACGCGTTCAGTCGGAGGTCGCCAAAGCGCTCGGATTGCCGACCGAAAAAGTGACGGCGCACAATTTCCTGATCGGTGGCGGGTTCGGTCGACGGCTCGAGCCCGATATGGCGGTCAAAGCGGCGCGGATCGCTCAGCACGTCGAGGGGCCAGTGAAGGTCGTTTGGCGGCGTGAAGAGGACATGCAGCACGATGTCTACCGGCCAGTCTATCACGATGCGCTCGCGGCGAGCGTGAAGGACGGCAAGGTCACCGGCTGGACACAACGGATCACGGGCGCGGCGATCATTGCCCGCTGGCTGCCTCCGGCGTTTCAGAAAGGCATCGATATCGACGCCGTCGACGGCGCGACCGATAACCCTTACGGCGTTCCCAACGTTCGGGTGGAGTACGTTCGGGCGGAGGCGCCGGCGGTTCCGACGGGGTTCTGGCGCGGAGTCGGGCCGAACAATAATTTCTTTGCGAGCGAAAGTTTCATCGATGAACTCGCCCACCGGGCCGGCGCGGACCCCGTCGCGTATCGGCTTAACATGCTCGACGCTACGCCGCGCCTCAAGGCTGCCGTTCAGCTCGCTGCGTCGAAATCCGGCTGGGGTGGGGCACTTCCTGCGCGCACCGCGAGAGGCATCTCCGCTCAAACGGCTTTCGGTAGCTTCATTGCGACCGTTTGCGAGGCGGAAGTCGATGAGAACGGCGAAGTTCGCGTGCACCGGTTCGTTTCGGCCGTCGATAGCGGTATCGCCGTCAATCCCGACACCATCGTCGCTCAGCTCGAAGGCGGACTCATTTTCGGTCTGACCGCGGCGTTGTTCGGGGAAATAACGATCACGAAGGGGCGCGTCGAGCAGAGCAATTTCCATGACTACCGGATGCTGCGGATCAATGAAGCGCCGAAAATCGAGGTGCATCTGATCTCCAGCACGGAGTATCCCGGGGGGATCGGCGAAACGGGAACGACCGCCGCCCCGCCAGCTCTTACGAATGCGCTTTTCGCGGCGACAGGGGTTCGATTGCGAAGGTTGCCAATCGACCGCGACGTGCTCGCGGGGAGAAAGCCGGCATGAAGCGATCGTATTGGTTGGCGCTTCTCGCAGTTATCATACTCATCGCTGCAGTCTGGATCATCTACGTGCCGGGGCCGATGGCATTTGCAAAGGGTGGCTCGGTCGCCCTTTCCGATTACACGGACGGCAATCCGACGGGCGTTCCGGCGAAGCTAGCAAAAGACGATCTCGTTTCGCGCGGAAAGTATCTGACGCGCGCGGCCGATTGCGAGGCGTGTCATACGGCCAAGGGCGGCGAACCTTATGCTGGCGGCCTTGCTTTCAATCTTCCGTTCGGCACGCTCTACTCGCCCAACATCACACCCGATAAGGAAACGGGTATCGGCAAGTGGACCGATGCCGACTTCCTGAATGCCGTCCATAAGGGCATCGCGCCTGACGGGTCGCGCCTTTATCCGGCATTTCCCTACACATCTTATACGTTGTTGGCCGATGACGATGTGCTGGCAATCAAGGCCTATCTGTTCAGCCTTGCCCCGGTCCGTCGCGAGGCCCCGCCGAACACACTTGCTTTCCCATTCAATCAACGTTGGGGGATGGTGTTCTGGTCGCTCCTCTACAATAGCGACGAGCGGTTCCGGCCCGATCCGAAACAAAGCGCGGAATGGAATCGCGGTGCATATCTGGCCGAAGCGCTGGGCCATTGCGGCGAGTGCCATACGCCGCGCAATCTTATGCAGGCGCTGAACAACCGCAAAAAATTCGCAGGCGCGGTGACGGCCGGGTGGAAGGCCTACAACATAACGCAAGACAATGAGACCGGCATCGGCAGCTGGGACCCGGACACGACGGCGAAGTTTCTCGCGCATGGCCACGTGGAAGGCTTGGGGACGGCTTCCGGACCCATGGGCGAGGCCATCGATATGAGCCTGATGCATTTGGAGCCCGAAGACATCAAAGCGCTCGTGACGTATTTGAAAACAATTCCGCCGATTTCCGACCCGGAGCTTCCGGTCCCCAAAACGACGCTGGCCTCAGCGTTTCCGAAAGCGCATGAGATTTCCGAAAACGAGCGTGGCGCGATGATTTTCGCGGGTGCCTGCGCGGCCTGTCACGGATGGTCGGGTGAAAGCCCTGTCCGGTCGTACGCGAACTTCGTCGGCGGCCGTGCCATCAACGATCCGAGCGCGAGGAATGTCGCACAAGCCGTGATCTGGGGCGTGACCCGCCACTCGCCAACCGGCGAGGTTACGATGCCGGCATTCGGCAAAGCCTATTCGCCGGAAGAAATTGCCGCTGTCGTCAACTACGTCACCGCGCGTTTCGGTGCCGCGAAGTCCAGCGTTACGGCTGAAGAGGTGACGAAAATCGGCCAGCAGGCGTCGCAATAGACGGCATTGTGAGCTTCCGCGCCCGACACGCTCAGAAAACCTTGTTCGTTCGGCGTCCGGCCGATAGGAACACGAGAGCCTTCCGGCGTCTCACGGGCGCCGGGTTGCGGCGCGTGTGATCCTCAATGCAAGACGAAAGACCGAGCGTGTCCGATCCTGTTGCCCACCGCATCGCGGCGCTGGCGGTGCTCCCCGTTTTCTTCAAGCTCGACGGCAAGCGGGTCGTTCTGGCGGGCGGAGGTGAACCGTCGCTGTGGAAGGCCGAGCTTCTGTCGGCCGCGGGCGCCCATGTCGAAGTGTTCGCGGAGAGCTTTGCCGAAGGTTTTCGGGAACTGGCGGCCTCGCCTCCCAACGGCCGGCTTGTCTTGAAGGATCGCCGCTGGACGCCGGAGGATCTGAGATCCGCGGCGCTCGCGGTCGGCGCCTTGGGCGACGACACGGAGGCTGCGGAATTCGCGGCTGCCGCTCGCGCAGCCGGCGTGCCTGTCAACGTCGTCGATCGTCCGGCATTCTGTGATTTTCAGTTTGGCGCGATCGTCAATCGTTCGCCCCTTGTCGTCGGGATCTCGACGGACGGCGCGGCGCCCGTCTTCGGTCAGGCGATCCGCTCGCTCATCGAAGGGCTGCTGCCGGAAAGCTTCAAGAGCTGGGCCGAGGCTGCGCGAACCTTACGGCGCGACAGCGATCGCCTCGGCGACACCATGGAGAAGAAGCGGCGCTTCTGGCAGCGGTTCACGGACTTCGCGATACGCAATGCCGATCGCGGACCGACGCCAGCGGATCTCGATCAGTTGATGGGCGATGTTGCGGCTGAAGACCGCCGCCACCCGGTCGTCATCATCGAAATCGGCCCCGGCGGTGCGGAAGGTCTGACGCTTGGAGCGGTCAGAACGCTGCGCGGCGCCGACCATATTTTCTTCGACGAAGACGTTCCGGCTGCCGTGACGGAGTTCGCCCGCCGCGAAGCCCGGAGATATCCGGTCGGGGCACGGGCACAAGATGCTCAGGCCGTCATCGACAACATCGTGGCGGCGAGTGCCCAAGGCGGCCGCGTCGTGCGGATCAGAATGCGCGTGGCGCTCGAGCCGAGCGGGGAGGCGGACGAGGCCGGGGTATTGCGAGCTGCAGGCCTTTCGGTGGTTGTCCTTCCCCCGGGCTACGCTCCTTAGCGTGTGTCGCGTCTGAATAGCTCCCCGCGATCCACTGGCAGTTTTGTAAGTTCGGCCCTGCCGCCACGCCGTTGCCGCGAAGGGGTGCAAGTAAAAAGTATTAAGCGGTACTTGAGCCACAGGCTGTGATCGCTTCCGCAGGGGGCGAAAGATTTCTTTTTCTCTCAGATGGTTAGCGGACGCTGCATGAGCTCGGCGCGGCTTGGAATGGCGTTCCCACTTGTCTATACTTGGGGCGAGGGGATCCGTTCGGATCAGAGTAGGCCACGTTGGCGGGTTAGCGCATCGCTTCCCACCAGTGGGTTTTGCTCGTCCGCTCCCTTTCGTCGTCTGTAAGTATTCGGAGTCGCCTGCGCATGCGCTGCAATCCATCATATTGGCTTTTGGGACTCGTCCCGATTGCAATGTTGACTTGGGTTGCCGTCCAACTCGAACATGACGGTATCGAGTACGATCTCGCGCACCGCTCGGGCGAAGCGCTAAAGCGCGCGGGTTTCGATTGGGCCAGCCTTCGCTTCGTCGGCCGCGACGTCGTGCTGATGGGGAAGGCGCCGGAAGAGCGCGATCCGGACAAGGCACTCGCCTCTTTGGAGAACGTCTGGGGCGTCCGTGTCGCCAGCGACAGATCCGAACTCATCGATAGCGTTGCAGACTATCGCTGGTCGGTTATTTCGCCAGGCGCCGGCGCCGTGCGGCTCGCGGGAAACGTTCCGTCGGAGGACGCGAGACGGGAGCTTATCGATGCTGCCCGCAGCGCCTTTCCGGGTAGCGAAGTTTCCGACGAGATGCGCTTGGCGCGTGGCTCGATCGACCGGCGCCAGTGGCTTACGGGTGCGGTCTTCAGCGTGCGCAGCCTTTCGGGGTTGAAGCGCGGCGAGGCGGAACTCGCCAATCTCAATTTGTCGATCAAGGGCGAGGCGAAGACATCGGCTGCCTATCGGGAGATCAAGACGGCACTCGCAACACGGCGACCGGCTGGTGTTGGCCTTGCGCGTGAAGATATCGCGCTGCCCATCGCCCGGCCCTTCGTATGGTCGATAAAGAAGAGCGGCTCGGGGATCGCGGTCTCAGGTTTTGCGCCTTCCGACGAAGAGCGGGAGAAGCTCGGCGCGCGCACGAAATCGCTCTTTTCCACAATGTCGATCTCTGATCGCACGGATATCGCTGCCGGTGCTCCCGATGGATGGGGGAAGGCCGCTTCGATCGCGCTCGAACAGCTGGCGCAACTTCGGCTGGGCGAGGCTTCGATCGCCGACCGCGAGCTGACCTTCTCGGGCGAGGCAGCCGACGAGCAGATCGCTTCGGCTGTCAAAAAGACGTTGAAGCTCCAGGTGCCGCAAAACTTCCGGATCATCGATCAAATCCGCTTCTCGAAGCCGGATATCGTCGTGCCGGGCGGCGGCTATGTGATGGGCATCGTGAACGAAGGTGCGGCGCTCGATCTCGTCGGCATGATGCCGAGCGAAGCGGCGCGGGCGGCGCTCATCGATGCGGTGAAGGCGCGGTTTCCCGGGCGGCAGCTGAACGACAAATCGCAGGTGGCTCCTGGCGCGCCCGACGGGTGGCAGCAGTGCGTCGTCGCGGGCCTCGCGTCGTTGCCGCGTCTCAAGAAAGGCAAATCCATCCTCACCGATCGCCGGCTCGTGGTTTCGGGTGAGACCGACGATTATGCGGCCTCGCAATCGGTTCCGGGCGATGTAAAGGCCGCCGCAGGCCAGACGTGCGAAACGACGACGAATATAGCATTCACGGGCCAGCTGAAGACTGACCTCACGTGGAAGGCGACCCGCGAAGCCAACGGCATGGTGACGATCGGCGGCGAGGCTCCTGATGACGCGTCGCGCTTGCGTCTCGTTGAGATCGCGCAGCAGATCTATGCGGGGTCGAACGTCACCGACAACATGAAGATCGTCGGCGCCGCATCTGAGCCTTGGTCGTCGGCGGCGCATCTCGGCCTTGAAGAAATGGCGCGGTTGCGCAACGGCGAAGTTACGATTTCAGGCAAGGAACTCGTGATCAAGGGAGCGGCGGAGAGCGAGCAAGTCGCCAATGATATCCGCAGCGTGCTTTCGACGGATTTGCCGCCGGGCTTCAAAAGCCGCGATGAAATCACGATCATGTCGGTCGACGAGAAAGCGGCCGACAGCTGCCAGACGCTGATGCGCCAGACGACCGCCAAGGGCACGATCAACTTCGAGCGAGCGAAGGCGGATTTGACGCCCGACAGCACGCAGACGCTGAAGGATCTCGCTCAGATCGCGAACGAGTGTCCGAACTTCAGCATTCAAATCGAAGGGCACACGGACGCTGAGGGGACGGATGAGCGCAATTCGCGGCTCGCCGATCGCCGGGCGCGTGCGGTCGCGGATTTTCTTTCACTGAACGGCGTCGATGGCCGCCGCCTGACAACGATCGGCTACGGGGCAACGCGGCCGATCGGCGACAATTCTACGGACGCAGGCCGCGCCAAAAATCGCCGTATCGAATTCACCGTCCGGGTCAACTGAGACGAACGCCGGGGAAAGCAACTATGGATTATCTGTTCATGAAATTGATCTGGTGGATGGCAGCAGCATTTGCGCTGGGGCTCGTTGCCGGGTGGGTATCGTGCGGCGCCAAGAAATCCTGAGGTGCCGACGTTGGCCGATCTTGGACGTGCTGAAGGAAGTGCAGGGCGAATTGTTGGGCATTCGATTAGGTAGGAAATGACGTACCTCCTGTTGCAGACATTCCTACTTTTGCTCGCATCGTATTTTGCGGGCGCCTTCGTTGCTTGCCTTGTGAAGCGGGTAGCCCTCGGCTCGTCTGCGGATATTCCCGAAGGTATTTTGGCGCCGGTTCAGCTCGAGGTGCCTGTTCGCCCTCCGGTGATGTCGCCGTCGCCGCCGCCCGTTCGTGGCCGCGCCGCGTCTCGTATGCCGCCGCCGGTCGCGCCGCGAGCGATCGACCCCGTGCAGCCTAAGATCGACGTCTTGCGGCGGCCGGAGCCGCGGCCCGCTCCGAAGGTGCTCGACCCTTCGCGTTTCTTGCGGGCGCTGATCGGGCCGGATCCCAACGAAGGTGTTCCCCGGCGCGCAATCGTCGAATTGCGTCCCTCGGTGTTGAAGCCCGTAACGGGGATGTATCAGCCAAAGCCGCCGGAGCCTGTGGCGCCGCCGGAACTCGAGCCGGAAGCTCCGGCGGTTATCGCGGAAGAAGCGCCGCCTTCGCTGCCTGAGCCTGAACGTGAACCTGAGCCTGTCACGAAAACGGAACGGCCCGGCGGTCTCGCCGCGAGATTGCGTGACGCGACGACGGCGGCCGCTGCCGGCGCTGTGGCCGCCGCGAAGGCTGCCGCGGCTGCTTCCGTCATGATGCCCGGAGCGTTTTCTCGAAAGAGCGTCGAGCAGGAAAAGACGGAAGCGCCCGCAGAGGCCGCGGCCGAGCCTGCGGAAGTGGCAATGGAAAATGTGCCGCTTGAATCGCCGATTCTCGGATATTCCGATGCGCCGGTGTCGAAAGCGGAGACGCCAGCCGCGATCGAGCCCGAGTTGCAACCTGAGCCCGAACCGAAGCCGGAACGAAAGCAAGAGCCCGCACCAGCGCCCGCGCCTAAGATCGTCGCTCCGCCGGTCTCGAAGGCAGTCGAGGGCGGTGACGACTTTCAGCGTATTCGCGCGATCGACAGCGACATCGAACAGAAGCTGAAGGCAGCAGGCGTCAACTATTTCGAAGACATGGCGGCGTGGACTCAGGCTGACGTCAAACGGTATGGGCAGGATCTTCAAATTCCCGGCCGGATCGATCGCGAGCAATGGGTCGAGCAGGCGCAAATTCTCGCCAAGGGCGGGGAGACGTATTATTCGCGCAACCGTTTGGCGGCGCTCAAATCGAGTGCTGCGGCTGCCGCACCCAAGTCCACGACGGATAACGATCGCGGGCAAAAGGCTGAAACCGACGGCGGTCCCCCGGCGTCTCAGCCGAACCGCGAAGAGCGGACGGATTTGTCTGGTGTCGCTGCTGCGAGCCAGGGGCGGTCGGTCGCGGAAATGGCTGCTGCTGCTGCCGCTGCAATCGCCGCTGCATCCGCCAGCGTAACGCGCGGCCTGAAGCCCATCGAGCCGATTTCGCCGCTCTCCAAGGTCGATCCGAAGATCTCGATCCCTGCGAGGATCACCGACGCGATCAGAGAGCGGAACGGCGCCGCAGCGCCGGCTCCGGTCGTCAAAGCAGAACCCAAAGCCGAAGCTGGCGCCGACGCCAAGGCTGAAGAAAGCGCACCGCCACAGAGCGAGGCCGATGGATCGCACGACGATCTCAAGCGCATCCGTGGCATTGGCGTCTTGATCGAGAAGCGGCTGAACGCCTTAGGCGTCGGCACTTACGACCAGATCGCGAACTGGACGAGCGGCGACATCGATCGCATCAGCCGAAGCCTCGAATTCAAGGGCCGGATCGAACGCGAGAACTGGGTGGAGCAGGCGCGCATCCTGGCGAGCGGCGGTCAGACCGAATTTTCGCGGCGCGTCGACAGAGGCGAGGTCGATACCAGCCGCGAGACGTGACCAAAATCGCTGCGCGATAGCGTTCCGTAACGCGCTCCGTCACGCGGCTCGTCCGTCTCGGCGAAAAACGATGCGATTGCCGATATCGTCGGCGCATCCCGCAATAGCGGCGCGTGGCCTTCGTCGGGAACGGTGAGGGATTTGAGCCGGGGATGGCGCTGGCGCATTTCTTCGACCGTCTTTTCCGAGAGAAGGTCGGTATTCGCACCACGGATGACGAGCACCGGGACGCGCTTCATTGCTTCGAACTGCGGCCATAGCTCCGGTATTGGGCCGTCGAGAACGGATAAACAATTCGCCAATTTGGGATCGTATCCTCGCGCGGGCTTTCCCTTCCGTTCATTGAAGAGCTGGCGGGCGACGGCTTCGAAATCCTTATCCGTCATCTTGGGAAAGTCGTGGCGGAAGAGATCGCCGACGATGCGCGTCGCGTCGTCCCAGTTCTTCGCGAGCGGAACGCGGCCGACGTAGCCGGCTATCCGGGCCAAGCCTTCCGCATCGATGACGGGGCCGATGTCGTTCAACACGACCGCTCCGATCAACGACGGCTGGACGGCTGCCAACACCATGCTGACAAGGCCGCCTCGCGAGGTGCCGATGACGCCGACGTTATGCAGACCGAGCATCGTCAGGAAATCGATGACGTCCTGCGTCTCGATCGGCACGGCGTAGTTCTTCCAATTGGCATCGTGATCGGAAAGGCCGCGCCCGCGCGTGTCGAGCGTGAAGACGTCGCGAGGTACGGCGCCTCGGCTCAAGGCGATGGCAACGTCATGAAAATCGCGGCTGTTGCGCGTCAAGCCAGCGAGGCAAAGCACGGGACGCGCGCGCGATAGGGTTTGCGACCGGTAGTGCCGGCCATAGAGACGCAGCCCGTCGCGGCAGGTGAAGTAGATTTCCTCGAATTCTTGCCCGGTCGCCATTCGTGTGCCGTCGCCTTTGTTCTGAAGGTTTCAACCGTCGTTGTTTTCAGCAACGCCTTGAGTGTCGCCCGGCATTTTCGTGTCGCCGCGATCGCGCAGGAGATCCTGCTTCAACCGAAGCGGATTTTTCATGCCGAGCCGGGCCCGGTAGATTTGGATGTTCGCCAAAACCTTCGTGACGTATTCCCGCGTCTCGGTGATCGGGATGCGTTCGATCCAGTCGATGGTATCGACGTTGGGATCGCGCGGGTCGCCGTTTTCCCGGATCCACTGCCGGGCTCGTCCGGGTCCGGCGTTGTAGCCTGCAAGGCCCAGCACATATGAGCCGCCGAAGTCATCCATGCGATCGGCGATATAGGCGGATGCGATCATCACATTGTACGGGGGGTCCGAAAGGAGGCGAGGGATTGCACATTTGATCTTGTAGTCGCGGCATACGTGATGCGCCGTCGGCGTCATCACCTGCAAGAGCCCCTTGGCGCCTGCGCCGGAAACAGTTTGAAAATCGAATTCGGTTTCCTGACGCGCGATGCCGAGCAGGAGCGGAAGCTCGGGCGGCGCCCGCAATGGCGCGTAACCCGGGAAGGGTTTCAGCGGATACCCGTAGGTCAGCAGGTTTTGCCCCTTGCCGATCGCGACCTTGGAAATGCGCAGCGACATCTGCGGATCGCCCAGAGCATCCGCGAGATAGGCCACCATTCCAACCTCGGCTTCGGTGTTCCCGGAGTTGCGAAGGCCGGCGAGCAGCGTGCGGGTAATTTCCCGTTGGAGATTGGCTTTACGCGCGATCACCAGGGCTTTCGCTGAATCAGACGACAGCAACTTTTGAATTTGATCGGCTGTCGGGTAGGCGGGCGGCGACATCTCGAGGCTCGAACGGTTCGGTTCGAGCATTTGCATGGAGAGCAGGCCGTGGAAGGTATCCGGGTTCTTCGCGGCCACTCGGTACTGCTTCACTGCCTCCGGCCTATCACCGCGTGCGTCGGCCACGCGGCCGAGCCAATAGGCTGCCTTGGCGCGGCTCAAGGGACCATCGGCTGCCGCCGCCATATCCGTGAAGTGCCGCCGAGCAACATCGGGCTTATTGAGGTATCGGAACGCGATCCACCCGGCCAAGAACGTCTGGTCTTTGCGCGGATTGACCGATAACGGCCCCGCCTCGTTGACGAGATCATAGGCGAGTTTGGCGTTGCCGAGCTTCAGCGCGCCATAGGCAAGGTCGCGCCGTTCGGACCACCATTCGTCAAGCGCTGCGATTTTGTCCGGGTTGGGTGGAATGGCGAGGATGATTGCCGCGGCTTCCTCGGTTTTTCCGGCTTTGCGCAGAAGTTGCACTTTATGAAAGGCCAGACCCGTGTCGTCGCGACTGCCGGGCGGAAGAGCATTCATCAGCGCCTGCGCATTCGACGCTCGATTGAATACGGCAAGGCGGGCTGTGGCCCTTTTGCGCTCGCTCTCGGGCAGAAGCGGAATGAGGCGGTGTGCGAGAGCGACGCGATCGGCGCGCTTTCCCGCATAGCGGACATCGTCCGTCACCAGCCGGTCGAAGCGCCATTTGTGATCGGCGGGCGACAACAACTTGCCGAAGCGATCGAGAAAACCGTTTTCCAATGACGGGGGAATGCTCATCTCGCGCCATACCTGCACGGCGAGCTTTCGTGCCTCTCCCGTTGAGCCATCAGCGAGATTGGCCGAGGCCAAGGCCGCATAGCCCGCGCCGGTCTGGGGCATGGTATTTTGGTAGTAGCTCTTGATGTTCGCCGCGCTGCCGCCGTGCGTGAACAGCGCTTCTTCGAAGCGCTGTGTCAGCGTTGGCCGGTCTGGCCAATCCGGATTGTCCTTTAAGAACTTCCGATAGTCCGGCGGTTCGCCGAGCCCGGCCCGCAAGCGGAGCCAATCAGCGAGCTTGCGGATTACAGGGTCGTTAATTTTTTCTTTCGCTTCCGCAAAGCGGCCGATGTCGTCAGCGCGAACGGCGGCTAGCGCCTGGCGGAGGGCTTCGACGTCTCCCGAATCAGGGGAGATCGATAAAAGTGGCGCGAGGGCCGCATCGAACTTGCGGAGCTGGTCCTTTTCGGCCGGCAGGAGCTGGGGTGCAGGCACAGGTTTCTGCGCCGATTCGGCTCTGGCGGACGCGCTCGCGAGGGCAAACCCAAGGATCGCGAAGGCCGTCGCGAATTTCGGCAGAGCGCGCGAAAGCGAGCCGATTAGTATTGTATGATTGGGGGTTAGATGCATCGCTTCCTTTAGGATGGAACGCCCCACCCGGCCGATCTTGCGGCGGGCTTTCCGAGCGCCTAATGTCGCGCCGCTTGCCTCATCAGCAACGTTAGACCGTATTAAGCGGAGACATGGCGGCTGAAGCAAGCGGTTCAATCCGTACGAGGTGGCACGCGCGTGCGGCGAGACGGTGACCCATGGCCATGACGGCATGAGTCTTTCCACGTAGATTTTCCCGAGCAAGGCCAAGGCGCAGCATCGAGCGGTGTTCGTCACGGTCTTTTCAAGTTAAGGCGACGGCATGTTCAAAGGTTCAATCACGGCACTCATTACGCCTTTTCGTAACGGGAAGGTGGACGAAGCTGCGTTTACGCGGTTCATCGATTGGCAGATCAGCGAAGGTACGCACGGTCTCGTGCCTGTCGGAACGACGGGTGAAAGCCCGACGCTCGATCACGATGAACATAAGCGCGTCATAGAGCTCGCCGTCGAAGCCGCGAAGAAGCGCGTTCCCGTGATTGCCGGTACGGGTTCCAACTCGACGGATGAGGCTGTCGAGCTTTCGCAATATGCCGAGGAAGTTGGAGCGGACGGCGTGCTCATCGTTACGCCCTACTACAACAAGCCGAGCCAGGAAGGCCTCTATCAGCACTTCAAGGCGATCAACGACGCCATCAACATTCCGATCGTTATCTACAACATTCCGAGCCGGTCGGTCGTCGACATGTCGGTCGCAACCATGGGGCGTTGTTTCGAATTGAAGAATGTCGTCGGCGTCAAGGATGCGACGGCGAACCTCGCACGCCCATCGCAGACGCGTGCTGCACTGGGAACCGAGTTTTGCCAGCTCTCGGGCGAAGACGCGACGGCGCTCGCCTTCATGGCGCACGGCGGTCATGGCTGTATTTCCGTCGCCTCGAACGTTGCGCCGCGGCTCTGCGCCGAGTTTCAAAATGCGTGCATGGCCGGAGACTTCAAGAAGGCGCTGGCGCTGCAGGACCGGTTGATGCCGCTGCATGAAATTCTCTTCATCGAGACGAACCCGGCGCCCGTAAAGTATGCCGTTTCGCGGCTCGGATTTGGGACGCCGGATATGCGCCTCCCCATGGTTCCTGTCTCCGAGGCGAGCCGCCGGGCGATAGACGCAGTTCTTCTGCGCCTCGATCTCCTCGACGCAAAAGCCGCCGAGTGACGGCTGCCGGAAAGAATTGATCGATGGCTTCGAAACGCGACGACGGCACCACGCTGGTCGCCGAGAACCGCAAGGCGCGGCACGAGTATTTCATTACCGATAGCTGGGAAGCGGGCATCCAGCTTCTCGGATCGGAAGTGAAATCGCTTCGCCGTGGTCAGTCGAATATCGCGGAGAGCTACGCGTCGGTTGAGGACGGCGGCGTCTGGCTGATCAACAGCTACATCGCCGAATATCCCGGAGCCGCGCTTTTCCCGCATGAGCCGCGCCGCAAACGGCGTCTTCTCATGCATGCGACCGAGATTCACAAGATCGGCATTGCGATCGAACGCAAAGGAATGACGCTCGTTCCGCTCGAACTTTATTTCAACGAGAAGGGCCGGGCGAAGGTCAAGATCGGTTTGGCGGAAGGCAAGAACCATTCCGACAAGCGTCAGGATGCGGCCAAGCGCGATTGGAATCGTCAGAAGGCACGCCTGATGCGAGAGAAGGGCTGAAGTCGTGGCGGATGCCAACTTCATGGATGTCGATTGGGCGAGCCTTCCACGTCCTATCGACGATGGCGGCGTCCGCCATCTCACCGGCTTTGCCTTGCCCGATATCGCTCTGACCGCAACTGATGGTTCTACGATCCATCTGGCGCGACTGCCGGGGCGAACGATTGTTTTCGTTTATCCAATGACCGGCCGGCCCGGCGTGGCGCTTCCCGACGGCTGGGATCAGATTCCCGGCGCGCGCGGCTGCACGCCCCAGACATGTGCATTTCGAGATCTTTACGCGGATTTGCGGGCGGCCGGAGCCGACTACGTTTACGGTTTTTCCACGCAGGATAGCGCCTATCAGCGAGAAGTCGCGGAGCGCCTACATCTGCCGTTTCCGCTGCTATCCGATGCCGATCTCGAATTTTCGCGCGCTCTGCGGTTACCGATGATGGTGGTCCATGGGCGCACGCTCGCCAAGCGTCTCGCGCTCGTTATCGACGAGGGGATTGTTGCGCACGCGTTTTATCCAGTCTTTCCTCCGGACCGGAATGCCGGCGATGTGCTGACGTGGCTTCAGTCAAATAAGCGCGGATAATGGAAACAAACTCGCCCTGGCCATCACCCGTTGACGACGGGGCCGCAAAGCATCTGATCGCGGGGACGCGTCTTCCCGATGTCGCGCTCACGGCGACACGAGGCGCAAGCGTCAATCTCGCCCGCTACCAGGAGCGCGCCGTCGTATTCGTTTATCCAATGACGGGAACGCCGGGTGTCGCCAACCCGCCGGATTGGGACATCATTCCGGGAGCGCATGGATCGACGCCGGAGGCGGAAGGATTTCGCGACGCTCATGAGGAATTCGAGCTTCTCGGCTACGAGATCTTCGGGCTCAGCAGTCAATCGCCTGAGGGCCAGCAGGCTTTTGCGATGCGGGCCGGTATCCCGTATCTTCTTCTCAGCGACGAGACGTTGGCGTTCGCCGATGCGCTGAAGCTGCCGCGCTTCGAGACGGGCGGAGCGACGTATCTCAAACGCCTGACGATGATCATTCGAAACGGCGTGATCTATCGCGTCATCTATCCGGTTGAAGCGCCCGCAACGCATGCGCAGGAATTGCTGGCATCGCTCAGGCCAGCTCGCGCCTGATCTCCGAAAAAACCGATCGGAACATCTCGGTCGTCAGACGGCGGGTGTTCGTATTGTAGCGCGAGCAATGAAAGCTGTCGTAGAGGACGCGATCGTCGCTCAGCTCGTGGCGGGCTCCGTGGGCAAACGGGTGCAGCGTTTTCCTTTTCGCCAGCGTTGTCAGCGTTTGATCGTGGGCTATGCGGCCGAGAGCCAGGATCACCTTCAATTTAGGCAGATTCGCCAACCGAGCCTCGAAGAAGGGGCGGCAATTGGTGATTTCGCTCGGCTCCGGCTTGTTCTGGGGCGGCACGCAGCGCACGGCATTCGTTATCATGCAGTCGACAAGCTTCAGCCCGTCGTCGGGGCGAGCGTCGTACTTGCCCTTGGCGAAGCCGAATTCGAGCAGCGTTTGATAGAGGAGATCTCCGGCGTAATCGCCGGTGAACGGTCGTCCCGTGCGGTTGGCGCCGTTCCGTCCGGGCGCCAGGCCGACGATCAGTAGACGGGCTTGGGCAGTGCCAAAGGACGGCACCGCTCCGTTGAACCAATCAGGTTCCTGGATCTCGTTTTCATTGCGGTAGGCGACGAGCCGCGGGCAGCGCGTACACTTTAGGGGCGCTTCGGGACCAAAGACGATCTTGCCCATTGCCCCGGCCGCCATGCGTCGATGCTCGTGTGGAAGAAAAAGTTCTTAGACTTCTTCTTCCGCGAGGTCATCGTCTCCGAGGTAGGTGGAGTCGCGTGCAGGAGAAAGCGGCGCCCGAGCCGTATATTGGCGTGGCGAACGACCAGCGGGTCCGCCGCTCTGGGAACGTCCAACCTGCTCTTCAAGATCGGCCAAGTCGACGAACTGATCGGCCTGACGGCGCAACTCATCGGCGACCATCGGCGGCTGCGTTTGAAGGGTCGATACGACGCTTACGCGCTTGCCCTTTTGCTGCAGCGCTGCGACGAGGCTGCGGAAATCGCCGTCGCCCGAGAAAATGACGATGTGATCAAGGTTGTCGGACAGACGCATGGCATCGACAGCCAGCTCGATATCCATGTTGCCTTTGATCTTCCGACGGCCGGTGGCGTCGGTGAATTCCTTCGTCGGCTTTGTCACCATCGAAAAGCCGTTGTAGTCCAACCAATCTATCAGCGGACGGATCGATGAATACTCCTGCTCCTCGGCGAGGGCCGTATAATAGAGAGCCCGCACGAGCTGACCCTTCTGGCGGAAGAGTCCGAGGAGGCGCTTGTAGTCAATGTCGAAGCCTAAAGACTTGGCGGTCGCATAGAGGTTCGCGCCGTCGATGAAGAGGGCAAGTCGTTCGGTCGGATAAAAATGCATTTTTTGTTTCCTAAAAGCGGAACGGTGCGAACTAAACAGTGTCCAGTAATCTCGCTGGAGGGGGCGTCAACAGCCCGATTCTCTAATCGGCTACAAGGACTTGACTTAGGTAAATACGGCAGGTTCAGGCATCTACGGTGTAGAACTCTGCTTTCCTAAGGGTTACCAGATGTGAATGCCAGTCAACAATTGTGACAATTAGTCTATTTAAACCCGATTAAGTCGGAATGCTACCGGGTGAGCAATTTTGGTTTTGCTTCTCCCGTGTACTACTTGCTTAATCCACAATTACGTGGCAAAGAGGCATCAGCGTGGCGCTGGAAGGCGGTCCGATCGGCTGTTTGCGCCCTATAATGCCCTACAACGTGCCAGTTTTACCAAGGGAAGGTTCTGCCCATGGCTCGCGTCACCGTCGAAGATTGCGTCGACAAGATTCCGAATAGATTTGAATTGGTCCTCCTCGCAGCGCACCGCGCGCGGGCAATAACCAACGGCAGCGCGATCACGATCGCCCCCGATGACGACAAGAATCCGGTCATCGCCTTGCGCGAAATCGCGGAGCGCACGCTGTCGCCCGACGACATGCGCGAAACGCTGATTTCGTCGATCCAGAAAAATACCGAAGTCGACGAGCCGGAAGCCGTTGCAGCACCGTTGCTGCCGCCGGAGCGCCGCGCGCCGATGCTGGGCCGCGACGATCTTTCGTCCGATACGCAAGTCGACGTCATGACGGAAGAGCAGCTTCTTCGCGGCTTGGAGAGCATGACCCCGCTGGAGCCTTCGGCCAATATCGGATCGGGATCAGGTTCGGGTTCGGGTTCGCGCGAACGGGACCGCGATCCGCGCGACCGTTCCCGCTAATACTCTATTCACCAGCGTCGCGACATCACGCTCGCACTGATCCACTTTAATGTGTGCTGCGTCTTCGGTTACGCTTGCGCACTGAAGGAGTGCGGCGGGTCATGATGCGGCAATACGAACTCGTCGAGCGGGTTCTCAAGTACGATCCAAAGGCGGACGAGGCGCTTCTCAATCGCGCCTACGTCTATGCCATGAAGGCGCACGGCCATCAGAAGCGTGCGTCGGGCGCGCCCTATTTTTCGCATCCGCTGGAAGTGGCGGCCATTCTCACCGATCTGAAGCTCGACGACGCAACGATTGCGACGGCGCTGCTTCATGATGTGATCGAGGATACGGATGCGACGCGAACCGAAATCGATCAGATGTTCGGGCCGGAGATCGGCAGCCTCGTCGACGGCCTGACGAAGATCAAGCGCCTCGATCTCGTTTCCAAAAAGGCGGAACAGGCGGAAAACTTCCGCAAGCTTCTAATCGCGATCTCGAGCGACATCCGCGTGCTTCTCGTCAAGCTCGCGGACCGTTTGCACAACATGCGGACGCTCGAGCACATGAGGCCCGAGAGCCGCCGGCGCAATTCGGAGGAGACGCTCGATATCTACGCGCCGCTCGCCGGCATGATGGGTATGCAGACGCTCCGCGAGGAACTCGAGGATCACGCTTTTCGCTGGCTGCATCCGGAAGCCTACGAAGCGCTCACCGAGAAGCTCGCGGAAATGCGCGAGCGCAATCGCGGGCTCGTCGAAGAGATCCGTCAGGCTATCGCGCGCAAGTGCCTCGACGCCGGCATCAAGGCCGAGACGTTCGGGAGAGAGAAGAAGCCTTATGCCATCTGGAGCAAGATGAAGCATAAGCAGATCAGCCTCGAGCAACTCTCGGACATCTACGGCTTCCGGGTCCTCGTGAGTTCGATCGAAGACTGCTACCGGGTGCTCGGCATCGTGCACACGACATGGAGCACCGTTCCAGGCCGCTTCAAGGATTACATATCCGCTCCGAAGCGGAACAATTATCAGTCGATTCACACGACCGTTTATGGTCCGCGTCATCAGCGCGTCGAGCTGCAAATCCGCACTTCCGACATGCAACATATTGCCGAGTTCGGCGTCGCGGCTCACGCGCTCTACAAGGATCAGCAGCACGGCCTCGTGAACGGGCATGAGTTCGAGGCCGGCATAGACGGAGACGACAGCCCCTATGGCCGCCTCCGCGTGATGATTTCTTCGCTGCTCGAAGCTGCGAACCCGGAAGAATTTCTCGAGCATACGAAGCTCGAGCTTTTTCACGACCAGGTTTTTTGCTTCACGCCGAAGGGCCGGCTCATTGCGCTGCCGCGCGGGGCGACGCCGCTCGACTTCGCGTATGCGGTGCACACGGACATCGGCAACGAGGCCATTGCCGCCTACATCAACGGCCGGCACGTTCCCATCGATACGCATCTGCGGAACGGCGACGAAGTCGTCATCGAAACATCGAAGGGGCACATCCGGCCGGCCGCGTGGGAAGCCTTCGCCGTTACCGGGCGTGCGCGGGCGGCGATACGAAGAGCGGCGCGGGAAGCTGAACGGCGGCGTTTCATCGAGCTCGGGCGGCAGCTCGTCAATTCCACGCTTGCCGGACTCGAGGTCGATTACTCGGAAGAGAAGGTTAAGGCCGCGGCGCCGAAGATCGGCTTCAAGACAGCCGATGATCTACTGGCGGCGATCGGGCGGAACGATATTTCGCTTCAAGACGTGGTTGCAGCCATCCTGCCGCAAGGGCAAGCGCCGGGAGACGAGGGCTATAAGCCGACGCGGCGGTTTGGCCGCGCCCGGGACCAGGAGGGCTGGTTCAATATCGAAAAGGTCAACAGCCTCAAGTTCCGCACGGCCGAGATCGACAACACGACGGCGGTTTCGATCGGCGGTCCGAGCCAGGAGTTGCCGGTTGCGTTCGAGCCCGGAGGCGCGGTTCCGGGGGACCGGATCGTCGGCGTCATGGCTCCGGGCGAGGGGATTCGCGTCTTTCAGATCCATTCACCACGTCTGAAGGAGTACGAAGAAGAGCATTGGATCGACGTGACCTGGGACGTCGATCCCGAGCGGCCGCAGCGTTTTCCGGCCCGAATTAGCGTCACCGCGGTCAATGCGCCCGGTTCACTGGCCGAAATCGCCAAGGTGATCGGCGAGACGGGTGGCAATATCGACAATATCAAGATGGCGCGCCGTGCTGCAGACTTCACGGTGATGCATATCGAGCTCGAGGTTTTCGATTTGGTGCATTTGAACCACATCGTCGCCGGACTCAGGGCGAAATCCGCAGTTGCGAAGGTGGAACGGCTGTTCGAGTGAGCTATTGTATGCGTTTTGGATAGTTGCTTTTCTAAGAGTCGATAGGATCGTTGTGGGTTGAACGAGAAGCTTACAGCATCGGGAGAGCGCGACGGTCCCAGGCTGTTCAATACAGCTGCCGTGCGCGCGAAAATCCGGTTCTTCTGGCGGCGAGTACTTCTTCTTCGCGCGACGCCGCATCAGGTGGCGCTCGGCTTTGCGATCGGCGTTTTTAGCGCCTTTACCCCGTTTCTCGGCGTCCAGACCATTCTCGCCTTTGCGCTCGCGTTCGTCCTTCGCGTCAGCATGCCCGCTGCGGTGCTCGGGACCTTTGTCGGCAATCCTCTGAGTTGGCCGGCTATCTGGAGCGGGTCGTACTTCGCGGGGGCGCTTCTTCTCGGGCAGGATCCCGCCTACGCGGCCGATCATTTTACCGATACGGCCAACGCGCTCGGCGCGACGTTGAGCGCTCCTTCGCCGGAGACGCTCAATACGGCCGTCGATTATCTATCTCCGATCGTCGAGCCGATGATCGTCGGTGGTCTTCTCGTCGGCTTGATAGCGGCGGTGTTTAGCTACTATCCTACACGGCGGGCGGTGCGCGTTTTCCAACGGCACCGCAGGCTCCACTGACCGATCGGCGGCAGGGCAGTTCTTTCCTCATCATTGGTGGCAAAAGCACGTGGCGGTTAACCGTAAGCTCCCGGAAACCAGTCAATCGACGACAACGCCCGCTCGCGCGTTGCGGCTCGGCGTAAACATCGATCATGTCGCGACGCTCAGAAATGCGCGCGGTGGTGTTCATCCTGATCCGCTGCGCGCGGCTCATCTCGCGATCGAAGGGAGCGCCGACGGCATCACCGCGCATCTGCGCGAAGATCGCCGGCACATTTCCGATAGCGACATCACGCGGCTCAAGAACGAGCTGACGCGGCCGCTCAATCTGGAAATGGCGGCAACGGACGAGATGCTGGAGATTGCGTTGCGCCATGTGCCGAACGCGTGCTGCCTTGTGCCGGAAAGGCGCGAGGAGCGAACGACCGAGGGCGGCCTCGACGTCAGAGGGTCGGCGAAATCTCTCGAGCCATTGATTGCCAAACTCAAGGATGCCGGCATTCGGGTATCGTTGTTCATCGAGCCCGATCTCAAGACGATCGAGGCGGCGTCGGCAGTCGGCGCCGACATTGTCGAGCTTCATACCGGCAAATATTGCCATCTCGCTCTCGACCACGATGCGGCTGGCGTCGTCCGCGAACTCGAGCGGCACAAGAAAGCGGCGCATGCCGCGGCGTCGGCCGGCCTCGAAGTTCATGCCGGGCATGGACTTACCTACAACACGGTGCAGCCGATTGCGCGCATCCCGGAAATCGTGGAGCTGAATATCGGGCATTTCCTGATCGGGGAGGCGATCTTCGGCGGCCTTTCCATGGCCGTCCGGCGCATGCGCGTGCTGATGGATGAGGCGCGAGAAGCGCTCTCCATGCGGGGAGCGGGATGATCATCGGGATCGGCAACGATCTTTGTGATATCCGGCGGATCGAGCGAACGATCGCGCGCTTTGGCGATCGTTTCCTCAACCGTGTATTCACGGCGGAAGAGCGCCGGAAGGCATTCTCACGGGCGCATTCGGCTCGAACTTTCGCAAAGCGGTTTGCGGCAAAGGAGGCTGGTTCGAAGGCTCTTGGGACCGGATTTCGCTACGGTGTGCATCTCAAGGACATCGGCGTCGTGAATGCCGTGTCCGGGCGTCCGACATTGGCGCTCACGGGGGGCGCGGCCGATCAGCTCGCGCGATTGATACCGACGGGCTTCAAGGCCCGCATTGACGTCACTTTGACGGACGAATATCCGATGGCCCAAGCCATCGTGATTATTTCCGCGGTAAGAGATCAGGAAAATCAACGCGACTGACCATTTCGCCGCGGCTATAAACGTCTTGGACGCGCTAAGCTACATGGGCGGTCCGCCAGCGTTGAGTAGCTGTTATTCCTTACGGTTTTGTCAGGTTTGTAGCCGTCGTTGCGGCTCAGGGGCAAACTCGCTATAGCGGACCGCCTAACAAGAAGCGAGCCCCGGCCAATGCCGCCTGGCGGCCCAGAGGAGCCTGCGGATGAGCGTTGGTATTAAGACGTCGAGATCGAGTTGGTTTGAAACACTCGTCATCGTCGTCGAAGCACTCGCCATTGCGATGTTCGTCCGCATCTTCTTTTATCAGCCGTTCAATATCCCCTCGGGCTCGATGAAAGAAACGCTGCTGATCGGCGATTACCTTTTCGTTTCGAAGCTATCCTATGGCTACAGCAAGTTTTCGTTCCCGTTCAGTCCCAACATCTTCGAAGGGCGGATCTTCGGCGCCGAACCGAAGCGGGGCGATGTCGCCGTCTTCAAGCTGCCGCGGGATAACTCGACCGACTACATCAAGCGGGTCATCGGCCTGCCGGGCGACGAAATTCAGATGAAGAACGGCCAGCTCTTCATTAACGGTGCTGCCATTCCCAAGGAGCCCGCGGGCGAATTCACGACGTTCGAGGAGGGCCGGGAGCGGACCATTCCGGTGTTTGAGGAGACACTTCCGAATGGCGTGAAGTACAAAGTTCTCGATAGCGACCCGAATGGACCCTATGACAACACGGGAGTCTACAAGGTTCCTGAGGGTCACTTCTTCATGATGGGTGACAATCGCGACAATTCCACCGACAGTCGTGTTCGAAGCGCCGTCGGGTTCGTCCCTTATGAGAATTTTATCGGTCGTGCCGAGATCATCTTCTTCTCCGCTAAAGTCGATGAGCCCGATGCCTTCCGGTGGTATGCGCCCTGGACGTGGCCGTTTGACATCCGCTGGGACAGGTTCTTCAATCTCGTGCGGTGACCGCCACGCGGCATTTGCGCCATGCTAAGACCTCGGAAGTTCAAAGAACTCGAAACCAAACTGGGATATAAGTTCAAGGATCCCGCGCTCTTGGAGCGTGCGCTGACGCATGCGAGCGTTCGCGGCGGGAAAGTTGCCCGGTTCGATAACGAACGCTTGGAATTCATCGGCGATCGCGTTCTCGGTCTTGCGATCGCGGAGGCGCTCAACGGGCAGTATCCCGATGCGAGCGAGGGCGAACTCGCCCGGCGTTACAATCGCCTCGTCCGCGGGGAGGCCTGCGCCAAGGTCGCTCGCAACATCGGGCTCGGCGACCATCTCATTCTTTCGGAAAGCGAAGCCGACAGTGGCGGCCGAAACAAAACAACGATCCTTGCCGATGCCGCGGAAGCCCTGCTCGGTGCAGTATTCATCGACGGCGGGTTCGAGAAGGCGCGCGGCGTCGTCAACCGGCTCTGGCGCGAACAATCCGAACTCGTTCCGGAAGTGTCGGTCGATGCCAAATCGGCCTTACAGGAATGGGCGCAGGGTCAGGGGCTGGCACTCCCTCGATATACGGTCGTCGCGCGCAACGGGCCGGATCACGCGCCGCGATTTACGGCCGAAGTCTTGATCGCGGGTAAGGCGCCCGCACAGGGCGAGGGGGCATCGAAGCGCATTGCTGAGCAGGCCGCAGCAACTGCTCTTCTAACCCGAGAAGGCGTAGGAGCGCGCATAGGCGATGTCTAACAATACTACAGGTTCTGCACCGGTCGAGGCAGCCGACCAGCGATGCGGGTTCGTTGCCATCATCGGGCCGACCAATGCCGGCAAATCGACGCTCGCCAACGCGCTTGTCGGCGCGAAGATAGCGATCGTCTCTCACAAAGTTCAAACGACCCGGGCGCCCATTCGCGGTATCGCGATTGAAGGCAACAGCCAGATCGTTTTCATCGACACTGCCGGCATCTTTGCTCCGAAGCGCCGTCTGGACCGAGCGATGGTCGACGCGGCATGGGGCGGGCTCGAAGACGCGGATGCGGTTCTGCTCGTCATCGATGCGGCAGCCGGCATCGACGACGATGTAAAGGGCATCATCGAGCGGCTCAAATCAGCTCGCATGAAGAAGATCGTCGTGTTGAACAAGATTGACCGCGTGGACGACAAGCCGAGGCTCTTGTCGCTCGCAAAAATGGTCGATGAGCAGCTCGCTCCCGACCGCATTTTCATGATCTCGGCGACGGAAGGTCAGGGCATCCAGGATCTCAGATCCTATCTCGCCAATCTCGTACCTCCGGGGCCGTGGCACTATTCGGAAGACGATGTCACCGATGTGCCGATGCGGACGCAAGCGGCTGAGATGACGCGCGAAAGCGTCTATCGCTTCCTGCATCAGGAGCTGCCGTATACGACAACCGTCGAGACCACGGACTGGAAAAGCCTGAAGGACGGCTCGGCGCGCGTCGAACAGACGATTTACGTCGAACGCGACAGCCAGAAGAAGATCGTGCTCGGCAAGGGCGGCGATACGATCAAGAAAATCTCGAGCACGGCCCGGCATGCGATCGAGGAAATGGCAGGCCACCGGGTGCATCTGTTCCTATTCGTCAAAGTGCGAGAGAACTGGGAAAGCGACCCTGAGCGTTATCGGGAAATGGGTCTGCCTTTCCCCAAATCGTAAGGCGCCGGTACCTGAGCCCATATGCAATGGTCCGATGAAGGCATTGTTCTTTCGGTAAAGCCCCACGGCGAGACTGCGGCGATCGTCGATCTATGGACGAGAGCACACGGCCGGCACATGGGGCTCGTGCATGGCGGCCGCTCGCGACGGCTGCGTCCTGTTCTTCAGCCGGGCAACCACATCGATGCGGAATGGAAGGCGCGTCTCGTCGACCAGCTCGGGAGCATGAGCGTCGAGATGCGCCGCGCTTTCGCCGCCGAGGCGATGGATGACGCGCAGGCATTGATGGCGCTTTCCTCCATCACGACCCTCACGCGGCTTCTCCCTGAGCGCGATCCGCATCCCAATCTTTACGAGATCACGCTGTTCGTTCTCGGCTTTCTCAATGATGCGACCGTGTGGCCGGCGCTTCTCGTCAGATGGGAGATGGCGCTCCTCGATGAGCTTGGCTTCGGCCTCGATCTCAGCCAGTGCGCGGCAACGGGGAGCAACGATCAGCTTATCTACGTTTCGCCGAAGTCCGGTCGCGCCGTCTCGGCATCGGCGGGCGAACCCTATCGCGACAAACTCCTGGCGCTTCCTCAGTTCCTGACGAAGCAGCGATCCGGCGCGGTGACGACGCAGGACGTCAGTCTCGGGTTTGCGCTCACCGGGCATTTCATCGAAAAGCATCTTTTACTCCCGCGCGGAGAAACGCTCCCGCAATCGCGCGCGCGGCTCGTGTCGCAGCTTGCGGCCTGAAGTTCGATCGCGGGAATTTTTTCGCGGTCACCGACGCTTATTCAATCGCCGCGGCGACGGATGTCCGGGTGGCATTCGTTCTTCTTTTAACGACTGCGAAGCGAAGTGATTGCGGGATCACGCGGCTTTGCGGCGAGCGACCGAGCCGCGGAGGTTTTGCCTCCTGCCGGCAGGAGCAATTCCACTGGCCGCGTGCGCCCAGAACCGCACTCAGCCGGATGAGCCCGTTCGGAAATCCCCCCTTCCGGACGGGCTTTATTATTTGCGATGATTTTTGCTTGCGTCCGGCGACTCCCCTCTGGGGAGCCGGCCGCCGGACGCGAGTGTCCGAGAGGCCCGGGAGAGCCTTCAGCAACCATTCATTCTGAGGTGTAGATAACTCTTTTCGAAACTTACCCGTCGCGCACGCGGGAGCATGACGGGAGGTTACGGGGGTCGCAGCGGGGAGCTGCGGCCCCCGAACGTCTTTAGCTGTCTGTGATGGTCGCGCCACAGTGCCATCGACGGCCCTTTTGGGTGTCCAATTTCGTGCGGCTCTTAAGTCGCAATTAAGTATCACGACCTACGCTTCAGTCCATGTAGTTGGCCTGGGTGTGGGGGCATTCGATGAGTGGGCTGCGGTCGCTGCCGATAAACGAGATGTTAAAGCGTCAAACGATCGGGTTGACCGATATTTTGCATTTGCGGCGCGTCTTTTATGATGATGGCATCATCTCGGCGGATGAAGCGGAAATTCTCTTCGCGCTGAACGACGCTTGCCATGCGTATCACGTCGAGTGGCCCGAATTCTTCATCGAGGCCATCACCGATTATATCGTCTATCAGGAAGCGCCGCGCGGCTACGTCACGGCCGACAACGGTCATTGGTTGATCGATCGCGTTTCCAGAGACGGCAAGGTCAACACGAAGACCGAGCTCGAACTTGTCGTCAATGTCCTCGACAAGGCGCGCTGGGCGCCGGTCAGTCTCGTCAAGTTCGCGCTGGAGCAGGTGAAGCACGCTGTCGTCGACGGGGCGGGTCCGCTGCGCGATGGCAAAGCTCTCGAAGCCCGCACGATCAGCGAAGGCGAGGTCGATCTTCTCCGTCGCATGCTTTACGCCTTCGCGGGTGATGGGAACGTCGCGGTGACGCGCGCGGAAGCCGACGTGTTATTCGATATCGACGAAGCGATTTCGGCGTCCGCGCCCAATCCCGCATGGACCGATCTCTTCGTTAAGGCCATCGCGAACGTCATGATGGCGGCATCGGGCTACGCAGTTCCCTCGCGTGAGGAGGCGCTTCGGCAGGAAGCGACCCTCGAGGAGCCGGAAGAGCAGACGTCCGTTCTCGCCGCACTCCTGGCGATGGTGCAGTCGAACTTGGCTTCGGTGCAGGACGCCTATCACGATCAGACGGCAGAGGAGCGGGCGCTGGCCCGGCTCGAGCATCAGCGCATCGAGATCATCACGCATGAGGAAATCACCGAAGCGGAGGCGACTTGGCTCGTCAGCCGTCTCGGACGCGACGGCCGCTTGAGCCCGAGCGAGAAGGCGCTGGTCTCCTATTTGAATCAGGAAAGCCCGCGGATTCACCCTGTCCTCACCGAGGCCGTCTGCCGGCTCGGCGACGCCGCCTGAGGCGTTAACCCGTCTCTCTTCAGCGACCGCCAGACCCGCCGGGTGAACGGCGGTCGCCAACGATCTTTAGGCGTGCGGCAGCGGATCGCACAGCTAGTGGCATCGGGCTACTCGTGGCGTGTTTACGACGCCTTCCACACCCTCTAGAAGGGCGTGTTGCCTTGCGACAAGCTGAGGCACTTGAAAGTGCTTACGGGAAGGACCGGGACCCGCCGATGTTCAAGAAAATTCTGATTGCCAATCGCGGTGAAATCGCCTGCCGCGTTATCAAGTCGGCGCGCAAAATGGGCATCAAGACGGTCGCGGTCTATTCGGATGCCGATCGAGACGCCCTTCACGTCGAAATGGCGGACGAGGCTGTCCATATCGGTCCCGCGCCCGCCAATCAGTCCTACTTGCTGATGGATAAGATCATCGCGGCCTGCAAAGCGACGGGCGCCGAGGCGGTTCATCCGGGCTACGGATTTCTCTCGGAGCGCGAGGCGTTTCCGGTCGAGCTTCAGAAAAACGGCATCGTCTTCATCGGGCCCAATCCGAGAGCCATCGCTGCGATGGGTGACAAGATCGAGAGCAAGAAGGCGGCCGCCGCCGCCAACGTCTCGACCGTCCCCGGCTACATGGGCGAAATCAAGGATGCTAAGCACGCGGTCGAGATCGCGAACCAGATCGGCTATCCGGTCATGATCAAGGCCTCCGCGGGCGGCGGTGGCAAGGGTATGCGCATCGCCTACGACGCAGCAGAAGCGGCGGAAGGTTTCGAGCTTGCCCGTTCCGAGGCCAAGTCGTCGTTCGGAGACGACCGTTGCTTCGTCGAGAAGTTCATCGAGAACCCCCGCCACATCGAAATTCAGGTGCTGGGCGATAAGCACGGCAACGTCGTTTATCTCGGCGAGCGCGAATGCTCCATTCAGCGCCGTAACCAGAAGGTCCTCGAGGAAGCGCCGTCACCGTTGCTCGACGAGAAGACCCGCAAGGCGATGGGCGAGCAGGCCGTCGCCCTCTCGAAGGCCGTCGGCTACGACAGCGCCGGCACCGTCGAATTCGTCGCCGGCCAGGACCGCTCGTTCTATTTTCTTGAAATGAACACGCGTCTCCAGGTCGAACATCCGGTGACGGAACTCGTGACCGGCATCGACCTCGTCGAGCAGATGATCCGGGTTGCGGCTGGCGAGAAGCTTCCGTTCAAGCAGGCGGACATCAAGCTCAAGGGCTGGGCCGTCGAAAGCCGGGTCTACGCTGAAGATCCGTTCCGGAATTTCCTGCCTTCGATCGGCCGTTTGGTTAAGTACCGGCCTCCGGCTGAAGGCAGCAAGGACGGCGTCACCGTTCGGAACGACACCGGCGTCTTCGAGGGCGGCGAGATCTCGATGTATTATGACCCGATGATCGCCAAGCTCGTCACGCATGCGCCGACCCGAGAAGAGGCGATCGATGCGCAAGCGGCCGCTCTCGACGCGTTCTATATTGACGGCATTCAGCATAACGTGCCGTTCGTCTCAGCGATGATGCAGCATCCGCGCTGGCGCTCCGGCAAGATTTCGACGGGCTTCATCAAGGAAGAATACCCGGAAGGATTTGTGCCCCGGGCGCCCGAGGGCAAGGATTTGATCACGCTCGCCGCGGTGGCGGGGACGATCGATCATCTCGGCAATACGCGCCGCCGCGACATCACGGATCAGATGTCGGGCCACTCGGTCAGCTTTGCCAAGCGCCGTATCGTCAGGATCGGATCGGCGCAGGTCGAGCTCGAAGTTCTGGGCGTGATTCCTGGGCCTTACTACGTGTCGATCCTCGACGGCGACGGCCAGCCGACGAAGACGATGGAGATCACGTCGGAGTGGTGGCCGGGCGAACCCGTCTGGTTTGGTACGGTCGACGGGGCAGATGTCGCCGTTCAGGTGCGTCCAATTTCCAACGGCATGACGCTTTCCTATCGCGGCATTCAGGCGCCGACGTACGTTTACACGCAGCGAGAGGCCGAGCTTGCCGCGCTGATGCCGGTCAAGGTTGCGGCCGACATGTCGAAGTTCCTGCTGTGTCCGATGCCGGGTTTGGTCAAGGCCGTGAACGTTTCCGAGGGCCAAGAGGTCAAGGCAGGAGACAATCTGGCGATCGTCGAGGCCATGAAGATGGAGAACATCTTGAAGGCCGAGCGCGACGGCAAAGTGAAAAAGATTGCCGCGAAACCCGGCGACAGCCTTGCCGTCGACGCGGTCATCCTCGAGTTCGCCTAAGTTTTCCGGTGTGTGGCTGGCGGGTCCACGTCTGCGGGGCCTGCCGCCCAAGAGAGATCACATTGCGCTTGGCGGCATCACATTGGCGATGCCGGCCGCCGGGGAAGAGATTACTTTTGTGCCTGGCGACTCCCCTGTGGGGAGCCGGCCGCCAGGCAAAAGACAGATAGCGATCAGCCGAGCTTCGCGGCCGCTCGCCTCAATCCCCGCAGAATAGGCTCGTATGCCTCTTCGTTCCGCGTTTCTGGATAGACCATATAGACCGGGTAAACGAATTTTCTTGCGCGTTTGGGCTCTCTCACCCGGCCGCGCGCGATCAGTTTGCGCACCATTCGCGCCGGAAAATACCCCGAGCACTCGTTCGCCAGAAGATAATCGAGGCCCATCGGTCCGAGATCGAGACTGATCGCGGGGTTGGCGTGCTCCGGAAATGCGGCCGCGTGATCCTGCAGGAAATCGGCGCCCCAATCGACGAGCAGATAGTCGTTAACTCCGCGCCGCGCTGACGGTTTCGCCGAGGAAACCAAAACAAACTCTTCGTCAAAAAGGTGTTCGATGGTCAGGCCCGGGGGAGGCGAGGGCCGGTACATGATCGCGAGATCGAGCGTTCCTTCTATCAAACGCTGGCTCAATATCAGTGACGAGCCGGCAGTCGCGGAAACGGCGATCCCGGGGATCTGAACCCTCAGTCCCGTGACCCATTTCAATAGGAATCCACCCCAAAGGCTCATCGGTGCGCCAACCGAGACGTGCTCGGGATGCTGATCGGCGAGCGAGACCTGCAGCTGAGCCTGCTGCCAAACGCGGACCATCGCGAGCGCATGCTTCTGGAAGAGTTCCCCGGCGCCGGTTAGTTCCGCGCCGGACTTGGAACGCGTGAAAAGTGGCCGTCCCAACAGGTCTTCGAGGCCTTTGATGCGTGCGGAGACGGTTGATTGGGTAATGTTCAGTTTGCGTGCGGTGTCGACGAAGCTTCCAGTCTCAGCGACGACGAGAAAAGTGCGAGCGAGATTGACGTCCATCGCGTGTGATCCTCATCGAGGCGTGGAAAAACTCATCTATCGAAATTTCCGATATCACCAAACGTCAAATTTCGTTTGTGCATTGTCTTGAATCTTATCAATGTCAAGTCGACCTGACTCGAGTCGGGTCGACAGACGTGCGTCTGTCAACGATCAAACGGAAGGACGATTCAAAATGGCTAAAGCTGCAAAGAAAGCCGCCAAGAAGGCCCCTGCCAAGAAGGCAGCTAAGAAGAAGAAGTAATGAATTTCTGCCGCGATCGCAGGAGCGGCCGTTTTGACCTTCTGGCTCTTACGGCTAGCGCGATCGCAGTTCTTCTTATGACCTCGGCTGCTTCTGCAGCCACGATTACCAACCGAGGTGATAACGAGGTCAAGCTCACCATCACCCAGGGCTCATCTCACCAAGATGAGATTCTGCCAATAGGTAAGGTGATCGACGGGGTCTGTCAGAAGAGCTGCATCATCCGCCTTAACGATAGTGTGAATGCCGAGTACGAACTCGAAGGTTCGGAAAGCGTCTCGGTCGAAGAGGGATTTCTCTACTACGATTCTCCCGAAAAGGGGCTCGCGCCGCCCGCTGGCAGCGCCTCGAAAGCGGGAGAGAGGAAGATAAGGTAGAGAAAGGTTGCGGCATCGCCTGTTTGGCGCTTGTGTCCCCATCGGATGCAGGCGCCTTTTTCTTTTTGGGGCCGCGATCGGGGGCGATCGTCCGCTTTCAGACTAGATTTCCAGCGCTTTGCCCGGCTCAACGAGCCTCGTCGGTCCGAAAATCTGTTGAAAACTTCCGCGTAGTGCGACGTCGACATCATAAAGCGTCACGGGCAAGCCGAGGTCCGCCAAGCTCGTCACGCCATGATCGCGGATGCCGCACGGGACGATCCCGCTAAACTGGGAGAGATCCGGGTCGACGTTGAGGGCAATGCCGTGGCTCGATACCCAGCGGCTAACGCGCAGACCGATCGCGGCGATCTTGTCCTCGATCATTTCGCCCTTTGACGGCCGTCTCACCCAGATGCCGACGCGATCACGCCGGGTTTCGCCCGTCACGTTGAACTCGGCGAGGGTGTTGATCAGCCATGTTTCCAGACGAGTGATAAACTCGCGGATGTCGCGGCCGCGCGTTTCGAGATCAAGCATCACATAGACCACGCGCTGACCCGGGCCGTGATAGGTGAACTGACCGCCGCGGTTCGTTTGATAAACAGGGAGCGAACCGGAATTCAGAAGGTCCTTTTCCTTCGCACCCGTGCCGGCCGTGTAGAGCGGCGGATGTTCCAAGAGCCAGACCAGTTCCTTCGCTCGGCCCTCCCGGATCGCCGCCGTCCGTCGCGCCATGATGTCGAGGGCGCGATCATATTCGACGTAGCCATTGCTAACGGTCCAATCGACGGCGGCAGACGAGTTTGCAATCGATATTTTGGATGGCATCGGCGTTAATCTGGATGGTTCATTGACGATGGCGGACCTCGAAAATGGGCGAAACGACCGCTGTTTCGACGGCTCGGCGCGGAGCTTTCGTGACCCGCCCATTATATAGAGTGAGTCCGAGCCGATGAGTTCGACATGATCCTGTCAAACTGCCGCTTGCGTTTGTGGAAGGGCTCTGTTACGTCGGCGTCTTCGCGGGACGGGGCAACGCCAAGCCCTTCGCGAATTCCAGATCTTACGGGTCTGAACTGCGGTTGTGGCGGAATTGGTAGACGCACTACCTTGAGGTGGTAGCGCTGGAAACGGCGTGAAGGTTCGAGTCCTTTCAACCGCACCATTAATTTTCAAGTGCTTACGTACTTGAGCAAGGCTTCCATCCGGAGCCGTCCGCCAACTATTGGCGGGCGGGCTCCGTTTTTTTTTGTGCCGATGCTCGTCCGGTGGCGTGGTGAATCGCTTTCCGCCTCCAATGTTAACGCGCTCGGTCTTAAGCGGTCGGCATGGCGACGTAGCGATTGCCCTGAGCCGTCTTCAACTGCATCAGAACGGCGCGCTTGCTCTGGTT
Organism: Hyphomicrobium sp. 01T421; assembly: GCF_056398805.1. Taxonomy (NCBI): domain Bacteria; kingdom Pseudomonadati; phylum Pseudomonadota; class Alphaproteobacteria; order Hyphomicrobiales; family Hyphomicrobiaceae; genus Hyphomicrobium; species Hyphomicrobium sp. 01T421. The sequence goes on from NZ_JBFTQC010000001.1 coordinate 2,966,917, forward strand.
CCTGGCCTCCTGGAGCGCCTTCGTCACATCGTGCGGGCCCGATACGGATTTGCCTCCGACAGAGAGGATGATGTCGCCTTTCTGGATGCCCTTATCGGCGGCTTTGCCGTCGGGATCGATGGTCACCACGACGGCTCCGTCGGGGCCTGCACCTTCCACCTGATTGGCTGGCGCGAGCGTCATGCCAAGCTTCGTATCGCTGCCGGCAGGCGGCGCGAGCTCAGCCGTCTTGCCGCTCGGATAGCCCGCAACAGTCAGGTCGACCGTTTTATCGTGCCCGTCGCGAATGAGGGCTATGCTGATCGTTTTTCCGGGCGCGATGGCGGCGATCGTGCGGGCAAGGTCGCGTCCATCCTTGATCGGCCTTCCATCTACCGAAACGATCACGTCCTTCGACTTGAGGCCGGCCGCGAGTGCTGGGCCACCGTCTTGCGGCTCGTCAACCAAGGCGCCTCTCGCCTCCTTCAGGCCGAGGCTGTCGGCGATATCGGCCGTCACCGGCTGGATCGATACGCCAATCCAACCGCGTACGACCTGACCCGATGATTTGAGCTGGTCGGAAACGCGCTTTGCTGTTTCGGCGGGAATGTCGAACGCGATGCCGACCGAGCCTCCGGAGGGTGAAAATATGGCGGTGTTCACGCCGACGACTTCGCCCTTCTGGTTGAAGCTCGGGCCGCCCGAGTTGCCGTTATTGATCGGGGCGTCGATCTGAATGAAATCATCGTAAGGACCGGCGCCGATGTCGCGTCCATTGGCGGACACGATGCCGGCGGTGACGGTGCCGCCTAGGCCGAACGGATTGCCCATCGCCACAACCCAGTCACCGATGCGTGGCGCTTGCGAAGCAAAGCGCACGTACGGGAAGTCGGATGATCCCTCCACTTTCAGAAGGGCGATATCCGTTTTCGGGTCAGTGCCGGCGACCTTCGCCTGGTAGCGCTTTCCGTCCTCCATCGCGATCTCGACGGTCTTGGCGTGATCCACGACGTGATTGTTGGTAATCATATAGCCGTCTGCGGAAATGAAGAAGCCGGAGCCCTGCGCTTGCATCAGATGCTTGCGAGGCTCGGTATTGCCCTGTTCCGACTGCGGATCGGGTTGATGGAAGTCGAAAGGCGGACCCTGAAGCGGATTGTCTCCGTCGTCCTGTCCCGCCGCATCTGCGACGTCATCGATCCGTTCCGATTTGACGAACACGGAAACGACCGCGGGCTTCACTCGTTCGACGAGGTTGGCGAAGCCGGGCTCGCCTTGGTCATTGGAAGTGGAAGCGCTGAGGTTCGCGACCGGCGTCAGCATTGAAGAGCGTGGCAGGTTGCTATTGTTGGCAAAGACTGCGGTCGTGCCGAGCGCGGCGATAATTGCGGCGCAGGCTGCCAGCGTTCGTTTGTGCGAAGCGATAATGCCCTTCACTTTGGGGGTGCTTGCCGTGTCATTCATCTTGGTCGTTCCTAAATAAATGAGGCCTGATGCAATGAGGGACGTGCGCGTTCAGGCGCATCGGGGGAACTCTAAATTTGCCTGCGCCAATCTTTCCGGAAGCCGTCCAACGCCTTAAAATTCAGAAAGCAATGGTGATGCGCCGGCGCGCTTCTCGAAAACCGGAATGGCCGGAACGTTCATGCAGATGCGATGGTTACCGCCCTGCGATGGTTGCCGCATGAGCCGGGCAAGCCGACATCGTCCAATTTGATCTATTTCCTTGGCAATGAAGTTGGATCGTTCGGCGCAAGATCAGCACGCTCATCAACGCGGGGCCCATCAACGCTGGAGAGAACGCCATGTCCGATCTGATCGTCATCGTTTATCCGACCGAGGCGAAAGCCGAGGAAATGCGCGCGAAGCTTCTCGATCTTCAAAATCAGTATCTGCTGTCGATCGGCGATGCCGTCATCGCGGTGCGGCGTGAAGACGGCAAGGTGAAGCTCAATCAGCTTTTGAATACGACGGCGGCTGGCGCTGTAACCGGCGGCTTTTGGGGCACCTTGGTCGGCTTGATCTTTCTGATGCCGTTATTGGGCGCGGCAGTCGGCGTCGCCTCGGGCGCGCTGGGCGGGGCACTGGCCGACTATGGCATCAATGACGACTTCATGAAGAAGCTCGCGTCCAAGCTGAAGCCCGGAAGTGCCGCCCTGTTTGTCGAAATCCGGAAGATGACGGAAGACAAGGTATTGGAGGCGATCAAAGGCACGGGCGGCGAGCTGCTGCAGACGTCGCTCGATCATACGAAGGAGCAAGCTCTGCGAGAGGCAATCTCGGCTCACATGCCGCCTCCGGAAGCGTCACCAACAACGCCAATGGCGGGCGCCCCGCCGCCGAATCCAAATCCGGCCTCGTGAATTCTCTGGCACCCGATTGTTGGGTTGCGCTCGGAGCGCGTCGTGGACCATGGGGCCGCACCGGCGCGCGTAGGCGGCGCGTTCGCACGATCGATCATCGTGCGGCTAGCGTACGGTCAGTTGAAGAACGACCAGGGCAAATCCGGTTCCTTCGGCTTGCTGCCCTTTTTGGATTTGGCGGCAGACGCCGGAGATTCCGAAGTTTCGCCCGATRGACCTTCCGAAATCGACGGCTTGGTCGAGATTTTCTTGTAGCGGACCGCTTTGTGCTTCGATCCAGGCGGTGCCATTGCGGCGACGTCCGTTTCCTCCGACGGCGTCGGCGCCGGGGACATCGGCCATACGATCGAGCGCGTCGCGATCGGATTTGCAGCCTTTCTTGCAGCCTTGGCAGCGATCGCCTTAAGGGCCGCGTCGTCGTAGGACGCGATCGTCTCGATCTGTCCCTTGGGCACGAAGTGAACGACCTTGAAGCCGCGCTCCTGAAGTTCCTTCAATAGATTGGGGAGCATGGCGGCAGTCCACGCGTGAATATCGTGCATCAAAATGATGCCCTTCTTGGTCTTCGCAAGCTGGGCAAGGATGCGTTGCTCGACGACTTTCGGGCTACGCGTCAGGTAGTCCTTGGAGTCGACGTCAACCCAGATCGCTCCGATATTCCGGTCCTTGAGATAACTCGAGGTCTGCTTGGTTCCGTTCAGATAGGGAAAGCGGAAAAGGGGCGCGACTGGTGATCCCTTGGCCAGCGATACCGTCGAAATCGAAGCTTCGATTTCCTGCTGGGATTTGGCCAGCGAGACGGCGCGGAGATTCTTATGTGACCACGTATGCGTGCCGACGGTGTGCCCGCCAGCCGCTACTTCCCGCACCATCGCGGGATCGGAGAGCGCCATCTGGCCGACCATGAAGAAGGTCGCTTTGGTGCATTGATCGGCGAGCGCTTTGAGAATTGGCTTCGTCACCGACCGCGCCGGGCCGTCGTCGAACGTCAGGACGACTTCGCCATCGTTGAGCAATTGCTGAGCGCCGCGGATGTCGCCGCCAATGTCATAGCCCGCTGCCGGGTCGATTTCGACAACGCGCGAGACGCCCAAGTGTGTCGTATCACCGGCGCAGGCGTCCAACTTAACGGAGTCTCCGGCTTCGAACTCGGCCGAAAGCGGATTGTACGCTGCAAGCGCCAAAAGCGACGCCAAGGCCGCAATGTAAATCGAAGGTTGCCGCATCTTTCTCGCTTCGTGCCCAGAACGAAGCTGCACTTGTACGGGCGAGCACATCAATGTTCAAGGAATGGGCATTACAGGCCATCGATCGCTTTTCTTCTGTTACTGAATAGCCGCGATAACGGGCGCGCCGGTTAAATGGCAGACAGGACCGCGGTTGTGCAGGCCGGCTGACATCGCGTGCCGCGTGCTGCATAGAGGCAAACCGCGTCACAGAAACGTTAAATTGGAAGGTGCAGCAGATGGCGGTCAGCGTCATGCCGGTGGTGGCAAGCGACGAGCAAGAGTGGCTAAAGCTCTTTCAGGATTACATCGCTTTCTACAAGGCGAGCGTGCCCAAGGATGTGATCGCGCTGACGTGGCGCCGTCTTCTCTCCCGAGAGGACAACATGATGGCCCTGATCGCTCGCGACGCCGAGGGACGCGCCGTCGGCATTGCGGCTCTCGTCTTCCATCGGTCGACGTGGTCGACCACGTGGTATTGCTATCTTGAAGATCTCTTCGTCGCGTCCGACGTGCGCGGGCAGGGCATCGGCCAGGCGCTGATCGCGGCGACATACGCGGAAGCGGATCGCCGCGGTGCGGACCGGACGTATTGGGCGACCCAGGACGACAATGCGACGGCTCGCAAGCTTTACGACCGCGTCGGTCAGCTGACGGAGTTCGTCCAGTACCGGCGATAGGGCGTTCGTCAGACGAGGCCGTCGATGTGGTCGAAGAGTTCGACGGCTTGCGGATAGGCTCCGAGAATTTGGGACATCTCGCCGGAAAGCTCGCGCAACCTGACTTTCTGTGCCGAGGTCGGCGTTCCGGCGCGCATGAGCAACTCGAGTTCGGACAGGCGTTGTTCGAGATGCTGGGTGCCTGCCTGGCGCGCATAGAAGCGGTGCATTTCGACGATTGCCGGGAGGACGCCGGTGTAATCGATGAAGGCGTCGGCCGATTGGCTGGGCGCCGCCGCTCCGTTCAACGCCGATGACAGTGCCGGTTGGCCGCGCTGCGGTTGCGGCTGCTGCTGCGGACGGGCCGCAGGGCCGGTGATTTCCGCCGGACCTTGGCCTGGACCCGGGCGCGGTCTCTGAGCGGCAGGCTGTGAATTTCGGTCCGGAGCGGCGCCGCTATTGCCTGGCTGGGCCGCGCGGCCGCCGGAGTGGGCGGGCCCAAGATTTTCGATCTGGCCCCGTTCGAAGTCGACGCTGAACGTCATCGACTCGTCGTTGCGGTTGATCTTCTCGGTGAGAATGCTGCGGACTTCTTCAAGAATGGAGCGGTCGGGCGCGGAAAATCGCGAGAGGATCCCATCGTTCGAAGAGATCAACAGATAGTGCGTTTTATCTTCGGGACGAACCGCGAGGCCCGCGAATGCGAGTGCAATGAAACCAAGTACCACCGTCGCGCCGGTGGGCGTCAGCGGACCCCATGAGAAGTCCGGCCGCATCGAACCCAAAGTCATCAGGAGGAACAAGGCCGCGAGCAGCCAGAAGAGCGCCGTCGGCCGCGCGGTGACGTGCGTTCCGACGCTGACCGTCGAAATGTTGGAGATCGCGATCGTTCGCGTCGGCGTCGACAGCACGCGGTGGTCGACACGCAGCGAAGCGAACGTCTTCGTTGCCGCCGCGCTCTCTCTAATCTGTCCCGAAAACACCATCGCATGCCTGATCATGGGACAACGTAATAGTCCGAGCGGGAACATAGTCGATGCGGCACGGAAACAGAAGCCTCGGCGCCCGGTTACACAGGCTTTTCAGCTCGCGGGGACGTCGAGTTTGCGCGTCAAATCTTCGAATTCCCTACGCAACTCATCGCTTTTGAAGATTTGCTCGAAGCTTGGGGCTTCGAGTTTCTGAATTGCTTCGAACGATGTCGAGCTTTCGCGAATCAAATTTCGAAGCTGCACGCTCGCTTCCACCGTCTCGTAGGTGTTATCCGCGATCTTCAGGTCGTGCGTGGCCTTGAGGCGCGCTCCGGCAATCTGTTCGCGCTGCTGCTGCAGATAGCGCTTGTATGCTTTTGCCGCTTCGTCGGCGACCTGCTGGCTCGCGCGGTTGGACTCGAGCGCGCGCTGCTGGTCGGGCCGATTTTCGGCTTTCATCAATTCGGCCGTCCGGGTACGCGCGGCTGCGATGTCGGCAATGATGGCGTCGAGTTTCGGCAGGTACTGCGTGTCGATTTTCGTGATGGTCGCGTCTTGCGCCTGGACCAGCATCGCAAAGAGGGCGGCGTGCATGGCGAAATAGCGCCGGGCCGCCTCCATGTTATCGCCGGTCGTGCCGATCAGCTTTGCCAGTTGCCCGTCGATCATTTTCGCCGCGTTGAAAACGGCGACGAGGCGGACGAGATCGCCCGAGAGCACGCTGTCGAGCAACAGATCGACTTGATCTGGAGCGAGATCGATGCCGGAGTTCTTCAGAGCCGAAGCGATCTCGGATTTTTGGCTTTTGATCTCGGCGCGGTTTGCTTCGATCCTTTTTTTGTTCTCCGTAATCTGGTCCTCGATCGAGGCGACCGTGTCATTCAGGATGCCGGGCAGCGTCGCGTCTTTTGGGGCAACGAGCTGCTTCTCCTTCAGCTTGACGTTCGCGTCCTCGAGTTCGCGGATGTTGTGACGTAGGACTTCCACCCGCTTTTGCACTTCGACGACTGGCGCGTTGGTAACGATCGCAAGTGCTGCATCGAGGAGATCGCGAACCTTGGCGTTGCGATCTTCGCGCGTCTCCTTCCAGAAGGGAGGGATGATGAATTCGTCGCGGCTCGGCAGTTTACTCGCGCCCACACGCGTCGTCGCCGCATCCCTCAGGATCGCGTCGATCGCGGTCATCAGCGCCTTGGCCTGCTCGTACTGGGGATCGCCATCGCGCGGATCGGCGATCGCTGCGGGCGGCGCGGGCATCTCGGGCTTCGTCGATTTTTTGGTGGGATCGAGCGCGTTTTCGGGAGCTTCCGCCGCCGTCTTGCCTTCGACCGTCTTCAGCCAATCAGCAATGGCGTCGCGCTTCGCGGTCTGGGCGTTAACGCCGCTCGACAGCCCAAGCATCAAAATAATCGCGAGATATCGAGCCCTTGCGGGTCCCTGCTTTGCCGACATCGACGCCTCCACAGCCGCAATGGCGCGAAAATTCCGGCAAATCAATGGTGCCCGCCGTACACGGTAGATGCAATCGAACGGGGGGCTCGCCACTGTTATCGAGCCGCTGCCGCGCGGATCAAGCGCTGGAAGTCCTCGTCGACGTTGCGGACATCGTCCAGCACCAGCATCTCCCGGAACGGCGGGGCGCTTTTGTTCGCCGGTTCCGCGGGTATGCTGCGATTGACGCCCGCAGGTCCAAAATTTGCGTAAAGACGCAGTTTTTTTGGCCCGGCATGCAACGCGGCGAAGGGGATGGGGGCGGACATCATAACAAATGTGGCCGTCGCTGCAAATTCGGTCGCGGGGACGGCGCGGCCGACTTCGCGGAGGACATGCTCGGCAAGTGGCCGCAAGCCTTTGGCGTCGCTCAGGAGGTTCTGGATCGGGTCGCCGATCACTGGCGGCGGCGTTGGCGCCACAGGAGGCGGCGGTGGTTGGGGCTTCCAATCGCGGAATGGCCGTGCGCGGGCGGGTGGTTCTTCGGTTGCATCCCTCCCCACGTCCCTGGGCGAGGGTTGGCGGCTCGCCGTTCGCATCTGGCCGCCAGTGTCGGCATAGATGAGCCGGCCATCGTTGTGGTGAATGCGCTCGAGCCACGAGGCCCACTGGAACTGAAAGCCCTGGTGGCGAAGCCAATCGATGATGTCGTTGCGTTGCGTGAGGCCGGTTTCGCCGATCGCCGTCATCCAGCCGGCGAGGTCGCGGCCCGTGTCCTCGGCGAGCGCGGCTATGAACTCACGTTCCTTTTCGGCGAGATCGGTGCTCATGGCGGGTCAGATATCAAATCCAGCGCCGTGTGCGAGATTTATAGTCGGTATACGCGTCGCCAAAGATCGTTTCCAGGTGGCGCTCCTCCGGAATGATTTGCAGCGCCGTCACCAGAACGGCGAACAGCCCCGCGGCCACGACGAACCAGATCGATTTGGTGATCTCGGCTCCATAAAGGAGGAGAAAGACTTCGCCAAGGTAGATCGGATTGCGGAACCTGACGTAGGGGCCCGTCGTCACGAGCACCGTCGGGGCTTTGTGCGGCAGGATCGTCGTTCGATTTGCCGCGAGCGCCCTGAATGCAAAGACGATCAATAAAATTCCGAGAATTCCGAAAGTGAGGCCCAGCCAGTGCGCGGGGGCGTCGTCGATCCCAGGCCACGGCAACGGCGCCACAATCGTCAGCGTCCAGCCGAGCGCGATTGCGCCGGCCAGCAGCAGTGGAGGCCAGGGGATGACGGTTCCCACAGGGGAGGAAGCAGTGTCGCGGTCAGTCATGCGGCTAGCTTATCGCCAAATGCCGCCTTGGTCAGCCGGACGTAATGGACCTCAGTTCGTTGCCGCGGGCGCCGGTGCGGCTGCGGGCTGAGCGCTAGCCGGGGCTTTCTTCTTTTTCGGCGCGGGAATGGTCGGCGACGGAGTTGCGAGCAGGTCTGTCTTGTTGAGTTCCGAGTCGAGGTCGTAGCTCTTGCAACCCATCGCGACGAGGCGCTGATTGTACGCCTGGAGGGACTTGATATCCTCGGCGTAAGCGCCTTGCGGGTCGGTGCCGTGCGAAAGATTACCGAACGTCGCCGCCATGCCCGCCTGTATGCCGCGCGCCAAGCCCGAGGCCTGCTTCCTATCGGCGAAACCGCGGAGTTGCAGAATGCGCACTTGCATCCGGCCTGAAATCTGTTTGCAATTGAGCTTGTCGTCCGGCGTATCCGGTTTCTGCTTCTTGGCATGGGCGGCAGACGGCAACGCCATCGCCAATGAAAGCAGGATAAATAAAGCTGTTGGTCGCATGGCCTCTCGCCATAAAGGTTAGGGTCGCAGCCCATACCATATCCGCGGCGGTCTGAAGGCAAACCGCGAGTGCAGACGACACCCGACTGCGGCATCGACGACGGCCGCGTTCAGGTTGCTACGATTCCCGGCGTTTTCCGAATGCCGGTTAGGGGACTTCTTGCGAAACGGAATATTGCGATGCTGAATTGCCGGATTGGAACTTTGATCGTGGCGCTTTTGGCGAGCCCGGCGGCGGCTTTCGCCCAAGAAAACATACCGGGGCATGTCACGTGTGATTTCGACAACGGCTACGCCTGGACTTACGATGCCGGTAAGTATCAAGCCGCTCCGCCAAAGGACTTGAAGTTCGAGATTGGAGGCATCGATCTCGAGCATCAGTCGGCGTCGCTTATTCTCGATGGGCGCACAGCCGCCAATCTCAAAATTGTACGGGCGATAAACGCCAATCATTTCCTCGAGGTCGTGAACGAGGGCTTTCTCAATCTTACGACCATTTATGACCGCGACCCTGCGACCGGGAAATTTCCGGCCGTGCATTCGCGGCACTTTGGCCTTTTCGGCCAGCCGGTTTTCGCCCAGTACGCCGGAACCTGCGTTGCCAAGCCCTGAGCGGATGCGGATCGTCCCGTTGCCGTTTACCCTTTCCCGGCACCCTGTCCTGGTGCAAAAACGGTTCCCATGACACTGCACCTGGTCAAGCTCTGCGTCGGCGCCAGCACGATCGAGGATCTGGCCGCCTGGCAGACCGAACATCGTCCCTATAAGACCCACGACGGCAAGCGCTGCGTTTATCATCGAACGTTCCAATCGCCGAAACGAACGACCGAATTGCTCGCCGGCGGTTCGATCTACTGGGTCATGAAGGGCGTCATTCTCGTGCGGCAGAAGCTCGTCGGCTTTGAAGACGGCACCAAGGACGACGGCACGCCGTGCTGTCTTCTGCTCTTCGCGCCGCCGCTCATTCCCGTCCGCCCGAGCCCTCGTCGCGCGTTCCAAGGCTGGCGGTATCTCAGTGCAGACGACGCTCCTCCCGATCTCACGCCAGGCAAAAGCGATCAGATTGCATCGATGCCGGCAGATATGCGTAAGAAGCTCGCCGACTTGTGCCTGATCTGAACATCGAACTCTTATTTGAGCGATCCATGTCCCGCCCGCCATTCACGCCGACAGTTGCAGCACTGCCGAAGCTCGTTCCGTTTGTCGGTCCCGAGGCGATGGAGCGCGCACGAGGCCGTCCCTTTCGCGCCAGGCTTGGCGCCAACGAAAGCGTTTTCGGGCCGTCGCCGCTCGCCGTCGCGGCCATGCGCGAGGCGGTGGGTGAAAATTGGAAGTACGCCGATCCCGAGAGCTATGAATTGCGCTCGGCGATCGCCGCTTATCACGGTGTGCCCGTTGAGTGCGTCGTGGTCGGCGAGGGGATCGACGGGCTTCTCGGTCTCACATGCTCGTTGTTTCTGACGCCGGGCAGTCCTGTCGTCACGACCGACGGCGCCTATCCGACTTTCAATTTTCACGTTCTGGCGCATGGGGGAAAGGTGCATGCGGTGCCGATGCGCGCGTTTCGCGAGGACGTTCCCCGGCTCATCGAAACGGCCAAGACCGCCGGCGCGCCGCTGATTTATGTGTCCAATCCGAATAGTCCGATGGGGACATGGTGGACGGCTGGCGACATTGCGGCGTTCGTTGCGGAGCTTCCTCCAGAAACTCTGCTCATTCTCGATGAAGCCTATTGCGATACGGCACCCGAGCCGACGTCTCCGGCGATCGACGTTTCAAATCCTCAAGTCATCCGGTATCGGACCTTCTCGAAGGCTTACGGGCTTGCGGGTGCTCGGATCGGTTATGCAGTCGGGGAACGGAGCACCATTGAAGCCTTCGATAAGGTTCGCAATCACTACGGGATCAATCGCGTGGGGCAGCTTGGCGCTCATGCCGCCCTTCGTGATCAGGATTATCTGAAAGGCGCCGTCGCACAGATTGCAGCGTCGCGAGGGCGGATCAGGGCAATCGCGGAGGCGAATGGACTTTCGTCGCTTCCTTCGGCCGCGAGCTTTGTCGCCGTCGACTGCGGAGCGGATGGCGCGTTCGCATCGCGCGTGCTTGCCGGCCTATTGGACAGCGACGTCTTCGTCAGAAAGCCGGTCGCGAAGGGATTGGAACACTTCATCCGCATTTCGTGCGGGCAGGATGAAGACCTCGATCTTTTCGCCGATGCTTTGACGGGTGTGCTGGCTTCAGTGCACGCCTGACGTCATCAGGAGCCCTTGGGTTTCCGAGTTCGCGGCTTCTGCTTCCGCACGACCTGTTTCGCTACCCGAGTTTCGATGCCCGAGATGAGGATACCGATCATGGTATCGAAAACCTCGTCGTCGCTGAGGTGGGCAAAAATCGGCAGCAGCTTCTTTGTGAGCGGCAGATCGCTCTGCCCTTCAATTTCTCTCAGAGTCGCGACGCTGGGTTTGTCGAGCAGACCGCCGATCTCTCCTGAGCAGACGCCGAGTACAGCTGCATACGTCGCGCAGGCGACCGGTGGAATATCGGCCTCGCGCAGGCCTGCGTCATAAAGAGCCTGATGCCATTCTTCGCTTATTTGCATGTCGCGCGGTCCGGTCGTCCAGAAGCGGAGCAACAACGGGAAGGCGTTGGGATAACGCTTGGCGACCTGCCGATATGCATTCGCCAGCCCGGTGAGGCGGCACTGCCATTTCAATCGTGGTTTCGGGGCCGCGACCTCTTCGTGCAACCGATGAGCAATGGCGCGTTCCAGGCCCTCCTTAGAGCCGAAGCGGTAACTCAATGTCGCAACGTCGCAGCCAATTGCCCGCGCGGCACATCGAAGGCCGAATCCCTCCAAGCCACTGCGCTCAACTTCCATGAGCGAGGCGCGAACGAGGTCAGCTTCGAGGAGCCCCCTTTTGCCACGGGTGTGTTTTGTTTTCATCACTGTTGAAATTTGCCCTTGCGGACCGGCAAGTCAAGCATTATTCCAACGCTGTTGAAATGAACGGGCGGCGAGGGATATGACGTCTGCGATCGATGACGGAATTACCGAGCGCCAAAGGCTGCTGAGCATCGCAGCCGTTTGCTCGACTTCGTTCGGCACCGGCATTTCATTCGGCATAGGCTTTCCGCTTACCTCGCTGACCTTCGAGGTGTGGGGTCAGCCGAGCTGGATGATCGGACTGGCAGGGGCGGCTCCGCCTTTTGCAATCCTCTTGGCGCTTCCATTCGCGCCCCGCTTGATCGCCAAGTTCGGACCGGTTCGCTCGATCGTCGGCGGATGCCTGATCGGTGCTCTCGGCTTCTTGGCGCTCGCTCTCTTTCAATCGCCCTGGGCCTGGATCGCGATCCGTATTCTCATGAGTGCCGGCTTTGCGATGCCGTGGCTCGTTGGCGAGACGTGGATCAATGCGGTTACGCGCGAGGAGACGCGCGGACGGATTATCGCAGTTTATGCAATGGTCTTTTTCGCGGGCTATGCGATCGGACCAGTTTTGTTGCAGGCACTTGGTCTCCATGGGCCATTGCCATTTCTCGCCGCAGCGGTCGTGACGGGTCTTTCCGGGTTCCCGGTCATGATCGGGCGGCAGCTCGCTCCGATGGTCGAGCACGATACCACCCTCAATGTCGCTGCTGCTTTTCGCTGGGCTCCGGTGGCGATGGTCGCTGCGTTCGTCGGCGGCTTTTCCGAGATCACCGTTCTTTCGTTGATCCCCAACGTGGCGCTCGCCGCCGGATGGTCGCAGTATCCGGCGCTGGCATTGCTCACCGTCACGACGGTCGGCGGCGTCGTGCTGCAGTATCCGGTCGGCTGGTTGTCGGACCGCGTCTCGCGCTTCGCCATGATGGTCGTATCGGTGGTTCTTTTCATTGCGCTGGCTCTCGCGCTGCCGCTGGCACTCACCAATCCGCTCGCCGGGTACGTGATCGCCTTTCTCATGGGCGGCGTTATTCTCGGTTTCTATGCGCTGGGCCTTGCCATTATCGGCGAACGGGTATCGGCCAGTGGCCTCGCGGCCGTGAACGCAGCATTCATCATCATGTACCAGCTCGGAGCTCTCGTCGGTCCGATTGGCGCCGGCATGGCGATGATGGACGATGCCGTCCACGGCTTTGTCACCATCGTTATCGTGACGATGGTCATTACCGGTATCGCCTTACTCGTCTTCAATCGTATGGAACGCCGGTGGGCGGCCGAGGCGCTAGATCATGGTTAACGGTTTATTCGCGTCTCCGCGCTAGCCTCATGCAAGGTTCAGCGTTGCCGATTTTCTCCGAGTTCGACCATGATCGTGCGGTCCATCCTGTCGTTTTTTTCCGTACTTGCATTCGGCGCCATGACGGTCGCCGCTTTCTTTGCGCTGCTGCCTTGGCTCTCGGGTCATGTGCCCGAGAGCGTGCGCTCCCTGACCGAGGGGCTTGAGTTCAATTCTCTTATTATCGGACTGGTGCTCGGCTTGACGCTGGGCGCGGTTGGCCGCTGCAACTGGTCCGACATTCCACGCCGTGTCGTGACGTGGTTCCTCGTTCGCGAGCAGAGGTTTTTCTATTACGCGCTGATCGCCGTGTGCGGTGGGGTCCTGATTTTCTATTGAGCGCACAATAGAAAAAAAGCGGCCCTTTCGAGCCGCCTCTTCATATTCAAAACTGCCGAGCAGTCCTCAGACCGAATAGTACATGTCGTACTCGACCGGGTGCGGCGTCATCTCGTAGCGCATGTTCTCTTCCATGCGCAGCGCGATGTAGGCGTCGATCATATCGTCGTTCATGACGCCGCCGGCTTTCAGGAAGTCGCGATCCTTATCCAGGCTGTCGAGAGCTTCGCGAAGCGAGGCCGCGACGGTCGGGATCTTGGCAAGCTCGGCCGGGGGCAAGTCGTAGAGGTTCTTGTCCATGGCGGGGCCCGGATCGATCTTGTTCTGAATGCCGTCGAGGCCGGCCATCAGCATCGCCGTGAAGGCGAGGTAGGGGTTCGCACCCGGATCGGGGAAGCGGATTTCGATGCGCTTCGCCTTCGGGCTCGTGACGTGTGGAATGCGGCACGATGCCGAGCGGTTCCGCGCCGAATAGGCTAGCAGCACGGGGGCTTCGAAGCCCGGAACCAAACGCTTGTAGGAGTTGGTCAGCGGATTGGTGAAGGCGTTGATGGCCTTCGCGTGCTTCAGGATGCCGCCGATGTAGTAGAGGCACATCTGCGAGAGGTCCGCGTACTTGTCGCCCGCGAACATCGGCGTGCTGCCCTTCCAGATCGACTGGTGGACGTGCATGCCCGAGCCGTTGTCGCCGTAGACCGGCTTCGGCATGAACGTCGCCGTCTTGCCGTAGGCCTGAGCGACGTTGTGCACGACGTACTTATAGATCTGCATGTGATCGGCCATCGTGATCATCGGGCCGAACTTGACGCCGAGCTCGTGCTGGGCGGCTGCAACTTCGTGGTGATGCTTTTCGACGGCAACGCCCATCTCCGAGAGGACCGAAAGCATCTCGGAACGGATGTCCTGGGCGCTGTCGATCGGGGGAACGGGGAAGTAGCCGCCCTTCACGCGGGGGCGATGGCCGAGGTTTCCGGTCTCGATGTCTGCGCCGGTGTTCGTCGGCAGTTCGTTCGAGTCGATCTCGAAGCCGACCGAGTACATGTCGGTCGAGAACCGCACGTCGTCAAACATGAAGAATTCGGCTTCCGGGCCGAAGTAGACTTTGTCGCCGATGCCAAGCGACATCATGTAGGCTTCGGCCTTCTTGGCGACCGAGCGCGGATCGCGCTCATAGGGCTGGCCAGTCGAGGGCTCGAGCACGTCGCAGAAAATCGCGACGGTCGTCTGAGCAAAGAAGGGATCGATATGTGCCGTTGCCGGATCTGGCATCAACGTCATGTCGGAGGCTTCGATCGACTTCCATCCGGCGATCGAGGAGCCGTCGAAGGCGTAACCGTCGGTGAAGATACTATCGTCGACGCAACTGACGTCGGCGGTGACGTGCTGCATCTTGCCTTTGGTGTCCGTGAACCGAAAGTCCACGAACTTGGCTTCCTTGTCCTTGATGAACTTCAGGACGTCACTCGCGTTTTTCATAGACACTCCCCTGTCTAGGCGTTTCGTTACAACTCACGCATGCCGGTTCGTTGGGCCGACAAAGGCCAGTTCAGGCGTGGTCAGCTTTTTCAAAGTTCGGTTTAGATGGCATCTCGCCCGGATTCACCGGTGCGGATGCGAATAGCGTCTTCGATGGACGAGATAAAGATCTTACCGTCGCCGATCCGGCCTGTCTTCGCGGCCTTTTGGATGGACTCGACAGCCTTGTCCAGCATGTCGTCGCTCAAAACCACCTCAATCTTCACTTTCGGCAGGAAGTCGACGACATATTCGGCACCCCGGTAAAGTTCGGTGTGGCCCTTCTGGCGGCCGAACCCTTTTGCCTCGATGACGGTGATGCCTTGCAAGCCGATTTCTTGTAGCGCTTCTTTTACTTCATCGAGCTTGAAGGGCTTTATAATCGCTTCGATCTTTTTCATTTTCGCCCCTTGAATCGTGGACAGCATGTCGTTGGAAACTCACGCTTGCCCAGTGGCCCCAAGGCTAGCAGAGGCCGTGCCACCTGTGGTGTTTTTGAAAAACGTCACATATGTCAGCAGCTTAGCGTGTAGTTTCGGCTTCGGAGTTCGTCGCCGAGCGCTTAATACGCCTAAATTTGATGCCGGATGTATAATTTTCCGGCGAGTTCGTTGCCCATTTCTGTCTCAACCGAACAAACGCTGAATTTAAAGGCAGGTCGCGGCGCTCCCCGTCTCGCCTCTCAGGCTCGCACCAGGAACATGACATGAATGAATTGCTGACGCCCGCGGAAACGGGGGAAGCGGATCGCTTAACGGAGGCGGGGGGCACGCCGAGTCTGGACCTTATGGCGCGGGCCGGGAAAGCGGTCGCGGACGTGGCCACGCTTATGACCCGTGGGCCGGACACGCGCATCGCGGTCCTTTGCGGGCCGGGGAACAATGGCGGTGACGGGTTCGTGGCTGCCAGGCTTTTGCGCGATCACGGCTTCGATGTGCGTGTATTCCTGCTCGGCGACAAGTCCGCATTAAAAGGCGATGCCGCCGAAATGGCCCGGCGCTGGCCATTGCCCATTCGGCCCGCCACGCCCGATGCTCTGCAGAGCATGTATCTCGTCATCGATGCGCTTTTTGGCGCCGGTCTTTCGCGCCCGATCGAGGGCGATGCGGCTGAATTGGTCGAGGCGGTCAACGCCAGTGGGCTGCCGGTCCTTGCCGTCGATGTGCCGAGCGGCGTCGATGGGGCCAGCGGCGAGGTGAGGGGTGTCGCCATCAAGGCGCGGCGGACGGTCACGTTCTTCCGTAAGAAGCCGGGGCATCTCCTGATGCCGGGGCGCGACCTTTGCGGCGAAGTCACCGTTGCAGACATCGGTATCCCCGAAAGCGTGCTCGAAACCCTGAAGCCCCGCTTGCATGAGAATGCGCCCGGGCTCTGGATCTCAGATTTCAATTGGCCGACGGACGGAGGCCATAAGTACGACCGAGGTCATGCGGTCATCGTGTCGGGTCCGGCGCTGCAGACGGGCGCGGCGCGACTTGGTGCGCGGGGCGCGCTCAGAGCCGGCGCGGGCGTCGTCACGCTTGTCGGCAATTCGACTGCAACGGCGATCATTGCGACGCAGGTCACATCGATCATGGTTCGCTCGGTGTCGGGAGCCGTGGCGCTTTCGGACTTCCTCCAGGACCAACGGCGCAACGCCGTTCTGATCGGTCCGGGCGCGTCCGTCGGACCGGAGACAGCGGCCGATGTTCTCGCAATCCTGAAGTCATCGGCGTCGGTGGTGCTCGATGCCGATGCTCTCACGTCGTTCGCGGATCCAGAGGACAGCGGAGATCGTGCCGAGGCGAGCATGGGATTTCTTGCGCGTAACGGCGATCGTGGGCCAGCACAGCCGTCGACGCTTTTCGCGGCGATCAAAGGGCGAGACGCGCCGGTCGTGATGACGCCGCATGAAGGCGAGTTCAAACGGCTCTTCGGTGAGCTTACCGGTTCCAAAGTCGACCGCGCGCGGACGGCGGCGGAGCAGTCAGGGGCCGTCGTCATTCTCAAGGGCACGGATACGGTCATCGCGGCGCCCGACGGGCGTGCCATCATCAATTCGAACGCTCCGTCGTGGCTCGCGACGGCGGGCTCGGGCGACGTGCTCGCCGGTTTCGTTACAGGGTTATTGGCGGAGCGCATGCCGGCGTTCGAAGCCGCGTCGGCGGCCGTTTGGCTGCACGGCGAAGCGGCCAGCGCTTTCGGGATCGGCCTCATTGCCGAAGATCTTCCGGACCTTTTGCCCAAGGTTCTGCAGAAGCTTCATGCGGAGAAGCCGAGGGGTCGACGTTAGCCGGACACCCGGCCGGCCTGCTTGAGCTGGTCGTCGGCGTGGAGGAACGCTTCGACCTCGGGCGTCGACGGAGGGCTCACTTCCGAGACCCCGAGGAGCGCCATCAGCCGGGCGATCTCTACGAACTTTCGTTCTTTCCGGTCGTAGAGGCCGCCTTTAAACAGGGCGCGAGCGGCGGCCTGTCCATCACGCTTGCCGCCGTCGATGATGAACGTTTGCTCCATCACGACAAGTGCCGCGTCCCAGCAGAGCAGGCGCGTTTCGAGCCGGAACTTCTGAAACGGTCTTAGTTCACGCTGAAAGCGGATCGTGATGGCGCTGGCGATCGGCGTCCAGCGGTGGTTCAGCACCTGACGCCAGAGGCCGGAACGCACCATGACATCGAGACGGCCGAGATCCATCATCGTGAGATAGCGGCCGTTGTTCATATGGGCGGAGATGTCGAGGTCGTGCGGCCAGACTCGAAATTGCAGCACGGATGTCTGACGCGGTATGTCGAGGTGGCCGCGGCTGCGCGCCGTCAGCAGAACCCATATCAGTCTGAACCAAAGGTTCATCGGCGGGTCTCCGGAGCAACTCGCACCAGGGCCTCCTACGGCAGCTTTTACGTATGCGTCAACAGGACGGGAAGCCGCGAGCGGAATTCGCCATTGCCCGGCCCAGGGTCACAATGGCACCCTACCTCGTGTAAGATATGAATCGCGGTCCAAGGCACCCAAAAGGAATTTGGCTCAGATAATGAAAAGGGGCTTTCGCGCGGCGTCGGTATTCGTTGCATTGGCTTCGCCGCTGGCGATTGGGCCGGCGCTTGCGGCCGAGGGTGTTTCCTCGCCGTCGCAGGTCGAGGAGGGCGCGGCCCAGCTCGTTCGTGGCGACGTTGCGAAAGCCGTAACAACCTATACGGAAGCGCTGAAAGATACGGGGCTTGCCAACGATCGGCGCGCTACGATCCTCAATGACCGTGGCGTTGCCAACGTGCGGCTCGGCGAAACCAAGCTGGCGCTCGAAGACTACAATCACGCGGTCGAGCTCTTTCCTGAATACCCCGTGGCTTACAACAATCGCGGCAATCTGCTGTTGGCGCTCGGGCAGTACGGCGAGGCGCTGAAGGATTTCGATCGTGCCATCGTGCTGGCGCCGGGATACGCGGCCGCCTATTCGAACCGCGGCAATGCGAAAATGAAGGCCGGTAAAACCGGTGATGCCATTCTCGATTTCACCAAGGCCATCGAGCTGATGCCGGCGAGTGCGCCGCCGCTGTCGGGCCGGGGCCTCGCATACCTCGCAGCCGGTAAGCCGCACGCAGCGATCCGCGATTTTTCGCGCGCGGTAAATTCGGACGCTCGCTTTGCTTCCGCCTATCGAAACCGCGCCGAGGCACGCATGGCGGTGGCGCAACGGGAAGAGGCGATCGAAGATCTTTCGCGCGCCGTCGCTTTCGACGTCGGCAACAGCGAGCTTTATGTGGTTCGCGGCTATGCGTATCTGCTCGACGGCAATACCGCGTCGGCGATCAAGGATTTTTCGCGAGCCATCGAACTCGACGGAAAATCCAGCGCAGCCTACGAGGGACGCGGTCTCGCCAACGGCTTAGCGGAGGCGTCGGACGACGCTTATGCCGACCTCAACCGCGCGATTGAACTCGATCCGCGCTCGCCCGTCGCATTCGCTTTCCGCGCTTTCGTCTACAAGCAAAACAGCCAGGCGGACATTGGCGCCAAGGACGTGCAAACGGCGATCAAGCTCGATGCCAACTCGCCGGAAGCGCTTTGGGCGCGCGGCGAGATCGAGGAAGCAAACGGGGCTGCCGATACCGCGATAACGGATCTCCGCCGCGTGCTGCAGATACGCCCGAGCTGGCGTTTCGCGGCAGACGCACTGAAGCGGCTGGGCGCGCCCCCAGACGACGCGGACGACAAGCCTGTGCCGTCGCTCGATCTCGGAAAATGGCACGTCGTCCTGAGCGGAAAGGATTACGTGGCGACGAGCGAAGAGTATCCGCAGATACGCGTTCCGCTCGAGATGACCGGGACGGGACTGCCGAAACTGCTCACTTGGGAGGTCAAGCCGCCGCCCTACGCCAGCTACGGGATCCTCCGGTTTTCGGGTGGCCGGGTGGCGGTCAAAGGCGGCTTCGAGGACGCCGAGCTTGCGGCGATCATCGACATCGCCTCGGCAAAGGTCATCGCGATCGAACCGGACCGGCTGGGCAACCGGGTGGCCAACTGGACGTGGGATGGCGATACCCTGCAGGTCGCGAGCGTCGATGGTGCAACGGACCAATATCAGCTTCGTCCCGTCAACGTCGCCGTCGTCGGTCAGCGGCGCCCTTATGGTGCGGGGCAAGCGGGCGATACCGGTTCGCAACGGCGATCGAAGCCGAAAACCATTTTCGATCTGTTGTTCGGGAACTGATGTTGGAGCCGTTACGGACGGCAAGATTGCGACGGGATGAATGAGCAGCGCACCCGTCATCGTCTGGCTGCGCAATGATTTTCGGCTGCGCGATCATCCGGCGTTGAATGCCGCCGTCGCGACCGGTTCGCCGGTCATTCCCCTTTACATTCTCGACGATGAGACGCTCGACGATCAAACGCTGGGCCAGTGGGCGCTTGGCGGCGCGTCGCGATGGTGGCTGGGCAAGACCATCGAGGCATTCGCTCGTGATATCGCTGCTCGCGGCGGAAAGCTGATCCTCCGTCGTGGCGCGGTCGCACGCGAACTGAAGCGTGTCGTTGAAGAGACCGGAGCGACGGCTGTCTATTTTACGCGAAGCTATGAGCCGTCGGCGGTGGCGCTGGAAGATCAGTTGAAGCTGGCTTTCGATGATATGGGCGTCGCGTTCAAGCGGTACGGCGGGCGCCTGCTGAGGACGCCTGAAGAAACGCGCACGAAGGCCGGCGGCGCCTATCAGGTCTTCACGCCATTCTGGCGGGCATTCACGAAAGATCTGACGCTGCCGAGAGCGTCGGCCGCGCCGGATCGGATCAAGGCGCCTGCGCGAGCGCCGGAATCAGACGATCTTCGCGACTGGGAACTTTCTCCGACGAACCCTGATTGGTCGGGTGGGCTCAACAAGACATGGCGACCAGGAGAAAGCGGAGCACGCGCGCGGCTGGCGGAATTTACGAAGACGGGGCTCGCAACCTACACGATAGATCGCAATTACCTCGATAAGGACGGTACATCGCGCCTCTCGCCGCACCTGGCTTTCGGGGAGATCTCACCTGCTGCCTGCTGGCGGGCGGCAGCGGACGCGGCACGCGGAAAGAGCGCGAACGATCAATCGATCGAGACTTTCATGCGAGAGCTCGTATGGCGCGAGTTTTCGTATTCGCTGCTTTTTCATTTTCCGAAATTGCCCGAGGAACCGCTTCGCCGCGAATTCGCGGAATTTCCCTGGCTTGGAGATGCTGGGCAATTGAAGGCGTGGCAACGCGGAAAAACCGGCTATCCGGTCGTCGATGCGGGAATGCGTGAGTTATGGGCCACGGGCTACATGCACAATCGCGCGCGGATGATCGTGGCGTCATTTCTCGTCAAGCATCTGCTTATTCCGTGGACGGCGGGCGAAGCGTGGTTCTGGGATACGCTCGTCGATGCCGACCTCGCGAACAATTCCGCGAGCTGGCAGTGGGTTGCTGGTTGCGGGGCTGATGCAGCGCCGTATTTCCGCATCTTCAATCCCGTATTGCAGGGCGAGAAGTTCGATCCGAATGGCGAATACGTGCGGCGCTGGGTGCCAGAACTCGCAGGTTTAGCCGCAGATGCAATTCACAAGCCTTGGACGGTGAGTGCCGAGACCCTGGCGCAGGCTGGAGTTGTGCTCGGAAAGTCATATCCTCGGCCGCTCGTCGAACATGCCCATGCGCGCGTTCGCGCTTTGCAAGCCTATGAGCAAATAAAGACCACTTCGAAAAAAGAAAATCTCGACTGAGTATTGGAGTGGATTCAAGCCGTTATCGGTTAAAGGCGACGATAAGACGTGAAATGCTCCGCGCGATATAAGAAACACATTCGTAATCTATTTGAATTTCCGGGCTTGATGAGACGCGATCTATTCGCGATTTTCTTAACTGTTCAGCATCTTTCGGGATATTATCGTGGTGTGAAGAAGCTTGTCGCGTATTGCGTAGGGAGTTGTGATGTTGCGGGCATTTGTGTTGGCGGCGATTGTTTTCGCTGCCGTTCCTTCGGTCGGGGTGCTCGCTGAGCCGTCGGGAACCGACGCTCCGGCAGCGAAGACCACCGAAACCCAGTCTGGCACGACGATGTTCTTCGGGGACGCGAGCAAAGCCGCCTCTCCTGAAGCCGCAAAGCAGCCGGCGCCTGTCGCTGCAAAGCCGCAGCCGTTGCTGCCGCCGACGCTGACCGCCTCGGTCGATCTCAATCGACAGACTATGACGGTTTCGGTCAATGGCGAGCAGCGCTTCACCTGGGCGATCTCATCAGGCACCGCGCAATTTCCTACTCCGACCGGAAACTTCCGCCCGGAATGGACCTCCAAGATGTGGTATTCGCGCAAGTACGATAATGCGCCGATGCCTCATGCCGTTTTCATAAATGGCGGCGTGGCCGTTCATGGCACGTCTCACGTCGGTTCGCTCGGCGCGCCGGCTTCTCACGGCTGCATCCGGCTTGCGCCTGGGAACGCGAAGACCTTTTACAATCTTGTCCAGCGCCACGGGCTGCAGCTGACGCGCGTCAGCGTTCACGGACGCCCGAACTGGCGTGATGGCGCCGTGGCGAGCCGCCGAGATCGGGAGCGCCGGGAGGTCGACGTTGCAAATAGCAATCAGGGCGGTTGGTTCTGGGGCAACAGCTGGGGAAGCGCCGATTCATCCTACGACGCGCCGCCCGTGAAAAAGAAAGACCATAAGGGATACGCCTACGTCTACATCGATGGCGTACCGACGAAGGTCTATCGGAAGAAGAATGGCGAGTACGTCTACAAAGCCCCGGCCCGGCCGAAAAAATATTACAACACGTACGGTTACGCCAATTGAGAGGCGATGCGACTTCTCTAAAAGAAAAGGCCCGGTGTTTCCGGGCCTTTTCTTTTGTGGACTTTAGAACGGGTTCCAAGTCGGCTTTTCGGTGAAGCCCAGGTATCCGACGTTGGCGCCGAGGCGCATGCCGACGCCGGAGCGGATCGGCGCCATGATGACTGGTCCGCCCTTGAGAACAGTCAGTCCAACGCCTCCGACGAAATATGCCGAACCGTCTATCCCCGTGAAGTTGCGATAGAGCGCAGCCGGATCGTCCATATTGTAAATGAGGAAAAGCGTCCTCGATCCGGAGGCGCCAAAGTCGGTGCCGAGCGAGGGGCCGTGCCAATAGACTTTTTTGACGCCGGGTTGCGAGCGCATGAACAAGTTGCCCTGACCAAAGCGGAGGCCGGCCAGGAATGCTCCACCGCCCTCTATTCCGAGCACGTAAGCTGTCGGGCGTCCGTATTGCTTGAAGGCATGCTCGATGACGCCCGCAAGGCTCGTCGACACCGTGCCGAAGAAGCCTCGCGTCGCGTCGCGGATTTCATCGATCGTATAGCCGCCTTCCGCCGGAGGTAGCGGCGCCGGGGGCGGGAACGGCAATCCTTCATTCGGCTGGGTCATGGCGACGACCGGCGGCCCGCTCGCATCATTGTGCTTCGTGCTCGCGGTCCAGCCTTCTGACGGCGCTGGAGCTGCTTTCGCTGCGACTTCAGGCGGCGGGCTCTTTTTGGCTTTTGGCGCAGCACTCGGAGCCGGATTTTGCGGCGTATTCTGAGCCGGCTTCGAAGGCGCGGCAGGCACGGCCGAGGCGACGGGCTTTTGGGGTTGGGCGTTACGTTGGGCCTCGGTGATCTTCTCATCGAGGCGCTTCAGCATGTAGTCGGACTTGCTCTTGATGACCGTATTCAGCTCGTCGGCGGCGGCGTGCAATTCCTGCAGCTTCGCGCAATCGGGCTGTACGCCCTCCGGCACGCGGCCGAGCGAATCCACGCGCAGCAACAGCGCGCTGCTCTTCTGGTCGAGGTCATCGAGCGTTGTGTCCTGGATCGCGTCCAGCGCCACGTTTTCGTAATCGGTATCGCTGAGGTTGAGAGCGGCCCGATAGCGTTGCATCCGTTCTTGAAGTTTGGGCTGCGCCTCAAGCGTCAGCGTTCTGAGGCTCGCTCCCGATTGGTCAATTGCGGCCGCGAAATCCTTCGTGGTGCAGGGCTCGGCAGCCGCAGCCTGTCCGGCGACAGCCAGCGAGGCGGCAAGAGCAAAGAGAGCTGGCAACAATCGCATAAGTCAGAAACTCCGGTGGTGTTGCCGTGCGGCGCACTCAAGGCGACTAGCGCGAGCGGGACGAGTGCTGCAGGCTTCCTCTAACGTCGTGGCAGAGATTTGGCGGCGAGACGCGCCATAAAGCGAGGGGTGTCGACGACAATTCGCGTGTGCACACCGGATCCAATCTGTTCGACGCCGTCGCTGGCAGAGACATCGAAGGTCAGCTTGCGTCCGTCGACTGCTTTCAAGGTTGCCTTCGCGGTAACGGTGAAGCCGATCGGGGTGGGTGCAGAATGGGTTACGTTCAGATGGACGCCCAGGCTCTGGTGATCATCCGGCAGATGCCCGTCGAGACAGTCGACGGCTGCTGCCTCCATCAAGGCAATGAGCATCGGACTTGCGAAGACGGGGACGTCACCGCTGCCGACCTTCGTTGCGAGGCGCTCTTCCGTGACAAGGGCGCTTGCCGATCCTTCAAGGCCCACTTTCAACAATGATAAATCAGCCATTTCAGCCCGCTCCTATTCACCCCGCAGGCCATAAGGCGCGAAATCTGCCAGATCAATAGGGAGGATGAGTGACAGGCTATATGCGACGTTAACCTCGTTTGGCCGATGCGGTGCACAACGCTCCCTCGCCCGATCAAGATGCGGCGGTGACTAGAAGGGTTTTGCCTGACCTCAGGGGAGACGCGTGCTTCACCGCTTTCGCTGGTTCGTGATCGCATTTTCGATGGTGCTGGCTCTCGCGCCATTCGCCGGCATTGCCGGGGCCGCTCTCCTCGCGCTGGTCGCCCGATGCGAGATCAATGACGCTGTGAGAAACGCTTGCTTTGCGTTCGGTGTCGACCTTGGCCCGTGGTTGTCCAGCCTGTCGATGACTGGGGCGCTCGGCAATATCACGCTTCCGGCTTTAGCCGCCGTTCTGATGTTATGGGCCGTTGTCGAGAGCGCATGCGTTCTTTTCCGGCGATAGCCTATCAAGGCCGGGAAAATTCCAACAATCCCGGGAAGGCCGTGCCCTTGGGGCCGATCTCCGTCAAGGCTGCTGCGCAGCTTTCATCGATGATGACCTTGCACTGGTTCGGATCTTCCTCGCGAACGCAATGTTTAACCCTGATCCAGGCGTCGTAGATCTTCTTTTGCTGCGCCTTGAATTCCTCGAGTTCGGCGTCCGCATAGAGGGCGGGGAGCGCCGACGCTTTGTCGGTTACCTTTGCACCCGTGCAGAGTTCAGAGGCGCCCAACGCCTGACCGTAGCGGGACCCGGTGTCTCGCGGCGTCAAGCGGGCGGTAGCAACGGCTGCGCGGGTGGTGCCCACGATGTCCTCCGGAGGCTCGGCGGCAGCCGCTTCCCAGCACATGCTCCCCCAGACCATGCTCGCCGCTATCGCACCGATTAGAGATCCCAGGCCCTTTTGACGCCCAAGGGACATCGCTTCCTCCACGTCAATTGTATCGGCAAGTTGATGGTGTTCCGCACCTGATCCGCATCCCGGCATGGGAACGGTTTGGCACAGGCTCGACCAGTTTCCCTTTGTCCGAAAATGAGGGCTACGCCTATACTTTTTAGTAAGTAGACCCGAATCCGCATTTCCGCAGTATCGCCGAATGCTTATATCGTGGCCGGGCATGCGAAAGCGCAACACCTGTCTTTGTCTTTGCTGCTGGGCGGGGATATAGTTTTTTGCGGGCCGGCTTCTTCATCGCGCCGTCCAAGGAGAATTCAGATGACGTCACGCTTTCTGGTTTCGGCAGCAGTGTTCGCGGCGTTCGTCGCCGTGGGCGCGAGCCCGAGCTTTGCACTATCGACCAAAGAATGCAGCGTGAAGTACCAGGCAGCGAAGTCTGCCGGCACTTTGAACGGCGAGACCTGGAGCGAATTCCGCAAGAAGGAATGCGCCGCGGCTGACGCGGCTGCTCCGGCAACGACCGAGGAAAAGCCCGCAGCCAAAACCGAGACGACTGCACCGGCCGCAGGCGGCGCTGCTGTCTTCCCCAAGGCAATCGACACAAAGTATTCCAAGGAAACGGCGGGCAAGGCCCGTATGCACACCTGCCTCGATCAATACAGGGCCAACAAGGCGAACAACGGCAATGGTGGGCTCAAGTGGATCCAGAAGGGCGGCGGCTATTACAGCCAGTGCAACGCGTCGCTGAAGAAGTAATCAACGCCGCAGCTTCTGTTGACGAACAATTCTCCTGAAACGGCAACGGCGAGATCAAATCTCGCCGTTTTTGTTTTCTGACGATTGTGCGGCCGGTCTCAGCGCTTCGTGAGGCGGTCGCGCTGCCAAGTGAGAAACATCACGGTGACGAGGGCCGTCAGAAACATCGTTCCCAGGATTGCCGGCTGACGCATGAACGCGCGCCAGACATCGAACCCTTCGAGCCATCCGCCCCGGTTCGTCAGCACGTTGTTCAATACCAGAATGGCGAACGCGACCAGCGATGTCAGTCCCGTTGCAATGACGGCTTCAACGAGCCTTTTCGTCATTCGAGGTACGGATATCGAATTGCGTCCAATCGCGAGTTGGGTCCGGTCCGACATTATGTGCTCCTCTTGAGTTTCGGCGAAGGGGCACGGCGTTCGCCACGGAGCCCCGGATTTATTCTCCCTATTTACCAGATTCGCTCCCTCAACGTGGCATAGGCGAGGCATTTACCGATGTTCCACGGCGGTGGGCTTATGCCAATCCTGATGTTTTCATCCCCTGTAACGTCCCGGCGAAACGAATTGCTCACCATGTTTCGGCTTGCGGCAGCGGGGCTTGCGGCGGTCGCGCTAGATTCATTGTGATGCTCGCGACGAGGGGCATTTTCGCTGATAAACAACCAGGTGAATGGGTGAGCTATGAGGACCGCTGTTCGTATCGCGACCGCGTTGGTGCTTCCGGTACTGCTTTCGAATGCCGCCGCGAGCGGGGATTCGATATTTGACGTCGAGCACGCACGTGCGGAGTACCGCTCCGGTCGACTGACGCCTGAAAATGCGGATCTCATGGACCGGTGGGGTTGGCCGAGCGGCTGTTATTCGCGCCCCTGTTTCGCGACACCGCCTCCGGACAGACCTTTCTACGTTCGCCGCCCGGATTGGCGAGCCCGCCGGTAACGGCGGCCAACGTCCAAGCGTATGCACTTGAAGGTCAACAGTGGTTGGACGATATAGGCGCATGGACAAGAAAACGATGCCGATGGACGAGTCTGAGTGGCGGAAGCGATTGTCTCCCGAGCAGTATCGGGTGCTGCGCGAAAAGGGTACGGAGCCGCCATTCACAGGCGAGTATCTGGAAGTCGACAGCGACGGCACGTTTACGTGCGCGGCGTGCGGCAACTCGCTGTTTTCGTCGGACGCGAAATTCGATTCAGGCACGGGTTGGCCGTCGTTCGACGAGGCGCTTCCGGGCGCGGTCGAATATCATACCGACTCCACTCACGGCATGGTTCGTACCGAGATCACATGTGCGCGTTGCGGCTCGCATCTCGGCCACGTTTTTGACGACGGCCCGACCGAGAGCGGCAAGCGCTATTGCATCAACTCCGTCTGCCTCAATCTCGACGAGGCCGGCGACGGCAGCGCCGGTGGAACCGAAGCGACGGGAAAGAAGTAAAACGCGCGGGCATTTCTTCCGCTTGTGCGTGTTCCCGCTTACGCGTGCGTGTCGTCGTGTTCGTGCCGGCGAACTTTCCTTATCGCCCGGATCCAGAGAACCAAATAAGCGACCATCAGTATCAAGAAGGGCGTGGCTATCAGTCCGTCGAGATCCGGACTGGCTTCTGGGATGAACCCGAAATTCATAGCAAGCTTTGTGAGATTGGCGCCGCATAGCGCCACGAGCATGACGTTTCCTGTGGGACCAAGGTACTTCTCGGCGCGGTAGTACGTTCTCAGCCGAGTGTTTTCGGGCGGCGCCGAGCCGGTCGCCAGCGAGTAAAGCGCGAGCGGCAACAGGACGAATGAAAACGAATAAAGCGCGACTTCGAAGTTGCTGAGCATCGGGTAATCTCCTGACCGCCACGGCAGCAGCCTCAGCTGCGCGCAAGCGGTTATGGGCGGAGGACCATTATCTGCCTGTTCCTCGAGGAACGACCGATAGCGTTCGGGATCAGGCGCGAGGCTTTCCAGCTTTGCCTGATGGCGAGACCAACTCTTGAAAGGCCATTGCCGCAGCCGGGGCGCGGACTTTGCCTTCGTGAATGAAGTAGACGAAGACGTCGCGCGATTTCTGCGGGGGCTTGTTCTTCGGATCGATCGTCGGAATATCTTGCGGCACGCTGCCGGATGCCCAAACCTTCGCGCGTTCGGCCCACTCGCCGAGCGCCTTCGGCTTGTATGCCGTCGGGATCGTGTCATTGCCTTTCTGTAGCCGCGCGTAAACAAAATCGGCCGTGACGTCGGCGATCGCGGGGTAAGTCGCGTGATCGGCGAAGACGATGGCGACGGATTTCTTCCGCGCGAGTTCTATGAATTCGGGCGTGCAGAACGAAGGGTGGCGCGGTTCGACCGCATGTCTCAACTTGAGCCCGCCGATCTTCGCTGGCAAGAGATCGAGGAAAGCGCCGAAGTCCGCTTCGTCGAACTTTTTTGTTGGCGCGAATTGCCAGAGCAGGGGCCCGAGCTTCGCTCCGAGTTCGGTTATGCCGGAATCGATGAAACGCGAGATCGACTCCCCCGCCTCCGCCAGGACGCGGCGGTTCGTCGTGTAACGGGGGCCCTTCAAGGAAAAGACAAAATTATCGGGACTTTCCTTGTACCAGCTTGCGAACGTCGCCGGTTTTTGCGTGCGATAGTAGGTGCCGTTGACCTCAATCGTGGCGAGATGGTGGCTGGCGTATGGCAGCTCTTTTGAATGTGGAAGGCCGTCAGGGTAGAACACGCCGCGCCACCGTTCGAATGTCCATCCGCCGATACCGGCGCGGATACTGGCGCGAATACTGGCGGTTGCGCTTTTACGGGGCATCGAGCGAGGCCCGTGCCGTTTTCTCGATGTAAGGAACGTCAATCATCGGGTCCAGCGAATCGCCTAGTTTGGATGGAACGGTTTTTCCCGCGACCTCGGGGCGCATCAAAGATAATCGCGGATATGCCATCTCGGCGTTTTTCCGCCGATCAATTATCATTCCTGGTTCGGGCCGGGGCAAGAAGAGTTTGCTACCGTTGGGATCAAACTTAGAAACATGACTGCCGAGGATGTGGCGCAAACGGCTGGTCTTTCTGTTGCGGGCTTCACGCGCTGGGGCACGGGCACGTCGAATCGCGAGCGCAATTTCTACATCGCGCTGGTTTGCGCTCTGATCTTTCACGCTTCGTTTTTCATCAGCGCCGTCCACAATGGCAATGCCAAGCGTCTGGGCAGCGAAAAAGGCGCCGACGATGCAATCAGCGTTTCGCTGGTGACGGAAGCCGATCTCAAGAGCCGCGCGATGGCCGACGAGCCGGTGACGCCGCCTCCCGGGCCGCAGGCACCCACGCAGGAAGCTCAGCCACCGCCGCAGCCGGTTCCAACTCCAAAGCCGGAAGAAGCCAAGCAAGAGCCTCAGCCTGAACCTCCCCCTCCGCCGCAAAAGCAGGAGAAGCCGCAGCCTGAGACGCCTCCGGATGTGCCGGAGGAGGTTGCGGAGCCGGACCCGGTGAAGCCCACTGAGGAGGCGGCGGCCAAGCCGGAAGAAGTCAGTCCCGATAGCATCCCTCCGGAGCTCTTCTCGCTGGAGACGGAAGATCCTTCGAAGGCGCATAGCAACGATAAGCCGACGCCGAAGCCGGAGGCTAAGCCCGAAACCAAGCCCGAGACCAAAAAGCCGACGCCCAACAAATCGGCGTCCAAACCGCCCGTGAAGCCACAAAAGAAGAACCTCGCGGCTCTCGATCTTTCGACACCGATGGCGCCGTCATTCGGGGGCGGGGGCGGAGCCGCATTCCAGCGGCCGCCCGGCATCACGCGATCGGGCCTCAATGATGCGTTTGCCCGGGCAGTTATCCGCGCGTTGCAACAGACGATGCCGCAGCTCACAGGGGCGCTCGGCCGCGTGACGGTCAGGATTCTGCTTTCGGAAAGCGGGAACGTGGTCGAGGTGAAGCTGCTGTCCGGCGCGAAGGATCCGTCGCTCAGCCAGGACGTCGTGTTCGCCGCGAAGCAGACGAGCTATCCGATACCGCCTGCCGGTTCCAATCTCGCCGACCGCACGTTCATGGTCACGTATATCTACGACTGAGATCGTTCATTCGTCGTGCGGTTTGACGACGAAGCACGGGGCGCCGTTCGCGCTTCCGGTCATGCGCTGCAATAAGAATTGATCAGCGAAGATATTCCGTCGGGAAGCTTGCGTTCTCTGCGTGCGTGGCCGACGAAACGGCCAATCCGACAATCGTCAAAATGAGGAGAGCAAGGAGGAAGATAGCGTCGGTCTTTTCCGTCATGATCGCTCCAAATCGTTCATCGATGCAGCGAATAATCCGCCGTCGATCCAACTTGTGCGTGACCTCGAAAAGTTTCTTCAGACGTTGAGACAAGGGTAAGTTCGACTCAGGCTTGGTCTCAATAGTCAAAGTGAAGCAGCGTCGACGATACGCTCAACGCGTGGCGCCGGCGCTGCACTATGCGATTTCAAAATGCGATTAGCGCTGCGGGGCGTCTTGAGAAACCGATGCTGGTCCACCGAGCTTCATCGGTGTGTATTCCGGCGTCTCGCGACGGCAGGCTCCAAGCATCAACGCGGCAATGCATATTCCAAGAGCGGCGACTTTCATTGGTCTTCTCCCGGTGTGCTGACTGCGGTGGGTAGGTGAATGAATGCAGTCGACTAACGTCTAGTCGATTAAGGTTGTTCCCAGGTTACCAAGTGCGCTGAATAACCGGCGTCCGCCTTCTCTCGACCATGCTCCAGCCATTGTGGCTCGGTTTAATCCGATCCGTTCTCATCGTCGCGAGTGCTCTGCATGTCAGTGCTTCTTCGCCATCCCGCCTTCATTCTATCTGTTCTCGGATTGTTGTCCGGGCTGACCGGCAGCCAGCTGATCGGTGGCAACTACGGCGCGGCTCCGCACCCCGGCATCTACCTCGTTCTCACCGGACTGTGGTTCGGCCTGGTCGTGGGTTTTGGCGTCTGGCGCTTTAGCACGGCATCCGTCGCCGGCGCGCTCACTGTCGTCCTGGCAACGTGGATCGCGTGGGAAGCGGCGGTCAACGTCGCCATCCAGATCGACGGGCCGTTGTTCGAGGCGACGGGGCCCAGTGCGCTGAAGTCCTATGTTGCGGGCTTCGTCGCGGGTGCTGTCGGCGCCGGGATCACCTGGACCGGAGCAGCATTCCACGTGCCTTCGCTAAGAACCAAGCTCGCATTCCTCAGCACTGTCGCGGCGGGTGCTGTTCTCGGCTTGTTGTTGCCGATGACGAATACATATGACAGCGGCGCGGTCTTATTGGTCCCATGGCAGACCGCGGTCGCGGGATTGCTTGGTCTCAATATGCTACCTTTGGGTGGCCGGAGCCGGGGCTCACCCGCGGTATTTGCTTCCGACGGCTGACCTAGCCGGGAGGGTGTTCAATGTTTGCTCGGATGACGTGCGCCGCATTGATTGCGGGAATTCTGATCGCGCCGGTCGTGTCTGCTACTGCGGCCTACGCCGATGCCGTCTCGGAAGAATCCGCCGGATCAATTGAAGAGCTCCTGAAGTCGGGCTGGGAGATCGCGGGCTACGCGAGCAATTTCGACAACCGGTCGACCTTCATTCTGTTCAAGAAGCCCAACGAAAATTACCTCGTCCAATGCCTCGCCGGGTACGACGTCACGCGATCGCCCCGCGTATTCCATAACTGCTACCGGTTGCGGTGAGGGCGGCTTCGGCGTAAGTCGCTGCGGGGTCTTGGGCGTGGGGAATGACAGCAAAAGCAAGCCGCGTAGCGTGGGCGATTGTCGGCATGCTGTGGGCTGTCGCGCTGCTCAATTATCTCGACCGGCAGCTCGTCGTGACGATGCCCGGTCCGATCAAGGCCGATCTTCGGCTGGGTGACGAGAAATTCGGCCTGCTGTCGTCCGTCTTTCTCTGGGTCTACGGAATCTTTTCGCCTGTCGCGGGCTATGTCGCCGACCGGGTCGGGAAGAAGCCCGTTATTTTGGCCAGTCTCGTTGTCTGGTCGGTCGCCACGGTTGCCAGCGGGCTCGTCAGTTCATTCGAAGGCATGCTTCTAGCGCGCGCGACGCTTGGGGTCAGCGAAGCCTTCTACATGCCTGCCGCCGTGGCGTTGATCGTCGAATATCACCGCGGACCGACACGCAGCCGGGCAACGGGTTTGCATCTCAGCGGGGTGTACGCGGGATCGGTGCTCGGGGGCCTTGGCGGCTTCATGGCGGAAGCGTTCGGCTGGCGCGCGGTCTTTCTCGTTATCGGAGCCATCGGCGTCGCGTACGCGCTTTTGCTGACGATCATTTTCCCGGCTTCGTCCGACGGCGCGCAGTCGACGGCGCCTGAGGATGTGGACGTTCCTTCGAAGGGCGGCGCCGCGTTCTCGACGCTGCTGTCGACGCCGGGTTTTCTGCTGCTCCTTGCGATGAACGTGCTCGATGGCGCCGCTTATTGGCCGGTACGGAATTGGCTTGCAGAATTCTTCCGCGCGGAACTCGGTGTCGAACCGGCGTGGGCGGGCGTTTATGGTCCGATGACGTTCAACGGCGCGGCGTTCTTTGGAATGCTGATTGCGAGCAATCTTTCCGACTGGTGGGCGGGTCGGAATGTGCGGGCACGTGCACTTGTCCCGGCCATCGGATTTATCATTGCGGCGCCCTTCCTCTTTTTGATGGGAGCCGTCGAATATGTTCCTGTCATTCTCGCCTGCATCGTCGTCGCGGGCATGTCGCAAGGGTTTCTCGATGCGAACCTGATGCCGGCCGTGTGCACGGTCGTCGATTTTCGCTTTCGAGCCACGGCGTACGGGCTTTTGAACTTCGCCGGGACGACTGCGGGCGGTGTCATGACGTACGTCGGGGGCCGGTTGAAGGAGCAGCAGGTTCCGTTCAGCGCAACGTTTCAGTATGCGAGCGGGATGATCCTGGTAGCGGGTCTTTTACTTTTGATGGTCAAGCCGGCAGGGCGGCGGCAGCAATCCTCCGGCACCGCGGTTGATGAAGCCGTGGCTCGCTAGGACCTTAAGCTTCGCGCAAGCATTATTCCAAAAATACCCTGCGGTTGCGGCGATGTAATCTGAACAGCGATAAGTGGAAAGCGGCCGCGGCAGTTGGAGCGGAACGCGGTGTTGGCTTTCTCAACGTATTGAAAGACATCATAAGTTTCTGGCGCCATCGGCGGGGCCAGTTCTGAACCGGCTTCAGCTAAGTTCCGATATTTCGTAAATGAGGCCGCTTGGCGCTCGCCGGCTTCCAGGCTTAGCTCTTCTGTGTACCTCCTATTAATGCGCCGGTCTTACCGTTGGTTTTGCTCATGCTGATGAGCCGGGCAGAGTTTTGCGTGTGGTGGACCGAGTGACGGGCGATTCTATCCCTGCCGGCATCGACTCGACGATCGTCGAGCGGACGATTGACTCTGGCTTCCCGTTGTTGATGTTCCCCCGGCGGCTCGAGACCGCATTCGAACGCGAAGGCGCCGCCGAGCGGTGCCGGAAACTCGCTATCGGCGGCTTGTTCGGCATCGTACTTTACAATCTGTTTTTGATATCGGACCGGCTGACGGTGCCCGATACTTTTCAAATAGCGGTGTGGGTGCGTCTCGGGGTCGTTACGCCGATTGCATTGCTCATAATCGCGGCTCTCTACCTCAATCCACCCGTCGCCGTGCGCGAATTGCTCGTGGTGGGAGGCGCCGTCATCCTTGGAGCGGGGAGCAACTTCTATTTGATGCA
This sequence comes from Hyphomicrobium sp. 01T421, assembly GCF_056398805.1. Lineage (NCBI taxonomy): Bacteria > Pseudomonadati > Pseudomonadota > Alphaproteobacteria > Hyphomicrobiales > Hyphomicrobiaceae > Hyphomicrobium > Hyphomicrobium sp. 01T421. The sequence goes on from NZ_JBFTQC010000001.1 coordinate 2,999,880, forward strand.
GGTCGCGCACGGTCAGCACCACGACGCTCAGCACCAAGTCATCATCCTGATCCTGCTTTTCGTGACGATGGTTGAGCGGGTTCGCTTCTGGTACGCGGTCGCGGCGTGTCTCGGGTGTTTCGCAATCCACGCCGCCGCCTTGGCGATGCTTCCCGCCTACCCCCTGGAATATCAGATCTCGTCGAATGCCGTTTTCGGCTGTGCCGTCGTCCTGTCGATCTTCGCCTCGTACGTGCTCGAACGTGAAATGCGGATGAACTTTCTTCTGTCTCTGCGCGGACGTCTGCAGCGCCGCGATCTCGACCTCGAGACCCGTCGCGATCCGTTGACCGGTCTTCGCAACCGCCGCTCGCTCGACGAAGTGATAGAGGCTTGCAACCAGAGCAAGGCTGCCGGGCAGGAACTCGCCATCGTGCTGGTCGACATCGACCGCTTCAAGTCATTCAACGACACCGCAGGTCATCAGGCAGGGGATGTTTGCCTGAAGCGCGTCGCCGGCATCATTCAGAGTGAGCTTCGCGATTACGTCGATGCGGCGTTCCGGTTCGGCGGGGAAGAATTCATTCTCGTTCTGCGCGGGATAGATCTTGCCACAGCCGTCCGAATTTCGGAGCGCATCAGGCGCGCGATCGAAGACGCCGCAATTCCGCATCCTGCGCTGCCATTGGGCGAAGTCGTGACCGTGAGCATGGGCGCCGCGTCCGCCTTTGTCAGCCGCGAGATCCGAGTTGGCGTTATCATTGCCGCTGCAGACACGGCGCTATATGCGGCGAAGCGCAACGGGCGCAATCAGGTTTCGCCACGTCTGCCGAGCGCAGACATCGTCGAGATGCCGGATCGCAAACTTCGTTCGAAGTGAAATTCTCCTTGTGCCGATAAGTCCAGGCCGCGCGCATTTGCATCGAATTGAATTCGAAGAGACTGCCTACTCCAATGCGCGATAGCTAACCGGCGTGTGCTGCCTTCGCGGCGTCATGCTAAACTTCCATGCATGCATATGCGCATTCTTCATGCATCAGCCGTTTTCTAACATGCGTGTGACGCGTGCGATTTTCTTCACATCCCTCTTGCCATGTTGCGTTTCTGTTTGTCGCTATTGACCGCGGAACAACGTCACGTCATTTGCGTTGCCTCTGGGGAATAGTTTTGAAGGAAGATCGAAGATGCAGAGGCTCGCAATTTTTGCGGCGGTGACGCTTGCTTTGTCGTCCGGTTGTGCTTTCGCGGTGAGCCAAGCTGTCAAGGATGCGTGTAGTTCCGACTACGCAGCCTATTGCAGCCAGAACAAAGTCGGCTCGGAAGCCGCGAGACAGTGCATGCGCGAACATCGCAAAATGCTGACCGAGAGTTGCATTCATGCGCTCGGTAAGTCGAGCGAAGTCACGCAGGCCGACATCGAGCTTTACAAGCGCGAGCACCAATAGTTAGCTGGTTCGAAGATATTCGACGACCGCCGCCTGCTGTCAGCGGGCGGCGGGTTGCTGTGTCCGGATCACCAGCGGACCTTATTCAGAGAAAAAAACCGGTTGAAGATTTTACGCACGAGCGTGCTTGGCAGTTTGCCACGCGCGAAGTGCATGAATTTCGCCGTCGGCCCGACCGGATAGCGAAACTTGGGCCGCGGGGTCTCAAGAGCATTGGCGACAGCTTTGGCGACCTCTACCGGGTCCCGTGCAGATTTTGCGACATATGCATCAACCGTAACCTCGAGATGGTGCAGCATGGGAAAGTAGGGGCTCGTCTTTGGCAAGATGCGCGGCGAACTTTCCCAGATGCTCGTTTTGTACGCTCCGGGCTCGATCAATATAATATCGATATTGAAGTTCTCGACCTCGTAGGCGAGGGACTCCGCCCATCCTTCTATCGCCCATTTGGATGCCGTGTATGGTGAGTTGGCTGGCATGCCAGCGAAGGCAGCTTCGCTCGAGATAATGGCGATCCGCCCGTGCCGCTGAGCGCGGAACGCCGGGAGCAAGCGTTTCGTCAGCGCCAGTACTCCGAAATAATTGACCTCCATCACGTGGCGCACGTGCTGTTCGTCCAAATCCTCGAACACGCCGCCGACCGCGACGCCGGCGTTATGGACGACGGCATCGAGCGTGCGATCAGGGAGGCCGAGGCTCGCGACCGCGCGGTCGATGGACTGCGGATCGGTTACGTCGAGCTGCTCTATCCGGACGTTAGCGCTCGCACCCGCGGCAGCCAGCGCACGGTCGAGCTCGTTGCGTTTCGTGAGGTCGCGCATGGTGGCGACGACGTCCCAACCGCGTTTTGCAAGCTCGACAACCGTCACCAGACCGAAGCCGGACGACGTTCCGGTGACGAGAACTGTTGGCATGATCGAAAGACCTCTCGCGGGTTAGTGTCGTCCAAGAGATTACGTCAGCAACGGGTCGGGGGCGAGGTCGCGCTGTTACCTGGGGAACAGAGGCCCGCGTCGCACACGTGCTTAAGTCTGGCTCACTGGCTTCCGCGTCGCGGTGTCGGTCGCGAAACGCCTTGACTGTGGACCCGCCGGCTCACAGGTTGGGTGTGAAGCGGCCGACTCCCCGGCGCGATGGCTGGCCCCAGTCGCCGGCCTTAGTCGAGAAAGGTGACGCGGCCGGTTGCGATGTCGTGCATCGCGGAGACGATTTTCAACTCTTTTGCGGCGACGAGATCAGCGAGGACGCTGCCCTTTTTCGTGAGATTTTCGGCTCCGAGCTTGGCGTTCGAGACGGCCACGCGCTGGACGAAATCATCGTTCTTCGCCGTGTGTTCCCCCGGCGCATCGTTGTTGGCTTCAACTGCGGGAGCGATCTTTGCGAGCAGCTCCGTCAACATCCCAAGTTTGGCGCCGTCGATCGCGCCTTTGACGGCGCCGCATTCGCTGTGGCCGAGCACAACAATCAGTTTGGCGCCTGCGAGCTTGGTCGCGAACTCCGAGCTGCCGATGATATCGTCGTTGACGACATTGCCGGCGACGCGGGCGCTGAAAATGTCGCCTATGCGCTGATCGAACACGAGTTCAGGGGGTACGCGGGAATCGATGCATCCGATCACGATGGACGCCGGGTATTGCCCGGTTGCCGTGGCGTGTACTTGCTTCATGAGATTGCAATTCAGCGTCTTCCCGGAGACGAAGCGCTGGTTTCCCGCTTTCAGCCCCGCCAAGGCTTCATCAGGCGTGATCGCCGCCTGGCGGGCTTTCGTAAACGCCTCGCACTGCCCCGCCGCGAAGGCCCGGTCGAGTGTAAGCAGGCTCGCAGCGATAGCTCCGCTGCGGCAGAACTGGCGACGTGAAAACATGGCATCCCCCTTGGTTCGAAGAGGAATCAGCCCGCATAAGCTTGAACGGTGCGCCGCTGCCCCGAAGCACTGTATGCACCAGTTCGCGGCGGCAGGTGAGTTCTTTTTGTCAGATTGAGCTTAAGTGCCAACCGGTTTGGTCGAGCCGGCCGCCGGCTGGCGCCGCTATAGCAATCGCAGCGGGTCCGTGTGACGGCGCGATTTGCCTTCGAAGAACGAGCCGTTTTCCAGCAATAGCCTCTTGTGCACGATGTCAGCGTTGACCGAGCAGGCGGCCTTGAGCGTCAGCAGGTTTGCGAAAATCTCGCCCGTGACCTCGCCCATTACGGTCACCTCCTCGGATTTGATCGTTCCTTCGATCACGCCGCGTTCTGTGACAATGAGCGAGAGGCAATTAACGTCGCCGAGGACGGTCCCATCGATGACGACGGGTCCCGGGTAATCTACGCCGCCTTCAATCGTCGCGGTGCGTGGGATGGAAAGCGTGCGGCCGATGTTTCCCGGCTTTCGCTCGTTCATTGATATCGCCCCATTAGCTGATCACGTTTTCCGCACGGGCACTTTTGGAAAGATTGGTGGCGAATTTCGGGCCTGACTGAACGATGTGACGTCTCGCCTCAAATTGTTTTCGCGGCCGCTTGCAACTCCGCTTGCGCGCTCGCAGCCAATCGTATTAGCAACCGCCCGGAAACCGGCACTAAAAGGAGTCTTGATAGTCATGGCGGACAACACCAATACGAACGCGGCAATCGCGGATCTGAAGCGCGAGATCGCCGAGCTCTCGGGGCTGTCGCTCGCCACGGGCGTCATCCTCACGCAGCTCCTGCAGAAAATCGCCAGCCGCGAGATGAACCCACAGGCATCCGCCACCACGATCGTGGCCAACGCGCGCGCGGCAATCGAGGGCTTCACCTCGAAAGCGGGGTCAGATCCTGTGATGAAAGCGCGGGCGCTCGACGCGGTGAAGCAATACGAGGAGCAGATCCGCTCGGTGCTTCGGGATTAGAAATTTTGGTGGCGCGCGGCGGCCCGGTTCTCTGTCGCGTTTCGCGACCGTCGCTGGCCGCGCGCTAGGCCTCGTGGGGTCTGATCCGCTTTAGGAATTCCCATACCGGCAGAGCGGTCAGGCCGCCGACGAATCCTCCGATGTAGCTCGGCAACGGGAAGTTGAGAATGGCGAGCCACACGCGGCCGGCAATCCAACTCACGAACAGCATTGCAATGACGGTGATGAGAAGCCGCTGCCAGAAGGGGAGGTGGAACATGGCGTGGGTCCGAGATGGCTGAGGAAATATTGCAAGGCGGCCCGTCGATGCGCAACGGCGGGACATTTCTATCTTAGATCGGGACATTTGTCCGCGTTCGGCTGGTTATCTTCGTTTAGCACGCGCCCTGTCGTTCACATACTTCGCGTATATTTCGCATAGAGCGTCTTCATCACCTCCAGCGTGGCGGGATCGGCTCTGGGACCGGCGATATTTGTCGCCACAACAATCGCCAAGTCACGATCGACATCAACAATGACGGACGCGAAGTTCATGCCGTTCGAGCCGTTGTGCGTCAGCAGTGGTTTATCTGACCAGTCGAACTTCGACAGACCCCAGCCGAGTGCGTAGGATCCGGTCTTCGGTGTACCGGGCTTCGGGTTCTTGATCTCCATGTCAACGACCGGCTGATGGATGCGCTTCAGCGTCTCCGGCTTGACGAGCGCCGGTCCGCGCTTGCCTTCGCCTGCGTTCCATCCGGCCCAGGTCGCGAAATCCTTGATGCTCATGTGCGCGAGCCCGGCGGGGCCGAGGGAACTTGGAAGATCCGCCGGTTGGCCCCAGGGGAATGGGGTCACCTTGCCCTTGTAGTCGACGCGGTGGCCGACCGGAGCGTCGTACTCGCCGAACGTCGCTTGCGCGCCAAGGCCCGCGGTCTTGAGGTCGAGCGGCATATAAATACGCTCGAACATCAGCCGCTCCCAAGGCTTGCCGGAAGCCTTCTCGATCATAGCGCCGGCGATGACATAGCCGAGGTTCGCGTACTGAAATTTGCCCGAATTTCCAAAGCTCGGATCGTGCTTCGAGCCCCAGTCCTTGATCATTCGCAAACGCCAATCGGTGAGCGAGTGGTCGTGCGCGTCCGCGTCGAAGTAGAGCCTGCCGATCTCGTCGTTGTCAGCTGCCACGCCGCCCGTGTGCGAGAGAAGTTGGCCGAGCGTGATGGCGCCAAATTTTGGCCGGAGACCGGGGATGACGGGGCCCAGCACCTCGCTGACGGTCGAGTCCCAGCGAAGCTTGCCTTCATCGACCAGCATGCCCGCGAGCGTCGCCGTCATCGCCTTGGTGTCGGAGCCAAGATGGAAGCGGTCGTCGACCGTCACCGGCGCGTCCCTGCCCGAAACGCGGACGCCGACCGCGCCGGCCGCGACGATCTTTCCGTCCTTGACCACCGCGGCTGCGAGGGCCGGCAGCTGATATTTGGTGCGGATGGGATCGAGGATCGTGTTGAGGTTCTCTTCGGCGAGCGCGGGTGCCGTGGAATTCAAGCCGACGAGCATTGCGAGGACGGTGAAAATGACGCGCATGAAACACCCGTTTTTTGTGACGATAGCTCGGAATGCTACACGCTGTCCCGGCCGACGGCCGGTCCGATCGGGGTTTGGTTTAGCGCCGGTTAAAACGACATCGTTCGAGGGTATCTGAAACGCGAGGAATGCCAGAAACGGCCTTGGATATGCGACGGGGTCTTATATGGATTGTCCAAGATCAATATGTGTCGGGCGCGACGCGGTTAGGGTCACCTCGACAAAGGGCAACGCAACCTGACAGAGGGAAAACAGGGGGCAGGCATGGGAAATCTTCGCAATTGTATCCTGATCACCGTAATGGCGCTCGGCACGCTCGCCGCGGTATCGCCAGGCTTTGCCGCGCCGCCGGATGATGATGATGACGCTGCCGCAAAAGGCCTGGCGATCCTCGAGAAGAATTGCGCGCGATGCCACGCGCTCGGACTGACGGGTGCCAGTCCGCATCCGCAGGCGCCGCCGTTCCGCGACGTCGTCGAGCGCTATCCGGTCGAAGACCTCGAGGAATCGCTCGCCGAGGGGATCGTCTCCGGGCATCCGGACATGCCGGAATTCACCTTCGAGGCGGATGAGGTCAATGCGATCGTGACTTACCTCAACAGCCTGAAGGCGAAAGAGAACGCCAAATAGCGCGTTACCCTCAGGAGTTTCCCTTAGGCGCGGCGCAGGGACGGCCAGGCGACGATCGCGAAAAGGATCATCGACGCCAACAGTCCGGTGGAGCCTGCCGCAGCGAAGGGCTGGCCCGCTTCGGTGCGTCCCATGAAGATCTGGACGAGGCCGACGAGCATGACCAGCAGGCTCGCTTCTGCCAGCCAGAAATGGGCGGCTGCGAGGCGGCTCTTAGCTGCGGCGGGGAAGAGATGATAGAAAAATCCGAATAGCGCGAAGCTGACCCAGCCCACGACGAGAATGTGCGCGTGCGTCGGCATTTGAGAATGGTCTTCCGTCATGCCCATCACGAGGCCGAGCGTCATGCCGAGCACGGCGTAAATCAGCGCGGATGCGAAGAAGCGGCCTGCTAATCCGGTCATTGTTGTTCTCCCCCTAAGTCTGTCTTTTCCGCCAGTAGTGCCCAAATGCCATTGCGGAAACGGTTGGCGACGACATTTTCAGCCGCCTGCTTAGCCGTGGCTGATAGATACGACAAGGAGTTCAGTGATGATATGGAATTGGCGGCTTTTGGCGGGTGCCCTGTTGATCGTCATGTTAGTTGCACCCGCCGCGCAGGCGGCGACGGGTGCAAGCGCGGCGCGCGCTGCGCGCGCTAAGGCGTATCAGCACCGGTACCGTCACCCCGCGGAGCGTTTCAGTGGCCAGCACGAGACCTGGCGCGGCGGCGACCGTGATTTCGAGTATCGCCGGGCCCGTCGCCATGCCGCCGAACGCGGCTACAGATAGTACGTCGACAGATATAGCGCTTTTCAATGAAATGGCGGCGAGGTTCCGAGCGGGGTGGCGATTGCTCCGCCGGTAATTTCTCGCGCAAATGCGGGGGCATAGTCATTCCGCATCGCTGGTGTGTCTTTCCGCCGCCCGAGTGGCTGGAACAGGGGCGGGCGCATCGCGTTGCCAACAGTATGCGCGGGCATGTCAACGCCTGCTTAACCGAACAGTCGGAGAGACACAGTGAGCGCAATGACGAAACGGAATTGGACAGCTGCGGCAGCGGCCGCATTGATGGTGGCATTCGTTGCCCCTATGGCGCAGGCGGACTCGATCGCAGGCGTCGAAGGTGCGCGTGCGAAGGAGCGCCAGGGCAGATATTTGAACCGGCAGGATCGCGAGCAGCTGCGCCGCTACGGCGGCAACGATGATTCCTGGCGCGGCTATCGCGGTTACGACTACAGCTACGGCTACGATGGTCCGGGCGTCAGCGTGTACGTTGGTCCGCGCGGATATTACGGACCGTACGACTACTAATTGCATCGAAATTGAATTGATCTAGGCGGCGGACTTCTGGTCCGCCGCTTTTCTTTTGTTTGCGCGACGGCCCGTCCGTTTGGTTGGAACGGTCGCGAGGCGTTCGAGTTGGCAACGCTATCAAGAGCACACATGCGCAGGCACTCCGGCCTGACAAAACGTGGCCGGCCACGCGATAAGGAGTTCAGTGATGAAACGGAATTGGACAGCTGCTGCGGGCGCCGCGTTGATCTTGGCATCGTTCTTCGCTCCGACGGTTCAAGCGGATACGATTGCCAGTGTCGAGGCGGCTCGCGCAAAGGCGCGAACGGGATCGCCTTTGTCGCCGCGCGATCGCGCGATGCTGCGCAGATGGGGCACGAGCAGCGGCCATGACCTTCAGAGCGGCCGCAGCCATCGCCATATCCAGAACGGCGGGTATTAATTCGCGAATTGCCTCGCGACGGCGTCGCGGTCGATGAGGGAGCGGACTTCGCTGATACGGCCGTCGCGCAGGCGGTAGAAGACGTGCTCGGAGAATGAGATTTTCCGGCCGTTAGGCTTCAGGCCCAGGAATTCCTTTTCCGGCGTGCAGTTGAAGTCGAGCTTGCAAGCTATGTCGTCGCCGTCGACGACGAGCAGGTCGACGTGGAAGTGCAGGTCGGGGATCGCGTCGTGGTCATTCGCGATCATGTTCTGGTAGTCCTCGCGCGTCAGCCTGCGGCCGTTGTAGGTCAGCTCGTCGTTGAGGTAGGGCGCAAGCTCGCGGAAGCGGCCGGTGTTGAGCGCATCGATGTACTTGCGGTAGTGCTCACTGGTCTCGGCTGGGGACATCAAGTGTTCCTTTCGTTCGCGCCCTTCAGCAATGGCATCAGCCGCGCCGGGCGGCTTCGATGGCGGCGACGTCGATTTTCCGCATGGTCATCATGGCTTCGAAGGCGCGCTTTGCTTCGTCGCCGCCGACTGCCAGCGCCTCGGTCAACACGCGCGGCGTGATCTGCCAGTTGACGCCCCATTTATCGCTACACCACCCGCACGCGTTCTCCTTACCGCCCGTGCCGACGATGGCATTCCAATAGCGGTCGGTTTCCTCCTGATCGTCGGTCGCGATCTGAAACGAGAACGCTATGTTGTGCTTTATCTCCGGGCCGCCGTTGAGGCCCATGCACGGGATGCCGGCAACGGTGAATTCCACCACCAGCGGGTCGCCCTTCTTGCCCGACGGGTAATCGCTTGGCGCGCGGGTGATGGCGCCGACCGTGCTGTCTGGGAACGTCGCCGCGTAGAAGCGGGCGGCGGCTTCGGCGTCCTTGTCGTACCAGACGCAAATTGTGTTTTTGGGCTTGGTCATGCGTTTATCCTCCCTGAAGACGTCTCTATTTGCGCAAGCGCTTGGTTTTCTTAAGACGGTCTCACCCGGCCGGTTCCGACATTTTATTTGGCGCAACCGACTCGCGTTCCGCGAGCCGGCCGGTTGCGCGTGGCTTGTGGGTTCGTTCGTGTTCAGATGCGAAGAACGACGCAATAGGCGTGTGCTGGCGGCCGGCTCCCCGGAGGGGAGTCGCCAGCACCAACAGATAAGCACGAAGCGGACGGGTTCCGCGGCGTAGGGTCTTCGCAAGGTTCGTTTCGGAACCGGTCCGCTCCGTGACAGCCAAAGAACAGGGTTCCGGCAGGTCACTTAAGGAAGCGGGATGGTCCGCACACGGTTTCTCTCATGCCGTGCGGGCCTGCCTTCCGCCTTGTCCGCATCGCGCGCGTGACGCGAGCGGGTGAGGCTGCCCCATCCGAACGCCACGCGACGCCTCGCGCGATGCCCTTGCCGGATGGGTGAGGGGATTATGTGGGAGAGTGAGAGAGCGGGGATAAGATTTTTTTTGGGGGGAGGTAGAAGGTGCTGGGTGCAAATAGAGAGCGCGGGGTTAAGTGGTCCGCTTCGGGCCAGAGCGCCCGATGCATCATTTCGGATAGTGGCCGGCATAACTGCGAGGCTCGCGCCGCAAGAACAGATTCAAAACGAGGGCACGGTCTAGTGCCGGGTTCAGAAGCAAAGCCAGGGGCCTAAGCAGGCCGCGGGCGTCCCGCCCTTACAGGCCATCTGCGAGGAGTAACACTCAATCATCGCCGAGCCTGAATTGCAGGTGGTTTTCACTGGCCCCTTCGGTATAAGCCCTTTCCCGGCGATCGTATTCTTAAGTGCGTTGTGGGAGAACAGCACCGCCAAATCGTGGGTGAAGTTATCGCCAATGGCTGCGACCTTGGTACATTCGGCCGCCTGAGCCGTCGCCGAAAGTGCGAACGCCATAATCGCGGCCACGAAGCCTGACTTGAAAACCTGCATTGCAACCCCCCGGTGCGGACAAATCTACTCGAACGCTAGTCGAGTGCTTGGCAGTTGCCAAGTAAAGGACCGTTGCCGGCACAGATATTTTCCGCACTGCGATTTATGGGGCGCACCGCATGCCATCGATGCGTGTTCGATTTGGGTCAGAAGCAGACAAGTAAGGGCTCGCGGGTGAGGCTGCCCCATCCGAGCGCCGCGCACGCGCGGATGCGTGTGGGCATCTGAAGCGCCTTCAGAGAATCCTCGCGCGATGCCCTTGCCGGATGGGTGAGGGGATTATGAGGTGTGTACGGAGGGCGGGGATAAGATTTTTGAGTGTGATAGCGTTTGTAGGGAGCCGCGCGGCGAACGCAACTGAAGTCTGAATTCGCGCCATAGCTCTCAGCGAGACGCCGCAATTTCCTTGCTAACGAGCATCAGAAAATTATTTAAGCCGTCCGGTATTCGGGACCTAGTCGCAAGCGAACGCATGCTGAGCTGCTGTGTTGAAAAGCGAAGTCGAACAGACTTCCCGAATATTTGATTTGTCCCTTCGGATCTTTCCTTGGCTAATAGATCGATCCATTTCAAAAAAAACGCTAGAATAAATTTTCCTCTATGCCGTGAAGGTGGGTCCAATCTATTGAACAATGGATCCAATTTACTCCGTTCTTCGGCGTCGGGCTCACGATTAAGCGGGATAAGGCCCTTTAAGGCGTCGGAATTTGCAACCGTCTTAGCAGATTTAAGCTCTGTGACGACGTATTTTGACAACTGATTATCGATTCCGCTGCCCGAAACCCCAATTGAAAGATGACGTGCGTAGAAAATACGCCTATTTGCCGCCGTCATTGCTTCAAAAAAACTCTGCATGGCGACCGAGAAGGTAGAAATTGCCTTGTCTATTTGTTCACCGGCACATTTGAATTCATCTAAAAGAATGCTTTCCAAGACGCTTTGCGATGCTAGGTAATTTTCAACGGAGTACATGCTGGTCATAAAAATTTCGGGAGATTGTTCGAATCCTTTCAAATCATCAAAGTCCCGATCGACGAAAAAATATATCCCGGTGCTGAGGAAGGTTTCTTGCGGTGCAATTTTTGATCTAAAAGTAAGTATTTGATCTTTCCCGTTTGCCGTCAAAGGCTCGAAAGAGATTGAATCGTCGCATCTCGAAATCCAAACACTATAAGGTCCGATGTCTTCGGATCCTTCGAAGACAAAGATCGGTTTCGTCTTTTCACGCGACCGAACACCAAGTATTTCCGCTTTCAATACCGCAGGGCTCTTCCTGCTCTGCCTCAAAGCTGAGACCAAGGACGACATTCAGTTGCCCATTTTCTCTTTTTTGACTTTTGTCACGTCTAGCGGACTCGCACACGCATCTAATTCGTTTTCAAAAACAAAGGGAGAATGTGTAATCGCTAACAGCTGGAGGCAAGTCGGCGAGTGAACAACGTCTGGTAATAGCCGTCTCTGCCATTCTATTGACAATGACAGCTCTGGTTCATCGATCAGAACGATTTTCTTTTTTTGACTGAGGTAAAGATGAGCAAATAAAGAAATGACCTGCTTCTCTCCTGAGGATAAATCGTCGAGCCGGATTTCTGATTCTGTCCACACGTTGATGACTTTAACTTTCATCTGAGTTGAATCGTATTGAAGCAGCTTCTGGTCACCAGAGTGGCTGAGATATTCGTTCGAAATCTGAACGAATTTTTCTATGTCCGATTCGAGCTCTTTAGTTTGGTTCACCACCTTCGCGAGTCTGGTCAGGAAATAACGCAAGGGTTCGTTGCCAAAGTTATTTATTTGGTCGCTGTTATAAAGCTCCGCAATAGCCTCGAGTCGCTGCTCTGCGTCGTTTGGTGACTGCTCGATTCGAGAGAAAAATAATCGCAGCGAATCAATTTCTGGAAGAGGTTCATTCTGCGCGCCAGGAACTGCAAAGCGTCCTGCGAGCAAATCATCGATAATAGCCGCGCTAATTTCGCGGTAACCGATATTGGACCTACGTTGAATGTATTCGGTAAGATGGGCTAATCTGTCTTCGACGTCAGCTAGGCCATAGTTGATGCCCGACGTAGACAGAGGTTGTTCAAATGGTTCCTCTGGAAAAGATCTCCTACGCAAGCGTTGTAGGCGGGCGCGGTGGCGACGATTCTCGCTTTTGGATCGAGAAAGTTCTACACGGCGATATGTGGGTAAATACAGTATTTCAGTCGATCCCAAGACGGTTTTGAGCGTGGAACTGACGCTCTTTGCTTCATCCGATTGTTCAACATTGAGGTTCGTTTGAAGCCGATGAATACGATCTATTGTCTCGTCAGATGACCACGGCGAATTTGCCCATACTCGCTGAAGAATTGGCACTTCACGAAAATCTTGGTCTTGATATTGAAGGATGGCGTCGCGCACGTCGGCTACATCCGCGTCTGCATACCCCGCAAATTCTCGAAGTTCGTTTTGGGCTTCATCGCTGATTGTTTGTAATTGATTTCGATGAAGTATCAGCGGGCCCGATAATCCCGCGAGTTCACATTCCACTCGATCGAATTGAAGATTGGAAAGTTTGGTGAAATTTCGGGAGAGAAATGCGTCTAGAGATGACAGAAATATCGTTTTTCCAGCGCCATTTTCGGCGATTACGATTTTTGCTTTGCTCTGAAAATCGAGCCGGATGTTTTTGTATCCGTGAAGTCCAATGAGTTGAAAGCTAATGAGGGGTTCAGCTCCATTTGCCACAGACATCCTCCCTCAAATGCTAAGCAATATGACTTTGCGAAGAACTAACATCATAAGATGGAACATATTGCAACCACAGATGGAGTCGTGAGAACGCTGGACAGAGGATTAATTAGCGATGGATCTTTTCGATGATCCCATCCTCACGAGTAGGCCCCCAACACGCCGCGCCACCCTCCCCGCAAGGGGGAGGGTAACTTACTCCGCTGCCAGTTTCTTGTTTGCGGGCTTGGGCTTTCGCGCGAGGACGGGCTTCAGATACTGCCCGGTGTAACTTTCCTTGGTCTTGGCGACGTCCTCGGGGGTGCCGGCTGCAACGATGGTGCCGCCGCCGTCGCCGCCTTCGGGGCCGAGGTCGATAACCCAGTCGGCCGTCTTGATGACTTCGAGGTTGTGCTCGATGACGACGACGGTGTTGCCCGCGTCGGACAGCTCGTGCAGCACCTCGAGCAGTTTCGCGACGTCGTGGAAGTGGAGGCCCGTCGTCGGCTCGTCGAGGATGTAGAGCGTGCGTCCCGTCGCGCGACGGCTCAATTCCTTCGAGAGCTTGATGCGCTGGGCTTCGCCGCCGGATAGCGTCGTCGCCTGCTGGCCGATGTGGATGTAGCCGAGTCCCACGCGCGCGAGCGTTTCGAGCTTGTCGCGTATCGACGGCACGGCCTTGAAGAACTCTGCGCCTTCCTCGACCGTCATGTCGAGGACGTCGGCGATGGACTTCTCCTTGAAGGTGACGGCGAGCGTTTCGCGATTGTAGCGCTTGCCCTTGCATTCCTCGCACGTGACGTAGACGTCGGGCAGGAAGTGCATCTCGATCTTGATGACGCCGTCGCCCTGGCAGACTTCGCAGCGTCCGCCCTTGACGTTGAAGGAGAAGCGTCCCGGCTCGTAGCCGCGCGTTTTCGCTTCGGGGAGGCCCGCGAACCACTCGCGGATCGGCGTGAAGGCGCCCGTGTAGGTCGCGGGGTTCGAGCGCGGCGTGCGTCCGATCGGGCTCTGGTCGATGTCGATGATCTTGTCGAAGTGCTCGATGCCGGTGATCTTGTCGTGCTCGCCCGGATGTTCCTTGGCGTTGTTGAGCTTCCTCGCGACGGCCTTGAAGAGCGTGTCGATGAGCAGCGTCGATTTTCCGCCGCCGGAGACGCCGGTGATGCAGGTGAAGAGGCCGACGGGGATCGAGGCCGTGACGTCCTTCAGGTTGTTTTCGCGCGCGCCGGTGACGGTCAGCATTTTCGATTTGTCGGGGGCGCGGCGCTTCTTCGGGATCGGCACGTAGCGGACGCCCGACAGGTATTCGCCGGTGAGGCTCGCCGGGTTGTCCATGACGTCCTGCGGGCTGCCTTGCGCGACGATGCGGCCGCCGTGGATGCCGGCGCCGGGGCCGACGTCGACGACGTAATCGGCGTGCATGATCGCGTCCTCGTCGTGCTCGACGACGATGACGGTGTTGCCGATGTCGCGCAGGTGCTTGAGCGTTTCGAGCAGGCGGTCGTTGTCCTTCTGGTGCAGGCCGATCGACGGCTCGTCGAGGACGTAGAGCACGCCGGTCAGGCCGGAGCCGATCTGCGACGCGAGGCGAATGCGCTGGCTTTCGCCGCCCGACAGCGTGCCGGATGCACGCGACATCGTGAGGTACGTCAAGCCGACGTCGTTCAGGAATTTCAGGCGGTCGCGGATTTCCTTGAGGATGCGCGTCGCGATTTCGGACTGCTGCTTGGTGAAGGTCTTCGGGATTTCGGCGAACCAGTCGTTGGCGGTCTTGATCGAGAGATCGCAGACCTCGCCGATGTGCTTGCCGCCGATCTTCACGGCGAGCGATTGCGGCTTTAAGCGGTAGCCGCCGCAGCCTTCGCACGGGTGCGCCGCCTGATAGCGCGACAGCTCTTCGCGGACCCAGTCGCTATCCGTTTCCTTGAAGCGCCGCGCGATATTGCCGATGACGCCTTCGAAGGGTTTTTCGGTCGAATAATTGCGCGTGCCGTCCCAGTAGGTGAAGACGATGTCTTCGTCGCCGGAGCCGAAGAGGATCGCGAGCTGCACGTGCTTCGGCAGCCGCTCCCACGGCGTCTTCATCGAAATCTTGTAGTGCTTCGCCAGGCTGTCGAGCGTCTGCTCGTAATAGGGAGACGAGACGCCGGTTTTCGCCCACGGATAGATCGCGCCCTTTTCGAGGCTCAGCGATCCGTCCGGCACGACGAGGTCCGGTTCGAAGCGGAGTTCGGAGCCGAGGCCGTCGCAGACCGGGCAGGCACCGGCCGGTGCGTTGAACGAAAAGAGCCGGGGCTCGATCTCGTCGATCGTGAAGCCGGAAACCGGGCAGGCGAAGCGCGAGGAAAAGATGATCCGCTCGTGCGTATCGTTTTTGGATTTGTTCGCGCCTTCGGTCTCGGACTTCGAGAGGGGCTTGTCGACGTATTCGGCGATGGCGAGGCCGTCGGCGAGCTTCAGAGATTGCTCGAAGGAATCGGCGAGGCGCGTGCCGAGGTCTTTCTTGACGACGACGCGATCGACGACGACGTCGATGTCGTGCTTGTATTTCTTGTCGAGCTTCGGCGCGTCACCGATGTCGTAGACGGTGCCGTTGATCTTGACGCGCTGGTAGCCCTTCTTCTGCCACTCGGCGATTTCCTTCCTGTATTCGCCTTTGCGGCCGCGCACGACCGGCGCGAGGATCAGAAGGCGGGTGCCCTCAGGCAGCGCCAGCACGCGGTCGACCATTTGCGCGACGGTCTGGCTTTCGATGGGGAGCCCGGTCGCGGGCGAATACGGAACGCCGACGCGCGCGAACAGAAGCCGAAGATAGTCGTAGATCTCGGTGACCGTGCCCACGGTCGAGCGCGGATTTTTCGAGGTCGTTTTCTGCTCGATCGAGATGGCGGGCGACAGGCCGTCGATGTGATCGACGTCCGGTTTCTGCATCATCTCGAGGAACTGGCGGGCATACGCCGACAGGCTTTCGACATAGCGGCGCTGGCCCTCGGCGTAGATCGTATCGAACGCCAGGGACGACTTCCCCGAGCCCGACAACCCCGTAAAGACGACGAGCGCGTCACGCGGGATCTCGAGATCGACGTTTTTCAAATTGTGTTCGCGGGCGCCGCGCACGTGGATGGTCTTCATCAATTCGGACCCGGCGCGGGCGGGCGTCTTTTTCGCAGGTGATTTCATGAGGTAACGTCTACCCGAGGGGGGCTGGGGCGGCAATGCGACCGGAGCAAGCGCTCACAGATGATGCGCGGGCGTCGGGATTTCAAGGCTTTAACACGCTTTTGGGGCCGGCTGCCGGTGGGGCGGCAATCCCCGGCGGCCGGGAAGCGCGGTTCGGCCCCGCCCGCGGAGAATGTTTCCTCCCGGGCGTCCGTTCACGGGTCTGTCAGCAAGCCGTCAGCATTCAGCCTTGACGTCACTGTAAGGCTCGCCGAAACCAGTCAAGCGTCGCTACCGGGAGGGCATATCAATGAGCGAAGCTCCATCTCTGCTGAATCTTGCGCATCCGGCGCATCCGGTGAACCGGAGCATTTCGGTCGTCAAGCTGCTCGTGCTCGCGGTTTCCGTTGCGGCCGCGGTTCCGACCGCTCGCAATCTCTATTTCTCGTGGAAGAACGACGTGCCGTTCAACCAAGTCGATCACCGGCTGGCGCAAGCCAAGCTGCTCGAGAAGAATTTCGATTGCAAGATCGACTACAGGTCGCTGTCGACGCAAGGCAACGGGCGGGTCGATGTCGGCTCGTGTTCGAAGACCGGCGACATCTCGATCCGGGTGAAGAGCCCCGATGGCCAAGTGAACTACGAGTGGATCGCGTTCGAGCAATTGCCGAAGCCGGCCGCGAAAACGGGAAGCCTCGTCGATCTTCTGATATCGCGCGCCTTTGCCGATGATGCGCAGGCGTCGAGCGTTCAGCCTTTCGAAGTCGCGCAGGATGCCGCCGTGCTTTGCCAGGGCAAGGCTGGCGATAACATTGTTCGCGTCGTTCAGTCGGGCGGGCAATGCGTGAAGGAAACGGTTTCCATTTTCCGCGGCTCGGTCGAGAAGAGCGAGCCGGTGCCGTGCGATAAGGCGTGCCCGATCAGATAAACGGGAGTCTTAGTTGGGCGGCCGGCGACTCCGCTTCGCGGAGCCGGCCGCCGGCGCCGAAGATGATGGGAGCGGCGAGCCGCTAGAAGCCTCGGCTCTCGTTGCAACGAAGTTGCGCCTCGTTTTAGCAAATACCCAGCAACTCAGGCAGTCGTCCCGCAAGACTCCGGGACTGATACTCTCTCAATGGAACATTGCTCTTTTCCTGCCAGCTTCATAATGGCTGGGTAGGGTTGTTCCTTCGAGGCAGCGCGGATTTCTGCTTGCCTTGTGTTCCGCTCTAGGCGGAAGCCAGCCTTCAGTGGGGCCGAAACTGCCGTCGCGATGCGTGGGTGAGGGGAACGTGTCTCAGGGGAACGTGTCTCAGGGGGACGTGTCTTGGGGGGCTACCCTTAGGGGGCGACCGCTGGAGCGCCGTTGTGAGCTCGACCGATCTCAAAGCCAAACGCGTCGCGGATGACGACACAAAGCCGAAGCATCCGGTGATACGGCGTACATTGCTGATCCTGGGTCCGCTCGTCGCCATCGGCATCGGGCTTTGGCTTTATCTGACCGGCGGCACGTATGTCAGCGAGGAAGATTCCTACGTCCACGCCGCCAATGTCACCATCAATCCGCAGGTCGCGGGCCAAGTGAGCCGGGTTGCCGTCGGGCCGAACGAAGTCGTGAAGGAAGGCCAGCTGCTGTTCGTGATCGATCCGGAGCCGTTTCAGATCACGCTGGATGAGGCCAAGGCCAATCTCCTAACCGTCAGCCATAAGCTCAGCGCGCTCGTCGCGACCTACAAACAGAATCTAGCGGATGTGGCGCAGGCGAAGGCTGACGTCGTCTACGCCAAACAGGAATTCGATCGCATCAGTGCGCTGGTGAAGGATGCCGTGGCAACGGAGGCGCAGTTCGATCAGGCGCAGAAGTCTTTGCGCGTGGCCCAGCAGTCGGTGCGTGCGGCAGAATCCACTGCCGCCGCCACTCTGGCGGACCTCGGCGGTAGCGTCGACGTGCCCATCGAGCAGCACGCCAGCTATTTGGCGGCGAAAGCGAAGGTGGCTCTGGCTGAGCGCAATGTGCGTCTGACCCGTATCCTCGCGCCCTTCGCCGGTACCGCCACGAGGGTCGAGAACATCCAGCCGGGGAGCTATCTGACCGTCGGGGCGGCGGCCTTCTCGTTGATCGGGTCAGATACCTGGGTCGATGCGAACATCAAGGAAACGGATCTCACGCACATCAAGGTCGGAGATCCGGCGACGATCGTTCTCGATTCCTATCCGGGGCAGACGCTGCAGGCGAATGTTCAAAGCATCACGCCGGCAAGCGGATCCGTGTTTGCGTTGATCCCGGCTCAGAATGCGTCGGGCAACTGGGTCAAGGTCGTGCAGCGCATGCCGGTTCGGCTCGTCGTCACGAAGCCCGACCCGAACGTCGTGATGCGCGCCGGCGCCAGCGCGACGGTCACGATCGATACCGGCTATCACCGCACGCTCGGCACGCTGTGGCGCTACCTGACCGGATTGGTGGGGTTCAGCTGATGACCGGCACCGCCGCAGCAGCACCTGCACCGTTGACGGGTTCGACACGTGCCCTCGTAACACTTTGCGTGATGCTCGCGGCGCTGATGGAGGCGCTGGATTCGACGATTGCCAACGTCGCGCTGCCGTACATTAAGGGCAGTCTCGCAACGACCGAATACCAGATCGAATGGGTGCTCACCTCCTACATCGTCGCGGCTGCGATCATGACGCCGGCGACGGGCTGGCTCGATGCGCGTTTCGGCCGCCGCCCGGTGTTTCTCACCTGCATCGCGGGCTTCATTACTTTTTCAATGCTGTGTGGGACTGCCACGAGCATCGGCGAGATGGTCACTTACCGCTCGCTGCAAGGCGTGTTCGGCGCGCCACTCGTCCCGTTGTCTCAGGCTGTTCTGCTCGATAGCTATCCGCTCTCTCAGCGGGGACCGGCGATGGCCATCTTCGGCCTCGGCGTAATTCTGGGGCCGGTAATCGGCCCGACGTTGGGCGGCTGGTTGACCGAGAATTACAACTGGCGCTGGGTGTTCTATGTCAACTTGCCGTTCGGCACCCTGGCGTTTGTGCTGAGTTGGTTCTTTCTGGCGGAAAGGGACAAAATACCTTCCGAAAAGCTGGACTGGATGGGCTTCGGAATGCTTGCCCTCGGGATCGGCGCGCTGCAGCTTTTCCTCGACCGTGGCCAGCAACTGGACTGGTTTTCGTCGACGGAAATCAAGACCGAGTTCACGCTCGCCGTCCTCGGTTTCTATCTCTTCATCGTTCACACGGCGACGGCGCGAAAGCCGTTCCTCGACGGCCGATTATTCGTCGACAGCAATTTCGTGATGGGGAATGTGCTGATTTTTATCGTCGGCGCCGTGCTGTTCGCCACGCTGTCCCTGCTGTCGCCCTACCTCCAAGATCTGTTGAACTATCCGGTGATGACGGCCGGATTGGTGCTCGCGCCGCGGGGGCTCGGCACAATGGTGGCGATGCTGTTGGTTGGACGGCTAATGTCTGTCGTCGACAGCAAGTATCTACTGCTCTTCGGTTTCGCGACGACCGCTCTCTCTCTCTATCAGATGAGTCAGTTCACGGCGGATATCTCGCAAGCTACGATCATTGAGACCGGGATCATCCAGGGTTTCGGTCTCGGCTTCGTCTTCGTGCCCCTCAGTACGGTGGCTTTTGTGACGCTGCCCGATGCGCTCAACGCGCAAGGCACCGGTTTCTTCAACCTGATGCGTAATGTCGGATCGAGTGTCGGGATCTCGGTGACGTCGGTTCTGTTGACCCGAAATTCGGACATCATGCATTCGGACCTCGCCAGCCACATCTCGCCTTACAGCCGCGGCGTCCAAGATCTCGGTTCGGTCATCGATCTGCATACGGAGAAGGGAAAAGCGATCGTCAATGAGCTGGTCAACGCCCAGGCGCAGAACATCGGTTATGAAGATAATTTCCGGCTCATGATGTACCTGGCCATCCTGTCGATGCCGCTCGTGTTCCTGCTGCGCCATACGAAGCCGGTGAAGGCGCATCCCACTGGAGCCCAGGAGCGCGCGACGTGACGCGCCCCCGTCAGCCGATCGTCACCACTCGTCTTTCTGCGGCAAGCCGTCGGTGATGTCGTAGTAGTCGGATTTCGACGCGACGAATATGTGCCCGCTGATCTTGAGATCCGTCGGCTGGTCGAGTGTTCCGGCAGTGATGTAGATGTCGGGGGCATCTGTTTGCTTCCAAAACAGATTGCTGCCGCAGCGCGAGCAGAAGCCCCTGTTCCCCGTCTCGGACGATTGAAACCAACGCAGCGCTTCGTCGGACAACATCGAAACGTTGCCGGCAGCGGTGCTCGTCATTGTCGCAAAGTTACCGCTCGTTTTGGCGCATTGCGAGCAGTGGCATGCCAGAATGGGATTGAGCGCGCCGTTGACTTCAAAGCGCACGCTTTTACAGAGGCAACCGCCGCTTTTCTTTGCTGTCATTGTTGTCGTCTTTCGTTGATGATTTCAGTCCTGACGCGAGTACGGCTACATAACAGAGGAAATATGCGCGGGCGATATTGTGATCGATTTCCGCTTCGTGACGGGTTGACGACAAGAGTTTTGAAGCACACATTTGTATTGTGACGGTGCTGCTTTCGTCGACCGTTCCGGTAAATGCGTCTCGGTCGATGGGCCGATGAGCTGCGGTTTGGAAAGCGAGCCGCGTCTGTTCGTGAGCGCGTAAGGGCCCCGAACTGACGCGGTAGGTAGCAGGCGTGACGGCGCAATCTTGCGAGGAGAGGAGATGACTCCACCGGGTTATCAGGCGAGACCTCGAGGACGTTCGCGAGGTCAGCAGCTAAGGTGAGCGCTCTCGAGAACTTGGCCGCGCTTGGCTGGGCTGTTTCCACAACAATTTGGATTATTTGTGAGGGCGGCGACCTGACGGAAACCGCATCCCTAATCAAGGTCCGGTTATAATCTGGGCCATCCATCGAAGGTTAGAACCCCGCGCGTGATCTGAGGATTCGGCGGGGTTTTCTCTTTTGATTGCGCGTGGCGACTCGCGTTCCGCGAGCCGGCCGCCACGCGAAGTGTTTTTGATTGCGCGTGACGACTCCCCTGCGGTGAGCCGGCCGCCACGCGCGGGGAGTTCTCTCAGTCTTTATGATTGGTGATCGCGGCGAACGTCGGGTCGTTCTGGCAGCGGCGCTCGTGCATCAGGAAATCGTAATATCCGCAGCGGCCGTGGCCCGGATAATCGCGGCAGGCGGCCGGTCGCGCCTTATAGATCGTGCAGCGGCGTTCCTTGGTGTCGAAAAACTGGCAGATGCGGCCGTAGATTTTATCGCCCTTGCGACGCATCAGGTATTTATGGCCGTGGCCTTCGCGCGTGAAGCGCCGTTTCGCCGTTTCGTATTTCAGCGTGAAATGCTTGGCGAGGCGTTCGACGTCGCGCTTGTTCAGCGCGATAACCGGATACGAACAGCAATATCCCGGACAGTTGAGGCAATTGTAGTGAGCCATTTGCGGCGTGGTGCTCCGACGGCGCGCGCTCGCGCTATTATCTACAACGGCCTAGACGATGCTGCATGTCAGTCAAGAAGACATTCCTGGCGCCGCAACACAATTTGGCGGCTGGGGCGGGGGGTGAGGATTCGCAGTGTCACTGCGGGGCTCTGCACGACCCCACTTGCGCGGATGGGGCGGTTTCCTGTATAGAACAATTGGAGAACGAGCCGCTGTCTGGTGGGCGTCTAGACTTCAGACGCTAAGGCCGTGGACAACGGTAAATGATTGGAAGAAGGCCGGTCGACGAGCCTTTAATATCGGCGGAGAGATTCCGCTTCCTTGAGCGGCGTGTCGATGCAACTCAATTGGTGCCGGCGTGTAGAAACTCCGTCGGCGCTGCGGTCTGGCGGCCATCGCGTTTGCGGTCTGGCGGTCGTCGCATTTCATTTAAGGAGACGAACGAATGGCAGGGTCGGTCAATAAGGTCATTCTGGTTGGCAATGTCGGCAAGGACCCTGAGATCCGCCGCACGCAAGACGGTCGCCCGATCGCCAACTTGAGCATCGCGACGAGCGATACGTGGCGCGACAAGGCAACCGGCGAACGCAAGGAAAAGACCGAGTGGCATCGCGTCGTCGTCTTCAGCGAGCCGCTTTGCAAGGTCATCGAGCAATACGTCAAGAAGGGCGCGAAGCTGTACATCGAGGGCGCGCTGCAGACGCGCAAGTGGACCGATCAGAGCGGCGCCGAGAAGTATTCGACCGAGGTCGTGCTTCAGGGCTTCAGCGGCACGCTGACGATGCTCGATGGCGCCGGTGGAGGTCGTGGCGCATCGGTCGGGATGCAGGAGAGCGGCGCCGATTACGGTAACGACGGCGGCTTCGGCTCCTCCAGCTCAGGTGGTGGCAGCTCAGGCGGTGGCGAGACGCGCCGCGTCGCCAAGACAGGCGCTCCGAAGGGCGGCTTCGACAAGGCGATCGACGACGAGATTCCGTTTTAAGTTTGCACTTGGCGACTCCCCTCTGGGGAGCCGGCCGCCAAGTGCGGAAGATAGAGTTTGCTCGTGGCGACTCGCGTTCTGCGAGCCGGCCGCCACGAGCGGAAGTTTGAGTTGGTGCGTGACGACTCCGCTTCGCGGAGCCGGCCGTCACGCACGGTCTTGTGGCAACGCCAGATTTCTAATTCGCGCAGGCGACGATGGTTTGGTTTGAACTTGGCGACTCCCCTGGGGAGCCGCCAACTGCGCGTGGGCTTTGCGCGATGTAGAGGAACCGCTCGTCACGCGAGTTTGTTTTGAATTGGCGTCAACATGGGCGTTTAGTCAGCCCGTTATTGTTTGACGCGATGTCGCCTCTTAATTCCCCCCGGGCGCGGGCCGCGACGGGCGGAGTTTTCGGATTTGGACAGAGGGACAGTCGTTGGCGGAATCGCAGCGTTCTGCGTATCAGTGGGCGGCGCTGCCAACGACTTGGACATGAGACGCGTTCTTGCTCGCTGCGAACGTCTGCTCCGACTGCACCTCGATGTAGAGATTATGCACGTCCGGGTAGCGTGATTTGATCGCCTTCTGTAGTCGCGCCGTCACTTCCTCGACGGTCCTCGCGCTCACCCAATCATCGAAATCGACGCTCGCCGTCACCAGGATGTCCTGAGGTGCGAGGTGCATCGTCCGAATCTCGTTGATCCTACGGATCGGTTTGCCGGAGCCTGTTTCCGTTTCGATGATTTCGCGTATGCCGGTTTGAACGGGGCGGGATGCCGCTTCGCCGACGATGAGCGAGCGGATTTCGCTCGACATGAAGATCGCGACGCAGGCGAGGACGCAGCCGATCAGGATCGAAGCGACGCCATCTGCCCAATCGTATCCGCCGAGATGGGCCGCCATGGTTCCGAGAAGCGCAATCGTCAAGCCGATCATCGCAGCCAGGTCTTCCAGCACGATTGCGAAGAGCGTCGGGTCCTTCGAGGCTCGCAGCGCCACAACGAATCCCTGCCCGGACGATTGGCGTCTCTTATTGAATTCGCCGACCGCCTTCACGGTCGAATAGCCTTCGAGCAGCATCGCGACAACGAGCACCGCGTAAAGTATGAAAACGTTCTGGAGCGGATGCGGGTGGAGGACCTTATCGATACCTTCGTAGATCGCGACCACGGCGCCGAGCGAAAAGAGCACCATCGCGACGATGAAGCTCCAGAAGTAGATTTCCTTGCCGTGGCCGAAGGGATGCTGCGCATCCGGCGGCAGCGTTGCGCGGTTGATGCCGAGGAGGAGCAGCAGCTGGTTCGAGGTATCGACGACGGAGTGGATCGCTTCCGAGAGCATCGCCGATGACTGGGTCCAGGCAGCCGCCAGGAACTTCGCGATCGCAATGCCGAGATTGCACGCGAACGCGACGAAAATAACGCCCTTCGATCCGCCTGCTTCCACTCTCGGTCTCCTCGTTTTCGAGCCCTATCCCATCCCTAGCTGAAACGCGGCTGGAGCGTCCAGGCCGTTCAAACGCATGCGTCGTGCACGCACAAAAAAGAGGCCCGGATTTCTCCAGGCCTCAAGGCGAGCGATCGCGTGGTCGGCGCGCGAGCGCTATTTGAGCGGGGCAGGGGCTGCCCGAGAGCCGAGGAGGTCCGCCAAATTGAAGCGGTAGCCGACGCCGACGGATACGATGAGCGGGTCGACCGCGACGTCGGCCTTGACGCCGGTGTCTTTCCAAGACGCGTCGGTATCGAGCCAGACTTTCTTGATGTCGGCGTTGAGGTACCAGCCCCGGCCGATTTCAACGTCGACGCCGCCTTGCAGCGCGAAACCCCAGGAATCGTCGAGGCTGATTTTGGCGCCCCCAAGATCACTGCGTCCGCCGTCGAAGTAGTGAATGTACTGAACGCCGGCGCCGACGTAGGGCTTGAAGCCGCCGACCGGATCGAAGTGATATTGGAGTGTCAGGATCGGCGGGAACACCCAGAAGCTGCCGAGGTCTGCACCTTTGAGATTGCCTTCGCCCTTGGCGTCGAAGCGCCCGAAGCAGCAAAAGAGCTCGGCGGCGACGTTTTTCGTGAAGAAGTGGGTAAGCGTCAGGGTCGGTATCCACTCGGTGCTGACGTGGGCATCGGCACCCGGATCTATATTGACCTTCGCGCTCGAGTCCGGCGCGACGAGCGTGCCTTGCACGCGCACCAGCGTGTCGCCGCTATAGTCGCCGGCGTTTGCCTTGGCGACGTTCAGCGATGGCCCAAGCGCCAGAAGTACAACTATTCCCACTCTTCGCATCCGTCGGCTCCCCTCAGAGTTCCTGCTGTCCCGCCGAGACATTTGTCGACTCAGCGGTCTCTCATGGGGTTATCGGTGCCTCGCCGCCGAGCGCACAGAGCCCTCGGACGCTGTCTTCTGACCGGCGTCAGATCGATGTCGCGATCTCGATGTCTGTGACACGCGCGACACGGCCTTTATTGATTCACATCAAATGCCCCTCCGCTTGTCCGGGCGATAACGGCCAATCAAGAAGTCGAGCGCCCCGGAGTCGATAGCTGCATGTCCATGATGGCCTACAACTCCGCGCCCAGAAGCGGCGAACGCGCCGGCGAGCGCGTCAGAGCCGATGCGGAACTGATGCCATTGATGAGGCTTCAAGGGCGCGCGCAGTTCGTGCGCCTTGGCAATTTCTCCGCGCTTGCGGCGCTTGGCAGCGGCTTCGTCTACGTCGTCGCCAAAGGCGTGGTCGGCATCGAATGCGCGGTTGTTTCCGGCGTCCGCGTCATCACTGCGCTGCTCTATCCCGGCGACGTTTTCGTTCCCGAACTTCAGGCGCCGCTGCCCGGGCTTGCGCTGACGTCGCAACGGTCGGCCGAATTCTGGAAGATCACGACGACGGCGTTTGCCGAAGAATCGATCGGTGACAATCAGCTCTGGCAAACGATCTTTCTGCGTCTCAACGCTCAGAATGCGCGACAGCAGATGCATGCGGCGGCGATGGCGGCGCTGAATTCGGAAGAGAGGGTAGCGGCGTTCCTCGTGGAGAGCGGAACCCGGCTCGGAATTCCGTCCGGCCGGTCGATCTCGTTCGAGCTGCCGCTATCGCGCTACAGTATTGCCGATTATCTTTCACTCAACGCCGATACGGTTTCGCGCACATTTTCGGCGCTCGCCGCAGCGAACATCATCGAGCGCCGAGGCCGCTTCCAAATATTGGTTCGCGACTGGTCGGCGCTCGCAGCAAAATGTCCGCTCAGCGAGTCGATCATCAAGTTGCACGAAGCGGGAAAGCCAGCTCTTACTCGCTGACGGACAAATTCTTCGTTTCGGCTCACGCTCATGCCCGGGTCAGTAAAGCTCTCGCACCACGTCATCCCCGCGAAGGCGGGGATCCGTTCAAACAGAAGTTCTTCGCAACTTTCAAGCTTGGACAGATCCCGGCCTACGCCGGGATGACGACAGAGTGATCGTGACGGTCACTCCGAGACGACTTCCCGTTCTTCCGCCTCATCCTCGGGGATCCGCTCTACGGAGACGACCTTTTCATCGGCGTCCGTCTTGAAGATGCGCACGCCCTGGGTGTTGCGTCCGGCGATGCGGATGTCGTGCACGGGGCAGCGGATCAGCTGACCGCCGTCGGTCACGAGCATGATCTGATCGTTGCCGCCGATCGGGAAGGATGCGAGCAGACGGCCGTTGCGATCGTTGACAACCATCGCGACGATGCCCTTGCCGCCACGTCCCGACGTGCGGAACTCGAACGACGACGAGCGCTTGCCGAAGCCCTTGGTCGAAACGGTCAACACGAACTGCTCGGCCGTTTGCATGGCCGCGAAACGCTCGGGGCTCAGTGTCACGGCGTCGGCGCTCACTTCTTCCGCGTCCGCTTCCGGCACGGTCTCGGCGTCCTCGGCTTCCTCCGAACGGCGCAGTGCGCTCGCCTGCTTCAGGTATGCGGCGCGTTCTTCGGCGGAGGCATCGAAGTGGTCGAGGATCGCCATCGAAATCAGCACGTCGCCCTCTTCGAGCCGGACGCCGCGAACGCCCGTCGAGTCGCGTCCCTTGAAGAGACGGATTTCATCGCCGATGAGGAAGCGGATGCACTTGCCTTCCGCGCTCGTCAGCAGGACGTCCTGGCCGGGCTTGGCGATGGCGATCTGCACGATACGATCGCCCTCGTCGAGCTTCATCGCAATCTTGCCGTTGCGGTTGATGCTCTCGAAGTCGGCGAGCGCGTTGCGGCGCACGTTGCCGGACAGCGTCGCGAAGATCAGCTCGAGTTCGCCCCAGGTGGTGGAATCCTCCGGCAGCGGCAGGATCGACGTGATGACTTCGCCTTCTGCGAGCGGCAGGAGGTTGACGAGAGCCTTGCCGGGCGATTGCGGAGATGCGGCGGGGAGACGCCAGACCTTCATGCGGTAGCACATGCCGCGCGATGAGAAGAACAGCACGGGCGTATGCGTCGACGTTACGAAAAGCTGAGTGACGAAATCCTCATCACGCGTCGACATGCCGGAGCGGCCTTTGCCACCGCGCCTCTGTGCGCGATAGGCCGCCAGCGGCACCCGCTTGATGTAGCCCTTGTGGCTCACCGTGACGACGCAATCTTCGCGCTGGATCAGGTCTTCGTCGTCGACGTCGCCGTCGAAATCCATGATCTCGGTTTTACGCGGCGTCGCGAATTCGTCTCTGATCGATGTCAGCTCGCCCTTGACGATATCGACGACGCGGGCGCGCGAGGCGAGGATTTCCAGGTATTCCCTGATCTCGGTCGCGATCTTGTTCAATTCATCGGCGATTTCATCCCGGCCGAGAGCGGTGAGGCGGGCGAGCCGCAATTCGAGAATTGCTTTCGCTTGCTCCTCGGAGAGGCGGTAGGTGCCATCGGAAGAAACGGTATGGCGCGGATCGGCGATGAGCTGGACCAGCGGAATCATATCTCTCGCCGGCCAGTCGCGGGCCATCAATCCTTCTTTCGCCTCGGCGGGAGATGCCGAGTGGCGGATGAGCTTGATGACTTCGTCGATATTGGCGACGGCGATCGCCAAGCCGACGAGAACGTGGGCGCGATCGCGCGCCTTGTTGAGAAGGTGCTTGATCCGCCGCGTCACGACTTCCTGGCGGAAGTGGGTGAACGCAACGATAAAGTCCTTGAGATTGAGGCTTTCCGGACGGCCGCCGTTGATCGCCAGCATGTTGGCGCCAAACGTCGTCTGGAGGTCCGAGTACTTATAGAGATTGTTCAGGACGACATCGGCGACGGCATCGCGCTTCAATTCGATGACGATGCGGATACCTTCGCGGTTCGATTCGTCCCAGAGATCGGAGATGCCTTCGATCTTCTTGTCGCGCACGAGGTCGGCGATCTTTTCGATCAGCGTCCGCTTGTTGACCTGATAGGGAATTTCCGAGACGATCAGAGCTTCGCGATCCTTGCGGATATTCTCGGTCACAACGCGGGCGCGCATGATGATCGAGCCGCGGCCCTTGTGATAGGCGGAGAGAATGCCGCCGCGGCCGAGGATGATACCCGCCGTTGGGAAGTCTGGCCCCTGGATGATCTGGGCAAGCTCGTCGAGCGTGATCTCGGGATTTTCAAGTTCGGCGATGCAGGCGTCGATGACTTCGCCGAGATTGTGCGGCGGAATGTTCGTCGCCATGCCGACGGCGATACCGCCGGCCCCGTTGACGAGCAGGTTCGGATACTTCGCGGGTAGGACGGACGGTTCTTTCAGCTGGCCGTCGTAGTTGTCCTTGAAGTCGACCGTGTCGTTGTCGAGATCATCGAGCAGATAGGTCGCGACTTTGGCGAGGCGGGATTCGGTGTAGCGCTCGGCTGCCGGAGGATCGCCGTCGATGGAGCCGAAGTTGCCTTGGCCGTCGACGAGGGGAACGCGGACCGAAAAGTCCTGCGCGAGGCGGACGAGGGCGTCGTAGATCGCGAGGTTGCCGTGCGGATGGTATTTGCCCATCACCTCGCCGACGATACGCGCCGACTTGACGTATTTCTTGTTCCAGGCGAGCCCAAGCTCGTTCATCGCGAAGAGGATGCGCCGGTGCACGGGCTTCAGACCGTCGCGCACGTCGGGCAGCGCGCGGGAGATGATGACGCTCATCGCATAGTCGAGATAGGAGCGTTTCATCTCGTCCGAAATCAAGATTGGACGGATGTCGCTCGGCTCGCGGCCAGCCGGTTGGTCGTCGTCGCTTCGGTCGGTCAAAGTGAGCTCTTTCTGGGGTAAAATCGGGCGGGCTGGATGCGCCGGCGGCCGGTGCAAAAATCGTAGCTATACTCTAGCAGAAATGAATTGTGAAAGCCACTCGCGCGGCGTCGTGCCACGGCCCCTCAGCGGTCAAAAAAACTTCGTCAAAACAATGCGTTGCATGAGCGTCCGGGGCCCGGATCGGAACATGTGGACGACTTGCTGCAGACATACTCGCGATCTACAGGCTGAGCCCCACGCGGGTGGCAACAGATTCGCTCGCCAGCGCGGGCGGCGCGGCACCTTATCGAGCCCGCCCGTTACCCCAAAAGGACATGCAAATGACTCCCAAGATCATGGCTCTGGCGCTTGGCGCGCTGATCGCCGGCGCGATGCCGGCACTCGCCGACGAGACGTTTTTCGCCGAACAGAAGCCCACGGAATATCTCGCCAAGGACCGTCTACTCGGAGCGAACGTTCACGACAAGGATGGCAAGATCATCGGTGACGTCGAAGACCTCGTCGTCGATAGCGAAAACAGGATCGTCGGCGTGATCATCGGCGTCGGCGGGTTGCTCGGCGTCGGCGAGAAGAAGGTCGCCGTCAGCCTGCCGTCGCTCGGGATCGAAGCGGCCGGCGGCAAAATCAACGTCACGATGCCCTCGGCGACGATAGACTCGCTCAACGCTGCACCTCAGTACAAGCGCGCCCATCCGCCGATCGGCTGGCTGCAACGCGCAGCCGACAAGAGCGACGAGATCCGCGACAAGTCGGGCCCCGCTTACGAAAAGGCCAAGGAAGCCGCGAAGGAAGCCTACGAATCCGCAAAGGAGGCGGCAGGGCCTGCGCTCGAAAAGGCCAAGGAGGAGGCTCGCGAAGCTCTCGACAAGGCAAAAGACGTGACGCATCCATCGGACCCGCCGAAGGCCAACTGACCGCGAGCACGCTCAAAACATTCGAACATTGCTTTGATGAAAGCCCCGGCGGGAACGCTGCCGGGGCTTTTTGCGTTAAATGCTCAAGAACCGCTTCAAAAAGAAATTTACCCGGCGAATTCCTAATCGCCATGGGAGGAGGTCTCGTGCGTATTCTTTTTATCGGACTGGGCGTGCTGTCCTTTGCTTTCGCTCCAGCGGCATTTGCGGCCGATTCCGATATTGCAAATGACGCCACGGGCACTTCGGGTGCCGAAGTGTTCAATAACAACTGCCGGACATGCCATTCGTGGAAGAAAGACGATAATCGCCTCGGACCGAGCCTTCATGGCGTTGTCGGGCGAAAGGCCGGCGCCGTAGAAGGCTTCAATTATTCGGCCGCGATGAAGGAAGCCAACATCACTTGGGATGAAGGCACGCTCGACAAGTTCATTGCCAATCCGGACGGTGTCGTGCCGAACAACAGCATGAAGCCGTTTACGGGCATTTCCGACATCAAGACGCGCAAGGATATCGTGGATTTTCTGAAATCGAATCCGGATTGAGGACGTTATTCCGACTGTATTCCGGCTGCTTGGGAATTGGCGCGTTGAGAGCCCGGCCGGGCTGCTCGTTCATCCTACCGGTTAAAGTCTCCCCGTTGCTTGCCGATCCCTCTGGGCATTTCGCACGGCCGACGCTATTCAGGAGTTTCCTGAATTGCGAAGGCTCCCATGATCCGCATCGGCTTCTATTCCGGTTCTTTCGATCCAGTGACGCTCGGGCATACGGACGTGATCCGGCGCGCGGCGGGCCTTCTGGACAAGCTCGTCATCGGCATAGGCGTCAATCCGGGCAAGGCTCCGATGTTCCACGAAGCCGAGCGCGTCGCGATGCTCGAAGATGAAGTGCGCTCCATCGCCGAGGCGACGAAGACGGAGATCGCGATCGTTACGTTCTCGGGGCTCGCCGTCGAGGCGGCGCGCGCCAACGAGGCGTCGATCATTATCCGCGGTCTTCGCGACGGCACCGACTTCGACTACGAAATGCAGATGGCGGGTATGAACGGCGAAATGGCGCCGGAGATTCAGACGGTCTACGTGGCGGCTTCGCCGTCCGTCCGGCATATTGCTGCGAACCTCGTTCGCGCGGTCGCGTCGATGGGGGGCGATCCGTCGCCGTTCGTGTCGAAAGCCGTGCTGAAGCGTCTCAAGGCAAAAGGGCCGAAAACGCGATAGGCCGACGTCATGGCCTTACGATCAAAAGCCGAGCTGCTGACGCTTCTTCGCAAAATTCCAGTCGGGCGCGTTACGACGGCGGAGTGCCTCGCGGCGGAGACCGGCATTCCGGCGCCTCTCGCCGTCACGATGCTGTCTCAGCTTTCCGAAGATGAACGCGACTTCGTTCCGTGGCACCGGGTGGTTGCGAAAGGCGGCGGCATTGGCCGCGGTCCGCATCGCGATCAGCAGTTCGCGAGGCTCGTTCGCGAAGGTGTCATGGTTTCTCCGGCGGGCATCGTGCAGGATCTTGCCCGGCATCTGCTGGCGACGCTCGACGATGCGTCACTATTAAAAGCGTCCCGGGTGGAGCCCCCGCCACCGGAGGGCAAGCCCGCGGGCCGCTCGCGGGGCATGAAGCTCCGGCCGTAGTCTGCAGGCCGGCCAAGCGGTCACTTGCGGGTCAGCCGTCAAATCGCCATAAGGGCGGCAACACTGCCCGCCGCCACAACGGGTGGCCGTGATCGGCAAATGGAAACGCCGGCGAAATCATAAATCCACGAGGAGCGCCAATGGTCAGACTTCTTTCGGTAATTCTCGCGTCGTTGCTTGCGATGACCGCGTTTGGAGATATGCCGGCGCGCGCCGCTGGCGACAAGCTCGTCATCGAGCTCAAGAACGGCAAGGTCGTCATTCAGCTCCGGCCCGATCTCGCGCCAAAGACCGTCGAGCAGATCACGACGCTCGCCAACCAGGGTTTCTACAACGGCATCAAATGGCATCGCGTCATGGAGGACTTCATGGCCCAGACCGGCGATCCGACGGGAACTGGCGCTGGCGGCTCGAAGCTTCCCGATCTTCCGGCCGAGTTCTCGAATGAAGAGTTCAAGCGGGGGACTGTCGCCATGGCGCGCACGTCCGACCCGAATTCCGCGAACAGCCAGTTCTTCATCTGCTTCAACAGCATCGGCTGCGCGAGCCTCAAGGGCAGCTACACGATTTTCGGCCAGGTGGTCGAAGGCATGCAGTTCGTCGATCTGATCAAGCGCGGCGCACCGGGTTCCGGAACGGTAACCAACCCGGACGTCATGCAGAAAGTCTACGTGCAATAACTTCCGACCTTCCCCATATCCCTGGCCATATCCCCCGGGGACGCAGGGATAGAGAAGACTTCAAGAAAGGATGGTCTCATGGCCGAAATCAAAGATCCGGAAAACACGCTCGTCATCGAGACAACGAAAGGGCCAGTCACGATCGAGCTGCGCCCCGATCTCGCGCCACAGCACGTCGAGCGTATCAAAACGCTGGCTCGCAACGGCTTCTACGACGGCATCGCTTTTCACCGCGTGATCCCTGGCTTCATGGCGCAGACCGGCTGTCCGCAGGGACGCGGAACCGGCAGCTCGGATCTGCCGAACCTGCCGGCCGAGTTCAACGCCGAGCCGCACGTGCGCGGCGTCTGCTCGATGGCGCGATCGGCAAACCCCAATTCGGCGAACAGCCAGTTCTTCATCTGCTTCGATGATGCTACGTTCCTGGACAAGCAGTATACGGTCTGGGGCAAGGTGATCGACGGCATGGACAACGTCGACAAGATCAGCAAGGGCGAGCCGCCGCAGAACCCTGACAAGATGGTCAAGGTTCGCGTCGCGGCGGATGCGGCCTGATGCGCGACATCGGCAATAACGGTCAAGGCGCGCCTCAAAGCGCGCCTTTTCTCATTCTGGTATGGGCCGGTCTCGCGGGTGCCGCGGGCGTCGGACTTGCCGCGGCGGCGGCGCATAAAGTCGACAGTCCGGCACTCGCTTCGTCGGCAACGTTGCTGACGCTGCATGCTGCTGCGTCGGTCGGAATTTTTGCCGTCGCGCTGCGTGCGGCTTGGCGGAAGCTCTGGAACGCGACGGCGCTTCTGATGCTCTTTGCTGCTTCGCTCTTCACCGGCGAGATCGCGTTTCATACGTTTACGAACGACGCGACGTATCAGATGCTGGCGCCCGTGGGCGGGAGCTTGATGATCCTCAGTTGGCTGCTCGTCGCTCTTCTCGCCATTGCGGAGGCGCTCGCCAAGCGCTGAGCTGCTCATCTAAAGTCTTTTGATGCGTACCGATCTTTTCGATTTCGAATTGCCCGACAGCGCCATTGCGCTTTATCCCGCGGAGCCGCGCGATGCTGCGCGTCTCCTCGTCGTGCATCCGGTTCAAGGCAGTTGCGCGCGTGACGACGCGGATCTTGGCGATCAGAGCGTACGCGATTTGCCGAGCCTGTTGCGCCCAGGCGATGCTCTCGTCTTCAACGATACAAAGGTTATTCCGGCGGCGCTTTCCGGCGTCCGCATTCGCGGCGAGACGCGGGCGAAGGTCGATTTCAATCTGACGAAGCGGACGGGCGAAAATTCGTGGCGGGCTTTTGCGCGTCCGGCGAAGCGTCTCGAGGCTGGCGACCGCGTGCACTTCGGCCACGACCAAGATAGCTGCATGCTCGGCGCGCTGGACGCGACGGTGTCAGCTAAGGGCGAAGCCGGCGAGGTCGAACTTGCGTTCGATCTGACGGGCGGCGCGCTCGACGACGCGGTCAAGGCCGTAGGGCTGATGCCGTTGCCGCCTTACATTGCGCTGAAGCGCGAGTCCGACGTTCGCGACCGCGAAAGCTATCAGACCGTTTACGCCAGCAAGGAGGGCGCGGTTGCGGCTCCGACGGCCGGCTTGCATTTCACGCCCGAGCTGTTGGCTGCGCTCGACGCGCGGGAGATCTCGCGCCATTTCGTGACGCTGCACGTCGGGCCCGGAACGTTTCTTCCCGTCAAGGCGGACGATACCGACGCGCACGTGATGCATTCCGAATGGGGCGAGGTTTCGCCGGAAACGGCGGCGGCGCTCAACGACGTGCGGGCGCGCGGCGGGCGGATCGTGGCCGTCGGCACGACGTCGCTCCGTCTTCTCGAAAGCGCGGCGAAGGACGATGGCGCAATCTCGCCCTGGTCGGGTGAAACGGCGATCTTCATAACGCCGGGCTATCGCTTCAAGGCGATCGATATTCTGATGACCAATTTCCATCTGCCGCGCTCGACGCTCTTCATGCTCGTCTCGGCGTTCGCGGGGCTCGGCACGATGCGCGCAGCTTACGGCCATGCGATCCGCTCCGGCTACCGGTTCTATTCCTACGGCGACGCTTCGCTTCTATTCCGCACGCCCGGCTGATATAGCTGAACCGGCTGCGAGGAAAGACCGCGCGATCCGGTCGAAGCCGCTCATTGCGTCGCGTCATCAGATAGCTGGGTGTTCCCATGACATCGAGAACCGGTATTACACGGGCCTTCGCGGCATGCGCTTGGCTCGCGGCGGCACCACTCATTCCTCTCTTAGCGGACGTCGCAAAGGCCGACGAGGCTTGCACTTCGGTCAATGTTCCGCGCTGCGTGCAAAAGCTGCCGACGGGCATCGACATGGCGTACGTCGAGGTCGGGCCAGCCGACGGCAAGCCCGTTATTCTCATCCACGGTTTGACCGACAGCGCGCGGTCCTGGATGCTGGCGATGGACGCGCTGCACAAGCTCGATCCCAAGCTGCGCATCATTGCGGTCGATCTGCGCGGCCATGGCCAGAGCAGCATGCCCGACGCCAAGACGTGCGCGCCGGCTCCCGAGGCCTGCTATCGCATCTCGGATCTCGCCGGCGACGTGATCGCCTTCATGGACGAGAAGGGCATTCACAAAGCCGATCTCGCCGGACATTCGATGGGTTCGTTCGTGGTGCAAGAGATTGCCCTCACGCACCCCGAAATGGTGAGCCACGCGATTTTGAATGCGACGGGCGCCAAGAGCGTCGGCAATGCGGCGCTGGGCGATTTCGTTCTCAATCAAACGATCGAAGGCGCATGGAAGAAATCGCTCGAGGCACAAGGCAAGGCGTTTCCCGCCGATGTCTATGAGTTGACGCCCCTCGATGCCGACCCGAAGGCCAGCGAATGGATTGCGGCAAACTGGACCATCGATCCGGCCGCAGAGGCCTCATTCCTCGAGCCTTACACGCCGGAAACGGCGAAGACGAAGCTCGGCACGTGGATCGGCGCGACGAAAGGGCTTCTCGCGCAGGACAATACCGCGCGACTAGAGAGCATGTCGGTGCCGACCCTCGTCATGTGGGCGACGCAGGACAGCATCTATCTGGCGAAGGATCAGGATGAGATCAAAGCGGCGCTCAAGGCGGCTGCCGCCAAGTCGGGCTTAACGTTCTACTGGAAGGAATATGGGAAGCTTCCGCTTCCGGCATCCGGGGCGCAGGAGAGCGACATCGGCCACAACATCCAATGGTCGGCGGCCGAGACCGTAGCGAAGGATATCAACGCCTTCATCACGACGGGCGCTCCGACGATGGATCTGGTGCATAGCGATGCGGCGCCGAACTTCAGCAAGCTTATCGTCGAGCCGGGCAAGGGCGTCGTCGTGAAGATCGAGAAGTAAGAGATACATCCAGTCTTGCCGCCGGCCGGGGCATTTTTGCCTTGCCGGCGGCCACTGTTTTTTGAATTGAGATCGATGAACGTTGCGACACCCGAACACGTGACTGAGAAACCTTCGCCGGCATTCGGCTATCGCCTTTTGAAGCAAGACGGCAGCGCGCGCCGGGGCGAGATCGTGACGCCGCGCGGCGTGATCCGCACGCCTGCGTTCATGCCGGTCGGCACTGTCGCGACCGTGAAGGCGCTTTACCCGGAGCAGGTGCGCGACGCTGGCGCCGATATCCTGCTCGGCAACACGTATCATCTGATGCTGCGCCCCGGCGCGGAGCGCGTCGCTAAACTCGGCGGCCTGCACAAGTTCATGCGCTGGGAGAAGCCTATTCTCACCGACTCGGGCGGCTTCCAGGTGATGAGCCTCGGCAAGATCCGCAAGATCACGGAAGAGGGTGTCGCCTTCCAATCGCATATCGACGGCTCGCGCCACATGCTGTCGCCGGAACGTTCGATCGAGATTCAGTGTCTGCTCGGTTCCGACATTCAGATGCAGTTCGACGAATGCATCGAGCTTCCGGCCGAGCGCAAAGAGGTCGAGCGGGCGATGGAATTGTCGCTTCGCTGGGCCGAGCGGTCTAAACGCGCCTTCGAGATGCAACTTGCGTCAGGCGGTGCGGGGCCGGGGCAAGCGCTGTTCGCCATCGTGCAAGGCGGTACGGACGTGGAGCTTCGCCGGCGGTCGGCTGAGGCGCTGGTCGCGATGGATTTTCCCGGCTACGCGGTCGGCGGGCTCGCGGTCGGCGAAGGCCATGAGGCCATGATCGCGACGCTCGGCGAGACGCTGCCGCATCTGCCGCTCGATAAGCCGCGCTATCTGATGGGCGTCGGGACGCCGCTCGACCTCATCGAATCCGTACGGCTCGGCGTCGACATGTTCGATTGCGTGATGCCGACGCGGAACGGCCGCCACGGCTATGCCTTTACGTGGAACGGTCCGGTCAACATGCGCAATGCCAAGCATGCCGAGGATCCGTCTCCACTGGACGAAGCAAGCTCGTGTCCGGCGGCGCGCGAGTATTCTCGCGCCTACATTCATCATCTGATCAAATCGGGCGAATATCTCGGCGCGATGATCCTGTCGTGGGTCAACACCGTGTTCTACCAGGACCTGATGGCGGCGATGCGGTCGGCGATCGACGACGGCCGCTTCGACGCTTGGGCGGCAGAGACGAAGGCGCGCATCACCGCTGCTCCACCGGCTCAAGAGCCATAAGGCTCTCCCTGTGCGCGATGCGTTCGCGATGGATCAGGTAAAGTCCCGACGTGACGATGACCAGCGATCCGGCGAAGCTCCAACGATCCGGCTGATCGCCGAACACGAGGTAGCTCAGCGTGATCATGCTGATGAGCTCGAAATAGAGAAACGGCGTCACGGCCGAGACCGGCGCGAACTTGTATGCCTTGATGATCAAATAGTGACCGCCGCCGCCGAGTGCGCCGAGCGCCAACAGCAGAACCCATGTTGAAATGTTGTCTGGCCATAGCCATTCGCTGATGGCGAACGGGGCTGTGGCGATGGTTCCGACGACGGTTCCGTAGAACAGCGTCACGAGCGAGGTATCGAACTCGGAAAGGCGGCGCGTGACGATAATCATCACCGAATAAGCGAGCGTCGAGAGAAACGCCGCGATGAATGCGGGATGGACGGTGCTGACACCCGGCCGTACGACGACCAAAACACCGAGGAATCCGACGAAGATGGCCGCGGCGCGATGCCAGCCGATGTGTTCGCCAAGCAGAGGCACGGCAAGCGCTGCAACGATAAGCGGCGTCAAGAACGTGATCGATAGCGTTTGGTCGAGCCGCAGATACGTGACCGCAACGAAATTGGCGATGGTCGTGACGAGCATCAGCGTCGACCGGGTCAGCTGAAGTTTGAGATTTTTCGTTTTCAACAATCTCGGGATCGTCGCCGGGCCAAGCACTAGCGCCATACACAAGATCTGGCCCGCAAAGCGCAGCCAGACGATCTGCGAAACGGGAATTGCGGTCGTCGTGCAGAGATACTTTGCTGACGTGTCGAGGCCGGCGAACAGCGTCACCGCCATGCACATCAAGAGAATGGCCTTTAGCCGATCGGGCATGTTTGCGAAGCTTCAATAGCGGTGCGCGAGCACGCGGCCATAGAAGGAGGCCGGCGGCGCGCGAGCCGCTTAGCGGGAGGGATGGCGGTTTATATCGTTCGAAGAGTCGTGCGGCGGAGCGAGGGCTACTTTTTCTTGAGCAGGGTGTCTCGCTCCTTGAGAAGGGCGTCGAGTTGAGCTTGCTGGGTTGCGATCCGATCGGAATTGAGTTCGTCATCGGCTGCGCCTGAATAGCCGGCGGCCTGTTCGACAAGCTCGCGAAGATTGTCGCGGATGATCGCGATGCGCTGTTCAATTTCGGCGAGGGCTTCGGGGTCAGCCATGGCAATTCCTGTTCGATGCCGGTCGCGAGCGCCGAAAAGGCGAGGCGACTTGTTCGAGGAGGTATACCGCTCAAGCCGAGCGCGAGCCACCCACGTTTATGCAGGGCTGCGACCATCCGTCAGAAGAGCTGGCGGAATGAGGGTTGCGGGTTCCGAGCACCGTTTCTATAAGCTCGCTTCGGCGCGCGACGCGGCGCATCCTTCAAAGGGGTGCGGCGAGGCATGGGCCGGAATGGCGCCGGACGGAATGCTTTCGTCCAAGTTATTGATTTGGTGCGTTAAAAGGGCCCGTAGCTCAGCGGTAGAGCATCTGACTTTTAATCAGAGGGTCGTTGGTTCGATCCCAACCGGGCTCACCACCAAATCAAGGAGTTACGAAATTGGCAATCGGGGAGACGTCGTTTCAGTAAGCACATAGTAACAACCAAGAACTGCGGCCGCTCTCCGGCTGCACCATCGTCCGATGGCGTCGACCGATCGGCTGTCGGCGGTGCGGTTGCCTCACCTGTTTTGCACGCACTATTCGGCGCATCAGGCGTTGACAGCAGCCACAGAGGCAGACTCGTCGTCGATCGGCTCGCCAAGATGGAAGGTTTGCTGCTCGTCAAAGGAGACATAAACCTCCGTCGCCCGCCCATCCTTGTCCACGTAGTAGTAGTAGTCGCGATCACCGCCGAAGCCCCATGGATATTGCAAGGGGCGGCCATCGTAGCGAAGTTTGCACAGCGTGAACTCAAAGCCTGCAAAGCGTCGGCTCTGCCATTCTACCACGAACTTAGCGGGATCGAATGGCCCGTCTATCTCAGTGCTGGTGGACACTTTACTCCAATCAACGACAAGGAGCGCCGGGTATTCCGCTATATCTTCGCATTCACAGGAGTCCTCAGCCGGATAGTCAAAGTAGGCCGACCATCCGGCGTCCGGGACATTCAGCCCCGTGACGTCCCAGGCATCATAAATGATTTCTTCTTCCATGAAGTAGAGATCATCCGCTGGCAGTCCGGTTTCGCTCTTAAGCCGGGCGATCTCATCATCCCCCAAACAGTGAAACCAAACGTTCCAGGCTTCGCCGCAAATCTTTATTTCTGCTTTTTTCATATCTCTTGACCTTTCACAAAATTTGCTTTGCGCAAACATCTCGTCTCCGACGCGCGAGTAAATTGTTCCGCCATGCTATTTAGTGGAGGTTTTGAGAGCCGCTTGAGCTATAAGGCCCGCCGCGTGTTGCGGCGGTGAGGGCCATCGCGTGGGCTCCGGCTATCTCATCTCGGTTCTGTACCGGGCTCTGCAGACGCATTATCTAAACGCCCATCGGCGGAACAACCGGAACACCAACGGTCGGAACAACACCCATGATATTCAAGTTTGCCGCCGACAGCTATATCTCCATTTCCGTAGATCTGACGCACACGCATGTCATGCTTCCTATTGCACGGGAACTTGCGTGAACGATCAGACCGGCGTCCATTAAAGGGAATTATGCAGAAATATTGCCGTCGATCGACCGTTCACAATCCGAAGCCTAGTTCGTCAGTCTACGAATCATTTGATCTCGATCAAAGCTGTGCAAGCCCTCTCCGGCTCTGCTCTCGCAAAGTTGGCGGATACAAATTTGCATTATGTCGCACCCGGGAAATTGATACCGACTTGTAATCTGGGCCACGCGTTTTGATCTGCGTTCGCCGCTGGAATTGAGGCGCGATTAGGTGATTTTGCCGAACGCAGCCTGGATGGCCTCGACCTCGCTGTCGAAGCGCCGCACAAGTCCGCAACTGATCACCTCAGCACCATCGACATGCGCGATCCAGAAGTCGCCGTGGTGCTCGATTCTGATCCGGGCATCATCTGAGATCAGGGGCGTGCGGTGTACGCCCTCGCGGTAACTCTGAAGCCGCACACCGTCCACGGTCAGCCAATGATAGAGCGGATGCAGCGTCGGCCATTTCGCCATCACGGCAGGAGCCCCTGGCGCTGGCGCTAGGTCCCGCATCGGCATGGGGGTCTCGAAGCCCAGACGCCGCTCGTCGGCGCGCGCCGCTGTAAGTGCACCCGCGATCCGGCGGGCGGCGCTGTAGCCTTCGATGACGAACGAGCCTTTGGTGATGACGTCGTTGCTCACGATCTCGGTGATGACGCGCTCGGCTGCTTCACGATCGAGTGGATTAGGCGCGTCGGTCTCGTCGAGATAGATTTTCACGGTCAGCTCCTGTCGGTGCTGCCGTTCCCTAAATTCCCCGCCACGGTCTAACCTGGCCATCGCCTTGCGATCAACCCTCGCCGCGGCTACATCTCCAATTATGTGCAACTTGTATTCTCAAACCCGGAACGTCGAAGCCATCCGGCGGCTCTTCCGCGTGGCGCACAACCGCGCGACCGCGATCGAGCCGCAGCCCGCGATTTTTCCGGGTTGGAACGGCAGCGTCATCCGCAAAGCCGAGGACGGCGAGCGCGAGCTGGTCACGATGAGCTGGGGCTTCGTGCTGCTGCAGCCGGGCAAGGCGCCGCGCCGTGTCACCAACGTCCGCGATGACAAGATCCTTACGAGCCGGTTCTGGAAGCCGTCATTCGAGCAGCGGCGCTGCCTCGTACCGGCGTCGAGTTACTGTGAGCCCGATAGCGGCACGCCCGCGAAGTGGCATTGGTTCGCCGTCAATGGCGACGAGGATCGCCGTCTGTTCGCGTTTCCGGGCATCTGGCAGCGCTGGAAGGGCCCGGTGAAGAAGGACGGCCCCAATGTCGAGCTAGACGTCTACAGCTTCATGACGACGGCGCCGAACGCCCTCACGGACTCGATCAACCACGAACGGATGCCGGTGCTGCTTAGCGAAGAAGCGGACTTCGAAACGTGGCTCTCAGGTTCGCCCGTTGACGCCTTCGCGCTCGCGCGGAGCTACGATCCCGGCGCGATGCGTGTCGTACAGTCCGGATTTGAAAAGAAAGACTTTCTGGTTGCCTAGCGTATGGGCATAGCGGATCAAAACTCCGAGCTCTGAGAGGTCACGTTTGCGGCCTGCACCGAGAGATAGCGTGAGCCTTCCTCTTCTCGAGCTCGATCACCCGTCTTGAGAACGGTCCAACAGAGCAGCGCAAGCAATTAAAATCCCGCGTGATCAAGCGCGACGCGGGCGGCACTGTTGTGTCGGTATTGTTTCCGACAGTTGAAAGTTTGGCCTCGCGCTTGTCAAATTTGCACTGCAAAATTGCCATTGGGCGCTCGTCGAGGTGCAATTGCGGCTTAAACCAATTCCTCGGGGCCAGACGGGCCGCCCTCCCTTTTCAATGTCCCTCGCGTGATCACCGATGTGGCGTTGCAGCACTCTTAGCGGGTCGTCTCAGCGGGAACACTAAGCGCGTCAGGTTCATTTCCCGATTGGCGGGCACCTGTCCGTCAACAACAACCAAGGAGATGTTCGATGCGCTTTTCTACTCCCTGCATCTATGCGGGATTGCTCGCAGCATCGCTGTTCGCAGGCTCAGCCCTGGCTGATGACAGTAGTGACAAACTGAAGATGAATGAGAATGGCGCGGTAACTAACCAACCTGGCGGTAAGACTTCGGATCGCACGCCAGGGACGGAAACACCTGACCGCGGAGCAGGAGCCGGAACGTCGGGCGCCGCTGGCACCGGTGCCGCCAAGACACCGGAAGGTACGTCCACCCGTACCCCAGACCCCAGCAAGCAGAAATCAATGGATTAAGCTACATCGGGGAGCCGCGACGAGCGGTTCCCCATCATCCGAGTTAGGAGAAACTATCGCTCTTTGCGAACGCCCTTGTAGGGCTTGTCGGAAGGGGCTTTTTTCTGATCCATGAATTGTCCCGTCTTCTTTGCTGTGCTTCGTCCAGGTTTCTTCACCTTCGATTTTGGTTTGCAACTGCGAGCGTTTTCGCACTGCACCCTTCCTCGCGTCGTCCCCAGTGGGCTTGTTGACCGATTCCGAAAAACGGCAAACGCGATGGGATCACATGAAAGCATTAGTCTGGCACGGTAAGGAAGACATTCGCTGCGATACGGTATCGGATCCAGAAATCGAAGATCCGCGCGACGCGATCATCAAAGTGACGAGCTGCGCGATTTGTGGCTCGGACCTCACCTCTTTCATAACTTCATTCCCGCCATGATGCCCGGAGACATCATGGGCCACGAGATGATGGGGGAGGTGGTCGAGACCGGAAACGGCGTAAACGGGCGTCTCAAGAAGGGCGAACGGATCGTTGTTCCATTCACGATCTTCTGCGGTGAATGCGATCAGTGCAAAGCGGGACATTACTCCGTTTGCGAGCGATCGAACCGATCGAAGGCAGTTGCCAATAAGGTATTCGGCCACGGCACCGCCGGGCTTTTCGGATATAGCCATCTGACCGGCGGCTACCCCGGCGGACAGGCGGAGTATTTGCGCGTGCCGTTCGCGGATACTACTCACATCAAGGTCCCGGACAGCCTAAGCGATGAGCAGGTCCTCTTCCTCGGCGACATCTTTCCCACCGGCTGGCAGGCCGCCGAACAGTGCGACATTCAGAAGACGGACACAGTCGCGATTTGGGGATGCGGCCCCGTCGGCCAGATGGCGATCCGCAGCGCTATGCTGCTGGGTGCCGAACAAGTCATCGCCATCGACCGTTTGCCCGAGCGTCTCAGCATGGCTGAAGCAGGGGGCGCCACAACGATAAATTTCGAGGAAGAGAGTGTCGTTGAGAGACTGAACGACCTCACGGACGGCAAAGGCCCAGAAAAATGCATCGATGCGACAGGGATGGAGAGCCATGTCTCGTTCTCGCAACCCGATACAATCTACGATCGCGCAAAACAAATGATGATGCTGGAAAGCGATCGGCCCCATGTATTGCGCGAGATGATCTACGCGTGTCGCCCGGCCGGGGTGATTTCCGTTCCCGGCGTTTACAGCGGTCTCATAGATAAATTTCCAATGGGAATTGCGATGAATAAGGGGCTGACGTTCAAGATGGGTCAGACCGACGTCAAGCGCTGGACCGACGATCTTCTCAACCGGATCGCGGAAGGGCAGATCGATCCTTCCTTCGTGATCACCCACACAGCAAATCTCGAGGACGGACCCGAGATGTACAACGTGTTCCGTGACAAGCGTGACAGCTGCATCAAGGTCGTCTTGAAGCCATAACTGAGAACCTTCCGATGAA
Source organism: Hyphomicrobium sp. 01T421 (assembly GCF_056398805.1). NCBI lineage: Bacteria > Pseudomonadati > Pseudomonadota > Alphaproteobacteria > Hyphomicrobiales > Hyphomicrobiaceae > Hyphomicrobium > Hyphomicrobium sp. 01T421. The sequence goes on from NZ_JBFTQC010000001.1 coordinate 3,042,663, forward strand.
TAAAATGATCAATTACACGAGAGCAAAAGGCGATCCCAAAGTCATCGAGACCGGTCCAAGCAGCGCGACAGGAGTCGATCGCCTTGCCAAATCCTTGGGGTGGTTCGGAATAGGGCTCGGAGTGTTAGAACTTGTGGCCGCGAAGCGCATTTCGCGATTTCTCGGAGTCGAGGGAACGGGTTCGGAGGCAACGATTCGCGCTTTTGGCGCACGCGAGATCGGGGCCGGGGTCGTGACGCTTTCGACCGAGAAAAAACTCGGCCTTTGGATGCGGGTCGCCGGCGACGGAATGGATACAGCAGCTCTCCTTGCGGCGCTGCCGGCGTCCAATGGCATGCGCGGCAATGTAAAGCTCGCGCTGTTCACGGTTCTGGGAGCGGCAGCACTAGATCTTTTCGCCGCTCGACGAGTGTCTGCGCGATCCCTGAGAAGTGAGCCGCCACGCATTTATTCGGACCGCTCCGGCTTTCCTCAAGGCTTGGATCGGGCCCGGCAGTCGCTCCGCTTGGGGGCGCGAGAACCTCGAGTGACGGCGCATTATCCCGAAGGATGCTGAGTAAGCGATCTGTAAAGGAGTCCAGATATGGCCACGAGCACGCGGCCTTTGGCTCTCTGTGCGAAGTTGCGGATCCCGGACGAATCACGGACTCTGGAAGCTTCTCTCAGCTTCGGATCTCCGCCATGGGCGCTCAAGCGACCTATCTGGACCATCTCAACCCTGAACAACGCCGCGCAGTCGAGCACGGTGTCGGCGTTGGCGAAGGCTCGACGAACGGCCCTCTGCTGGTAATTGCCGGCGCCGGGTCGGGCAAGACCAATACACTTGCACATCGCGTTGCGCATTTGGTTGTTAACGGCGCCGATCCACGACGCATACTGCTGATGACGTTTTCTCGCCGCGCAGCCTCGGAAATGTCACGACGCGTCGAGCGCATCGCTCGCCGCGTCATGGGCCAAAATGCCGGCAGCATCACCGACGCCCTCACATGGGCAGGTACGTTTCATGGCATCGGCGCTCGCCTCTTGCGCGACTACGCCGAACAAATCGGATTGAAAAAAGAATTCACAATCCACGACCGCGAAGACTCTGCCGACCTTTTAAGCTTGGTTCGCCATGAGCTTGGGTTTTCGAAGACTGAAACCCGCTTTCCGGCCAAGGGCACGTGCCTTGCGATCTATTCTCGCTGCGTCAACGCCGAAGTGTCGGTCGAGGAAGCTCTGTTAGCGTTTCCGTGGTGCGCGATGTGGGCGCCTGAACTCAAGAAGCTATTCGGTGCTTACGTCGAGGCAAAGCAAAGTCAAAACGTTCTCGATTACGACGATTTGCTCGCCTATTGGGCCCAGGCCATCAACGAGTCCGCGCTTGCGGCGAACATGTCCAGCCGCTTCGATCACGTCATGGTCGACGAATACCAAGACACCAATCGCCTTCAATCTTCGATCTTGCTGGGCTTAAGGCCTGATGGCGCTGGTCTGACCGTCGTCGGGGATGATGCGCAATCAATCTATTCGTTTCGCGCCGCGACCGTTCGAAACATTCTGGAGTTTCCTTCAGCTTTCACGCCATCAGCAGAAGTCATTGCGCTGGAACGCAACTACCGTTCAACACAGGCTATTCTTTCGGCGTCGAACGCTGTGATTGGACTCGCCGCAGAGCGGTTTACAAAGAACCTGTGGACTGAGCGCGCAATCGGACAACTGCCGCGCCTGGTCAACGTCAGAGACGAGATCATCCAGGCCCGATACATCGTCGATCGGGTTCTTGAAAACAGGGAAGCCGGATCAGCCCTCAAGCAGCAGGCGATCTTGTTCCGCACTTCTTCGCACAGTGGCCCTCTAGAGATCGAACTCACGCGCCGCAACATCCCGTTCGTTCTCAAATTCCTCGACGCCGCGCACGTCAAGGACCTGCTCGCAATCTTGCGTTTTGCTGAAAACCCTCGTGATCGCGTTGCTGGGTTTAGGGTGATGCAACTCATGGCGGGGGTAGGTCCGACCTCTGCGCAGCGGGTGCTAGACTATATCGCGGGGGCGCCCGATCCCATCGCCGCACTTCCGTTGGCGCCTCCGCCACCGCGTGTTGGTGACGACTGGTCAAATTTCGTCAACGTCGTAGTGGACCTAGCCAAGGCGTGCAGCAGTTGGCCAAGTGAGATCGAACGCGCACGGCTTTGGTATGAACCGCACCTTGAACGTATCCATGAGGAGGATGCGGTCATGCGACAAGCGGACCTCGTTCAATTGCAACAGATTGCGAGCGGGTACCCTTCTCGTGAACGGTTCTTGACGGAATTGACCCTCGATCCACCAGACGCCACAAGCGACCAGGCGGGTGTGCCAACACTCGACGAAGATTATCTGATCCTCTCGACGATCCATTCGGCCAAGGGTCAGGAATGGAAGTCTGTTTTCATATTGAACGTCGTCGACGGCTGTATTCCATCAGACCTGGGCGCCGGCACGACAGCAGAACTCGAAGAAGAGCGGCGACTTCTCTACGTCGCGATGACACGGGCAAAAGATGATTTGCACCTTATCATACCGCAGCGCTTCTATACGCACGGTCAAAGCGCCAAGGGCGACCGTCACGTCTACGCATCGCGATCGCGTTTCATTCCGAACGCCCTCCTTGGGTGTTTTGAGAGCGTCGCATCGCCGAGGGTAAGTGTCGCCGACACCGCAGTACGAGCCGACAACATTCAACCTGTGGATCCAGCCGCCAAAATGCGACAACGGTGGCAGTAGCTGGAGGCCGACAGCGGGCTGGCCACTGATTTTCCAACGCATCAGCTGAGCGCTTGCCGACCTCGGCTTGGGAATGAGCAGGTTTGCCCCTTCAATCTTGAAGAGCATCATGGCGATGGTCAATCAGCAATGCGCCTACCTGGTCACGTCTCGAACGCGCCAGAGTCAAATGCACGCCGCCGGTAGGCGCGATGATGATCGCGTGTAAAAGCGAAATGCATGCGTGTCGACTGGAACGAAGAGATCTGCGGCCTTTCATTGTTGCGCGTCCGAGACCTGCTTCGATGATGGCAACCGTACGAGATGTACTCGATCAGAAAGGGCGCGGCGTCTATCACATTCATCCAGACGCTTCCGTGCTTGAGATGATGGCGAAGCATCAGATTGGGGCGTTAGTCGTATTCGACGGTGGCAATCTCACCGGGATCATCACCGAACGAGACTACGTTCGAAAGATCGTGTTGAAGGGGCGGACCTCTCCTAGGACGCTGGTACGGGAGATCATGTCCACTACAGTCATCTGCACCCGACTCGATCAAGCCGTCGAAGATTGCATGGCAATCATGACCGCGAAGGCCGTTCGCCATCTCCCGGTCCTTGAGCACACGAAGGTTATTGGCTTGGTTTCGATCGGCGATCCCGTCAAAAACGTCATCGCAGATCAAAAATTCATTATCGAGCAGCTCGAACATTTCATCCAAGGCGGCCGCTGATTCACAAGCGGGTGAGCGGGAGGCGGGCGCTATTGTTCTACAATGGAGGCGGGCTACCCGCAGTGGTCGCGTAAGTGCGGACAGATGTCGAGCTGAAGCATACCGGCCGGTTCGTCCGAAGCACTGGCGTACCTAGATTGTCGGAGATCCGACATGCAAATCGAAGAAACAAAAGGCCGGTTTGGGTTTCACTTTTCAGCATTCGATGACGACGCCCGTCCGTCAGCGGCGTTCGTCCAAATCTATGTGAAATCCAGCTCCATGAGCCGGGTGGCTGATCTTCCCATTTCTCCGCATTTGATGACGGCAGACGAGATTGATCGTTTTGTCGACAATGCGATTTTGGCTCTAGAAGCCCTCCCAAGCGATGCGAAAAGTGCGTGGGCAATGGGCGTGCCGTGACGGGAGGTTCGGTTCAGATCATGGGCGACAGGGGTTCGCCCGCGAAGCGTCCTCTTGCGATTGTTCTAGCCACATCGTCAGCGTGATTCTCACTTCACATCCGAGAGGAAAAATGGCCGGAGCCGCCGACCTCAGATTAACGGTGAGCCAAAATCCATTGAGCTGCCTCCTCGAGATTTTCGGCGACAAGGTCGGGCGCAGAGGGCAATTTGGATTCATCTCCAGGACGATACTTACCGGTTCGAACGAGAATGCCCATCAAGCCTGCAGAGATCGCGCCTTCAACATCGGCTTCTGCATCGTCGCCTATCATGATTATCTTGCTCGCGGGATATCCGAGATCTTCGACGGCAGCACTGAAGAACTCCGATGACGGTTTGCCAAAAAGTAAGGCCCTGCTGTTAGTCGCAAATTCGAGTGCAGCCACGAATGGACCGGCGTCGAGGCTCAATTCGCCATCTGCGTCCTTGAAGTTTCGGTTCTTTGCGAGCGCTAGAAGTGCTGCGCCTTCCGTGACCTTTCGGTAAGCGCAATTGAGACGGTCGTAGGTGAAGTATTCTCCTGCGTCTCCGACGACGACAGCCTCTGCGCGGTCAGAAGGGAGATCGGCAAAGTCCTCTTCCAATTCGCGATGAACGACCAGGAATGGCGATAGCATATACTTTTCCAAGTATGCCCGCACTAGAATGGCCGGCGTAAACAGCTCGTCGTTTGAGACACGCAGACCCATTCGGCACAAATCGTCCGTCACCTGACGCTTTGAGCGTCTGGTCGTATTTGTGATGAAGCGGAGCGGTAGACCGGCATGGCGAAGCCGCTCGACAGCCGCAAGTGCTCCTTCGCGAGCGCCCTGCCGGTCGCGACTACGCTCCTCGGAAAGACGGTAATTTCCGAACTTCATCCGCAGGCGATCGGTGTCTACGAGGGCGGAACCTCGCGTCCGACGATCCGAGACATTGTTGAGAATTGTGATGTCTTGCTGTGCCTTGGTGCCTGGATCAGTGATATCAACTTCGGCGTGTACACCGGCCGACTTGAGGGGCGTCACATGATCCTCGCGAACTCCGGGCGCTTGAAGATCAGCCAACATGTATACGAACAAGTGTGGATCGGCGATGTGGTCGCGGGGTTGGCGGACCGCATGCCAAAGGGCGGTCTATCTCATCCTCCCTTCACGAGCGTTTCGCGCTTATTGGATACTAGCTTTACTGTCGAGCCCGGCCGCGCCCTTACGGTGAGCCACGTCGCAAAGCGGATCAATGCCTTCATCGGTGAGACCACGACGGTCATTGCGGAAACCGGCGACTCGATTTTCCGGTAAGTATCGTCCTGGAGATGAATCCAAATTGCCCTCTGCGCCCGACCTTGTCGCCGAAAATCTCAAAGAGGCAGCGCGATGGATTTTGGCTCACCGTTAATCTGAGGTCGGCGGCTCCGGCCATTTTCCTCTGGTTGGCACCAGGAGCGGATCTCAGATACTTGCCGGACAACGGACACTGGTCGGAAGGTCAGCGTCTCTACCGGTGTCGCTTCAACTCAGAAAGGCCAGCCATGCTCGAGGAGGCAAAACGACTTGCGCCGAAGCCCGCTGCATTGCGGGAACCATTCCTGAAATCTGGCAATCTGTGGGCCTTTCCCGGCTGCGGTCAGCTGATGATGGACGCAGAGGGCGTGTTCATCGGCCAAGTGTGCCACATCGAGGCGGCCGAAGAGGACGGCGAGCGCTTCAATCCAACGATGAGTAACGAGGACCGGCGGGCGACCCCGAACCTCATGCTGATGTGTTACCCGCATCACCAGAAGACAAACGACGTTGCTGCCTTTCCGGCGGAGAAGCTCAAGCAGATGAAGGCCGATCACGAGCGCCGCTTCTCGCGCCCCGACCGCGCCATCCTCGAAACCCTCACCGACTGGACCGAGCTTGACGCCCCGACTGAGGTCCGGAATCTCAAGCGCCTAGACGAGGTACTTGGAGAGCTAAACGTCTATGTCGCCGGCCTGCGGAACGTGCCGATCGAGCTTCGCAAGTTTCTCGGGGCCGTCATGAGGCGGGCCGTGAAGATGGTCAATAGTCGGGTTGTCCAAACCGCCGGGCACGCCACCCTGATTCTTACTGCCGATCTGAAAGGCGCGTTTAATCTTAGCGAACATGCTATTGCCGAGCGCGCGAACCAACTTGACGCCTATGGCCTCGGCGACGTCGACCAGATTGACACTGACATGGGGCCGAAGGCTGCCGTGCGCATCCGGAACCTCAAGAGCGGCTGGCCATTGTGGAGCGACATTGTAACTTTGTAACTTTCTGCGATGCGACCGCAGAGCCACTCGAGGCGTTCACGGACGATCTGGATTTCGCGCGGCTTGACGGCTGACTACGCGAAAGCGGACATTCCGAAGCTTCTGAAGGGGGCATAAAGTTCGACCGAGCGAATGTCCCGGCGACGTCCCATATGGGCCAGATGCGGATATGGAGACTGCACGCGGTCTGCTGGCGAGAGCGACTGCTCAATCCCGTGGCTGTGTGAGAACCATCCGTCCTGCCGGACGCCAGTGCAAGTGAAGTGCGCCGCCCTTCTCAACCTCAACCGCGCACCGCAGCGATGAGCGGCTGAACGCCCAGGATCGCGATCATCCGTTTGATGTTGTAGGCCAACACGCAGAGGCTCATCTCGGCTTTCACGCCCTCCAGGCCTCTCGTCAGGAAGTGCGTGTAGCCCATCCACGCTTTGATCGTGCCGAACGTGTGCTCCACGGTCCTTCGGCGGACGGTCATGGCGTTGCCAGCGTCGAGCCGCTTCTGCATCGCTTCGATGACGCCTTCATGCTCCCATCGCACACGGCGTTCCTTGCTTGTCGTGCACTTCGCCTGCAGCGCGCAGGCGCCACACTTGTTTGTCCAGTAGCTGTGCAGCGTTCGCCCTTCCTCCAAGCGCGTGAACCGGTAGGGGAGGATCTCGCCTGCCGGGCAGCGATAGGCATTCTGATCAGCAAGGTAGACGAAGTCGTCCTTGCCGAACCGGCCGGCTGCCTTGGCATTCGATGTAAGTGGCTTGGGCACGTGAGGCGTGGCGCCAATGGCCTCGCAGGCAAGAACCTCATCGCCGCTGAAGTAACCGCGGTCAGCCAGGACATCGATCTTCTCGACGGCCATCGCTTCTTTTGCCAGGCGCGCCATGGGAGAGAGCAGAGTTCGGTCGACGACGACGTTGGTAACCTCGTGGGCAACGATCAGATGGTGTTCGGTATCGACCGCCGCCTGCACATTATAGCCGACAACGCCGGCGCCACGCATGCTCGTAGCCATCGATCGAGCGTCAGGATCGGTGAGTGAGATTTGCTGATCCGGCGCCTCCTGAACGGCCGTCTCCAGCCGCTTGAGCTCAGCAAGCTTCGCCTTCATCGCCGTGATCTTGTCTCTCAATCGCGTGGCTTTCGCCTCCGCGTTCTCGCCCTCCTGAAGGTCGGCGGCCTCCAACGAAGCGAGGTAACGCTCGATGCTCGCTTCCACCTGCTCGACACGCCGTTTCAGCTTGCCTCTCGTGAAGTTGCGGTCCCGAGAGTTGACGCCCTTGAACTTAGCGCCGTCGATGGCGGCAACCGCATGCGAGAAGAGACCGAGCTGGCCGCAGATCACGATGAAGCGTGCGCAGGCCGCGCGGATGGCAATGCCATTCGCTTTTCGAAAGTCGGCGATGGTCTTGAAGTCGGGTGCAAGGCGACCGGTTAGCCACATCAGCTCGACGTTGCGAGCGGCCTCGCGCTCCAGCCGACGGCTCGACTGGATGCGATTGAGATAGCCGTAAAGATAGATCTTCAGAAGCGTCGCTGGATGATAGGCTGGACGACCGGTCGCCGCTGGCTGAATGCGCTCGAACCCAAGAGCGGCTAAGTCGAGCTCCTCTACGAAGGCATCGACCACGCGGATCGGATTATCTTCGGCAATGTAGTCTTCGAGGCAGGCGGGCAGCATCGTCTGCTGACGCCGGTTTTCTCCTTCCACAAATCGGCCCATCCAAGCCTCCCCGGTCGGTTGCGAAAAGCATGGACTGATTTGCTCTTTTCACACAGCCACTCCCATAAGCGGACGTAGGCGTTATGAACCGTGATGATTGCAGTAGTGCGAAGTCTGCTTACAATGGAAATGCAGATGTGCTGCGGCTCGAGACGGCATCCACTCTTGACCCGAAGCCGACCTCAAACCTTCGCGCACCAAATTTCGGCGCCACTGGAAAAGCCCGAGGTGGATTGTCAGCGCTATTCGCCGGACGGAAGCGGTCGGCGTGTGCGAACTCTCCGACCGCGCGCCGATCATAGCGAAGGATAATCCGTGTAACCGTGAGCATCGCCGGCATAGAATGTCTCCGGATCCGGTCTCGACAATGTCGCGCCAGTCTTCAACCGTTCAACGAGGTCGGGATTGGCGATATAAGGGCGGCCGAAACATATGATATCCGCACGGTTGTTCGCTCGGGCGTCAATTGCGAGCTCGAGGTCATAACCGTTGTTCGCGATATAGAAACCGTTAAACGCGACCCGCAACTTCTGCAGATCGAAACTTCCGGCTGGCTGCCGTTCGGCTCCTGTGTCGCCTTCGATCAGGTGAATGTAACAGAGTTTGAGGGGATTTAATCGAGAGATCAAACCCAGGTAGACTGGCTCCGGATCGGAGTCGCCGATGTCGCCGAATTTGGTGAGAGGAGACAGGCGAATGCCGACTTGATCGGAATTCCACACCTTCGTGACAGCGTCCAAGACCTCGATCGCTAGGCGGGTACGGTTCTCGATAGAGCCTCCGTAACGGTCGGTCCGTTTGTTCGTCTTGTCCGAGAGGAATTGTTGAAGAAGGTAGCCGTTCCCTGCATGAACCTCGACACCATCGAAACCAGCCTCCTTGGCGCATATCGCGCCGTGCATATACTGTTCGATAATTCCCGGCATTTCATCGAGATCAAGGGCGCGCGGCGTCTCGAGCGGCTTGAAGCCCGCCGGGGTATAGGCTTGAACGCCCTCGGCGCGCACCGCACTGGGCGCCACGGGAAGCTCGCCATTGGGCTGTAATTCTGAGTGGGAGATGCGGCCTACGTGCCAGAGCTGTAAGAAGATCCGACCGCCTCGCGCGTGCACCGCTTCGGTCACGTTTTTCCAGCCAGCAACATGGCTTGGTGTCCAGATGCCCGGTGTTCGAATATAACCCCTGCCTTGCGCGCTAATATTCGTTGCTTCGGTAACAATGATGCCGGCGGACGCACGTTGGGCATAATAAGTGGTTTGAAGTTCGCTCGGAGTGCCGTCTTCATGCGCGCGCGACCGGGTGAGAGGCGCCATCGCGATGCGGTTTTTCAGCGTCAGGCGACCAAATGACATAGGCTGAAACAGACCGATTTCAGCCGCTTCATTCGTGGCATTGCTCTCCGACATTCCGACTTCCTTTTCTCAATTTTAGCGGCGTTTCCACACCTGATGAGCGGGCGCCCCAGGAGTTTGGGCGGACGTCCGTCGGAGACGATCTTGCCTCCTCCGGCCGTTTTACCCGAAGGGCACCAGACACATGAGAAGGACGGCAATTTGACCGACCTTGACGCAAGGGTCTCTGCAATTTGACCTAACGTCGGTGGCATCCTACCCGCCGCGAAGCGCTTGCGAATCCAAATCGAGAATTGGAAGCTCTAGCCGGCTCAGGTTTTCGAACGCCGGGGCAATCTCGGTTACTGAGATCAAGTAGTCGATCCGCTAAATGCAGCGTGCAGCAAACATGTCAGCTTCTGGGCCATAACAGACCTCAGCTCAAATGCCGGCTCGCTCGTCACTATGTCCCTTCGTTTACAAAAGCTGACTTTCAATGCGCGAAGACGTCATAAGAGAGATAAATCAGATGTCTGGTTTTAAACGAGAAGCGGAACAGACGCTGGATCACGGTGTCGGCTTGACCGAAATGTGCGGCCTTAACCCCGAGTAGAGGCTGCGACGCCAGACGTCTCACGAACCTTCTAAAACGATCTTTCCAGCTTTGTGTGCCCGCACACTCTCAAGCATTTCGTGAGCACGTCGGAGCTCAGAAAGGCCCAGAACAGTTCCGACGTTGGTTCTGAGTTCCTTTGCGTCGAGCAACTTTGTGATCGACTTTAGCGCGGCGGATGTGACGTCAACGAGCATGAACGTGGCTTTGACGCCAAGCCGCTTAGCCGCATTTTGATCAGGCTGAGATACCGCTGAGATCAGGACTCCACCCGGAGACAATGCTTCCAGTGCTTGCGTCTGCGCCTCACCACCGACAGCGTCGATGACGAGATCAATGTCTCCTATTTCGGCCGGTAAATCCTCGGTCCGGCCATCGAAGACTTGGGCTGCGCCAAGGCCGCGCACACAGTCCGCTTTATCGTGTGCGGCGCTTGCGAAGACCTGCGCGCCGGCTCCATGTGCAAGTTGAACGGCATAACTTCCGACATTACCCGCCGCGCCGAGAACGAGGACTTTCTGGTTCGGTTGGATACCGCCGTGATCGAACAGCATCTGCCAAGCCGTTACCGCCACAACGGGTATCGATGCAGCTTCGATATGGGTGATGTCGTCAGGTTTGGCTGCAATCATTCCCGCCGACGCCAAGGCATATTCCGCGTTGGCGCCAGTGAACCTCGGATTGGTCACGCCGAAAACTTCGTCACCAACTCTGATATCGTCAACGCCTTCTCCGATTTCCTGGACGATGCCCGAAAGATCAGAGCCGAGTGTCAAAGGTAGCGGTTGGGGCAAAACGCTTTTGCCCTCCCGGATCCAGCCGTCCCAAGGGCCCACTCCGCTCGCCATGACGCGAACGAGCACTTCGCCATTGCCAGGACGGGGCAGTTCGGCTTCGTCGAACATGATCACGTCCGGCGGCCCGAAGCGATGGATGATGTTGGCCTTCATGGTGCGTGCTCACTTGTCGAGGGTCGTCAGTTTCGCCCCATCATCAGCTACGAAGACGGCAAGGAGGCTCGCCGGCTCGCTTGCACTGGCATTTTCACTGACGAGATGCTGACTGCCCGCAGGCTCGAAGAATGCTTCGCCGGCTTTGTAAACTTTGTCTGGCCCAGTGGCTGAGTTCTCCGACCGAATAGCGCCTGATATAACGAAGGCGAATACGCTGCCCGCGTGATGATGTTTGTTCGATTTGCCCCCTGGTGGATATTTTACGAGCACCGCCGACAGGCTTTTACCGGGAACGTTCGGGAGTTTGACCGATATGACCGGCTGCACTGTCTCGTCGCCTGTCTCGTTCGCTGCAATTGGCAAGCTCAGGATAGCGGCGGTGAGGGCAAGGATCGCGCCCGTAAGTATCGCAAGAGGATAATTCATCACGATGTCTCCTTTCAAAGCCTCATAGGTTTGGAAGCGTTAGTCATCAGCGTGCGCGTGGCAGGCACGGGCAGAGGCAATGATGTTTGCGGGCAGCGAGATGCAGTTAGGTGCGCGTTAGCTATGCCAAGGCGCGCCGTGGATGCGAGTGCAGACGTTAGGGCTGCGGAAATTGGGATCGAAAGCTTCAACATAGCCGGCATTGACCGTACCGTAAGTTGTCTCGGGTTTTTTAAGGGCGGAACGCGCCTGGACCTCAATGAACTCGTTTTTGAAATTGCCACGTGGAAAGGCGCCGACGACCTGATCGCGTTGCTCGGATGAGTATTCATCGTATCCGATGCCGACAACGTCAACTAGAACGCCAGCGTTCGTTAGGTTGATTTCCGGCCGCATGTACTGAGGAATGCCCGGCGTAGTATGGAGGGCGATCGCTTCCCATACCAAGTCCGCGTCAGCGTCAGCGATACCGTGGGTCTTGAGGAAATCGCGAGCGGCGTCAGCGCCATCCACCTCGAACCGCTTCTGGTTCGTCGAGTAGGCAGCGATGAGGCCCATGTCGTGAAACAGAGCCGATATGTAGAGCAATTCGCGGTCGAAGTTGAGTTTCTGGCGAATGCCCTTCATCGCTCCGAACAAGTAGACGCGCACGGAGTGATTAAACAACATCTCACTTTCGTATTGGCGCACAAGATCGGCTGCTTCTTGCGCGAGCTTGCTATCGGGAATTGCAATGCCCGAGATCACTTGTTCCATTTGGAACTCCTTTGCAGGCGCGACCAAGCACGATGCCACTAAGGGCAACTGGCCACCGGCGCGCTCAAGTACGCTTCAATCCATGTCCTGGTTTTGTCATGCTTTCCAACACGAACTGCGAATAATTGAGCAGAAGTTACGGCGATGGAAGTGAACGTCCTTATCCGCGATCACATCTGCCTTGACGTTACCGAAAGTCGTATCCGGCTTATGCTTGATGCCATCGTAGAAGGCTTGAATGATATCTTCTTTGAAGTTCGGTGTTCTCGGAAAAGCCGCGACAACCGCCTCGCGCACGTCATCGTCATATTGGCCATATGTCAGGCCGAGCACGTCCATTTCAACGCCGGCGGTGGTGAGTGCGATGATGGGGTGCATGAATTCAGGCACTCCCGGCGTTGTGTGAAGCGCGATTCCCGTCCAGACTTTCTCTAAATCCGACGCATCCACGCCATGGTTTCTTAGGAAATCGCGTGCCGCGTTCGCACCATCCACTTCGAAGCGCAGATTTTGGCTGCTATGGGCTGGCATCAGGCCGATGTCATGGAACATCGCGGCCGCGTAGAGGAGCTCATGATTGAAGGTCACTTCGCGCTGCTGGCCAGCAATCGCGCCGAAGAAGTAAACCCGGACTGAATGGTTGAAGAGCAGTTCGTTTTCGCTGTCGCGAACGAATTCCGTGATGGCGCGGCCGAGCTTGCTGTCGGGCACCTTGATGCCTTTGATGCTTGCGGCCGGAAGGAGAGCGTCTCTCATGCTCGTTGCTCCTCTTGTATGCTTCCGCCCCTCTTGATAATCCGTCGCCGGTTGGCAGCAATCGGAACGACCATTGAAATCCTGCCAACCGCCAGCGATATACTGCCCGGCCGGACAGCTCCCGTTGCCCGGGATTCGAAACGTCATCACTAGTGACCACTCAAGGCAGGTTCGCCGATGGCGAAAAAAGACGTTGCGCTGATCATCCACGAGGGCGTGCAGGCGCTGGATGTCGCTGGTCCGCTCGATGTGTTTGCCGAGGCCAACGCTCTGTTGCCGGCCGACGAGGGATACGCGTGCTTCATCGTAGCATCCCACAGGAAGCCAATCCGGGCGTCGAATGGGATGCCACTCGGCGCGCACCTGACTTTTGCAGAGGCGGCCCGGCGGTTTCACACTGTGTTGGTGGCGGGCGGGCCTGCCTTACCAAATGCGCCGAAAGACGAGGCCCTTTCTCGCTGGCTTCAGGAACGGGCGCCGGAGTCCGTTCGTTACGGATCGATTTGCACGGGTGCATTCGCTCTCGGGCGAGCCGGGATGCTCGATGGAAAGTGCGTCACCACCCATTGGCAGATTGCTGCACGTCTTGCTGCTGAGTTTCCCAAGGCCCGCGTCGAGCATGATCGGATATATCTGCGGGATGGGGCGCTAGTCACCTCGGCCGGCGTCACGGCCGGAATTGATCTCGCCCTTGAGCTGGTCAGCGAAGATCATGGAGCGGCAATCGCACTTGCCTGCGCAAAGCGCTTAGTCGTCGTCGCGCAGCGACAAGGCGGGCAATCGCAGTTCAGTCCATTGCTTCACGCCCACTGCAACCCGGCGACACCGATAGGCAAGGTGCAGGCCTATGTGCTGGAGCATGTAAGCGAACCATTTCCAGTGGAGAAGCTTGCAAATATCGCCGGTACGAGCTCGCGGACAATCGCGCGTCTCTTCGTCAAAGAACTCGCGCTGACGCCGCACGATTACATAGAAGGGGTGCGTCTCGATCACGCCCGCAACTTGCTCGAAGCGACCGATCTGGCGCTAAAAACTGTTGCATTCGACTGTGGCTTTGCCGGTCCAGAGCAGATGCGCGCGGCTTTCCAGCGCCGAATTGGCATCAGTCCGCAACGCTATCGCGAGAGCTTCCGGCAAGGAAATGCAAGTCGACAGGTGTGAGACGAACGGAGCGCGCATCCCGATGGTCATTTCTGCTTCTGGCCAATCGTGGCAATTCTCCGATGTCTGCTCTCGGCGATCTTCGTGACGTCGTATCCGCTCATCAGAAGAGTATGCGATTTCAAAGATGCGACTTCCGCTTTCTCGGCAAAGCGGACGGACGTCGACCAATTCGGGGTTGCGTTGCGATTGATGTAAAACGATTGAGTGCCCGTGACCACTCTTGACGCTCGATGAGCGCTCGTGACGACATGGAAGTGTAAAACCCCATTGATTTCAGTCGA
>NZ_JBFTQC010000002.1:0-557642 GCF_056398805.1 Hyphomicrobium sp. 01T421
GTTGTTTTTTCCGAGACGACGAGGTCCCCACCGGTATGGCCGGTTGAGAACCGCGAGAGTTTCGAGAGTTTCATGCCCTGCGAGGGCGGCGAGGCCGTGTGGCCCGCCAACGAGGCTGTTTAAACAACATACCGACTTCGGTGTCAACACCCGCTTTAAAAAAATCTTCAAAGAAGGCCGTTTACCGAGAAAACGTCATGTTTATCAGCGATTTAGGTCGGAAATTTTTGCGGCTGCAGCCTCCGGAATGCGTCTCTGTTGCGCCCCTTTTTGGTCTGGCTTCGACCGACTCAGCAGATTGATTTCTGCTTGGGCCTTAAGGATGACGTGCTGAAACCGTCTTCCAGGCCCCGTCCCCAGGCCCGTCCAATGACTTCGACGCGCCGGTTTTTGGCCGTTACCTTCGAGTGCCCCTTTAGAAGACGTCGCCAACGTCTCTTTCAGGACCTTGCCTTGACCGCGCCCCGATTGTTTCACAAACGTGTGTCGGGTGTACGTCGCTGCGCCGTCACGGGGTTTTCGCTCGTTGACGGTATCGGGGGCTGGTCGTCTCAACGGGCGGTAAAGGCGTGGTCTGGCCACGTTTCGAGGTCTTCGGCCCCGAAGCGGGAGGCTTCTCCGCTAAAATGCTTGTAAGAGAGGCCTCGCGGGGCTGTGGGGGACCTGCTGAGCGTGCTTCAGAGTCGGAAGAAGATTTCGGCCGCGACCGAGGGGGCTTTTGCACCCGACGATGACACGCGCCTTTTTCCGACAAACGCCTATGCCGGACGCGGCGGCAGTTTTTTCCAGCACATCTACGAAACCGAGACGAACCCCGAACCCGCCGCAGGCGGCCGGTTTCGCTGGATTTTGAGCACCTGCCTTGCGGCCACCATCGGCGCAATCGCAATTCTGATCGTCGTCTACGGCTCTTCCGACGACGGCGACCGCACGAACGACGGCCTCCTCCCAGCCTTGAAAAGCCTCGGCGAAGGAGTGCTCGTCCCTCAAGTCGCTCTCACACCGAAAAATGCCGGCGGCCTAAAGTGGGTCACGCCGAAATCAGACCGCCTTCAGCTCACCACCGGCGCCCTCTCGACCCGCTATATCATCCACGAGTCTTCGAAGAGCCGCCGCGACAGCCGCGAATACGTTCGCCAGAAGCCTTACGCACGCATCGTCGCCCGCCTCGCCCCGGTCCCCGCGGACGAGAAAGAAAAAATACCGGCCTTCAACCCGTTCAAGCTATACGGCAGCGGCCAGCCCTCCGAACGCGGAGAGGACGCCGACGACAATGCGGGAAGCGGTCTGTCGCGATCGGACGTTTCGACCAAGGTTGTCGAGCTCCTGGGCGGCATCCTGCCCGAGGAGGACGGTCAGGAACTCGATGCCCAGGAAGTTCAGGACATCGTCGAGCGCGGTGGAGACGCAGGCCCCGCCGGCGCGACCGTTGGAGATGGCTCCGGTGCCCCTCTCGATGGGGTAGCAGCTTCCGGTCCCGCGGTACCCGCGCAAGGAACGGACTCCTGGCAGCCAAAGGCGGCGACGTCGGACAATCTCAACACGACCGACATCTTCAAGTCGACCGAAGCCCCCGACGAACCCTCCGATGATCTCGAAGGCGGACAGGTCATCGTCGTCAAGGTCGGCCCGCAGGACACGCTCGCAAAAATCCTCGCCAAAGCCGGTGCTCCCGAATGGGACGTGCACAGCATGATCGAGGCCGGCCACTCGATCTTCTCGGAGAACGCGCTCGTTCCGGGCCAGGAAGTACGCATAACGCTCATCCCCTCGCTCTCCGATCCGCGCAAGATGGAGCCGGCGCGCTACTCGATATTCTCCGATGGCCACGACCATCTCGTCACCGTCAGCCGCAGCGCCGCCGGCGAATTCGTCGGCTCTTCGCAACCGCCGTTCAACGACGAGCTGCAGCACATCGCCAACAGCGACGGCGACGATCCGCAGAACGTCAGCCTCTATGCCAGCGTCTATTTCGCAGGCCTCAATCAAAGTCTGCCGGCCGAGACCATCTCGAAGGTGTTGAGCATCAATGCCTTCGATACGGACTTCCGCCGCCGCGTCCGCCCGGGCGATGCGCTCGAGATGTTCTTCGACATGAAGGACGATCAATCGACTGACGGCAATCCCGGCGAACTGCTCTACACGGCGATCTCGAGCGGCGGCGCTGTCTACAAATTCTATCGCTTCCGCTCGGCCGATGGCGTCGTCGACTACTACGACGAAGACGGCAACAACTCGAAGAAGTTCCTTGTCCGCAAGCCCGTTCGCGGCGACGACGTGCGCCTCACGTCCGGCTTCGGCGTTCGTTTCCACCCGCTGCTCAACTCGCGGAAAATGCACACCGGCGTCGACTGGGCCTGCGCGCAGGGCACCCCGATCATTGCCGCAGGCAACGGAACGATCGAGGAAGTCGGACACAAGGGCTACTACGGCAATTACATCCGCATTCGTCATGCTAACGGCTATCAGACCGCTTATGGCCACATGAGCCGCTTCGGAAACGTGACCCCCGGCATGAAAGTCCGCCAGGGCCAGGTCATCGGCTTTGTCGGATCGACAGGCTTGTCGTCAGGTCCGCACGTTCACTTCGAGGTGCTCGTCAACAATCGCTTCGTCGATCCGATGTCCATTCAGGTGCCGCGCGAAAGAAAGCTCGACGGCAAGGATCTCGCGGAGTTCCAGAAGGAACGCGGCCGCATTGAAGAGCTCATGCGCCGCACGCCCGTGATGCAGCACAACAAATAGCGCCGTTCAGTTTCGTTCGCCGCCGTGCATCTCGCGTTTGCGCGTCATGGAGAATAACTGCGCGCGAAAAATCTCAGAAACCATTTGTGAATACTCTGATGGAAAGCTCGGGGTCGTCATCAGATTTCGAATCGCGGATGATGCGATCTAGGTCTCAACAACGTCCGCGGGGGACGAAACCACGGAGGGAAGAACCATGAAGACCTTTGCAGGCTGTCTTGTCGTCGCCGCAGGCATTGTCATCGGACCGGCCGCAGCCAACGCGTATGAACGCGTGACCGATGCAGCATTAGGCGGCCTCGCAGGAGCAGTTGTATTTGGTCCCGTCGGCCTCGTGGCAGGCGGCGTCATCGGCTACACCGCCGGTCCGAACATCGCGTGCAAAATCGGTGCGAAGCGCTGCTACCACCGCGCCCGTTACAACCGCGACCGCGATCGCCCGCGCAACTAACGAAACGGCAAACGCGATCGGCGGCCGGCTCCACGGAGTAGAGGCGCCGATCGCAAACAACATCTCACATCTTGTTGCCCGTCTTCGTATCCTGCTTGAGGAAGGCGATGATCTTCGCGCGCTCTCCCGCATCCGCTAGCCCACTGAAGATCGCGCCCATGTTGTTCCCCGGCACGACCGCATTCGGATTGGTGATCCACTGGTCGAGCGTCTTCTCGTCCCAAGTGATGCCCGAACTCTTGAGCGAGTCCGAATATTCAAAGCCTGGAACGGTCCCCGCCTTCCGGCCGACGACGCCGTAAAGCGTCGGACCCAATCGATTATCGCCCTTATCGAACGCGTGACACTCGCGGCAATGGCCGTTGAAGGCCAGCTCGAGGTCGTCGTTGGAGGGATTGCTTTGAGCGAGAACTGCCGCGGTCGTGCCAAGGCAATAGAGAGTTGCTGCCGCGGCGACGAGAACGACGCCGGCCTGAAGGGAAATTTTTTTCATGCGACCTGGAGGAAAGGTTGAGATGCTTCGACGGATGATGAACGTGGAAGAATAAGCAGTGTTCCTCTCGAAACATTTACAAATCCGACAAGTTGCACGTAGCGCCGTTCGCGGCGACTTCCGCATCTGCCTATTCGCGGACCTGCTTCTATCAACGAGGCTGTTCTGAAGGCTTGGACGGCCGCGGCTGCGATGTAACGTAAGCCGCTACGTCCCACGCCTCCTGCTCGCTCAAAAACGGATTGCGATAGTCCGTCGTTAAGTAGGGCATGTTGGCTCGGATGAAGGCAGCGGCGGTTTCTATATGGCTCAAGCCCGCTTCTGAATTGAACGAATCTCCGCCCCACAGTGGCGGCACCATAAAACCAACCTCGGGCGACAATCTATGTTGGCCCTGACCGTTCGTTCCGTGACAGCTGGCACATGAGTCGGAGAAAATCTTCTCCCCGCGCTCGCGGTCCGGTTTTTGTTGTGCCGGCGCTAGCGGCAGCAGTCCCATCCCGGCAACTCGCACGCCTTCCGGAGAACCTTTTCCGACAAATCGCATGTAGGCGATAAGGGCATCCATCTCGCGTCCGCTTTCGGGCAGCGGCTGGCCATTCATGCTGCGCGTCATGCACCCATTGATGCGCTCGGTGAGCGTCACGACTTCATCATTCGCCATCATCGGGAATGACGCGAACGTCGAAACAAAAGGTGCAGCGAACGGTTTGCTGCCGGCTTTCAAATGACATTGCGTGCAAGCCAAATCGTTGCCAGCGTATCGCAATGCCGGCTCCGAGGCGCTCTTGCCGATTAAATGCGGTGTCTCCGTAACGAGCTGCCATCCGTACTGGATCAACTGGTTTTCAGGAGTTGCCGGAAGCCTGAAGACATCGCGAGATGCGTACCAGTTAGGGGGCCATCCCCACGCGATGTATCCGGCACCAATTCCGATAAGCCCTGCTGCCAGACCAACGAGCAGCACTACTCCCTTGGCATTTGGTCTGCTCATTGGCCCCCCGCGCAGCTAGTAGGACCTATCCTCTAACCTCCCAAGCGTTAACGGCCACAAAATACCCGCCCCACCGTCATCCCGGCGAAGGCCCGGATCCAGCCAAGGCTCGACACGCGAGATGATGACACGTCTCTGGGTGCCGGCCTCCGTCGGCATGACGGTTACGTTGGTCGGCTGGCGTAGCGCGATGCGGGAACTATGCGGTGCGCAGATAGAGCGGGATAAGTTTTCGGCTAGGTTTTCTCACCGGATTCTACGACGCGAATTTGGAATTCCCCGCCATTCTGATTGGCGGCGGATTCTGCCAACATGCCAACAACGCCGAACATCCTCGCAACCGTCGCCGCAGATCGCGGCGAGACTTCAAGCGCATAATGCGCGCCTGGCTTTGTCGCGAGCGAAATCTCGTAGACGTTCGGATGCAAAGGAGTGTCGACGACGATCTTGTGTAGTCCGGCGGGGACATCGAGCATTGTCGATCCGCCGCTTCCAAGACTGGCCACCTCTCGCCCATCGATCCTTACGCGCGCGGAATCGCCGGCCGATTCCAAAGCATCGGTTCGATAAATCTTGAGCCGGGCATCGGATGTTCGCTGTGGCATCTTGGCGAGGCCGGCATTTTCGGCATCATGGCTGCCGCATCCAGCGAGTGTTGCGCCGATGAGCAGAACGCCGATGAATTTTAGATGTCGCATATCGTACACTCCGCCCCGCACCATCGGTATTACAATCAAGCGGGATACAATCAGGGAATGCACGTTCCAGCTATCGCGAAAATGCAACACACACCGTCCGTCATCCCGGCGAAGGCCGGGATCCAGGCAAGCTTAGACACGCGAGATAATGACACTTGTCTGGGTGCCAGCCTCGGCCGGCCAGACGCGAAATTCTTGGTTTACCTTGTGCAAGGGGACCTAGCGCATTCTTAGGAAAATCGTTGTTTTCATAGCGGGTGTGGGTGTCGAGAGGGCAGGAGCCTGCAAGATGCCAGAAAGTTCAGCACGAGGACGACGCCTCCTTATGAGCGCGTCGATTGCCGCTTGGTCCTTTGCCATGGCGGTTGGGCACTCGACGGCGGTTAGAGCCGAAACCATCACCCCCCAGGAAGCACACGACATCGCCGTCAATGCCAATGTATTTCTATTCCCCCGTGACGATGGATTTGACCCGGAAGCAGCTGATTAACACAGCGCCCGGCAAGGGATCGATCGGTGGTCCGATGAATACCTTCGCCAACATAGAAACCTATCCGACTGCCGACATGCGGGTCGTCGTCCGCCCGAATTTCGATACGCTCTATTCGAGCGCCTGGCTCGATCTCACGGAAGAGCCTGTGGTTGTCTCGGTGCCCGATACGCATGGGCGATACTACCTCTTGCCGATGCTTGACATGTGGACGGATGTCTTTGCGTCACCCGGCTGGCGAACGACCGGAACACAAGCCGGTAACTTTGTTCTCGTGCCGCCGGGCTGGAAGCCCGATCTGAAAGCGAAGCTGATTGAGGACTTCGGGCTGCCGAAAGACACCCAGCTCATTGACGCCCCAACGCCTTACGTCTGGATTATCGGACGCACGAAGACGGATGGCCCGGCGGACTACGATGCGGTTCACGAGATCCAGGCAGGCTACAAGATCACGCCGTTGTCCGAATGGGGCAAAGCCCCGGCGCCCATCGAAGCAAAGATTGATCCGAACGTCGATGTGAAGACGCCGCCCAAAACCCTCGCCGACACAATGCCTGCCGGCAAATTCTTTGCTTATGCCGCCGAACTTTTGAAGCTGCATCCTCCGCACATTACGGATCAACCGATCATCGCGCAGATGCACCGGATCGGCATCGAACCCGGCAAGAGCTACACATCACCAAATTGGATCCAGCAGTTCAAAAGGCTCTTGAAACGGCTCCGCAGGAAGCGCAGCAGCTCCTCAAATGGAAGCTCCCGACACTCGCACGTGTGGCCAACGGCTGGTCGATGAACACGGATACGATGGGCGTCTACGGCAATTACTATCTGAAGCGCGCGCTAATTACCCAGTTTGGCCTCGGCGCCAACTTGCCCGAGGATTCGATTTATCCCGCCAACCTCGCAGATGACACGGGCAAGCCTCTCGATGGCGCGAATAAATACACGATCCACTTCGACAAGGCGACGATTCCGCCAGTCGACGCCTTCTGGTCAATCACACTCTACGATGACGAGGGGTTCCAGGTCGCGAATGGTCTAAACCGCTTCGCCGTGAGCAGCTGGATGCCCTTCAAGTTCAACGCGGATGGCTCACTCGATCTCTATTTTCAGAACGAGAATCCCGGCGCCGATAAGGAAGCGAACTGGCTGCCTGCACCAAAAGGGCCATTCAATCTCACCATGCGCCTCTACGCCCCGAAATCCGATGCGTTGACCGGCAAATGGAACCCGCCGCCGGTGGTGCGAAGTGTAGGTGTCGCGCCGGTAACAGCACAGTGAGGTCATAAGAGCGCCCTTCGCTCGAAGGGCGTTCCGCCTTTCGAATGTACCCCCCCAAAAAAACGTCATCCCGGCGAAGGCCGGGATCCAGCCAAGCCTAGACATGCGAGATGATGACACTTGTCTGGATGCCGACCTCCGTCGGCATGACGGAGATATTGGCGGGCGGCGAGGCGCAGGAATTATGCGGTGAACGGATCGTGCGGGGGTAAGTTTTTTTCGGGATTTGTGAAGGAGATAAGATCGGGCGGGCCAACTGCCTGACTGTTACGACCGCTCCCCTACGCCTGCCCGCGCGACTCAGCCTACGATGTGGTGAAGCACCAACGTCACCGAGAGATTCTTAGGATGAAATTCCGCGCCTCACATTTGAAGGTCAACCGGGCTGCACATCTCTTCGACGAGCTGAGCGGTGAGTTTGTCGCTTACACCGCAACGGACCCGCTTCGGCTGATATGGGAACAGGTCCCCTGGAGCGAGCGCTTCGAGTCAACCTACTCGTCAAACTCCAAACTTGTCGGACTGGTCGCCCGCATCCAAAATCCGGTGCCGGAAAAATTAGCGCCGATCATCGGTGACCTAGTCCACAATTTGCGGTCTGCGCTCGACATCATGATGACGGAAGTCGTCCTCGATCACGATGCAACCGCCGCCACCCGTCATTTGTGCTTTCCGATGTGGCAAGATGAATCCAAAAAGAAGAATGCACTGACCAAATCTCAGGTCGGCCTTGCTGCCCCGATCGTGCGGGCACTGGTCGAGGCGTGGGAACCGTTTCGCGGCGGTAGGTCACGTCTATTCGCTCTGCATGAACTGTGGAACCTCGACAAACACCGCTCAATCATCCCGGTGATGAGCGGTGCTGAATTCAGTGAGGGAACGGCTTTCTTCCTGCACGAACTTAAAGGCGAAAGTTTAATTGATCCGTTCCCAGCCAGAAAGCAGGTCTGGGATGGCAAACTCTTGATGGTTTCTCATGAGGAAAACGGACCGCCGGTCGGAACCGAGATTCCTTGCACTTTCAGACTTGGACTGGACGGTGATTCCGAAGTGAAGGGTCGAGATCTGCTCGACGAACTGAAAGCTCAAATTGAAGTTTTGCGCGCGGTACTAACCAGTTTTGAAACCCTCGACTTTCCTGCTTTTCCGCCACCAGCACAGCCCGGCCCTGTCCGCGTCAATGAAGGTCACTGGATGTTTCCACCCAGCATGTCCCCCGATGACGTTCATCTATGGCTGGAAGAAAATTTGGCGAAGGGCTGGCAGCCATAGCTGTTGCGTCGAGGCGATATAAACGCGAAGTGGGACTGATTGTCCGCCACCTATCACAACTCTCACCATGCGGTAGCCTGTCGGCAAGTCGCCAGCGCCACCAGATTAAAGCAACATTCCCGTCCCCGGCGGCCGGCTCTGAGAAGCAGAGTCGCCGGCGACCATCAAAAGACGGCCGCCGGGGACAATCAACTAAGCTATCTCTTTCGCCCGCAATCCGTTGATCGTCAGATCGCCGTCGGCAACGGAAAGGCGCACGGTGTCGCCGTCCTTCACGTCGCCCGCCAGGATCTTCTCGGCGAG
Organism: Hyphomicrobium sp. 01T421; assembly: GCF_056398805.1. Lineage (NCBI taxonomy): Bacteria > Pseudomonadati > Pseudomonadota > Alphaproteobacteria > Hyphomicrobiales > Hyphomicrobiaceae > Hyphomicrobium > Hyphomicrobium sp. 01T421. The sequence continues at coordinate 8,728 of NZ_JBFTQC010000002.1, forward strand.
CGGGTCCTGCACGTATCGCTGGATGACGCGCTTCAGCGGCCGCGCGCCGTAAGCGGGATCGTAGCCGCGGTTGGCGATCCACGTCTTGGCTTGCTCGTCGAGTTCGATCTTGATTTTGCGATCCGCCAAGAGCTTCTGCAGACGGCCCATCTGGATGTCGACGATCTTCGTCATCTCGTTCCGCTGCAAACGGTGGAACAGGATGATGTCGTCGAGACGGTTTAGGAACTCGGGCCTGAACTTCGTCCGCACTTCCGCCATCACCTCGTCGCGCACAGCTTCGGTGTCCTCGCCTTCCTTCTGGTTGACGAGATATTCCGCGCCGATGTTCGACGTCAGCACGATCAGCGTGTTCTTGAAGTCGACCGTGCGGCCCTGGCCGTCCGTCAGGCGCCCGTCGTCGAGCACCTGCAGCAGCACGTTGAACACATCAGGATGCGCCTTCTCGATCTCGTCGAAGAGGATGATCTGATACGGCCGCCGGCGAACGGCTTCCGTCAGCGCACCGCCTTCTTCGTAACCGACGTAGCCCGGAGGCGCGCCGATCAAGCGCGCAACCGAATGCTTCTCCATGTACTCCGACATGTCGATGCGGATGAGCGCGGTGTCGTCGTCGAAGAGGTAGCCGGCGAGCGCTTTTGTCAGCTCCGTTTTACCGACGCCGGTCGGGCCTAAGAACATGAACGAGCCGATCGGCCGGTTCGGGTCTTGCAGCCCGGCGCGGGCGCGGCGAACAGCAGTCGACACGGCGACGACGGCTTCCCGCTGCCCGATGACGCGCTTCGAAAGAGCGTCCTCCATCTTGAGAAGCTTCTCGCGCTCGCCTTCGAGCATCTTGTCGACAGGCACGCCCGTCCAGCGCGACACGACGGCCGCGATCTGATCCGGCGTCACCGCCTCTCCGACGAGTGCGCCCTTGCCTTCTTGGCTTTCAACACCCTGAAGCTTCTTTTCAAGCTCCGGAATCCGCCCATAGCGAAGCTCGCCCGCGCGCGCCAAGTCGCCCTTGCGCTGCGCCTGTTCGAGCGCGTTCCGCAGGCTGTCGAGCTCTTCCTTGATCTTCTGCGCCGAACCGAGCTTCTTCTTCTCGGCCTCCCAGCGCTGCGTCATCGCCTTCGATTTTTCCTCGAGATCCGCAATCGACTTTTCGATGCGGCCGAGACGATCCTTGGAAGCGGAATCCGTTTCCTTCTTCAAGGCTTCGCGTTCGATCAGCAGCTGCATGAGATCGCGATCGATCGCATCGAGCTCTTCCGGTTTGGAATCGACCTGCATCCGAAGTCGCGACGCCGCTTCGTCGACAAGGTCGATCGCTTTGTCGGGCAGGAAGCGGTCCGTGATGTAGCGGTTCGATAGCGTTGCAGCGGAGACCAGTGCGCTATCGGTGATGCGCACGCCGTGATGCAGCTCGTACTTCTCCTTCAAGCCGCGCAGGATCGAGATCGTATCCTCGACCGTCGGTTCCGGAACGAAGATCGGCTGGAAGCGCCGCGCTAGCGCCGCGTCCTTCTCGATGTGCTTGCGATATTCTTCGAGCGTCGTCGCGCCGACGCAGTGGAGTTCACCGCGGGCGAGCGCTGGCTTCAACAGGTTGCCGGCATCCATCGAGCCCTCGGTCTTGCCGGCGCCGACGATGGTGTGCAGCTCGTCGATGAACAGAATGATGTTGCCGCCTTCGGCCTCGACCTCGGACAGAACGGCTTTCAAACGCTCCTCGAACTCGCCGCGATATTTGGCGCCCGCGATCAGTGCGCCCATGTCGAGCGAGAGCAGCTTTTTGTTCTTGAGGCTTTCGGGCACGTCGCCCTTGACGATGCGCTGCGCCAAGCCTTCGGCAATCGCCGTTTTGCCGACGCCGGGCTCGCCGATGAGAACGGGATTGTTCTTCGTGCGCCGGGACAGCACCTGGATGGTGCGGCGGATCTCTTCGTCGCGTCCGATGACGGGATCGAGCTTGCCGGTCGCCGCTGCTTCGGTCAGGTCGCGCGAATAGCGCTTCAAAGCATCATAAGCCTGTTCGGCAGACGCCGTGTCGGCCGTGCGGCCCTTGCGGATGTCATTGATGGCGCCATTGAGCTTGTCCGCCGTGACGCCCGCGTCGCGCAGGATCTTGCCGGCGTCAGTCGAGTTGTCGAGCGCCAACGCGAGCAGCAGCCGCTCAGCCGTGACGAACTTGTCGCTCGCCTTGTCGGCAAGCTTCTCGGCGGAATCGAACATCCGCGCCATCTCGGGCGAGACGTAGACCTGGCCGGAGCCGCCGGTCACCTTCGGTTTTTTGGCGAGATCAGCTTCGACCTCGCGCAGCGCCTTCCGCGAATCTCCGGCCGACCGCTGAATGAGACCGCTCGCGAGACCCTCCGGGTCGTCAAGCAGCACTTTCAGGAGATGAGCAGGTGTCACCTGTTGATGATTTTCGCGAAGCGCCAGCGACTGGGCTGCCTGAACGAAGCCCTTGGCGCGGTCCGTGTACCGTTCAAAATTCATGTCGCGTTCTCCAGCGCATTCTCACCACCCCATAAGGCCCGGAAAGAATGCCATGCGATTTGATATTTATCATCCAGGCGCGGACAAAGACCCAATGGTAGGCATCCCCACCGCCCCGTATGATCAACGCGATATAGGCGTGGGCGGCGCCGGAAAAAGGGGCTGGGGAGGCAAAACCGAGGGAAAATTCTGGGCATCGCAAGGTTGGTCCCGCAAGGATTAAGGCTCTTTATCGCTACCCGGTTAAGGGTTTGATTCCGGAACCGCTCGAAAGCGTTCCTTTGATCCCCATGTAGACCCTTGCCCTTCGACCGTGCGTACGCGATCGAAAATGGACACGGCCCCTTCGATCCTCAAAACCCGCGCCATCTCTCGAAGATCCACTTCGTCATGCTGATGAAGAACGTGGACTGGCAACGTTCCGCATGGAGTTTGACGACCGGACGTCGACGCTCGTTATCGTCAAGGCTGGTATCGAGATCGCCCGCAGTACTGTCAGACTCAACACAAGTACTGAACATGCCGAAGCCTGACTGGGTGCCGACCTCCGTCGGCATGACGGTGGTGGAAGACAACCCATTTCACGTCCCTCCCGTCATCCCGGCGAAGGCCGGGATCGAGTCAAGGACCGGTGACATCGTCTGCCTGTGGCGCGGTCGACCCGCGGAACATCCACAAACCGAGCCTTGTCGCGGGTGCCGGCCTCCGTCGGCAAAACGCATTTCGCCGGCCACGGAGACCGTGACCGGCGAAAAAATGTACGCGCTGATGATCGCGTTTATTCCTGGTCTTCGTTCGCGTTCGCAGCGGTCGGCGGCGCAACCGGAGCCTCGGCGGGCTCCTCACGGCGCGGACGGCGAACTGGACGGCGAAGGAATGCCGGTTGTTCCTGCTCGATGGAGGCCGGAGCGGCCGCTGGCGCCGGACGCTCTGCTCGTTCGGGACGTTCGGCGCGCTCAGGACGCTCTGCCCGTTCCGGACGTTCAGGACGTTCAGGACGTTCGGCACGTTCTACCCGTTCCGGACGCTCGGCTCGCTCTGGACGTTCAGCTCGCTCAGGACGTTCGGCTCGCTCTGGGCGCTCTGCACGCTCGGGACGTTCTGCGCGCTCAGCGACAGGCTGCGGCGCGCCAACGACTGGCTGCGGGAAACCATTGGCGCCTTCGCGATCGCCGCCGTTGGAGTTGCCGTTCGGGCCCTGATAACGTTCACGGCGACGGAAACCGCCCTCGCCCTGATTGTGATTGCCTTCGCCGCCATGCGGACGCCGGTCGTCGCGGTAGCGGTTGTCGCCGCGGAAATCTTGCCGGTCGTTTCGATTGTCGTTGCGATCGTTCCGGTCGTACCGCTGTTGGTCGCCCCGATCGTTACGATTGTCATTGCGATTGTTGTTGAAGCGCTCGTTTCGCGGCTGGCGGTTTTCGTAGCGGTTCTGATTGTCGAAGTTGCGCGGCTGCTGCGGGAACGGCGGCTGCTGCGGATCGGGCTGCTGGCCAGCTTGGCCACCAAGCTGCGGCTGACCGCCGAACTCGTCGCCGTCCTCGTCACCAAACTCATCGCCGTCCGAACCCTCAGGCCCGGCGAGCGAATGCGTACGAGCGGCCCCGTTACCCATGGGGTCAACGCCGCCCTGCTGCGCCATCTGTTCGCGATAGCTGAGGATGATGCGATTGTAGTGTTCCGCGTGCTGCAGGTAATTCTCAGCCAGCACCGGATCGCCCGACGACAACGCGTCGCGCGCCAGCGTTATGTACTTCTCGGCGATGTGCGAGGGCGTGCCGCGGATTTTCACATCGGGCCCCGAGCTCTCGAAACTGCGCATCAGGGGATTTTGCGATTTGCGGTTATTGTTATTATTATTGTTGTTGTTGTTTCGACCGCGACCGCGACGGTTCTGTTGACCTTGCCTCATGGGCTCCCGTTCATGCTTGTTGATACGTTGCCACCGGCGCTCGCTGATCGTTATGCGGCGCCATGGATCCTCCGATCCAATTCAATAAATCGATTCTAAAGCCACCACTGCCCCACGGACCTCAGTCCCGGCTCTTGCCCCACTGCCTTGGGCAAAATCGCAGTAATCCCGTTCATCAACCCTGCAAAAGATACTAGAGCCGTCCTCAAAGGAGCTTTTGTCAGCACACGCGCCGAGAAAAGAAGCTCGACGCTCGACACTCAACGGACCAAGACGTCCGAGAAAGTTTGCGCTGATGATCTGAGATGGGAAGGCCGGGTTTATCGCCGCTTCAGCGGCACGTCAGCTCCGGGCGCATCCGATCAAACTCTTCACTGCCGATATTACCTCGGAAACGCGTTTCCGCAAATAGAAATGATCGGTTAGGTTAGAGATGTATCTCCATTGCAACAGCTCGGGTATGTCCGCCGAGATCAAGGCGCCGGCCGATGGGCCGCGCGCCGACTGCCTTGAACAGGCTTTCCACAGCATCCGCTTGGGTCGAGCCTACCTCGAGAATGAGCCTCAGCGGGCACTGCAATTCCAAGGCATTACGGGCGATCTCACGGTAAACGTCCAACCCGTCCGCCCCGCCATCCAAAGCCAGAAGCGGATCGAAATCCTTCACTTCTCGCTCGAGGCCGGCAATCTCTTCCCCACTTATATAGGGAGGGTTTGAGACGAGAAGGTCGAATGGGCCCTCACAGCCGGAGAGACCAGATGTCGCAACGAAGGCGATTCGGCCGGCAACGCCCAATCTATCGGCATTTCCGTTGGCGACTTCGAGTGCGGCCAAACTGACATCGGTCGCCACCCCGGTCGCGCCCGGAAGTTCGGCCAGGAGCGTCGAAATGAGAATGCCCGAACCCGTACCGATGTCGGCAATCCTAAGCGGCCGCCCCGAAAGCCCGCTCGACCTTATGACGTCGAGGGCGAGATCTATGACGGCCTCGGTATCGGGCCTCGGGTCGAGAACGTCCGGCGTCACGGTGAACATCCGGCCATAGAATTCGCGCCGCCCGAGAATCCGCGAAACAGGCTCGTGCGCAAGCCGGCGATTGACGCTGTCGCTGATGATCTCGGCCGCAGTTCCGAGCGTCCGCGAAGATACCGAAAGCAGCTGCGCGCCATCGATCCCAAGCAATCCCTGCAGCAGAAAACGCGCGTCGCGTTGCGGGCTTTCGAGCCCTTCCTCGGTGAACGCCCGCGTCATTGCCGCCAAAGCATCCGAGACGGTCTGCTCTGGCCGAAGTTGCACGTGAGGCAAATCCTGAGCACGCGATACCGGCATGTTACGCCGCGCTCAGTTCCGCGAGCATCGTCGCCTGATGATCGGTCACGAGCGCGTCGATCAAGCTATCGAGACCGCCGCCCGTAATGATCTCATCGAGATTGTAGAGCGTCAGGTTGATGCGATGATCTGTGACACGGCCCTGCGGAAAATTATACGTCCTGATCCGCTGCGAACGATCGCCCGAGCCGACCTGCGATTTGCGTGCGTCGGAACGCTCGTTTGCAGCCTTCTCGCGTTCGAGTTCGTAAACGCGCGCTTTGAGAACGGCCATGGCCAGGCGGCGATTCTGATGCTGCGATTTTTCCGCCGACACGACGACGATCCCGGTCGGCAAATGCGTCATGCGGACGGCGCTTTCCGTTTTGTTGACGTGCTGACCGCCCGCGCCGCCTGCCCGCATCGTATCGATGCGGATGTCTTCCGGCTTGATGTCGACGTCGAGTTCTTCCGCTTCCGGCATGATCGCGACCGTCGCAGCCGATGTATGAATGCGCCCGCTCGCTTCCGTCGCCGGAACCCGCTGCACCCTGTGTACGCCGGATTCGAACTTGAGCCGCGCAAACACGCCCTGCCCCGTGATCGAGGCGATGATTTCCTTGTAGCCGCCGAGATCGTTCTCAGACGCGGAAATGATCTCCGTCTTCCAGCCCTTGAGGTCGGCATAGCGTGTGTACATGCGGAACAGATCCGCCGCAAAAAGCGCGGCCTCGTCGCCGCCTGTTCCCGCCCGGACTTCGAGTATCGCGCTTTTCTCGTCGGCGGCATCCTTGGGAAGTAGCGCGATACGAAGAAGCTGCTCGAGCCCCGTGATGCGCTCCGAGAGGCTCGCGCGCTCCGCATAGGCGAGATCGACCATGTCCTTGTCGGCGCTTGGATCGCGAATGAGCTGTTCGAGGTCTTTGTTCTCCGCTTCCGCTTTGCGCAAGGCGTCGATCTGCGCCACGACGGGGCTCAGCTCCGAGAATTCCTTGGTCAACTTCACGTAGTCGGCTTGCGAGACGCCGTGGTTCAGCTGATCCTGAATAGCCATCCAGCGTTCGGAAAGACGGTCGAGTTTATCGCGCGGCAGTGCTGACATGGGTTCGATGGGTTTCGCCGGTGGGGCTTAGATGTGGGCTTTGATGACAGGCCGCGAAAGAGCCGCGGAGCGCTCTGAGCGCGAAGGTCGCGCATCAGCCGGCGCGTATCTAATACGAACCGCCGCCGATCCGCAATTTATCCCCCCGCCGCGACCGGGGATCGTCGACCTCGATATAGCGCATGCCGTCTCGGATGGGGCCGTAATGTTCCTGAAAATAGCTGCTGGCCCAGCGCACGGCCGACCCGAACGGCTTAGAGACGGTTTCAAAAATAGACGAATGCAACATAAGCAGCATCAGGCCGAGCGGCAGCGACACGGCGTAAAGGGCCCGCTGCGGCCGTCGCCGGAATTGATCGAGCGCCTCTTGCGGCAGCCGCTTGGCGCCGTTCGCAATCGCCGAACCGGCACGCATGAAGTTCGCCGCCTGCACGCTGCCTTGCCGGCCGGGCTGCCTGTCCCTCGGAGGGTTGCTCGGTAGCGAGCGTGACTCGGACCGCGGCCAGGGCTCGGACCGCGGCAAAGAGGATTGCGAACGCGGAAACGGCTGCGCCTGCGCATGGGGCGGTGAATACGCCTGCGCCTGAACGTGAGCCGGCGGGTAATCGCTGGCGGCGGGCAGGCTCTGAACCGGCGCAAAACTGGAGAGATATGAGATCAATTGGCCAATGGCATTGAGCGCCGGGCGCCCATTGATACTGGCCATGGACGTATACGTCATGACGATCGCCGAGGTGTCGGGCCAGTCCGGCAAATATTCGACGTGGCCAGTCTCGAGCGCTTCGATGACCTCCGGGCGAACCTGCAGATACTCCGCCGCCTGCGGCAGCGTCAGCCGCAATGCCCGTCTGAGATCGATAAAGAATTGCCCGATGAGCGCGCGGCTTTCAGCGATTTGCTGATGCTGAGCCGAATCCATGCGCGCCGTGACCGGCCGCGCATATTCATAACCCCCGACCGGAACGGTCTGCTCAAAGCCACGACGCATACAACATTCCGGCATAACGCGCCGGCCCCCAACGTTAAGCATACTCTTGGCTAAAAATGCTTGTTTGTCAAAGCCTGAGCGCAAAAATGATCGGCGTTCGTTAACCGTCGATCGCTACGCGCTCCTTTTCCGCGAATTGGAGCAAGGACATGCGGACGTCTTTCGCACCTTCTTTCAAAAGTCCGTCGGTGTAGGCCGTCGCCTTGGCGGCATCGAGCGACAGCACCATCGACTTGATCGGACCGATGGAAGCCGGCGCCATCGACAATGACCGGAAGCCGAGCGCGATGAGCGTCATCGCCTCGAGCGGACTTCCCGCCATCTCGCCGCACAGCGTAACCGGCACGTTGTAGCTGTGCGCTGTCGTGATGAGCGTTCTGAGTGCCCTGAGCGGCGCTGGCGCCAGCACGTCGAAGCGGCTCGCGACGCGCGCATTGGTACGGTCGGAAGCAAACAGGAACTGCATTAGATCGTTGGACCCGACCGACACGAAATCGACCCGCGTCAGAAACGCGTCGAGCTCGAACAGCAATGCCGGAACTTCGAACATCGCGCCGACGAGCACCGTCTCGGGAAGCGGATGCCCGTGCTCGGTCAGAAACGCCTTTTCCCGCTCGATCAGCGCCCGAATGGCCCCGAGCTCATAGCTCGCAGACACCATCGGGATCATCACGCGAAGCTCGCGCCCCGCAGCCGCCTTGAGCAGCGCGCGGATCTGGAGCCGGAAAAGCTCAGGCCGGTCGAGCGCCATTCGGATCGCGCGCCAGCCCATGGCCGGGTTTTCTTCCTTCGGCTGACGAAGGTACGGAAGAACCTTGTCGCCGCCGACGTCGAGCGTGCGGAAGACAACGGGCTTGCCGCCCGCTTCGTCGATAACGGAACGGTAAAGCTGCGTCTGCCGGTCGAGGCGCGGAAACGACTCCGACAGCATGAACTGCAGCTCGGTACGATAGAGCCCGATCCCGTCGGCACCGGATTCATCGAGATGAGGCATGTCGACAAGAAGACCGGCATTCATCATCAAGGCGATCGGAACGCCGTCCTTGGTGATCGCCGGGCGGTCGCGCAACGACTGAAAGCGCTTCTGCCGGCGCGCGCGGAACCGCACCTTGTCGGAATATGCGGAAATGAGTTCCGCCGTCGGGCGAAGGTGAACTTCGCCCGTGACGGCATCGACGATCGCGGCATCTCCGGCGTACACCCTGTCGACTATGCCAGTCGCCTGCCCGATCGCAGCAATCCCGAGCGCCTTCGCGACGACCGCGACATGGCTCTGGCTCGACCCATCTTCGACGACGAGACCCCTCAGGCGGCTTCGATCGTAATCGAGCAGCTCCGCCGGCCCCATCGTCCGCGCAACGAGGATCGTATCGGGCGGAAGACCGCCATCGTCCTCGGAACTCTTGAGACGCCCGGCAAGGACGCGCAGCAGCCGGTCGGAGAGATCGTCGAGATCGCGCTGGCGCTCCCGCCAGTATGTATCGTGCTGGCGCAGCATGCGCGTGCGCATGGCGTTTTGAATGCGCTCGACAGCTGCCTCTGCCGTCAAGCCGCCTTCGACAGCTTCGCGCAAACGGCGATGCCAGCCCTTGTCATGCGCGAACATCCGATAGGCTTCGAGCACATCGCGATGCTCGCCGACGTTCGACAGGTGCTCCTGCTCAAACATTTCGTCGATATGTTTTTGCAGCTTGTCGAGAGCCAGATCGAGACGCTCGAGTTCGATAGCGGGATTTTCCGCCAGCAGCTGCGTGACGACGATGCGCGGCTCGTGCAGCACCACATGGCCGAGCGCGATGCCCTCCGACAGCGGCTCGCCTTCGATGACACCCGGCTGCGAACGCGATGCTTCGATAGACGCGACAGTGCCCGCGACCGCGCCTGAAACGAGGTTCTCCGCGATCACCATCGCGGTCGCCTGCAGCACCTCGACGTCCTCGTCGGAATATTCCCTCGGCGTCCGGTTCTGAATGACGAGCACGCCGAGAACTTGCCCCGAACGCGAAATCGGCACGGCGAGGAGGGAGTGATAAATCTCCTCGCCCGTCTCCGGCCTGTAGGAGAACGCCGGATGATTCGAAGCCTCCGGCTCGTTCACCGTCACGCCGAGCTCCGACGCGCGCCCGACCAGACCCTCGCCGCGCTTCAGACGGGTTGTATGGACAGAATCGGGATTGAGGCCTTCCGACGCGAAAAGCTCGAGGGAGCCGTCCTGACGCTTGAGATAGATCGAGCAGACCTCGGCGACCATGACGCCGGCGATCTGGCGGACAATACGGTCGAGCTTCTCCTGCCCCTCGCCCCCGTCGGCCATGATCTCACGCAAATGGCGCATGATCACCCGGAGCGAGGTTTCGCTCGGTAGGGGTCTCGGATCGTCGCGCCGCGTTATCATAACCTTGCCAACCGTCCCGCCGGCAGACTGCTGCCGCCGATTGTTTCATATCCGCAAAGAGACGGGGCTTGGAAGGGCGCCCGTCTAATCGTTGTCGAGGCCGTAGGCGGAATGCAACGCGCGAACGGCAAGCTCAGCATACGCCGCTTCGATCAATACACTGACTTTGATCTCGGACGTCGAAATGGCGTGAATGTTGATGCCCTTCTCCGAGAGCACCTTGAACATCTGCGCCGCAACGCCTGCGTGGCTACGCATCCCGACGCCGATGACGGAAATTTTCACGATGTCGGCTGAGCTCTTGATGTCGAAATGGCCGATATCGGCCTTGGCCTTCTTCAAAACGTCGATCGCGCGCGCAAGCTCGGCCGCCTGAACGGTAAACGTCATGTCCGTATGTTTGCCGTCGGCGCCGACGTTCTGGACGATCATGTCGACGTTGATGTTCGCGTCTGCGAGCGGCCCGAAAATCCGTGCAGCGACGCCCGGCTTATCGTCGACCTTAAGCAGGGTAACCTTGGCCTCGTCCTTCGCGTAGGCGATGCCGCTCACGACTTGCTGTTCCACGATCTCATCCTCATCGCATACGATAGTGCCGATATCTTCGATATTGTCTGGGCTGAAGGCCTTCATGCCGTCGGGCGCGACAAAGCTCGAAAGAACGCGTGTTCTGACTTTGTAGACCATCGCCAGTTCGACGGAACGGGTTTGCAAGACCTTCGATCCGAGCGACGCCATCTCGAGCATTTCTTCATATGAGATCTTGGCGAGGCGCTTCGCCTTTGGAACGATGCGCGGGTCCGTCGTATAGACGCCGTCCACGTCGGTATAGATGTCGCACACGTCGGCTTCGAGCGCGACGGCAATCGCAACGGCACTCGTATCGGAACCGCCGCGCCCGAGCGTCGAAATCCGCTTCTCGAGCGGCTCTATTCCCTGGAAGCCGGTAACGACCGCGATTTCGCCGCCCTCGATGGCCTTTTTGATCTGAGCGCCCGGAATTTCGGTGATGCGCGCCGAGCCGTGCGCAGCATTCGTCTTCACCGGAACTTGCCAGCCGGTCCACGAGCGCGCCCTGAGGCCCATGCCCTGAAGCGTGATCGCGAGAAGGCCGGCCGTCACTTGCTCGCCGGTTGCGACGACCGCGTCGTATTCCCGGGCATCGTAAAGGGGGGAGGCTTCCTTGACCCAGGCGACGAGCTGGTTCGTCACCCCCGACATGGCCGAAACGACGACGGCAACCTTGTTACCGGCATCGACCTCGCGCTTCACGTGGCGAGCGACATTCTGAATCCGTTCGATATTGGCGACGGAGGTACCGCCAAATTTCATAACTACCGTCGCCATCGGCGAAGCGCTTTCCCTGAGCAAACCCGCTCGGACCCTGATAGGGGGCCAAACGCGTAATGAGATTTGGATTGAGTCCGGCGCTTCTTAACCGCTCGCGCGCCCCCCTGCAACTGCCCTGGGCCCGGCGGGCCAAAACCCGGCTGAATTGGACAATCGCTTGACAATACGAGCGTCCGGCTCACGAGTAAGGCTTAAGACCGGAGAGGATAATGACCGCACCGCAACAATCTGGAGCCCCAAGATCTGGAGCCGGCGACAGAACGCTCGATAGCGAAGAGGTTGAGCGTTTTTCGCGCCTCGCGAGCGAATGGTGGAACCCCACGGGTAAGTTCCGCCCACTTCACCAGATCGGCCCTCCGCGCCTCTCGTTCATCCGCGATTCGGCCGTCGCACAGTTCGGCCGCGACGCCAAAGCCCTGAGGCCGCTGTCCGGCCTGACGGCGATCGACATCGGCTGCGGCGGCGGCCTCGTCGCCGAACCCTTGGTGCGCATGGGCGCAACCGTGACCGCCATCGATCCCTCGGAACGCAATATCGCAATCGCCAAGTCGCACGCCGACCCGCAGGGCCTGACAATCGATTATCGCGTAGCCCGCGTCGAAGACCTCGTCGCCGAGGGCCGCTTGTTCGATATCGTCGCATGCCTCGAAGTCGTCGAGCACGTTCCGGACCCCGCGAAGTTCGTCGCCGAATGCGTGTCCTTGGTCGCGCCCGGCGGCATCGCCGTTTTCTCGACACTCAACCGGACGCTCAAGGCCTGGGCCCTCGCCATCGTCGGCGCTGAATATGTTCTCGGCTGGCTGCCGCGCGGCACCCATCAATGGGACCGCTTCATCACGCCCGAAGAACTCGGACAATATGTCAGGACGGCCGGCTTGGCCGACACGCACTTCGAAGGCATCACGTACAATCCGCTGCAGGACGTGTGGACGCGAAACTCCGATACCGGCGTCAATTATCTGATGTCGGCACGGAAACTCCACCCGGCCTGATCGGGCAAGTAACGGCGTTGAGCACGGCGCAGCTTCTTGAGGGGACGGCCATGTTTCCAATCGGCGACGACGACTCGACGGTAGGCACCACTCCCGTCGTCACGTACGCCCTGATAGTGGCCAACATCCTTTTCTTTTTGGTCGAACTGAGCAGCGGCGACCAATTCGTCGAGAAGTGGGCGTTCATTCCGAGTCACTTCAGTCAAAGCCCGGCGACGGAATGGCCGACGATCTTCACCGCCATGTTCATGCATGGCGGCTGGATGCACCTCTTCGGCAACATGCTCTATCTCTATATCTTCGGCGATAACGTCGAGGACAACTTCGGCCCGGTAAAATACCTCGCCTTCTATTTGACCGCCGGCATCGCCGCGACGTTCGCCCAATATGTCTTCAATGAAGGCTCAAACATCCCGAACGTCGGCGCCTCCGGCGCAATTGCAGGCGTGCTCGGCGCCTACATTCTGATGTTCCCAAAATCGCGCGTGGACGTGCTCGTCATTCGCCAGGTCATCTCGATGCCGGCGATGGTCGTCATCGGCTTCTGGATCGTCCTGCAGCTCCTCAGCGGCGTCGGCTCCGTAGCGGACACCGAGACGGCCGATACCGGAGGCATCGCGTACATGGCCCACGTCGGCGGCTTTGCTGCAGGTTTCGTAATCGCCTTGCTGTTCAGAAAGCGTGGCGGTCCCTCGCAAACGGCGTGACGGCAGCGCCCGAATTGGCTTAGAGCGTGACCTCACGCATGGCGCTCCACGGGTTGCCGTCGCTCGCCCGGCAACCCAATGCTTTGAGTTTGTGTAACTGGGACTGGTGACACCCCTGCTTATACCGTCATTATGACCCTGCCTATTCGACCGCGCTCTTCCGCACGACGGTGGGCGGACGCTGCATCGGACAAATGGAAGCTTGCGTCGATGGGGGCAATCAGTTTTCCATCTCGGGCCATTTCGAAGACCTCAGTGACAACGCGGCGTGGCTCTGCCTCGCCCATCTCGTTGCCGAGCAGGCAACCGATAATGGTCTGCCGGCGCATCAGGATGCGCCCCGCGTCGATCAGTGTGCTTCGATTGCCGAACACTCCGATCAGGATGGCGACGCCGCCGTCCTTTAGCACGCTCAGCGCGTCGACCAGTGCCGGGCCGCCGACATTGTCGATGATGACATCGACCTTGTTACCACCCAAAAGGTCCCGGATCTGTTCGCTGGCCGTCACATCACCCACGACGATTCCATCATTCAAGCCGTAGTCACGGAGCTTGCCGAGGCTTTCCTTGCTAGTACCTGTACCGATGACGCGTGCACCGAGCCGCGCGGCGAGCTGCACTGAAGCAAGGCCAACGCCACCGGCAGCGCCAACGATAAGCACGGTCTGGCCAGGTTGGAGCCTGGCGAGTTTTAAAGCCCAGGCCGCAGTCCCGGGGCCAACAACGATCGTCGAAGCTACATTGATGTCGAGCCCTTCAGGGACGAGGAAGCTCTGTGCCGCGGGCACGACTCGCAGTTCTGCATGTGAGCCTTGTCAGTCGAAGGTCGCGACTTTCTGCCCGACCGAGAAGCCTTCAACTGCCTCACCGACCTGTATGACTTCGCCCGCAGCGGCATAACCGGGCACCTCGTTCAGCCCGGGGGTAATGTCACGACGGTTGGCAAGGTCACCGCCTTCGATGCTGATCGCTTCGACGCGGATCAGAAGGTCATTGTCGCCCGGGACCGGGGCTGCGATTTCTTCATAGCGAAAGACATCCGGAGGACCCGCCTCGTGATAGATCGCTGCCTTCATGGGAAATCTCCTTTCGCCCTGTTCGATTGATCATTTAGCGAGGGAGGAGATATTCGAGTAGTATCATAGCAGAAGTATCAGAGATAACCTGCACATGATATCAGACGCGCTCGACCCGGCTTCGCTTAGGATGTTCGTTTCCATCTGCCAGCATGGCAGTCTCAGTCGAGCCGCCGAAAGCGCCGGGCGCAAGCAGTCTGCGCTCAGTGCTCAAGTTCGCCGCCTGGAGGATACGCTGGGTCAGCGACTGCTGCGCCGAACAGGACGCGGCGTTGTACCGACCGCCGAGGGTGAGCTGCTGCTGGGCTATGCCAAACGCCTGCTCGCGCTCGGCGAAGCCGCAGCCGCGCGCCTCAACGAGAGAAAGGTCTCCGGTACAATCCGGATCGGTCTTTCCGAGGACGTAGCCCTGGCGGCGCTTCCAGCGGCACTGGGCCGGCTGAGGCGCATCTGTCCGCAACTCCATCTCGACATCACGGTCGATGATGGGACGATATTGGGCGCGCGCTGGAAAGATGGCGCCTTCGATATCGCCGTCGGGGCGAGCTCCTCCTTCGACGCAGAGCCGCTGCACACATGGGATGTCGAATTGAATTGGGCCTGTGCGATCGATTTCGATCTCGATCCTGACCAACCGCTGGATGTCATTGTCTACGCTGAACCATGCTCATGGCGCCGGATCATTTTCGACGCTCTGGCCGATGCAGGCCGCGACTATCGCGTGGCGGTAACCAGTTCCAATATCGGAGTCATCCGGACAGCGGTCGAAAGCGGCCTTGGGGTTGCGCTATTGACACCGGAGAGCATGAGCGAAAGGACAATGAAAATTATACGTCCTTTTGCAGAGCCAGAACGCAGAGTGATCGTGAACTATGGCCTGTTCGCCAGCAAAGCCAGAAACGAATATGCTCAGACCACGGTGGATTTGCTGCGCGAATGTCTCGCTCGCTCACCATGCCGCTCATTCATAGAGCCCGGTAGCGGCAGCTAGGCGCTCTCTCCATCGCGGCAGGATGGTCGATTAGCTCTTCTCGACCGACTTTCGCCAGCCGTCGTGACGAGCACGATGGGGCAGGCTCCAAGAGTAGATATGCCTTCGATGGATCGGCGGCTCTCATTGCGATTGCCCTGAAGCATTTGCCTGCGCTCAAAACAGAACGAGCCGGAACCAGGTTCCAGCTCGCTCGAAACTTTCAAAGCATTTGAAATCTAGAGATGCGTCACTGCGTCCGCAAAGCGCGCTCTCGCATCGGCTTCAAAACCAAGAGCGAGAGAATAGCCGCCAGGATATTCATGGCCGCCGCCGCGTAAAACACCGCGTGCCAGCTTCCCGTCGATTGCGTCAGGATGCTGGAGAACGGCACGAGCAGCGCCGCCGTTCCCTTCGCCGTGTAGAGAAGGCCCGCGTTCGTCGTCGCGAACTTCGAGCCGAACGTGTCGCCGCACGTCGCCGGGAAGAGGCTGTAGATTTCGCCCCACGCGAAGAACACGAGACCCGTCAACAGCACGAACATGAACGGATCATGGCCGTAGTGGCCGAGCGCGAGAATGCCGATGCCCTCGATGCCAAAGGCGATGAACATCGTCTGCTCACGTCCGATCTTGTCCGAGACCCAGCCGAAGAAAGGTCGCGTCACGCCGTTGAGAATACGGTCGAGAGAGAGCGCAAACGTCAAAGCCGGCAGCGTAATGCCGAGAAGCGAAACCGGAACGTCCGCAACCTTGAAGTCTTTCGCGATGGGTGCGAGCTGCGCCGTGGCCATCAAGCCGCCGGCCGCCATCATCACGAACATCGCATACATGACCCAGAAGATCGGCGACTTCAGCATCTCCATCGGTGAAAATGACCGCTGCGCCGAAACCAGCGTCGTTGGCCGGGCTGCGAGCGTCTCCTTCGACGGCGATTTGAGCAGGAACGATGCAATCACGATGACGACGGATTGCAAAATTCCGAAATAGAGAAAGGCCGCTTCATATCCGTCGGCGGCAATGACCTTCGAGATCGGAATGATTGTCAGTGCAGACCCCATTCCGAAGCCTGCGGCCGTCACACCTGCCGCAAGGCCGCGCCGGTCGGGAAACCATTTGAGAGCGTTTCCGACGCACGTGCCGTAAACCGCGCCCGCGCCGACGCCGCCGATCGCCTGTCCGACGTAAAGCATCATGAGCGAGTCGGCATACGAGTTCATCACCCACGAAATGCCGACCATAATGCCGCCGAACAGCACGAGCGGCCGCGGTCCGAACTTGTCTTCGAGATAGCCTTCGAATGGAATGAGCCACGTCTCCGTCAGAACGAAGATCGTGAATGCCCATTGGATCGCCGCCARCTCCCAACCGAACTTTGTGGCCATCGGATTGACGAACAGCGTCCAACCGTATTGCAGGTTGGCGATCATCGTCATGCACAGCACGCCAAGAAGCAGCTGCAGCCAGCGCTTCGACGACGGCGCCGCGACACTTGAGGCGGGAGCGCTCGTCTCCGCTTGAATAGTCATAGTGTTGGCCTTCCCTCAGGCTTGTAATTCTTTTTGATTTCGCACTAAAAGCGCTCCGCACATAAATCGTGAAATATCGCGCTCGACAAGTGGAGCGTTGACGCGAACCGGCAACAAAGTTTTTTTGCTGCGCCCGCGCAATACGTGAAGGACGAGGTTCAATGAAAATTTGTGTCGTCGGTGCAGGTGGTATCGGCGGCCTGCTTGCCGCACGCCTCGCGCAGTCCGGCGAAGAGGTCACCGTCATCGCTCGCGGGCCCCATCTTGCCGCGATCCGCGCGAATGGACTGAAGCTGATCGAAGAGGACGGACGCGAAAACATCTCTCGCATCGCTGCGACAGATAAAATCGCGGACCTAACCGAACAGGATTTGGTCATCCTCGGCATGAAGGCACATCAGGTCGCAGCCGTCGTTCGCGATCTTCCCGCGCTGTATGGTCGCGACACCGCCGTGCTCACCGCACAGAACGGAATTCCCTGGTGGTATTTCTTGCGCGTCAGCGGACCGCACGAAGGCCGGCGCCTCGAAAGCGTCGATCCCGGCGGCATCATCGCCGACAACCTGCCGGCTGAACGTGTGCTCGGGAGCGTCGTTTATCCGGCTGCCGAGATAACCGAGCCCGGCGTGATTAAGCATATCGAAGGCAACCGCTTCTCGATCGCCGAAATCGACAATTCGAAAACGGAACGCATAGTGCGTATTTCCGAGGCGCTGCAGAAAGCGGGCTTCAAAGCCCCGGTCGCAGGCGATATCCGCGCCGAGATCTGGACGAAGCTCTGGGGCAACCTGAGCTTCAATCCGATCAGCGCCCTCACGCATGCTACTCTTGAGGATATCTGCAAATTCCAGCCGACCCGGGACGCGGCCGCACGCCTCATGCGCGAAGCCCAGTCCGTCGGCGAAGCACTAGGCGTCCGCTTCCGAATTCCGTTGGAGAAACGCATCGCCGGCGCCGAGGCGGTCGGCCCGCACAAGACGTCGATGCTTCAGGATATCGAGGCAGGCCGCGGCATCGAAGCCGATGCGCTGATTGGCTCCGTCATCGAACTGGGCCGGGTCGCAAACGTTCCGACCCCGCAAATCGAGACGGTTTACGCCTGCGTGAAGCTGCTCGCGGCGACACTCGCACGCGATGGCGGCCGCCTGAGAATCGAAAAAGCCTGAGTTGAAAAAGCCTGACGACGCCTTCAAATGGCGTCGCACCGGAGACACGAGTAACAAAATGACAACGAGCGCGACACTTCACGACCTTCTCAAAGCGGGCGATGACCAGGCCCCGGCGATCAGAACGTCGGGCGCCGAGCCACTCACATATGCCGGCTTTCGGACGCTCGTCCTGAGGACGATCGCTCGCCTGAACGAGTTCGGGATAGGCCGCGGAGACCGCGTCGCGATCGTACTTCCGAATGGCCCGGAAATGGCGACGGCATTCGTCGCAACCGCATCGGCCGCGACCGCCGCGCCGCTCAACCCGGGATATCGCGCCGATGAGTTCGATTTCTACATGTCGGACATCAACACGAAGGCGCTCATCGTCGAGGAAGGCAGCACCTCGCCCGCGGTTGGCGTCGCCGAAAAGCGTGGCATCACCATCATCACGCTCAAGTCCGATCCCGCGCACGGCGCGGGCGCCTTCACGCTTTCGGCTGCTGCCGCCGGCCGCGAACAGCCTGACCGGCCCGGCCCGGCAGATAGCGACGATATCGCGCTGATCCTCCACACGTCCGGCACCACGTCTCGTCCCAAGATCGTGCCGCTGACTCACGGCAACGTCGCAGCGTCCGCGTCCAACATCGCGACGGCGCTGAACCTCGCCAGCGACGATCGCGCGCTCAACATCATGCCGCTCTTCCACATCCACGGACTGATCGCAGGCGTGCTCGCGCCGTTGTCGCGCGGTGGCTCGATCTTCTGCACGCCCGGCTTCAATGCCCTCAAATTCTTCTCGGCAATGGAAGAGGCCGCGCCGACTTGGTACACGGCTGTCCCGACCATGCATCAGGCGATCGTCGGCCGCGCCAACCACAATCGCGAAACGATTGCGCGTCATAAGCTGCGCTTCATTCGCTCGTCCTCGTCGTCGCTGCCGCCGCAAGTCATCACCGAGCTCGAAGCCGCGTTCGGCGCGCCCGTCGTCGAAGCGTACGGCATGACCGAAGCGTCGCATCAAATGGCATCGAACCCGATCGGTGGCGTCAGGAAACCCGGCACCGTCGGAATCGCCGCCGGACCCGAGGTTGCCATTATGGACACCGACGGCAATTTGCTCGCGGCCGGCGAAGTCGGCGAGATCGTCATCCGCGGCGACAACGTCACCGCCGGCTACGAGAACAATGACAAGGCGAACGGCGAAGCCTTCACCAACAGCTGGTTCCGCACCGGCGACCAGGGCACGATCGATGCTGACGGCTACATCACGATCACGGGCCGCCTGAAGGAGATCATCAATCGCGGCGGCGAGAAGGTATCGCCGCGCGAGGTTGACGAAGTTCTGATGGATCATCCGGCCGTCTTGCAGGTCGTCACGTTTGCCGTGCCGCACGACAAGCTCGGCGAGGACGTCGCCGCCGCCGTCGTTCTGCGGGAAGGCCAGGAAGCAACCGAGCGCGAGCTGCGTGATTTCGCCGGCGAGCGCTTGGCGAACTACAAGGTGCCGCGTAAGATTCTGCTTCTGCCGGAAATTCCGAAAGGCGCGACGGGCAAGCTACAGCGCATAGGCTTGGCGCAGAAGCTCGGCCTCGCCTGAGACCGGCTGCCGCCCACAAACTGACAAACAAAAACGCGCCCAGCTAACAGCCCGGCGCGTTTTTTATGACGGTAGTGATCGAAGAAACTTAGCGATCGGTCGACTCGAGCTGACGACTCATTGCAAGCGCCAGCAGCGTAACGACGGCGCCTGAGAGCAGGTAACCGCCCGCCGCCATCAGACCGAACTGGCTCGACAGATAAAGCGCGACGAACGGCGCAAACCCAGCGCCGACGAGCCAGGCAAGGTCCGTCGTCAACGCCGATCCCGTGTAGCGATAAGCCTTCGAGAAGTTCGACGCCACCGCGCCCGACGACTGCCCGAACGACAAGCCGAGCAGGATGAAGCCGGACACCATGAAGATGACTTCGCCGACGTCGCCGCCGTTGAGAAGCTGCGGCGCGAACCCGCTGAAGGCAGCGATGGCGGCCGCTGTCGCGGACAGCAGATTTCTACGGCCGACGCGATCGGCCACATACCCCGAGAGCACGATGGTGATGAGACCGACGATGGCGCCGATCAGCTCGATGACGAGAAAGCGCGATGGGCTCTGATCCGTGTAAAGGAAGACCCACGAAAGCGGGAACACCGTGACCATGTGAAAGAGCGCAAAGCTCGCGAGCGGCGCGAACGCGCCGATCACGATATGCACGCCCTCGACGCGGATCGTCTCTCCGATGGGCTTCGGTTCAAGTTCACGCTGCTCGAAGTGCTGCGTGTATTCGGGCGTTACCACCATGCGAAGCCGCGCGAAGAGCGCAACGACGTTGATCGCGAACGCGACGAAGAACGGATAGCGCCAGCCCCAATCGAGGAAATCTTCCGACGAAAGGTTGGCGGCAAAATAAGCGAAGAGTGCAGCTGCGACCATCAAGCCGAGCGGCGCACCGAGCTGCGGGATCATCGCGTACCAGCCGCGCCGCTTTTCTGGTGCGTTGAGCGCTAGCAGTGCGGGAAGACCATCCCATTCGCCGCCGAGAGCAAGGCCCTGGCCGATGCGGAAAGCCGCGAGAAGAAACGCCGATGCCCAGCCGATTTGTTCATAGCCCGGAAGAAACGCGATCGCGACGGTCGAGCTGCCGAGCAGGAACAGCGTGATGGTCAGCTTCACGCCCTTACCGTAGGCACGATCGATGCCCATGAAGATGACGGTGCCGATCGGGCGAGCGACGAATGCAAGCGCGAAGATCGCGAACGAATAAAGCGTGCCGGTCAGCGCATCGAGATGCGGAAAGACGAGCTTCGGAAAAACGAGGACTGACGCAATAGCGTAGACGAAGAAGTCAAAAAACTCCGAGGTCCGGCCGATGATGACCCCGATGGCGATCTCGCCGGGATTAACATCGCCGTGACGGGCATTCACGATTCTCGCGTCCCGTTCGAACGTGGCTGAGGCTCCACTCATCGGCCGTAATTGCTCCTTGAACCATGCCCAGCTCTGCGCGCAAAGCGTCCGCGAGCCTCTTCGTAGCTTCTTGTCCCGGTCCCAACCGCGAGGGCATTGGGCAAATTGTCCAATGTGCCGGATGCCGCAGCGTCGCTCCCGAGCGCCATTCGCCTTTCCGCATCAGGACGTTGTCTGGAAGACTTAGGTTCGGCATGTGTTGAGGGGCGGGCTGCTACGCAGATCGCCGGGCGGCGTGACGTGAACTCCCACGACCGTCTTCATGAGCTTGTAGGGCCCGCTCGGGCCCTGGAAAAAATTCTTCGCGCTACTTTCCGGACGCGCGTTTTCCACTTCCGGACCCACCCGTGCCGGGAATAGGCGGCGCCGGACCGAGCTGATAGCCGGCCGGCCCATCTTTCAAAAACTCGCGGTGATGAGAATTTGGCCGATCGATCGGGACGACCGGCGTCGTCTTATAAGACTTCTCGGTTTCTTTCTGGATCCGAAGGCTTTCGGGCTCCGCATCCCCATAAGCGATCATGCTGAACGCGCCGAGCCCGAGAATAGCTACCGCGGCCGCAATGCAGCCGCTGAGGTACGGTATTGGCATCCTAAAGCTCCTCAGCTTTCGGAAGCACTCCCCCGCCGCGGACTCAAAATATGCCGGATCGCGTGGATTTCCAGACTATTCGGCCTAGCCGCGAATGCTCTATGTCAAATGATCGTAGATCCACGATGCCTCGATGCGAAACTAAGTTCAAAAGCTTATTCACGAAAGATCAACCACTTTTCGACATTTATCTGCCAACACACTGAAAAATCGTACTAAGTTTCCATCATACTCAGTTCAAACAATTTGTATTCCTGATGCTCCATGTCAAAACTCACTGATCCGCCCGACGGCAGCGACAAACCTCCGGTGAGCAATCCGCTCATGCTGACGCTGCTTTGCGCCGTCCTCTTCGGCTTGGCGACTTGGACCATCTTCTTGGTCCGCTGACTGAGGTCCCGGCCAGCCTTGCAGCCTGATCCGGATTCCCCATGTGAATGAGGCGGGTGGGCCCCTGCGTGACGATGAATTATGAGGCTGAAAATGAAAAAACCAATCCTTGCCGTCGCAGCGGCGCTGGTTGTTGTTACGCCAGTCTGGGCGCAAACGGCATCAGGTCAGACGTCTGGAGGATCGGACGTGATCATCCGCACACCGCCGAGCACGGTAAATAGCGGCGGTGGAAATGTCGGCTCGCCTGCCCCGAGCTATCCGGATCGGCTGAGGAACTACACCAATCCTTCGATTTATAACACGCGGCCCGGCGGCGTCCAAAGCGGCGGTAGCGGTGGCGGCCAGCGTCGCTAGCCGCATGACTCTCGCAAAGAATACGCGAAGCACTTTCTTGATTTGATTCTTGATTTGAATTTTTGATTTTTGCTGAATTGCTCGTTGCGATGAGATAGATCAGCGTGCGAACGATCTCGATGTATTCCGAAAAGTCGCCCTCGCCTTAGCCGTTCATTAAGTTCGCGCAGGCGACGCTGTTTCGGAATAGCGGCGTCAGGCGCAAGATAGCCGGGACTTTTCCGCCGGTGAAGGTGAACGCGTGATACCTCGCGCGCTCGGATACCGAGGCTAAAGCATGGATACCACCGCGGCATCGGCTCTGGCCATCGACCTGGCGCGTTTCCAGTTCGCATTCACCGTCTCGTTCCACATCATCTTTCCCGCGCTCACGATCGGGCTCGCAAGCTATCTCGTGGTGCTGGAAGGTCTTTGGCTGTGGACTGAGCAAGTCAAATACCGCGAACTCTATCAATATTGGGCGAAGGTATTTGCAATCGCTTTTGCTATGGGTGTCGTGTCGGGCATCGTCATGGCGTACCAGTTCGGAACCAACTGGAGCGTATTCTCGACCTTCGCCGGCCCGATCACAGGCCCTCTCCTCGCATATGAGGTTCTCACCGCGTTCTTCCTCGAAGCGGGCTTCCTCGGCGTCATGCTTTTCGGCTGGCAAAAAGTCGGCCCCGGCATTCATTTCTTTGCGACGATAATGGTCGCCACCGGCACGTTGATTTCGACACTCTGGATTCTCGCGTCCAACAGTTGGATGCAAACGCCGGCAGGCTTCACGGTGGTCGACAACCAGGTCGTTCCCACCGATTGGCTGAAAGTCGTCTTTAATCCGTCATTCCCCTACAGGCTCGCGCACATGACGGTCGCGGCCTTCTTGGCGACGGGACTGCTCGTCGGCGCCTCTGCCGCATGGCACCTTCTGAAGGGCCGGCAGACGCCCGCCATACGCACGATGCTCTTGATGGCGATGGGACTGGTTTTGGTGCTGACACCGATCCAGATGTTCATCGGCGATCAGCACGGCCTCAACACGCTCGAATACCAGCCGGCCAAGGTGGCGGCTATTGAAGGCCATTGGGTGAACATTCCCGGCGAAAGCGTCCCGCTCATACTGTTCGGCTGGCCGGACATGTCGGAGGAGAAAACGCTTTACGCTGTCGAAGTCCCATATCTCGGCAGCTTGATCTTGACCCACAAACTGTACGGCGAGATCCCGGGACTGATGCAGTTTCCGCGGGACGATCGACCGAATGCGACGGTGGTATTCTGGACGTTCCGCATCATGGTCGGCCTCGGCATTCTCATGCTCGCGCTCGGCCTCTGGGGCCTGTGGCTGTGGTGGAAGTCCGAGTTGTACACCTCGAAATCCTTCCTTCGTTTCGCCTTGTGGATGGGACCGGCGGGATTGATCGCAATCCTGGCCGGTTGGATAACGACCGAGATGGGCCGCCAGCCTTGGGTCGTCTACAATGTCATGCGCACGGCGGTCGGCGCATCGAACCATTCCGTTTTCCAGCTTTCGATCTCGTTGATCGTTTTCGTCGTTTTGTATTGCCTCGTCTTCGGCATAGGCTTCGCCTACATGCTGAAAATCATTGCGCGAGGTCCGGACGAAGGCGCGGGCCCGGCCGCCGGCTCCGTCGATGATCCGTTCCGTCGTCCTGCCCGCCCGATTTCCGGTGCCGAACGCGACGATGTTGTTCCGTCAGCGCCAGGGAATTGACAGCTATGGGCATCGACCTTCCGCTCATCTGGGCACTGATCATCGGCTTCGGCCTCATGATGTACGTCATCATGGATGGCTTCGATCTGGGTGTCGGAATTCTCTTTCCGTTCGTCCCCGCCCGCTCCGATCGCGATTTGATGGTGAACTCCGTCGCGCCGATATGGGACGGCAATGAGACGTGGCTGGTGCTCGGCGGCGCGGGTCTCCTAGCAGCCTTTCCGGTCGCCTATTCGGTCGTTCTGACGGCCCTCTACCTGCCGATCATCGCGATGCTCGCCGGTCTCATCCTTCGTGGCGTCGCCTTCGAATTCCGTTTGAGCGCCGAACGGACGCCGAGACACACATGGGATACGTTGTTTTCCTTTGGCTCCTACCTCGCGACCTTTTCGCAAGGTGTCGTCCTCGGCAGGTTCATCAAGGGCTTCGAGGTAACGAACCGCGCTTATACGGGGGGACCGTTCGACTGGCTGACGCCGTTCAGCATCTTCACGGGACTGGCCTTGCTCTTCGCCTACGCACTGCTCGGAGCAACATGGCTGATCATCAAGACCGAAGGCCCGTTACAGGAGCGCATGCGCGCGCTCGCGCGCCCGATCATCATGACGCTCTTCGCGGCGATCGTCATCGTCAGCATCTGGACGCCCATCGAGCATCCCGCGATAGCGGAACGCTGGTTCTCGTTCCCCAACATCATCCTGTTTTCGCCGGTACCGGTTCTCGTCGTCTTGGCGACGCTCGCATTGCTCTGGGCGGTACAGCGAGATTCCCACGGGCTACCGTTTATCCTTGCGCTGGCGCTGATCTTCCTAGGCTATAGCGGCTTGGTCATCAGCCTGTGGCCGAACATCCTTCCGCCGTCGATATCGATCTGGGAGGCAGCATCGCCCCCACAGAGCCTTGGCTTCACGCTCGTTGGAGCGCTCTTCATAATTCCCTTCATCCTCATGTACACGGCTTGGGCCTACAGCGTGTTTCGCGGCAAGGTGAAAGCTGGAGAGGGCTACCATTGAAGCCGTGCGCTCCGCGAGGGCGGCCGGCGCGCGGAACGCGTGTCGCCCGCGCCGAAGATGCCGAAATGGAGAAGCCTTCGTGGCTGAGCCGCATCGGCTGGCTTGTGCTGATCTACGCCGGGGGCGTCGCCGCGGTCGGTGTCGCCGCGGTTCTTATTCGAATGCTCATGTCAGCTGCCGGCATGACCGTGCCACACCACTGACAATCTGTTTGCTGAATCTGCCGTTTGCGGAATTGGCGGAACGTCGAACAACGTGCGGACGCGCGAGATGCGCTAACCCTGGCGTTCAGACAATGGCCGCACCAGATGCGCGAAATCGCACGTCACGCGCTCGTAGATTTCGCGCTTGAACGGCACGATCAGTTTCGGCACCGAGTCGAGCGGCGCCCAGCGCCACGCATCGAACTCGGCTTTCGTGCCTTCCTTCGGCAGAATATCGATTTCGCTATCGTCTCCGAGGAAACGCATCGCGAACCATTTCTGCCGTTGGCCGCGATACCGGCCCTTGAGCGCGATGCCGAGCAAGCTGTCGGGAAGCTCGTAGGTCAGCCACTCCGGATGCTCGCCGATCACTTCGGCGTTTGTAACGCCCGTTTCCTCGCGAAGCTCTCTGAGAGCCGCAAGCCGCGGCGCTTCGAACTTCTCGATACCGCCCTGGGGCATTTGCCAGATGTAGGCCTGATGATCTCCCGCCCACTTGGGACGGCGACGGCCGACCCACACCAAGCCCTCGCGATTGAGCAGCATGATGCCGACGCACGTCCGAAACGGCAGCGCGGTGTGGGAGAGGCTTGGAAGATCAGGCAGCAAAGTCATTAGCCAGACCTGTGGATAACTCAACGCAAGTTTGCGCTATGATTCGTCTATCGTACAGAAAATCATAGCAGTCTTATGACATTAGACTGTCACATAGGGGACAAACGCCACAAGGCGCTTTTTTGGGCAGCTTTCCGGAGGACCGGAAGGCGTGTCACGTCAGCCACCGCCGCGCGCGAGCGGAGCGAATTCGGCGAGGACATCCCGGTAGACCTCTCGTTTGAACGGCACGATGAGATCGAGAAGATCGTCGGCGGCCGCCCAACGCCAAGCCACGAATTCAGGCTCTCCCTTGGGAGGCACAATGTTGATTTCGCTGTCATCTCCGGTGAAGCGGAAGGCGAACCATTTCTGCTTCTGCCCGCGATATTTGCCGCCCCATGCGACCCCGATGAGATGATCGGGAAGATCGTAGGTCAGCCATTTCGATGTTTCCCCGATCTGTTCGGCCGAGACGATCGCTGTTTCCTCGAAAAGCTCGCGCCGGGCGGCTGTCGCCGGTTCTTCGCCCGGATCGATGCCGCCTTGGGGCATCTGCCACCACGTCCCGCGTCCCTCGGCGTCGCCGGGGACGTCGGCGCGCCGGCCAACCCACACGAGGCCGTCGCGATTGATGACCATGAGGCCGACGCAGGGACGGTATGCAAGCTCGCCCGCTGCGGCCTTCTTCAACTGATCCGGCATAACCCCGCCCCTTATTGAATACAGCCCAACAAAATGAAGGGCGCCGAATGGGCGCCCTTCAAACCCTAACCTCTGCAGGTTGCTTTAGTTCGGCGTGACCTTCTTGTCATCGTCGGACGGAACCGGAGCCTTGCTGTTCGAGCCGGACGTCGGCCCGGTCGTGGTCGGTGCAGGCGACGGCGTCGCGCTGGACGTCTCCGGACCCTTCGCTGTGCCGTGCAGGAAGTTGATTGCGTACTGCAACTGCGTGTCCTTGTCGGCGTCCTTGGCGACGTAAGACGCCGAGCCCGACGGTTCGCCCAGATCGTCTTCCTTCTCGGTGCCGTCAGGATTCTTCAGATGGCCGCGAAGGCTCGCCTCGCCGCGCGGCTTCTCGGCGGCGATCTTGTCCTTCATGTCATCCGGCACGGCTTCCTCGACGTTGATATCCGGCTCAATACCCTTGGCTTGGATCGACCGGTTCGACGGCGTGTAGTAACGAGCCGTGGTCAAGCGGATTGCACCGTTGGCGCCGAGCGGAATGATCGTCTGGACCGATCCCTTGCCGAACGACCGCGTGCCGATGACCGTCGCGCGCTTATGATCCTGCAAAGCACCCGCAACGATTTCCGAAGCCGACGCCGAGCCGCCGTTGATCAGGACGACGAGTTTCTTGCCGTCCGAGATATCGCCCGGACGAGCGTTCGCCCGCTGCGTTTCCTCGTTGTTGCGGCCCTTGGTGAGAACGATGGCGCCCTGCTCGAGGAAGTCATCCGACACCGCGATGGCCTGATCGAGGAGACCGCCCGGATTGTTGCGCAAATCGATGATGTAACCCTTGATGTTGGGCCCGATCTGCTTGTCGAGAGTTTCGACGGCTTTCACCAGGTTGGCGTGTGTCTGCTCGTTGAAGGTCGTAACCTTGACGTAGCCGATATCGCCTTCGACACGCGACTTGACGGCGTTGATGCGGATCACGTCGCGCACGACTTTCACGTCGAACGGTTCATCTTTGCCCTTGCGCACGACCGTCAGCATGATCGGCGTATTGACCGGACCGCGCATCTTCTCGACGGCCTGTTCGAGCGTGAGGCCGGAAATCGCTTCGTTATCAAGATGGGTGATGAGATCGTTCGCCATCAGGCCAGCCTTGGCGGCGGGCGTGTCGTCGATGGGCGAAACGACCTTGATGACGCCGTTCTCCATGGTGACTTCGATTCCGAGGCCACCGAATTCGCCGCGCGTCTGAACCTGCATATCCCGGAAATTCTTCGGGCTCATGTACGATGAATGCGGATCGAGGGATGCGAGCATGCCGTTGATCGCCGCTTCGATGAGCGCGGTATCGTCGGGCTTTTCGACGTAATCGGAGCGAACCCTCTCGAGCACGTCGCCGAAGAGATCGAGCTGCTTATAGAGCTCGGAATTTTGCGACGCGGTCGCCGAGTACGTCTGAGTGACGTTCAGCAGCGTGGTCGCGCCGGCCAAACCTGTCATCAACAGGAATGTCCAGAATGCATAGTCAGTCTTGCGCATTAGCCTTGTACCTTCTGCTGACCTGATGCCCACCAGGGATCGGGATCTATAGGACGCCCATCTTTACGAAGTTCAACATATAAAACAGGTCCGCTAACAGGCGCGGGCGAGGAATTCTTTTGCCCACCGCTCATAGTGCCGACTGGCTCCGCGGTCAGCACGAATTGTCCCGGCTGGACGTCGATCTGCGATAAACCCGCGAGCAGCACATGATAGCCATCGCCCGCGTTAATGATCAAGAGTTGGCCGTAGCTGCGGAATTCTCCAGCGTAGACAACCCAGCCATCACACGGTGATGTGACCTGCGCCGAAGCCCGCGTTTCGATGACCATGCCTTTCGACTGGCCGCCGAATTGGGTGCGTTCGCCGAACGTCAGAGCGCGCCGTCCTTGGGCCGGCAAAGGCAGCTTGCCGCGAGCGTCCGAAAACGGAATCGCAGGTTTGATTCGGCCCGGGCTGCCGGTAATGAGCGATGATCCGCCGGGAGCCAATTCGACCATGGCTACTTTCGAGCCGCTTCCGCCGGCGGGGCTCGGTGCAGCCGTCGCAAGGTCGGCTTCGGGCGCGGAGACTTTCGTCAGCCCGCCGACCGGTATCGCCTTCACCTGCGGAGCGGCTGCCGGCGATTTGAGGGCCTGATTAGTCGCGACATTGGTGGCAAGCGTTCCTGCTGCTGCCGACTTCGCGTTATCGCCATCCTGCTCGGGCGGCGGAGGCTTGATGATCTGCGGTCCGGCCGGCTGCGTCTGTCCTTGCGACGCGTCAGCGAGATGCCGTGCCTTGAGTTCGTCGTTGTAAGCGCCGAGCCCTGTCTTCTCCGTCACGGTCGTATCGAGACGGTTGATCAGTTCCGACAGGTTGGTGACGCTCTTCGTGATGTCGGCGGTCGCGACACGAACCGACGCTAGCTCCGACTGGCGATCGGCGAGCGTCAGCTTTTTGGCTTCCATGAGGCTGGCGAGACGGGTGCGCGCCTCGTTGAGGCGGTCCGTTTCGGCCTGCAGCCTCGCGCCCTCGGTACGAATATTACCCATCACGCGCTGCAAATCGGCGAGCTGCGTTCCGAGCGTGACCGCCTGGTCTTTTAGATCCGGAAACGCCGACGACAGCAGCATCGCGCTCCGCACCATCTTCAGGGCATCCTCGCGCCGCGTGACGAGGACCGGCGGCGGATTGCGCCCCATGCGTTGCAATGCGGTCAGCAATCCCGAGATCTGTCCATGCCGCTGGGCGAGAGAGCCCTGCACGACACGCTCCTGCTCTTCGAGCTCCGAAAGACGTCCCTCGATCGACGTCATCTGCGCTTCGCTGCGCTGAATGAGGCCCGCCGTTTCGACGAGGCGGCCGTTCAGCCGCTCGCGCTCGGCGCCGAGCTGCACGACGTCGGACTGGATCGTCAGCTCCTTGGCGGCATTGGCATCGAGTTCGCGTTTCTTGTCTTCGAGCACCTTGCGTGCGGTACCCGGATCGGAAGGCAGAGCGTCTTCCGCATAGAGGGGACCAAGCGGAGCGACGGCAAGCGACAGCATCAGTGCGCCGGCCAGTCCCGCACGTCCGCCCGCGCCATTAAGGCGAGGCCGTCCACTGCGCGACGACGATAGGTTCTTTGACACGAGGCCTCTGCTCATTGGGCGCACATCGCAGAGTGTGCACGATTTGGGACGACCCAAACCGAGCGTGCGAATGATGCGGCGGAAAAATTAAGGCATTTACTGCGGAGAGCAAATTTCAAATGCGTAATGCTTTGCTGGCCGAACCCCGTCCGGGCTGGCCGCACACCTGTACGGACTGTCAGTTTAACCACATGAACATTGCTCATCCCAGGTGGAAGGCGTAAGCAAAATCTCAAATCACGGTTCGGATGTAGGTAATGCAAACTATTCTCTATCATGCCACTACGATTGCTGTTTTTGCCGTACTCATCGTGTTGCTGTTCGGCTTCTGGAACATGATGAAGGGCAAAAACCCCAATCTGAGCCAGAAGCTCATGCGGTGGCGCGTTGGCCTCCAGTTTGTGGCAATCCTTATTATTCTTGCCTACGTCTTTGTGACCCACTAATGGCGGGCCGCCTGCCACAGGCGCTGACGCTTTTATCCTGCATGAGCCAAACCAGGTTTTCGCACCAATGGTCGTACTCAATCGCATTTATACCAAAACCGGCGATGCCGGGACGACGGCGCTAGGGACTGGCGAGCGCGTTCCGAAGACGTCTCCCCGTATAGCGGCATACGGCACCGTTGATGAAACGAATGCCGTCATCGGCGTTGCGCGCACCCAATTGGCGGGCGAACTGCCGGACGTGGATGCAATGTTACTTCGCGTCCAGAACGATCTCTTCGATCTGGGCGCCGATCTCTGTGTGCCGGACCGGGGCCAAAAACTTTCCTACGAACCGCTGCGCATCTCCGATGCGCAGGTGACGCGACTGGAAAACGAGATCGATCAGATGAATTCCGAACTCGAACCCTTGCGCTCGTTCGTTCTACCAGGAGGCAGCCCGGTTGGCGCGGCGCTTCACGTCGCACGGACGGTTTCGCGCAGGGCCGAACGGAAAATGGTCGAACTGGCCGCCCTCCCCGATGAGCCGGTGAGCGCACCCGCCCTCAAATACATTAACAGGCTCTCCGACTTCCTTTTCGTCGCAAGCCGCTACGTCAACGATCGGGGCAAAAGCGATATCCTGTGGGTCCCCGGCAAGAACAGGTGACAGGAACCGATGACCGAAGGGCAATAATCCGAGAGACCCGCCAAGCCCTTCTCCGGTACCCTGAAATGACCTCAAAACTTTAGGACACCGCGACGCACGCGCCGATTGACTTGAGCAATACCCGCCCGTAGCTTTCGCCTTTCGCAGTTGCGAGAGCTATTTCTGCCACCGGGCAGGCCGGCCCTTTGGGGCGCAGCCGGTTTGCCCGACTGGGACAGCAGGCGCGCTGCAAGAACCTGCGTTCGTCCGAAGCGCGGGAAACAACAACAAGGGAGCGCCGGGCATCCTGGCGAATGACATGAAGATCGTTGTCCCGGTCAAGCGCGTCGTCGACTACAACGTCAAGATTCGCGTCAAACCGGACGGCTCCGGCATCGACTTGGCAAACGTCAAAATGTCGATGAACCCATTCGATGAAATCGCCATCGAAGAAGCTGTTCGCCTAAAGGAAAAAAGCGGCGCCAAGGAAGTCGTAGCCGTCTCGATCGGCACGGCGAAGGCCCAGGAAACGCTCCGCACAGCGCTCGCCATCGGCGCCGATCGCGCGATTCTCATTGAAGTCCCGGAAGGCACGACCGTCGAGCCGCTCGCCGTGGCAAAGCTCCTCAAGGCGCTCGTCGAAACCGAAAAGCCCGATCTCGTCATTCTCGGCAAGCAGGCCATCGACGACGACAGCAATCAGACCGGCCAAATGCTCGCGAGCTTGCTCGACTGGCCGCAGGCCACGTTCGCCTCGAAGATCGTTCCGGAAGCAGGTTCGCTATCCGTTACCCGCGAGGTCGACGGCGGCCTCGAAACCATCAAGGTCAACCTGCCCGCAGTTGTCACGACCGACTTGCGGTTGAATGAGCCGCGATACCCATCGCTTCCAAACATCATGAAGGCCAAGAAAAAGCCGCTCGATGTCAAGAAGCCGGAAGACTTTGGCGTCGATATCGCGCCCCGGCTCAAAGTTTTGAAGACGAGCGAACCCGCATCGCGTAAAGCCGGCGTGAAGGTCGGCAGCGTTGCTGAACTTGTTGAACTCCTGAAAAGCCAAGCGGGGATTCTCTAATGACGACACTTCTCCTCGCTGAGCTTTCGGGCAATGCCCTTTCGCCGGCAACGGCCAAAACACTTTCCGCGGCGAAGGATCTTGGCGGAGACGTCCACATTCTGGTTGTAGGCTCCGACGTTGGTAGCGCCGCCGAGACCGCAGCCAAACTTGCAGGCGTTTCGAAGGTTCTCGTCGCGGATGCGCCGCAGCTTGCCAAAGGCCTCGCCGAGGAAGTTGCGGCACTCATTCTCTCGATTGCCAAGAACTATTCGGCGATCGTTGCGGGCGCGACCGCATACGGCAAGAACATCCTGCCGCGGGTCGCCGCTAAGCTCGATGTCATGCAGATATCCGACATCACGAAGGTCGTTTCACCCGACACGTTCGAACGTCCGATTTATGCGGGCAACGCCATCCAGACCGTTCAATCGTCGGATGCAACGAAGGTGATCACCGTCCGCATATCCGCATTTCCCGCAGTTGGTGAAGGCGGCTCGGCTGCAGTCGAGACGGTCGCGGCTCCCGCCCCCGTCGGCATCTCGACCTTCGAGAAAGCCGAACTCTCTAAATCCGACCGCCCCGAGCTGGCCTCGGCGAAGATCATCATCTCCGGCGGCCGTGGCATGGGGAACGGCGAGAACTTCACCAAATATATCGCCCCGATTGCTGACAAGCTGGGCGCCGCCATGGGCGCCTCGCGCGCCGCTGTCGACGCTGGCTTCGTGCCCAACGACTGGCAGGTCGGACAGACCGGCAAAGTCGTGGCGCCCGACCTCTACATCGCCGTTGGCATTTCAGGCGCTATTCAGCATCTCGCCGGCATGAAGGACTCCAAAATCATCGTCGCGATCAACAAGGACGGCGAAGCGCCGATCTTCCAGGTCGCGGATTACGGGCTCGTGGCGGATTTGTTCCAGGCCCTGCCCGAACTCGACGCAGAACTGCAGAAAGCCGGACGCTAAGTCCGGCTTCTATTCACCGCGAAGGACATGCGTTCATGGGGCAAGCTCAGAAGCTGATGGAAAAAGGCAGGGTCGGCGTGAAACCTGCCAGGACGATCAGCAAGGTCGGCATCATCGGTGCCGGTCAAATGGGCAGCGGTATCGCGCACGTCGTCGCCCTGTCGGGGTACTCGGTCGCAATGAACGACTTGAAAAAGGAGTCGTTCGATAAAGGCATCGAAGCCGTCCATAAGAACATGGCGCGTCAGATCGCCAAGGGCCTGATCAAGGAAGAAGAGCGCGACACGGCGCTCGAGCGCATCAGCTTTGCACCATCGTTCGAAGACTTCGGAGAGTGCGATCTCGTTATCGAGGCCGCCACCGAAGACGAAGCCCTGAAGCACAAGATCTTCGCGGCGCTCTGTCCGCACCTGAAGCCGACGGCCATGCTGGCCTCCAACACGTCGTCCATTTCGATTACGCGGCTCGCTTCGACCACCGACCGGCCCGAAGACTTCATCGGCATGCACTTCATGAACCCGGTGCCGGTCATGGAACTCGTCGAGCTTATTCGCGGCATCGCGACCGGCGACGAGACGTTTGCGACGGCGCGCGTCTTCGTCGAAAGCCTCGGCAAGACCACAGCAGTGTCGGAAGATTTTCCGGCCTTCATCGTCAACCGCATCCTGCTGCCGATGATCAACGAGGCCGTCTATACGCTCTATGAGGGCGTGGGCACCGTCGATGCAATCGATAAGGCGATGCGCCTCGGCGCGCATCATCCGATGGGTCCCTTGGAGCTTGCCGACTTCATCGGCCTCGACACCTGCCTCAGCGTCATGCAGGTCCTGTACGAAGGCCTGTCGGACTCGAAGTACCGCCCCTGTCCGCTCCTCGTGAAATACGTCGAGGCCGGGTGGCTCGGCCGCAAGACGAAGCGCGGCTTCTACGATTACCGGGGCGAAAAGCCAGTCCCGACGAGGTAAGCCCCAACCAGGTAAGTACCAGCAAGATAAAGGCTCGACCGCATAGCCTTACCTGACGTCTATCCCAGAACGCTGCCCAGAGTGCCCGCCACATCCGCCCGTTCCGCAAGCGCCGTTAGCGCCGGATAAACGACCAGCCACGACATCGCGCCGACAAAGAGCGTGACGCCGATCGCAACCGGCCAGGACATTCCCCAAAATCTCTTATGGCTCGCCGAGACGAAGACGAGGACGACGGCGTAAGTCGCAAGCGTCAAAACCTGCCAAACAACGCTAAGATCGATGTCCGCCTGGGTCTTCAACACGGCAAACCCTGTCGCAAACGCAATGAGCGTGACGGCGATCGCCACCATCGATCCATAGCTGACGCTCAACACACACAGCTTCACATACGACATCGGTGACCGCGGCAGCGTGCCGAGTGCGCGGCACACGTAGTATTGAATGGGCGTCAGGATCGCCATCCCGACGTACTGCACGACCTCGTTCGTCACGACCGTCGCGCTGCTGGCCGTATTCGGAATACTGAAAAGCGTCGCAAGCAGTTTCGGCACAATGACGTAAGCGAGCGTGAGCTGGAACCCGACCATCGCTGTCAGGAACGCCCAATGCGAGCGATACGCGGGATCGTCCGTCAGCCGGATGATCGTATCGACGGGGTGGATCAGAAACGAAACGACAACCGGGAAGAAGCTGTTGTCGCGGCGGGAGCTCAAGAACTCCGAAGAAAGAGCGCTCCAACCTTCCTTGCCCTGATGGGCCGCCGCGGGTGCGCCGCAGCCGCTGCAGAACTTCCCCTGCAATGCCGTGCCGCAATTGACGCAAAATGCGGAACCTGCCGCTTCCGTCCCCGCCATGACCGCGAACCCCGTGCTGCCCCGAGCGGCGATTCTTCTATCATGGCCACATGGCGTCACAAACTGGCGCGCCGGGCCGTTCGGAGTTATGCAGCCGTTTCGCATGTTCAGCACAAGAGACGAAAATGATTGGCAATTCACGCGTGGCAATGGTGACGGGCGCCGGATCGGGCATCGGCCGAGCTGTTGCTCTGAAGCTTCAGGCAGATGGATTTGATGTCGCCCTTCTCGGCCGGCGCGTCGCCGAACTGGAAAAAACCGCCGCAGACGCCGTATCTGGCGGAGGCCGGTTCCTGGTCACGCCAGCCGACGTCACCGATGAATCCGCAGTCCACGCCGCTTTCGAAAAGACGCGCTCCGCTTTCGGCCGTTTGGATCTCCTATTCAATAACGCCGGAACCTTCACGCAGGGCGTACCGCTCGAAGACCTGGCGCTCGAAGAATGGAAGCGCGTCGTCGACGTCAATCTGACGGGACCGTTTCTCTGCGCGCGCGAAGCCATCCGGATCATGAAGGCGCAAACGCCGGGTGGCGGACGGATCATCAACAACGGCTCGATCTCGGCGCAAGTGCCGCGCCCATTCTCGGCCGCCTACACCGCAACGAAGCACGCCATCACCGGTCTCACGAAATCCATTTCACTCGATGGCCGCGCCGATAACATCGCCTGCTCGCAAATCGATATCGGCAACGCCGCGACGGACGTCACAGCCAAAATGGCGAGCGGAATTCTTCAAGCTGACGGTCGCGTCATGGTCGAGCCGCGGATGGACGTTGCCCACGTCGCGGACGCCGTGCTCTACATCGCCAACCTGCCGCTCGATGCCAACGTGCAGTTCATGACGCTGATGGCGACGGAAATGCCCTTCATCGGCCGCGGTTGATCGATGGCCGCCCCGCGAGAAAATCTGGGCCGCTCGCCTAGCCGTTTGACGCTTTCGTCGACCACAGAAGCCACAACGCGACCAGCAAGAGACCGATCGCCAGTCCTCGTCTCACCACCCGCATACGATCCGCGTCCTGCAGCAAAGGCCGCGCTCTCGAAGCCAACGCGACGATCCCGCCATGAACGATCGTCGCGATGGCAACGTAGGCCAGAGTGAGAGCCACCGTTTGCGGCAGCAGATCCCGGCTGGCATCGATGAATTGCGGAAGCACCGCGATGTAGAAGAGCGCCGCTTTTGGGTTGAGGACATTCGTCAGGAAGCCGCGAAAAAAATACCGGTCCGGCGTGGCTTGTGCGGCCTCACCCTTAGCCTCCGTTGGCTCTTCGCCGCGCCAAATGTCGTAGGCCAGCCAGAACATGTAGAGAGCGCCGGCCCAACGGAATAATTCGTAGAGGATCCGCGATTCCGAAATGAGCGCCGCGACTCCGAGCGCGGCAAGAAGGCCAATCAGAAGAAGGCCGGAGGCGACACCGGCAACTGCCGCGAAACCAGCGCGGCGGCCATCGGCCAACGTCAGAACGGCGAGATACGTCATGTTCGGGCCGGGCGTCAGCTCGACTATGAAAGAGAGCCAAATGAACGCGAGCGGCACACCAAAGATGGCCAGCTTTTCGACGCCGCCCGGCATCGCACTCATCCTACTTCGCTGGAGCCGAAACCTCGTCGACGAGAAATTTTGTGAGGTCGCGCGTCAAGTAGTGCACATGATCCGGAAGCTCGCGCCATTCCCGGATTTTCAGCTGCGCGGGATGATCGATGTAGTCGGAATGAACGAGCACGGTCGTCATCCCGAGCGTCGATGCCGCCACGAGATTATGCGGCATATCTTCAAACATCGCCGCCTGTGCCGCAGGAACATCGTGCAGCTTCAGCATCCTGTCGAAGGCTTCGCGTTCGGGCTTCGGCACATAGTCCATCGCGGCGATATCGCAGATGTCCTCGAAGAGATCGAGCACGCCGAGCTTGCGCGCAACGTTCTCGGCGTGACGGCGAGAGCCGTTCGTAAAAATGAGGCGGCGCCCTGGAAGAGCCGAGATCGCAGACGCGAGATCCGGCATCTCTGGGACAACGGAAAGATCGATATCGTGCACGTATTCGAGGAACGGACCGGGCTGCAGCTTGTGTACCTTCATCAGCCCGGCGAGCGTCGTCCCGAATTGGCGATAGTAGGCCTTCTGCAGATGGCGCGCGTGCTCGCGCGGAACACCGATTGTCTTCGCGATGAATTCGCTCATGCGCAGATCGACCTGCGCAAAGAGGTTGCAGGACGCCGGATAGAGCGTGTTGTCGAGATCGAAAATCCAGGCGTCGACGTGAGTGAACCCACGCTTGGCCGCAGCCGGCACGAGCTTCGGCAAATCCGACGCTGAGGCCGGAATGGCCATCAGGCCTTGCCCCGCTTGCGCTCGGCGCGTTTCACGAGCGTGCCGACGCCGTGCTCGGTGAAGAGTTCCAAGAGCACACAGTGCGGCACGCGTCCGTCGATCACGACGACGCCTTCGACGCCCGCCTCGACGACCTCGATGCAGCCCTCGATTTTCGGGATCATGCCGCCCGAAATCGCGCCGCTCTTGATCATGGCGCGCGCTTCTTCGATCGAAAGGCTCGGAATGAGCTTCTTGTTCTCGTCGAGCACGCCGGAAACGTCGGTCAGCAGAAGCAGCCGTTTGGCCTGCATGCGTGCCGCAAGAGCCGACGCGAACGTATCGGCGTTGACGTTCAGCGTTTCGCCCTCGCGGCTGATGGCGACGGGCGCGATCACCGGAATGAGATCGGATTTCGAAATCACTTCGACGATGTGCGGATTGACTTCCACCGGATCCCCGACGAAGCCGATGTCGACCTTCTGCATCTCGTTCGACTGAGGGTGCGGCATTTCGGTGATCTTCTTGGCGATCATCAAGTTGGCGTCTTTGCCCGAGATGCCGACCGCCTTGCCGCCCTGCTGGTTGATGGCGGAAACGATCTCCTTGTTGATCTTTCCGCAGAGAACCATCTCGACGATCTCAACCGTCGGCTTGTCCGTCACGCGCAGACCGTTGACGAAATCCGACTTGATCGCGAGCTTCTGCAGCATACTGCCGATCTGCGGGCCGCCGCCATGCACGACGATCGGATTGATGCCGGATTGCTTCAGGTAAACGATATCCTGCGCGAAGGCTTTGAAAAGCTCCTCGTCGACCATCGCATTGCCGCCAAATTTTATGACGACGGTCTTTTCATCGTAGAGAATCAGATGCGGTATGGCTTCCGCGAGGATACGCGCTTGCTGATGTGCGCTGAGAGGCGTTTCAACCGGCGCCGCGCCAGCATTTCCCGAGAGATTTTTGGTCGACGTCACGCGCTCCCCCTTTTGCCATTCTGTTCGCGCCGGCGGGGAGCCGGTCGCTTCGTCGCGGTCTTATAGCTTCTCGGCCAAATGCCTCAACGGAATTCCCGGCCTTTGCCTCCCGCGGGCGTTACTGACGCAGGCGTTGGGGGCATCTGGGGAGGAAAAGTCATTCTGCCGTGCCAGGATCATGCCATTGCTATACCTTGCCATCAGCATGTCCTTTCGGCACGTTAATGCATTGAGTCCTGGCCAGTCTTGGCCGTCTTGGCCTTCAGTTTGGGAGACGTCGTGGGCGTGACGGCCACAGATATTACGCAGATTCCGATGTCGTCGGATCTTGGTGCCACGCTGGCACGGGGTGCCGACTTTGCCGGGTCGAGCGGCGCGGCAGAGGTTTCGCTCGAGCATCTGCTTGCAGCCCTCTGCGACGATCCCGATGCGGGCGCGGTGCTGGACGCCAGCCAAATCAACGCCGAACGCCTGAAGGCCGACGTCGTCTCGCGCGTCCTGCAAGGCACTGAACCCTCTGCTGAACGCCATGATTCCCTCGGCGTATCGAAGGACGTTCGGCGCATCCTCGAGGCTGCCGCAGCAGCCGCGCGCGGAAGCCGCAGGCGCGATATCAACGGCGCGATCGTGCTCGCCGCAATCGTCGGCGACGCGCGAAGCCTGGCCGCACAAATTCTCGAAGCCCACGGGCTGACGTTCGATAACGCCATCCGGGCCCTACAAGCCGCGCTGGCGCCGCCGCGCGAGGCACCGGCCCAACCGCCGCCGCCCGTCGCCGATGACGTGCTCGCCCGGGCCCGCGAACGCGTCCAATCGCGTGCGGCGCCGTCCTTGCGCGAAATCATGAAGGACATGCCGCGGCCCGCGCCCCCGGCGCCGCCCCCGCCCGGCCCATACGCCCCGAGCCCGGCCGCCCCGAGCCCCGCGCCTTCACATCCCGAACCCACG
Source organism: Hyphomicrobium sp. 01T421 (assembly GCF_056398805.1). Classification (NCBI taxonomy): domain Bacteria; kingdom Pseudomonadati; phylum Pseudomonadota; class Alphaproteobacteria; order Hyphomicrobiales; family Hyphomicrobiaceae; genus Hyphomicrobium; species Hyphomicrobium sp. 01T421. The sequence continues at coordinate 47,541 of NZ_JBFTQC010000002.1, forward strand.
GTGCCGCCGCCGGAGGTCGCCTCGGCGCCTGAGCCCCAACGCGAGCAGACAGAAGAGCTAGCCCGGCGAGAAGTCCGGCAAGAGCCTACGTTCAGCAGCGCGGGTGGCGCGACCGGACCGCAGCCACAGACCGAAGCCGCACCTTATCCGGCACCCGAAGCTCCCGCACCCGCGCCGTCGTTTCCCGCGCCACTCGACCCGCAATTGCCGACTGGCGGCGAGCGCGAAGCGCACGAAGCGCAACGGTATCGGCCCGAACCGAGCTTTGGCGGCGGCGCGCCAGCAGCCCAACCAGAGCGTCCGCAGCCAGGGCGTGCCCAGCGCGATCCGTCGTGGTCTCATCCCGCTTGGCAGGGACAGCAAGCTCCGGCCGCCCCCGCGAGGCCGAACGACCAGTCATTCCCGCAGCCCCATCCGGCTGGCCCGGTATCGCCACAGGCGAGCCCCGCACCACCGCCCGATATTTTCGCGGACCTGCCGCCGCGCCCGCAACCTTCCAGGATACAGCCGCCTCCAATTCCACCCGGAGCGCCAATCCACGGCGGACCCGTAAACCCGCGGATGCGCGGTCCTATGCCTTCCGGCCCCATGCCGTCCGCTCCGATGCCGTCGGCGCCGATGGGACCCGCACAGGGCGGCCCAATGGCGCCGGGTTCAGCACCTCCGGGTTCAAGACCCGCTCTCGGTCACGACCCTGCTTTCCGGACCGATTCTCCGATGGGCCCGCCTGCTTCGCAGCGCCCAGCGCCGGACGGCAAAGTGCGTCGCAAGGAAAAACGCGCCAAGGGCTCGAACGTCGACGCCGGGCAACTCGCGGAAAATATTCCCCGTTCGATGCGCGTCGGAAAAACCTCTCGCGCTGAAATCCGCATCGCCAAAGCCTCGGTCAAAGCGCTAACGGAAGGCCTCGAAGGCGGCGGCCAAGTCTGGCAGCACGCTGTCGCCGTCACCAAGGCAATGTCGGTTCGCATTCGCGCGCCCGAGGGCGGATTCTTCATCGAATCCGCTTCGCCCGAAACGCAATGGATCGAAAGCAACCTCGGCTACGCGAGCGACGATTTCGCGAGCTGGCGTTTTCTGATCACGCCGCAATCGCGGGGCTGGTCGAGCCTGCAGATTATCGTCTCCGCCCGCACGATCGGCGCCGACGGCGTTGCAGCCGAAACAGCACTTCCCGATCAACTCGTCGAAGTAAAAGTCCGCGCCAACATCGCACGAACCCTCACGCGCTTTCTCGGTTGGACGGTCGCGGCGGTCGTCGGCGGAGCACTCGCAACCTTCGGCGAATCCGGAATGGGCCTAATGCAGAAGTTTCTGCACTGACGTCACTTCCCGTGCGATTCCAGAAGCTGGGCGATCGTTCCGCGCAACTCCTCAAATCCGAGCCCCTTCTCCGATGACGTCGCGATGATGGCTGGGAATGCCGCAGGATGTTTCGCGAGCGCTTTCAGCGTGCGCTCCATGACCTTTTCGAGGTCCGTCGGTTTGATCTTGTCCGCTTTGGTCAGCACGACCTGATAGGACACGGCCGCGCCGTCGAGCAGGTCCAGGATCTCATCGTCCGGCGGCTTCAGCCCGTGGCGCGCGTCGATGAGAAGAAACACCCTGAGAAGCGTCCGCCGTCCGGCGAGATAGGCGCGAATGACCTTGTTCCAGGCCGCCACCTTTTCCTTCGGGGCCTCAGCAAATCCGTAGCCAGGCATGTCCACGAGAAAGAGATCGCGCTCCGGATCAGTGAAGAAGTTCAGCTCCTGCGTCCGTCCCGGCGTGTTCGACGCGCGCGCCAGCCGCAGCTGGCCGACGAGCGCATTGATGAGGCTCGACTTGCCGACGTTTGAACGCCCGGCGAAGGCTATCTCCGGCCGGTCGTCGGGCGGCAGGTGATCGAGATCTGGCGTGCCGCGCGCGAAAGTCCAGGCACGCGTGAACAGACGCCGGCCATTTTCTATCTCGTCAGCCGATAACGTCGCTGCGTCTGTCATTTTCTGATCCGATGGAGCGGCCCCGCAAAAAGGGGCCGCCTCCGGCAAAGTTATTTGCCGGAGCCGCTACTGGCTCCGAACAATCGTAGGAGCGGAGCAAACGTTCGCTTGAGATTCCCGAATAGATGAATCTCGGCGCCCGCCCGCTTGTTGATCAGCATCTGCTGCGCGATCGAGAGCGTGTTGCTCCACGCCCAGTAGATCACGAGACCTGCCGGGAAGCTCGCCAGCAGGAACGTGAACATCACGGGCATCCACTGGAAGATCTGCTGCTGGATCGGATCCGGCTGCGGCGGGTTGAGCTGCATCTGAACCCACATCGTGATGCCCATGATCAACGGCCACACGCCGATGTGCAGGAACTCGGGCGTCGCAAACGGAAGCAGTCCGAACAGATTGAAGAGCGACGTCGGATCGGGCGCGGAAAGATCGTGGATCCAGCCGAAGAACGGCGCGTGACGCATGTCGATCGTGACGAACAGCACCTTATAGAGCGCGAAGAAGACCGGGATCTGCAAGAGGATCGGCCAACAGCCGGCAAGCGGGTTGATCTTCTCCTTGCGATAAAGCTCGAAGATTTCTTTCTGCTGCCGCTGCGGGTCATCCTTATGCAGCTCTTTGATGCGCGCCATTTCCGGCTGCATCATCTTCATGCGCGCCATACTCATGTACTGCTTGGTGGCGAGCGGATAGAACGCCGCCTTCACGAACACCGTCAGAATGAGAATGGTGATGCCGAAGTTGTGCACGACCCCATTGATGAGTTCCATCAAATGGAAGAGCGGACGCGTGATGAAATAGAACCAGCCCCAATCGATCATGCGGTCGAAGCGCAGGATATGCAGCGCGTTCTCGTACCCGTCGATCAAAGAAGCTTTCTTGGCGCCGGCGAACAGATGCGCCTCGGTTCCCTTGCGCATACCCGGCGGCACGGATAGAGCGCCGCGCAGATAGTCCGTTTGGAACGCGTCCTTGCCACCCGGATCGCGAGCGGGAAGTGCGGTATATGTCGCGCGATAGGGAGCCGTCTGATCAGGAACCAGTGACGTCGCCCAGTATTTGTCTGTTATGCCGAGCCAGCCGCCGATGACATTCTCGAATGTCGTCGGAACGCCGCTTTTGACGGCGTCGGCGAACCTGAACTCTTGAAGGCCGTGCTCGCCGGAAACGCCGACGAGACCTTCATGAAGAACCGAAAAGACCTGCGAAGGCGGATGGCCGCTGCGATGGACGCGCGCGTAGGGCATCAGAGTGATCTCTGCGCCGGTCTTGTTCTCGACCTCGTCGACGACCTTGAACATGTAGTCCTTGTCGATCGACATGGTGCGATGGAAGACGACCCCTTGGCCGTTGTCCCACACCAGGCTCACCGGAGTTTCCGGCGTCAGTGTCGTCCCGCCTTCGGCCGTCCAAGCCGCGTCGCGGTCCGGCACCTTGATGGCCGAACCCGCTTGGGGCACCCAGCCGAATTCAGCAAAATAAGGATCAGTCGTCCCGGCAGGCGACAGCAGCGTCACCTTCGGGCTGTTGGGATCGACCGTCTCGCGGTATTTCGACAGCACGAGATCGTCGATGCGACCGCTCTTCAGATCGATCGAGCCCTCGAGTGACGGCGTGGCGATCTCGATCCGCGGCGATTGTTTCAGGATTTCTTCGCGTGTCAGCGGCTTTTCGAGCGGCGGCGGCGTTGTACCGGGAACAGCGGTGGACGGAGGGGCGACTGGCGAAGTGGCGCCGTTAGGCGGGCGCTCGACGTTCGCCGTGCCGTTGTTCTGGGCGTTGTTGAACTCTTGGCGAGCCTGCTCGTGTTGTATTTGCGGGCGCGCGAAAAAGTATTGCCAGCCCATCAGCACCACGATCGACAGCACCACGGCGAGGATCAAATTGTTCTGGTCTTTGGGATCGTTGGGAGAGCTCATCAAATCCTCAGGGCACGGCGCCGGCGGCAGGGGCCTAGTTTAGGCCCGGAAGCGATGGCGGAAACTGGTCATAAAAGGAAGGGGACACCCAGTCACGCTGAACCTTTTTTATCAACTCGGATTTTATCGGTTCGGACTGGCCGGCTGCGGGCTAGCGCGGACATGGCTTGGCTGACGTCGCCAAGTAGCTCGGCAAACGGACGGTCCAGGGCGGCGCGGCGGGCAACCACGACATAGTCGCAGGACCCGAGTTCCCGTCGTTTAAGGTCTGCCGCGAAGGCCGCCTTCAGGCGGCGGCGAATACGGTTACGCGTAACCGCGTTACCAATTTTCTTTGTGATCGTGAACCCGAAACGGGGCCCTGCGCCGGCGCGCTTCGGCGCGTCGGATCGTTCACGCATTTCAATTAGAAATGCCGGCGTGGATGATCGCCGGCCGCCACGCACAGCCAGAAATTCGGACCGCACTTTGAGCGTTGGCAGGATCGGAATGACAGCCTCCAGAGCCGCGACAAAGCGACAACGGGGCCTTGGCGCTAGAGCCGACTAGGCCGAAAGACGCTTGCGGCCCTTCGAACGACGGCGCGCCAGAACTCTCTGACCTCCGGTCGTCAGCATACGCTTGCGAAATCCGTGGCGGCGCTTGCGAACAAGGCGGCTCGGTTGATATGTGCGCTTCACGGAACTCTCCGTCCAAGTCTCTTGAGCCGCATCCAGTACTGGACGCCGGCATATTGCTTATTTTTTTCCGAGACTTACCAATACACGTCGCCCGGGGCTCAAGACCCCAGCAGAGTGCAGATATCTCGGGAATTCGCGCCCTTATAGTCGGGCCGCTTGGGCAAGTCAACGAGCGCAAGCCACGACAACCGTTCTAATCCGAAGGATTGCTGCAGCCGTCTGCAAACGCCCGCGAAGCAACCTCTCCGCGCCACCAGTCGTATAAGCCGGAATAAGGCCCTAGCCCATCCCGCGGTTGCTGGCGGGGCCGCGCTCTTGCGAACAGGGGATAGAGAAGGATCTCCCGCACCCAAAGCGGCACCAGCATATTAAACTGTCCCGCTGACGCCGTTGGAGACTGACGCCCGCGTCTTCCGGGCGAGCATCAAAAGCGCATTCGAATTAGCCGAACCAATTTCATTTCTGGATCGCCCTTTATGCCCAAGGACACGGCCGACGAGGCCCCTCAGAGCCAAAACATCGAAACCGACTTTTGCATAATCGGTGCGGGCGCCGGTGGCTTGGCCCTCGCCTCGGCCGCGGCCGCATTCGGACAGCGCGTGGTTCTAATCGAAAAGCACAAAATGGGCGGGGACAGCCTTAACTACGGAGGCGTGCAATCGAAAGCACTGCTGGTCGCAGCCAAACGAGCCTACGCAATGCGCACCGCTTCGCCCTTCGGCATCCGCGGTGTCGAGCCGCTGATCGACCACGCCGCGGTCAGCCATTACATCGACGACGTGACCGCGAAGATTTCGCCGAACTATTCCGTTGAGCGTTTCACTGGCCTCGGCATCCGCGTCATCTCGGCAGCTGCGAAGTTCGTCGACCGGTCGACGGTTGTGGCTGGCGACTACCGGATCACAGCACGCCGGATCGTCATCGCAACGGGCTCCTCGCCAATCATTCCACCCATTCCGGGCCTGGCGGATGTCCCCTATTTCACGAACGAAACAATCTTCGACAATACGAGCTTGATCCCGCACCTCCTCATTATCGGCGCTGGAACGACCGGATTGGAACTGGCGCAGGCTTACCGCCGCCTTGGCTCCCGCGTGACCGTGCTCGATAACGCCAATGCGCTCGGCGGCGAAGACCCCGAACTCGCAGTCGCGCTCCTCGCACGGCTTTCCGATGAAGGCATCGTCATTCGCGAAGGCGTGCAGATAAAGCGCGTCTCGGGCAGCACTGGGAAAATCGTCGTCGAACTTCAAACCAGTGGCGCGTCCGAAACCATCGAGGGGTCGGCTATCCTCCTCGCAGCCGGACGCAAAGCCAACATTGCCGATCTCGGCCTCGACGCCGCCGGCGTAAAGGTCAAGCCGAATGCCATCAAAGTTAACGCCGGATTGAGAACGGCCAATAGTCGGGTCTTCGCGATCGGCGACGCAACGGGCGCTCCGCGATACGCCCACGTCGCGGGCGATCATGCCGAGACTGTCTTGCGAAGGTCGCTTTTCCGCCTGCCTGCGAGAGCAAAGGCCCGGGTCGCGCCGCGCGTCGTCTTTACAGACCCCGAACTTGCAACTGTCGGCCTGAACGAAACCGAGGCGCGCGCCAAGTACGGCAGAATAAACGTCCTGCGCTGGCCCTATCATGAGAACGACCGGGCCCAGCTCGAACACGAGACCGATGGGCACATAAAGGTCATAACGTCGAAGCACGGGAAAATATTGGGCGCAGGCATCGTCGGAGCTGAGGCCAGCGAGTTGATTCAGATGTGGTCGCTTGCCATATCACAAGGCCTCAACATCAAGGCGATGACGGAATGGATTTCGCCCTACCCGACGCTTTCGGAGATCAACAAGAAAGCTGCATTCCGTTACTTTGCAACAGTTCCGAGTAACCCCTTTTTGCGCAAAGTCATCGCGTTACTGGCAAAGCTCGGTTAATGATCTCCGCCAATGGAGAAGTACGATCCGGTGCAGCGCGCAATTACCAACAGCGGCAACCCAGAGACTGACGACCTGAAGGCGAAAACGTCTTTTGCTGCCGCGCCCTGGCATGCCCTGAAGCACCTCTGGGAAAGCCGCGGCCTTCCGGCGAAGCTCATCATCCTCACGGCCGCATTCGTTCTGCTCGCCGAAGCGCTGATCTTTCTGCCGTCGATCGCAAGCTACCGCGTGACCTGGCTTCAAGAGCGGCTGACAGCGGCCCAACTTGCGGCGCTGACGTCCGATGCTTTTCCCGGCGGACAAATCCCGTCGGCTCTCCGCGCTGATCTCCTTCGGACCGCGCAAGTGCGCGCAATCGCATCGCGAAGCGAAGGCGAGCGCCGGATGGTATTTCCGCCCGAAGGCGACCTGACCATCGACTACGTGTACTATCTGCCGCCCGAGCCCGAAACTTTCTGGGAAAGCCTGACGACGCGTCTCCAGCAAGCCAAGGATGCGGTGACGACGCTTGCCTCGAGCGATCGCACCATCCGCGTGATCGGCCACACCGGGGCCGACAACAACGACCTGATCGAAATCGTCATTCCGGAAGCGCCGCTCAAAGCGGCGATGATCCGCTACGGCATGAACATTCTCTGGCTGTCGATCATCCTTTCGGTGCTGACGGCGATCGTCGTTTATTTTGCGCTGAGCCGGCTCTTCGTAAAGCCACTGACGCGCATCACGAGCAACATGCTGCACTTCGCGGAAAACCCCGAAGATCAAAGCCGCATCATGCCGGAGACCGGCCGCGGCGACGAGATCGGCATCGCCGAACGCGAGCTCGCAAGCATGCAGCGTCAGCTCGGCAATTTGCTCACCCAGAAGAACCGTCTCGCGCAACTCGGCATGGCGGTTTCGAAAATCAATCACGATTTGCGCAACATGCTCGCGAATACGCAGCTGATATCCGACAGGCTCGTCGATCTCCCCGACCCGACGGTGCAGCGCTTTGTTCCAAAGCTCATTGCTTCCCTCGATCGGGCCATTCAGTTCTGCAATTCATCGGCACAATTCGGCGGCGTTTCCGAAGCTGCCCCACGCCGCGAATTGATGTTGCTGAAGCCTCTGGTCGAAGAAGTCGCCGATAGTCAGGGCCTCCCCCGCGAAGGCAACGTTGCATTCATCACCGAGATGGATCCCAACCTGCGGATCGACGCCGATCAGGAGCACCTGTTCCGCGCCTTGAGCAATCTCATACGCAATGCCGCGCAGGCGATCGAAAGTGTTGAAGGTAAAACCGACGGCGAGGTTCGCGTTGCAGCTCATCGCGAAGGACGCAAGGTCATCATCGATGTGATGGATAACGGCAGCGGCATTCCGCCAAAGGCCCGGGAAAATCTTTTCAAGGCATTCCAAGGCTCGACAAAGAAGGGCGGAACGGGCCTCGGCCTCGTCATCTCGGCCGAGCTGGTGCAGGCCCACGGCGGCTCGCTGAAGCTTATGGACAGCAAAAAAGGCGCGCATTTCCGCATAGAGCTGCCGGATCGGCACGTCGACTGAAACGTCCTCGAGAGCGCTCGATCTTGACCCCCGCTGCGCATCAGGAGTCGCGGCCAACTCTGAGGTCAGGGGGAGCGCGGCGACTCGTCCGCTAAAGCTCTGTCCGAAGCACTTGCGCTCCGCGACGCGACCAACTAGAGAGGGGTGCTTCGCCGCCCGGCCACACCGCCGGACGGGGCCCACCGCCCCGATGCGACGAAAAATGCGCGCCCGTAGCTCAGCTGGATAGAGCACCAGACTACGAATCTGGGGGTCAGAGGTTCGAATCCTTTCGGGCGCGCCAATAAAAAAAATGCAAATGAATCAGGCCATCGCGCTTCGCCCTGGCGGATGAAGATGAGAACTCTTCATCATTCATTAGCTGCGCCAAACCATCGCGACGCGGTTTGAGCTGCTTCTTCAAGAATAGGGACGTCGTCAGCGGCCCAGGCGACGAAACCGTCCGGATGCACGAGCAAGGCGCTCAAGCCCAGCCGATCTTTGGCGCCAGTAGCGACGTAATTGATCCGTTCGCTCCAGCGACTAGCTAGTGCTCGAAGTGGCGTATGCGCGCAAAAATCCAAGAAGAGGCCTTTTCCTTTCCCAAGGAACTCACCCAGTTTCGTACCCTCGGTCAATTCAAAGTCAGGAACGCTGCGGCCCACCAAGGGGTGGCCGCCGCCAAGTTCGTAGCGGAGAGAGACACCCCACACGCGCTCGGCGAAGTAGGTCGCGCCGTCACGCGTGTCGATGAGATCCCGCACAATGGCTTCGAGCGCTCGCGAACTCCGGCTTGGCCGCATGAGCGCGACTTGCGCACGTGACCAGTCGAGAACCTGTGCGCCCACGGGATGCCGCTCACTGAAATAGCTGTCGAGCAGATCCGCCGGCGCGTGGCCATGGATCGTGGAAACCAGCTTCCAACCAAGATTCATCGCATCCCCCAGCCCTAGATTGAGCCCCTGGCCGCCCAAGGGAGAATGGATGTGAGCGGCGTCACCAGCGAGCAGTACCCGCCCTTTCCGATAAGCGGTCGCCTGATAGGCACGATCCGTCCACGTCGTAGCAAGTTGAAGGGCCGTAACGGTGACATCAGATCCGGTGACACGTCGCAACACTGCCTGCACGTGCCCGAGCGTCATCGGTTGCGTTCGATGAAACGCAGCTCCGTCAAACTCGACCATCGCGATCGTCCCCGGCCTCGCGTAAGTGTACACGCCTGTCGGCGTGTAGTGGCGGCCCTGTGGGAGGCTGTCCGGATCGGCCAATTCGATCTCAACGGAATAACCGGTGAACTCGGGATCGGTGCCGACGAACTCGAAGCCGCCAGCCTTGCGAACCGTGCTGCGGCCGCCGTCGCATCCAACGAGCCAGCGCCCGCGAACAGCCTCACTGTCCGTGTGAATGTTCACGTCGTCAGACGATTGATCGAAACCCTCGACGCCGAGACCACGCCTGACATCCACGCCCAAGGCGGCCGCACGGGCGGCCAAGACGGATTCGATCTGCTCCATCGACGCGGCCATGTGGGTGCCCGCGGGGCTTGGCAAACGATAAGGCCATTTCGAGATGTCGACGTTGTCCAGGAAGAACTGGATGCCGGCGAAATGCCCACCCGGTTGACGGCGCTGCCCCATGAAATGTGCAGCGGCAAGACTGCTTGCGATTTCTTCGCCAACGCGTCCCGCCACCACGAGGTCGTCCAGCAGACCACGACGATAGAAGACTTCGACAGTGGAAGCGGATAAGCCACGCATGCCGAATGGAAGTCGCTTCAGGGGCGATCGCGGATCCTCAGCTCGCTCCAGCACCAAAACCGAGAGATCTGCGAGGCGCAGCTCACACGCGAGAAACAAGCCTACAGGGCCAGCGCCGGCGATCACGACATCATAAATTTCAGGGTGGTGGTGGCTGTGCATGAACCGCTCCTAGGTCGATGTTCGACCGGAGCGTTCCTCGCATCTGAGAACCACACGGACGAACGATTGGACTGCCAAACGGCGCCCGATGTTCGTCGCGGGGATCTCGTGCACGAAGCCAAAGACCAGAGCTTTCGTTATCGAAAGGACTTGGGCTTACCAAACCAAGTCAGCCTTTTCCGACATCAGCCAATTAGCATTGCAGCGATTAACGAGCAACGGGCATTGGCGCACCCCCCCCCGCCGATTCAATCGACTTCCGCTGACAGCCCAAGAGGGAGCAATCGCACGTCCAAGGTGATTAGGAGGGCATCAATCGACCGTAACGAGGAAGAAAAAGTTCTCATCTCCGGCGCGCCAAAAATCAATAGGTTAGCGACATTTCGCCTTCCGCAGAATTCGTCTGGCGGGCGCTCGGCAGACAATGGTCTCGCCGCGAAAGTGCCGCGCAAGCGCATCCGCGGTTTCCGTTCCCATCCGAAGATTCGCCCCCAGGCCCCCGCACGGTAGATGCGTATTTCGCGTGACCATGCTTATTGTCCCCGACAGCGCCAGTCGGGGGAAATCAGTCGATGTCGCATTACCTGTCCTCACTTCCTCTTTGGCTGGGGATGCTCCTGGTCGTCGTCATTCCCACGGGAGCCGCGATGATCGGCACAGTGTTCGTCCGGCACAGAGTCGGACTGGAGCGTTTGACGTCGAACAATGAAATTGCCGGCTTCAAATTTGCGACCGTTGGCGTCATCTGCGCGGTCCTTCTGGCATTCGCGGTCATCGTCGTTTGGGAGCGCTTTAGCGATGCCGAAACCGCCGTCCTCCAAGAAGCGGGCGCATCCGCAACGCTTTATCGACTCTCCACAGGCCCCGTCCCTGACGCGGTTGTGATGCAGAACGCGCTTAGCAACTATTTGACTCTCGCGATTGAGAAAGACTGGCCGCGAATGGCCGGCGAGGACGCGAGCGAAGATGTGCGAAAAGCACTGGATGATCTTTACCTGGCGGAAATTCGCGCAAGCAGCGCGGATGGCGGGTCATCGGCGGTATATACCGAGATGTTCAAACAGCTCGACGCCCTTACCCAATCTCGGCGAACGAGAATTCAGCTCGCCGCCGGCATTGTGCCGAGCGTTCTGTGGCTCGTCTTGGTTTTTGGCGCGATCCTCACAGTCGGATTCACGTTCTTCTTTGGAACCGAAAATCTTAGCGCTCAAGTTCTGATGACAGGCATCCTATCGACGATCGTCTTTATGGGCCTACTCGTGATCGTTTCAATCGATCATCCCTTCACCGGACCCGTGCATATCGATAGCGAAGCCCTCAGTAGGGTTCTCACAGATTTCGGCCATCGCACCTAACATTTGCGCCTCGACCTTTCGGGAAATCCCAGTCGCCGGCTATGGCAGCCATCTGCGCATTCGTCCAATCGCGTCTCGCAAGCAGCCCGAAACTTGCGCGCGAAATTCGGGAGTTTCGATCCTATTCCTCATCGAGGTTGAACGGCCGAATGGCTCCGCGGCAGACCTGCGCCTCGTACTCGTCGAAGGTCCAAAACTTCAGCCCCAGCATGTCCAAGATGGTTGTCGTCGCATAGGCCGCGAGCGTGCTCTCCGAGCTCACGCTGCAAACCCGTAAGGCGGCGTGAATCAGCTCGAACGCCTCGCTTCTTGAATACAACGGCGTCTCACATGCGCTTTGAGAAAAGACGAGATCGAGAAGAGAGTCGATGCCTCGCTTCATCTCCTCTCGCATCTCGTCGGGCGTCATGGTCATGGGCGGCCAGCCCCTATCGATGCTCAACCCAACTACCGATCAGAACGCTCCGGCAGCGAAATGTCGGACTGAGGCACTCACTCTGTCGTCATCGAGCATTGGCGTCTGGAGGACGTCATCTCAGGGCAGCGAGATCTTGCCTATGAGTCTGCCGCCACCAAGGGTATCCGTAATACTGTCCATCGTGTACGTGCCGCCACCGGTTACACCTTGGTACTTTCCCGTTCCACCGGTCGTCTTGTGGACGTTCACTTTGAGGTGTGACCCCTCTTCCCATGTGTCGGTGATGTGGTCACCACCTTTAAGGTTCCGGGTGCAGGTACCGGAGCCCTTCCAACTCCCAATCGGGCATATACTCGTACTTGCCGACGCAATCCTCTGAAGTGAGTGCTTCGCTCTTATCGTCGGGAACGTCAATGCATCGGCCGGCGTAGTGGACCAGCTTGTGTCCCTTTTCGGGCTCCTTAACGTCCCACTTATCGGTCACGCATGCGAGTGCGAATGCCTCCTCAATTGTCTGACCGGCCTGTACCTGTGCGCCACCGGCAAAGAGGAGCGCCACCGGAAGGGCGACGACGAGCTTTTGAGCGTTCATTTCAATGCTCCATTAAAATCAATTCCGCTGACGCCGGACGATCCTGGATTTCTGAACGGAGTTATTTGATGCTCACGATCGTTTAGCCGAAGCGCAATTGGATGTTCTTGGCCGCACGATATTTCAAAATCTAGATCCACCGACTTTTTTTCTTTCCGCCTACGGAGCAATAATGCCAGGAGAAAGTCTCTACGATAGGATGTTACGGTAACAACCGGCGATCAGAGGGCAGGGACGAGGCCTGATGTGACGAAGCCAATGGATTGGAGCGAGTCAGACCGGAAAGCCATCGTTGGACAGCTCGACCGCATCTTGAGCAGTGAGATTTTCAAACACTCCGAGCGACGACGGAGGTTTCTCGCATACATCGTCGGCGAAACACTTGCGGGCCGCGCCGAACGCCTCAAAGGCTACACGATTGCACTCGATGTTTTTGATCGCCCCGCCTCGTTCGATCCGCTCGTCAATCCGATCGTCCGAATGGAAGCCGGGCGCCTGCGGGACAAACTCCGCGACTATTACCGTTCGATTGGGCGATTTGATCCCATCGTCGTCGAGCTGCCGAGGGGCGGCTATGTGCCAAGAATTGAGATCCGCCGGGAGCCGCTCAATCGTCCGGAACGGGAACGAGCGGACACTCATTTTTCTGGCGTTTCACCCCGCCTCAGGGAGTTGAATCTCTCGGACACTTCGCACAGGCGACCGGACGGCACGCCCTCCCCAGAAGCCAGCGATGCGTTACTTCGCGGATTATCGGCATTTTGGCGGTACACCCGTCAATCTTGCTTTGAGGCGCAAGAGCATTTCACGCGCGCGATCACACTCGATAAAAAATACGCCGCGGCTCATGCTTGGCTCGCACGCGCGTTGGTATTCGCGCACAGCATGGGGTGGCAAAGCAACCACGTATCTGCACTCGGTCTTGCCTTCGAGCATTCCAATCATGCCGTGACGCTCGACGGACAATCGCCGATGGCCCAGGCCGTTCTAGGTTGGACGTTGCTTCACACGAAAGACGGCGTCGAAGCTCTTACAGCCGCGCGACGTGCGTGCGTGCTCGAGCCCAACTTCCCCGATGGACGGCTCTTCTTGGCCCTAGCCCTCGCGGCGCATGGCGACGGCGAAGCCGCAATGCGCAACATGGAAACGGCGATGCTGCTGCAGCCGCATCCGTCGAGTTTTTATTATTACGCCCTCGGCTTGTGTCACTTCGCACTGGCGGAATATGAAAGCGCAATCGAAGCATTTCTCCAGGGCATCGAGATCAACCCATCGTTCATGCCGAACCATTACACCCTGGCAGTTACATATGGCGTAAGCGGCTTGCCAACGGCCGCGCGAAAAGAGGCGGTCATCGTCAAAGCCGACTGGCCCAACGTGTCCAAGAATTTCTTCTTATCCGAACCGTTGGAATCGATCTCCGGAACCGGCAAAAAAGTTGCCGGCTTGATTGTCGCCTGACGTTTCAGAGAGAGCGGTTGGAGCATCGTTGCCGTCAATCCAAATCGGCATCGGGCTGATTAAGAAAAACCAACACCGCGAGCATCGTCATATAGAACCGGAAAGCTGACTGTTGGCCGTTCCACATTTGCGATTCCCACATCGCGAACCATTCGCCGCCTATCCCCATGAAGCCGAAGAACCAGACGAGGAACGCAAGCGTACCCCCGGCAATCGCATAACCCTTTGCGCGATTGAATACCTCGGCCGGCGCCAGACGCGTGCGCCAAAGTGATGCCGCTCCGCCGATGAACAAAACGCCCGTCAGAGCCTCCGCCGTTATGATCGCGGCGTATGCCATTTCCCATAGGACAGGATCTGAGATCGCCCGGTACTTGAGGTTGCTGTCGGGCAACGTGCTGTCCATGCTCAGCACGTGCTGCACGAACACGTAGTTCGTGCCGTAATCTGTGATGTTGTTGAAAGCAACCAATAGGCAAACCGCGCCGAGTGCTAAGCACATTATGATCTTGGCATAGCGCGTTATGAGCATTGGCTTGTCCCCTGCATCCGATTTTCCTCCCCGTGACCGATCGGCAGGCGTTCCGCCCGACGGAAGTTGCCTATCTTCGCCTTAACTATCCCAGGATTTACGGTAGTTCGACCCGCCGGATTTTTTTATCCACCCATGTAACCATCCCCACGCCGCCATCGAACTACGAAAGGCAGCGTGCATACCGGCCATGGGGTCGGGGTGGTCACGCTCGGCCCCGGAGATTTTGGCATGGCCCTTCCCATTCGCAGTATCGTTCTCGCCGTCGCTTTCGCCGCTGCCGGTTCGCTGGTGAGCCCTGCTTTTGCTGATGATTCCATGAGCAAATCGGGCGACGCCATGCAGAGCGACAGCATGACCAAGGATTCCGCCGCGATGAAAAAGGATAGTATGGGGTCCGACACGATGAAAAAAGACAGCATGGGTAAAGATGCCATGGGTTCAGGCGCGATGAAGAAGGACAGTATGGGGTCTGACGCCATGGGCCAAACGGCTCATGACTCGATGGCTCCGGAAAAGAAGTAAGGTTCCGGAGAATAGCTGCTCCGCGCTTCCCTCCTCGGGGTGAAGCGCGGAACCCGGATCGTGGTCGCCCTAATAAAATGCGGAGAGCAAATGTCCATCGCTCAGGAAAGCGCGGCGTCGCAAGGACCGCTCATCTACCGCCAAGCCCTCATAACGCGGCTCACCCATTGGACGTGGGCCGTTTGCTTGTTCTTTCTACTGTTGTCGGGACTGCAGATCTTCAATGCGCATCCGACGCTCTATATCGGCAATCAGAGCGGCTTCGGATTCGACAACGCCGTTCTGAGCATGCGTGCCGTCGACACACCTAATGGCCCCGAGGGCCGGACGAACATCCTTGGACACGAATTCAAAACAACCGGCGTCTTCGGTGTGAGCGGCTCCGCGGACAACCCGAGCTATCGCGGTATTCCGGCAGCGCTCACAATTCCCTCGTACCGGGATCTCGGAACGGGACGTGTCGTTCATTTCTTCTTTGCATGGCTGCTCGTTGCCACGTTGATCGTTTGGCTGACAGCAAGCCTCGCCAACGGCCACCTGCGCCGCGACCTCACTCCGACGCGCAACGATCTGGAAAATTTTCCGCACGACGTTAAAGAGCACGTGCACTTCCGCTTTCATCACGGCAAGAGCTACAACGTCCTCCAAAAACTTGCCTACTGCGTCGTGCTTTTCGTCCTGTTTCCGTTGATCATCGCAACCGGACTGACGATGAGCCCAGGCATTGACGCGGGATTTCCCTGGATGGTCGAAATCTTCGGCGGCCGCCAGACGGCGCGCACGCTCCACTTCCTCGCGATGTTCCTGCTCGTCCTATTTTTCGTCGTCCACGTGATGATGGTTTTGTTAGCGGGTCCCCTCAACGAACTACGCTCGATGATAACGGGGTGGTATCGCACCAGCCCCGACAAGGTTGCGAATGAAGGGGAAAAGCCATGAGCAGGATCATGCTGACCCGCCGAAAACTCTTGTTTACGGGAGCGATTGGGGCTTCGTCGCTGGCTCTCGGTGGCTGCGATACGTTCGATTTCCTGAGCCAAAACGACAGCGCCGCTCGGGCCGTTCTCGAAAAAGCAAACGATCTCACCTACCACGCCCAGCGGCTGCTGATCCGCAACGGCGCGCTCGCAACGGAATATTCCGAGACCGAGATTCGCCAGGGCCAACGCCCCAACGGGTCGACCGATCCGCAAACGAACGAGTATGTGACGCTCAAAGACAACGGGTTTGCCGATTACCGCCTCTCGGTAACCGGGCTCGTCGAGCGGCCGCGAAACTATTCGCTGGCGGAGCTGCGAAATATGCCATCGCGAACTCAGATCACCCGCCACGATTGCGTCGAGGGATGGAGTTGCATTGCCAAATGGACCGGTACGCCGCTCTCTCGCATTCTCGACGAAGTCGGCCTGAAGCCGAATGCGCGCTTCGTTGTCTTTCATTGCTATGACAAGTACGACGACAACGCCGGTGCCGTACCTTACTACGAGAGCTGCGATCTCATCGACGCGCGCCATCCGCAGACGATCTTGGCGTACGGGCTCAACGGCGAAAGTCTGCCTGTCGCCAACGGCGCACCCGTCCGCGTTCGCATCGAGCGCGCGCTCGGCTACAAACAGCCCAAATATGTTCACACCATCGAGCTCGTCGACAGCTTCACGCATATGGGCCGCGGCAAAGGCGGATTTTGGGAAGACCTCGGATACGATTGGTACGCAGGCATCTAAGAAGCGGCGATGAGCGAACTCACCTTGATCAATATTCCTAGGAACGCCCTCGCGAACTGGGCACCGGTACCGCTGCGTTTCATCGTCGGCTATGGTTTCATGGCGCACGGTCTTGCCAAATTGGGGCGCGGGCCGGAACACTTCGCGGATATCCTGAATGCGCTCGGCGTGCCGCTTCCCTACATCATGTCGTTGGCGACGATTGCCATCGAAATCTTGGGCGGAGCGATGATCCTGGCCGGAGCGTTCGTCAGCGTAGCGAGCATACCGATGGCGATCATTCTAATCGTCGCCATGTTCAGCGTGCACTGGCAGTATGGCTTCAGCTCGATCAAGCTTCAGGCAATAACGCCAACAGGAGCGCAGTTCGGTCAGCCGGGAATCGAGTGCGATCTTTTATATCTTGCCTGCTTAGCGGCGCTCGCCTTAGGCGGCCCAGGGCCCATCTCAGTTGACGCATATCGAATGAATTCGAAAGACCATGGCTAAGCTCCGAGCCCTAAAGCAGGAAAACTCTAAACGTTATGCCGGCTCTCGCACGCCTTTCGAAAGCGACGCTTCCGAACGCTTCCCTTCGATCAAACCGAACAGCTCTTCGACGCGCTGCCGTTCGGCCTGAGATTGGGGAAGCAGGTAGGCCATTGCGATGTATATCGTCAGGTTGACGACCAGCGCGACGGCACCCGAGGTCAGTCCGTAGGCCCAAGGCAAATAACCCGGATGCGCAAGTTCTAGAACGACCGCAACAATGAACCCCGCGACCATTCCGGCGATCGCGCCGTACTTGTTACCCCGTTTCCAAAAGATGCCGAGGAACTGCGGAACGGCAAGTTGGATGATGCCCTGATAGGCAAGGACAGCAAGAGAGAAAAGCGCGGGCAACTCCAGACAAGCGAGCCACGACGACAGGACCGTCAATGCGAGCATGCCGAGTTTGGCGATGACGATCAGCTGACGCTCGCCGAGCTGCCAGTAGTTGCCGACGAGATCGTTGGCAATCTGCGCCCCCGTCGCTTGAATGTTGCCGTCCGTGTGCCCCATCGAGGCAGCGAGCACGATCACGCCCGCCAGTCCCAGGAGCCAAAGCCCTCCGGCTTCCTGGCTGACGATGAACCACACATCATTGGGATGCGCTGAGACGCCCGGAATTTGCGACCCCAGCATTCCGAATATCAGCAGCGCCACACCGAAGACGAGCGACAGCGGAACAGCGAGTGCTGCGGATTTTTTCAGGCTTTCCACGCCATCGGCGGTGAAGAGTCGGACGAAAATGTAAGGCCAGCACCATCCGCCGATCGCGCCCGTCAGGATCAGGCTGAAGAGGTAAAGCGGGCCTTCCGTCGAACCGATGGAAGGTATGGCGAACATCTTCTGATCGAGAGCGTCGAACGTGATGCCGCGTGCGAGCACCATCCACACGATAAGGCCGATCAGCACCGCGCTACCGATGATGTAGGCGACAATGCCCTGCGCCATATCGGAGATGACGACGCCGCGCATGCCCATACGCACCGTCCACACTTGCCGGAGCGCGATGACCGCCACGCCAAGCATGACGGATTCAGCAAACGACAGCGTGCCGAGCGACATATGCTGGAAAAGCGTACCGAGCGCCTGCATGCCGAGAACGAGCCACGGAACGCCGGAAATGATGCCGACGACGGCCGCAATCGTCCGTATATGACGCGAGCCGAAACGCAACGCCAGAAGATCGGGCTGCGTACGAAGATTGAACGTCTTCCCCCAAATCCATACGGGCTTCGCCATCAAGTACATGAGAACGACGGTGAGCAGGCTGTAGGAAAGAACATAGAACGAGATCACGCCGGCGCCCGCGGCCATGCCGCCAAACGCCGTGAACATCGCACCGGGATACCAGGTGTTGAGGAACGACATCGCCTGATAGCGCGCGCCGAAAGAGCGCCCACCCACCGCGTAGTCCGTGAAATCGCGATCCTTGATGCCGCTGAGCTGCAGAACGACGATGATGATCGCGAAGAATATTGCGATGGCGCCAAATGTGATGAGCATCAACCGGCCTCCCCTGAGCGGGCTTCGGCCAGATAAGCCGCGACGATGCTCGCCGTTATGAAGACGGCTACGGCAATGAAGTAGATCACGACAGCCGGCAATCCGAGAATCGCGGTTCTGTTGCCGTCAACAGCCCAGTAGATCGGTGGAGCGAGCGCGACGACCGCATCGAGAATGAACCATCCTAGGATCCATGGCGCGTGCCTGTTGGGATTTCTGTTGGGATTGGTCTTGCCGTCGTCGGACACCGCGAGCACTCCCTCATTTTTATTTTTATGCGCACTTCTTGATCGCGAAAGCCGAAGCTACCGCACCACGAGCATCACGGATCGTCTTTGGGCGGCAACGTGGGCGGAGGTAAAGGCGCGAATTCGATGGCAGGCGCGCCGCCGGCGAGAAACGTGGTATCGAGAAGTCCCCCACCCGATGGATCTCCTCCGATGCCGCCACCCGTGCGAACAGCCGCGCCTCCGGGATTGTCTTGTCCGCCGCCCGAACCGAAATCTTTGGGCTTTCCCCACAGATGGTGATCGAGCTTGAGCTCGTTCTTGGCTGCTTCGACTTTTTGCGCGAGTGCCGCCGAATAGGGGAGTACGAACGCGCGCGGCACCTGGCTCGGCCGATTTTTTTCGTCCAGTTCCTCGACCCATAAATGGATGGCGCCGGGCTCGTTGTTGACGACATTGCTTTCGACGACCCGCGCCCACAACAGTTCAAATCGCGGTGGCAAGCCTTCGTAGGCAGACCAACCGAGAAGCCCTTGCAGCCTGAAGAAGACGACAACATAGAGCACGCTGGTCGCGATGATCGCGCCTGTCTTGGCCTTCACTCCGAGATTGCTTCGCGTGAGCGCGATCAACAGCAGGACGCCGAGCGCCGCATACGCAAGCGCAAGTCCGAGAATTTCGCTTTGCAGGCTCATTTGCCGTCGCCTTTGTCCATGCCCATGCCGGTCCAAACCGAGCCGTTGAAAGAGGCGAGCTCGCGTAACAACGACTTCTGCTCGCGGTTGACACCGGTAACTTGGCCCTCTTTATCCATCGTGAAGCGAACAGCCGTTTTCTCTTCGCCGCTGCTGTTGAGCTCAATCGTGTCGTAATGCACGACCTGCACGGTGGGATTGAGCCTCTCGACCTTCACCGATACCGGCACCGGTTTTCCGGAGGTCGCCGTGAAATGGTAGACATTCACCGTGTATTCGCCCGGAACGATGCCGCGAATGCTGACGATTTCCTGCCGGATCGGTGAATTGACCTTGGTGTCCCCGACAAGGATGAAGTCATTCGCGCCACCGCGGTCGTCGCGATCGAGCACCAGGAACCCCGCCTCGCGCCGGCGATAAAAAGCGATATGCCCGAGCGGGTCTTGCACGAAGAGATCGATATCGTCGGGATGGTTATCCGGCCACGAAATGGTGATGAGAAATTCAGCCTTCGTATCGACCTTGCCGCTCTTCGCGTCCGGCGCCACCATCAGCAGCGTGATGAAGAACAGAAAGGCGACGACCTGTAGCGCCTTGAACAGCATGACGCCAAACGGATCGAACGGCTCGTCGCGCGAAGCGAGATCAAACTCGTCGATCATTTGCTTCCCGCCGTCTGCCGTTCGAGGGCCGAGACGACATGAACCTCGGTCATACCGACAGCGTGATTGAAGAGCCGGCTCGTGGCATCATCGAGCATGTAATACTGTATTTTGATCAGGATCGACCCGACGAGGCCCGCAAGCGTCGTGTACATGGCGACCGCCATGCCGTCGCCCATGAGCGTCATGGATGACCTGAGCGCCGCGCGATTTTCGGCATCCAGTCCGGCGATGGGCGCCAGCATCATGATGAAGCCGACAATCGTTCCGAGCAGCCCAAGCTTCATCAACGTGTCGCTCGCGAACGAGCCGAAGTGGTTGGATCCCCGCAACTGTCCCGCGAGGCCACGCAGAAGAAGCGTTTGATCGAGGCGCCCGCCTCCCTGCAAACCGGCCTTCGTCGCCAGATTGCGAATATGCGACGTGACGAGGCCCTTCGGGAGTTCGCCGGCGACGCCCGCGGCGCTCTCGTGAAAAGCGAGAAGGCGGCTGTCTGCCGCCACCAGTTGTCCTGCCCGACGCGCCGCGTCGTCTTCACGGGAGATGATGATCGTCCGCCAGAGGCAATGCAGCGAGGCCCCGATATAGAGCACCGCAATCAACGACGAAATATGCGTGCGGTCGCTGACGACCATCTGCTGGATCAGGCCGAAGTGCCAGAGCAGAACCGCCGCGAAAAGGG
This sequence comes from Hyphomicrobium sp. 01T421, assembly GCF_056398805.1. NCBI lineage: Bacteria > Pseudomonadati > Pseudomonadota > Alphaproteobacteria > Hyphomicrobiales > Hyphomicrobiaceae > Hyphomicrobium > Hyphomicrobium sp. 01T421. Next base: position 68,400 of record NZ_JBFTQC010000002.1, read on the forward strand.
TCACGCCGGTGAAGATCATCCAGTGCAGCAGCGGCGTGCGGCGCAGCAATGCCGGCGTCTCATTCCGAGGGTCGCCCCTGAGAAGCTTTCGAAATTCCCCACGATATTCCAAGTTCACATTTCCCACGCCGGTTAAAGCCCCGTTCGGGTCGAGAACTGAAGGCAACACGCCATTTTGGAGAAGGGCACAGGCCCCGCGAGACGTTAGGCAAAATGCCCGACCATGGGTTAGGCTATTGCCAAAGGGTCCGTTGTCGGTCCCAAATCATCCGGCGCAAAAGATGGAGCCAAGCCGTGCATTTGATGGTCCGCCTCGTAGGTCGCCTTTTGGCCGTTGTGCTGTTGTGCCTTGCGGGCGCGATTGGCTGGGTCATGGTCGATGCCCATCGCTCGATCGAGAACGAAACGGCCGCAACCGCAGATCGCGTTAGCCAGCGTCTCGAAGGCCTTTACTGGCAAAAGCTCGTGTGGCGCGATGGCATGAGCCGAGACTCGCTGCTCCCCATGCCCGACTGGGAAACGCTGGCGACCGCGAGCGTCGTTTCCCCCGGTATTTGCGTGACATTCAAGCCGCCCGGCGTCGATCCTCGAGAACTCTGCAGTCAAATCGAAGCCCTGGGCGCACCCGCACCCGCGTGGTTCGGAGCGACCTATGATTTTCTCTTCGGCCAGCAGACACCGGAAAAACGCTATCTTTCAGTCCGGGATAAAGATGCCGGCTACGTCGTTTCCGCCGCTCAGCGGGATGGCGAGTTGCGCCTCGCCTGGCATCAAGTCTCGATCGTCGTTGGCGTCGCTATTGCGATGGCGGCAGCGATAGCCGTGCTCACGACGCTGATGATCGGCCATGCACTGATCCCGGCGCGGACCATCATCGAGGGATTGCGAAAATTGCAGCAAGGCGACCTCGCGTGGCGGCTGCCGCGGTTCCGTACCGCTGAATTCAATCTGATCGCCCGTGCCGTCAACGACCTGTCCGAGGAACTTGAGCGCACCAATGCGGCGCGAACAGCGCTGACGACCAAGCTGTTTCAAGTCCAGGAAGAGGAGCGCCGCGCGCTTGCGCGTGACCTCCACGACGAATTCGGCCAGTGCTTGACGGCAACGGCAGCCCTCGCGGCCAGCATCGAAGCGGGAGCCCCCGCCGACCGCCAGGATCTCGTCGAAGACGCGCGCGCGATCACCCGCGCCCAGCGGCGCATGATGGAAAATCTTCGCGGGGCGCTCGTGCGTCTGCGCTCCCAGAACATTGATGAGATCGGCCTTGAAGCCAGCCTTCGCCAACTTGTGTCGGACCACAACACGCAGTCTGCCTCCCGCGCGGTCGTCCGCTTGAACGTCATCGGCAAGATGACTTCGTTGCCGAAGCAGGTCGCCATCGACATTTACCGCGTCGCTCAAGAGTGCCTGACCAATGCAATGAAGCACGGTTCGCCGACGGAGGTGCGCTTAAGGGTAGAGCATGTCGGCGTCGCACGCGACACGATCAGCCTGACCGTGGAGGACGACGGCGGCGGCGATGCGAGCAACATCAGCCGTGGCAACGGTCACGGAATTCTCGGGATGCGGGAGCGCATAGCCGCGCTCGGCGGCAGTCTGTCCATCGCCAAAGCGACAAAGGGCATTCGCGTAGCAGCCATCATTCCGGTGCTCGGAGTTCCCAGCGGGCTGGCCTTCGGTGAGGCGGCCGCATGAGTGCGGTCACGATCCTTCTCGTGGACGATCACCCGATCGTCCGCGAAGGTTACCATCGGCTGCTCGAACGTCAGGACGGGCTTCACGTTTGCGCGGAGGCCGATGATGCCGAGCAAGCGTATCGCGCCTACAAGGAACACCGGCCGAACGTCGTCGTCATGGACCTCACCCTGCCGGGCGCGAGCGGACTCGAAGGCGTGCGCCATATTCGGCAGTGGGACAAAGACGCCAAGATCCTGGTCTTCACGATGCACTTGGGCGTCGCCTTCGCACTCAAGGCATTCGAAGCCGGCGCATCCGGTTACGTAACGAAAAGCAGCGCGCCGGGAGAATTGGTGAAGGCCGTGAAGGCGGTCGCAGCCGGTGGCCGCTTCCTGAGCGAAGATATTTCTCGCGCTATTGCAGCAGACCGACTTGCGGGACCGGAGCGCGTCATCGACCAGCTTGGCCCTCGCGAAACCGAAATTCTTCGGCTTCTAGCCACCGGCCTCACGAGCGAAGCCATCGCGGAGATGCTCAATCTCAGCACGAAAACAGTGCGTAACCATCACTACGCGATCAAAGGCAAGATCGGAGCGCAAAACGATGCGCATCTCGTCTGGCTTGCTGTGAGTGCTGGTCTGGTCACCATCGAAGACGCGAGATTTGAAGCTCAGCCGTCGTAGATTTAGCCGGTCTGGCGCCTGCGAAACACAACCGACAGATTGTTCGCCGGCATGTCGTGTACCTCAGGCCCCTTGAAACCGTGCAGCTCGGCCAAACGCGCAACGCTTTCCAGATCGCGTACACCCCACTCCGGATTTTTCGCCCGCAGCTCTCGATCGAATGCTTCATTGCTCGGCGCCGTGTGCCGGCCGTTTCTGCGAAAAGGCCCGTAAAGAAATAAGATCCCTCCCGGAACTGTGATCGTTTCTGCGCCGCGGATAAAAGCTTCCGCCGCCGCCCAAGGCGCAATATGGATCATGTTGAGGCATATGACAGCCGAGGCAGAGCCGATTGGCCAAGGCTGATCGATTACATCAAGGCGGAGCGGTTCACCTACGTTCGGCAACGCTTCTGCCGCCCGCCAACCCGCGATGGATTTGAGACTTTCCTCGTCGCGTTCGGTCGGCTGCCAATGCAGATACGGCATCTGCCGGGCGAAATGCACGATGTGCTGCCCCGTGCCGCTGCTCACCTCGAGGATGAGACCATGATCTGGCAAGAGCCGCGTGAGCAGGTCCGCGACCGGGCCCTTGTTGCGCTCCGCTGATGGGCTGACCAACCGGTGTTCCGAAAGACTGTCCAAGTTTTCACACTGCATGCCCAGAGCCGATTTCCCTGTGGGGGACTAGATCAGAAAGCTTCGCCCACCATCATAACATACGCGTTCCCGAATTCACCGGTCAGTGACGCAAGGAAGCGCATCGAAAAGCCGATGCAATGGCAGTGCCCCCGGCCACTGCATCGGCATGCTGTATCAATAGCTCAACTGCGGATCCCAGAAATCGCACTTGTAGGCGGCTCTGAAATTCGCAATCGACGTCGTCGAAAGCGGTATGTCCTGGACGAAATATTTGGCGCCGCTTCCGCCGTCGAATTTCGGCCACGGCGAATTTCCGGAGCCGTTGGGATTGCCGGTATCTGCAAAGTTTGTCCAAGCCGCAACGATCTGGTCGGACAAGACTGTCTCCTGCTGATTGATCTCGCGCGGCTGACCTGAATTCTGGTCGAGGTTCACGCCCAAATTCCCGCCGTGCCAGTTATTGAAGACGAATTGAATATCGATCGTATGTGCGGCGAGCGGTTTGAAACCGGGCATTTTGGGAAAGTAATACGGGGCATTCTGATACGTGAAATCGTAGGCATAAGTCGGCACCTGAGGCGCCCATAGCTGTACGACGTGAAGCTCGCGACACTTGTTCGGATCGGTCAAGTACCGTTCGTAAGCAAGCATCGGATCGCCGCCGTACGCCGAGAGCGGATACTGTGCCGCAGCAGGACCGGTGACGGCCGCCGCATATTGCGCCGCTGTCATCGGAGCTTGCGGCGGCCCCGAGAAGTATTCCGTGATGCCGGTTATGAACGTCAACTCGTCCTTCACCGCGCCACCCATGATCGGCATCTTGTTGAACTTGCCGCTCGAGAATGCCTGTTGCGGCGTCAAAGGAATGATCGTTCCGTCGACAAAAGGACCCGACGTATATTGTCCGTCGGCATTCGGCGTACCCTGAAGCTGCAGAATACGAGCGGCAGTCAATCCGCGCAGACAATTTGCAGCAGCCGCGTTCGACCCCGAGCATCCTGCCGCGGTGCCGAAATTCTTCCCCTTGGTCAGCGCGTCGCTCGCAGATGGAAGCGTCGCGAAGAAGCCTGGCGAGCTTTGATAGATAGCTCTGTTGAAGAGCCCGCGGGCCAAGGGCGACACTTGGTTTACTCCCGTGTCGACCGCACCGGCGGACTGGCCACCGAGCGCGACCCGGTTTGGATCGCCGCCAAACGAGGCGATGTTGCGTTGAACCCAACGAAGCGCAGCTTGCTGATCGAGAGCGCCGTAATTGCCCCAGAGATGGCCTTCGCCATTGACGGCAGGATGCGAGAAGAAACCGAACACGCCTAAGCGATAATTGATCGTCACGACGACCGACGCGACGCCGTCAGGCCCACCTTGCGCAAGTTTGCTTGCGTCGTAATCGACGGTCTCCCCGTCGATGTTGCCGCCACCGTGGATCCACACGATGACCGGCTTCTTCTTTCCGTTGTGACTGCTCCCCGTCGAGAAGACATTCAAATAGAGGCAATCCTCGGTCGTGCTGGACGGACCGGCGAAGGCACCGAGCTCAGTCACCTGCGGACACGGATTGGCGAATTGCGTCGCGTCGAGTGAGCCCTTCCATTTGTTGACGGATTGCGGCGGCTGCCACCGAAGCTTTCCGACCGGCGGCGCGGCGTAGGGAATGCCGAGGAAAATACTGACGCCGTTCTTGCTGAACCCGCGAACGTTTCCATCGCCGGTGCTAACCGTTGGTCCATCATTGTCCGCCAGTGCGGCTCCGGCAAACGCCACTGCCGCGAAGGACGCCACGCAAACTCCTCGCGCAATTATGGAGAGAGACGACGAATGGGGCCGGCGCCCCCGAAAATCGGAAGACTTGATCAAGGCAATTACTCCCATACAAAAAATTTTCTGTTGTTGATCGCAGCTAATAGCGCGGCGCCGGCACTCAGGTGTCGGCGCGGGATCATGTGCCCGCATGCGGGTGGATCTGTTTTCCGATGAAATGAAAAACGCGGCTACGCTGAGAGCGTACCGTTCTCGTCAATGAGTGCACGCAGTGTGCACGCCCCCAGAGCCGCTCCAAAAAAAGCGAACGACGCATCTCACAATTTTTTTGGGCCAGTGCGCTCTCGAAGAGATTCGGTACACCTCGCACCGAGCAATGCTTTTGAAAGCGCGCTTCGCTGCTCCTGCTCCCGCAAAATTCTGTCGGCGAGCGCGAACGAACACACTCGGAGAATTAAAAAAACGCCAAGGAGCAGAGATATGAGTAGATCTTATAGTCAGCGATACCGCAGCGCATGGAGCAGAAGCGCCTTTGTGCTTTCGCTAGCCGCTGCAGGTATCGCATGCACGCCGGCATTCGCACACGACGACGATTCGGATAGCCGACACGGCGGACCCACCGTCTCTGTCACAGATGGTAAAGTGCAAGGATACTCGAAGAATGGCGTCAACGTCTTCTTGGGCATCCCATACGCTGCGCCGCCCGTCGGAAAGCTTCGTTGGCAGCCGCCGCAGCCGGCGAATAAATGGAAGGGCACGCTCGACGCGACGCAGTTCGCCAACACCTGCCCGCAAGTCACCGAACTCGGAGCATTTGCGGGTCCGACGAGCATCACCGAAGACTGTCTCTATCTGAACGTCTTCACGACCGGTAACAGCAATAAAAAGAAAGGCGTCATCGTCTGGATCCACGGCGGCGGCAACGTCGACGGTGAATCGAATGACTACGACGGGACGAAACTCGCCCAAGGCGGCCCGGATGGAAAAGAAACCGTTGTCGTCACTCTGAATTACCGCATGGGACTGTTCGGTTATCTCTCGCATCCGGCACTGAACAGCGAAGGCCATCTGTGGGGCAACTACGGCATCATGGATATTCAAGCCGTGCTTCGCTGGGTTCAACGCAATATTGCGGCGTTCGGAGGCGATCCGAATAAAGTGGCTGTTGGCGGACAATCGGCCGGCGCAACAGACACCGGCGCGAACGTCCTCTCGCCTTTGGCCACCAATCTCTTCAACCGGGCGATTTATGAGAGCGGACCTCTGCCGAATCTCCCGGCGGCGACGACGGCCCAAACCAACGGGCAGAACTTTGCTGTCGCGGCGGGATGCCCCACGACCTCGGGCAAGCCGGCAGCTTCCTGTCTCCGAGATCTGACTGCCGCGAGAATTCTGCAGCTCCAAGGCACGCCGAACGCCAACGGGCCTTACATCACGGGTCCGTTCGTTGACGGCACTGTCATTCCGATTGCGCCTGAGAAGGCGTGGACCACCGGAAAGTACAACAAGATGCCGACCATGGGCGGCCGCGTTCGCGATGAAGGCAATTTCGGTATCAGCATTACCGAGTACTTCTCCGGACCGCCTCAGGTACCGATGACTGCGGATCAATTCACTGCCGCGGTGACCAGAACATACTCCGGCAACGCTGGCCCTGGCGGCGCGCCACCGGCCTACCCGGCAGGAACTGCGACGGCCGTGCTCAATCAGTATCCGTTGTCGGCCTACGGCAACGATCCGATGAAAGCCTACAATAGGGTGACGACGGACGCGCAGAAATGTCAGGCCGATCACGTCCTGAATCTTTGGGCGCCACAGATACCGACATACGGCTATGACTTCACCTACTCCGACGCGCCCTACTACTTCCCGAAAATGCCGGGCTTCAAACCGAACGCGGCGCATACGATCGACATCCAGTTCCTCTTCAACAACTGGCATGGCGGTCAGCTCGGCGTGAACCTCGACCAAACGACGGGAGCGCCTCGCGATCTCAATCAGACGGAAAGCAAACTTTCCGATCAGCTGGTTGCCGCGTGGACCAACTTCGCCGCAACGGGAAATCCGAACGGTTCGGGGAACTCGCCCTGGCCGAAATACGCCGGCGGCAACGCGAACTACCTCGTTCAGGATATTCCTCTCTCGACGAACGGCCGCTCGAGCTACCGAGCTACGTACAAGTGCGATTTCTGGGATACGGTTTTGCTGTATCCGCTGCAGTAATTTAAGGTCCCGAGCAACTTTAGGGCCGCTTCAGCGCGGCCCTATTTTTGTCCCGGCATATGATAGGAGATAACCAGGAGCGCCGTCAGAATTGACGAAAGCAAACCCGCGAGTGCGCCAATGTAGACCGGCAAAAGGGCGCTCGAGAGCGCAGCAACTTCAAAGCCCGCGAGACTTCCGATGATCGAGGCAATGACGGCGAAGATAAAGACCGGCATTGGCAACGCCTGCTCGAACTCGCCGACGCCGAAGCCCAATTCGACTAGCGCATTACGCGACACCACCGCGACCACCGTACCCGACAGGCCAGAAAGCACCGCAAGCAGCGCGTTGGGGTCCATCGCGTTACCGAACACCATGCCGGCGAAAGCTCCGACGGCCGTGCCGATGCCGAGGACGACCAGCAAGCTCACAGTCGTTATATCGCCCACAGCACACCTCTTCAGCGATGGGATCCGTCGCACCGGCACTTACCCAGTGCCCCGGTAATCCCGACTGCATCATCGTCCCACGACCGGTCCGTGATTGGAGAAGAGGCGCGGAACGCGCGAAACAAATTGTAAAAATGCATTGGCAAATTTGACTCGACGCCCAAAGTCGCCGCCGCGACAGGCAGGGTGCGAACGCATTGTCGAGAAACACATCGTCGGGAGAGGCGCCTGCAGCGCCGCGGCGATTGACGCCACCGAGTAGAAAAATCGTGCAGATCGGTCCCGAGACCCGATTTTTCAGGATCGGCAACCAGCCGATGGAATAGGCCATAAGGCGAATTGCGGTGCACAGCCGCGGCCGATATGCCGTTCGCGCATGCGCCGCGTTGCTTAGGCTGGCACGCATCGGGGAATTCAAAGGCGGGGGCAGGTCATGACCGACATCATCGGCGGGACGAATGACAGCTACGTTGTGATCGGATTTTTCACGCCGGACTATCGGCCGTTGGCTTCGCGTCTCGCCGAGGATTTGTCGAAGTTCGATATTCCCCACCACCTCTACGCGACAACGGCTGCGGAGTGGCACGCAGCGACCTTGCTCAAGCCCGTCTACATAAAGCGCGCGAGGGCCGAATACCCCGCAAAGACAATTGTCAGCATGGATGTCGATTGTAGCATCAAGGAACCCATAGCGTCGGGGCTCGCGATCAGCGCCGACGTCGGCTTGGCGTTCAATGAAATACGAGAGCGCGCGGCGCGGCTTTATCCGACGTCCAGAGTGACGGTATGGAGCCCGACAACCGGGGCAACCAGGCTTCTGGATAATTGGTCGGAGCTTTGCCAGCGGGCCGAAGTGAACAACGACGAGATTCTGCTGATGGTTGCTATCGCCAAAACGGTCGGCACATCCCTTCAGGCGCTTCCCGGCACGCATCGCGGTCTAGAGTGGTCGAAGGCCCCGGCGAATTCCGCAATCGTCCACGATAGCGCCCGGACAAAAGCAAAAAGCAAGAACGTCCGAAGGCGGCTTCTGCGGGCAACCCGCGAGTTCGTAACGATGACGTTGTTCGGCGCGACCGTCGCCGACCGCAAACTTGGCAAGCGTCTGTCTTAGCAACCGGCTCTACTTGAATAACTTCATCGCATCCTCGCCGAGCACGGGTCCGGCTATGTCGATGGAAACGAACGGTGCCTTGGACGCCACGTCCTCGGCCGACAGCATGATCTGACCTATCTTCGTCGAAAGTTGTTCGACCGACGCGGCGTAAACGAGCCGTCCGATGCCACACCACAGGATCGCGCCCATGCACATGCAGCAGGGCTCACCCGAGGTGTAGAGTGTTGTATTCCCCTCGAGCGCATCCGGGCCGTGAGCCGCGAGGAAAGCCCGTATCGCCACCATCTCGCCGTGTGCGGTCGGATCTCTATCGGCGCGCGTCCGGTTGTGCCCACGCGCCATGACCTCCCCATTTTTGACGATGACCGCGCCGAAAGGAAACTCCGCTTTCGCGGCCTCCTCGATCGCGAGCTTCATGAAAACATCATCATCAGGCAGGACGGCCGTCTGGCGAGCGGCTGCTTCGCCGGCGCCTGTCATCGCGGCCGCAATGAGCGTCATTCCACCTTGAAGCACGGTTCGCCGATGCATTTTTTTATTCCCCACGTTGCCGATGACGGCCCTACCCGCTTTTAGACTTATTTTGCATTAATCGGATCGAAGCTTTCCGCAAAAAGCCGTTTCGGTGGGCGGCTTTTCGATTCCATCAAAGCGCGTCTCTTATCCGTTGCGAGAACTTGCCGCGGATGTCTGCGCGTCGACGGCCCAGACCGTGAACATCGAAATCGAAATCCTGAAGAGCACCTTGAGCGACCGGCGCCGAACGTCGCGGCAGTGCCAGCTTACGACGAATTAAGGAGTGACGAAGCGGCCAAAATAATGGGGCCCGGCTTGGGGGATAAGCCGGGCCCCTGCTATCGAAAGCGGCGCTTTGGGTGGGGGGTGAGGGACGGCGCTCGCTCGCGAAAAAGCGGATCCGCCTAACGTGAGAGACCAATACCGATAGGGCTATGGATCCGCTTGGCAAATCATGTTTGCCCCGGATGAATTGCCGGCACCACTCAGCCCGGCAGTCTAGGTCAATGAACATTTGCTAGGCCGGATGGTCTATTGCCAAGAAACCGTCTTTGCGGCGAGGGCTGCGGTGTTCCGCACCCCCCGGGGGGCGTCGAAATCCCGCTTGATATTCGCCTTGATTAGGTTCGAGGCTAACCCCGGCTAGCGGAAAGAAGATAGAGATCCGATGCGGCGCGTTTCGTTGAAAGTTCTGATTGCAGCGGCGATCTCCCTAGTTTCACTTTTGTTGACGGTCTCCGTGTCCTACGTGATCGGGCGCGATGCTGTGAGCCGGCTTGAACACCAGATCGGTCAATCGCTGGCGTTGCTGGCGGATGAAATGCAAGACAAGCTCGACCGCGCCATGTTCGAGCGCCTCCAATCCCTCGACAACATGGCCGCTATCGGCAAGATCTTGCAAAAGACCGACACGCCAGACGCGTTGCGCGCCTCTCTCGAAAGATTTCAAAGCGCATACTCCGACTATTCCTGGATAGGGTTCGCCGACCGCAACGGCAAAATCCTGAGCTCGACTCGCGGCGAATACGAAGGACAAAACGTCGGCGATCAGGTCTGGTTCAAGAAGGGCCTACACGAACCGTATGTGGGCGACGTCAAACTCCCGGCCCGGTCCGACCGCAGTCCGCCCCCGCGCGACGGTCACACGACATCCGATTTTATCGATCTCGCGGTCCCGATCTCGGACGAGGAGTCGACGTTCGGTGTCCTTGGCGCAACGTTGAGCGCCGATTGGGCGGAAGAAGTTCGCGACACGCTTCTCGGCAGCATGAAAGATGCAATGCCCGCCGACGTTATTGTGCTCGACGAAACAAGGCGGGTCCTTTTTGGTCCTGACAACATAACCGGAAAGACGTTGGATCTACCGAGTATCAGAGCCGCGCGTCCAGGCGAAGCCGGCTTTGCCGTCGAACAGTGGCCGGACAATACGTCGTACGTGACAGGATTTTCCAAAAGCGATGGCTACCGGTCTTATCCCGGCTTGCACTGGATCGTTCTCGTGCGGGAGGATCAGAAACTCGCGTTCGCACCCGTGCGAAGCTTGCAGACAACGATTCTGATATGTGGCGGCATCGTTGCGGCGCTTGCCGCTCTTTTGGCTTGGATACTCGCAGGCAAGCTCTCGCAACCGTTGCTGCAGCTTGCCGATACGGCTGAAGGCCTGCGGCGCGGGCAGAAGCTCGAGTTTCCGCAGGTCGGCGGCTACGACGAAGCACGCGTCCTGTCGAAATCCCTCAGATCCCTCGTCAAAGAACTCGACGCCCAAAGAGCTTCCCTTGCGGCCGCCAACCAATCGCTTGAAACTCAGGTGCAGGAACGAACGCAGCGACTTGCAGAGCAAAACATCGGCCTCGAGCGCGCAAAGGCCGAAGCGGAACTTGCGACCGAAGCCAAATCCCGCTTTCTCGCGGCGGCCAGCCATGATCTCCGGCAGCCTCTGCACGCGCTGACATTATTCGCGCGTGCACTTGCGCGCCGTGTCAGCGGCAACGAAGCGACGACGCTCGTTGCTCAGATGGAGGAAGGTTTGCGCGGATTGAAGGGAATGTTCGATGCGCTTCTCAACATTTCGCGCCTTGACGCTAGGCTGATTGACCCGGCGAAAACCTCTGTGTCGGTCAGCGAGATCATCGAGCGGATATCGGTTGGCTCGAAAGTCGAAGCCGAGCAGAACGGATTGAGGTTTCTCAGCCGCTCGCGCGACTGGATCATCGAGACGGATGCCGCCTTGCTCGAAACCATTATCCGCAACCTCGTCTCGAACGCCTTGAAATTCACGAAGTATGGCGGCGTCATACTTGCCGCGCGCGAACGTGACGGCGAACGCGTGATCGACGTTTTCGACACCGGTCCCGGCTTTCCCATCGAACGGCGCGAAAAAATATTCGAAGAATTTTCACGTGCCGATCAGCGCGCCTATGGCGTCAACGACGGACTTGGTCTCGGCCTTTCGATCGCGCGCCGGTACGCCGAGCTGCTCGGCATGAAAATTCTCGTCGCCTCGCGGCGCGGACGCGGCTCGCGATTTACGATTGTATTGCCGAAGAGCCGCGTCCTCGAAGTCGCGCGCCGGCCCGAGCCGTCGCCCAAGTCCGAAACGGCCATCTACGGAATGAGAATACTCGTCCTCGACGACGATCCGCTCATCGTTGCAGCTCTGACGCGCGATCTCGAAGATCGCGGCAATCTCGCCTTTGGCTACCAAACGGCGGCCGAAGCCGAGAAGGGCCTCGGCAAGGGGTTAGCGATCGATGCGGCCGTACTCGATTTCGATCTGAGAGGATCGGAAACGGGTCTGGAATTCATCAAACGCATGGCAGCTAGGACGAACACGGATATTCCCACCGTGATCCTTTCCGGCGCCACTGATTCTGCTACCCTGGCGATCCTGGCAAAATCAGGGAGACCATGGCTCACAAAGCCCGCAGATCCCGAGCTTATCGCTGCCACGCTGAGTGCAATTCTCAACGCTCATAAGGTTTCGCTGAATGGTTTCAATGCCGAGTACGGAGCAAATGCAAGTGCCAGCTAATTTAGAAAAAGCCAGCATAGAAAAAGCGATGCCGGTGATCCAACGCGATACCGTTCTCGTGGCCGACGACCACGGACTTTACAGGTCCGGCTTCAGCTTTTTGCTCCGTGATCGAATGGGGTTTCGTTCTGTCATCGAAGCATCGTCCTTCGACACTGCGCTCGATCGCCTTGCAGAAACACCAAACGTAGAGCTCGCACTGTTCGATCTGGCGATGCCGGGGATATCGGGGCCCGAGGGCCTGCGCGTGGTGAAAGAGGCCTATCCCAGCATTCGCGTTGCGATCGTCTCGGGATCGGAAGAACGCAACGATGTCGTCAAGGCCGTTGCCATGGGCCTCAACGGATATGTACCAAAATCGATGGCGGATGACGAGATCGTCGGCGCGCTGAAAGACATACTGGATGGCCGCGTTTTCGTGCCGCGTTTCATGACGTCGGGCAACGCCGAACACGCAGCAAAGCTCGCGAGTTCCGATACACTTGCCGCGAAACGGGACCCCGGCGGTGGAGCCACCAACAAAGCCATTTCACCGCGACAACGCGACGTCCTGGATTGTGTCCGCCGGGGCCTTTCGAATAAAGAGATCGCACGCGAACTCGACATCGCCGAAGGCACGGTGAAAATCCACCTTGCGGCTCTCTTTTCGCATTTTGGAGCCCGCAACCGCACCGAACTCGCAACGCGGAGCTAAGCTCGAAACAAGAATAATGGGGGCCTACTTTTTACTGCAGTGTGGGCCCGAGGTTGTGAAGCAGCCATCGATGCAGAATGTCGGGATCGAACGGCTTCCCGACGACCGGGAATGGCGATGTGACCCAAACAATGTCGGAATGACCCGTCGTGATGATCGTTGGCACCGGATGTCCGATCATCGCGGCAAGCGCGAGCGCATCATTGACGCCCCGCATCTCGCCCTCGATCTCGATGTCCGTAATGATTGCGGAAACATTGCTGAGCCGATGCCCCAAAGTCTGGACCGCTTCGAGGCACGAGCGGGCGGCTATGCAGGAATACCCCCAGTCATCGATCAGCATGCTCAAAGCCATTGACGAGCGATAGTCATCTTCGATTAACGCGATCAGCGGGCGCGTGGACAGCCCAGCGGACGCCAGCGGAGCGCAACCAACGGCCGTCGCTGGCCTAGTGGTGGACATCACGCGGCCTCCTTCCGTTTTGCCGGTCTCACCAGGCAATCAGAGGCGATTTTTGAATTAAGGCATAGTCAGCGGGAGGCTCTAGGCTTCTCGGACTAGACATCGAGCGCGCTAGCCGGAGCGCACAGAATCGGCTCCAATTAAGCGTAATGTACGTTGAACGAACCGGATCAATCCCTATCATATCCGGGGCGCGCGTCGTCCTTGCGGCTTAGGCGTCCTTTCCAGAGATGTTTGCGATCCCGGCATGAACGACCCCATCAGGACGGCTCGAAAGCGAGCAAATTGGTACAGCCCCCGATCGATCGGCCGTTCCCTGATCATTAGGCCGAGGGTTTTATTAGCCGCGGCCGTCGGCGTGCTTGCTCTCAGCCTATTACCGTCTTCGCTTCACGCTTCCGTTCGCGAGGCCATGGCCTGGTGTCTGAGCGGCGCGATCTACCTCGTGACGACATTCACGGTCATGCGCCAATGCCATTCCGACAAGATCCGCACCCGAGCAGCACGCCAGGATGATAGCGGCGTCGTTATCTTGGTGCTTGTTCTTCTCGCAATATTTTCGAGTTTCGCTGCGATTTTCGGTTTGATCTCCGCAGCCAAGGCGGCATCGAACGAAGGCAAGGCTCTCCTTGTTGGCCTCGCCGCCGCAACGATCGTCATTTCATGGCTCGTTACTCAGGTGTCGTTCACTCTGCACTACGCGCACGAGTACTACGCGCCCCGCGAATTTTCCGAACAAGCCGCAAAAGGCATAAATCCCTTGACGTTCCCGGCCGACCCGACGCCGGATTATTGGGATTTCTTCTATTTCGCCACGTCGTTTGGAGCGGCGTCGCAGACATCGGATGTCATCATCAACAGCAAAGAGATCCGGCGTTTGACGATCCTCCACGCCATCGTCTCTTTCTTCTTCAACACGATGATTCTCGCCCTCACGATCAATCTCGCGGCCAGCTTGGCTTGATGCTCTGGCCTTCGCTCCGGGCCGCTGCGATAGCCGTATTCGGAGCCTACCGCTTCTCGACGAAAACGGTACCCGCGGAATAACCCGCCCCGAACGAGCAGATGAGCCCGGTGTCGCCGCGAACGAGATCGCAGCTCGCGGTGTGAAACGCAATGATCGACCCCGCCGAACTCGTATTGGCGAAGGTATCGAGAATGATGACGTTTTCTCCGGGCATCGGCTCGCGCTCCAGAACCTTTCGGCCAATCATCTCGTTCATGTTGATGTTCGCCTGATGCAGCCACAGCCGCTTCAGTGCTTTGTGATCGACGCCAATATCGCGCGCGTGTTCGATGATCATCTCGATGACCATCGGCACGACCTCGCGATAAACCTTCCGTCCTTCCTGCACGAAAAGCTTGTCCGGCGCGCCTATTCCTTCCGGCGCGCAGCGGTTTAGAAAACCGAAATTGTTGCGGATGTTGTTCGAAAACTGCGTCTTGAGACGCGTGCCGAGAATAGCCCACCCGCCCTCGGCTAATGCGGCGTCCGTCACGATCACGGCTGTCGCGACATCGCCGAAGATGAAGTGGCTATCGCGATCCCTGAAATTGAGGTGGCCCGAGCAGATCTCAGGATTGACGACGAGGACAGCCTTCGGAGAGCCACCGCGAATGAAGTCCGTCGCGGTCTTGATACCGAACGTTGCAGACGAGCAAGCGACATTCATGTCAAACGCGAAGCCGCTGATCCCGAGCGCGTTCTGAACTTCGACCGCCATCGCCGGGTAAGGGCGCTGCATGTTCGACGCCGCACAAATGACGGCGCCGATGTCACGAATATCGCCGCCCCAATTTGCGATTGCGTCGCGCGCGGCATGAACCGCCATCTCCGCAAGGACCGAATGCTGTTCGTCTGGTCGCTCGGGTATATGCGGGCGCATGATCGTGGGATCGAGTATTCCGTCCTTGTCCACGACGTGCCGGGACTTGATGCCCGATGCCTTCTCGATGAACTCCGACGACGACGGCAACAGCTGCGCGACGTCCCCAGCAGCAATGGCCGACGCGTTAACCGAGTTGAACTCGCGGACATAGGCGTTGAAGGCCGCCACGAGTTCGTCGTTCGAAATGCTGTGTGGCGGGACGTAGATCCCAGTTGCGGCGATGACAGGTTGGTGCACGTGCGTTCCCAGTTCCCTTGATGGGCCTGGCGCAGAGCCCACTTTTTTGTTGTCGTTTGGATGTCATTAGCATGCCGCACTTTGCTCCAGCGCGCGCGATGGCAGCGCTTTAACTTTAAAAACGGTTGTTAACTGTTTCCTCGGGCAACCGCGCCCGCCCCGCACCTGCTCCTCTGCCATCAGATTTGCCGCTTGTCGATGCTGCCGGCAAGCCGGGAGATGCGCCGCCCTTGTTCCCGCGGGAACTCATCGCGCACGATTTTCCTTTCGGCCTCATCGGCTTGTCGCCCGCGGAACAGACCGCCGTCCACTCCCAACCTAAAGCTCGTCCCGAAGACCAAAGGGAGACGAGCCCATGTCCGCTGAAATCACCAAGTTGACGCCCGCCGCCTCGCTAACCCCCGCGGCCGCCAAGGATACGACGTATCGCATCGCGGGCGGAAAAGTCGGCGTGCTGCTGATCCACGGTCTCTGCGGCACACCTGCCGAAATGCGCTTCGTCGCCATGGGTCTCGCCCGCGCCGGGTACACGGTGCATTGCCCAACGCTCGCCGGCCACGGCGGCACCCGTCAGGACATCGTCAACACCACCTGGCAGGACTGGTATGAGAGCGCCGAAGCGGCGCTCAATGAAATCCGTAAAGACTGCGATACGGTGATCGTCGGCGGCCTATGCCTCGGCAGCATCATCGGCCTCCATCTCGCAGCCAACAACCGCGACAAGGTTCAGGGCGTCGCGCTCTTCTCGCCGACCCTGTGGATCAACGGCTGGGCGATGCCCTGGTACACGAAGTTCTTTTCGCTCGTCCGCACCCGCTGGATGGCGAACTTGATGGAGTTTCCCGACGCGGCATCTCTCGGCATCAAATGCCCGCGCGTGCGTGAGTTCGTTCGAGCCGCACTCGCGGCGTCCGATGGCTCAGACCTCGGAACGGTCGGCACGCCCGGCGCTATGCTGCTCGAGCATCGCCGCCTCGTCTCCGCCGCAAAAAAGCTTCTTGGTCGAATTGGTCAGCCCACGCTCATCGTCCATTCGCGCCAGGACGACTACGCAAATTTGAATAATGCCACTTACGTGCAGGCAAATCTGGCGGCGCCCGTCGATCTCGTCGTACTGGAAGACAGCTATCACATGGTCACGCTCGACAAGGAGCGTCATGTGGTGGTGGACAAGACCCGCGCTTTCGTCGCGCGCATTGCAGAGAGTATCGGCACGGCCGTTGGCGCAAGTACAGAAGCGATGGCAGCGGCTTGATCGGGGCAGCGTGACGGTAGCAAAATGCGTTTACACGCTGCGCCGTCGTCACGTCGAATGCAGCGCGGCCACGCACCGGCCTATCGAGCTCTAAGGAGCCCGTTCAACCCGCTAAGCGCAGCCGCGTCGGGAACTCCAGATACGCGAAACCTCATTCTAGAGCCCATTTATACTTAGCGCCAAATTAGTTGCCATAATACAAACGTCTGCAATTATTGCGATGTCCTGCTCCCATCTTAATAGGGGCTTAAATATTTGGCCGTCGCAACAGCCAGTAAACAAGGGGCACAGTGAGCGTGTGTGGCAATATCTTGAGCGCGACATAGAAGAAAATATTGGATATTCCCGGCACAATCACGCGATTGCCGAACATGAAGCCGCGATAGGCGCTCCGCGCGACGCTATCGGCCGACATCGAAGGCAGCACCCAACGATAGAGCGATTGTTCCGCTCCCATATTCTGGTGAAAGGCCGTATCGACCGGCCCCGGCAGAAGAGCAGAAATCCTGACCCCCTGCCCGGAGTATTCGCTGGCAATCGCCTCCGTCAGTGAAACGACATATGATTTGCTTGCATAGTAAGCCGCCTGGTTCGGCCCGGGGACGTCCGCCCCCAGCGACGCGACGTTCAAAACACCGCCACGCTGACGAGCCAGCATGTCGGGCAGCACCGCCCGCGATAGACGCGTCACGGTCTCAATATTGACGGCGATGAGGCGCGAAAGGTCATCCTGCGAATGGCTGAGAAATGGTCCGGCTAGACCCATCCCGGCGTTATTGACGAGCACGTCGAGATAGAGCCCGGCCCCACTGAGGCCCGCGGTTATCTTGTCCAGCGCATCGCACTGACTGACATCGCAAATGATCGTCGTGACCGATGAACCGGTGCTTGACTTGAGGTGCTCGGCCGCGGCTTCGAGCTTGGACTGGGTCCGCCCGGCGATGGCCGTTTCATGCCCGGCCTCGATGAAACGCTGCGCAAGTGCCAGTCCGATACCGCTTGCCCCGCCGGTGATGACGACTGCCGGCTTCAAGTGCGCGACGGCTTTGCGCGCCTCACGGACGTCAGCCGGATCAGCTGGTGACCGCCACGGCCAAAGCAGCGACCGCCATGACGCCGAACTGTTCTGCATCTGTTGAGCTGGACCCGTAGTGCTTCCAATGTGCGGGCCTGAAACTAGGCAAACCCCTGCCCGCCTGCAAGCCGGATAACCCTTACCCCGCAGCCGGATCCTGGGCGTCCTCTATAAAGACAAGTCAATGACAATTCCGCAATTGCGGCGGCCGACCCTGAATGCGCCCCACACAAACCAAATTCTTACCCCTCTCTGGGCGAAGCCTTTATAAGCGCTTTATAAGCGCTTCGGGGCCGGGAACGCCAAAGGACAGCAACGGGGAATTTGGACGGTCCGGCGTGCCGGATGCTCAAATTAGTAGCGGGTGGGAAACGTGGGATCAGTTTTGTCTGAGTTTTGCGCGAGCGTGCGTCGTCGGGCGTCTGTGGCGCAGGCCGTTGCCGCTTTCGGCGCGTCGTTGATTGCTGCCGGCGCCTTCACTCCGCCAATTGCGCACGCCATGGATAAAGCGGAAGCAGCAGCGCGGCCTCCACTCGTCATGCAGATCTTCGTCACATCGCGAAATGACGACTGCTACGACGGCGGCCAATTGAAGGCGATCAAACGCCTTACGACGCTCGCCCAACACCGCATCAATCAGGACGGCGGCATAGCGGGCCGCAAGGTCGTCGTGAACATTCTCGACGATCAGCGCCTGCCGCAGAGCACGATCGAGAATTTAGCGACTGCCATCGCCGATCCCCAGACGATTGCGATGATCGGCATATCGAACGCGACCCGCGCAAAGGCGGCACTGGATGCGAACGGCAAGGACCTGAAGGCGAGCGGCATTCCGTTCATGTCCGATATATCGGTAACCGACCTCATTAAGGACTACCCCAACGTCTTCACCACTCGCGCATCCGAAGACGAGGAGCGCATGCCGGTGATCGCGGAGTTTGTGAAACTTGCGCATTTCGAGCGACCTGCTTTCATCGGGATCCAGTCCTTGCTTGGAAGCACCAATTTCAGTGACAGCCTTAAAGAGTTTCTGAGCGGAGGCCTCGTCGCCGATCATCGGCTGCAGCTTACAAACGACAAGCTCGATCCGAGTGAAGTCGCAGCCGCGGTCGCGGACCTCAAATCGAAAAATGTCGGGATTGTCTTCGTCGCCGTCGGCGGCGACCGCATGAAGGGGGTCGTGAAGCAGTTTCAGGACGCTGGTTTTACGCCGCCGCTATTCGTCACCGGCCGCGTCGATTCAGTCACGAACCAAGGTGCGGATGCCTACGCGAACGATGTCTATCAGCTCGCCTGGAACGAGCTTCCCGACGGCTACAGCGAGAGACTGCGCGAGCTTATTATGAGCACGCCATATCCGAGCCAATGGATCTTCGAGGGCGCGAAAAATGCAAGCGCGCCCGGCTGGAAGGATGCAACCTGCAAGCCGAGAGACGAGGACATTCCCCTCAACGTTCTCGATACGGTCAACATGCGTGCATTGTCGGTCGGCTCACAATACGCCGATGTCGTCAGTCTGATCGCTGAAGCGGCGCGATCGGCGGAAATCACCGCTGAGATACCCGATGTTCGCAATTTGATCGTCAACCAGCTGAAGACCGGCTACGCATCGGGCCGCGGGATATTCAAGGGACGGTTCGACAATTGGTCGTTCCAGCCGGCATCGCGCGCCGCAGCCCGGACACCGCTGATCGTCATGCTCCCACGCGGCCGCAACCGCGCACAGCTTGCACCGATACAGTTCCTTCACCTGCGCGATCAGAGTTTGCAACGGATCGATACGCTTTACGCCGACATAGATCTCATCCATGCCGAACGTATCGACGACTCCGAAAAGACCTTCTTCGCAGACTTCTATTTATCGATGAATGACCGGAGCGGCGCCTCGATCGAGCAGATCGAATTCGCCAACGCCTATCTCGAGCCCGGCTCCAACGAACGTCAGATCACCGTCCGCGCCATTCACGACGGCGGCCAAAGCGCCGCCTATCCCGACCACATGAAAATCTATCAGGTGACGGGCAAATTCGTATACTCGCCGGATCTCAGAAATTATCCGTTCGATACGCAGCGCTTTTCGATCGATCTGCGGCCGAAGCCCGGCACCACGCCGTTCATCGTTCAGCCGCCGCCGCAGCAGGTGCGAGACCATGTGGTGAAGGTGGATGGCTGGGACGCGAGGGACCAGTATGTTGGATACGACGTGGACTTCGTTCGCACAGTCGACGCGCAAACACTCGAGCCGAGCGTATTTCCCTTCTATAAAGCCAGTTTCGCATGGCTGATGAAACGCGAAACGACGGACTATTTTCTCAGGGTCGTCGTGCCGTTGGCCTTCATCCTGATCATCGCCTATTTGTCGATATTCATCTCGACGCATCACTTCGAGGCGATCGTGACGATACAGGTCACAGCATTGCTGTCGGCTGTCGCGTTGTATCTCGCGCTACCGAAGATCGACGCCAACATCGAGACGCTCTCGGATCGAATGTTCCTGTTCACCTATTTCATGTTGAGCGTGATCATCGCCATTACGATTGCGCGTGAGAACAAGAGGGTCGAACCGATCCGCTGGCTGAAAACGGGCCTGATCTTCCTGCACATCGTAGCGGTTCCCGCAATGGTCGCCGCGATGGCCTACTACGTCTATCTCGCGAGTTCTGTGTAGTCGTTGGCAGCGCCGGGCCACGCTCAGAAAAGTATCTTCTCCGAGCGAACCCTGTCCAAGACCTTGGTGAAAGCCGCGACGGCCGGATTGCGCGATTGCGCCGACCCCGCGCGTCCGCTGAATGCGGCAACGAGCTCCCAGCGGATCCCGGGCTTTCGGAGCGACGTGATGCCGATCTTGGGCGTCGTCGAGAGCGCGGCCCGTGCCATGACGAACGTGTACGGAACGAGAGCGATGCCGAAGCCCCGCGCGACGAGATCGAGCAGGACCTGCACATCGCCAACCTCGAGCGCCGTCCTGCGCGAGACGTTGATAGCGGCGAATGCCCGGTCGACGATCCGCCGCGTTCCTTGATCAGGCTGAAAGTCGACGAACGTCTCGCCCGCGAGGCTGTGAAGCGAAACGCTTTCGCGGCCCTCGAGCGGATGACCCAAAGGGTGGGCAACGACCAGACGATCGGAAGCGATCGGCATGGACACGATTTCCCGGCTCTTTTCGTAGAGCGGCAAGAACGCCAAATCGATGCTGCTGTCCTTCACCTTGTCCATCAGCTTCGCTGCCGTGCTGTGGCAGAGGCGAATTTCGACATCCGGGTGCAGCGCGCGGAACTCTCCGAGCAAGAGCGGAAGATCGAAAAAAGCATTGAGGCTCGCGCACGTCCCGATGCTCAGTGAGCCCCGCTCTAAGCCGCTGATAGCCGCGACCGCGCGACGCGCGTCTCTTACGCCAGCTATGATCTGAAGAGCCCTCTCGTAGAGCACTTGACCGGCGACCGTCAGCTCCACCCGCCGCGTAGTGCGGACGAACAGCGGTGCGCCCATTTCCTGCTCGAGCGCCCGGATAGAGGCCGAAAGCCCGGATTGAACGATATTCATTTTGCGCGCAGCCCGCGTGAAGTGCTGCTCTTCTGCGGCAGCAACGAAATGTTCGAGTTGCTTGAGGTCCATTCGGCGCTTCCGACTAATCTGTAAAACAGAATAATAGCATCCCAACATACTATTGGACAGATGAGCCGTAGACCCCCATTTCTGCCGGTCGGGCAATTGATTTGTGTCTGCGTTAACGAGCGTAGATGAAGATAGCGGACTGTAATTGAACCGCGCCCTTCATCGCCGATAAGTAATGTGTGTCAACAGACGGAACCGAAGCCTCATCCTGTTTTCTAGCTGACGCGTCAGATGGTTTCGAATTCTAGCCGGCGATGTGGAGATTTCTGAAGCATGGCTGCATTGGTGCGTATAGCGCTGCGGTCGCCGTACACATTCGTCGTGTTGGCGCTGCTCATTCTACTTACGGGTGCCTTGGCGGCTTTCCGCACGCCGGTCGACATCTTCCCCGAAATTCGCATCCCCGTCATCGCAACGGTCTGGCAATATACGGGGCTGCCTCCCGATGAGATGGCGGGCCGAGTGGTTTCGCCATTCGAGCGCGTACTAACGACGACCGTCAACGATATCGAACATATCGAGGCGAACTCGTATAACGGCATCGGTGTCGTCAAGATCTTCTTCCAGCCGGGTGCCGATATCCGCACTGCCAACGCGCAGGTGACGGCGGTGTCGCAGACCCTCCTAAAACAGTTGCCACCCGGTTCGACGCCGCCGCTCATTCTCAACTACAGCGCCTCGACCGTACCGATAGTGCAGCTCGCACTTGGCGGCGACGGCTTGACCGAACAGAACCTATCCGACCTCGCCCTGAACAACATCCGCACGCGGCTCGTGACGGTGCCGGGGGCCGCCGTCCCCTATCCCTTCGGCGGCAAGACACGCCAGATCCAGATTGATCTCGACGACACGGCGCTCCATGCGAAGGGCCTCTCCGCGCAGGATGTTTCAAACGCCTTCGGCGCCCAGAATCTTATAAATCCGGTCGGCACCCAGAAAATCGGCGGCACCGAATATACGATGCAGCTGAACAACGCGCCGTCCGACATCAACGCCTTGGGTGACTTGCCAATCAAGGCCGTCAATGGCGCAATGGTCTACATCCGCGATGTTGCCCACGTCCGCGACGGCAACCCTCCGCAACAAAACATCGTGCACGTCAACGGCAACCGCTCCGTTCTGCTGTCGGTGCTGAAAAACGGCGCGGTTTCGACGCTCGCCATCATCCAAGGCGTGAAGGACAAAATTCAGGAGATCAAGCCGGGGCTTCCCGATGCGCTGACAATATCGCTACTCGGAGACCAATCGATCTTCGTCCGCGCGGCCGTGCAAAACGTCATTCACGAAGGCGTTCTCGCCGCCGCTTTGACGAGCATTATGATCCTTCTTTTCTTGGGCAGTGTCCGTTCGACCATCATCATCGCAACCTCGATTCCGCTGGCCGTGTTGGCATCGGTAGCGATGCTTTCGGCGCTCGGAGAAACCTTGAACGTCATGACGCTCGGTGGCTTGGCGCTGGCCGTCGGTATTCTTGTCGACGAAGCGACGGTGACGATCGAAAACATCAACTACCATCTGGAGCAAGGAAAGGACGTCGAGACCGCGATCCTCGACGGCGCCGATCAGATCGCGACGCCCGCATTTGTTTCGATGCTCTGCATATGTATCGTTTTCGTCCCCATGTTCTTCCTCGAAGGCGTTGCACGATTTCTGTTCGTTCCGATGGCGGAAGCCGTCGTGTTCGCCATGGTCGCGTCCTTCATATTGTCACGCACCCTGGTGCCGACGATGGCAAAGTACCTGCTGAAGATGCACGATCCTGACGGACACGGGAGACCCACCCGCAATCCGTTCCTTCTCTTTCAGCGTGCATTCGAACATCGCTTCGAGAGAATGCGTAACGGCTATCATGGCCTTCTCGAAAGCGCGCTTTCACATCGAACGATCGTTCTGATTTTTTCATTCGGATTTATTGGCGCATCGTTCTTCCTGGTCCCCTATCTCGGCCGCAACTTCTTTCCTCGGGTCGATTCCGGTCAGATTCTGATGCATGTGCGGCTCGATATCGGCACGCGTGTCGAGGAGAGCGCGCGAAAGTTTGCGCAAATTCAGGATGCCATCCGTGAAATCATCGCGCCGGAAGACCTCGGCGCCATGGTCGACAACATCGGCATGCCGGTCAGCGGCATCAACACGTCTTATAACAACACCGGCATGATCGGGCCGCAGGATGGCGATATCCAAGTGGCGCTCAATCCGGGCCATCGCCCGACGCCCGATTATGTCAAAGAGCTGCGCGATCAACTGCCAAAGCGTTTTCCCGGAGCGACCTTTTCGTTCCTGCCGGCCGATATCGTCAGTCAGATTTTGAACTTCGGCGCGCCGACGCCCATCGATCTGCAGATCAGAGGACCGAAGCTCGACCCGAACTTCGACTATGCCGAGAAGGTTTTGCGACAGATCAAACTAATCCCGGGGGTCGCCGACGCGCGCATTCAGCAATCGCGAGAGAACCCGGGCTTCAAGGTGAACGTCGACCGCTCGCGCGCGCAATACGTCGGCGTGACCGAGCGCGACGTTACTGCGAGCTTGAGCACGAGCCTCGCCGGCACGAGCCAGGTCAATCCAACTTACTGGCTCAACAAGACGAACGGCGTCACCTATCCGATCGTCATTCAGACACCGCAGTACAAGATCGACTCGCTGAGGTCCCTCGAGAACATGCCGATCACCGCCGACGGCGCACCGGCGCCTCAAATTCTCGGAGCCGTCGCCAGTGTCGATCGCATGACGAGCAACGCCGTCGTCTCGCAATACGATATCCAGTCGATGGTGCAGATCCTCACGACGACCGAAGGCCGTGATCTCGGTGCCGTTGCAGCCGACATCCAGAATATCGTCGACGCCACCAAAGCCGATCTTCCGAAAGGCGCGACAGCGGTGCTCCTCGGTCAAGTTCGCACAATGAACAGTGCCTATACTGGAATGTTGTTCGGACTCCTCGGCGCCATCGTGCTCATATACCTATTGATCGTCGTAAATTTTCAATCCTGGGGCGATCCGCTCGTGATCATCATGGCGCTTCCCGCGGCTCTCGTCGGCATAGTCTGGATGCTATTCGTCACGGGAACCACGCTATCGGTGCCCGCATTAACCGGAGCCATCATGTGCATGGGCGTCGCGACCGCGAACGCCGTTTTGGTCGTCACCTTCGCACGTGAGCGGCTGGCCGAGCACGGCGATCCCATCCAGGCCGCGCTTGAATCCGGCTTTGTCCGCATCCGTCCCGTCCTGATGACGGCGCTTGCCATGGTTATCGGCATGGCGCCGATGGCATTGGGCCTTGGGGAAGGCGGCGAACAGAATGCCCCACTTGGCCGCGCGGTGATCGGCGGCCTCTTGTTCGCAACGGTTGCAACGTTATTCATTGTGCCAATTATTTTCAGCCTGATGCACCGGCGGAAGTCCGCAAGCTCGTTGTCGCCGCAAGGTGCAACCCCTGGAGAGTTTCATGCAGCATGAGCCGTTGGTGAAGCCGCCAGAGAGCAGGCCAGAGAATCGGCAAGAGAAACCGTCAGCAAGCCCAGCAGTAAATCTGGTAGGGAATCCGCCTACCAAGGCCCGGCGATCGCGCTGGAAAATGCCGTTGGCTGCTCTCCTTTTCATCGCCGGCGCAGCCTTCCTCGCCTTTACCGGCATCACGAGCCGCGAACAGAGCGTTGCTCAGTTGAAGAGCAAATCCGCGACGCGCGCCATTCCGACGGTCGCCGTTTCGACGCCGGCCGTTCAGCAGAGCATAGGCTTGCTCGACCTGCCGGGCCGCTTGGACGCCTACTATCAGGCAGCACTTTTTGCACGTGTTAGCGGCTACGTGGCGAGCCGCAACGCCGACATCGGCACACGCGTAAAAACGGGAGATGTGCTCGCGACGATCGATGCACCCGATCTCGATCAGCAACTGTCTCAGTCGGAGTCCGATCTGAACAACGCGAAGGCCAACGCAGCGCTTGCCGCCGTCACCAACCAACGCTTTCAGGCGCTTCTGCCAAACAGCTACGTTACTCACCAGCAGGCCGATGAAAAACTGTCCGACCTCGAGTCGAAGAACGCGTTGGTGAAGTCGGCGCAGGCCAACGTCGATCGGCTGAAGGCGCTCACGCAATACAAAAGCATCGTTGCGCCGTTCGACGGCATCGTGACCGTGCGCAATACCGACGTTGGAAATTTGATCAACGTCGGCAGCTCCACCGGCTCGGAAATGTTCGTGGTCGCCGACGTCCACAAACTGCGGCTTTATGTGAACGTGCCCCAAGTGTACGTTCCTATGATTCCGAACGGCACGATCGGCGTGCTGACTGTCCCCGAGCGGCCCGGCAAGAAGTATGACGCGAAGGTCGAAGCCTCTTCCGGCGCCGTCGATGTCGCGTCCGGCACAACGCGCATGCAGCTTGTCGTCGACAACGCCGCTGGTGAGCTGATGCCGGGCGCCTACGCCAGCGTTCATTTGACGGTCGGCAACAAGCACGACGTCTTGGTCATCCCGGCGAGTGCCGTCCTGTTCGACAAAGCAGGCTTGCGTGTCGCGACGGTTGATACCGACGATAAGGTGCTCCTCAAGCCAATCACGATTGGCCGTGACTTGGGGGCGACGATCGAAGTCGCGTCCGGTCTCGCTCCGGAAGACCGGGTGATCGAAAGCGTTCCCGACGGCATCGTCGATGGCGACCGCGTCAACGTGAAGGAACGGCCGAATTCCTCGACGGCGCCTTCATCGTCGAACGGGCCCAATCCACCCAACAAGGGGTGACGGTTCACGAGACCTCGAATATTGGGGAACACGCGAGTTGGCCCATGCGTTTCACGCGCATGGAACAATGGAAGGATCATTTCCTCATGAGGGTGAGAATTCTCGCCGGCACCGCACTCGTGGCCGCGGTCGTCCTGAATTCGCCGCTGCGCGCTGAGCCGTCGGCGAACAATGTCCCGGCAAATGCGCCAGGCGGTGCTCAAAGCATTGAGCCCGGCAAGGTTGGACCGGGTAGCGAAAAGAATGCCGAGATTTCGCCGACCTCGCCGGAGGTGCCCATCGAGAAACAGCCACCCCCCGATATAAGCTTGCCAGCGGACTCAGGTGGCGGAGGGAGTTCCGGCGAACAAGGCAGCGGCCCCGAAGGGACGGCGCCGCCTCATAACCCGTCGGCGCCAGGCTTGCAGTGAACTCATCAACCGCGAGATTCACGGTTTAATCAAATGAAGACGACCTTTGCGTTGCGCCGTTTGCCAATTCCCGCGGTCGCCGTTGCATCCCTATCGGAAAACAGCGACTGAAAAAGGGGGTAGGCAGACGAATGAGAGGCACCGCATGTTGAAGTTTCTAGGCGTCGCAAGCTTTGTATTGGGTCTGGCGACGCTTGTGCCGTCGGCCGATGCCCATTTCCGGCACCGGTGCGACGGATGTCATCCCTTCCGCCTCGGCTTCCATAGGTACGGACCGCCCTACGGACCGCACTTCGGATTCTACACCTACGCCGGCGACCCATTCGCTCGAGATGATTATTACGATGGCCGCCGCTGCTATTATCTGCACCATCGCAGCTTCTGCCGCGGGCCCCGCCCTCTCGACTGGCTACACTTCCGCTAAGCCCCGCTCAGACCAGATCGATCAAGGCAAGCGATAGGAAAAACGTGCCCGGCTCGGCTCACCAGGCCGGCACGCAGACCCGGCGCGGACGGAAATCGTATCCGTTGTCGAAGTAGCAGAAGGTCGTTGGATACGCGCGAACGCGAACCGGAACAGGCACCGGAACCGGAACGGCATAAACGGGATAGCGCGGCAGCGCGTAATAGCTACCGGCAGGATAGAACCCGTAAGCCGGATAGAAACCCCAGCCCTCACGACCGCACCAGCGGCTCGGCGCGCGATATCCGTAGGGATCGAAATCGCAACGGCGATGGCGTGCTTCAGCCGACGTGGCGACGGCAAAACTCAAAGCCGCGAGCAGCGCGGCGGCATATGTTCTGTAGGACAAGGGGGCTCTCCCAGATGCACTCACGACCTGCATTAAGGGGGGAGCTTAGAAGACGCTGTTAATTTGCGGCGACCCGAGCAAAAGTAAGGTCAACAAACTCTTGAGCGCCTGACTGAGCTCCCGCGTCTGAGTAAGCGCGGAAACCTCACATCGAGTTCAGTTAATTGGGCGTCAACCCTATTTGCGAAGCGATCGTTTGAATGTCGCGAAGCGATTTCTGATCGATCTCGATGAGCGTTGGCAGCCGCTTCGCCATCTTCTCTTTCAACTCGCTCGGGCAGCCGGGCGCGAGCTTCGACAATGCCTTGTCGACCTCTTCCTTCGCCTGCTTCTCGACCGTCGGGCGATCGATCGCCGTATCGATGCACTCATACAGTTTGGCGATCAGCGGAGTCGTCTCGTTGTAGTACTTTTCGAGCTTCTGGGCTTCTGCGTTGAAACCGCAGCGCCGCGCCAAATCGATCTGCTGGAATTGGTCGGCGACTTGCGACCGCATGACGAGCGTCGTGCACGCATAACCGGTCGCTATGCCGACGTGCTGCCTGCAAAGGCCGAGCCGCATGTCCGCTTTCTGTATCTCGTTGAGCGTACAGGCCTCAGCGCGGCCATGGACGGCGACGGCACCCAAGGCAAGAAGAACAGCAATCGATCTGGAATTCACAGCGTTTGGCTCCCCGAAGCAGATGTTGCCGCCAGCGCAGCAACAGATCGTAACAGACAGATTGTGGCGTGCGGAGTTCGCCGCCCACTGATGTGACTTTATGCGCATCTCTGCGAAGGCTGTCGAAGAGCCGCCTCGCTTTTCGCGCGAAGTGTTACGGCCCGGTCACGTTTAGTCTCCTCGCCAAATGGTAGCCTCAATCCGAGTCTGTCATCGGACCGTAACGCGAGGAAAACGCGCGCAAACCAGTATTATAAGTTGCCGTCGGGCGACAAAGGGTACTCGCGTTTCAGACTGCAAAACTTGCGCGCAAATGGGAGCAGCGCCGTGGGGCTTTTCTAACGGGGAGAAGCCAACATGCAGAAATTCAAAGTCGTCGTGTGGTGTGAAAATTGCCGGAACGACGTCGAAGGATGCTTCGGCGGCGGCTCGGAGACGATAGGCAGCGCGTTTGAGACTTGGGACGACGCGCAAAGGGCAGCCGCCGAATATTGCGGGAACATGCCCTACAATTATCGCGTCGAGGAAGAAGATGGATACTAGCCGGAGCACCGCTAGAGCCGATTGCACGTTGACGCCGCCTTCGTGACACGGTCCGCCGGCGAGGCCTCACACTCGTGCCTGCATAGCGCTTGCGAGACGCACGCTAAGCGCCTGCACTGAAGCTGTCTCTACAAGAGCATCAGATCCCGCGCACCCGGTGACCACCCGATCCAAAACAAAAAGGCGGCCATCCGAAGATGACCGCCTCTTGTTTGGGTACGCAAAACAATGAACGAACTAATGGGTTGAAAACCTTTCCAAATCGTGAGCGCCGCTAAAATTCGGGCTCCGAGGAAAAGCTGTTAAAAAACCGTGCGTTCCCTGTGGGAGAGTCCGAAAGAGTACAGCGCCCAGAATCCGATTCTGATTCCGTCACATTCGTTGGCGTGATTCGGAACGGGGGGCGTGCCGGGTCATCGCGATGAGGGAATTCAATGCGCATGTACGGCTATACAACGGAAGAGCTTCACTCGTTTTATGGCGTTCTCGATCGGCTTGTGACGGAGGTTGCCGACCGTGAATTGCAGATCACCGTCTACGATATGATCCACCGGTTGTTCGAAGCAGCCGACACAGGCATTCGCGAGCCGGAACGTCTACGCCAAGCGGTGCTCAGAGGTTGGGTCGCACCCGAGGCGCTAATGGAGACCATGGAGTTGCACCACTGGCGCGCTGCCTGAGGTAGCGCGTGGGGCGAATTTGCCGACGCCGCTGGGGCTTCCGGTCAATCCGGCCGAGAGCGAACGATTTACGCCGCGTCGGCCGGCGTCCAGTCTCTGCGGTTGGGGACTTCAAACGGGTTGAAGCTGAACCACTCACGCTTATCGCCGTATATTTTTTGGATTACCGAAAGGTTTGGCGCCGCTAAACGCATGACCGAATAGTCCGGCCGGTTAGCGGCAATGTAATTCACCACGGCTTCGATCGCCGGATAGCAGCCGTCATCGAACGCAATGAAGCCGCCTCGAGCGCAAAGCAGATCCGCTAGAACGAAGTCGGCCATGACGTTCTCGAAAAGATGCGAGCCATCTATAAACACAAAGCCCGCTGCGCCCCGCCCGCGCTGCGCGTAAAGTTGGGCCAAGCCGATCTCCGACCGCTGATGGACGCGGCGGAACTTCCGCGCAAACGTCTCCTTCAGATAAGCCTCAACGACTGTCCCGCGACCGCCTCCGAGCCCAAACGGGTCGAAAACGACGTGTTCGAAATCGCGCCGGCTGTCGGCAAGTGTGCTGAGAAGAACCGCGCACGACGTGCCCATTCCGAACCCGACCTCGATACTGAGCGGCGTCGGGCTTTTCTTGATGAGATAGGAAAGAAGGGCAACCGCTTCGGGCTCCACCCTCACGACGCCCAGCTCATCGGTGCGGCCGTCCGGATGTTTGAACGTCCCCGAATTGAATGCCTCAAGGTATCGGGAAACCGGGTCGCGCTTTTTGGCCAGCGCGTGAAGCGCGGCAAGGAGGACATCAGCCGGCGGCACTTCGACCGGCGATACGTCAGCTTCGCTTGCTCCAGACTTGCGCGGACCCGCAGCACCAAAGAGCTTGGCTAAGTTCATGGTCGACCCCCCAACGCGATTTGAGCGCCGCAGACATTTCCGTCCGCTTACTGAAAGTCATTATTCGGAGAATCGTTCTAATGCTAGAGGTCGGCATTAGTTTCTGTCTTGGCCGATCCGTCCAAGTGCCAGGGCGTGACTTTCGCGGCAGGCGAGAACGCCAAGCCGTGCTCAGAGGTTGGGTCGCACCCGAGGCGCCAATGGGGAACTTGGAGTTGCATCAATGGTGCGCCGCGCGAGGTGCTCGTCGGATCCGACGGAATTGGGTCGACGTCGCAAAATCGTTTGGATTCTCAAACATTCCCGCGGGGCGGATGACAGAGGGCGTTCCGCCCCCTCGAAAGGAAATGCGAGACAGCTAAATCACATTTACGGCGTCAATAATCGTTCACGTCTTCGCGGGCAGTTTTCACATCGCCCTTCGATCGAAAGGTCAAACGCAGTCCGATAAAGGCGCCCATCGCGACGACTACAAAAATTAGGACGTCTCGTTCCAAGTGGAAATTCTGAGATAGAAATTCCGTCAGTGCCACGCTGAACAAGCCAATCGCGAGACTGAGGCAGATAAACACGCCGGTTATCATCTCGAGCGCCAAGATCACGACGCCGAGGATTAGAGCCACTTCGTAAGGCTGGAGATCCATCATTATTTCAAAACCAATTTGCTTGCGACAGAAGACAGCGTCTCGAGCAAGTCTGACGGAAGCAGGATCAACTTCGTCGAAGGCTGTGTCCCTAACGCTTTAACAGCCTCAGCTTGGATTTTCTTGATGTCGAAGTTTATCGCCGCTTCCCCGCCATTGTTAATGGCTTCTGCGATGGTCTTGACCGTATAGGCTTGCGCATCGGCCAGAACGCGTTGAGCTTGCGCCTGTTGTTGTGCGGTATACAGCTCCGCATCGGCATTGAGATTGGCGGCTTGCTTCTTGCCCTCGGCTTCGCGAACGAGAGCCCGGCGCGTGCGTTCGGCATTTAACTGCAGCTGCATCGCCGTTCTCGTCTCGGCATCAACTTCAACGTCTAAAATCTCGACCCGCGTAAGAACGATACCCCATTCCTCAGTGACGTGCTGGATCTCAGCCTCGATCGTATCTGAAAGCACGCGACGGTTCGACTGAACATCGTCGAGGTCTGAATTGCCGATCGTGCTTCGAACGATGCCGGTGATGATTGTCTCGATTGCCTGGTCGATATTTTTGATTCGATACCAAGCTCTGGAGGCATCCGTCACGCGATAGAGAATGGCGAGTTTGATTTCGATTTGAACGTTATCTTTCGTGATGCTCGGCACCGACTTTACCGGCAACTGACGTTCGAGAATGTTCTCCTTGTGCGCGATGCGATCGATAAACGGCGTAACGATATGAACGCCGGCACTCAGGGTTCGGCTATACCGTCCCATGCGTTCGACAAGCCAATTTTCCGTTTGGGGAACGATCTTCAAACTAAGAAAGATGACGAAAAGGCAAACAGCTAGAATCGAAAGAACAACAGTCGTCATCACTTCCCCCCACCGATATTCTCAGCGCAACTTAATCTGATAGCTAAGGGCGTGACAATGAGTGGGACGTCAAGAGTCCGAATATTCGGACCGCAGTTGATCAGCTTCCCTGAATTGAGGCCGTGAATAAGTTTTACCCCGCTACCTGGAGCTTCTCCAAATACCCTCCCGTCAGGGATGCCTTCGGGCTTACCGGCTTCCTCGTCGTTGAGGAGTACCTGGGGCACTTCTGTGAGGACCGGCTTCCCGTCCTTGTAACCGAAATTTGTCGCGCCCACGCCGCCGACTACCTGCTCCGGCACACGCCATAAACACGCTGGGCATAAACGCGTACGAAATCCTGGATGCCGCCGGAAGCAAAATAGGCGGCGGGAGCTTGCGAAGAAGGAGCGACGATCGTGAGATCGGAAAAGGTCAGAAAGAGACCGGATTTAGTCCGGCGTGGACGCATATCCAATAAAAACGCAATCGCGAGCCTTGTCCCGTGCACGCATTGATGACAGATGAGTTTCTTATTCGTCTAATTGGGGGATGGGAATGCTTCGGACTTTCTGCCTAGGGATTTTTTGCACCGCACTAAGTTTCGGCTCTGCCTTTGCGGAAGAAACAGCAACACTTAATGACGGCCGAAAAGTTCTTCTGAAGGACGACGGAACTTATGAATACGTGGACCAAGATAAGAAGGAAACAAAATCCGGAGCCTACTCAGAGATCAAAATGGCTGACCTAAAGGTCGATATAAAAGAAATGACGGGCACGAAAGTACGCGTGCGCGGAAAGGGAAGCTACTTCGGCGAGATGCTGATGCTAGGCGATCCGGAGCAACCATTCGATACTAGCCCGATCTTCATAAAAATCGACGACCTTCCCCGCGATACCCGAAAGTGGATCATATCGAACTGCGGGCAAGGATGTCGGTTGGTTGTAGAGGGGGATATCGTTGAGAACTTGGTTCTATTTACCCCCGGGATTCGCGCAATCAACGTCAGCCATCAGTAGGGACGATATTATGCGCAAATTTCTCGGCTTAATTGGGCTCGTCGGTGCGTTGTTTGCTGCTGAAGGTCTAAACAGGTTGTCCACATTTGTAGGCGCGTTTCGAGGGGCCGACGCTCCCTTCTACACGGGCATGCTGCTCGCAAGCGTAGTTGCTGCAGGAGTGCTGTTGGTGAGTCTGTTCCAGCGGGTGGCGGCTTGGCTGAAATGGCTGACTGCGCTGGCGCTGATCGGTTCTGCTGTTTTGATGGGGTCAGCTCCTAGCCTCCCTGTCACCGAGCAAGTCCTGGGAGGTATCATTGCGGCGCTCCTTGGCACGCTAGCCGTATCGACTGCCAAGAAGGCCGTTCCAGAGCCGAACGGAGTAACGCCGGCCGCTGATAGCAAGGTCTAGGCGTTGGATTGTCGCGAAGATTTTAAATGGAGGGGAAGGGCGAGATTTAGAGATACACGAAATTGCAAACTGTTCAGCTGGTCTCGCCCGCCAATCGGCGGCACTGCTCAAACGTCAACACCGGCTCGGAAGTTAAAAGTTCGGTACGACGTCCGAAACATTGCGTACGCCCAGACTAAAAATAAATACGAGTGGCCAGCCACGAACCCTTAACCGGGGTCGCTAGACGAATGGCCCGCCTGTCGCTCAACTGCCTGATTTTGTGAGGTTTAATGTAGTGGTGCCGCTTAGGTGACTCGAACACCTGACCCCGTCATTACGAATGCCGCGAGAAACCCAATGAAATCAGCACTTAGTTGGTTTCGCAGGGTAGCTCGCAGGGAGAACGTTTTCGGCTTCAATGCAAAAAAAATCTCGCCATTGGACTAGCCGAACAAACCAACAAACACGTGAGGTTGTATTCAACAAACGGTGTCGTCGCCATTGTCTCGATTTGAGTCTTACCGGAAAGAATCACTGTAGGAGAATATCTCGCATACAACCTGCTGCCGCATAGGGCACTATGAACGACGCGCCGATACCGCATCATATGACGTTGCCCCCTCCTCCTCCCGAGAGGAGCGTTTGGCGCCAAGTCCAGAACGAATGGCAAGGCATCATCAAACGGGTCTCGCTGAATAAGCCTGTCGCCCTGCAGGTCAATGCTTTGACTCAGAAACTCAACATCGTTGCCATCAAGTTCAAAGAAGGAAAGCTCGATCCAAATCACAATTGGGAAACCGACATTGACGAAGCCAACTTCCTTCACAATCAAAACCTGAAATGGATGGAACTGGTCGGCGAGGAATACAAACTCTCGATTGAATATTGGAAAGATCTCACTTCTAGACAGTTCCAAATATCTCACGACATGATGCTGGCCGGCGTGAACTTCATCTTGATAGCAAACGGTGGAGTAGCTTTGGGCTGCTTGAGCGCCCTAACGTCTGAGAAGGTCGATAAATACAAAGGCGTTTTCAAATGGGGGATGTTTGGCTCGTTTGTTGCCTTAGTAGTTATAAGTTTGGCGATCGCCCTTGCCGCGGAATGGATGGCGGATTTGGCCAATAAAAAGGCAAACAAACTCGTCAAAAATCCCGCGCACACCATGCTTCGTGCTTTTGGTAAGCACGCGGTGCGACATCACGGTCCGAGGGCAAAAATACTCACTTACCTGATCTATGGCTCAGCGCTCTGGACCCTGGTCTACCTCTTCGCGGGCTATATTGCTGTGTTGAATGTTGACTGAGATCTCAACTGATCTCCCGATCAGCCAATCCAACAATCAACGCGCCAGCAAATGACTTGCTTATGCATTCCGGGTTGATTATTGCCTCTGCAATTCGCGTTGTGATTGCAGAATATCTGCGAACGTTTGCAGGGTATTTCGCAGGGTATCGTTGGGCTATGTTCGGCTATGTTCGGCACACGTTCTACAACTCTGTGTAAGTGCGAGAACGGATGAGAGCATTGATTTTATTGAGAAAACGGTGGTGCCGCTTAGGTGACTCGAACACCTGACCCCGTCATTACGAATGACGTGCTCTACCGGCTGAGCTAAAGCGGCATACCTCGACAAAGCCGGTTGATGCTTGTCGATATCCCGTGCGCGAAAATTTATCTCGCACCCTCTAAGCACAGAATGCGCCGGTATCCTTGGTTCCCGCTAAGTCGGCCCGGGTGAACCTCGGAAGTCGGCGCATCGCGCTTCGAGTTCGAGCGTCCTAGCGCACCAACTCCAACATCGCAAGATACAAACGATGTCGCCGGGACAGACAGTGCCGCAGAGCCCTAATCTGCTGTTCTGAAAGCGGCTTATTGCGGCGATGCCGGCAAAAACGCCGCACGGCAGCGACGGTTCGGGTTTGCCGGCCCCTCCCCGGGCTGAATGAGACCCGGACGACGCCTGGCTCATGCGCCGGCCTACATGACAACTTTGCCGGGGGCTTCACGCGAGGCGGCGCCCCAATTTTGTCGTCGCACGAATCGCTCTTGGCAGTTGTTGCCTTTCGTCCACTCGTCCATCCGCCAAACACGCGTTTTGAACGCTCTCGACGTTGGCTCCACAACCAATGCACAGAAATGTTGCGCGCCGCCCGCAGTTTGAGTTGTAGACGGATCAATCCCGAGGCACCCCTTAGCCCAGTATTTGCGTCTTTTATTGGCGTGAGGGATTTCTAGTCATGGTGAAAGTTTTTGGTATTGCAGCAATCGCAGTGATTTTTGCCGGGGGAACGGCAGTCGCCGAACCCGGCCAATTCGAAGGGTTCTACATCGGCGGCATCGCAAGCGCAGTTTTCGACAGCCCGAGTGCCACGCTCTTTGACGACCACGTTGGCGGAGATCCGCCGCTTCATTCCGGCAGCAGAGACCATCCGACGTATGGCGTGAAGGGCGGGTACAATTTCCAATTCGACCGATACGTCGTTGGTGTCGAGGGCGATTGGCAGTGGGGATCGGGCAAAAACGAAACCGCCATTCTCGACGATGGCGGGCCGGGCATCGATAGCGCCAGCGCCCGGCTCGACAGCCTTGGCACCGTTCGCGGACGCCTAGGATATGCGATCTTCGACAACATGATGGTTTTCGGCACCGCCGGCATCGGCTGGGGCAACGCCGACTACACCTTTCGAGATGCCGACGAGATCGCGGGAAAGATCAAATTCCACTCTAACGATATGGGAGCGGTCTATGGCGGCGGCTTCGAATTGCTCTTCGCCTACAACATCGTCCTGACCGCCGAATATCTGCATTACGATTTCAACAAGGACAGATTCATCGCCGACGTTCCCGCACTCAACGGCGGATCCGACATCGCGACGAGCCTCGGCCCGATCGACACGCTGCGCGTTTCAGTCAGCTACAAGTTCGGCGGGTACAGCAACGAGTGGGAACCCGAACCGGTCCCGTTTAAGTAATTTGTGCCATTCGAACCGGGGCAAGCTCCAGATACAAGCCGCAGCTCGCGACACTTTGCGAGCTCGGCCAAACCGGGCGGCCGGCAGGCCGCCCTGTCGAGCTGTCGTTAGTTGACCGTGCGAAAGTTTCGACGCGCCACGGGCTGTTCGAGTTCTGGCTCGATGGGGTCCGTTCCCGGATCGTCAGGCGCCCGAGGCGCGACATAGACCTTCGCCTCAGACTTCGCGGCCGGGGCCCGATCCGGAGTTGCCACCCGCCGGGCCGCGTTGATCGCGTCTTCCGCAGCAGGCAGAGGACGAGCGACGCCGTTGACTGACGCTTCTGGAAACTGAGCTGTCGGCTCGCCTCCGGCGCCCTTTGGCTTGACCGTAACAGTGACGGGTTCAGCCTCGACGATGTCGCCGTCAGTCTGAGCCAGCTTGCTTTCCACATCATCCGGAATGTCGGGGCGTCCGGCTTCGGGATGCTCGGCATCATCCTTCGTCGCAACCGGTGCAATTGCGATGAGCTCATCGATCCTGCTGGCGAGAATTTCGCTCCCCTTGCCGTCCGTCGTCTCAACCGGCACGCGCCATTGGAAGGCATCGAGACGGCCATCGACCGGCGATGTCGGCTCCCAATGATCGGAAATGACGCTGTCGGCCATCCAGGCCGGATCGCGAGCCGCGTTCATTGCCCGCGCCAGCCATTCGCGCACGCGTCCCTTCTCGCCGTTCTCGCCGGCTTCGATGCGCGCCATCAGCATCGCGACGCGCTGCGTGAGACGATCGGCAAGAAGCGGTTCGAGTGCCTGGCGGGCTTCGTCGTACAGCCGGGCTTCCGTCGCCGTAGTGGCAACGGCAATGGGGCTTTCGATCGAATGCGGATTGAGGGCCGCAAGCTGGCGCACACGGTCGAGACGATCGCGCGTGCTGTCGCCAATGCGGGCGTAGGCGTAGGTCGCCGCAAGATCCGGATGCGGAGATTTCGTCCACGTCTTCTGAAGTACCTTCGCAGCCTTGGCGGTATTGCCGCGTGACGCGAGGATACGCCCGGCGATGACTGCTGCGGGCACGAGGTCCGGCGCGAGCCCGTGCGCTTCGAGCGTCCAGGCGAGCGCCTTGTCCGGCGCATCGTCCTCGATGGCGACAGCCTTTGCCGTTAAGAGAACGGCGCGCTTGCGATCGGCGACAGGCTTCGTGATATGGCCGCTCTTCTTCGCGTGTTCCAGCGTCGCCAGTGCGCCCGACCAATCCTTCTGCTTGCACTGCTGCTCGAAGAGCGCCGTCGACGACCATCCGAGCTTGGGATTGGCTTTGAGCGCCCGATCAGCGAATTGCCGGGCCGCTTCGCCTGCGCCCTCCCGCTGTGCTTCCAGGAAGAGCCCACGAAGGCCGAGCTGCTCCGTTTCCGGCGACGCGAGCATGGCTTCGTATATGCGGCGCGCCGCGGCGCGATCGCCAGCAAGTTCGGCGGACTGCGCACGCAAGAGATGCGTCAACGGCTCATGCGGCAAAGTCTTGCGCGCCTGCAGCGCATAACGCGAAGCGAGCGCACTGTCGCCCGCGCCGATAGCAATCAGACCGCCGGAAAGAGCATCGAGCCCCTTCTTCTGCCGTTGCCGCAGCATGCGATGGCCGATGGCAGCCGGGCTGTTCCAGAGCGCGCGAAAGATGGACCACAGGAACACGAGGGTCGCCACAGCCGCCGCCAGAATGACGACCGCGCGGAAAACCGACGTCTCGATATCGTAGCCCTGCCAGGCGATCTGCAACGTGCCGGGCCGGTCGGCGAGCCAGGCGAGACCGGAGGCGATGAGAGCGATCGTGACCAGATAGACGACGAGGCGTACCATGACGCAAACCCTTCGAATGATTAAGGCGACGGCTTCGCCGCCGGCTGAGAGCCGGTCGCAATAGATGACTTGAGTTGAGCTTCGAGGTTGGCAAGCGCGGTATCCACACTGACGCGCGCGGAAACCTTATCGAGGAACGGCCGCGCCGCATCCTGTGCTTTCGGCGAGAGATCTTTGGCAGCCTCGAGCACATCCGGCAGACGCCCGTCATTCAATGCGACCTGCATACGCCCGACAGTTGCTTCCGTGCTCTTGTCCTCGGGTTTGAGATCGACGCGGCGGACGCGAACGATTGATTTTGCGCCGGCCCAAAGACGATCGACGACACCCGCATTCTCAGGCTCGGCGTCAGCATCGATGGCGCGATCGGCAGCAGATCTGAAATCCTTGTTGAGTTCCGCGAGAGATGGAACGCCGGTTTCCTTCAAAGCTTCGAGTGCCGATAGATCGATGGTATTGCCCGCGACTTTCTTGACGTCGGCGAGCTGGCTCGCAAAGCTCTGTCCGCCATCGAGCGCACGCCGCAAATTTTGCAGCTCGAGTGCGAGCACGACGCGCTCGGCGCTTTCCTTCCGGACGGCATCTCCCTGAACGACGTCCTGCACGCTCTTCTCCAGAGCGGCCGTACGATCGGAGAGAGGCTGAACAGCGGCCACGATGTCTGCCGGCTTGGCGGCAGCTGTTTTCAATCCCTCGAACGCAGTTTTGAGGCTCTGCGTCTCGTCTTGAGCAACCTTCAGATCGGCTGCGACATGGTCGTTCGCAGTTTTCACCGCCGCGATTTCAGTTTCGATACGCACGCCGTCCGTCTTCAAACCGGCGACATCTTTATCGATCCGCTGAGTTCCAGCCCGGGCAGCTTCACTAGCTTCCGTCGCCGCTTGGACGCGTCCCTCGACGTCTTTGGCGACGCTGACGCGCAACGCCGTAAGCTGCGTCGAAAGACTGGTTTCGAGATCGGAGACTTTACCGGTCAGCGCCGCGAGTTGCTCGATGCGGTTCGCGTTGGGATCGTTGACGCCCGCCTCTGCGAGCGCCTTGAACTTATCCTCGACTTTGCCGATACGCTCGATGAGCTGTGGCGAGCCCGCATCCGACGCCGCCGACGCGAGCGCTGCCTTCGTTTCCGCAACGAGGCGGTTCTGGCTTTCCGTGATGGCCGGGATTTTCTTCGTCACCGTCTCGAGATCTGAGAGACGGAATTCGATGCCGCTCAAATCTGGAGCGGGAGCAGCAACGTTTTGTTTTTTCTCGACGTCGGCCAAGCGCTGCGAAAGCGCGGCGGTTTCATCGTTTGGCCCGCGCAATCCCAGCTGCGGAAGCGCCCATTGATAAGCCGAGAGCGCGAGAACGCCGCCCGCAACGCCGGCCGCGAGATGACTGAAGAAGCCACCGCCCTTCCGGACGACGACCTCGTCGTCGCTGTCTCGGACACGGCTGGAAGCCGAAGAAGCCGACGACGTGGCTTCCGCTTTCGCGGTGTCCTTCTTCAGGAACTCCGGCATCGCGTCAGCCTTGGCATCGGCCTGCGATTGAGCGGCACTCGCCTTCGCAGCATCAGTTGGCTTTTCTGCATACGATCGTGCCGCCGCGGGAAGAGGCACACCGGCCGCGGAAGCCTTTGCCCCAGCCGATGAAGCACCAACCTTCACCGGGGTAATTTCAACCTCGGTCGCCTTGAGGTCGAGCGTCGCATAAGGCCGCTTGCTACCTGATCCTGCATTCGATTTGTCGTCTGCCATTGAAGCTTTAGCCTCCACACGGAACTCGCGTAACGCCACCTGATCCCGGTTCGTAGCCGGGCATTCAAGCAAAAATTTTGTCTGGTTGAGATGGCTCAGTTGCCGGGGCATCTAACCGGCCGATACGCGCTTATTACTCCGCTTTCGAATTTGCCGCGAGACGTTTTACGAGGGCAATCATTTCTTCGAGATTAGGATGTAAAGCCACCAGAACCTTAAAGTTTTTTTCCGGTAGACCCAAGGCCTCGACGACGCGATCCGAAAGACAGAGATGGGTTACGCCGGAAAGTTGTACCGGCGGCGATACCGCACCGACGAGCCTCGCCCAGGTCTTGGCAGTGCGCGGCGACATCAGTGTAACCGCATTGATCTCGCCGTTTCGGAGCGCATTGACGACCGGCGGGTCCAACGCTTCAGCCGCAACTGACCGATAGGCGTTCACAGCCTTGACCTTAATCCCGGCCTTCCCCAGCGCGCCTTCGACATCGAATGCAACAACGTCACCTCGAAGATACACTGGGCGTTCACCCAGCTCCGCCCGGCGCGAAGCAATAATAGGCACGAGCTCGGAGCCGGTTCCCGGACCTTCGACGACCTTCGTGAAACCTATTCCCCGCGCGACGGCTCCCGTACCGGGACCGACCGCAAAAAACGGCAAGTCGATCAGGGACCCCAAGGCGGGCGTCAACGCATTGCGGCTCGTCGCGATCAGCGAAGTCGCATCGCGGAGCGCGTCAGCCGATATATCGTTCGGCACGATGTCGATCAGCGGCGCGAGCGTCACCCGCCAGCCCAGGCCTTCGATGCTTGATTTGAGAGGCTCGGCATCGCCAGCCGGTCGCGTGAYGATGACGTGCATCAGACTTTCGACCGGATAAGAAGGGTGGGATCCGCCTTGGACAGGATTTCGTCGGCGGCGGAAAGGCCAAGATCGGAAGCGTCTTCCGGCGCGCCGGTTCGAGAAACGTCGTACACCTGCTGACCATCGGGCGTAAGAATCTGCCCGCGAAAGACCATGGTGCCATCTGCGATCAGGGCGTGACCAGCGATAGGCGTCCGGCAAGAACCTTCCAGGCGCGCAAGAAATGTCCGCTCGGCGGTAACCGCCAAGGCAGTCATTGGATCGTTCAACGCCGCAATGAGCCGGGCGGTCGCCTCGTCCCCTTCGCGAACTTCAAGCCCGATCGCGGCCTGCGCCACCGCAGGCAACATCACGTCCATTGAAACCGGCGCCGTGATCCGGTCCTCCATGCCAAGTCTCTTCAGACCGGCCACCGCGAGAAACGTCGCCTCGGCCTGACCTTCCTCGAGCTTGCGAAGCCGCGTCTGCACATTGCCGCGAAATTCGACGACGCGAAGATCGGGCCGCACATTGAGCACCTGTGACTTCCGCCGCAACGACGACGTTCCGACAACCGCATTGAGAGGAAGTGCGCCGAGATCGGCATGCCTCAACGAAATGAAAGCATCGCGCGGGTCTTCGCGCGGCAGCACGCCGCCGATGACCAGCCCATCGGGAAGCAGCGTCTGCATGTCCTTCATCGAATGGACGCCTACATCCACTTCGTTCGAGAGAAGCGCCTCTTCGATTTCTTTGGTAAAGAGCCCCTTGCCACCGATATCGGCCAACGGCCGGTCGAGCACACGGTCGCCCGTCGTCTTGATGACGTGGATCGTGACGGCGCCTTCCGGCAGGCCATGCGCGGCGGTAAGGCGCGCCTGCACTTCGTGGGCCTGGGCCAGGGCTAGAGGCGAGCCTCTAGTCCCGATACGTATGCGGGTCGCTTGCAAAAAGGTTTCTCCGGATGCTAGGCGGGGCACTTGTACCCGGGTGCTGGGATGAGTGCCGGTATTCGGGCGATACTAATGCTCCAAAGGCGCGCGAATTCCAACCTCGCGGCGGCAAGTTCCAGATCATATGGTCCAGCTTCCCGATTTTACTCCCTCTGCCCTGCTCGTGCTGGGCATAGAGACGAGCTGCGACGAGACCGCCGCCGCGGTCGTCGCGCGCGATGCGGAAGGCACTGGCCGCATTCTATCCAATATTGTTCTTTCCCAGTTCGACAGCCACGCCATCTATGGCGGCGTCGTACCGGAAATAGCGGCCCGCGCCCACACCGAATGCCTCGATCTCCTCGTTCAGAAAGCCCTGGACGAAGCGGACGTTTCCCTCGGCGATCTTTCGGCCGTCGCGGCGTCGGCTGGGCCAGGCCTCATCGGCGGCCTGATCGTCGGCGCGACCAGCGGCAAAGCCCTGGCGCTCGCCACCGGCATACCCTTTCTCGCCATCAACCATCTCGAGGCGCATGCACTGACGGCTGGCCTGACCGACGCCATCCGCCCTCCGTACTTGATGCTTTTGGTGTCCGGCGGACATACGCAGGTCCTGTGGGTCGAGGGTGTCGGCCGCTATCGCCGGCTGGCAACGACGATCGATGATGCGCTCGGCGAGGCTTTCGACAAAACGGCTAAGTTGCTGGGCCTCCCCATGCCCGGAGGTCCGTCCGTCGAGAAGGCGGCTCTCAACGGCAATCCGCGACGCTTCAACCTGCCCCGCCCGATGATCGGACGCGAAGACCCGCATTTCTCGTTCGCCGGCCTCAAGACCGCGGTCCGCCATGCCGCCGCGAAAATCGCGCCGCTTTCCGAGCAGGATATCGCCGACCTCTGCGCATCGTTCCAGGCAGCTGTTTGTGACAGCGTCGCCGATCGGGTGAGACTGGCGATACGGTCCGTCCTTCCGCGGTTGCCCGAGGGAACGCCGCGAAACTTCGTCGCCGCGGGTGGCGTCGCAGCCAACAAGGCGCTGCGATCAACGCTCGTCGGGATTTCGGACGAGTTCGGCTTCGCCTTCCGCGCGCCGCCTCTCGAACTCTGCACCGACAACGGCGCGATGATTGCCTGGGCCGGAGCGGAACGCCTGGCGCTTGGGCTCGTCGACGGGCTAGACTCGCCCGTCAAGCCGCGCTGGCCGCTTGACCCCGACGCGGCGAAAGCAACCGGAGCCGGCGTAAAAGCCTAGCGGCAGCGGCCGTCAGAATTGCGTGCTAAGCTGAAGCGGATTTGATCTCGGGGGCACGCTTGCAAATAAATTCGGTGAGCATTGTCGGCGGCGGCGCGTGGGGCACGGCGCTGGCACAGACGTTGGCGCATGGCGGCATCAAGGTAACGCTTTGGGCGCGCGAGCCAGAGGTCGTCGACGACATCAACGAGCGGCACGTCAATCGAACCTTCCTGTCCGGCGTCAGTCTCAATCCCGCAATCCGCGCGACCACTGACCTTTCGGCGATAGCAAAAGCGGACGCCCTTCTCGCTGTCGTCCCCGCGCAGCATCTGCGTAGCGTGATGGGCAAGCTCGCCAAGCAACTGGCTCAGAACACGCCGGTCATCATCTGCGCGAAGGGTATCGAACAGGCGACGGGCCGGTTCATGGGCGACGTCCTCGAAGAAGCCGCGCCGCAAGCGCTGCGCGCCGTGCTTTCCGGTCCAAGCTTCGCGGCCGATGTCGCACGCGGCTTGCCGTCGGCGCTGACACTCGCATGCCGCAACGAAACCACTGGGCGCGCGCTGACGGCTGCGCTCTCCTCCCGGCAAATGCGTCTTTATTGGTCGAGCGACGTGCTCGGCGCGGAACTCGGCGGCGCGGTGAAAAACGTTCTCGCCATCGCGGCGGGCATCGTCGAGGGCCGCGGCCTCGGAGCGAGCGCTCACGCGGCGATCGTCACTCGCGGCTTCGCCGAACTTCGCCGCTTCGGCGAAGCGATGGGCGCGCGACCGGAAACGCTTCTCGGTCTTTCCGGGCTCGGTGATCTCATCCTGACCTGCGGCAGCGCCCAGTCGCGCAACATGTCTCTCGGACGTGCTCTCGGCGAAGGCCGCAACCTGGGCGAGTTTCTCGGCGCAAGGGTATCCGTGGCGGAAGGCGTCTATACATGCGCGGCACTTGTCCGCCTTGCGCACGAGAAAGGCGTCGAGATGCCGATCGCCGAAGCCGTGCACGGGATCATCGAAGGCCGGCTTCTCGTCGATGAAGCGATCACGGCATTGATGCAGCGGCCACTGAAGGCGGAAGACTGAGCAGACCCGCGCCGGCGTCCAAATCTTCTGCGGCGTTTTGCAACGCGTGCACGATATGCGCCCGCGGATGATCCGCTATCGGGCGCTCTTGCGGGGCCGATGAGTATTTCAATTATTCCGAACGCGAGTGCTCACCCGCAGACCGCCTTTACCGAATATCAAGGCATTGCTGACATAACGATCAAACAGATTGGCAACGTGATCAGACTGATCGCAAGCCCGCGCCGCTCGATCGAGCCGCCAAAGTTTCGTGTCGCGTCTAAAACCCCATGCTTTCCGAGCATGGGGTTTTTGCTTTTACAGGCATTCGCTTGAGCAACCCGCCGTTTCGGGCTAGCACCATGCCCCCTACGTAAAGGCCAAGCCCATGACCGCCTTCTGGCTCTTGAAGTCCGAACCCGATGTCTTCTCGTGGAACGATCTCGTGTCCCGTGGACCAAAGGGCGAAGCATGGGACGGCGTTCGCAACTATCAGGCTCGCAACAACATGCGGGCGATGAAAGTCGGCGATCTCGGATTTTTCTATCACTCGAACGAGGGCAAGGAGATCGTCGGCATCCTGCGCGTCATA
Source organism: Hyphomicrobium sp. 01T421 (assembly GCF_056398805.1). Lineage (NCBI taxonomy): Bacteria > Pseudomonadati > Pseudomonadota > Alphaproteobacteria > Hyphomicrobiales > Hyphomicrobiaceae > Hyphomicrobium > Hyphomicrobium sp. 01T421. The sequence goes on from NZ_JBFTQC010000002.1 coordinate 112,491, forward strand.
TCGCCCGCGCATCCCGAAGCGAAAGACGATACCGGCAAGTGGGAATGCGTCGACGTTGCAGCGGTCGCACCAGTGCCGAAGCCTGTCGGCCTTGACGCCGTCAAAGCAAATCCCAAGCTTTCCGCCATGGTGCTCGTCAACAATTCACGCCTCTCGGTGCAACCCGTGTCCGCCGAGGAATGGAAGGAAGTGTGCAAAATGGGCGGTGTCGACCTGAAGACGCTCAAGGGCTCATGACCCCCACGCTCGATCCCGCTGATCCTCGAAGCGCCAAACGGTTCATCGTCGAAAATACCAAGCCCATCGCACCACCCCTGGTCCCCGAGATCACGTTGCGGCTGGCGGAAGAGTCGCTGCCGATTTGGCAAAAGACCGAAGACGAACTTGGCGAGCTTAACGTGCCACCGCCGTTTTGGGCTTTTGCCTGGGCCGGAGGTCAAGCGGTCAGCCGGTACCTGCTCGATCATCCCGAGATTTGCCGGGGCCGGACCGTTATCGACATCGGCGCGGGCTCTGGAATTTCTGCAATTGCAGCCGCCAAGACGGGCGCCGCCCGGGTCCTCGCCGCGGATATCGACGGCTTGGCAATCGCCGCCTGCGCCATAAACGCCGAAGCCAACGCCGCCTCGATCGAAACCACCGATGCCGATCTGCTTGCCGGAGAACCGCCGGCCGGCTGCGTCGTCATCGTCGGCGACCTCTTTTACGAGCGCCAACTGGCCGGCCGCGTCGTCGAATACATCGACCGGGCGAAGGCCCTCGGATGCTCGGTATACATCGGCGATCCGCGGAGAAGCTATTTTCCGGACGGACGGTTTACACCGCTCGCAGAATATCAGGTCCCGGTAACCCGGGAACTCGAGGACTACGACATTAAGCGCACGACCGTGTGGGGCGCATAGGTCTTGCGGCAGTGCGGTATCGAACCGCGGAATTTTTTTCCGAAGACGCTCGTCCGGGCACCATCGAGCATGTTGTGAAGCGGCGCTGGCCACAGCATAATACGGGAAATGGCCGCTACGCAGACGGCCAACCGGAGGAGCGCTTCTAATGTCGGAAAAAGTTTACGCCGTGCCCCCTCAATGGGCCGAGCGGGCTTATGTTAACGCTGATTCCTACGAGGCGATGTACGAGCGGTCGGTTGCCGATCCTGAGGGCTTCTGGTCGGACGCCGGAAAGCGGCTCAATTGGCTCAAGCCTTATACGCGCGCCAAAAACACGAGCTTCGCCGCGGCCAACGTCGACATCCGGTGGTACGAGGATGGCACGCTTAACGTTTCGGCGAACTGCGTCGATCGTCACCTCGAAAAGCGGGGCGATAAGGTCGCGATCATCTGGGAGGGCGACAATCCCAACGAGAGCGAGCAGATCACATATCGCCAGCTCCACGAGCGCGTGCAGCGTTTCGCCAATGTGTTGAAGAAGCACGGCGTCAAGAAGGGCGACCGCGTAACGATCTACCTGCCGATGATTCCGGAAGCTGCCTACGCGATGCTCGCGTGCACGCGTATCGGCGCCGTCCATTCGATCGTATTCGGCGGCTTCTCACCCGACAGCCTGCAGAACCGCGTCGAGGACGCGGATTCAAAACTCATCATCACGGCCGACGAAGCGCTTCGCGGCGGCAAGCCCGTTCCGCTGAAGAAAAACGCGGACGCTGCGCTCGCCCGATGCAAGGGCGACGAAAAGATGCTGGTCGTCCGCCGCACCGGAAATCCCGTGCCGTGGACCGATGGCCGCGATTTCTGGCTGCATGAAGAATTGCTCACCGTTCCCGCCGAATGCGAGCCGCAGGAAATGCGTGCCGAAGACCCGCTTTTCGTTCTCTACACGTCGGGCTCGACGGGCAAGCCGAAAGGCGTCGTACACACGACGGGCGGTTATCTCGTCTACGCATCGATGACGCACCAATACGTCTTCGACTACAAGGAAGACGACATCTATTGGTGTACCGCCGATATCGGCTGGGTCACCGGACACAGCTACATCGTATACGGTCCGCTAGCGAACGGCGCGACGACGCTGATGTTCGAAGGCGTGCCGACTTATCCCTCGGCATCGCGGTGCTGGGACGTCGTCGACAAGTGGAAGGTCTCGATCTTCTATACCGCGCCGACAGCCATCCGCGCCTTGATGGGTGCAGGCGACGCGTTCGTCAAAGGCTCCAGCCGGTCGTCTCTGCGTCTCCTCGGCTCGGTAGGTGAACCGATCAATCCGGAAGCCTGGGAATGGTATCACCACGTCGTCGGCGACGACCGGTGCCCCATCGTCGACACGTGGTGGCAAACCGAAACCGGCGGCATCCTCATCACGCCGCTTCCCGGCGCCACACAGTTGAAACCCGGTTCAGCGACGAAGCCCTTCTTCGGCATTCGCCCGGCGCTCGTTGACGACAAGGGTCAATTCCTCGGCGGCGAAGCGCAAGGCAACCTCGTGCTTCTCGATAGCTGGCCCGGACAATCGCGGACCATCTACCGCGACCACGAACGGTTCGTTCAGACGTATTTCTCTTCGTATCCAGGGATGTATTTCACCGGCGACGGCTGCCGCCGCGATAGCGATGGCTATTACTGGATCACGGGTCGCGTCGATGACGTCATCAACGTGTCAGGCCATCGCATGGGCACGGCCGAAGTCGAAAGCGCACTCGTCTCCCACCCGAAAGTTGCAGAAGCCGCGGTCGTCGGCTATCCGCACGATCTCAAGGGCCAGGGCATCTATTGCTATGTAACGCTCAACATGGGCGAAAGCGGCGACGACGCCCTGAAAAAAGACCTCGTTGCCCATGTCCGCCGCGAAATCGGGCCAATCGCCTCGCCGGATCTCATCCAGTTCTCACCCGGACTGCCAAAAACACGCTCGGGCAAAATCATGCGCCGCATCTTGAGAAAGATTGCGGAGGACGATTTTGGCAGCTTGGGAGATACCTCGACGCTGTCCGATCCGGCCGTGGTCGACGATCTGATCTCCAATCGCCAGAACAGGCGCGTGATCTAACGCTCGAAGCACACAAAGACCACTGGCGGCGGCATCAGAAATCCGAGGTGATGCCGCCCTTCTCCCAGTCGCCGAAACGTGTCGGATCGGGTCCGTCTCTGCGGCCGACCTCACGAGGCGGCTTGGGCTCGGCCGCCTGCGCGATACGCCGCGCTTCCGCCTCTTCCAGCGCCCGCTTGGCTTCCGGCGTCAACACGCGCGGAGCAGGCTGGGCGTCGCCTCGCTCAACTCCGCCCGTCTGATCTTCGCCCTTCTGGTCTTCACCTCTGCGATCTGCGGCCGTCATAATGACAAACGTCCTTAAGTGGGCGGTTCCGCGAGCTTTTTCCGCGCATCGCCTTTATGGAATACTCCAGACACCATATATACGCGGCTGTAAGGTTGCAGACTAGCTTAAGGACCCCGTGTCTTAAGGACCTCGAGTCGCGAGTATGATCAAATGCCTATGAACTATGCCAGGACCGCGCTTTTGCTAGCGGCGATGACAGCCATCTTCGTCGCCCTCGGCGCTCTCATCGGCGGCCAAGCCGGCCTTGTCATTGCATTCTTCATCGCGCTCGTAATGAACGCGGTCAGCCTGTGGAAGTCCGACTCCATCGTGCTCCGCATGTTCAACGCCCAGGAAGTCAGCGAAACCTCGGCCCCCGAGCTCTATTCGATAGTTCGCGATTTGGCACGCAACGCCGATCTGCCGATGCCGCGCGTCTACATCATGAACAATCCGCAGCCCAACGCCTTTGCAACGGGGCGCAGCCCTTCGCATGCGGCCGTCTGCGCATCGACCGGCCTTCTCGAGACGCTCAACAAAGAAGAGATTGAAGGGGTGCTCGCGCACGAGCTTGCACACGTCAAGAACAGAGACACACTGACCATGGCCGTCGCCGCAACCATCGGCGGCGCGGTTTCGATGGTCGCGCAATATATGCAGTTTGGCATGCTGTTCGGCGGCAACCGCGGTAACGATCGTGGCGCACTCGGCGCGATCGGCACTCTGGCCGCCATCATTCTTGCACCAATGGCAGCGGGGCTCGTGCAAATGGCGATAAGCCGTTCCCGCGAATATCAAGCTGATCGGTTGGGCGCGATCATTTGCGGCAAGCCGCTTTGGCTCGCCTCGGCGCTGCGGAAAATCGACAGCTCCGCCCGCCGCATCCCCAACGAGCAGGCTGAAGCTATTCCGGCGGCTGCGCATATGTTCATCATCAATCCTCTGAACGGCCACGGCGTCGATAATCTTTTCTCGACACACCCGAATGTCGTAAATCGCATCGCCGCGCTTGAGGCGCTGGCGCGCGAGATGGGCGCCACCGGAACGGAAACGTCTGGTGGCAGCAGCCGTCCGGGTGAAGTCTGGATCGGTGGTCAGAATTATACCAAGCCGCCGAACCCCTGGGGCTGAAGTGTCAAACAACACAAATCGAAATGGTCCTCGCACGGCTGGAGTTCGCCCGGGCGCAGCTCGCGCGCACGGCAAGCGCGACCACAAGCCGAAGACGGCCGCCGCCCAGCCGCCCTCGCCCGCAGGGGATGGCCTGAAGACGCGCGACGCCGCCGTCTCCGCGCTCTTTTCCGTGCTGATTGAGCACAAGCCCTTCGACGACGTCTTCGCGAGGGCGTCGGCGACACGCGATCTTGCTCCCCGCGATCGTGCGTTTGCGCGCCTCATAGCGACGAGCGCACTTCGCAATCGCGGCGCGCTGCAGGCCGTACTCCGCACCTACATCGCCAAACCGCTCCCCGAACATATCGGCCGCCTGGACGAAATTCTCCTTGCTGCCGCGGCTCAGCTTCTTCTGCTGCAAACGCCGCCCCATGCAGCGATTTCGCTTGCAGTCGATCAGTGCCACGCCGACACGAACGGCAAGCGCTTTGCAAATCTCGTCAACGCCGTCTTGCGCCGCGTGAGCGAAAGCGGACATGGCCGCCTTGCGTCTCTCGATAATGTTGCGCTGACATTTCCTGACTGGTTGCTCTCGCGCTGGAGCGCCGCATACGGCCCGGCCGAAGCCCGCCAGATCGCGCGCGCATCATTGGTCGAGCCGGCCCTCGATATAACGGTCAAATCCGATCCGGAAATGTGGGCGGAGCGCATCGGCGCCGTCGTCCTGCCGACCGGCTCGATAAGATGCGCGCAAGCCGGACGCGTCGAAGAACTCCCGGGCTACAACGAAGGCGCCTGGTGGGTGCAGGACGCCGCTGCAGCTCTGCCGGTTAAGCTTTTCGGCGATGTCGCGGGCCTCTCCGTGCTCGACCTGTGCGCGGCGCCCGGAGGAAAAACGGCCCAGCTCGCGGCACTCGGTGCGAACGTCACGGCTATCGACAAATCCGCCGGACGATTATCACGCCTCGGAGATAATCTTGCGCGCCTGGGTCTCTCCGCAAACACCGTGGTCTCAGACGCGCTCACATTCACGTCCGAGACGAAATTCGACGCTATCCTGCTCGATAGCCCGTGCACGTCGACGGGCACGATCCGCCGCCATCCCGATATCTTGTATCTGAAGCGCCCGGAGGACGTTCCCGCCCTCGCGGCGCTCCAGGCCAATCTGATCGACCGTGCCGCCGATCTTTTGAAACCCGGCGGCGTCCTCGTTTATTGCACGTGCTCGCTTGAGCCAGAGGAAGGCGAAAAGCAAGTCGATGCGTTTCTCGCCCGTCACGCCGATTTCGCGCGCCGCCCGATCATGCTCGATGAGGCAACGATCCCGATGTCATGGAGAACGAGCGCGGGCGATCTCCGGACCCTGCCGTCGCACTTCGCGGATATGCCGGAAGGCCTCAGAGGTCTCGACGGCTTTTTCGCGGCATCTCTCGTGAAGTCGCCCTGAGCCAAATGTGAGCTAACAGCATGTTGTACCCGCGCGCCTTGTTTTGGCGCGGGTCCAGGGATACTTCAAACGTCTGATCGAGCCGATTTTCGCGCAACGTCGCAGGAGCGTTTCCCCTTGGGCCTCAATGTCACGGAACGGCTGAAGATCCGTTCCCTTTCCGTTGAGCGCCTCCGCCGCCGGGTCGTGACGTTCACACTGTCGTCGCCGCTGATGCGCTGGCGCTACGCGGGCAACGGCGCCGATCAGATCCTGATCGTGCCGCAAGAACTGCGCGCTGCCGATCCAAGCTTTTGGACAGAGATTGCGCACGGCCACTTCGGCTTAGCGTCCGAGATCGCAGACCTGAAGGGTGCGTCCGCGTTTCGAGCAACGCCGCCGAGCATAGCCTGGGAGCGGGAACTCCACGGGTTCGGCTGGTTACGCCATTTGGCCGCGACCGAAGAAGAAGAGGCGGCATCGGCCGCACGAGAGCTAGTTCTCGAATGGATCGCCCTGAAGCGGATCTCGCACGGCATCGCTTACGAGCCCGAGGTCATCGCGCGGCGGCTGATCTCGTGGATATCGCAAGCCAACATGCTGCTCGAAGACTTGGACGCGCGCTCCTATACGCAGATCATGTCGAGCATGGGCCAGCAGATCGTTGCGCTCCGGACGACGTGGCGGAACGCGCCGGACGGCGTGCCGCGCATGGTCTGCCTGATTGGACTTGTCCTGACGGGACTTTCAGTTTCCGGCCACGACCGGCAACTGAAAGAGGCCGAAGCCGCGCTGATCGTCGAGTTGAAACGCCAGATTCTCGACGACGGCGGCCACGTCAGCCGCAGCGCGAGCGTTCTGTCCGATCTCGTCCTCGACCTGCTGCCATTGGGACAATGTTTCTCCTCGCGCGCGCTCGTCTCCCCCGAGGAGATCAACACGGCGATCAAGAAGTCACTGCGGTTCTTGCGATTCACGCGCCTTGGCGACGGCATGCTCGCGCGCTTCAATGGCGTCAGCACAGGCTCACCGGCAGCCCTCGCGACCGCACTCGGCTATTCGAGCGGCGAACTCGACTTCATGCCGGTCGCTCATGAATCTGGGTATGCCCGGCTCGAGCGAGGCCGGACAATCGTTTTCGCCGATGTCGGCTCTCCTCCCCCGCTCGAACTTTCGACACAGGCTCAAGCGGGCGCCCTCTCGTTCGAAATGACTTCGCGACAGCATCTGATTTTCGCCAACGGCGGATTTCCGGGCCCCGCCGATCGCGACTGGGATTCCGTTGCGCGCGCGACCGCCAGTCACAACACGCTTTGCCTCGCAGAAACGTCGTCCTCCCGCCTCATCCGGCACGAGCAACTGGAATCGATGGTCGACGGCCTGCCGATCAGGGGACCCGATTCCGTTGCTTTCGAATTTACCGATGGCGCCGATCAAGCCCTGCTGAACGCGAGCCACGACGGCTATCTGAAGCGCTTCGGGTTGATCCATGTGCGCCGCCTCGCTCTTTCCGCCGCCGGCGACAAACTCGAGGGCATCGACATCCTCGAGCCGCCGAAGGGGACGCTCCGCCTGAAGCAGGATCTCCCTTACGCCATTCATTTCCATCTTCATCCCGATTGCGTTTGTCTTTCCGCCGGCCACGGCGTTTGCCGCATTACCCTCCGCGACGGCGAAAGCTGGCTCTTCTCGGCCGCCGACGACACCGCTCAAATGTCGATCGAAGAAAGCCTGTTTTTTGTCGACAGCGCCGGCCCGCGGCCGAGCCTGCAGATCGTCCTCCGTGGAACGACCTACGGCGAGACGCAGGTCCGCTGGTCGGTCCGCGCGGAACGGCCGAACGACCGGCAAATCTGACCGATCGAAGGCCCATATCGAGCAATCGCGCGTCAGATTCACGCGCGGGATAGCCTTGCCCGGCGCACCGTGCTAACCGCGCACGAGCGAACAACTGGGATGCACATGGCCGATCAACGGATACGCCGAGCCCTCCTTTCAGTCTCCGACAAGACTGGGCTCATTTCTTTCGCAACGACCCTGGTGAACCGGGGCATAGAGCTTGTCTCGACCGGTGGCACATCCGCCGCGCTCAAGGCTGCGGGCTTGGCGGTAAAGGACGTTTCGGAGCTGACCGGCTTTCCCGAAATGATGGACGGCCGCGTCAAGACTTTGCATCCGAAAGTGCACGGCGGCCTCCTCGCCATTCGCGGCAACGCCGTTCACGACGCGGCAGCGAACGAACATGGAATTTCGCCGATCGATCTCCTCGTCGTGAACCTCTATCCGTTCGAGGCCACCGTCGCGAAACAAGCATCCTACGATGACTGCGTCGAGAACATCGACGTCGGCGGCCCGGCGATGATCCGCGGCGCCGCAAAGAATCACGAAAGCGTCACCGTTGTCGTCGAACCGGACGACTACGATCGCGTCCTTGAGGAAATCGCAGCCAACGACGGCGCGACGACACTCGCGTTGCGTAAGACCCTCGCCGCCAAGGCGTTCGCACGCACCGCGGCCTATGATGCCGCGATCAGCAATTGGTTCGCGCGCGAGATCGGCACGACGACGCCCGACTACCGCGCGTTCGGCGGCAAGCTCTCGCAAGCGCTCCGCTATGGCGAAAACGCCCACCAATCGGCCGCGCTCTATCTCTCCGCGGAAAATCGCATTGGCGTCGCGACGGCCGAACAGCTTCAGGGCAAAGAACTCTCCTACAACAACATCAACGACACGGACGCGGCCTTCGAGCTCGTCTCGGAATTCGCTCCCGGCGTACCGGCAGTCGCCATTATCAAACACGCCAATCCGTGCGGCGTCGCGACCGGAACGTCGCTTGCCGACGCTTACCGCAAGGCGCTCGCCTGCGATCCCGTCAGCGCATTCGGCGGCATCATCGCGCTCAATCAGGCAATCGATGCCGAAGCCGCCAACGACATTACGAAGATTTTCACCGAAGTCGTCATCGCGCCAGGCGCATCCGACGAAGCGAAAGCCATTTGCGCGACCAAGAAAAATCTCCGCCTGCTGCTGACGAGCGGCCTCGCAGATTCACGTGCTGTCGGGCTCAACTTCAAATCCGTCGCCGGCGGCTTCCTCGTTCAGTCGCGGGACGCGAGCAACGCCGATGATCTCGAATTGAAGGTCGTCACCAAACGCGCCCCGACAGAAGCCGAACTCAAAGACCTGCGGTTCGCCTTCAAGGTTGCCAAACACGTCAAGTCGAACGCCATCGTCTACGCAAAAGGCGGCGCGACCGTTGGCGTCGGCGCTGGTCAGATGAGCCGCGTCGACTCCGCACGCATCGCCGCTTGGAAGGCCGCGGAAGCCGCGAAAGCTCAGGGCGTTAACGAGCCGCTGACTGTCGGATCGGTCGTCGCTTCCGACGCGTTCTTCCCGTTTGCCGATGGGCTGATTACCGCGGCGGAAGCCGGCGTCACCGCCGTCATCCAGCCGGGCGGCTCAATGCGCGACGATGAAGTCATCAAGGCCGCCGACGAGCGCGGCTTAGCGATGGTCTTCACCGGCGTCCGCCACTTCCGGCACTAGGCGGTCTCACTGGGCTGGACGTGTCCGCACGAACAGCATCATCACGACGCCGATGGCGAGGAAGGCCAGCACGGCCGACATGCCGATGCGCTGACTGCCGGTCTGCAGCGTAACGAAGGCAACGGCGAGCGGCGCCAGGAACGCCGTTACTTTTCCTGAAAACGCGAAGAGCCCGAAGAACTGCGTGATCTTCTCGGGCGGCGCGATGCGCGCGAGCAGCGACCGGCTGGCAGCTTGAACGGGCGCGGCGACGACGCCGACGAGGATGGCGAAGGCAAGAAACACCTGCTCGCCGGGTGACGAAAACGGCTTCGCACCGACAACCTTCTCGGCAACTGCCGTCGTGAAAAGAATGTGATTCTTATCGACCGACAGAATGCCGAGTGCGCCCACAATCAACGCTAACAACGCGGCGACGATGACGGTCTTCGGTCCGAAACGATCATCAAGCCAGCCGCCAAATAGCGCACCGAATGCGCCGACGAGCGTCAGGATGATCCCGAAAATTCCAAGCTCCAGCGCGCCCCAGCCGAAGACGGACGCACCGTAGATGCCGCCGAAAGCAAAGATGGCCGTGAGCCCGTCCGTGTAGAGCATGCGCGCGATCAGAAAGATCAGAAGGCTCGGCATCGTGGGAAGGGACCTGATCGTGTCCCAAAGCTCGGCCGTCGCTGAACGCTCCGGATGTGCGCTAACAGCCCTGCGCCGGTCCGGCACGAAGAGAAAAAATGGAATGATGAAGATAGCGAACCATATCGCGGCGAACGGCCCGGTGATGCGGTCGCCCTGATGCGCGCCGCCGTCGAGCGTTAAGAGCGGATCGAGCCCGAGAAGCGTCGTCGCTTCGCCCGGCATCGGCACCAATAGGCCGGCAACGAGCGCCAAACTGACGAGGCCGCCGAAGTAGCCTACCGCCCAGCCTGTGCCGGACAATCGGCCAAGCTCCTCGCGCGGCACAAGGCCCGTCATGATTGCGTTCGAGAAAACACTCATCAGCTCGGCGGCGAGCGTCGCCATAACGAAACCCGCGAGCACGATGAGAATGGTCGTCAGATTTGCATCCGGCACGCCGAGCCAAAGAACGCTGAGGCCCGCGAGGAATACGAGCGACAGGCAGGCCATCCATGGCTTCCGCGAGCCGCGCCCATCGGCAGCGGCGCCCAATAGTGGGCTGAGTATCGCGATCAGCAGTCCGGCGACAGCGGCCGCATACCCCCACAGCGCCTGACCGCAAGCGGCCTTCTCGCTGCCTTCGGCGATCAACGTGCCGCAAGTGGAATTCTGCACGATCGCATTCGCGAAATAGGGACCGAACAGAAATGTCTGCACCAGCGTGTAATGCGGCTGCACGGCCCAATCATAAAGCATCCACGAAACGCGAGCGCGGAGGGGAGCGCGGACCACGTCGCCCGTCGCAACAGGCGACGCTTGCTCGTCAGAACCGCTGATATCGATCGTCGCCATGTCTTCCCCTCTTCGATCCGCCCGGCCGCGCCACACGTCACTTAGCCCGGAAGTGTGTCAGCTCCGTAAGACGATAAGGTGATCGGGAAGCTCATTCGGATCGGCGTCGCCGGGCGGGAAGTGCTCGGCCAGCTGATCGCCGATTTCCTTTATAGCGTGCTCGAAACCATCGACCGCCCGCCCCGCGCCGATTTCCGCCGTCAGCTGATTGACGATTTTCTGCCAAGTGCCCTTCGGAACCAGGGCATCGATGCCGTTATCGGCAATGATTTCGACACGCTTTTCCGCGAGCGACACGAAAAGAAGAACGCCGGTCCGGCCCTCGGTCGTGTGCAGGTTCTGCGCGAGAAACTGCTCGCTCGCGCGCCGACGCGTATTCGCATTCAAAATCGCCTTCGGCACGAGCGAGATACGCACGCGCGGATGCCACGTGAGCGCCAGCAGGCCAAGAAAGACAAGAAGCTGAATGAGAAAGATCGTCTGCACCGGCATCCATGTGAAATGGATGAACGGCCAGGGAATGATGAGCGCCAGGAGCGCGGCCCACATGAACGGGATATGCTGATAGCGGCTGCTCTGATCCGCAACGACGGCAACGATCTCTCCCGACGTTTTGCGCTCCGCCGCCGTGATGGCTGCGGAAATGCGCTCTTCGTCGTTGGCACTGATTAAGCTCATCGCGCGCGACCGCCTTTTTGCATCGAATTTGTTTGCCCCTACCAGCTTCCCGAAGCGCCGCCGCCTCCGAAATCGCCGCCGCCTCCGGACCATCCGCCACCGCCGCTATCGCCGCCGCTGGACCACCCGCCGCCCCAACTTCCCGAGCCGCCTGGAATGATGACGGCGCCGCCGCCGCGCCGCCGCGAGCCGGGCATTCCCGCTTGCACCGCTTGCGCCTGCCGGTAATTGACCCAGAGGACGAAGGCGACGATCATCAGAAAAATGACGAGGTGGACGATCGCCCACGGATCGTCTTCGGGCGTCCGCCCGCCCTCGGCGCGACGCTTCACTTCCTCGCTGTCGCCAAGAACAACCGACTTGATATCGCGGATGCCGTCCTTGATGCCGCCTGCATAGTCGCCACGCCGGAACTTCGGAAGAATGGCGTTCTGAATGATGAGCGACGACATCGTGTCCGTCATGAACGGCTCGAGCCGGCGGCCGACCTCGATACGAACCTTGCGATCGTTCGGCGCGACGATGAGGAGAATGCCGTTGTCTTTGCCCTTCTGACCGATCCCCCATTTCCGGCCCAAGCCGACGCCGTAATCCTCGATCGGATAGCCCTGCAAGGATTTAACGGTGACGACGGCAAGCTGATCGGTCGAGGTATCTTCGAGCGCCGCGAGATCCTTTTCGATCTCGGCTTTGTCTTCGGGCGTCAGCAGACCCGCCTCATCCGTCACGCGACCGGAGAGATTTGGATAAACGGGCTCGGCGAAAGCCGGCGCGAAGAGCACGGACAACGCCGCAAACAGCAAGATCAGCATCGCGCGCAGCAACGCGCGACGCCCATCATGCAGCGTGAAAGACCGAGCGGCGGTGAAAGCGCCAGCCATCGGACGAGTTCCTAGCAAAGTTGCAGGCTTCGAGCGCTATGGCTTGCTGAAATCGACCTTCGGAACCTTCTGTTCTTCAGGCGAGATAGCGAACGTCGCCATTTCCTTCGCCTGCGGATAAAGCGCCACCTTCCACAAACGGCCGGGGAAGGTCGAGATCTCGGTGTTATATTTTCTCACCGCTTCGATGTAATCGCGCCGTGCGATGGCGATGCGATTTTCCGTGCCGGCAAGCTCGCTTTGCAGCGCCAGGAAGTTCTGCCCCGACTTGATATCGGGATAACGTTCGACGACCGCCATGAGGCGTCCGAGAGCGCCGCTGAGCGTTGCCTGCGCGTCCTGGAATTTCTTCATCGCTTCCGGGTTCGTCAAAATGTCAGGAGGCAACTGGATATTCGTCGTCTGCTCGCGGGCTTTCGTGACCTCGGTCAGAACGCTCTTCTCCTGATCCGCGAACCCTTTCACGGATGAAACGAGATTCGGAATGAGATCGGAGCGGCGCTTGTACTGGTTTTGCACTTCGCTCCAAGCTGCCTTGGCTTGTTGCTCGTAAGTCGGAATGGTGTTGACGCCGCATCCCGCCATCGAGAGGCCCGCCACGATGATCGCGAGGAACGCGATCGGTCGGGCAATGAAAGTTCTTGTCATTGCGATCATGATTTGACGTTCCCCATGATTGAACAGAATCCCATTCGACAGCCGCTAGTGGACGTACCGATACGGAGTTTGCAACTCGCATGTTGGTATGGGCTTTCCCGATGGCATTCAAGCGACACCGCGAATACTTCAGCCCGTGTAACAGCTAACGGCTTTACCAAGTTGCGGACCAAACCTGCGAAGCAGGTAGCCTTTGCGGTAACCTGAACTTGCCGCCCGAATACTTGAAATTACCGCCGAAAGTCTGACGCCTCGGCTTATCACCAGACATCTATTGAGATTTTCGACGAATTCGTGGGCACGGAGAAGGCAGTTTGATGGACTTCGTGAGGTCAGGAATGCGGAAGTTTGCAGTATCGGCTTCAGTCTCCGCGTCGCTGTTTGTGTCGCTGGTTGTATTGGCGACAGGACCAGCTGCCGCCTCCAGCGGTCGCTGCGGGGAGCACGCCGTCGCCTGCTACGACAAGGTCAGAATTCCCGACGTCTACACGACCAGAACACGCCACGTGCTCGTCCGGCCCGGCTGGCGCGAAGTTTTGGCGACGCCTGCCGTTGTCAGAAACGTCGCCGTTCCGGTCGTCATGCGTCCCGGCAAATGGCGAACAGTGACGACGCCGCCCGTCTACGGCACGAAACTTGAGCGCGCAATCGTCAGCCAACAAACCAAACGCGAAGAATTCATTCCGCCCGTCACGCGGCGCGTCGAGCAGACTGTCGTCGTCTCACCCGGCGGCTTTGCCTGGGAACGTCGCAGCGGACCCGACGGCAGGGAGAAGCTGTGCAAGGTGAAAACGCCGCCTGTTACGAAAACGATCGCGAGAGACGTCGTCGTTAGTCCGGCTCGGCGCATTATCTACGTGACGCCCGCCACCTACGGCGTCGCCCGGCGAGCCGTCCTGATCAGACCCGCAACTGCCACGCGCGTTTATGAGCCACCCGTCCACGGCGTGATCAACAGATCGATCGTCGTTCGCCCGGCCGTAGCCGAAGTCGTGAATCACCCCGCTGTCATCTCGGTCCAGCGCGAGCGCGTTCTTGTGCGCGAAGGCGGATACGGTTGGGTGCGATCGAGGTAAACCCCGCCGTCCGCTCCCAGCGCTCAAATTGAACGTCCGCCTACCGCATTGTTCAATTGCGAAATTCGCCGCGTGCTTCAGCGGCAAGTTGCATAACTGACACCGAATAAGTGCGGAAATAGCACGGGTATTGGCTGTCGATGCCATATCTGCGAAGCAGCATTGCGGCAATCGCATTAGAACCAGCGCCGGCCGATCCCAGTTATTTGCGTAGAGCGATCAATGAGGTCGTTTCGCAAATTGAAATGGGAGTTCGATATGGACGGTTGGAAGAAAGCTCTCGGCGGCGCGTTAGCGGCCATTGCCGTCGCCGGCTTCTCGGCGAGTGCCGAAGCGCGGGGCGGACACGGCGGTCATTTCGGTCACGGCTTCGGTCATGGCGGGTTTGCCCACGGATACGGTGGCCATTGGCGGGGCCATCGCGGATGGGGCGGAGGTCGTTGGGGATGGGGTCCGGCAATCGGGTTCTACGGACCTTATTACGACGACTACGCCTATTACGACGATTATCCCTATGACGACTATTACTATCGCCGCCGCCATCACCGTTACTATTACAGATAAGCGATCGACCCCGGCCCCGATTGGGGCCGGTTTCGTATCTCGCGCCAGCCCTTATGGATTTTGAGCGTCCAATGCGGCGGACAATGCCCGCGGAGATGTGAAGGAGATATCGAAGTGTATGGGAGTTGCCGCCATTAGCATCGGAATGCTGAAGATAAGGACGACCATAATTCCGCAGGCCAATGCCGCTTGAAGAAACTGCACGGAGCGCTTCAACACTGTTGCACCCTTTCCTATCAACGCGGGTGCATTTTCCTCCGAGTGTATGGCTTCAGGGAGTCGTGAGCGAGTCTCAAGAACGGCGTTGCGGCGATAGAAATACGGCGCCCCGTGGGCGCCGTACTTGAACTACTACCAGCGGCAGTGACGATGCCCGTGTCTCCACCAGCAATGGCGGTGATGCCGCCAATAGACGTTCTGGGCCACCGGCGACTGGCCGGAAATGAGCTTAAGCGTGTTCACGTCGCTGCTGACCGAAGCTGCGTTTGCAATCCCGGCTCCAAGAACCATCGCGACGGCCGCGAGGGCGACACCCAACGTAGTCTTCATGAGGCTTCTCTCCTTGGTTACGAGCGTCGTTTTGACGCCAAGTGAGGAGCTACCTATAGCGACGGTGCCTCGTCCGCTTTCCATACGTTTTCGTAAAGCGAGCGGTGGTCGACTTATCTCGAATTGGAGTGTTGCATGGGCGACGAAATGATTCGCACCATATGGCGTTGCACAATCCGTGCTGATTTCAGGAGGTATTCTGAAAGGCGGTCAGTCCGGACCGCAGCCATGTCGGAAGGGTCGGAACACCTGCTTATGCCTTGATCAATCCGTCAGCAGACGAACGATCTACGCCGGACCCGGCGTCCAGTCTCTGCGGTTTGGGACTTCAAACGGCGTGAAGCTGAACCATTCACGCTTATTGGCGGCCACCTTCTGAATGATGGAAAGGTTCGTGGCGGCCAAACGCATGACCGCGTAGTCCGGCCGATTGGCTTCAATGTAGTTCACGACGGATTCGATTGCGGGATAGCGAGCGTCATCGAAAGCGATAAACCCTCCTCGCGCGCAAAGTAGATCCGCTAAAACGAAGTCTGCCATGATGTTTTCGAAAAGGTGCGAGCCATCGATAAACGCGAATCCCGCCGTGGCCGGCCCGCGCTCGGCGTAAAGCTGGCCCAAGCCAATCTCCGACCGCTGACGAACGCGACGAAACTTCGGCGCGAACCTCTCTTGAAGATAAGCTTCGACGACAGTGCCGCGTCCGTTCACGAGACCGTACGGATCGAAAACGACGTGCTCGAAGTCACGCTGGCTGTCCGCAAGCGTGCTGAGAAGAACCGAGCAAGACGATCCCATTCCGAACCCAACTTCAACGCTTAGCGGCGTTGGGCTTTTACGGATGAGGTAAGAAAGAAGGGCAATCGCACCGGGGTCCATCTTGACGGCACCGAGTTCATCGGTGCGGCCGTCCGGATGTTTGAACGTGCCCGTAGCGTAGGCCTCAAAGTATCTTGAAACTGGGTCTTGCTTTCTTGCCAGCGCGTGAAGCTCGGCGAGGAGAACGTCAGCCGGGGGCAATTCGAGCAGCGGCATGGTACGGGTAAGGCGAACGGCTTCAGCTTTGGGCGAGCGCGATGCCCGAAAAAGCTTGGCGAAATTCATGATCAATCCCCGACGCGCGATTTGAGAGAAGCACCGTTCTCGATTTCAAATGATGGACGTGTGTACCCGGCGAATCACCGCTTTGCTAGAGATCGGCACAACGTTTTGCCCGTTTGCCGATCCGGCCAAAATGCCGAGAAGTTACATTCACTCCGGGCGACAACGCCACGCCGTATCAGAGCCCCACGGGATCTCGCATCATGCAAGCCGAGTGGCTTGACCGGCATCCAATTATCGTACGGAGATTTGGCTGCGTCGGCATCCGGTTGGCACATTAATAAACGGGAGGCCTAAGCCGACTTGTAGGCGCGACGCCTTAAGCAACGCCGACGCGGCACCAAGCGTTTTCACCGATTTAAGGGGAGATACTATAACCCCTTGAAGATACTGGAGCGGGCGAAGGGATTCGAACCCTCGACCCCGACCTTGGCAAGGTCGTGCTCTACCCCTGAGCTACACCCGCATGTCCAGCAGCATCAGCGCCTTGCGGCGATGGAAGACCCGCCTTATGGCGCAAGTGAGAAACCAATGCAAGGCCCCTTCACAACGAGAATGCGGGCGCCGGTTGAGACATAATGTAAGACCCTCCTCGCAACTTGCATCCATCCGAATGATAACGTCCCGATCTCAGCATGAGTCCCCCATCGATGCCCCACACGCGCGAGCAACTTTTCTCGGTTTTGGATCACCTCGGAATTCCGACGAAGACGGTCGAGCATCCGCCCGCCTTTACTGTCGCCGACAGCACATCGATCGAGATCGCGCTCCCCGGCGCGCACACGAAGAACCTTTTCCTCAAAGACGATAAAGGAGCGCTCTTCCTTGTGATCGCCAACACCGAGACGCGCGTGGACCTCAAAGCGCTCTCGAAGAGGCTTCCCGCGGGCCGGTTTTCGTTCGGCAAGCCGGAACTGCTGCTGGAAGCGCTTGGCGTGACCCCCGGCGCCGTAACGGCTTTTGCCGCCATCAACGACACTGCGCAGCGCGTGAAGATCGTGTTTGACCAGGCTCTCATGGCCGCGGAAACCATCAACTGCCACCCGCTCGAGAACACCGCGACCACGAACATTGCACGGGAAGATCTTTTGCGGTTCATTCAAACAACCGGCCATGATCCCCATGTCATGGTATTGACCGCATCTTGAAGGTCTGAGCGGCGGCGAGGAGATTGGGTCAATGGTATTCGGTGACAAAGAATTCGCCGGCGCCCCGGGCGCGGCGGACATCGTAAAGGACGCGACGACCGCGTCCTTCAAGGCGGACGTTCTCGACGCGTCGAAATCGGTCCCGGTTATTGTTGACTTCTGGGCATCGTGGTGCGGGCCGTGCAAGCAATTGACACCGCTGATCGAGAAGGTCGTCCGCAGTTATCGGGGCAAGGTTCGCCTCGTGAAAGTCAACGTCGACGAAAATCAGGCGATTGCCGCGCAGCTACGCGTGCAATCGCTCCCGACGATCTACGCCTTCCGCGACGGCCAGCCGGTTGATGGATTTGTCGGCGCGCAACCGGAAAGCGCCATCAAGACCTTCATCGACCGGCTCGTCGCCGATGATGCCGAACTCGGCATTACCGAAATCTTGAAGGCCGGCGAAGAGTTGCTCGAGCAGGACGACCTGCAGGGCGCGGCCGAAGCTTTCGCGTCCGTCCTTCAGGAGGATAGAACCAACGCCGAAGCCTTGGCCGGCCTCGCCACCTGCTACATGAAAAGCGGCGACGTGGAGCGCGCCAAGCAAACCCTCGCCCTCGTCCCGCCTGACAAACGGGAGCTGGCCATCGTCAAAGGCATCGAAGCCGCTATTCTCCTGGCCGAGAAGGGCGCCGACACAACCGACCTCACCGCCTTGCGGACACGGGCGGCTAAAAATCCGGCCGACTATCAAGCCCGCCTCGATTTGGCGGTCGGGCTGGCCGCCAGGGACGACAGGGAAGAGGCCCTTGAACTTCTGCTCGATCTCGTCAGGATGGACAGGAACTGGAACGATGAGGCGGCCCGCAAACAACTCCTGCAGTTTTTCGACGCGTGGGGCCCGAAGGACCCGCTCGTCGCAGACGGCCGGCGGAAGCTCGCATCGATCCTGTTCAGTTAGTTTTTCGGCACAAAGCGGAGACGACCGAATTTGACGCTCACGGAACGCTACCGGCGTCCAGCCGACCTGCCCCCGAGAATTCCGGTATTTCCGCTTCGTGGGGCGATTCTGCTTCCGCGCGCGACATTGCCGCTGAATATTTTCGAGCCGCGCTATCTCGAGATGATTGACGGCGTGATGTCGGGCGCCAGGATCATCGGCATCCTGCAGCCGATCGTGTCGAGCGACGACGATCAGGAGAGCCCGGTCGAAAAGACGGCCGGTCTACGTTCCGTCGGCTGCGCGGGCCGCGTGACCTCGTATCAGGAACTCGACGACGGACGCCTCATCATCACGCTCACCGGCATCACGCGCTTCCAGTGCGTCGGCGAGGCCGAAACCGAGATGCCCTATCGCATCATGAGCGTCAGCTACGACAAGTTTGCGAGCGACTTGACCGAAGGTCTCGGCGAAGAGCTCGTCGATCGTCAAAACCTCTTGCGCGTCTTGAAAACGTATCTTGAAGCGAACCGCTTGAAAACCGACTGGGCGACGATCCAGCGCGCGTCGAACGAATTTCTCATCAACGCACTGTCGGTCATGTGTCCGTATGGGCCCGAAGAGAAACAGGCCCTTCTCGAAGCGAAGGATCTGAGATCCCGCGCCGAAGTGCTCGTCGCGCTCGCGGAAATCGATCTGGCCTCGAACGGCAGCAGCGGCACGACGCTGCAATAGTACGGAGAGCGTCGATGAGCGAAAGCGAAGAAGCATCCGGCGACGCCGCGAATGCCGTCGATCCGAAACTTTTGGAACTGCTCGTCTGTCCTTTGACGAAGACGCGGCTTGTATACGACGCCAAGGCGAAGGAACTCATCAGCAAGGCCGCTGGCTTGGCCTTTCCGATCAGGAATGGTGTTCCGCTCATGATTGAGGAAGCGGCGCGCAAGTTGACGGACGACGATTTACGCCGCGTTTGATTTTCATCGTGTCAGCGTGAAGGCAACGGGCAGCTTTCAACCAACATTTTTTGAGCACCGTCCTTCCGGCTTAACCACGTCTCTTTAGATTCTGTAAAATACCGGCAGCCGACTGTCGCCCCGAATTCAGGGGCAAAAGCGTTGTTGCAAAAACCGGTCTACGCGCGGCCCGTTAAGGCGGGTGTGGGCGCAAAACCGTCATCCCGCCTCAGGCGGGAGGCGGTCAAAGCATCACGCCCGTATGCGGCGATAGCACTTTTCGGTGGGGTGATCTTGCTCGCCGGCGGACTGACGGCAAGCTGGCCCAAATTTGATTTGGGCCTCGCAGCTGTTCTGGCCGGAACCGCGCTGCTGGTCGCCGGCGCCGTCGCCGGTATTCTGATATCTCACCCGTGGACCGAGATCGTCGCCCGTGGCGCGCGATTGCGCAGACGCGACGGCATCCGCAAGTTTGAAGAAATAAAAGACGCGCATTGGCAGTTGTCCGACAGCGCCATTCGCTACCGCCAATTTCTCGATGCGCAGCGCGATTTTGTCGTTCGCCGCTCGCTCGATGGCCGCTTAAGGTTCGCGAACCGCGCCTTCTTTGACGCCTTTGACATCCGCGCCGAAGACATCACCGGCTCGATCTACCGTCCCCCCGTCGTCAGGACCGAGCCACTCGCAGGATCGTCCTCCTCGGGCCGGCGTACGCTCGAACTTTTGCGGACGCGCCACGGCAAGAGATGGATTGCGTGGGAAACGAGCGAAGTCAGAGGCGAGACCGGCGAGATCGAAGTCCAAAGCGTAGGACACGACGTCACCGTCGCGCGTGAAATCGAGGAAAATCTCAAAGACGCCCGCGACCGTGCCGAAGCCGCTAGCAGAGAAAAGTCGCGGTTCCTCGCTGCGATGAGCCACGAAATCAGAACGCCGATGAACGGGATCCTCGGCATGCTGAGCCTCATGCGCGATACGCGCCTCGATGCCGAACAGCAGACGCATGCGCGCATCGCCGAAGAGTCGGCGCGTGCATTGCTGATCCTGCTTGATGACATTCTCGATTTCTCGAAGATCGAAGCCGGAAAACTCGATCTCGCAAGTGAAGACTTCTCGCTGCAGAGCTGTATCGCTCTGGCGATGCAGCTCATGACGCCGGACGCCGCCGCGAAACAACTCGCGTTCACCTGCACGATGTCCGGCGATGTGCCCGAATGGGTGCGTGGAGACGAGATGCGCGTCCGCCAGATCGTCCTCAATCTGCTTTCGAATGCCGTGAAGTTCACCAACACCGGCGGCGTTGCCGTGAGGACCGAGTTGGCCCCGGATAAAGCAGCCGGATCCCAAGGCGCGGTGCGTATCGCGATCGAAGTCGCCGATTCCGGCATCGGCTTTTCTTCCGAATCCGCAGACCGGCTTTTCGACGAATTCGAGCAAGGCGAAACCGCAACGAGCCATCCGGGTGGCGCGGGCCTTGGCCTCGCGATTTCGAAGCGGCTCGCCCAAGCGATGTCCGGAGAGATCGTCGCCAGCGGCGATCCTGAAAAGGGCGCCGTCTTCACGGCTGTGTTGGAACTCCAACGCGGAGGTAATCCGGGCGGCGCTGCCGTGCGATCTTTTTCCAGCACCGGCGAACGATCCGGCGACGCGGGCCGCTGCGAACACCGGCGCCCCTTCAGCGTCCTCGTCGCCGAAGACAACCAGATCAACGCCCTGCTCGCCTGCAAGGTCATCGAGCGCGCGGGCGGCAACCCCACGGTCGTCGAGGACGGACGCTCCGCAATAAGGGTCGTCTGGGAAACGCTAGAGCACAAACGCCCGGCATTCGACCTGATTTTGATGGATCTGCTGATGCCCGACATCGATGGCCTCACGGCCACGAAGTCGATCAAGGCCCTATATTCAGAGCGGAAAGCCATTGGCCCTTCCTGCCCGCCGATCATCGCATTAACCGCGAATGCCTTCCCTGAAGACCGCGAGCGCTGCCGCATGGCCGGAATGGACGACTATCTTGCGAAGCCGTTCGACGCCCGCGATCTCCATGATTTGCTGCTCAGATGGACGGCTCCGTCGCGTAGCGCGGCCACCCCGGCCTCCTGATAGGCATTCATCGAATCTAAAAACTGTCACGGAATCGTGGTAGCGCCATCTCAGGAACTGAGGAAGGATGCGCGCACTATGTGGCAGTCGATCGCAGACCGGGGTAGACGGCGGCCGGGCATTCCCGGGAAGTTTCCGGCAGCGCTCGCAGCATTGGGCGCCGTGAAGACGCCGGCGCTTCGCCTCACGGGATTGGCCCGCGACATCGAACCCAAAATCTACGGCCGCGTCGGCAACCTCGAGGTTCGCTTGGCCCGCACATGGGCGGAAATAAAGCTCGCGCAGCGCCTTCGCTATCAGGTTTTCTACGAAGAAATGTCGGCCGTCCCGACGAGGCTCGCGCAGTTTCGCCGCCGCGACGAGGACGCCTACGACGCGCTCTGCGATCACCTTCTCGTTGTCGATATCGATCAGACGAAACCGGGACGCGCCGGACGTCCCGAAAGGCCGAAGGTCGTCGGCACATATCGTATCCTTCGCCAGGAAGTCGCCGAACGCGGCCCCGGATTCTATTCGGCAAGCGAATACGATATTTCGCCGCTTCTACGGCGCAAATCGTCGACGCACCGGTTCATGGAACTCGGCCGTTCTTGCGTCCTCTCGCCCTATCGCAGCAAACGGTCGGTCGAACTTCTGTGGCACGGTCTTTGGACGTACGTCCGCGAAAATCGTATCGACGTTATGATCGGCTGCGCGAGCTTCGAAGGCATCGACCTCGATGAACACAGAATGGCGCTGAGCTTTCTTCACCACCGGGCATTGGCTCCCGATGAGTGGCGCTGCCGCGCAAAGGATCATCTCTATATCCCAATGAACCGCATGCCGGAGGCCGACCTCGACCAGAAAGCCGCGTTGAAGGCGATGCCGCCCCTGATCAAGGCTTACCTGCGTCTCGGCGCGTATTTCGGCGACGGCGCCGTACTCGACAAGCAATTCGGCACGACGGACGTTCTCGTGATCATGCCGGTCGCCAATATCGATCCGCGCTACTTCGAGCACTATGGCACGCCGACTGAAACGAAGAGCCGGATAGCCGTCGACGCCTGAGCGGGCCCAGCCGCTCTTACGTGCGGCCGGCGCCGTAGGCTGCGAGCGCTGCCATATTGACGACATCGGCGTCGGTCGACCCGAACGTGCAGATCTGCACCGGATGCGAAAGACCGACGATGATCGGCCCGATGAGCGTCGCGCCTCCGAGCTCTTTCAGCATCTTCGTTGAAATCGATGCGGCATGAAAGGCCGGCATGACGAGAACGTTCGCAGTCTCCGACAGACGGCAGAACGGATAATGATCCATAAGCGTGCGATTGAGCGCCACGTCGGCAGCCATGTCGCCGTCGTACTCGAAATCGACAAGACGCTCGTCGAGAATACGTACCGCTTGCCGAACCTTCTCCGTGCGTTCGCTCTTCGGCTGCCCGAAATTCGAGTAAGCGAGCAGCGCGACACGCGGCTCGATACCAAAGGCACGTGCGGCTCGCGCGGCTTCGACGGCGATATCGGCGAGCTGCTCTGAAGTCGGCATGTCATGGATGCTGGTGTCGGCGATGAGAACGGCGCGGCCGCGGTTCAATGCCAGCGAGACGCCGATCACGTGACGTCCCGGCTTTTGATCCATGACGCGATGAACGTCGGAATAGACGCTCGTCCAGTTGCGCGTGACGCCGGAAACCATCGCGTCCGCATGGCCGTGCGCCACCATCAACGCGCCGAACACATTGCGCTCGTTGGTGACGAGACGTTCGCAATCGCGCTTCAGATATCCCCGGCGCTGAAGACGCGAATAGAGAAAATCCGAGAACTCTTCGAGGAACGGCGACGCCGTCGTGTCGATCAACGCGAATTCTTTTCGTAGCGGTATGCCGAGTTCGCGAAACCGCTCGGTGACGACCTTTTTCGAACCGATCAAGATCGGCTGCCCAAAGCCCTGCTGCAGAAACGTGTTGGCCGCGCGAATGACGGCATGATCTTCGCCCTCGGCGAAGACAACGCGCTTCGGATCGCTGCGGACGGCATCGAATGTCGATTGCAGCCAGCTTGCGACAGGATCGAGGCGGCCCCTCAACCTCGCGACGTAGCCTTCCATATCGACGATCGGATTGCGCGCCACGCCGGAATCCATTGCGGCTTTCGCAACGGCCGCCGAAACATGCGGCAGAAGCCGCGGGTCGAACGGCGCGGGAATGATGTACCCCGGCCCGAACGTCGGGCGTTCTCCGAGAAAGGCTGCCGCGACCTTGTCCGGAACCTCGGCGCGCGCGAGCGCCGCGATAGCTTCCGCTGCGGCAATCTTCATCGCATCGTTGATCGTCGTTGCGTGAACGTCGAGCGCGCCGCGAAAGATAAAGGGGAAGCAGAGAACGTTGTTGACCTGGTTTGGATAATCGGAGCGGCCCGTCGCCATGATCGCGTCCGACCGGACAGCCTTCACTTCTTCCGGCGTAATTTCCGGATCAGGGTTTGCCATCGCGAAAATGATCGGCTTTGGCCCCATCGCAGCGACCATTTCTTGCGAAAGCACGCCCGCCGCCGAGAGCCCGAGGAAGATGTCGGCGCCTTCGATGACCTCCGCCAGCACCCTCGCATTCGTCTTCTGCGCGAAGGGCGCCTTGTAGATGTCCATGAGTTCCTTGCGGCCCTCATAGACGACGCCTTCGATATCGCAGACGGTGATGTGTTCGCGCTTGACGCCGATCATCACGAGCAGATTGAGGCAGGCCAGCGCCGCAGCACCCGCGCCGGCACAGACGAGCTTCACGTCGCCGATGTCTTTCTCGACGACTCTCAAGCCATTCAAGACGGCGGCCGCGACGACGATGGCTGTCCCATGCTGATCATCATGAAAGACGGGGATGTCGAGCAGCTCTTTGAGCTTCTCTTCGATGACGAAGCAGTCGGGTGACTTGATGTCTTCGAGATTTATGCCGCCGAACGAGGGGCCGAGATAACGAACGCAGTTGATGAAGGCCTCGGGATCGGCGGTATCGACGAGGAGGTCGATCGCGTCGAGGTCAGCGAAGCGCTTGAAGAGCGCCGCCTTGCCTTCCATGACCGGCTTTGCAGCAAGCGCGCCGAGATTGCCAAGTCCGAGAATGGCCGTGCCATTCGACACCACCGCAACGAAGTTGCCTTTGCTCGTATAGGCGTATGCGTCTCGTGGGTTCTCCGCGATCGCGAGAACCGGAATAGCAACGCCCGGAGAGTAAGCGAGTGACAGATCGCGCTGCGTCGCCAAGGGCTTCGTCGGCGCAATCTCGAGTTTTCCAGGCTTGCCGCCCGCGTGAAAGGCGAGCGCTTCCTGAGCCGTAACTTGGGCTGCGCGATGAAGGGAGGCCATGTTGTTGGACCGTTTATCGATTTTTGCGGGCGGCATTGCTGCTGAACCACACATCAGGGAAAAAGTGCCGGCACGATAGGTTGCAGCAGACGGGACAGCAACCTATGCATATCCGACGCTTCGATCGGGGCGATGGAGCGTCTCACGCTGCGCCATCGATCAAAGCCAATGGGGCAAATTGAAACGTAGTCACTTGATGTCCAGAACCGACGTGCAGCGCAAGAGCAGGCCGCCCGAATCGGAGCCGCCGGCGACAGCCGAAGTGTCGCACAGCGAAGGTGAACCGGCCGTCTCTTACGAGGCGACGCCGTCGATGGCGCAGTACCTCGAAATCAAGGCAGCAAATCCGGACAGCCTCCTTTGGTACCGCATGGGGGACTTCTACGAGCTTTTCTTTGAAGATGCGGTTACCGCGTCCGAAGCGCTGTCGATCGTTTTGACGAAGCGCGGCAAGCACAGGGGAAATGACATCCCGATGTGCGGCGTTCCCGTGCACCGGGCCGATGAATATTTGCAGCGTCTGATTAAGAAGGGGTATCGCGTCGCCGTTTGCGAACAGCTCGAAGATCCGGCTGAAGCGAGAAAGCGCGGCGCCAAAGCTGTCGTCAAACGCGATGTCGTACGTCTCGTCACGCCGGGCACGCTCACGGAAGAAGCGCTCCTCGACGCCAAAGCCAGCAATTACTTGACCGCGGTTTTTGGCTCGTCATCCGGCACGCTCGCCAGCGACCCGGCCCAAACGCGCGTCGCGCTCGCCTCGCTCGACATCTCAACGGGTGAATTCGAGGTGGCCGAGATATCGGCGCTCGATTTGGCCGGCGAGCTCATACGCTTAGCGCCCAGCGAAGTTCTCAGCTCCGATACGCTGCTCGCCGATCAAACATTCGTCAGGGCCGTCGAATATTCGGGCGGCAAGACGACGCCGATACCCTCCGCATATTTCGACAGCGCTGCAGGCACACGCGACCTCAAGGCCTGCTTGGGCGTCGCCGATCTCGCAGGCTTCGGAGGGTTTTCGCGCCGCGAGCTGGCGGCGATTGGCGCAGTTCTGAAGTACGTCGACCTAACGCAGATGGGCCAGAAGCCGCTCATCCACGCTCCGCGCCGGACGGGCAGCGCCTGCCTCTTCATCGATGCGGCGAGCCGAACGAGCCTGGAGTTGGTGAAATCGTCATCCGGCGACAAGTCGTCGTCGCTGCTCGGCGCCATCGACCGGACGATAACCGGCGCAGGCGCCCGCGAATTGCTCGCGCGAATATCGAGTCCCCTCACAGATCCTCTCGCTATCGAAGCAAGGCTCGACGCCGTCAGTTGCTTGCTTTCCAATCGCCGCCTGATGGACGACCTCCGCTTTCTCCTCCGCGGAACACCCGATCTCGCCCGCGCCTTGCCCCGACTGGGTTTCGGACGTGGTGGCCCTCGCGATTTGGCAGCCGTGCGCGACGCCCTGGATGCGGCCGGAGAAGCTGCCGCCATGCTGACGGCGGCGACAGGACCGCTGCCGCTGCCGCCCGAACTTCAATCGATCCGCTCGCGTCTTACAGCTGTTCCGCCGTCGCTCGCTTCCGCGCTCGACAGCGCTCTCATCGACGATCCGCCGCTTCTCAAACGCGACGGCGGTTTCGTCAAAGACGGCTACAACGCCGATCTCGAAAAGGCTCGCGCATTGCGGAACGATAGCCGTCGCGTGATGGCTGACCTCGAAGCGCGCTACATCGAAGAGACGGGCGTCAAGACGCTTCGCGTCCGCCACAACAACATCCTCGGCTTCTATATCGAGGTGACGCAGCTCAACGCCAAGCCGCTGCTGTCCCCGCCTCTGTCCGAACGTTTCAGGCATCGACAAACGATGGCCAACGCGGTCAGATTTGCGACCGCCGAGCTACTCGAAACCGAAGGCCAGATCGCATCCGCAAGCGAACGTGCGCTGAGCTTGGAGCAGGAAATTTTCGCGAGTCTCGCACAAGACATCGGAGCGGCAACGGAGGCGCTCGGCGCGGCGGCAGGCGCACTTGCCGAACTCGACGTCTATGCAGCGCTCGCCTCTCTGGCGCTCGAACAAGGCTATGTGCGGCCGATCACCGACCAAAGCTCGGCATTCGAAATCCGCGGCGGCCGTCACCCCGTCGTTCAGCAAGCCCTGGCGAAAAGTGAAGGCGCGGCATTCATCGAAAATGACTGCGTCCTGGGCAGGGGTGGAGCGGCAGCGCCCCCTGGCTTCGACGAGTTGCCGGACGCCCGCATATGGCTTGTGACTGGCCCGAACATGGCCGGCAAATCGACCTTCCTCCGCCAGAACGCCCTCATCACGGTAATGGCGCAGATGGGCTCGTACGTGCCCGCGCGTTCCGCACACATCGGTATCGTCGACCGGCTATTCTCGCGCGTCGGCGCGTCCGACGACCTGGCGCGCGGACGCTCAACCTTCATGGTCGAAATGGTCGAAACGGCCGCCATCCTTAATCAGGCGACCGAGCGCTCCCTCGTCATTCTCGATGAAATCGGCCGCGGCACCGCGACGTTCGACGGGCTATCCATCGCCTGGGCGACCGTCGAATACCTGCACGGAATAACCAAGGCGCGAGCGCTCTTCGCCACCCACTACCACGAGCTGACCGCGCTCGCGCGACGCCTCGGCGGGATCGCAAACGTCACGATGGACGTTGCCGAATGGCAGGATACCATCGTTTTTCTGCATAAAGTTAAGCCCGGCGCCGCCAACCGCTCGTACGGTATCCAGGTCGCGAAGCTGGCGGGCCTGCCAGACGCCGTTGTCACCCGGGCCCGTCAGGTTTTGGAGCGATTGGAAAAGGCGGATCGGCGTCCGCGCGTCGACAATGAAGGTATCGACGATCTGCCTTTGTTTTCAGCAGCGCGGCCGACGGGCGCAGCTACAGTCAAAGAGCCTTCTGCCGTTGAAAAGCTGCTCACCGCCATGCATCCTGATGAACTGTCGCCGAAGGCGGCGCTCGAAAAGCTTTATGAACTCAAGGCCCTTGCCGAAGCCCAGAAGAAGACAAAGCCTTGACCGACGAAACAATCAATGTGCTGGTCCCCCCGCCTTACTTCGATACGGTCGCGGCGCGTCGCGAACTGACCGCGCATTTCAATGCGGGTCCGTCGCCGTCTGAAGCACGCCCTCAGGTTCTCGACAGCCTCAAGACCATTCTCAAAAACGCCCGGGAATCTGCGCGAA
Source organism: Hyphomicrobium sp. 01T421 (assembly GCF_056398805.1). Classification (NCBI taxonomy): domain Bacteria; kingdom Pseudomonadati; phylum Pseudomonadota; class Alphaproteobacteria; order Hyphomicrobiales; family Hyphomicrobiaceae; genus Hyphomicrobium; species Hyphomicrobium sp. 01T421. The sequence continues at coordinate 140,470 of NZ_JBFTQC010000002.1, forward strand.
CCGCGCTTGAAGCAGACGGCAACGGCAGACGATGCGCCGCCGGCCTGAGCCTGTTTCAGGACGAGATGATCAGGCTGATCTACGATTACACGGTAACGCACGTCTATCGCGCAACCAACCCCTCCGACGCCGAGCGAATGGCGATCGTCGCTACCGGCGGCTACGGACGCGGTCTCCTCGCGCCGGGCTCCGACATCGATCTCCTGTTCCTGCTCCCCTACAAGCAGACGCCATGGGGCGAGAGCGTCGCCGAGTACATGCTCTATCTGCTCTGGGACCTGGGCTTCAAAGTCGGGCACGCGACGCGCACCGTCGAACAGTGCCTGAAGCTCGGCCTCGCCGATATCACGATCCGCACGGCCCTTCTCGACTCACGCCTCATCCTCGGAGACAAGCAGCTTTTTGCCGAGTTCGAGGATCGTTTCCGCTCTGAAGTCATCGCCGGCACGGCGCGCCAGTTCATCGACGCCAAGATGGCCGAACGCGACGAGCGAACGCGGCGCGCAGGTGAAAGCCGCTACAAGGTCGAACCGAACATCAAGGACGGCAAGGGTGGCCTCCGCGATCTGCATACCTTGCATTGGCTGTCGAAATACATCTTCAACCAGGACGTGGGCGCCGCGGCCGTTGAAGCCGGAATATTTACGCCCGAAGAAGTGCAGACCTTCCGCCGCTGCGAAGATTTTCTCTGGCGCGTTCGCTGCTTCCTGCATTTCCTGACGGGACGCGCCGAAGAGGTTCTGTCGTTCGAGGTGCAGCCCGCGATGGCGCAAAGCCTAGGCTATACGTCGCGCGAAGGGCTGCGCGCGGTCGAGCGCTTCATGAAGCATTATTTTCTCATCGCCAAGGACGTCGGCGACCTGACGACAATCCTCTGCGGCGCGCTCGAAATGCAGCAGCTGAAGACATCGCCCGGCTACAAGCGCCTGCTGAACCCGCTGAGCTGGAAGATGCGGCGCGAAGTCCGCCAGAAAACCGATTTCCGCATCGACAACGATCGCCTGAACGTCGCCGACGCCGATGTGTTCGTCCGCGATCCAGTCAATCTCATCCGCTTCTTCGCGCAGGCTGCGAACACCGGCGCTTACCTCCATCCGGACGCCATTCGCCTGCTTCGCGGCTCGCTTCGATTGATCGACGACAAGCTGCGGCATGATCCCGAAGCAAACAGCATCTTCCTCTCGCTGCTGACCGCGCACGGCAATCCCGAGGCATCGCTCCGGCACATGAACGAGGCCGGCGTGCTCGGCCGCTTCCTACCCGAGTTCGGCCGCATCGTCGCGATGATGCAGTTCAACATGTATCATCACTACACGGTCGATGAGCATCTCTTGAGAACGCTCGGCAACATCGTTGCCATCGAGCGCGGCGATCTTGCAGCCGAACTGCCGCTCTCGACAGCCGTCTTTTCCTCGCTTCAAAATCGCCGTGCCCTGCTCGTTGCGGCCTTCATTCACGATATCGGCAAAGGCCGCAAGGAAAACCACTCGACGGTCGGAGCACGTATCGCTCGCAAGATCTGCCCGCGACTAGGCATGACGGCGGCCGAAACGGAACTCGTCGCGTGGCTCATCCAAGAGCACCTGACGATGAGCAACTTTGCGCATTCGCGCGATATATCCGACCCCGATACGATCCGCGCGTTCGCCAACATCGTGCAAAGTCCGGAGCGCCTGAAAATGCTTCTGCTGTTGACCTCTGCCGATATCATGGCCGTCGGTCCCGGCGTCTGGAACGGCTGGAAAGGTCAGCTCCTGCGCACGCTTTATCACGAAACCGAACCGCTCGTTGCGGGCGGCCATACGCAAGCGCCGCGCGGTGAGCGGATCGAGGAGGCGCAGACGGCCTTGCGCAACGCCCTCTTCAACTGGCCGGCGAGCGACGTCGACGGCTTCATCGCGCGGCACTATCAGAACTATTGGCTCCGAACCGATCTGGCCACGCAAATCGAGCACGCGAACGTCGTGCGCGACGCCATGCGTTCGCAGACGAAATTCGCGACCGCGATCAAAACCGATTCCTTCACCGCGATAACGGAGCTGACGGTCTTCGCCCCGAACCACGCGAGGCTTCTCTCGCTCTTCGCCGGAGCCTGCGCTGCAGCCGGCGCCAATATCGCCGGCGCGCACATCACGACGACGCGGGACGGCTTCGCACTCGACACGTTTTTGCTCAATCGCGAATTCCGGGACGACGAGGACGAGCTTCGCCGTGCACGTCGCATCATCGATACGATCGAGCGGCTGCTGACCGGCAAGGAACAGCTAGCGAGCCTCCTGCAAAAGCGGCGCACTGGCTCGAGAGGCGTCGAGGCCTTTACTGTCGAGCCGGAGGTCGTCATCAACAACGCCCTCTCCGATCGCCTGACGGTTCTCGAAGTTTCCGGCCGCGATCGCCCGGGCCTGCTCTACGAATTGACGTCCGCCCTCTCGGATCTGTCTCTCGATATCGCCTCGGCACACGTAACGACGTTCGGCGAAAAGGCCGTCGACGTGTTTTACGTGACCGATCTCGTCGGCAAGCAGATCGTCAACGAAGCGCGCCAGAACGCGCTCCGGACACGGCTGCAGTCCGTTCTCGATCCGGACACCGATCCTGTGAAAACTGCATCTGAACCCGCCCGCGCCTAACGGACGCGGCGAATGTCCTCGGAACGCCCGAAATGGGACAAATGCAACGAGGCCTCGACGTGACTTGTCGGCCACTCCTCACAATTGAGGCCGTCCGACCATCAAAATGCCGGATGTCTGCCGGCCTAAGCCGGTTTAAGAGGGCAGCCTGCTGCCTTGGCAAAACGCGAACCGTAAGCCGTTCAATCGATGAAACTCTATAAATCGTTCGCGACCGTCGGCGGCTTGACCCTTCTGAGCCGTGTATTCGGCTTTATGCGCGACATCTTGATTGCAGCGACCCTCGGCTCCGGATGGGTGGCTGATGCCTTCGTCGTCGCCTTCCGTTTTCCCAACCTGTTTCGCCGGCTGTTCGGAGAAGGCGCCTTCAATTCCGCTTTCGTGCCGATATTCGCCAAGAAGCTCGAAGGCGACGGCAAGGATGCAGCCCGCAGGTTTGCCGAAGACGCGATGGCGGGCCTTCTCTTCATCCTGTTGATCGTCACGTTCGTTTCGGAAATCGCCATGCCCGTGCTGATGTACGGCTTGGCGCCGGGCTTCGACGCCAATCCGGAGAAGTACGATTTGGCCGTGCTCCTGACACGGATCACGATGCCGTATCTGCTGTGCATGTCGATCGTCGCGTTGATGTCGGGCGCGCTGAACTCCGTCGGGCGCTTCGCTGAAAGCGCATCGGTTTCGATCGTGCTCAACGGCGTCATGATGATCGCGACGCTCATCGCGTTGTGGTACGGCTACAAGGCGGGCCCCGAAGCAGGCATCATCCAGGCATGGGGCGTCTTCGCGGCAGGCTTCCTTCAGCTCGCGCTGCTGATGTGGGGCATGCGCCGTGCGGGAATGCATCTCTCCCTCCGGCGGCCGAGGCTGACGCCAGACGTGCGCAAGCTCGTGCGCCTCGGCATCCCCGGCGTTATTTCCGGCGGCGTGACACAGCTCAATATCGCGATTGGAACGATCATCGCGTCGCTCCAGCCGGGCGCCGTTTCCCACCTCTATTATGCGGACCGGATATACGAATTGCCTCTGGCGATCGTCGGTATCGCCATTGGGATTGTGCTGCTGCCCGACGTTTCGCGCCAGCTCAGATTAGGCAACACCGCAGGCGTGATGGACAGCCAGAACCGCTCGCTGGAATTCGCGCTCCTGCTGACGATCCCGGCAGCTCTCGCCCTCGTTGCGATCCCGACTGACATTACCCGCGTTCTCTTCGAGCGCGGCGCGTTCGGCCCCGAGGACACCAAAGTTACGGCATCGGTGCTGGCGTTGTTTGCGCTCGGCCTTCCCGCATTCGTGATGATCAAGGTCTTCTCGCCAGCCTATTACGCTCGCGAAGACACGACGACGCCGATGCGCTACGCAACGATCAGCCTCACGGCGAACACGATCGGCTCGATCTCGCTGTTCTTCCTGTTGCGCCATCTCGGCATGATGCCTCAGCTCGGCATCGCCATCGCCACCACCCTAGGCGGCTGGCTCAACGCCTATCTCCTGTGGTCGACCTTGCGGCGTCGCGGCGACTTCATTGTCGACGCGCGGATCAAGCGGAACATTCCGCTGATCCTGTTTTCGAGCGTTGCCATGGTGGTCGCCCTGCTGGGCACGAGCCACGTCCTCGCGCCTCATCTCGATCACAGCGGCGGGTTTTTCGTCAAGGCGTCCTTCCTGGCGCTCGAGATCGGCGTCGGACTGGGGGTTTTCGGCTTTTTGATTTTGGCCACGGGCGTCATGTCCATTGGCCAGCTCGGCCGCCTGACGCGGCGCCAAAACTAGCGACGAGAACTAGCAACAAGAATTAGCCAAAAGCCTTCGCTCTTGCGCGGCGAGCCTCCGCACGCGATAAGGCCGCCGGATCCCTTCAACACGGTACGTACTCCAATGAAAATCACGCCGCGCGTTTTCTCCGGCATGCAGCCGACCGGCAGCTTGCATCTCGGCAACTATCTCGGCGCGATGGTCAACTGGATCAAAATGCAGGAGACGCACGAGTGCATTTATTGCGTCGTTGATCTGCATGCGATCACCGTGTGGCAGGACCCGGCTGAACTCAAGAACGCGATCCGCCAGGTGACGGCAGCCTATATCGCCGCCGGTCTCGACCCGAAGAAAAGCATTCTCTTCAATCAATCGCAGGTCAGCGCTCACGCTGAGCTCGCCTGGGTCTTCAACTGCGTCGCCCGCCTCGGCTGGCTGAACCGCATGACCCAGTTCAAGGAGAAGGCCGGCAAGGACCGCGAGCAGGCATCGGTCGGTCTTTACGCCTACCCGAACTTGATGGCCGCCGACATCCTCGCTTACCGGGCAACGCACGTTCCCGTCGGCGAGGACCAGAAGCAGCACTTGGAACTTGCCCGCGACATCGCGCAGAAGTTCAACAATGATTTTTCGGCCTCGATCATCGCCGAAGGCTTTGCCGACGGAATTTTCTTCCCCCAGCCGGAACCGGTCATCACGGGCGCGGCGACACGGGTCATGAGCCTGCGCGACGGCTCGAAGAAGATGTCGAAGTCCGATCCGTCCGACCTGTCGCGGATCAACATGACGGACGATGCCGACACGATCGCCAAGAAGGTCCAGAAAGCCAAGACCGACACCGAGCCGCTGCCAAGCGACGAAGGCGGCTTTACCGGCCGCCCGGAAGCGGAAAATCTGATCGGAATCTATGCGACTTTGGTCGACAAGCCCGTCGACGCCGTGCTGGCCGAATTCGGCGGCCAGCAATTCTCCGCGTTCAAGAAGGTTCTGGCCGACGCGCTCGTCGCGAAGATCGAACCCATCGCGAACGAGATAAAGCGGCTGACCGCCGACCCGGCCGAGATCGATCGTATTCTCGCTGATGGATCTTCGCGGGCGCGGGAAATCGCAACCCCCATCATGGGTAAAGTCAAGGACATCGTCGGCTTCATCAGAAGCTGACGAATTCACCGACACTGGCCGTTGCAGCGATTGCCGAGGAATGGCAGCATCGCGTCCATGAAACCTCGCCGCTCGTTCGAAGAAGGCCATCGTCGGAAATTCCTGATCGTCGTCGACGAGAGTCAGGAAGGCGAAAGCGCGCTCTATTACGCGGCGAGCCGCGTTCAGCGTTCATCAGGCCTGCTCGTCATGCTCTACGTGATCGAGCCGAGCGAGTTGCAGCATTGGGCAGGCGTCCACCAGGTCCAGCTGGACGAAGAGACGACCAAGGCAAAGGCGCTGTTCCGCCTTTTCCGGCGAAAGCTCGCACACGCCGGATTTGAGAGCGTCGAGACCGAGGACGTCGTGCGCGAAGGTCGCACCGCCGAAGAGATCAACCACGTTATCGCCGAAGACGAGGACATCGCCATCCTGGTGCTCGGGGCCTCAATAGACGCGAAGGGGCCAGGTCCTTTGGTGGCTTCCTTGGCCACAGCCCGGGCAACCGGCGGCTTCGCCGTACCCGTAACGGTAGTCCCAGGGCAACTTTCACTCGCGGAAATCAAGGCTTTGGCCTAAAATGACGCTTCTGGCAGCCGGGGATCGACACCTCGACACGGGCAGCCACCATACTTATATTTGAACCATTCCCATACTACCCCGTGCGGGACTGCGCGCGTTGAACAACGACCACGAAGTGAGGCAATATGTTCATTCAAACGGAAGCCACGCCTAATCCGGCGACGCTGAAGTTCATTCCGGGACGAGACGTACTCGCGGACGGCACCGCAGACTTCCGTTCGAAGAACGATGCATCTGCATCACCGCTCGCCACCCGGCTCTTTTCGATCGAGGGCGTTGACGGCGTCTTTTTTGGCTCCGACTTCATTTCGGTCACCAAGGGCGACATCGAGTGGCAGCATCTGAAGCCGATGGTGCTGGGTGCCATCATGGAACATTACATGTCCGGCGCGCCAGTCTCTGAAGGCGAAGACGCCAACGACAACGCCTCGGAAAGTTACGACCCGGAAGACGAGTCGACCGTCGCGACAATCAAGGAATTGCTCGAAACGCGCGTGCGCCCGGCCGTCGCCCAGGATGGCGGCGACATCACGTTTTCAGGCTTCCGCGACGGCGTCGTCTATCTCCACATGCGCGGCGCCTGCTCGGGTTGCCCGAGTTCGACGGCCACGCTGCGCAACGGCATCGAAAACTTGCTGAAGCACTTCTGCCCTGACGTGCAAGCCGTGCAGGCGGTCTAAGCCAGATTTCGTCCCTTCGAACCCCGCTTCGGCGGGGTTCTTCGTATTTGGACTTCAAAACGCACAGGACATAATGGCTGAACCGCTCGATCAAACCACACTCGACCAACTGTTCGACAAGGCGCGCACCAACAACAAATGGCAACCCAAGGAGGTACCCGACGCCCTCCTTCGCCAGATCGTCGAGCATATGAGATGGGCTCCGACGAGCGCTAACTGCTCGCCAGCCCGTTTCGTCTTCGTCAAATCGCCCGAAGCAAAGGCGCGCCTGAAGCCGCACCTCAGCGCCGGCAATGTGGATAAGACGATGGCCGCACCGGTAACGGCCATTATTGCGTACGATTTGAACTTCTACGAAGCACTGCCGAAGCTCTTCCCGCATACCGACGCCAAAAGCTGGTTCACGGGCAAAAAGCAGCACGCTGATACAACCGCGTTTCGTAATGGAACGCTCCAAGGCGGGTACTTCATTCTCGCAGCGCGCGCCCTCGGGCTCGACTGCGGTCCAATGTCAGGCTTTCAAAATGCGGGGGTAGACGCGGAGTTCTTTACCGGAACAGAAATTAAGTCGAATTTCCTCTGCAATTTGGGGTACGGGGATCCGGCGGGGATCCACCCGCGCTCACCACGCTTCACGTTCGACGAAATAGCCACGGTCATTTAAAAGCTCCGCCAGGAATGAACATACTTTCGCTCGACACCTGTTTCGATGCTTGCTCGGCTGCGGCGGGCCGTGGGCTTCGTTCCCTCACCCCGGGCATCGCGTTTGCCTTCGAGCCCATGCAAACGGGGCACGCGGAGCGCTTGCTGCCGATGATCGGGGCGGTGATGACGGAGGCCGGGCTCGAATTTAAATCGCTCGACCGGATCGCGCTGACCTACGGGCCTGGGACGTTTACCGGCACGCGCATTTCCGTCTCCGCGGCGCGTGCGCTGGCGCTCGCGACAGGTGCTGAATTCGTCGCTCTTTCGAGCCTCAGATTGATGGCGATGAGCGCGCGAATTCCGGCCGCCCCAACGCGGCGCATAGCCATCGCGACCGACGCGCGGCGTGGAGAGGTCTATTTCGAGGTCTTCGACCGCCACACGATGCAAACCGTCGTCGAGGCGCAATGCGCGACGATTTCCGCCGCAGCCAAGTTGCTGGGACAAGGACCGATCGTCATCGCGGGTTCCGGCGCCGAGCTGCTCGCAAGTGAAGCCAATCGCGAGGGAGCCGAGGCGACGGCCATCTTGGCCGACCTGCTTCCCGACGCCCTCGATATGCTTTTCCCCGCCTGCGAGCTTCCCGTAATGCGAACGGTGAAGCCGCTCTATCTCCGCGCGCCCGACGCAAAGCCCCCAGCGCCGAGCCCATTCATCGGAGCCGGGGCATGACGAACGTCACGCCGTTCCGAAATTTGAAGCATGCGAGCATGCTTTGGGCGGCGCCGGATCGAGCCGAAGAAATCGCAGCACTGCACACCAAACTTTTCGATCCGCCGTGGGATGCGGCTGCAATCAAATCGCTTCTGGAACACCCGGCCGCAACCTCCCTGATCGCCGTCGCGGGCGGCCAGAAAAAAGCGGTCATCGGCTTCTTGATCGGCCAGCTCGCCGCCGACGAGGCCGAGATCCTCTCGATCGGCGTGTCGCCCGACTGGCAGCGCGTCGGGCTCGCAACCGGCCTCCTCGAAGGTTTGATGCGCGCGGCGCGGCGCGGCGGCGCAAAACGCATATTCCTTGAGGTTGCAGAGGACAATGCAGCCGGCCTCGCCCTCTACCGTAAGCTTGGATTTGTCGAAGCCGGACGGCGAAAGCGCTATTATGAGCGTCCCGGCAACGCCCGAGTTGATGCCTTGACGCTCGTTCTGACGCTCGAAGATTCTGAACAGCCGGCCTGATGTAGACGCGCAGCCTTGTCACTGCCTATAACCCGGCCATACTCCGGCGACGAGAAATAGTCGCCCTTAAGCCAAAGCCTAATCGCTATGACCCTGCCGGCCGCGAAGTCCGAAACCTCTATCGAATCGCGATGCGCGGAATGCGGACTGCGAATGACGGGCCAACGGCGTGTCATCGCCCAGGTGCTCTCGTCCGCAACCGACCATCCCGACGTCGAAGAGGTGCATCGCCGCGCCCATACGATCGATCGAAGAATTTCGCTCTCGACCGTTTATCGCACGCTCAAGCTGTTTTCGGCGAAAGGCATTCTCGAACGACATGAATTCGGCCACGGCCGTGGACGCTACGAAGCGGCCCCGCGCGAGCATCACGATCATCTCGTCGACATCGAGAGCGGCCGTGTGATCGAATTTTCGAATCCCGAAATCGAGGAGTTGCAGGAGCGCATCGCATGCGAACTCGGCTTCGAGCTGGTCGGCCATCGGCTGGAACTTTATGGCGTGCCGCTCGCGAAGAAAAAGCCTTCGAACCGGAAGGGCTAGCGACCAGAATGGCAAACGGCTCACTTCGCGCCTCAGCCGTACTCTTAGCTTTCATGGGCGTCACTGTGCCGTTGATGCCGCTGCAGGCTCTCCTATTGCAGTTCGCCCCCAAAGCCGCGCGGCGCTTTCCGAATTGGTACCACAATCAAGTCTGCCGGATACTCGGGATAACGCTCGAGATCGATGGCGCGGTCGTCGAAGATTCGCCCGTGCTCCTCGTTTGCAATCATACGTCATGGCTCGACATCCCCGTACTCTCGGCGCTTGCGCCCGTTTCGTTCGTGGCCAAGCTGGAAGTCGGGGGTTGGCCCTTCGTCTCAGCGCTCGCGCGCCTGCAGCGCTCCGTATTCGTCGATCGGACGCGACGGCAGGCAACGGGCGATGCCGCAGCCGAAATCATGACGCGGTTGAAGCAGGGCGACACGATCGTTCTCTTCGCCGAGGGAACATCGAGTGACGGCAATCGCGTGCTCCCGTTCAAAACGTCGCTGTTTGGAGCCGTCTCGGGCGTGGCCGCGCCGTCGGACCCGGAGGTCGTCGTCCAGACCGCAGCCGTCGTCTATACCCACGTCCGCGGCATTCCGTTGACGCGCGCCGACCGCCCGCGCATCGGCTGGTACGGCGACATGGAGATGACGTCGCACGCCTGGGGCGTTTTGCGATCGGGGCCGATAACGGTCACGATCAAGGTCGGACCACCCGTTCCCCTGAGCGAATTCAAGGATCGCAAGGATTTGGCCCTGAAGACCGAACGGGCGATCCGCACAGCTGTTCTCGGCATCCTCCGCGGTCGTCCGGGCGATCCCGGCCTCGTTCCGGTCGAACCGTCTCAGGAAAGCCGCCGGCAAAAGCTCGCATTGCCGCAGGTCCGCAGCGAGAAATGGACATAAGCGCGGCTTTCTATGCTATGCGCTGGTCCAACGAGTTCATGAGCAAATAAGACCATTTCGAGCCGGCCATTCACGTGCAGCGCGCAAACCCGAAAACCTATTTTCTGAAGACGTTCGGCTGTCAGATGAACGTCTACGACAGTGAGCGTATGGCGGAAGCCCTGGCGCGCGACGGCTACAGCCAGACCGATGACGTGGGCAACGCCGATCTGGTGATCCTGAATACCTGCCACATCCGCGAGAAAGCCGCCGAGAAAGTCTATTCCGATCTCGGACGCATCCGCGACATCAAGGACGCACGCAAACACGACGGCAAGGAAACGGTCATCGCGGTCGCCGGCTGCGTCGCCCAAGCCGAAGGATCGGAGATCACGAGGCGTCAGCCCGCAGTCGATCTCGTCATCGGGCCGCAGAGCTATCATCGCCTGCCCGAGCTGATCGTCCGCGCCGAAACCAAAAACGAGCGCATCGTCGAAACGGAATTTCCGGGCGACGAGAAATTCACCGCGATGAAGGCGCCGCGCCGCGTCTCTTCGCCGTCGGCGTTTCTCACCGTCCAGGAAGGTTGCGACAAGTTCTGCACGTTCTGCGTGGTGCCCTATACGCGGGGCGCCGAGTTTTCCCGTTCCGTCGCCAAGCTCGAAGCGGAAGCACGAGAGTTGGCGACCGCAGGCGCAAAAGAACTCGTTCTCCTCGGCCAGAACGTCAACGCCTACCACGGAGAAGGCCCGTCGGGACGCGCCGTCGGCCTCGCGGAATTGATCCGCAGGCTGGCCGATATCGACGGCATCCAACGCATTCGCTACATGACGAGCCACCCGCGCGACATGAGCGACGATCTGATCGCCGCGCACGCCGAGGTGCCGCAGCTGATGCCGTTTCTGCACCTCCCCGTGCAGTCCGGTTCCGACCGCATGCTGACGGCCATGAACCGCAAGCATCGCGCCGCGGAATACATCGATCTGATCGCACGGGTCCGCCAAGCTCGGCCAGATATCGCCCTCTCGAGCGACTTCATCGTCGGCTTCCCGGGCGAGACTGAAGAAGACGCTGAAGAAACGATCGCGCTGGTGAAGGCCGTCGGCTTTGCTCAGGCCTTTTCGTTCAAATACAGCCCGCGGCCCGGAACGCCCGCCGCAGACCTCGAAGTGCAGGTCCCCGAGGACGTGAAGAACGGGCGGCTGCAGCGGCTCCAGGCGCTGCTGGAAGAGCAGCAGACCACCTTCAACGCCAAGACGCTCGGAAGCACCTTGCCTGTGCTTTTCGACCGGCGCGGACGCAGCCCAGGTGAATTCGTCGGAAGGACACCCTATCTACAGCTTGTATATGCGGTGGGAGATGGCGACGATTTTCTGGGCCAGACGGCCGGCGTCGCGGTGACGGAAACACGGCGCGTCAGCCTGTCAGGTGTCATTCCCGCAGCATAAACGGGTTATACTGATCGGACCGGGTTGCTTGAGGTTGGCTGTGCGTTAACCATACCGGAACATGCCGAACCTCTTTGTCACATGCTAACGTCGGGATAGTGGTCGATTCGAATTTGAGAGATACGGCTAGAAGAGCACGAGCAACCAGCAAGGGAGTGTCAGGATTGGCAGCATTCCGCGGGGCCTCCGCGTCGGCATCGAAACGGCCCAATAAGCCGGAGTTCGAAGATGCTCGCGTCGTTGTACCCTTTGAAGACAATCGGCTGCTCACGCAGTTGCTTGGGGAATACGACAGCCACCTGGCCCTCATAGAAGACCGATTAGGTATCGACGCGCATGCCCACGGCAACGTCGTCATCCTGACGGGATCCGCAACTTCCTGCGCCAACGCGCGAAGTGTCCTGGAACGCCTCTATTCCCGAATTGCAAAAGGCGAAGCGGTCGGCCCCGGCGATATCGACGGGCTGATCCGTCATGCCCGCGCCGAAGGAACCGCCACGTCCGAGGGACAGGCCCAAGTCGCCACGCGCCGTCGCGTCGTCAAAGCACGCACGCCGACGCAAAGCACCTATATCCGCGCCATCGATAAGCACGACCTCGTATTCGGTCTCGGACCGGCAGGCACCGGCAAGACCTATATCGCTGTCGCTTTCGCGGCCCAGTGCCTCGAACGCGGGCTTGTCGAGCGCATCATCCTTTCGCGTCCCGCCGTCGAAGCAGGCGAGCGTCTCGGCTTTCTCCCGGGCGACATGCGCGACAAGGTCGACCCTTATCTGAGGCCGCTCTACGACGCCCTTTATGATGTTCTGCCGCCCGAAAAGGTCGAGCGCGATATCGAAACCGGCGTCATCGAAGTTGCGCCGCTGGCGTTCATGCGTGGCCGCACACTGGCCAACGCTTTCGTCATTCTCGACGAAGCCCAGAACACGACCAGCATGCAGATGAAGATGTTTCTGACCCGCATCGGCGAAGGATCGAAAATGGTCGTGACGGGTGATCCGTCGCAGATCGATCTACCGCCGGGAACGAAGTCGGGTCTCGTCGAAGCTGTCGATCTGCTCGGCGAGGTGGACGACATCTCGATCGTGAAGTTCCTCGCGGGCGATATCGTTCGTCGTGATCTTGTCGCCAAGATCGTCGACGCCTACGATCGGCCGAAGGACATCCGACCCAAATAACCATGCCACGGTCTCAAAAAGCGTCTGCTTCGGTCTTCGAGATCGAAATCGTCGAAGATGACGGCGACTGGTCGCGCGTGAGCAACCTGGATGGCGTCATCGACGATGCAGCCCGCGCGGCTATTTTGGCGGCCGGCGACGGCTTGCAAACGGCGTTCCTGACCATCGCCCTATCCTCCGATGCCATCGTCGCCGATCTTAACGAGCGTTTCCGCGGAAAAGCTAAGCCCACGAATGTATTGTCTTTTCCGGCGGGCCACGGCGCCTCGGACGGCCAGCTGGGCGATATCATCATGGCACTGGAAACCGTTGAACGCGAAGCCCTGGAACAGGGCGTGCCGTTCGAACACCACGTGCAGCACTTGGTGGTGCATGGCGTGTTGCATCTTTTAGGCTATGATCACGAGACGACCGCTGATGCGGAACGTATGGAAACTATTGAAATTGAAATACTTTCTAAATTGGGCGTTGCAAATCCCTACACGGGCGCTCTGGAAACCGGTACAAATGACTGACCGGACTCCCACCCATGGCCATGACCGACAACACACAGCATAAGACAGTGTCCGACACCCTAGACGGCGACAGTCGATCCTTCGGTCCGCACGGCTGGCTCCAGACGGTTCGCGCCAAGCTTGGCCTTGTGGTGCCCCAGAACGTCCGCGACGCGCTCGAGGGCGCACTCAAGACCGGCACTTCGGCGAACTTCACCGACGCCGAACGCAAAATGCTCGAACGGCTCCTGCGCTTCGGCTCGAGCCGGGTCGCGTCGCTGATGATCCCGCGCGCAGATATCACCGCCCTCGATGAGGACGAGCCGATCTCCGAGCTCCTTCAGACATTCAACGAAGCGGGCGTCTCGCGCATACCACTGTTCCGCGAAACGCTCGACGATCCGCGCGGCATGATTCACATCAAGGATGTGCTTCGCTGGTTGATGGCGGAAGCGACGGGGCAGCCCGTCAAAAATGCCAAAACCGACCCGGAGGCTGAGAAGCCCGCGGCTCATCTGTTCGATCTGAGAAGCGTCGATCTCAGCCGTCCCATCACGTCGGTCAAGATACGCCGGCAGATCCTGTATGTGCCGCCATCGATGCCCGCCGTCGATCTGCTCATCCGCATGCAGTCGACGCGCATCCACATGGCCCTCGTCGTCGACGAGTACGGCGGCACCGATGGCCTCGTCACGATCGAGGATCTGATCGAACAGGTCGTCGGCAACATCGAGGACGAGCACGATGATGATGAGGAAACCAACATCGTCGTCGATCCGAAGCTCGGCATCGTCGCGGTCGCCCGCACGCCGATAGAAGAGCTTGAGAAGCATCTCGGCGTGAAGCTGGTGCCCGATGACGAAGAGACCGAAGTCGATACGATCGGCGGTTTGATCTTCTCGATGCTGGGGCGCGTCCCCGCCCGCGGCGAACTCATCCGTCACCCGACAGGTGTCGAGTTCGAAGTGCTCGACGCCGATCCCCGGCGCGTGAAAAAACTCAAGGTCCATCCGCCGCGCGCGCCCGTCACCAACACGAAGTCGTTGCCTGAAACGCCGAAGGCGTAATGGACGCCACAATCGCAAATCCGCGAGCGATCTTGGGCATTCGCGCCAGGATAATGGCGCTTCGCGGCTGGCGGCGAATGCTCGCAGCCTTCGTTGCCGGCGGCCTTTCGGCACTCTCGTTCGCGCCGATTTTTGCTTTCCCGATTCTCTTCCTGACGTTGCCCGTCTTCGTCTGGCTCATCGACGGCAGCACCAATCGGCGTCGCGCATTCACGGCGGGTTGGGCGTTCGGCTTCGGCTATTTCTTTTTCAATCTTTTCTGGATTGGCGAAGCTTTCCTTGTGGAAGCCGACAAGTTTGCATGGCTCTTGCCGTTCGCGGTGACGCTTTTGCCCGCGGGGCTTGCGCTGTTCTGGGGTCTCGCCGCCGCCGCCGCGCGCGTCTTCTGGTGCGAAGGCATCGGCCGCGTTTTCGTCTTCGCCATAACATTTGCCGTAGCCGAATGGCTGCGTGGACATATCCTGACCGGGTTCCCCTGGGACCTCGTTGGTTATGCGCTGACCTACCCTCTGCCACTGATGCAGAGCGCGGCGCTCTTCGGCGCCTATGGACTGACAGCGATCGCGCTATTCGTGTTTCCGGCACCGCTCGTTGCACTCGGCGACAGCCGCGGCCCGCTTTCGCTGCGGAAGATCGTTGACGCCACAGCGATCGCAGCAGTGCCCATCGGCCTCCTCTTCGCGTACGGCCTCTGGCGATTGGAGGCGCCGCCAGCGTTTGTCCCTCACGTTATGCTCCGGATCGTTCAGCCGAGCGTTCCCCAGCGCGAAAAATGGATGTCGGAATATCAGCGCCGCATCTTCGACGATCACATCGCGCTCTCGCTCGAAAACCCGGCGGGAGAGAAGGATTCGCTGCACGGCATCACGCACCTCATCTGGCCGGAAGCGGCCATGCCCTTCTTCCCGCTGGAGGCGCCCGCTGCCCTCGACATTCTGGCGAATATCCTGCCTCCGGGAACGACGCTCATCACCGGCGCCCTTCGCCACGACCCGTCACCTGCCCCCGGCACGGCCGCGGCACCCGATGCCCGGGCGCTGAACAGCATCCTGGTCTTGAACGAGCGCGCCGAACCGCTGGCGACTTACGACAAGATCAATTTGGTCCCGTTCGGCGAATATGTGCCCTTCGAGGCCGCGCTTTCCAAGGTCGGCATCCAAAAGCTCACCCAGGGCCGCGGTTCATTCGGGGTCGGCCGGGAGCCCCGGCCCCTGATGACGATCCCGGGCCTTCCGCCCACGTTGGGCCTCGTCTGCTACGAGGCCCTCTTTCCAGGAAACATCGTCCAGGGAAGCCAGAGGCCGGGCGTTCTGATGAACGTCACGAACGACGGCTGGTTCGGCGAATCGACCGGCCCCTACCAGCATTTCCACCAGTCGCGCATTCGCGCCGTAGAGGAGGGCGTACCCCTCGTAAGGGCCGCGAATAATGGCATTTCCAGCGTCGTCGACCCCTATGGACGCGCGCTCCAATCGCTGGGATTGAACGTGCGGGGTCAGATCGATAGCGCCCTGCCGGAGGCCATATCTCCACCCCTCTACGCAAGGCTTGGCGACTGGACCTTAGCTCTCATTCTGGCAGCGTTTGCAGGGGCCGCTTTCCGATTTCGGAAAAATGGCCGTTAATCAAAGTGTTGAAGTCAACTTGTCGCGGAGGCGGTCAAACATTGACGCCCGTCTCCCGTGCACCTAGGAAGTGCAGAGCCTTTCTCGATGGGAACTGGTGGCTGTACGCGTGATGGTGAACGAAATATCTATCGAAGACGACACAAGCGAAGAAACGCCGAAAGGTTCTCGTCGCGCTAATCCGATGGACGTCCATGTCGGCTCACGCGTGAGACTGCGGCGCATGCTTCTCGGGATGAGCCAGGAGAAACTTGGCGAGCATCTCGGTCTCACATTCCAGCAAGTTCAAAAATACGAGAAGGGCGTCAACCGCATCGGCGCGAGCCGGCTGTTCGATCTCGCCCGCGTTCTCGGCGTACCGGTGCAGTTCTTCTATGACGAGGCGCCGCTGGGCGCCCACGCTGCAAGCGTTCAGATGCCAGGCTTTGCTGAGACCCAGCCCGACGAGAGCTATGTCGTCGACTTTCTTGGCACGCGCGAAGGGCTCGAACTGAACAAAGCCTTCGCGCGTATCACCGAACCGAAGGTGCGCCGCTCGATCGTCGACCTCGTTCGCGCACTGGCCGGCGAAGAAAGCTGAAGCGAAGCTTGAGCACTTCGATATTCGGCTGAGCCTCCAGTTTGGCAGAAGGGTCGCTAGGTCGCGGCCTGTTTGGCGCGCGGACGCACGCGCTGGCTTGACCGAATCCACCAAGATTGCGACAAACCGGCGCTTTTCAAGCGGCCGGCATCGCCGACATTGAAGACATCTGGCAACGATCGCCGAGACCTAATTTCTCAACACGGGGGCCACAGTGGCGCGCAAGTCCTTCCTATTCACGAGTGAATCCGTCTCTGAAGGTCACCCGGACAAAGTCTGCGATCGCATTTCCGACGAGGTCGTCGACGCGTTCTATCGCGAAGGCGCCAAGGAAGGTCTCGACCCCTGGGGCATCCGCGCCGCGTGCGAAACGATGGCGACCACAAATCGCGTCATCATCGCCGGTGAATCGCGCGGCCCCAAAGGCGTGACCGTCGCCGCCATCCAGGACCTGACGCGCAAAGCCATCAAGGACATCGGCTACGAGCAGGAAGGCTTCCACTGGGCGAACTGCAACATCGAAGTTCTGTTGCATTCCCAGTCGGCCGATATCGCAGCTGGCGTCGACGCCAAGCAGCCGACGAACCAGGAAGAAGGTGCGGGCGACCAGGGCATCATGTTCGGCTACGCCTGCAACGAGACGCCGGAATTGATGCCGGCGCCGATCTACTACGCACACAAAATTTTGCGCGACCTCTCGACCGCCCGCAAAGCCAAACAGGGCGATGCCGCCAAGCTCGGCCCGGATGCCAAGAGCCAGGTCACCGTTCGCTATGAAAACGGCAAGCCCGTCGGCGTCACACAGATCGTCGTTTCGCACCAGCATGTCGTCGAAGATCTGACCTCGCGCCAAGTTCGCGAGATCGTCGAGCCTTTCGTCCGCGCGGCGCTCCCCGACAGTTGGATCGGAAAAGACACCGAATGGCACATCAACCCCACCGGAAAATTCTTCATCGGCGGCCCTGATGGCGACACTGGGCTCACCGGCCGCAAGATCATCGTCGACACCTACGGCGGCGCAGCGCCCCACGGCGGCGGCGCATTCTCGGGTAAAGATCCGACGAAGGTTGACCGCTCGGCAGCGTACGCTGCGCGCTATCTCGCGAAGAACGTCGTTGCGTCAGGCATCGCTGACCGCTGCACGATCCAGCTGTCGTATGCGATCGGCGTCGCCAAGCCTCTGTCGATTTATGTCGATACCTACGGCACGAGCAAAATCGATGAAGCCGTGATCGAGAAGGTGCTCGGCGAAGTCATGGATCTGACGCCTCGCGGCATTCGCAGCCATCTCGATCTCAACAAGCCGATCTATTCCCGGACATCCGCGTACGGCCATTTCGGCCGCCCGGCCGAAGCGGACGGCGGCTTCTCGTGGGAGAAAACCGACCTCGCCGCCAAGATCGCAAAGGCCGTTTCCTGACGCGAACGAGCCACGATACGGGCCTGGGCCTGTGAGATTCAAAGGCGGCTGCGCAAACGGCCGCCTTTCCTTTTTGATGTGATGTAACCCGCAAATGCCGGCCGACGACCACGAATTGAGATCATTTGGACGAAGGCGGGGGCGAAAGCCGAGCGCGCGCCAAGCTTCCCTATTGAGCGAAGATCTGCCCCGGTTTTCGTTCGACCCGGTGAAGCCGCCGGAAGGCTTCCGGCAGCATTGGCTCGAAATCGGCTTCGGCGGCGGTGAGCACCTTCTCTGGCAGGCCCGCCAGAACCGCGACGTTGCGCTGATCGGCTGCGAACCCTTCGAGGACGGCGTCATAAAGGTCTTGACTGCCGTCACCTCCGAAAACTTGGAGAACGTGCGCGTACACATGGGCGACGTGCGCGAAATTCTGAAGTCCGTCGCCCCGAACTCGATCGATCGCGCCTTTATCCTCTTCCCCGACCCCTGGCCGAAGCGAAAGCATCGAAAGCGCCGGCTGGTTAATTCTTCCCTGCTGAAACTTTTAGCACGCGTCATGCGGCCGGGCGCCGAACTGCGCATCGGCACCGATATCGGCGACTATGCCCGCACGATGCTTGAGGCTTTTGCGACGGAACCGGCCTTTGCATGGCAGGCAGCGACCCCCGCGGACTGGCGTGACCGCCCGCTCGACTGGCCGGAAACGCGCTACGAGGCAAAGGCGGTGCGGGAAGGCCGTCGGCGCTATTATTTCCGTTTTCTACGTCGATAGCGGCAACCGAGCCTTGCACAAAGGCGAAATCTCGCCTATTTAGCAGTCATTCCAATAACACGTCGATCCGATAGAGAGTGGACCGCAAGGCCCGCTCCGGACGAACTTTAAACTCGGGAACGCCATTGCAGGATACCATCGCCAATAGCTCGGCTCAGCCGTCGGAACAGGATTCCGATACCAGCCGCTTTCTGCGCGAGACAGGTCTTGCAGCAGACGTTGCAGCTGTTGTCGAACCCGTTCTCGAAGATCTCGGCTTCCGGTTGGTCCGCGTGAAGATTCAGGGCGAGGGCCGTGACCGCACCGTCCAGCTCATGGCGGAACGCCCCGACGGCTCGATCAACGTCGATGACTGCGAAGCGATCTCGAAAGCTCTTTCGCCGGTGCTCGATGTCAACGACCCGGTCTCTGGCGCATATCGTCTTGAAGTTTCATCGCCTGGCATCGACCGCCCGCTCGTTCGCCCGAGCGACTTCGAAGATTGGTCGGGTCACGAAGCCAAGATTGAGCTCAATGAAGCGATCGAAGGTCGTAAAAGGTTCAAGGGCGTGCTCGAAGGTTTCGAGGACGGCGAAGTCCGGATCAAAACCGATACCGGCGAGCATGGCGTTCAGCACCTCGGCCTGCCGGTTCATTTGATATCCGACGCCAAACTTGTTCTGACGGACGAACTTATTCGCGAAGCACTACAGCGCGCCAAAGAGCGCCATTCCATTCGGCCCGGTGACGGCGCCGAACTCGACGAAGACGACCTGGAGGATTGACCCTATGGCCATGGCAGGCATCAGTGCCAACCGGCTCGAGCTTCTGCAAATTGCAGATGCCGTCGCCCGCGAAAAGACGATCGACAAAAAGATTGTCATCGAGGCGATGGAAGACGCCATCCAGAAGGCCGCGAAGTCGCGCTACGGCGCCGAGAACGATATCCGCTGCGAGATCGACCCGAAGACCGGCGAAGCAAAGCTGACCCGCGTCCTCGCCGTCGTCGACGAAGTCGAGAACGACGCGACGCAGATCAACGTCCAGGACGCCAAGAAGCGCAACCCGGATGCCAAAGCCGGCGACATGATCGCCGAAACGCTGCCCCCGCTGGAATTCGGCCGCGTAGCTGCCCAGAATGCCAAGCAGGTCATCGTCCAGAAGGTCCGCGAAGCCGAACGTGACCGCCAGTTCTCCGAATACAAGGACCGCAGCGGCGACGTCATCAACGGCACCGTGAAGCGTGTTGAATACGGCAACGTCATCGTCGATCTCGGCCGCGCCGAAGGCATCATCCGTCGCGACGAAATGATCCCGCGCGAAAACGTCCGCCTGGGCGATCGCATCCGCGCTTTCATCTACGAGGTCCGCCGCGAACAGCGCGGCCCGCAAATCTTTCTGACGCGCGCACGCCCCGAATTCATGTCGATGCTGTTCCGCGCCGAAGTCCCCGAGATCTACGACGGCGTCGTCGAGATCAAGTCGGTTGCCCGCGATCCGGGAAGCCGCGCGAAAATCGCAGTGATCTCGAAGGATTCCTCCATCGATCCCGTCGGCGCTTGCGTCGGTATGCGCGGTGCTCGCGTGCAGGCCGTTGTGAACGAGCTGCAGGGCGAGAAGGTCGACATCATCCAATGGAACCCGGACGCGGCGAGCTTCATCGTCAACGCTCTCGCGCCCGCTGAAGTCACCAAGGTCGTTCTCGACGAAGATTCAAATCGCATCGAGGTCGTCGTTCCTGAAGCCCAGCTCTCGCTCGCGATCGGCCGCCGTGGCCAGAACGTGCGGCTCGCCTCGCAATTGACCGGCTGGGACATCGACATTCTGACCGAGCAGGAAGAGAGCGAACGCCGGCAGAAGGAATTCGCCGAGCGTACTCAGCTTCTCATGGATTCGCTCGACGTCGACGAGGTCATCGCCCAGCTTCTCGTGACCGAGGGCTTCGCGACGATCGAAGAAGTCGCTTACGTCGATATCGCCGAAATCGCGCATATCGAAGGCTTCGACGAGAACACGGCCGAGCAGATTCAAAGCCGCGCCCGCGAATATCTCGAGCAGCAGGAAGCCGATCGCGATGCGAAGCGCCGTGAGCTTGGCGTCGCCGACGAGTTGGCCGAGATCCCTGGCATCACCACCGCGATGATGGTTGCGCTCGGTGAAAACGGCATCAAGACCGTCGAAGATTTCGCCGACTGCGCGACCGATGAACTCATCGGCTGGACCGAGCGCAAGAAGGACAAGGACAAAGAGAAGGACAAAGACGGCGACTCGCGCCACGCGGGCTTCCTCGACGGATTCGAGCTGTCGCGGACCGACGTCGAAAACATGATCATGGCGGCTCGCGTCCACGCGGGCTGGATCAAAGCTGAAGATCTCGAAAAGCCCGCTGGCGACGACGAAACCGAAGCTGCCGATACCGGTAGCGTCGGCGTCGAAAGCTAACGGGAATGTCCGGAGAGGCAACAAACAGGCGTGATGGCAAAACGGCAAAATCGGCCTACGCGGGATCGGACGGAGCAAGGCTCCGTCCCGGGTTCCGAGCGGTTGTGCGCCGTCACGCGCCGAGCCCTTGATCCGGAAAACCTGATCCGCTTCGCTTTGTCGCCGGACGGCGTAATCGTCCCGGATCTCGACCGGCGTTTGCCGGGCCGCGGCGTCTGGGTTGGCTGCGAACGGGGCCTGATCGAAAAGGCTGTTTCGACACACGCCTTTTCAAAAAGCCTTAAAATGAAGGCCGAAGCCCCGGTAGATCTTGCAGAACGAGTAGATGATCTTATCGTTAAGCGCGTTGCGGGAATGTTGTCCCTCGCCAATAAAGCGGGCAACGTTATCGCTGGATTTGAAAAAATTTATGCCGCGCTCGAGAAGAAGCCAGTAAGAGCGATACTCCATGGCTCCGATGCGGCCTTGGACGGACGAAGTAAAATTGATCGAAAATACAAGGCCATTCAGGCCAGCCGGGGTGCTCACGCCGCAATTGTCGATGTTCTGACCATTGCGCAAATGAGCTTGGCCATTGGCCGCGGAAGTGTGGTACATGCTGCCCTCACACCCGGAGGACTGTCGGATCGGTTTCTGGAAGAAGCGGAGCGGCTTCTGCGCTACCGGTCTTCTGCGATTGAGGCCACCCCAGTGGCCGCCGGCGAAATTTCTGAACTATCTAGCTGAAGGCTGAACGGATAACGCATGACGGATTCGAACGACCAGACCGATAAGACCATCCGGGTCGGAGCGCGCAAGCCGCTGTCGCTGCAGCGAACGGTCGAGTCTGGCCATGTGCGGCAGAACTTCAGCCACGGGCGGTCCAAATCCGTCGTGGTCGAGAAAAAGAAAACACGCCGGCTCGGCGGCGAAGCAGAGCCGAACACACCGGCAGCGACCGAAACGATCGAGCGGCCTACTCCGCCCTCAAGAGTTCCGCCGCCGTCGCCCCAGAATCAGCCGAATGCAAACGAGCGGTCCGCTGGCCGCGTTCTTTCGAACGAGGAACGCGCCGCTCGCGAGCGCGCGCTTGCTGCCGCACGCGCCGACGAACCAAATCGCGCCGCCGAAGTCGAGCCGATCCGTTTCGAGCCGGTTCCGCGTCCGCCCGAGCCGCAACCCCGCGCCGAGGCTCCGGCCCAGCCGGCACCAAGCGCGCCCGCACCCGCCGCCGCTGCACCGCCTCCTGCGGCAGCGACTGCACCTTCGCAGCCCGCGTCGCCGGCGCCGTCCGCACCGGTTGCGCGCGACCACAACGCTCCGCAGCGTGAATATCGTCGCGACTCCGGTCCGTCGTCATCGCCGCGCGGAGAGGGTGGCCGTCCGCCATTCCAAAGAACGCCGAATCGTCCGTCGGCCAACACGGCATTCATGCCGCGTGGTGAAGCCGGTCGCCCGCGCGAAATCGAGCTGCCGGCACCGGCACGCCGCGGTGCTCCCGCTGCAGATTCGACGACGATCGAGAAGCCGACGCGTCCCGTACGCCCGCCCGTTGTTCGTCAGCAGGCCGAAGAAGACGATCGCGGCAAGCGCGGCCCCGGCGGCGTGAAAATCGCGCGTCCGGCCGTCAAGGTTCAGGACGACGGCCGTCAGCGTCAGAAGCTCACGATCACGAACTTCGATCGCGAAGCCCAGGTTCGCTCGCTCGCCTCTCTCAAGCGCAAGCGCGAGAAAGAAAAGCTCAAGGCGATGGGTATTCAGCAGACCCGCGAGAAAATCTCGCGCGAGGTCATCATTCCTGAGGCCATCACGCTCCAGGAATTGTCGAACCGTATGGCCGAGCGCGCCGTCGATCTCATCAAGTATATGATGCAGCAAGGCGCGATGCACAAAATCACCGACGTCCTGGACGCGGATACGGCCGAGCTCATCGTTCAAGAGTTCGGTCATACGCCGAAGCGCGTCTCGGAAGCCGACGTCGAAATCGGTTTCGTCGGCGGCAAGGAAGGCGACGAAATCGCGCTCGAACATCGCGCCCCGGTCGTCACGATCATGGGCCACGTCGATCACGGCAAGACGTCGTTGCTCGACGCGATCCGCTCGACGAACGTCGTGTCCGGTGAAGCCGGTGGCATCACCCAGCACATCGGCGCTTATCAGGTGACGGCGCCGAACGGCGACAAGATCACGTTCATTGACACGCCCGGCCACGAGGCCTTCACGGCCATGCGTGCACGCGGTGCGAAGGTGACCGACATCGTCGTGCTCGTCGTCGCAGCCGATGACGGCGTCATGCCCCAGACGGTCGAGGCGATCAATCACGCCAAGTCCGCCAAGGTGCCGATCATCGTCGCGATCAACAAGATCGACAAGCCGCAGGCCGACCCGAACCGCGTCCGCACCGAACTGCTTTCGCACGAGATCGTCGTCGAAAGCATGGGCGGCGACACGCTCGAAATTCCGGTGTCCGCGCTGAAGCGCACCAACCTCGACAAGTTGTTGGAAGCGATCCATCTGCAGGCGGAAATTCTCGACCTTCGTGCCAACCCGGCGCGTACGGCTGAAGGCGTCGTTATCGAAGCGAAGCTTGAACGCGGTCGTGGCCCCGTCGGCACCGTTCTCGTTCAACGCGGCACGCTGCACGTCGGCGACATCATCGTGGCCGGCATGGCGTGGGGACGCGTCCGCGCGCTTCTCAATGCCCAGGGCGGCAATATCCCGACGGCCGGACCTTCGGTTCCCGTCGAAGTGTTGGGCTTCGACTCGGCACCCGAAGCCGGCGATCAGTTCGCCGTTGTCGAGAACGAGGCACGTGCCCGCGAGATCACCGACTATCGCGTCAGAAAGCGTCGCGAGACGCTCGGCTCGGCCGGTACGAAGAGCTCGCTCGAGCAGATGATGCAGCAGCTCAAGGACGCTGGCCGGAAGGAATTCCCGCTGGTCGTCAAGGGCGACGTGCAGGGCTCGCTCGAAGCCATCGTTGGGGCTTTGAAGAAAGTCGGCAACGAAGAAGTCGAAGCTCGCCTCGTGCATTCGGGCGTCGGTGGCATCACCGAATCCGATATCGCACTGGCAGCTGCGGCGAAGGCCGTCGTCATCGGCTTCAACGTCCGCGCCAACGCGCAGGCGAAGCAGGCAGCCGATGCCCAGGGCGTCGAGATCCGTTATTACAACATCATCTACGATCTCGTGGATGAGGTTAAGGCGGCGATGTCGGGTCTTCTGGCTCCGACGAAGCGCGAAATCTTCCTTGGCTACGCCACGATCAAGCAGGTCTTCACCATCACGAAGGCTGGCAAGGTCGCCGGTTGCGTGGTCACCGAAGGCAAGGTCGAGCGCGGCGCCAAGGTTCGCCTGCTGCGCGACAACGTCGTCATTCACGAAGGCACGCTTGCGATCCTCAAGCGCTTCAAGGACGACGTCAAAGAAGTCACCGCCGGTCAGGAATGCGGTATGTCCTTCGCGAACTACCAGGACATCCGCGAAGGCGACCAGATCGAGTGCTTCCAGGTCGAGACGATTGCCAGAACGCTCTAATCGTCCACGTATGCAGCTCGCGCGGGATCTTCCCGCGCGGCGTTGCTTCGTTGGCCGGCATGCTTGCTTCGCTCTCTGAGCCGAAGTGTTTGTTCAATTCGAATGAAAGAGGCCGCGCGCGGTCCCATCCCGCGCCGGACAGAGAATGAAATATCACGCGTCGTACGTATACGATCTTGCAGTCTTCGAGGCTCTTCATAGAGCGGTGTACGGGCGCAAAATCTTTTACATCTGGTGGCCGCTGATTGTATTTCTCGTGCCTTCAATTTGTAACGCGGTGCCTGCGTATTTTCAGCAGACGCCCGTTACCGTTGAGCAGATTGCTTTCGACATCGTGGGATTCCCACTGTTGCTTGGCGTGGTGGCCTATTACTTTTTACGGTTTTTTTCCCCTCGGATTTCTTTCAAAAGTTGTCCGACCGCGGGGAAAAAACTTGATTTCACTATAGACGGTGAGGGGCTGTCGACCTTCCGCGACGACGGCGCAAGAGAGCATTGGCCCTGGACCGCGCTCCACGGCATCACGCATCTCGAAGACGGAAGCGCATCGATTGTCTGGATGGCGCAAAACGGCGGATTTGTTCTGCCCAAGCCCGCGTTTTCTTCACCTGATGCCTACCAGGCCGCACGCGAATTCATCGAGGAAAAGTTCGGTGGCAACGGATACAAAAAATAAAGGACAGAGCCCGTCGCAGCGAATGCTGCACATCGGTGAACTCGTCAGACACAAGCGTAGTGGAATGCTCGCGCGCGGTCCCATCCTGCGGCGGTCGGAACATGACAGATCAGACGATTAAGCTGCCTCTGCGGCTGACATTCCGCCTGACGCGCGATGATATCGCAGCGTACGAGCGTCTGCCGCGCGAATTCACGCGATCCAGCACGCTTGCATTCTTTGCAACGATCTTCGCTTGCGGCATGGCGCTCGCGATTTTCGACGAGCAACTCGAACGCTTCGTCCCGGAGACGCTCGCGGGATACAACCATATCATTTTTTCGGTCATCGCCGGGGCGATCGGCTTCGCGGCATTCAGCCTTGCGCTGACGTTGCTCTCGTATTGGCGCATCGCACAGGCTGAGTATCCCCCCGAGGATACGGAAATCGAAATCTCGGAAGACAATTTGAAAATCAGCGACGGCCGGCCGGCGCGAATTCTCGAATGGAACAGCATCGCCCGCGTAATTGACGCGCGCGCGCATGTGTTTCTGTGCCTAACACCGCGAAACGCGGTCATCGTGCCGCTACGCGCCTTTCATTCGGTTGCTGACATGCGCGCGTTCGCCGATTTATCAGAAGCGCTATCGCGCGGAGCCGACGGCGATGCCTAAGCGAGGAAAATAACAATGCGATCCAAGAGCAAAACAGCATCCGCGAAAGCGCCTTCGCAGCGCATGCTGCGCATCGGCGAGCTTATCCGGCATAAACTCTCGGAGCTGCTCTCGCGTGGCGAGATCCACGACGACGTTCTGGCATCGCACGTCATCACCATCCCCGAGGTTCGTCTCACGCAGGATCTGAAGCTCGCGACGGTTTACGTCATGCCGCTGGGCGGTAACGACGTGCGGCCGGTCATCCAGGCCCTGGCCAAACACAAGAAGTTCATCCGGACCGAAGTCGCAGCGGCGCTGAACCTGCGTTACGCGCCCGATCTCCGCTTCCGCGAAGACGAAACATTCGAGGAAGCAACGCGTATCGATCGCCTTCTCGACAGTGAACGAGTTCGGCGCGACGTCGAAAAAAAAGATTGAACCTTCTCTCCCATTCCTGATGGGAAGAAGCATTGAGAGAAAAGATGGCACGACGCAAAAAAGGTAACGCCGTTAACGGCTGGCTGGTCCTCGACAAGCCGATCAACATGACATCGACGCAGGCCGTCGCCGCTGTGCGACGCGCGTTCAACGCCCAGAAGGCCGGGCACTCGGGAACGTTAGATCCGCTGGCGACAGGCATTCTTCCGATCGCACTCGGCGAAGGAACGAAGACCGTCTCGTTCGCAGTCGACGGCGAAAAGGCCTACCGCTTCACGGTTCGCTGGGGCGCCGAAACCGACACCGACGATACCGAAGGCAAGATCACGAAGTCGAGCGACGACCGTCCGGCACGCGCCGACATCGAAGCGCTGTTGCCGCGCTTCCACGGCGAGATCATGCAGGAGCCGCCCGCTTATTCTGCGATCAAGATCGCCGGTGAGCGTGCCTATGACCTTGCACGCAGCGGCGAGACGGTCGTGCTCGAGCCGCGCCCTGTCTTCATCGACAGCCTGACACTCGTCGAAATGCCCGATGAAGCGACAAGCGTGTTCGAAGCCCGCTGTGGTAAAGGCACCTATGTGCGTGCGCTCGCGCGGGACATGGGCCGTATCATGGGTTGCTACGGCCACGTTATCGCGCTGCGCCGGACGCAGGTCGGTCCGTTCGACGAAGGCCGCGCGGTGGCGTTGGAAACGCTCCTCGCAGCCGCCGAGTCGGGCGATCCCGATGAGGTGTTGAAATACCTTCTTCCCGTCGAGTCGGCGCTCGCCGATCTGCCGGAGCTGCTCGTCTCGCAGAGCGATGCAGCAACACTTGCACGAGGCCAGACCGTTTTGATCCGCGGCCGCGACGCCCCGATCATGTCGGGCCCCGCCTACGCCACGTCCAAGGGCCGGCTTGTCGCGCTCGGAGAACTCGCCAAGGGCGCCCTGCACCCGACACGCGTCTTCAATCTCGGATAGCCAAAGGTCAAATCGGCTTAACGTATTGAAGACACTTGAGGATTTATGCTCGAATTGAAACTCGCCTTTGGCGGGCATTCGTGTATAAGTAGCCAATCCGCGCGGGCCTCGTTTCCGCGCGGCTTTCGTTTGCGACCCCGCTGGACGACATCCCGGCTGGCGCCGCTTGATCTAAACTCCAAATCCGAAAGGAGAATTCGATGTCGCAGGTAGCACCACACAGGCGTGTGGCGAAGACGGCCGTCATCAAAGATAGCGCAACCAAGGCCAACGACACCGGCTCGCCGGAAGTTCAGATCGCCGTGCTCACGCATCGCATCAACGAGCTGACCGACCACTTCAAGATGCATAAAAAAGACAACCACTCGCGCCGCGGCCTTCTCAAGATGGTCAGCCAGCGCCGGCAGTTGCTTGACTACGTCAAGGCCAAGGACAACGCTCGCTACCAGAAGATCATCGAGAAGAACGGCATCCGCCGTTAATTCGCGCGCTCATTTCAGCGCTTCAGTCAGGACAGGCCGATGGCCAGTCACACGAATCGATAAACAAGAAAGCCGCTGGCGCTCACGAGCGCCGGCCGCCAATAGCGCTCGTCCGGCATGAGGCCGGCGGGCTGACCGACCGAACAGAAAAGCGAAAACGAAAGATTGAACATGTTTGATATCCATCGCGTCGAAATTGATTGGGGTGGCCGCAAGCTGAAGCTCGAGACCGGCCACTACGCCCGCCAGGCGGATGCTGCAGTCATGGCGCAGTACGGCGATACGACTGTGCTGGCGACCGTTGTCGGCGCCCGGTCTGCAAAGCCCGGTATCGATTTCTTCCCGCTGACCGTGAATTATCAGGAACGCACTTACGCCGCCGGCAAGATCCCTGGCGGCTACTTCAAGCGCGAAGGCCGCCCGAGCGAGAAAGAGACGCTGACGTCTCGCCTGATCGACCGTCCGATCCGCCCGCTCTTCGTCCAAGGCTTCAAGAACGAAACGCAGGTTGTTGTAACCGTCCTCTCGCACGACCTCGAGAACGATCCCGACATCCTCGGCATGGTCGCGGCCTCAGCCGCGTTGACGCTTTCCGGCTTGCCCTTCCTCGGCCCCATTGCCGGCGCGCGCGTCGGCCTGATCAACGGCGAGTTCGTACTGAACCCGATGGTCGATGAGATGAAGGACAGCGTCCTCGATCTCGTCGTCGCCGGCACGAACGACGCGGTGATGATGGTCGAATCGGAAGCCAAGGAGCTGCCCGAGTCGCAAATGCTCGAAGCCGTGATGTTCGGCCACAAGCACATGCAGCCGGTCATTCAGGCGATCATCAAGCTCGCCGAGAAGGCCGCCAAGGAACCGTGGGACATCAAGATCCCCGACAAGGCGAAGTACGCGCCTCAGGTCAAGACCATCGCCGAAGCGACCCTCAAGGAAGCGTTCTCGACGAAGGAAAAAGGCAAGCGCCAGGATCTCGTTTCCCAGGCGAAGAAGCAGATCACCGAAGGCGTTTCCATTCCGCCCGACAGCCCCGATGAGAAGGTTCTTCTCACCGACGCGTTCAAGTCGCTCGAGATGGACATCATGCGCGGCGACGTCCTGAAGACGAAGCGGCGCATCGACGGACGCGACCTGAAGACGGTTCGCCCGATCCTTTCGGAAGTTCATGTCCTTCCGCGCACGCACGGTTCGGCGCTCTTCACACGTGGCGAGACGCAGGCGCTTGTCGTCGCGACGCTCGGCACCGGCGAAGACGAGCAGTACGTCGACAGCCTCGAAGGCACGAAGAAAGAGCGCTTCCTGCTCCATTACAACTTCCCTCCATACTCGGTCGGCGAAGTTGGCCGTATGGGTTCACCCGGCCGCCGCGAAATCGGCCACGGTAAGCTTGCTTGGCGAGCCATCCGTCCGATGCTGCCGCCGCCGGAAGAGTTCCCATACACGCTGCGCGTCGTCTCGGAGATCACCGAGTCGAACGGCTCCTCGTCGATGGCAACGGTCTGCGGTACGTCTCTCGCTCTGATGGACGCCGGCGTGCCGTTGAAATCGCCGGTCGCTGGTATCGCGATGGGTCTGATCAAGGAAGGCGACGACTACGTCGTTCTTTCCGACATCCTTGGCGACGAAGATCACCTCGGCGACATGGACTTCAAGGTGGCCGGCACCGATAAGGGTGTCACGTCGCTGCAGATGGACATCAAGATCACCGGCATCACCGAAGAGATCATGCGGATCGCCCTCGATCAGGCGCAGGAGGGTCGTCTCCACATCCTCGGCGAAATGTCGAAGGCGCTGACGGGTGCTCGCACCGAGCTCGGCGAATACGCGCCGCGCATCGAAACCATCAAGATCCCGGTCGACAAGATCCGCGAAGTCATCGGCTCCGGCGGTTCGGTCATCCGCGAGATCGTCGCCGAGTCGGGCGCCAAGATCGACATCGAGGACGACGGCACGGTGAAAATCGCGTCGGCCAATCGTGACTCGATCGACAAGGCGCTCGCCCGCATTCGTGGCATCACGTCCGAGCCTGAGGTCGGCCAGATCTACAAGGGCAAGGTCGTGAAGATCATGGAGTTCGGCGCATTCGTGAACTTCTTCGGCTCGAAGGACGGCCTCGTCCACATTTCGCAGCTGTCTCAGGGACGTCCTGAGACCGTCGGCGAAGTCGTGAAGGAAGGCCAGGACGTTTACGTGAAACTTCTGGGCTTCGACGATCGCGGCAAGACGCGCCTGTCGATGAAGATCATCGATCAGGCAACCGGTCAGGAAATCCCGCGCGCCGAAGGCGAGCCGGAAGAGGTCTTCGAGAGCCGTCCGCCCCGCCGTGAAGGTGGACGCGGTGGCGATCGCTCGCGCGGTCCGCGTCGCGAACGCAACTAAGGCGTCGCTCGTCTAGAATTGATAAAGCCGCCGGATCATCGATCCGGCGGCTTTTTTAATGGTCGCGAGTGTCTCGACTGAGACGATGCAATCAATACCACCAGCACTTGCCGTGCTTGCAGACGTGGTTCGTGCATTGGACGCGGCCGATGCCTTTGACATGCTTGTGCCAGCCGTTCAGACCCTTACGGCAGGTCCGGTGCCAGAAGTGCGCTTGTTCGACAGTGGACTGAGCGGCCCCGACGCCCTTCAGCGCGCCAAGAGATCCGCCTGTCGCTGCAATGCCTTGTGACGCAGCTGACAACACGCCCACCACCACCATCGCTGCCACGAGCGAAAGCTTTCGAGCCATTCGGCTACTCCTCTCCCCTGGAGGCAAAGCCTCCTGCCAAGTTTTACGGGGCGACGCTAGCAGGAGAGGATAATGACCGCCATCGGATCAGTGACGGCGGAGAAGCTATGCCGTGTCTGCGTTGCAACTCGGCGTCAGGCTTTCGCGAAATGCGGCACCTCTGGCCAGAAAACGCGTGCTTTTTCACTCACTTCGTCCGGATCACCGGTTGTCAACAACGTCAGCGTACCGCCTTCGCCACCGTCCAGGTAATTCGTTCTGCGCGCGAGATAGTCTTCGAAGCTGTCGGCCACGACCTCGGGCTGCGAAAGAATACGCGTGAACGGTGGGAGATATTTCCTGAACAAAGGTTCGACGAGCGGAAAGTGCGTGCACCCAAGGATCGCGCGATGCGGCGGCAAATTTCCGGTCTGACCGAGAAGGCCATCGACGCCATCGCGGACCAGCACATCGAGCTCCGCCAGCGGACGTTTGTTCTCGATTGCGCCCGCAAGCTCCGAGCAGATCTGCTGGACGACCGTAACCTTCGGACAGCGCTTGCGGATCTCTTCCGCATAGACGCCGGATGAGATCGTACGCGTCGTCCCGAACACGCCGATGGTGTCGGTATTGTACTTCTGCGGATATTGCGGCGACGTCACCGCCCACGGCGTCTGCGTTGCAGCCTCGACGGTCGGAGCGACGATGCCGAGCACGTTGTGTGCGCCCGCCCACTTGCTCTCCGGCAGCCACTGTTGCTGCAAGCGCCGGAGCGCCACGGCCGTCGCCGTGTTGCAGCCGAGAAGCGCGAGCTTGGCCCCGCGCGCGAACAATTGCTCTACGCAATCACGGGTAAAATCGACGATGTCTTCCGAGGGTCTGTCGCCGTAGGGGACGTGCGCGTGATCGGCGAGATAGACGAAATCGACGGTCTTGAATCGCTCGACGAGCGCTCGAAGGACGGTCAACCCGCCAAGACCTGAATCAAATACCCCGATCATGGCCGCAGTGTTTGCGACGCCCGCTGGCGAACGTCAACGGCCGCCAAATGTCACTCCGCAGCGGCCGAGGGCGAACGGCTGGCCGTCTTGGCCTCGGTGTCGTGCTCCTTGAGGCCTTCGAGCGACGGCATCGACACGGTGTTATAGCCGCAATCGACAAAATGAACTTCGCCGGTAACCGCGCCGGACATCGGCGACAGCAGATAGAGCGCGGAGCCTGCAACCTCGTCGAGTGTCGGCGTGCGCTGCAGCGGCGAGTTATCGCGCTGGAAATTGAAGATCACGCGCGCATCGGAAACACCGGCGCCCGAAAGCGTGCGCATGGGGCCAGCGGAAACCGCGTTGACGCGAACGCCCTGCGGTCCGAGATCGGCAGCAAGATAACGGACGGATGCTTCGAGCGCGGCCTTCGCAACGCCCATAACGTTATAGGACGGCACCCAGCGCGTCGCGCCGCCGTAAGAGAGCGTGATCAGCGAGCCGCCGTTCGGCATCAACGCTGCAGCGCGCTTCGAGATTTCGGTGAAGGAGAAGCACGAGATCACCATCGAGTTGATGAAATTCTCGCGGGTCGTATCGGCGTAGCGTCCTGCAAGTTCCTTCGGATCGGAATAGGCGAGCGCGTGAACGACGAAATCGATGCCGCCCCATTCTTCCTTGATGCGCGCGAAGACATTGTCGACGCTCGCAAGATCGAGGACGTTGCATTCCTCGATGATTTTCGAACCGAGCGATTGCGCGAGAGGCAGCGCCCGGCGGCCGAATGCGCCGCCCTGATACGTGAAGGCGAGTTCGGCGCCTTGGCCCGCAAGAGCGCGCGCAATTCCCCAAGCGATCGACCTATCGTTGGCGACCCCCATTACAAGACCGCGCTTGCCCGCCATCAAAGGGCCAGGCTTTGCGATATCGAAGTCGGTCATAGGAAGCCTCGTTTTGTCACCAAAGGTACGCCCGCGTACGTCAAACCAGCCGGCACCGCGCTTATATACTCTCATAGCCCTCTACCGTCCGCCGCTACGCACTTCCTAGCGGCGACCAGGAAAGCTTTCGTTACTCACGCATCATGCCGGCGGAAAATCAGAGTGGCATTTGTGCCGCCAAAACCGAAGCTGTTCGACATCACACAGTTAAGTTCCGCGTTGTCTATACGCTTCAGAGCGATTGGCATATCGGCGAAGGCCGGGTCAAGCTCGTCGATATTGGCGCTCTCGCAGATGAAACCGTTATTCATCATCAGAAGCGAGAAAATCGCCTCCTGTACACCGATCGCGCCGAGCGAATGCCCAGTTAACGATTTCGTCGCCGAGATGACCGGTGCCTTGCTGCCGAACACCTTGCGAATAGCCTCGATCTCTTTCGCGTCACCAACGGGCGTGCCCGTTCCGTGCGGATTGAGATAATCGATTTCGGGCAAACCATTACCGTCGAATCCTTTGAGCGCCAAGCGCATGCAGCGCTCCGCACCCTCGCCCGACGGTGCGACCATGTCGTAACCATCGGACGTCGCGCCGTAGCCTGCGATCTCCGCGTAGATCTTGGCGCCACGGGCTTTCGCGTGCTCCAGTTCTTCGAGCACAACGACGCCAGCACCGCCTGCGATGACGAAACCGTCGCGATTCTTGTCGTAGGCACGGCTCGCCCGCGACGGCGTGTCGTTGAAGTGCGTCGACATGGCGCCCATCGCGTCGAAGAGGTTCGACAAGGTCCAATCGAGTTCTTCGCACCCGCCGGCGAACATTACGTCCTGCTTGCCCCACTGAATCATCTCGGCCGCATTGCCGATGCAGTGCGAACTTGTCGCGCAAGCCGATGAAATCGAATAGTTAACGCCCTTGATCTGGAAAGCCGTGGCGAGCGCCGCTGACGGGCCCGAGCACATGGCCTTCGGCACTTCGAACGGCCCGATTTTCTTCGGCCCCCCGGATTCGAGCGTAACTTCAGCTGCCTGAACGATTGCGCGTGTGGACGGTCCGCCCGAACCGACGATGATGCCGGTGCGCTCGTTGACGACGTCAGATGCTTCGAGACCGGAGTCGCGGATGGCTTGATCCATCGCGATCCAGTTCCAGCCGACGCCAGGCCCCATGAAGCGCTTCGGCTTCCGGGGGACCATCGCCTCCCACTCGATTTGTGGGGCTCCGTGGACTTGGCATTTGAAGCCCAACTCGGCGTACTTTTCCGCACGAGAAATACCGGACTTCGCCTCTCTCAACGAAGCGAGAACTTCTTGGGTGTTGTTCCCTATCGAGGACACCACACCCATGCCAGTCACAACTACGCGCCGCATGCGCTCGTTCACTCCTGCGGTTCCTGCTGCCGCCCGCTTTGACAGCCGGGCTCTCTGCGCAAACGCTTAAGAGCCTTCGCTCGACTTGAGTAGGACCCTTAGGTCCTTGGCTGTGTATATCACCTCGCCATCGGCCTTAAGGACGCCGTCGGCCTCTGCGAGCTTCAGCTTCCGGGCAATGACCCGTTTAATGTCTATGACATATTCAAGCAGTTTTACGTCAGGCGTAACTTCGCGCGTGAATTTGACCTCGCCGCAGCCGGATGCCCGGCCCTGGCCCGTGAGACCGAGCCAGCCGAGATAAAATCCCGTCAATTGCCAGAGAGCGTCGAGGCCGAGACATCCCGGCATCACCGGATCGCCCTTGAAATGGCAGGCGAATAGCCAGTCCAGGCGTTCGTTGCCAGCAACTTTAAGCTCGGCGACGATGAGGCCTTTACCGTGTGCGCCACCGGTTTCTGAGATCGTCGCGATGCGATCAACCATAAGCATCGGCGGAAGCGGCAATTGCGCATTCCCCGGGCCGAACAGTTCGCCGCGCCCGCAGGCCAGCAAATCATCAAATTCGAAGCTCGAACGGCGTTCCGCCACTGGTCCCCTCGTTTCATGGCCAACTATGCGGTGTTCGTTCACATTATGCTCCGGGAAGGTCAAGATAAGGGGGTCGTAACATACGCTTGCCCTTGCGCCTAGCAGTGCCGGCCGCTGCGTGTAACAGGGCGTTGACCGGTCTTAAAGACCCATTCTCGCCGTAAGTTGCGGCTTTTAAGGCAAGTGACTATACTCATACGAATTAGGCGCGTTTCGTAGGGACTGACATCATGTTGGTCCAACGTGGGGACGCAATCACGGTTCTGCAAACGCAAATGTCTGACAAATCTCCGGCAAACATGGCAACAGAAGCACCGCTCTCCACGCCAGAGCTCCTGCGAAAAGCGGGTCTCCGGCCGACCCGGCAGCGCATGACGCTCGGCAAGCTGCTGTTCGACGGCGGCGACCGCCACGTGACGGCCGAGCAGCTTCACGCCGAAGTCGCGGGCCTCGGAGAGCACGTCTCCCTTGCGACGGTTTACAACACGCTGCACCAGTTCAAGCGCGCGGGTCTTCTGCGCGAACTGGCGATCGAAGGCTCGAAAGCCTACTTCGACACCAACACATCCAATCACAATCACTTCTTGCTCGAGCCGAACGGCGAGCTGATGGACATCCCCGGCGATGCGATCACCGTCGCCGGCCTCCCCGAGCCGCCCGAAGGCCTCAAGATCACGCACGTCGATGTGGTCGTGCGCCTGACGAAAGCTTGAGACGAAAGAGCTGGGCGTATCGAAAGGCCTGATCGTCTCGCTCGCCGGTTAGCGCAAGTAACGGCCTACTTGAACGTCTCGCCTTCGTAGACGCCCCAAAGCTTTTTCTGCTCGATGTAACCGCTGTATTGGTCGACCGTTACGCGGCACCAGCGCCCGTCGCACATGTGCAGGTCGGCGATGACGCCCGCTTCGACATTCGCGACCACGTTCGTGTGCTCGCTGTCGCTCGCCATGATCGGCACCAGCGGCGGCGAAGTCCCGGTCTTGCGTTCCCAAGGCAGAACGAGGGCCGTTCTCCGGCCCGACAGCAACGACTGCAAAACCCAGCCCGTGGCGCCCTCGGCGTCGCGGACCTGCCGCCAGATCTCGAATTCCTTGATGACTTCCAGAGGAAGTCCGGCACGCCGATAGACCCATGAGGTCGGGTAGTCGGTCCCCGGCCCGTTCCTGAGATTGACCCTGTCAGACTTGAGACTGACGAACCGCGGCACCGGCAAGCCGCTTCCGACGAGCGCCGGCGAATCAGCCGCCACCGCGCGCACGGGCGCGCCGACGGGCGCTCCCAGGGCCAATGCGATTGCTGCAGCTGCGAGGACTACCCCTATGCGCGTTGCCCTCACGCCGGCTATCCTGACCTCTCTGGCCCGAACGCCGGTCGCCCAGCCGCTTCCAAGCGTTAGCCGCAACCCCACCCGCGGCCGGGCGTGTCTATGCTCTAGGAATGATATTGTCATTGAAGCGGCCTGTAACCCCGCGTGTAACCCGCGCTCGGCAAAGAAACCGGCTAGCGTGCCTTCGTGTTAGGCGTCCGCAACTGATTTCAGGACTTTGTCTTCGCGAAGACCATCTGATAGACACGGGGCCGCACTTTCTCAAGCGGCCTCGCAAGGGACATGTGAACGCCGCGATTTTCTTGCAACGGGAAACGAATGCCCACCCCACAGAAGAAACCTGTTGTCGTCGTCACCCGCAAGCTGCCCGATGTCGTCGAGACTCGGATGTGCGAGCTTTTCGACACGCGCCTGAATATCGAAGACAAGCCTCTCAGTCAGGCTCAGCTGGTCGAAGCCGTCAAAACCGCCGACGTCCTCGTGCCGACGGTGACTGACCGCATCGACCGCGCCGTGCTGACGCAAGCCGGCCCGAAGCTTCGCCTCATCGCGAACTTCGGAACGGGCGTCGACAATGTCGATCTCGACACCGCCCGGAACCGGGGCATCCTGGTCACCAACACGCCCGGCGTGCTGACCGAAGATACCGCCGACATGACGATGGCGCTCATCCTCGCGGTGCCCCGGCGGCTCGCCGAAGGCGCAGCGTACATGCGCGACCCCGCGACAAAATGGTCCGGCTGGTCACCGACATGGATGCTCGGACACCGCATCTACGGCAAGCGGCTCGGCATCGTCGGCATGGGCCGCATCGGCCAGGCGGTTGCACGTCGCGCCAAGGCGTTCGGCTTGCAGATCCACTATCACAATCGGCGCCGCGTCCTCGACGAGATCGAGGAGGAACTCGAGGCGACGTTCTGGGAAAGCCTCGACCAGATGCTGACGCGCGTCGACATCGTGTCGATCAACTGCCCGCACACGCCCGGCAC
This sequence comes from Hyphomicrobium sp. 01T421, assembly GCF_056398805.1. Classification (NCBI taxonomy): domain Bacteria; kingdom Pseudomonadati; phylum Pseudomonadota; class Alphaproteobacteria; order Hyphomicrobiales; family Hyphomicrobiaceae; genus Hyphomicrobium; species Hyphomicrobium sp. 01T421. The sequence continues at coordinate 177,156 of NZ_JBFTQC010000002.1, forward strand.
CTATCACCTACTGTCGGCACGGCGGCTCAAGCTGCTGAAGCCATCGGCCTACATCGTCAACACGGCGCGCGGTGAAGTCGTCGACGAGAACGAGCTGGCTCGCCTTCTCGAAGCGGGCGCGATCGCGGGCGCAGGCCTCGACGTGTTCGAGCACGAGCCGGCCGTCAATCCGCGGCTCTTAGCGTCGGAGCGCGTCGTCGCGTTGCCGCACATGAGCTCGGCGACGATCGAAGGCCGCGTCGACATGGGCGAGAAGGTGATCATCAACATCAAGGCGTTCGCCGACGGGCACGCACCGCCCGACCGCGTTCATCCCGCGATGCTCTGAGCCGAGTTTTACCGGCGGCGGCGATAAGCGGCGCCGCCGGTCTCAAAACTTGAGTCTCGAAATTTTTCTAAAAATTATTCCGCGGCGCACGCCGGATTGGCCGAAGCCAGATTCGCCGAAGCTTGGCCCGACGCGAGATCGGTAATCGTCGGATCTCGTCCCGTCAGAGGATTGTCCGGATCCCAGGCGATTGCGACGACTTCGAACCGCGTGGCGAGCGCGTCGTAGATGAGCAGGCGTCCGGCAAGGCTCTCGCCGAGACCCAACAGCTCTTTCACGACTTCCGTTGCCTGCAACGTCCCGACGACACCCGCGACCGGTCCGAGCACCCCGACCTCTTCGCAATTGGCGACTAGTCCCGCCGGAGGCGCTTCCGGAAAAACGCAGCGGAGCGACGGGTAAGGGTTCCCTTGCGGGTCTTTCTCGTGCGGCTTGAAGACCGAGACGTAGCCGTCGAACGATCCCAGCGCCGCATAGGCAAGCGGCCGCTTCGCGAAATAGCACGCGTCCGAAACCAGATAACGCGTCGCGAAATTATCCGAGCCGTCAGCAACGATGTCGTAGCGCGAGATGATCGCGAGCGCGTTCGACGCGTCGATGCGCTCCGCATAAGTCTCGACGGTTACGTGCGGATTGATGCGAAGGATTGCGTCACAGGCGCTGTCGACCTTCAGCCTGCCCGCATCCTCAGTGCGATGCGCGATCTGGCGCTGAAGATTGTCGATTGAGACGGTGTCGTCGTCGATGATGCCAATCGTTCCGACGCCCGCCGCCGCGAGGTAGGTGACGACCGGCGAACCAAGTCCGCCGGCGCCGATAACGAGCACGCGCGCTGCCTTGAGTTTTTGCTGCCCCGGAGCACCCACATCACGCAGAACGAGGTGGCGTTTGTAGCGCTGCACTTCGTCTGACGTGAGCTGTGCCATGTGGCCGATAATCTTTCGCGCGTTGCGAGGTGGGTTAGGTCTTCGGCTGCGGATCGACGAAGAGCTCGCTGGAGAAATAACGCTCTGCAGACGACGGCGCAAACGTCACGATCGTCTTACCCGCGAATTCCGGCCGCTCGGCGACCGTGATCGCAGCAGCGACGTTGGCGCCGGTCGAGATACCGCCGGGAATCCCTTCGACCTTCGCCACCAGGCGCGATGTTTCGAATGAAGTATCGCTCGAAACGGTCACGACTTCATCGATCAGGCTTTGGTCGAGGTTGCCCGGAATGAACCCGGCGCCGATGCCCTGGATCTTGTGCGGGCCACGCGGCTGACCGGAGAGTATCGCGCTGGTCGTCGGTTCCACCGCAAATATCTTGAGACCGGGAATACGCTTCTTCAGGACCTGGCCGACACCCGTCAACGTGCCGCCCGTGCCGACACCGATTACGAGCGCGTCGATCTTGCCCTTCGTGTCGTTGTAGATTTCTTCCGCCGTCGTCTTTGCATGAACGAGCGGGTTGGCCGGATTGTCGAACTGCCCGGGGATGACCGCATCGGGAAGCGTCTTCGCAATTTCTTCGGCTCTGGCGACCGCTGCCGGCATGCCGCCGGCGCCCGGCGTCAATTCGAGTTCCGCGCCGAGATGCGACAGGATTTTTCTGCGCTCGATCGACATCGTCTCGGGCATGACGAGGATGAGCCGATAGCCACGGGCAGCTGCGACGAACGCGAGACCGATACCCGTATTTCCGGACGTCGGCTCGATGAGCACCGTCTTGCCCGGCTTGATGCGGCCTTCCGCTTCCAGTGCGTCGACCATCGCGACGCCGATGCGATCCTTGACCGATGACAGCGGGTTGAAGAATTCGAGTTTCAGCAAAATATCGGCATTGAGCTTCGCAGCCGCCTTGATCTTGGAGAGTCGCACGAGGGGCGTATGACCGATCGTTTCGGTGATGCTCTCGTAGACGCGGCCGCGCCCCCAGCTCTTCGTGGCTTCGAGTGTTTTGATCTCAATCGTGTCTGTCATGGTTATCTCGACTCGCCCTCGGATTGACGCGCTCACAGTGCGCAATATGGGAACGGTTCTCGCAGGTTCGAGGGTCACCCTCAAGAGGTGAGGAACGCGCACAGAGGCCCATAAGCATTGCACTTTTTGTGCTTAACGCACCTGCGCGCGATCTCACGATTGGGATTTTTTTTGCGCCTTGCTCGATCGTTTGGCAACGGCTTTCTGCCGCCTGGTCCCGGCATGGGATGGGGCCTCGCTAATACCCGTAGACCCGAAACCGCCCGCACCCCTTTTCGTTGCGGTCAGCCTTTTGGCCTCGCGGAGTTTTACCCGCGCAACCGGAGCAACAATCATTTGCGCGACCCGTTCACCGCGCGCCACGACAAACGGGGCAGTCCCGTGATTGATCAGAACGACCGCGACTTCGCCCCGGTAATCGGCGTCGATCGTGCCGGGGCTGTTGAGAACCGTCACGCCGTGCTTCACGGCAAGCCCCGATCGCGGACGAACCTGTGCTTCCATCCCGCGTGGTAGCTCGAAGATCAAGCCCGTCGGAATAAGCGCGCGTGCTCCCGGCGCAATGGTGACACCAACCTCGCCCGAAACAGCCGCCACGAGATCGAACCCCGCGGCGTCCGCCGTCTGATAGTCGGGAAGTGGAAGACCTTCTGCGTGCTCGAGACGCCTGACCTTGACCTTCATTCAGCGGCCGTGCGTTTGGCGTGAAGCTGCTCTGCGGCGCGCTCCATGAGTTTTCTCGCAACCTTCGCCTTGCTCATCTCAGGCCAACTCTCCACACCGCTTGCTGTGATCAAATGGACGGTATTGTTTTCGCCGCCCATCACACCCGACGACGGCGAAACGTCGTTGGCGACGATCCAGTCCGCGCGCTTGGATTTGAGCTTCGTTTGAGCGTGGGTCAACACGTTCTGCGTTTCAGCCGCGAAACCGATGACGAGACGCGGCCGCTCAGGGCCCGGCCGTGCGATCATCTTCAGGATGTCCGGATTTTCCGTGAGCGAAAGCGTAGGTGCACCCGTCTTCTCGGACTTTTTGATCTTTTCGGTCTGGATGGTCTCGACGCGCCAGTCGGCAACGGCCGCAGCAAAAACGGCGATATCGGCGGGCAACGCGGCCTTCACCGCTTCCAGCATTTCTGCAGCGGTCTTGATGCGGACGATTTCGACGCCAGCCGGTTCGCTGAGCGAAACGGGGCCGGTGATCAGCGTCACGCGCGCGCCGAGTTCGGCCGCGGCAGCCGCGAGTTCGAAACCCTGTTTGCCGGATGAGCGGTTCGCGAGATACCGGATCGGATCGATCGGTTCGTGCGTCGGGCCGCTCGTGATGATGACGTGCCGTCCTTCGAGGACGCCGCCGCGGGACGCGCCGGCTTCGAATGCGCCTTCTATGGCAGCGATGAGGTCCGGAACCTCTACGAGACGGCCAGGCCCAGCTTCACCGCGCTCCGCCATCTCGCCGACAGCCGGTCCGATGATCCGAATGCCGTCGGCCTTGAGCTGCGCAACGTTCCGGCGCGTCGCCGGGTGGCGCCACATCGCAGGGTTCATCGCGGGTGCCAGAACGACGGGCTTTTCGGTCGCAAGCAGAACGGCCGTCGCGAGATCGTCGGCATGGCCCCCGGCCATCCGCGCGATGAGATCGGCCGTCGCCGGTGCGACGACGATCAAATCACTGTCACGCGCCAGCCTGATGTGTCCGATCTCCCGTTCCTCGTCGAGATCGAAGAGGTCGGTCAGCACCCGCTCGTTCGTCAATGCGCCGACGGAAAGCGGCGTCACGAAATGATGGGCAGCCTTGGTCATGACGGCGCGAACGCTATGACCGCGCTCCCTTAGCCGCCGGATCAGGTCCAGACACTTGTAGGCAGCAATTCCGCCGCCGATGATCAGTAGGATACGCTTGGCCGACGACAAATCGTTAAGTCCCGTTACCGCTCAATAGGAGGCACATTTTAGCACATTCCCCGAAGCGTGAGGTTAAGCCGTTCGCCAAGAGGGCAAATTTCACGGCCGTTTTCACGGGCGCCCCCGTGCCATTTATCCGGTTTTGACCTATATCCGCCGAAATGCGCGCTCTGGAGGAATTGACCCATGCGTTTCAAAATCCCTTCCCTTGCCATCCTGGCAGGCCTTGCAGCGGCCTTTGCGCCGGCCCTGGCTGAGGCCCATGAGGAGACTGTCAAAGGCGTAACGGTTGCCCATCCCTGGGCGCGCGCGACCCCCGAAGGCCAGAAAGTCGGCGCGGCGTTCGCCGAGATCAAGACCGACAAGGATACCTCCGACCGGCTGATCGGCGTTTCATCGCCCGTCGCCACAAACGGCGAAGTCCATTCGATGACGATGGAAGGCGATGTCATGAAGATGCGCCGCCTCGACGGCATCGACCTGAAGCCCGGCCAATCCGTCGTGCTGAAGCCGATGGCCGATCACATCATGCTGTTGGGTTTGAAAGAGCCGCTTAAGGAGGGCGACCTCGTCAAGCTCACGCTAACCTTCGAAAAAGCCGGACCCATCGAAGTCGAAGGAACTGTCGAAGCGCCAGGCGCCATGGGCCCGCACGGACTTGCCAAGCAGCCCGTTGATGATTCGATGGGCTCAATGCACCACGATATGCCACATGAGTAAAACGACGCCGCAAAAAGACCTTCGTGCCATCGGCAACTGATCATCTTTCGGGCATCGAAAAATCGAAAATTATTTATGTCGCGCGGTGACTTGACGCAGAAGATCGTTTGGTACATGGTGCCGCCACTTGCGATGGCCGGGACCGGTCGCAGGACAAAAAAACGAATAAAGGTCCAAGTCTAGGGACGAAAGTATCGGGGTGGTTCGGTAACGCGGACCGCCCCATTGCCGTTCTAGTACCCCTCACATTTCAAACACGCGGGCTGGCAACTCCAGCACAACGGAGCCGGATCTCGATATCCCGAGCCGCGCCGGCGGGCAGGCCACCGGGGCAGATTGTGCCCGCTGCCTTGATCGTAACGCCTTTCTGACGCCAATAGCGCGCTTCAAGTGCTGTGTCGGGGGCGCAGAGAGGGTGAAGATGGGTCTGGGGGATATTGCCGGCGCGAGTCGGCCTTCTGGTCGCCTGCTGCTGGCGAGCCTGCTGATTTGGCTGATCTTGGCGATTGCGTTGCCGTTGTCGGCGCTGACGCTCAACGTCATTCGCATCGGCGGATTCCCGCTCGGCTTCTGGATTGCGGCGCAGGGCGCAATCATCGGTCTCGTTGCGTTGGTCGCTTTCTATGCCTGGAGAGCCGGCGGCGTGCCGGTCCGCGAAGGCATCCGCCCTGCACTCATATTCGCTGGCGAGATCGTCGGTGCAGTCGCGCTTCTAGGTTTCACCGGTTACATCGCGGCGATGGGCTATGACGGCTTGGCGCTGCCGCTCGGCCTCGTCGCGGGCGTCGCCTTGCTCGCAATCCTCGTAGCGCCGCGCTTCGTTCTCTATCCCGTGCAATCGATCAGCGGCTTCTTCGCGATCCGCTACGGCGGAAGCCTGACGCGTCGCCTGGCGTTTCTCATCGCGTCGGCCGCAACAGGCCTGCTACTGGCCGCCGACATCAGAGCGGGTTCGCTCGCGTTGCAGAGCCTCATCAACATCCAGATGCACCAGGCGATCCTCGGTATCACGGTGGCCATCGCAGCGACTTGGCTCGCAGGCACTTTCTTTGCGCCGGCAAAAATGAGCGGCGGATTGGGCTTTGTCGCCGTCGCCGCCGGATTGCTCGCAACTCTCATTGCACTCGCAGTCTTTGCAAGCGGCTCGGCGATGCCGCACTTCTCGCTCGGATCGGCCCTCGAAAGCCACGCCAACCTCAATCAGGCGCTCGTCGTCAATCGGTTGTCGGACGTCAAATCCTTGACGCCGATGACGTCGCCATTCCTGCTCCTTTCGATGCGGAATTTCGCGGGCCTCCTGCTCGCAGTCGCGCTCGGCGTAGTCGCGGCGCCCCATCTGCTCGGGCGTCACGTGTCGCAATCGGCTGTTGCTCCAGGCGGAGCCGTGAAGCGGACGGCGGTGGCCCTCGTCGCCGTCGCCATTCTGATTGCCAGCCTTCCGCCGCTCGCGATCTACAGCCGCATCGGCTTCGAAGAGGTGATGTCCAAAGGCATCGAAATTGCTGCGATTCCACAGTCGTTCGCCGAGGCGAGTGCGCACGGCTGGGTGAAAGTCTGCGACGAGACCTCGCTCGCATCGGCCGATCTTGCCGCGGCGTGCGCCAAGGCTTCCGGACAGCGCGGCTTCCTGAGACTTCAGGATCTGGCATTCACGACGGACGGCTTCGTCGTTGCAGCACCCATGATTTCTGGCCTCAGCCCCATTTTGGAATATCCGCTGCTGCTCGCCGTCGTGCTCGCGTCCGTGCTCGTCGGAAACGCGCTCCTCTCCTCGATCGTCGTCGCCGATCGCGAGATCAGGACCACGCGTGATGAGCGCTCGCCCGATATTGATTTTCGCTCGGTGTCGGTCGGAGGAACGCTTCTCGTCGTCGCCGCGCTGGTAGCGCTCTTTGCCGCTATCGGAACGGGGCTGCTCGCTGCCGAAGGCTTTGCGTTGCTGGCCGCAGGCATCTTCCCGTCCCTCGTTCTTGGGCTGCACTGGCGCCATATGAACGCCGCTGGCGCGATTGCAGCGATGCTCGTCGGAACGCTGATCACCGCCGTCTATCTGCTCGGTGTCCACATCTGGCCGGTCGAACTGTTCAGTATTTCGGGCGGGTTTTCTGATGCGCCGCCAGCGGCCGCAAAGCGCTTCGTGGAACTCCAGGCCGCTGTAGCCGCAGCAACGACACCCGACGCCGCGGCGCTCGCGCACGCGGCGCTCGCCAAGCACGTCACGACGATTGCCAACTGGGGCGGCCTGAAACCGGCAGCCATCACGCTCGTTGCTGTCCCCGCAGGCTTCATTGCAGGACTTTTGATCAGCCTGCTGCTGCGGTCGCGAAAAAAGACGCCCGAAGCGCCCGCCTAAAACCTTCGCGCGCGCGAACGAGTCGCCTAGAGTTGGGCGCGTGACCACGCGTCGAGAAACGGCGCAACGCACGGCGGCACCAACGCAATGGCTGACGAGATTTACGATCTCCTCGTGATTGGCGGCGGCATCAACGGCGCGGGAATAGCCGCCGATGCGGCGATGCGTGGCCTGTCGATTTTCCTTGCCGAAGCGGACGACCTTGCGGGCGCAACGTCATCGGCAAGCTCCAAACTCATCCACGGCGGCCTCCGCTACCTCGAACATTTTGAATTCCGGCTCGTTCGCGAAGCATTGGCCGAGCGCGAAGTGCTTCTCGCGAACGCGCCGCACATCATCCGCCCGCTGCGCTTCATCCTCCCGCAAGTCGCCGGGATGCGACACGAGCTGATGATGCGCGCGGGACTTTTTCTTTATGATCATCTGGCCGCCCGCGAGTCCCTCGGCGCGTCGCACGCCATCGACCTGCGGCAAGATCCAGCCGGAGCACCTCTCGTTTCCGAATTGCATCGCGGCTTCACGTACTGGGACTGCGCCGTCGACGATTCCCGTCTCGTCGTTCTGAACGCAATCGCCGCGCGCGAAGCAGGAGCACAGATCGAGACGAGAACGCCCGTCACCGGCTTAGAAGCCGAAGACGGTGTTTGGACAGCAGCTCTCGGAAATTCAGGACGACGCGTTGCAGCCCGCGCCATCGTCAATGCGGCGGGGCCTTGGGTTGCGAAAGTAGCAGCCCTCACGACCGGCCAGTTGAATGCGGCACCGCCAACCGTCAGATTGGTCAAAGGCAGCCATATCACCGTGCCGCGTATTGCCGGAGCCGACGACGCGTACACATTTCAAAACCGCGACGGCCGCATCGTTTTCGCGTTACCGTTCGAAGACGCCTTCACATTGATCGGAACTACCGAGGAGACATTCGCAGGCGATCCGCGCAGAGCGAGCCCTTCGCACGAAGAAGAAGATTACCTGCTCGACGCCGCCAATCGCTTTTTCCGCGAACCCGTCTCACGCCGCGACATCGTCTGGAGTTTCGCAGGCGTGCGACCGCTCGAGGCCGACGGCAGCGAAAGTGCATCCGCCGTAAGCCGCGATTACCGGCTCGATCTCAGCGTGAGTGATAAGCCGCCCCTCCTTCACGTGATCGGCGGCAAGATCACCACCTATCGCAAGCTTGCAGAGGCGGCGCTGAAATTACTGCACCCGCACTTTCCGCAAATGCAGCCGGGCCGGACACGAGGTACGTCGCTGCCGGGCGGCGATCTTGGTGGCCGAACTTTCGATCTTTGGTTTAAAGACTTCGCGCGCGAAAACCGCGGGTTCGAGCAGGGCTTCCTTCGCAGGCTCGCTCGGAGGCACGGCACGCGAACGTCGAAGATCATCGCGAGCGCCAAGTCCGAAGAGGACCTTGGCGAAGACTTCGGCGGCGGCCTCACCGCGCGCGAAGTCGCCTATTTGAAATCAGAAGAATGGGCGGAGACCGCAATCGACGTTCTCTGGCGGCGAACGAAGACAGGCTTGCACCTCAAAGGCGACAGCACGCGCATTGCTGATCGCATCCAAGCCTGTCTCGACAAATCTTGATCCCCGCCGGCTGGCGAGGCGCGCTTACATCAAGCGGCGGCGTTGAGCGCGCAGAGCACACGTCGCAGGGCATACCGATTCCGCGCAGAGCAGCTGATTGGCGCTGCGAAGAGCGGCCGCGAGCGCCAGCGCACCATTCAAGGTGTCGCCGATGTCCTCGGTGCCGATCAGTGCCGCGACTGACGCCGTCAAAGCCTGCCGCTCGTTATGCTGACATGCAGCGATGATCGAGATCGCGAGACACTCGTCGCGGCAGAAACTACGGCAGCCGGCCGGCGAGATCTCGATATCGCGCTGAGCACTGGCTTTCACCGCGCGAACGAACTTCGAGAGATCGAGAAGCAACGTCTTGGCATTCTCGGGGCCGAGCATGCCCGAGAACGTGTTCCACGCATCTTCCCAGCACTTGATGTCGCCGGTCGATAAACCCGCGAGCCAGCAACGGAAGCCGACGCCGACGAGTCTCTCCGGCGCGCGCGCGGGAAGCGGCACGACCTTGGCCGAACGCCGCATATGTTGGATTGAAGTGTTCGATGCCGAATTAGTCATTGTTGCAAATCTCCCCCGAGAAGCGCGTGGAATTTGCGCATGAGCTGGAGCGGCAACCGGCGTCGGAATTGATGGCGCTATCGAGCGCCCGCAGAGCAACTGTCATTTCGACTCCAATAATCAGGGTTCAAGGCCCCGGTATCGGTTAGCGCCAACGATGGCGCGGGCATCGCGATGACGCCTTACCTTGAGCTAGCGCGAGGAAGATGGCTCGGTCAACCATTTGTAAGCGGTCGCGCTTACATTAGAATTTTTATAATTTTCAACTGGCTAACCTGGTGCGTTCAACAGCCGGGCCGACTACTCCATCCGGCGCGAAAAGTCCCCGAAAACGATGAGTGCGGCAGTTCCGCCTTCGGGAATACTTTCGATCTCGAACTCAGCGCCCATCTCGCGAACGAGACGCGCGACGAGCGGCAGGCCGATACCCGTGCTGGCTGCCCAAGGCGGCTGCAACTCTGCGGCGGAGGCCCTGTAGGCGGCCGAACGCGTTCCATTCATGCCGCGGCCGGTATCGCTGACGACGAGGAAAACACGCCCGTCGCCGATATGGCCCGTCTCCACGCGAACATCTCCGCCGCGCGGCGTGAACTTGATCGCGTTCGTCAACAGGTTCAGCAGGATCTGGCGAAGCGCGGTCGGATTGGCGACGACGTGCGGACGGCTTCCATCGCTCTTGAAGTCGAGGGTCAATCCGCACGACTGCGCGAGCGCCTGCACGCTCGACACCGTCCGTTCGACAATCGCATTGAGATCGAGCGCGATGAGCCGCGCCACCGGCAAGCTCGATGACCGGTCCCGGTTCAAAAGCAACGACGTGATGACGTCGAGCGCATGTGTCGCGCTTTCGTGGATGTCCGCCGCATAACTCAGATATCGCTCGTTCTTCATCTCGCCGAGCCGTTCGTCGCGCATGATCTCGGAAGCCGCGGCGATGGCCGTCAGCGGCGTTTTGAGCTCATGCGCGAGCTTCGCGAGATGATCGGCATCCATCACGATGAATGGCTGGGGCGCTGCCTCCACGGCCGCCGCATCCGCTGCTCCTGCCGCTCGCAACGCATCGATTTCCGCGGTTACGGCCGCATACAGCGGAGCCAGATTGCGACTGCCGGAGGACGCGACCGCTGAAATTTTCTGCTCGGGATCCGGCGCCTCGGCTTCGTCGGCAACGTGAAGGAGCAGAACTTTCGAGCCTTTTCTCCCCTGCCTTGTGACCCGGCATTTCAAGCGTTTCAGGAGGCCGCTGTTCCAGAACACCAGCGTCTCGACATCCCCTTTGCGGAAATCACCCTGAAGCGCGACCTGGGGCGCGATCTGGCGCAGCTTCGCGAGGGCGGGCGTCGCGGGATCGAGCGCGATGGGAAACGACGCATAGGGAAAAAGCCCGAGCGCGGCAGCCCCTGAAGGGGTCGCACCAAGAATTTCGGCCGCCTCTGGGTCAATCGTGATGACCGCCTGCGTCGCGGGTGCGGCGTCGAGCAGCGCAGGGTCATCGCGCCGGATCGGCATCGCCGGCATTGCGGGTTTAGCGGAGACCGCCATAGGGAAAATCGCCCGTTCAAAAGGCTCATGCGCAACGCACCACGATCATCTACGTGATTTGCGGGCGGCCAGAACGGCAAACGCGTGATTTTCCACTGTCATCGGCGGCGAGAGGGGGCCGCTCGCGATCACGGCCCACCCAAACGTATCGGACTACAATCTCGGGTAGAACTCAGTTCAGGCCGCGACTCAGGCGGCCTTATCCAGCACGGCTGCGCGCAGCTTCTCCGGATCTCGCTCGCCGTGGTCGGCCAGATCGAACAATTTCTCGATGATGTCGTCGTCGGGAATGTTAAGCGACCGCTCGTGAGCCTCTTCGATGATGCTCTTGAGCAGGCGATGGAGGTCCTTGAGCTCGTCGGAACTATAAGGGCAAAGCGTCATGATGTTCTGCATCCCCCCGGAAACAGCGTCGTGATGAACCAGTTGGCGTACGAACGCAACGGGACCGCTAGGGTTCCTCGCGTTGCCGCTACGATCTGTAAGGGCACCCAAAAACAGGTAAACTCAAGGCGAGAGCCATAAGTCGCCCTTGACCCCCGGCTTCCGCTGTGTTGGAAACACGCGGCGTGCGCTCCCATCGGGATCGCCCTGCAGCCGGGATTCATTAAAGCGCGACGACGCGGTGATTTGCACGTGCAACGCCCCGCCCGATCGCCCTAAAATCATCCCAGGCCATTTGGCATGCCGCCTTAGCTCAGTTGGTTAGAGCGCTAGATTGTGGATCTAGAGGTCCCCGGTTCAAATCTGGGAGGCGGTACCATTCCAATCCGAATCATCGGCTCCCCGAGAAGTTCCGGGCACCCCCCTTGCCGCTCCTCCACACTGCTCGGCTAAGGCTCTCGTGCCGCTGACCGCCAATGCTGCGCGGCAAAATCGAACTGCGTGCAGAAAATGCTCGCCGGGAGACTCCAGCTCAGTAATCAGATATTCTGACTGCGGACAGTCTAGCGCAGACGCCGGGGGGCCACATGCGTGCAATGCCATTTTTCGCAGTTTTAATCACTCCGCTTCTCATTGCGTGCGCTTCGCAAAAAATCCAGCTCTCAGCGGCGCCGGGCCAGGAAGCCATCGTGCGCGATGGCATCCCATCCTTGATCTCGAAGAAAAAGAACTTGGTGATGCTCCGACCAAATAATCAATTGCTGAAAGGCAATGCGCGGCCAGCATTCACCGTCGCCGTGCGGAATCTCGAAAATAAACCGCAGACCTTGCTTGAGGCGAATATCAACGCGCACCAGACGGTCGAAGGCAAACAAACCGCGCTGCGCGTCTATCGATACGACGAGCTGGTACGGGAAGAACATACACGCCAAACCATACAAGCCGTCGGTGCAGTTCTCTCCGCCACCGCACGTGGGATCAACGCGGTGAATGCGGGTTACGTCAACACGACGGGAACCGTCCACGCCAACGGGAACTACGGAACCTACGCGGCGACGACTTATGACCCGCTAAGAGCGCAAATCGCGCAGCAAAATGCGAATTACGAAACGCGCGAAGACATTGCTGCCCTTCAAGCGGCCCGGCGGCGAGCAAAATTTATCTCAGCTTCAGCAAACCATTCTGAAAGACAACACCGTGATGCCGGGAGAGTGGGTCGGCGGCACCATTGTGCTTGACCAACCGGCATATTCCGGCAGCGCACCGAAGTCCTACGCGATCACAGTCGATTTTGCCGGAGAACAACACGAATTTTTGGTTTCGCAAGTCACGAACTGAGCGCGCCCACCACTCACTTCACCTGCCTTTTCTCCAGCTTCTGCCCCAATATCCGTCGATGCATCCCAAGCCGCAACGCAGCATCGAAATATCGAACGCCTTCCCAATAAATCCGCTAACGTACTATCCGGCCGACTGGGGATGGGGGTTCGCGTGTGATGGAAATTTCGACCGATCTCGCTGAGGCATTGGTCGTCGATATCATAAATCGCAAAGGCTCCGTCGAGCACTACTACCATTTCCTGCTGGGCTTCCTCGCGCCTCTGATCCAGCGGATCACGACGCTCCGTGATAACGCCCGTACAATCTGCGTCAGAAGCTGTGGGCCGATGGATGGCCTCATCCGCGAGGTTCTGCCCAACGGCATAAAGATCCTCCCGAAGCTCGAGCATGCGCTGCTCCTCGATGAAGCGCGATCATCGAACAATCCAAAACTGCGCTTCGAGACGATCTATGGCTTCGACAACCGCAGCTACTATGATGCGACCGTTTTCAGATCCCTGAAACGAGTACTGGAAGCGAAATTATTCGACGGTGTGGAATACGAGAAACGTGCGTTGCGTGACGCGTTCCCGGCCACTGGACCAAAAATCGTCTTCATCGATAGAGGCGACCCCACGCTTCTCTATTCGACGGGTGACTCCGAAATAACATCCGCTGGCCGGGATAGAAGGTCGATTAAAAATTTCTCTGAATGCAGTGACTTGCTGTTGTCGCAAAATCTGAATTTTCTGCCCTGCACGCTGGAAGGAAAGTCGCTCGCGTTCCAGATCGCCCTATTCGACACGGCCGATATTGTCATCGCGCAGCACGGAGCGGCCCTCACGAATCTGCTATGGGCCGGCGAGAAGCTGGATGTCGTCGAGATCATCCCCCGCGACCGCACCCAAAAATCTGACCACTTCAAGTCCTTGGCCCACTGTCTTGGGCAGCGCTATCATTCGCTGGCGCAGGGTCAAAGTCACGGACCCATAGATTGCGAGATGCTGGCGCGGGCGCTCGCAAAAATAGTAAGCGAGCACGCGAAGCCCAGAAATTCCGGCGGGCTATTCGCCCGAATTGGAAATCTGTTGCGATCGCATTGACGACTGAGCGCGAACCCCTCACTTCACCCGCCGCTTCTCTAGCTTCCTCGATATCGTCCGAACTCCAGGGAGGCGCACGAACAAGGCGCTCTGAAGAATGAACGGTTCACCACCTCAAGATTTTCGCGATGAGCCATGGGAGAAGGCCGAAAAGTGTGATGAACACTGCGATGGCGGCCGCTCCAACTTTGCCAAGGAGAGCGAGGAACGTAATCAAAAAAGCAAGATGCACTGCGAGCCGCCCCATTTTGGGCTGTACGCTGAGTGCAGAGGATGATCCAACCGTGGCGCAAGTGATACGGAATTGTAAAGTCATCGAAAAAGCAGAAGAGACCAGACACCGCACGACGCGCTAAGGACTTCGACGGCGAATTGCCGATGGCAGGGGTCTAAAAGCACTCTCGAAGAGGTTCTCCCTTATCTGCTTCACAAGCTTTCTGAGTTTCCCCTTCGGACGGGCGTAATCGCTGTTCGCTTGAGCCAATCGAATGACGGTTTCTCGGAGAGCGGAAGCTAAGTCCACTTGGGAGCGATGCTGAAGATCAGTTCTTTCTTCCCGCTCCGCGCAATCGGGAAACCAGTCGCGCGAGAGTTGACCAGCAAAATATCGCCCGCTTATCTCCTGATTGATGTCGCTGAACCGTGATTTGATAAGTGTGCGCTCTCGCTCGCTCAACAAGTCCTTTAACGTCCCACTTTGAGGGATGTGCACGGATACGAGCCGCCTAATATTTTGGGCCCGACGCCATTCAGATTCCCCTTCATGAAATGCGGGCAAAGCGCAGTTGATGTATCTGAGAGCTTCCAGGCGTTGCACGTCGAACGACTGATTTTCATCTCTGTCAAACCGCATATCTTCGGACTTAAGTCCCAATAGCGCGCAAAAATCCTTTCGGATGTCACCGTCCTTGAGACGCGCACGATTGTACTCTCGTACGATTAAATTCGGCTCGCCAAATACCGAGCCCCATAATTTTAGAGTTTCCAGGTGGTTGTAATATCGATTTTCGGGCGTGACATCATTGGCGTTGAACGAGTGTCTTCCGCCGCAGCGGATACCGGTCGACCAAGCAGCCAATGCGAGTTCTGAAGGTTCCCGAATGTAGTAGATGACCTTGATATCGTCCGCGGGTAAGGCGTCCCGCAGCGCCACGAGCTGCCGCCTCTGTATTAGTCTCGATGAGAAATGCTCGCTGGATAGAACAACCGCTCCCTTCGTTGCCGCGACCACCCGCGTCAGCACCCGCAGAACGAATGGAAGCGTGCGCTGACTTTCTTCACTTACGAACTCGACTTTTTCGTCAATCAAACAGGCAGCAACGGGGAGATGGGCCATGCTGGCGAAACAAATATTACTTGCTTCGCAGGGGTAGTAAAAACCAGATCGCTTCAAACGCGATGCATTGCGAGTCAGG
The DNA here is from genome assembly GCF_056398805.1 of Hyphomicrobium sp. 01T421. NCBI lineage: Bacteria > Pseudomonadati > Pseudomonadota > Alphaproteobacteria > Hyphomicrobiales > Hyphomicrobiaceae > Hyphomicrobium > Hyphomicrobium sp. 01T421. The sequence goes on from NZ_JBFTQC010000002.1 coordinate 192,323, forward strand.
AAACGCTGAAGGGTACTGGTGCCAGTCTTTTCGCCACCGATGTGCAAAAATACTTGTTTGCTCATCGCGCTCCTCCAGTCATCCGAAGGAGAGCCTATAGGCAATTTGGCATATCCCGAATGGCCAGGGGCCTACGATCCCCAAGTTTCCGCGTCCGACGTTTCTCACGCACTTCTGCTCGTTCGCGTGTTTGCGCAAGGCGGTAGCGTCACGAGGTCATAGATGGCGATATGCTGGGGCGAAAAATAATCAGCGATAAAGCGAAGCCTAGAAATTCCAGCGAGCTATTCGCCCGAACTGGGAATATATTGCGGTCGAATTGGTGATTGCGCGCGAACGGCTCACTTCACCTGCCGCTTCTCCAACTTCCGCGCCAATGTCCGCCGGTGCATGCCAAGCCGCCGCGCGGCTTCGGAAATGTTGAAACCGGTGTCCACCAGCGTCTGGTGAATGTGCTCCCATTCGAGCGTCTTGATCGACGTCGGCCGCTCGGTCAGCGCGACGGCGCTATCGCCCTCGGCCCTGCCGAACGCTTCCTCGATGTCGTCCGAACTCGACGGCTTCACGAGGTAATGCCGCGCGCCGAGCTTGATAGCTTCAACCGCCGTCGCGATGCTCGCAAATCCCGTCAGCACGACGATCACCGTCGACGGATCGTGCTCGTGTAAAGCCTCGACGCACGCGAGCCCGGATTCGCCATTGAGCTTCAGATCGACGACCGCGTAGCCCGGCGTCCGCACGTCCAAAATCGCCTCCAGGGCCTCGCGTCCCGACGCGACGTCGACCATGTATTCGCGCCGCTCGAACGATCGCTTCAACGTGTTCGCGAATGCGGCATCGTCTTCGACGATCACAAGCGTGCGATTAGTTTCCATGCGATCGCGCTCCGAGGGCCAAGGCAGCAAGCGGCAGCTTCAACGTCACGGATGCGCCGCCTCCATGTTCCCGGGGCCGATTGGCTGCCGAGACGCTGCCCCCGAGCTTGCGTACCACATTCACCACGAGGAACAGCCCGAGGCCGCCGCCCGGCCGTCCCTTGCTTGATTGATAGGGCTTTCCGAACTGGGCAAGCATCTGCGGCGCAAAGCCTGGTCCACGATCCGAAACACGGATGGCGAGCGCGTCCCCGATGCGTTCGACGAAAACGCCGATCCATGCGGGAGACGAATCGTAAGCGTTGTCGATGACGTTGAAGACGACCTGCTTCAGCGTCGAGTCCGACACGATCGGAAGATCCGCACCGAATGCGTTGGTATAATCGAGCGACGGTGGCGACCTTGCCGCGCGCCATTCTTCCACGAGTTCGTTGACGAAGGTATTGACCGTCGTCACGCGCGGCGCTTCTCCGCGGGCTTCGCCGGCCGATAACAAGACGCCTGTCAGGATCGATTTGCAGCGCTTCACCGCCGCCTGCATTTCCTCGACCTCTTCCAGCAACTCGGGGCTCGACGCGATCGCTGGCACGCGCCTCCAGTCTCCGAGGATGACCGAGAGCGATGCGAGCGGCGTGCCGAGTTCATGCGCCGCGCCCGAGGCGAGAAGGCCCATCCGGACAATGTGATCTTCCTCGACAGCGTGCTGCTTCAAGGCCGCGAGCCGCGCGTCGCGCTCCCGAAGATTGCGCGTGATGCGCGTCACGAACACAACGAGCAAAGCCGCGTCGAGCGCAAAGCAAACGAGCATTCCGGCGATGTGAAGCTTGAAGAGATCGCCGAAGCCTTCCGGCACGGCGAGCGGCCGGTAATCGACGGTGAGCAGCGAGAAGCTTGCGCATGTCGCAACGACCATGGCCCACGTCGAGCGCCGGTCGAGCAGCACGGCGGCAAGCGTCACCTGCAAGAGATAGAGGAACGTGAACGGGTTCGTCGCGCCGCCACTGAAGTAGAGTTGCGCGGTCAATGCCGCGACGTCGAACAGCAGCGCCCCGAGCAGACCGGCATCTCCGGCGTTACGGCCGTTTCTAAGCCACGCAAGGCTTGCGAGATTGAGAGCAATCAGGGCCGCAATGATCACGGCCATCGGCAAAAGCGGCAGGCCGATGCCAAGGACGAACTCGACGAAAACAATCGTCGCAATCTGACCCGCGACAGCGATCCAGCGAAGCTGGATCAGCAGCAGCATGTTCTGGGTGGCGGCAGGATCGCCCGCTGGTGGAGCGCCAGAAACATTCCGGGCGACGCTGCCCGAAACGCCATCTGAAACAGCCGGCCTGTCTTCGTTTCCGGAGCCGGAGACTGTCTCAGTGCGGCCCAGCATATCGCGCTAAGTCCTATGTCGCTCCGGCGGCGGAACAGATCCGTCCGCCATGGAAGTTCCGGTCTTACCGATGGCCTCAGATGCGTGAGCCGTCCGGCGAATGCGAATTTCCTCGCGCGCGACCCGGACTGTCGCCACCGCGAGCATCAACGCCAGCGTGAACCAAGTCAACGCATAGACGAGGTGATTGTTATGGAAGGCGACCACGGTCAATCCGCCGACAGGGAACCCGCCGGGGTTTGGCGTTGCATCCGCATCGACGAAATAGGGCGCGACGTTGGTTAGGCCCCGCGCGGCCGCAATCGCTTCCACATCGCGGGAAAACCATCGGTTCGCAGCCGGATCGTTGCTCCGCAGAAAGGCGCCCTTGGGCTCGGTCAGACGCACGAGGCCCGTCACCGTCACGTCGCCGTCCGGCTCGACCGCAGCGCGCGACGCCGGATCCCGGCGGTCCGGCGGCACAAACCCGCGATTGACGAGAACCGTGAAGCCATCCTTGGTCTCGAGCGGCGTCACGACCCAATAGCCTGCGCCATTGTTCGTCACGGCAGTCACGAGCGCTTCACGATCGTTGCGGAAATGACCGGTAGCGGTGACCCGGCGATATTCGTCGGTCTTGGCGTCGATCGACGTCCAGTCGGCAGGACCAGGTGCGGCCGTCGGCTGACTGTGAACCCGCTTTTCGACACGCTCAATAAGGTCGAGCTTCCACGCACGTCGCTCGATCTGCCAGACGCCGAGCGACAACAAACCGGCGATGCCGAGAAGTCCTATGATGCCGAGTACGGCGAGAGAGAAGGCCGAACGCGGACGCTTCTTGCGCCCGCCATCCAGTCCTTCATCCCCGAATTCCCCGCGCCCCTTGGCGTCGGCATTCACGGCAGCTGGCTCGGATCCATGCCCGGCATCATGTTCGTATTCATGTGGTACATGACCCACAGTGAACCGGCGAGCGTGATCACCACCATGACGACGGTGAAGATCAAGGCCATCATCGTCCAGCCGCCTTCCGAGCTCGGCGTCATGTGCAGGAAGTAGATCATGTGCACGACGATCTGCACCGCGCCCAGGATGAGGATCGCGATGGTCGTCGCTTCGTTGCTGCCAAGCTTGCCCGTCATCACGAGCCAGAAAGGAATGGCCGTCAGTACGACTGAAAGGCCGAAGCCGATCAAGTAGCCGCGCAAAGTCGATTCCGGATGGCCGCTCTCGTGACCGTGTGCATCGTGGCTGTGCTCGCCGTGCGGACCCGAGCTCATCGGAGCACTCCCATCAAATAGACGAAGGTGAAGACGCCGATCCAGACGACGTCGAGAAAGTGCCAGAACATGCTGAGGCACAGAAGGCGCCGCTTGTTGGCTTCGATCAGGCCGAACTTCCACACCTGCACGATCAGCGTGATCATCCAGATGAGGCCGAAGGTGACGTGCAGGCCGTGCGTACCGACAAGCGTGAAGAACGACGAGAGGAACGCACTACGCTGCGGCGTCGCTCCCTCGTGGATCATATGAGCGAACTCGTAGAGCTCGATGCCGAGGAAGGCGGCGCCGAAAAGCCCTGTCACCGCGAGCCAGAACAGCATCGCGTTCTGGTTCTTCTTCTGCATCTCGAGCACCGCGAAACCGTAGGTGATCGACGAAAGAAGCAGCATCGACGTGTTCAACGCCACGAGCGGCAGGTCGAAAAGCTCTTTCGGCGAGGGTCCGGCCGCGTAGTTGGCGCCGAGAACGCCGTAAGTCGCAAACAGCACCGCGAACACGAGGCAGTCGCTCATCAGATAGAGCCAGAAGCCGAGCATGGTGCTCGAACCTTCCGGATGGTCATGCTCGTCGGCGACGTAGAAGACCGGAGCCTCTGTCGTCTCGGCAAGGGCTGTGCTCGCCGCTGTTGTCGTCGTCATCGATTATGCCCGTGCGGTCTGAAGGAGCTGCGTGCGCGCACGCTCGGTTTCAACGACTTGCTCTCGCGGAATATGGAAGCTGCGATGGTAGTTGAACGTGTGACCGATCGCAGTTCCGATAAGCGCCACGAACCCTACGATCGCCAGCCACCAGATCTGCCAGATCATAGCGAAGGCCACGACCGCACTGATACCGGCGAGGATGATGCCCGCGCTCGTGTTGCTCGGCATGTGGATCGCCTTGAAGCCCTCGGCCGGCCGCTGATAACCGCGCTTCTTCATATCCCACCACGCATCGTTGTCGTGGATCACCGGAGTGAAGGCGAAGTTGTAGACAGGCGGCGGCGACGACGTCGACCACTCGAGCGTGCGGCCGTTCCACGGATCGCCCGTCCAGTCGCGCAGCTTTTCGCGGTTCTTGATGCTGACCACGATCTGGATCAGGAAGCAGGCGATGCCGATGGCGATCATGACTGCGCCGAGGGCCGCGATGATGAACCAGATCTGCAGCGACGGATCGTCGAACACGCGCAGGCGGCGAGTGACACCCATCAAGCCGAGGACGTACAGCGGCATGAAGGCGAACCAGAAGCCCAGGACCCAGAACCAGAATGACATCTTGCCCCAGAACGGATCGAGCTTGAAGCCGAACGCCTTCGGGAACCAGTAGGTGATGCCGGCGAACATGCCGAACACCACGCCGCCGATGATGACGTTATGGAAATGCGCGATCAGGAAGAGGCTGTTGTGGAGCACGAAGTCTGCTGGCGGAACGGCGAGAAGCACACCGGTCATGCCGCCGACGACGAACGTCAGCATGAACGCGATGGTCCACATCATCGGCACTTCGAAGCGAATCCGGCCCCGGTACATCGTGAACAGCCAGTTGAACATCTTCGCGCCCGTCGGGATCGAGATGATCATCGTCGTGATGCCGAAGAACGAGTTGACGCTCGCGCCGGAGCCCATCGTGAAGAAGTGGTGCAGCCAGACGAGATACGACAGGATGGTGATGACGACCGTGGCATAGACCATCGACGTATAGCCGAAGAGCCGCTTGCCGCTGAACGTGGAGACAATCTCGGAGAAAACGCCGAACGCCGGCAGGATGAGGATGTAAACCTCGGGATGGCCCCAGATCCAGATGAGGTTCACGTACATCATGGCGTTGCCGCCGAAGTCGCTCGTGAAGAAGTTCGTGCCCGCGTAGCGGTCGAGCGAGAGGAGCCCGAGAACGCCGGTCAGCACGGGGAACGCGGCGACGATGAGGACGTTGGTGCAGAGTGCCGTCCACGTAAAGACGGGCATCTTCATCAGGCTCATGCCCGGAGCGCGCATCTTCACGATGGTCGCGATGAGGTTCACGCCCGATAGAAGCGTCCCCACGCCCGCCACCTGTAGTGACCATATGTAATAATCGACACCGACATCCGGACTATAGGCGATGTTCGAGAGCGGCGGATACGCAAGCCAGCCCGTTCGCGCGAACTCGCCGATGAACAGCGAGGCCATAACCAGAGACGCGCCGGCTGTGGTCATCCAGAAGCTGAAGTTGTTGAGGAACGGAAAGGCAACGTCGCGCGCGCCGATTTGCAGAGGCACGACGTAGTTCATCAAACCCGTCACAAGCGGCATCGCCACGAAGAAGATCATGATCACGCCGTGCGCGGTGAAGATCTGATCGAAATGGTGGGCCGGCAGATAGCCTTCCGAGCCATTGAAGGCCACGGCCTGCTGGACGCGCATCATGATGGCGTCGGCGAAGCCGCGAAGCAGCATCACGAGGCCGAGCACGATGTACATGATGCCGATGCGCTTGTGATCGATGCTCGTGAACCACTCTTTCCAGAGGTAGCCCCAAAGCTTGAAGTAGCTGAGGGCGCCGACCGTGGCGACGCCACCGATGGCGACGGCGATGAATGTCGCGACGAGGATCGGCTCATGAAGCGGCAACGCTTCTAGCGTCAGCCGTCCGAAGACGGCCTTCATGAGTTCAGGGTTATCAAACATCGTTGTATTCGTTCCCGGTCAGGAGTTTGACGGTCGCGGTGCGAAGGATTGGAACGTCGCTGCAGGACGCGGCAGACCCGCACCCAGAAGGGGCGTAGAGCTCACCGGCGTCACTTGCACGTCCGCCATTTCGGCGCCCATCGGATCATTTGTCGTGCACACGCTCGCGACGTAAGCCTTCGCCAGGATCGGCGCCGAACCACGTCGAGCGGATTTGTCGTATTCAATGCTCTGAACCAGATTGACGCCCGCAAGACCGAGGCCGCCCTTGGCGTCTATGGCCGCCATTTCGTGCATGCACATTTTGCCGGGCTGGACGCAGAGATTGACCACCCGGTGAAAGAGCTGTGGATCGACGCTTGCATACTTCCTTACGGCGACCCCTTCGCTCGGCTTTTCGAGCTCGAGGTATTCCGTGCGCCCGAGATTGCCGCCGTTCGCCTTGATGTCCGAAACCCATTTCGCAAAACCGGCTTCGTCTCTGGCAAGGAAATCGAAGCGCATCTTCGAGAAACCGTCGCCGCTGTAGTTCGCCGAAAAGCCTTTGAAGTCGCCGGGCTTGTTGATGACGGCATGAAGCTGCGTCTGCATTCCCGGCATCGCGTAAATCATGCCGGCAAGCGCCGGTACATAAAAGGCGTTCATCACCGACGACGCCGAGATGCGGAAATGGATCGGCTGGTCGACAGGCGCCGCCATCTGGTTGACGGTCGCGATACCGTAATCCGGATAGATGAAGAGCCACTTCCAATCGAGCGCGACGACCTCAACCTTGAGAGGCTTCACCGCGTGAGCCACGGCTTGGCCGGGAGCGGTGCGCCCCAACGGACGGAAGGGATCGAGCAAGTGCGTCGCCATCCACGTGATGGCGCCAAGGCAAATGATGATGAGCAGCGGAGCCGCCCAGATCACCAGCTCGAGATGGGTGGAGTGATCCCAGTCGGGATCGTAAGGCGCCGACTTGTTCGACTGGCGATACCGCCAAGCGAAATACACCGTCAACGCCATCACCGGAATGATGATGAACAACATCAGCACGGTGGAGATGATGATAAGATCGCGCTGCTGAATGGCGACGTCGCCGGCAGGGTTCAACACGATTGCATTGCAGCCGCCCAAAGCGAGGAGTGGCAGAAGGGCAATATTCCGAAATAGCTTCAAGGCGGTCCGCGTCCCATCGACAGAGCTTCCTCGGTCACTCCGCTAAACTTGCAGAGCGTTGTGCGACATTGGACAATTTGCCCAACGCCAGTTGGCCGCAGGATTAAACGCCGCTCAAAACCGCTGAAGATGTAGAATTTTTGCCCAGCCGAACGATGCTTTTGTTGGCGTCGAACTCTCGRTTCAAAACCGCGTTCAAAACTGCGCCGGTCGCGTCAGGACGTCCGCATGCTTCGTTCTTACGCTGCGTAGTTTTTTGTTTGAAGCAAGGAATGCTGCTGTGGTCAGGCAGGCCCTGTCAGGACTCTGACATCCGATCAGCAAGCAAGGCCGCGAAACTACTTTTCGTTCGTCTTCGCGTCCGCCCGGCCGGTAGCTCTCTTTAACGCGAGATCGCGAGCACGCTCTTGAAAGTCGGGATGCTTCGCAAACGACGCACGAAGCGTCTTCCATCCAGCAGCCAGTTGCTCGGCGAGGACGACGTCTTCGTCGCTGACAGCCGATGGACGATATTGCGCGGCATGTTTCAGAGCGTTGGCCTGACGCTCCGTCTCGGCGATGTGCTTGACTGACTCGGCCAGCTTGTTGTCGATTTCTGACATGGGAGAATACTCCTCGGTAGATTCAACCGCCGAAGACGCCCCAGGTTGCATGCGCGTTGAACAGCGCAACGATGTCTGAGGGGTACGTCATCGGAGCCAATTGCGGCCGAGCGCAGACGCAGCAAGGCTCCCGAACGATTGCGGGCCGCCGGAAGCATGAACGCGACAACGGCGTTCGACTGAAGGCCGAACGCCGCTGAAAAGAACTGGAAAAAACCGATAAGGCGGTGCGAGGGCGAAAGCCCGCTTATGCCGCCCGCGTCGACAACCGGCGCAGCTCGCTGACGAGCGTATCGGCTCTGCGCTTCGCAGAATCGTCCTTCGCCGCAGCCAGTTCCGCTTCCGCTGTCTTGAGCTCTTCAGCCATTGTGGCCGCCGAAATGTCGTCGAGGTCGTAAGCCGACTCGGCGAGGACAGTCAGCCGCGACGGGTCGACTTCCACGAAGCCCGACTTGACGAACAAACGCTTGCGCACGCCACCCGCCGTTACGTCGAGCACGCCCGGACGGAGCGTCGAGATGACCGGCGCGTGGCCGGCGAGAACGGCGAAATCGCCGTCGTCCCCCGGCACGACAACCTGATCGGCGTCGACCGAAAGCAACACCCGCTCGGGCGAGACGAGTTCAAACCTGAATGTGCCTGCCATTTTAGTCCGTCACCCTTCGAACGCTTCGCTCAAGCCTGAGGCGGTTCATCTTCGCCGTCGCCCTCGGCGCCGGCCTTTGCCCTGACTTCTTCCGGAGTTTGCAGCTTGGTGCCGCAAAACGGACAGAAGAACAACGGATGGTCGACGAGACCCGGCTCGTCTTCCTCGAGATCCACCAACCCGACGGTCATATAGATGACCCCGTCTTCTCCGACGGTGATCAGTGGCTCGAAGTCGCCGCCTTCGAGAGCTTCCTTCAGCTCCTCGCAGCAACTTCCGAACGTCTTAGCGGCTTCCGCCATGAACTTGTCTCTCCTGGCGGCGCGTTCGCGCGGACATTGGCCCGCGCGAAACCGCTCGGCCTGTGTTTATGCCGCTTCCGCGAGCTTCTCTGCCTTCGCGATCGCTTCGTCGATCGAACCGACCATGTAGAACGCAGGCTCCGGCAGGTGATCGTATTCGCCATCGCAGAGGCCCTTGAAGGCCTTGATCGTATCTTCGAGCGGAACCTGCTTGCCGGGCGAGCCGGTGAACACTTCCGCGACCGAGAACGGCTGCGACATGAAACGCTCGATCTTACGAGCGCGCGCGACGGTCAGCTTGTCCTCTTCCGACAGCTCGTCCATGCCGAGAATGGCGATGATGTCCTGCAGCGACTTGTACTTCTGCAGGATCGACTGTACCCGGCGAGCGACCTGATAGTGCTCTTCGCCGACGATGCGCGGGTCAAGCATACGCGAGGTCGAGTCGAGCGGATCGACGGCAGGGTAGATGCCCTTTTCCGCGATCGAACGCGAAAGAACGGTCGTCGCATCAAGATGCGCGAACGATGCGGCAGGCGCAGGGTCGGTCAAGTCGTCGGCCGGAACGTAAATGGCCTGCACCGACGTGATCGAACCCTTGTGGGTCGTGGTGATGCGTTCCTGCAGCGCGCCCATGTCCGTCGCAAGCGTCGGCTGATAGCCCACGGCCGAAGGAATACGGCCGAGAAGCGCTGACACTTCCGAGCCCGCCTGCGTGAAGCGGAAGATGTTGTCGACGAAGAACAGAACGTCCTGACCCTGGTCGCGGAAATGCTCGGCGACCGTCAGACCCGAAAGCGCAACGCGGGCGCGAGCACCCGGCGGCTCGTTCATCTGACCGTACACGAGGGCGCACTTCGAGCCCTCAGCCGAGCCCTTGTTCTTCTTCGGGTCGATGTTCACCTTCGACTCGATCATTTCGTAATAGAGGTCGTTGCCCTCACGCGTACGCTCGCCGACACCCGCAAACACCGAGTAGCCGCCGTGCACCTTGGCGATGTTGTTGATCAGTTCCATGATCAAAACCGTCTTGCCGACGCCGGCGCCGCCGAACAGGCCGATCTTGCCGCCCTTGGCGTAAGGCGCGAGAAGATCGACAACCTTGATGCCCGTTACGAGAATCTGCGCTTCCGTCGCCTGATCCTCAAAGGTCGGCGAAGGCTGATGGATGGCACGGAGCGTCTTCGTCTTGATCGGGCCCGCTTCGTCGACCGGCTCGCCGATGACGTTCATGATGCGGCCGAGCGTTTCGTCACCAACCGGCACCGAAATCGGCGATCCCGTATCGGAAACTTCCTGACCGCGAACGAGACCTTCCGTCGAGTCCATGGCAATGGTGCGAACCGTGTTCTCGCCCAAATGCTGCGCGACTTCGAGAACGAGGCGGTTGCCGTGGTTCATCGTCTCGAGCGCGTTCAAAATTTCCGGCAGCTGACCGTCAAAATGCACGTCAACGACGGCACCCGTCACCTGGTGAATCTTCCCTACGTTTTTAGCCATTTTTCTTCTCCAACGGATTTGATCAGGCGACGGACAGCGTCACCGGTATGTTGTTGCGCGTCGCCTTGGAATAGGGACAGATCTGATGGGCGTCTTCGATCAGTGCCTGCAGCTTGTCCTTATCGGCGCCGGGAATCGAAAGCGTGAGATGCGCCTTGAGAGCGAAGCTCGTCGCATCCTTGTCGAGTGTCACTTCGCACGTGACCTTCGCTGCCTGACCGTCGAGCCCATGCTTCTTGGCGAGCAGCAGCACTGCCTGACCGAAGCACGACGACCAGCCGAGAGCGAAAAGCTGCTCCGGATTATGGCCTTCGCCCGACCCGCCGAGATCCTTCGGCAGCGCCATCGCCAGCGCCAGCTTGCCATCTTCGACAACCGCGCGACCGTCTCGGCCGCCCTTCGTCGTTGCACGCGTCACATAAGCCATCGCTCAGCCTCCGGATCAGACTGCTTCAGCACCAGAAATGATCTCGATCAGTTCCTTCGTGATGTTCGCCTGACGCTGACGGTTGTACTTGATCGTAAGCTTGTTGATCATGTCGCCAGCGTTACGGGTCGCATTGTCCATGGCCGTCATCTGCGAGCCATAGAACGATGCCGAATTCTCAAGAAGCCCGCGGAAAATCTGCGTCGAGATGTTCCGCGAAAGCAGGAAGCCCAATACCTCTTCCTCGCTCGGCTCGTATTCGTGAACCGCCGCCGCGCCGCCCTTTGCTGCGTCGCCCGGCGTCTCTGAGACAGTTGCCGGAATGAGCTGCAGCGCCGTCGGCTTCTGCGCGATGACCGATTTGAATTCCGAGAAGTAGAGTGTCGCGATGTCGAATTCGCCCGCTTCGAACATCTCGAGGACGCGCTTTGCAAGACCTTCGGCGTGCGAGAACGTCAACTGCCGTACGCCCTGGAAATCTTTGCGCTCGACGATGTTCCGGCCAAGATCGCGACGCAGGTTGTCCGCGCCCTTGCGGCCGACGGTCAAGATCTTGACGGTCTTGCCGTTCGCGATCAGCCGATTGGCATCGGCACGCGCAAGCTTCGAAATGTTCGAGTTGAAGCCGCCGCAAAGACCGCGCTCAGCGGTCATGACGATGAGAAGATGGACCTGGTCCTTGCCCGTACCGACGAGCAGGGGCGAAGCACCATTCTTGTCGGCGACTTTCGAGGCGAGGCTACCGAGAACGTCGGCCATCCGCTCTGCATAAGGGCGGGCGGCCGTCGCGGCTTCCTGCGCGCGGCGCAGCTTCGCCGCGGCGACCATCTGCATCGCCTTCGTGATCTTCCGCGTCGCCTTCACCGAGGCGATGCGGTTGCGCATTTCTTTTAAGCTCGCCATCGGGCGTTCTCCTCAAGGAACCCGATTAAGCTGCAAAACCCTTGGCAAACTTGTCGAGGAACTCGACCAGTTTCTTCTCGGTGTCTGCCGACAAGGCCTTCTCTCTGGCGACCGTCTCGAGGATCGTCTTCTCAGACCGAAGTCCGGCGAGAACGCCCTGCTCGAACTTGCCGACAGCCGAAACCGGAATGCTGTCCAGGTAACCGCGCGTACCGGCGAAGATCACCGCGACCTGCTCTTCCATCTTCAGCGGCGAGAACTGCGGCTGCTTCAGAAGCTCGGTCAGACGAGCACCACGTGCGAGCAAACGCTGCGTCGCGGCATCGAGATCCGAACCGAACTGCGCGAAGGCCGCCATTTCGCGGTACTGTGCGAGCTCGCCTTTGATCTTGCCGGCGACCTGCTTCATCGCCTTCGTCTGCGCCGACGATCCGACGCGCGACACCGAAAGACCGACGTTCACGGCCGGACGGATGCCCTGATAGAAGAGATCGGACTCAAGGAAGATCTGGCCGTCGGTGATCGAGATCACGTTCGTCGGAATGTAGGCCGACACGTCGTTCGCCTGCGTTTCGATGACCGGAAGTGCCGTCAGCGAGCCGTTGCCGGCTTTATCGCCGAGCTTAGCGGCGCGTTCCAGAAGACGAGAGTGGAGATAGAAAACGTCGCCCGGATAGGCTTCGCGGCCCGGCGGACGGCGAAGCAGAAGCGACATCTGACGATAGGCGACAGCCTGCTTCGAAAGATCGTCATAGGCGATAACGGCGTGCATGCCGTTGTCGCGGAAATATTCGCCCATCGTGCAGCCCGTGAACGGAGCCAGGTACTGCATGGGAGCCGGATCCGAAGCGGTCGCAGCGACCACGATCGAGTACTCGAGTGCGCCGCGCTCTTCGAGCGTCTTGACGAACTGCGCGACGGTCGACCGCTTCTGTCCGACGGCGACGTAGACGCAATAGAGCTTCGCGCTTTCGTCCTTGCCGGCGTTCAACGGCTTCTGGTTGAGGAAGGTGTCGAGAATGACGGCAGTCTTGCCGGTCTGACGGTCGCCGATGACCAGCTCGCGCTGACCGCGGCCGATCGGAATGAGCGAGTCGATCGCCTTGAGGCCCGTCGCCATTGGCTCGTGCACCGACTTACGCGGCAGGATGCCCGGCGCCTTGACGTCAACGCGCATCTTCTTGTCCGACTTGATCGGACCCTTGCCGTCGATCGGGTTGCCGAGACCGTCGACGACGCGGCCGAGAAGGCCCTTGCCGACCGGAACTTCGACGATGGCGCCAGTCCGCTTTACGGTGTCGCCTTCCTTGATCGTACGGTCGTCGCCGAAAATAACGACGCCGACGTTATCGGCTTCGAGGTTCAGCGCCATGCCGCGGATGCCGCCGGGGAACTCGACCATTTCGCCGGCCTGAACGTTGTCGAGGCCATAAACGCGTGCGATGCCGTCGCCGACCGACAGCACCGTGCCGATCTCCGAAACCTCGGCATCCTTGCCGAAGTTTTTGATCTGATCCTTGAGGATCGACGAAATTTCTGCGGCCCGGATTTCCATTGAAACCTCTTCCCTGGTCGTTTCCATTACGGAGCCTGGTTCGGCCCCTTGTTCAAATTTCTTAAGCGCAGCCGGCGCACGCGCCGTTCAGCGCTATTCGGCCGTCTCGCTTATGCTCCGGCTCCGTTCAAAGCCACCTTCAGGTTCTGAAGCTTGGTTTTGAGCGATGAATCGATCATGCGGCTGCCGACCTTGACGATGAGACCGCCAAGGATGCTTGGATCGACGCGCGTCTGAAGCGTCACGTCCTTGCCGACCGAAGCCTTCAGCGTCTCCTTCAGGGAGGCGATCTGCAAATCATTGAGAGCGAACGCGCTCGTCACCTCAGCGCCGACTTCGCCGCGAGCTTTCGCTGCGAGCGCACGATAGGCCTTGATGATGTCCTGAATGACGAACAGACGGCGATTGGCCGTCACGAGATTCAAGAAGTTTGCTGTGAGGCCGCCGATGCCGACCTTCTCCAGAATTGCACCCACCGCCCGGCTCTGATCGGCCGACGCGATGACGGGGCTGCGAACGAGGCGCACGAGATCGGCGCTTTCGTCCAGGAGCCCCTGAAATTTTATGAGATCGCTCTCGATTTCCGCAGTCTTGGAACTTTCGTTCGCAAGATCGAACAGAGCCGACGCGTAGCGCCCGGCCACCCCTTCAACGATTGTATCGTTCGTCGCCACGTCGCTCTCACCGTCGCGCCTAAGGCGCATAGAGGGCTGGGCATGAAAAGCCCGGAATTCCGCCCGCTCCAAGGAAAGGCCTTCGACAAAAGAAGAGCGTACGTAGCCGGAACCTGCCAGCCGCCCCCTTTCAAAGCCGCGCTGTCCTTAACATGCACTCCCAAACGCTTCAACCGTGCGCCAAGAGGGCGCGTTGCCGCATAACAAGGCTTGGGCAAGCCAAAAATCCAGCGATGGACTGCGCCGGCTCGCGGAAGCCCGGCCCGCGATTACCGCGAATGCTGAACAGAGGCCGTGTATCCCGTTCAAACTGCGTTCAGGCTGGCCGGATTATGAACAGGAGTGTGCCGCGCGCCTAAGCGGCCCGCGCCTGCATGTTTGCGTCATACGACCAACGTCCCAAAAACTTCAGGGCCCGCTCTAGCGGGCCCTTTTTTAAAGCGCGTCGCGCATGATGATCGGGAAGCGCCACGGCACGACAAAAACCAGATCGAAACCAACATCGTGTGTCTGATACTGGGGATTTCGTGCGAGCCATAGATCGGCCGCCCGCCGCACCCGCTGACGCATCGTCAGGGTAATCGCATCTTCCGCGTCTGCCACGTTTGGACGCCGCTTGACCTCGATGAACGCCACCCGGTTTTTCCGGATCGCAATCAGGTCGATCTCCCCAACGGGCGTTTTGAACCGCCTGCCAAGAATGCGATGCCCCGTCGCCAGATAGACGGCCGCAACGATCGTTTCCGCCCTGAGCCCACTATGGTGCCGCCTGCGCCGCTCCCACCTTTGCCGGAATTCGTCGTTGACGTTGGAGTTCATCGCTGGCCCCCCTTCGACTTAATGCCGAGCCCGTAGACCCGAGCCTTGGGAACTCCGAATTCATCCGCGAGAGCCCGGGCGGCGTCTTTCAAGCTCATGACCGCAAGCGCATCGGCGAGGCGAGCGCCAAGCGTCTCGTCGCTGACCGCCTGAGCCTGCTGAGGGCCGACGACAATCACGACCTCGCCCTTGAGATCCTCACTTGCAGCGTCGGCGAGTTCCGCCAAGCTTCCGCGCCTGATTTCTTCGTGCAATTTCGTCAATTCGCGCGCAATCACCGCCTGACGATCGCCGAGCAGCCCCGCCATATCGCTGAGTGTTTCCGCGACCCGGTGAGGCGCCTCATAGAAAACCAGGCTCCCGGGTATCGGCGAAAGTTCCGATAATC
Organism: Hyphomicrobium sp. 01T421; assembly: GCF_056398805.1. Classification (NCBI taxonomy): domain Bacteria; kingdom Pseudomonadati; phylum Pseudomonadota; class Alphaproteobacteria; order Hyphomicrobiales; family Hyphomicrobiaceae; genus Hyphomicrobium; species Hyphomicrobium sp. 01T421. The sequence continues at coordinate 207,466 of NZ_JBFTQC010000002.1, forward strand.
GGGTCCGCCGCGCCGCCTGCTTTGCCGGTAGAAAACCCGCGAAAAAGAAAGCGTCCGTCGGCAAGCCGCTCGCGGTCAAAGCCGCCAAAAGAGCTGAGGGACCGGGAATTGGAACAACGGCGACACCCGCCGCCGCAACCGCGCGAACGAGCTTGAATCCGGGATCGGAAAGAAGCGGCGTTCCGGCATCCGAAATCACTGCGATGCGCTTGCCGGATTCGAGATCTGCGATCGCCCGATCTATTTCGCGGTCTTCGTTATGATCGTGAAAAGGCCGCGTGCGCGCCGTGATGGAGTAATGCTGAAGAAGCTTCGCGGAATGCCGCGTGTCTTCGCAATAAATAACATCCGCACGCGCGAGAACGCCGAGCGCCCTGAGCGTGATGTCACTAAGATTGCCGATCGGCGTCGCGACCAAATAGAGCCCCGGCGCCAACGGTTCGGACAAAAGCCGGGCAATCGCATCCTGGGCACGGGCAGCCGGACGCGAACCGGGAACGGCCTCTATTTCAGATTGCAAAGATCGTTGTTCTTCAGACACCAATGTCGTCCTGCATCCCGGCGAACCGGATAATCATCAATACCAATATGAGGCGAGCCGTCACAAGCCTACGCGCGAACTCATAGGATTTGCAGCCTCTCGCTTAAGCGCGGAAGGCTTAACGGAATATCGGGAATGGGACGAGAATAATTGCGGCGGACGCGACGCGCTAGGCGGCGATCGCATTACCCACTGTCGGCCGCGGCGACGACGGAGGTGCAAGTCCGAGCACATGGACCGTCGCTCTGCGGCGCCGGCCGCCGACATCCATGACGGCCGTCAACTCATCGACCAAAGACGTCAAAGCATACTGGGCAAGATCGAGCTGCAGAGTTGCTGAAGCATGGCAGCGCGTCGCCTCCTCGGCCCGAGACGCAGCCCCGGCGATGATGCCGCTGATGTGGCCCCACTGCTCCGAGATCGAGAGCCGGGGAGGCTCAATCCGCCGTGACCCAACCTGCCGCGGCATCTCCTTCGCCGGCGAACGCGTGAGCTGCGAGCAAACAAAATTGAAAATCGTCGCCGCCGCCATGGAAATAGCGGCCCAAACATTGGCGACCCTGATTTTCGGTGTATCTGCCATAGATACCAGAATCCCGACAACTGATTAGAGAATAATTAAAGCTGGGATGATTTGGGGAAAGTTACAAGTATTAGTCTCGGTAAATATGTATTAATTTTTACGATTGGGAGAATAAATATCGAAATGTATGGTCAATTGAGCCGGCCGCGAATTGCGACGGCCGAAATACGAATCAATAAACCGCCCGTACCCTAACAAACCCGCATTATCCGGATGCCCCAAACTGACGACCGCCAAAGCGTCGTTGGAAAGGGCGTCAGCTGAATATGACCCGCCGAATATCGTCCGCGGTCGCGCCTTCCTCGCGCAGTATCCGCAGACCCATATCCTGATTTGACTTCGAGAGCTTGAGCCCGTTCGACCACTTGATGAGCCGATGATGCGAATAGACGGGCTCCGGCAAATCCAAGAGCTCCTGCAAAAGCCGCTGCAAATCGGTTGCAGCCAACAGGTCTTGTCCGCGCGTCACGTGCGTCACGCCCTGCCGCGCATCATCGACAACGACGGAAAGATGGTAGCTCGCTGGCACGTCTTTGCGAACGATAACCGCGTCGCCCCATCGCTGCGGGTCGGCAGTCATCGTTTGCTGCGTGCCGTCCTCCGCGACCTCGACGAACGTGAGCGGAGCGTCTCCGCGTTTCGCCTTCAACGCCTTGAGCGCTCCGTCCATGTTGAGACGCAACGCGGGCGACTCGCCCGCCGCCATCCGTGCTCCGACATTCTCCGCTGACGCTCCGCGCCAGAGCCCGGGATAACGCGGCGCGCCATCGGGATCGGCCTGTTCCGGATCTGCGGCGGCTGCGATCTCGCTGCGCGTCGCAAAGCAGGGATACAGCAGGCCCGCTTGAATCAGCCGGTCCGCAGCCGCGAGATATTCGGAAAAATGCTCCGATTGCACGAGGACGGGCTCTTCCCAAGTAAGGCCCAGCCAATTCAGATCTTCGAAGATCGCAGTCACGAACTCCGGACGCCGCCGCTCGATATCGATGTCCTCGATCCGGAGCAGGAAGCGGCCGCCATTCTTGCGCGCGACGTCGTGGGCGATGATGGCAGAGAGCGCATGGCCAACGTGCAAGAGCCCGTTGGGTGAGGGCGCAAAACGAGTGACGGAAGACATCAATCGCAAGAGCCCGTTCGGCCCGCTCCCGGCGTATATGTCCGCGCAACCGCCTCGACGACGCGATCGTATGTTTTTCGTTCACTGGTCGGATAAAGCATGGCCCAACTATTTATGAGTTTGCCGCCGCACGTAAAGCTGACGCGTTGATAAAACGTTTCGCCATTTCGATCGCCCGATAACACGAACCAGCGCGCCTTCACCGGCGCGTAGTCGATCTTCGCGGTCGCATACTGGTCGGAGATCAGGAATTGGCGATAGTCCTCCAAAGACTGGCGATCTGCGTTTTCGAATGCCCCGACAAGTAACTTTGCCTTGCCGTCCTTCGATAGGTAGACACCACCCTCATCGGTCTTCGGTTGATCGCTCTTCTGCGCGAAAATATTGTCGGGGTAGGCAATGGCAAAACCGTGACGCTCATTTATGACGGTCACCCAGCTCTCTTGCCAAGATCGCGCACCGGCTTGCGAAACGCCGCTTACGTATAAAATTGCGGCAAATAGAATTCGAGCTATCCTTGCTATCTTTACGCTCTCCCACCACGCGAGACGCATCAAAACCCGGTATCGCTCTTTAAACGCAACTCTGGAGCAAAGGTTTGGCCGAGCAACGATATCCGACCGTGACGACCGAGCGCCAGCTCAAAGCTGCTGCAGCGAAACTCGCGCAGCAATGCAAAGTCATGTCACTCATATTCAAACGCACGGGAACGCCGCCGATGCGAAACTTTCCAACGGGTTTTGCGGGCGTCTCTAAAATCGTCGTCGGCCAGCAGCTCTCGGCACAAAGCGCCGCCGCCATCTGGTCTCGCGTAGAGGGAGCATTGTTGCCCTTCACGCCGGAAGCGATGCTGGCGCGACGCGACGACGATCTAAAAAATCTCGGCCTTTCGAACGGGAAGATACGGACGCTTAAGGCGCTTTCGCGCGCTGTGCTCGAAGACGGTCTCGATTTCCCGGCGCTGAATGCTGCCGACGAGCACATCATCGTAGAACGGCTCACATCCATTCACGGCATTGGTCCGTGGACCGCCGACATCTATCTTCTCTTTGCACTGGCCAGGCGCGATGCCTTCGCGCCGGGTGACCTCGCTCTTCAGCTCGCGGTTCAACACCACTTCAAGCTTGCGCAGCGCCCAACAGCGGAAGAACTGGAGGAAATCGCTGAACGCTGGCGGCCCGCACGCGCCGTTGCCGCGCGCCTCCTGTGGGCCGATTACGCGTTTGCCCGCCGCGCTCTTCTGGGGAAACCCGCAAAGCCGATTGTCACAAAAACGTACAAGATATTGAAATAAAGCTCGAAAATGGCTGCCGCGACACATCCGACCGAATGCTTCACAGAATTGATATGCGCGGCTAGTATCCCCGCGTTCAAGTGGGGCCAAAAACGCGATTCGGCGGAATCTAAACCGCGAGGTTTGCGCGACGTGAATGTTCACGTGACATTACCGGACAATTGTCCGGCTCTTGTACTGAACGCCGACTTCCGGCCGCTCAGCTACTATCCGCTGTCGCTGTGGAGTTGGCAGGATACGGTAAAAGCTGTCTTCCTCGACCGCGTGAACATCGTCTCCGAATACGAGAGATACGTCCGAAGCCCATCGTTCGAGCTGAAGCTTCCGAGTGTCGTATCGCTGAAGACGTACGTGAAGCCTGCGCTGTATCCGGCTTTCACACGGTTCAATGTTTTCCTGCGCGACCGCTTCAGCTGCCAGTATTGCGGCGACAAGAGCGATCTGACGTTCGATCACTTGATCCCGCGCTCGCGCGGCGGACAAACGCGATGGGACAACGTCGTCACCGCGTGCGCACCATGCAATCTCAGGAAGGGTGGTTTGATGCCGAGGGCGGCGGGCATGTTCCCCGCTCACGAACCCTATCGGCCGACCGTCTTCGAACTGCATCGCAACGGTCGGCTATTCCCGCCAAACTATCTGCACGAAAGCTGGCTCGATTATCTCTACTGGGATACCGAACTCGAACCGTAGTCCTCTGACCATAGCTTCGTCGGCGAAGCTACAAGCCTGAGCTACGCAGCGTGCTTGATCGGATGCGCGCAAAGCTCTGCGGCGATCAGATCGACGACGCGTTCCCAATTGGCGCCAGTCTCACCATGAAGCCCGAACGCGAGAAGCGCATCGGTCGGCGCGCCGCCATCCCGGAAAATTCTTGCGCATTGCTCACGGCTGACAGCCACGGCCTGATGCCACTGAATGGGACTGAGATAATCTGGAACAGACGGGGTCATCTGGGCGAACTCCGCAAAAAAAACGTTCTTCGAGGAACGATTCCCGAGGCTTGGCCGTTCCCAAACGATGGCGGCAGACACACAGAGCGCCCTGACATCACTACGCGAGACCTTGTCACATGATGTCTCGATTGAGGGCTAACTCGATCACGCTCCGTGCGTCTGCCAGCTCGTTGGAAAGCCAGCTGCTCTCCGAAATCCTTTTGTCCAACGCCTTACAATTCGACACGCACGCGAACGCAACGGGTACGCTACTGGGGCAATCGCAACTTCGCGACGGCGGCTGAAAGAGCGGCGCTCCGCATGACGGTCAGCGCAACATCTCCAATCGGACGCCAAGCCCAATCTTCGGTATTCGCACTCACCCACAGATCGGCCTCCGGATAGGAATGGCGACCGTCGTCGTAAGTGCGGGCGAACCGCCGGGACATACGCATCGACGAACTTGTCGAGGCGGCTCGCCTGAGATTTTTGAACACACCGGACAGAACCTCTTTCGGGGTCTGGCCGCACTCGAACTCAACGCTACGCAACGAACGCTTACGAAACGCAACAACGCCACGCGTACTCAAATCCGGGGCGGAAACGGGCTCGTTTGAACCAGTGAAACCTGCTTCGAGCTTTGCTCTCGAAGAACGCAACGCATACGCCACTGGGAAGGCTCCCTACGCTTGACCGATATCCACACAATCCAACAACGCCCGTGTCCCGCGAACGAAGCAAGAATAGCCGTCACATTCGGGCAACGGGAAGGCGCGATTCTGTCTCTGGGATGAAATTCGAACTTTGTTTGCTTGACAGTATCGATGAGGCAACGAAATCAACGTTTTTCCGCGCCACGACATTTGTGGACAAGAGTCAGAGATCGGCGGCAGTCGTCTCGTAGCTCTGCTCGCGAGCGGCCAAAGCGGCGGCGAATGAGATCAACATCAGGAAAAACGACGCGACGGCATTCCACCCGGCGAAGGATATGCCGAGAAAGCGCAAAGACGCTTCATCACACTTGATGACGTGGATGTTCTCAATCTCGCTCAAGAGATTGCCGGCCGACGTCGTCAAAGATTGCCCGCCACCGCACGCTGCCGGACCCGGCCAGAATTTCCACTCGGCGCCGGCGTGGTAGATGCCGAGCACGGTGTTCGCCAAGAACGCGAGGCCGACGATCAGAAAGAGCGCGGCGGCAAACCGGCGATGACCGCCGGCCGTCAGCACGAGCGCGATGAACAGCACCGGGATGGCTGCATAATAGGCGTAGCGCTCGATCAGGCAGAGCATGCACGGCACATAGCCGCCGATGTATTGAAATCCGAGCGCTACCGCGATCGTTGCGATCGACAGGAAAAGCGCGAGCGCGCCAAGCTGGTAATCCGTCCCTCGCGCAATTCGCTCGCTAAACGCCATGATCGAGATCCGAGCTAGAAGATGTACCGTACCGCCACGAACCCGCCGATGAGCAGCACGAGAAATGCCGTCGTCACGAGCGCGAGCCGGCCCTCGATGAAAGAGCGGATAGGCTCACCGAAGAAATATAAGAGACCGGCGACGAGATAGAAGCGCATGGCGCGGGCAACGATGCTTGCGCCGACGAACGCTAAGATATCCATCTTGCCGACACCCGCCGCGATGGTCACGACCTTGTAAGGGATCGGCGTCATGCCTTTGATGATAACGGCGGCGACACCGTACTCCTGAATGAAGGTCTCGAAGCCGTCGAGCGCGTGTTCGCGTCCGTAGAACTTCAGAATGGGCGCGCCGATGGCGTCATAAAGGTAATAGCCGATCGCGTAGCCGAGCAATCCGCCGAGAACGGAGGCGACGGTCGCGATCGTCGCGTACCACCACGCCTTCCGCGGCTGGCTGAGCACCATCGGGATGAGCATGATGTCGGGAGGAATGGGAAAGAACGAGCTTTCCGCGAACGAGACGCCCGCAAGCGCCCAGGGCGCCCGGGCGCTGGCCGCCATCCGCATCGTCCAATCGTAAATTCCCCGGAGCATCTTCGCTGATTAACCGGCGCTTCGAAGGTTGTCTACGCGTTCCGGCGATTGAAAACTTTTTGAAAGCTTTGCGACAACCGCGTTAAGCACGAGACGGCCCTGAGGCGTCACGCGAATTCGATCGGGGCCGGGCGCACCCGTTTCAGGCCGCAATCCTGGGCCCGCGCAGGCCACGATGTCGTCCAGCTCGTTTCGCCGCCAGTTTCCCGAAGTGCCGGAGTTTCCCGAGGTGTCTGGCGTCCGGTCGACAGCAGACTGCAGCAGGCCGAGATCTTCGAGTTCTGCGATGACGGGCCGTGACGGGCGGGTGCCACCAAGCGCCGCGAGCCGGCCGAGATCGATGCCCTCGCTTAGGCGTAGACCCATCAAGAGCATTTCATCAGCCTGCTCCTCGCGTGCAAGCGTCGTCATTTCGGTGAAGCCGTGACCCGCCTCCTCGACCCGGGCGGCCCAGGCTTCCGGATTGCGTTCGGCGACCGTCGCCGTGCGCGTGTTGCCGACGAGAATGCGGCCGTGCGCGCCGGGGCCGACCCCCGCGTATTCGCCATAGCGCCAATAGAGAAGATTGTGCCGGCTCTCAGAACCGGGCCGTGCGTAGTTTGAAACCTCGTATGCCGCGAGACCATGCTCGCCCGTCATCTCTTCCGTAATTTCGTAGAGTGCGCTCGCATCGTGATCATCCGGAATGATCAGCTTGCCCGCGGCATGAAGCGCCGCGTACGGAGTGTCAGGCTCGATCGTCAGCTGATAGAGCGACAGGTGATCGCCCGCGAGATCGAGAGCTTCCGCGAGCTCCGCGCGCCAAGCCTCAGCCGTTTGACCAGGACGCGCGTAAATGAGATCGAACGAGAACCGCTCGAACGTTCCGCGCGCAATTTCGAGAGCAGCCTTGGCTTCCGCAACGCTATGAATGCGCCCGAGCTTGCGCAACTCCGGATCTCTGAGTGACTGCACGCCGATTGAAACGCGATTGACACCCGCTTCCCGAAACCCGCGAAAACGGCCGGCTTCGACGCTGCCCGGATTAGCCTCGAGCGTAATCTCGGCTTGCCGTTCAATGCCCCAGCGCTTCGCGATGTGCTCGATGATCGAAGCAACTGTACCCGCCTGCATCAGCGACGGCGTTCCCCCGCCGAAGAAGATGCTCGTGACGGTACGCGGCCCGATACGCTCAGCGACCCAATCGATCTCGCGTTTATACGCTGCGAGAAAGCGCGCCTCGTCCCAGCCGCCGAAACGCACGTGACTATTGAAATCGCAATAGGGGCACTTCTGGGCGCAGAACGGCCAGTGCACATAGACGCCGAATGTCTGATCCACATCAGTCATGGCTGCTCGCGGCCAACATGGCCTTGGACAACTGCCGCCACGCAGGTTCCTCGCTCGCCGGCATCGTTCCGAGAGCGCGCGCCAACGCATCGAGATACGATTCAAGCGTCGCGTTTTTCCAGTCCTGCCGGTGCGCAGCAAGATCGTCTTTCAAACGCTCGATAAAAGCCGCAGCCTCGACGCGTGTCGAAAGACTGGCGGCAGCCGCTGAAAATGCGGCGATGTCCCGCTTATCGGGTTCCGCGTTCGCCGCACCAGGCGAAATTTCGTCTAGCATCGCGGCTTTGAAGGCGGCGAACGCGCGAGTCCGGTGCGAGATCGCATATTTCTCGTCCGGCTTCATCTCGCCGAACGTCCGCGTATCCCCCTTGGGTACGAACATCGGATCGTAGCCGAAGCCGTTCCCGCCGCGCGGTGGCCAAACGAGATTTCCGAAGACCTTGCCCTCGAATGTTTTGACGTCGCCGTTCGGCCAAGCAAGACAAAGGACGGAGATGAAGTTGGCGCGCGGACCGCTGCCGTTCCAGCCGTCGCTACGCTTGATCTCGTCGGCGACCTTCTGCATGGCGAGACCGAAGTCCTTGCCGGCACCCGCCCAGCGCGCCGAATAGATGCCCGGAGCGCCATCGAGGCAATCGACTTCAAGCCCTGAATCGTCAGCGAGCGCCGGCAATCCAGATCCCTGCGCCGCAGCGACTGCCTTGAGCCGCGCATTGCCTTCGAACGTCGTCTCGGTCTCCTCGGGCTCTGCAAGGCCAAGCTCGCCCGCCGAAACAGCATCGAGCCCATAGGGATGAATGAGCTGGTTGATTTCCCACACCTTGCCCGGATTGTGGCTCGCGACGACGAGGCGCGTACCTTTCGAAAGCCGCATCATGCAATTCCCCAGATACGCGGCTCGGCGATTTCGAGACAGTTGCCCGCCGGATCGCGGAAATAAATCGACCTTCCCCCGCGCGGCCACTCGAAGTCCGCCTCGATCGGCACGCCAAGGCTTTCAAGTTTCGTCAGCCACTGCTCGATCGCTTCGCCCGACACGCCAAAGCAAACGTGTCCTTCACCCTCCGCACCATGCGGGGGAACGGGAAGCGAGGCATCGGCGGTTGGGAATTGCGTCGCGTCAGGATTGAAAATCAGCAGCATCTGGTCTCCACACCGATAAAATATGTGACGGCCCGGAACGGCCGCGAACGGCTCCAATCCAAGAGCGCGTCGATAGAAATCCTCGATCCGCGCAAGATCGGGAGCGTAAAGAACCGTTTCAAGAATTCGCAGTGGCGCGGGGGATGAGTTCAGATCGACGCCCATAGGAACAATCCAACGCTGAGCGCGCCAAGCGCGCTTCGAACACCGTGCAGCGTCCCCCACCTCTCGACGAGCGCGCGCGTACTTTCGTCTGCGCTCTCGAGGGCCGTTGCTTCAAGCTTCTTATTAACGGGCATGATCGCAAAAAGCGTAAACGGCCAATTGGCGACAAGGGCCACCGCACCAACGAGCCAGAGCCACTGGGCCGTGACGAGCCATTCGAGTGTGCCGAGGATGAACCCGATCACGGCGAGAGATGCCTGCATCTGGAACCCCCGCGCATAGCTAGGCTTCCATTCGGCAAGCATCGCAGAATCGTCGAGTCCGAGCCGGGCGGGTTGCTCCGACCAGTTGATGTAGAACGCCGCACCCGTGAAGAGCGCGGCGACGACAAGGGCAAACTCTCCGAACATGGCTCTCACCTTGTAGGGCGTTAAGCGACCGTCAGCTTCTGCAGTTGGACCAGTTCCCCGATACCCTTCTTCGCGAGTTGCATAAGGTCGGTAAAGCGCTCCTCGCTGAAGGGCGTCGTCTCTGCGGTACCCTGAATTTCGACGATTCCGCCTGCCCCGGTCATGACGAAATTCGCGTCCGCGTCCGCGTTGCTGTCCTCGGCATAATCGAGGTCGAGAACCGGTTCGCCCTTGTAAAGTCCGCAGGAAACCGCCGCCACATGGTCGCGCAAGACGTTTTCCTTCACCATGTCGCGCATTTTCATCCATTGGATGCAATCATGCAGAGCAACCCAGGCGCCGGTGATCGAAGCCGTGCGCGTGCCGCCGTCTGCCTGGATGACGTCGCAATCGACCGTGATCTGGCGTTCACCGAGCTTCGTCAGATCGACGACCGCCCTGAGCGCCCGGCCGACAAGCCGCTGAATTTCCTGTGTACGTCCCGATGGATGACCGCTCGAAACTTCCCGCCGCGTGCGCTCATGCGTGGCGCGCGGCAACATCGAATATTCGGCGGTAACCCAGCCGCGGCCCTGACCCTTGAGCCACTGCGGCAGGCGCTCTTCCAAGCTGGCGGTGCACAGGACATGCGTATCGCCGAACTTGATCAGGCAGGAGCCCTCGGCGTGTTTAGAAACGGCGCGTTCAATTGAAACGCGGCGCAGCTCGTCCGGCTTGCGTTTAGAAGGTCGCATGATTTCCCTGAAATGTTAACGTTGCGGCCGCGACCCTAATGAAGGCCCTGGGGTCCATCAACCGGAAACAAGGCTAACTTTACCTCATGACGCGCGCGGCATTTGACGCCGGGCCCCGCGGTTCATAGATTCAGACCGTGAGATTAGAGGAACATATGGTGAGTGCGACGCTGCTCGACGGCAAAACCCAGCTCCAGAGGCTGGACGAGCGGTCCCGGACTATTCTTCGAAGGATTGTCGAAAGTTACCTCGCCACGGGCGAGCCGGTCGGTTCGCGTAACTTGTCTCGCGCCCTGCCGATCGCCCTGTCGCCGGCGTCGATCCGCAACGTCATGTCGGATCTGGAGCAGCTGGGCCTCATCATTTCGCCCCACACCTCGGCCGGGCGCCTGCCGACCCAGCTCGGGCTGAGGCTCTTCGTTGACGGCTTGCTCGAAGTCGGCGACGTCTCGATGGAAGAGCGCCGCCAGATCGAAACGCAGATCGCCTACCGGCGCGACAAGTCCGTCGACCAGCTTTTGAGCGAAGCCGGCGAGATGATCTCAGGTCTATCCCATTGCGCGGGCGTCGTGCTCGCCGAAAAGCAGGTCGCACGCCTGCGCCACATCGAGTTCGTTCCGCTGGAACCGCTGCGCGGCTTGGTGATCCTCGTGGACGAGGATCAGAACGTCGAAAACCGCATCATCAATTTGCCCGAAGGCTTGCCGCCCTCGGCGCTCCAGGAAGCATCGAATTATCTGAACACTCATCTTCGCGGCATGACGCTCGCGGAAGCCAAGGCCGAGATCGAAAAGTCGTTGAATGCGGCCAAAGCCGAACTCGACCAGCTGACCCAGAAGGTCATCAAGGCCGGACTTGCCGAGTGGTCTGGCGTCTCCGACGACCGCAAGAGCCTCATCGTTCGCGGCCAAAGCAATCTCCTGAAAGACGTGACCGCAGCCGAAGATCTCGATCGCATCCGTCAGCTGTTCGATGCTTTCGAGTCGAAGCAAGATATTGTGGAGCTGCTGGGCGCTTCGGAAACCGCCGAAGGCGTGCGCATTTTTATCGGCTCGGAAAACAAGTTGTTCTCTCTTTCGGGCTCATCATTGATCGTAGCGCCGTTCCGGGACCAGACGCGCCACGTGGTTGGCGTGCTGGGCGTCATCGGGCCGACGCGTCTCAACTACGCCCGGATCATCCCGATGGTGGATTATACGGCAAAGCTCGTAAGCCGCCTCATTGGTTGAGATTTCGGCTTGCACCCTGCATCCGCTGGACGCGTGCATTTTGAACCGCCTTGATTTTTCCCGTTCCGCGGCCGATATCCCGGCACCCTTCGAAATTCACCATTGGCATTTTCAGCGAAGAGAAAAATGAGCGACGAAAAGAAGCCGGTCGACGACACCGTTCAATCGCCCTCCGAGGCGGCAGCGACCTCCACGCCGGACGGCGTCGGCGTTGAGCAGCTCAAGGCCATGGTCGGTGCCCTCCAGAGCGATCTCGACAAGAGGCTCGACGAGCTGACTGGTAAGCAGGATCAATATCTTCGCGCGGTCGCCGAAACCGAAAACGTACGGCGACGTCTCGAACGCGAAAAGGAAGACACGGCCAAGTACGCAATCGCCAAATTTGCGATCGACATTTTGTCCGTCGGCGACAATTTTCAGCGCGCCATCGCGGCCGTGCCCAAAGATGCTGTCGAGACCGACCCAGCGTTGAAAGCGCTGCTCGATGGCGTCGTTCTGGCAGAGCGCGACTATAAGACCGCTCTTGAGCGGCACGGCGTCCGCGTCATCGACCCCGTGGCCCAGCCGTTCAACCCGCATTACCATCAAGCCGTGATGGAACAGGAAGATGCCGGCGTCCCGGCCGGCACCGTGCTGCAGGTCTATCAGGTCGGTTATCTTCTTGATGACCGTTGCTTGCGCCCCGCCATGGTCGTTGTTTCCCGAGGCGGCCCGAAAGCCGGAAAGCCTGGCGATGGGCCACAGGAGGCGCCGCAGGATAATCCCCCCTCGGATGCCTGAGTCCGATGCTTGAGTCCGCGCTTGACGGCTCACCCCCCTAAAGTTTGGCGACAGAGGACCTGGAGACAGACCTTAGGGATTTTAAAATATGAGCCTCCCATAAAGGGGGCTCACGCCGGCCCGGCGGCCTGGAGCCGCCGAAAGCCCTGAAAATAGATGCTTTTTACCAGACCCGTGCCGACCGCAATCGTGTAACTGAAAAGGCTAGAAAGTGATCTGTAACGGGTGGAAGAAGCGTTGCACCCCCAAAACAGGCCCCTATATAACCGTCGGTTACGCAATTGAAATCCTGGGGACCGGTGCCTCTAACCTCTCGTTGGGGAGCACGACGGATGCCAAACAGGGTCCACCCGGTCTGCCGCAACTAAGAAGGATTGACTAGAATGGCTAAAGTAATCGGTATCGACCTCGGCACGACCAACTCGTGCGTCTCCGTCATGGAAGGCGGAAAGCCGAAGGTTCTTGAGAATTCCGAAGGCGCAAATACGACGCCTTCTGTTGTTGCATTTACCGCCGATGACGAACGCCTCGTCGGTCTGCCGGCCAAGCGCCAGGCCGTGACCAACCCGACGAACACCTTTTTTGCGATCAAGCGCCTGATCGGCCGTCGCTTCGACGATGCCGACGTGCAGAAGGACGTCAAGCTCGTCCCCTTTCATATCATCAAGGGCCCGAACGGCGACGCCTGGGTTGAAAGCCACGGCAAACAGTACTCACCTCAGCAGATCTCGGCTTTCATCCTTCAGAAGATGAAAGAGACCGCCGAAGCCAAGCTCGGCGAGAAGGTTACGCAGGCGGTCATCACCGTTCCGGCCTACTTCAACGACGCCCAGCGCCAGGCGACGAAAGACGCTGGCCGCATTGCGGGTCTTGAAGTTCTCCGCATCATCAACGAGCCGACGGCAGCCGCACTCGCCTACGGCCTCGACAAGAAGAAGGAAGCCAAGACGATCGCGGTTTACGACCTCGGCGGCGGCACCTTCGACGTCTCCATTCTCGAAATCGGCGACGGCGTCTTCGAAGTGAAGTCGACGAACGGCGACACGCACCTTGGCGGCGAAGACTTCGACATGCTGCTCGTCTCCTACTTGGCCGACGAGTTCAAGAAAGAGCAGGGCATCGATCTTCGCTCCGACAAGCTCGCCCTTCAGCGCCTCAAGGAAGCTGCTGAAAAGGCCAAGATCGAGCTGTCCAGCGCTCCGCAGACCGAAATCAACCTGCCCTTCATCACGGCCGATGCGTCGGGTCCGAAGCATCTCACGATGAAGCTGACGCGCGCCAAGCTCGAAAGCCTCGTCGGCGGCCTCATCGACCGCACGAAAGCGCCTTGCGAAAAGGCATTGAAGGACGCTGGCCTGAAGGCTGCCGAGATCGATGAAGTCGTTCTCGTCGGCGGCATGACGCGCATGCCGAAGGTCCAGGAAGTCGTGAAAGCGCTCTTCGGCAAGGAACCGCATAAGGGCGTCAACCCGGATGAAGTCGTGGCCATTGGTGCTGCGATTCAGGGCGGCGTTCTGCAGGGCGAGGTCAAGGACGTTCTGTTGCTCGACGTGACGCCGCTGTCGCTCGGCATCGAAACGTTGGGCGGCGTCTTCACGCGTCTGATCGATCGCAACACGACGATCCCGACCAAGAAGAGCCAGACCTTCTCGACGGCAGAAGACAGCCAGGGCGCCGTGACCATTCGCGTATTCCAGGGTGAACGCGAGATGGCGGCCGACAACAAGCTGCTCGGCCAGTTCGATCTCGTCGGCATTCCGCCGGCGCCGCGCGGCGTTCCGCAGATCGAAGTCACCTTCGATATCGACGCCAACGGCATTGTTCATGTCTCGGCGAAGGACAAGGCAACCGGCAAGGAGCAGTCGATCCGCATCCAGGCGTCGGGCGGTCTTTCCGATGCCGACATCGACAAGATGGTCAAGGACGCCGAGGCTCATGCTGCCGAAGACAAGCAGCGTCGCGAGCTCGTCGAAGTGCGCAACCAGACGGAAGCGCTCATCCACGGCACCGAGAAGTCTCTCACCGAGAACAGCTCGATCCCGGCAGTCGCCGCGATCAAGGGCGACGTGGAAGCCGCAATTGCCGCCGCCAAGACGGCGATTGCCGGTGAAGACGTCGAAGCCATCCGCTCCGCGTCAACGGCACTCACCCAGGTCGCGATGAAGATCGGCGAAGCCGTCTACACCGCCAAGGGCGGTGCTGAAGGCGTCGAGGGTGGCGAACCCTCTGCCGAGAAGAAGTCGGATAGCGGCGACGATGTCGTCGACGCCGACTTCGAAGAAGTCAAAGACGACAAGAAGAAATCGGCTTAAGAGTCGAACTCGAAATCGCCCTCGGACCCCCCGGCCCCTCCCCGAATGGAGGGCCGGTCTGGTCTGGGGGCGAAAAATTGAGATAAAGACGCGAGTAATCGTTGCGACCATTCGCCGACCAGCAACATTTCACCTAACGGGTCATAGAACAGCGCATCATGGCTAAGCGCGATTATTATGAAATCCTCGGCGTCAAGCGGAGCGCCACCGATATTGAGCTTAAATCCTCCTATCGTACCCTCGCAAAGGAATGTCACCCCGACCGGAACGCGGGGGACAAGGAAGCGGAGCGCCGCTTCAAGGAGCTGAATGAGGCCTACGAAGCCCTGAAGGATCCCCAGAAACGCGCCGCCTACGATCAATTTGGTCATGCGGCGTTCGAAGGGGGAATGGGAGCCCGCGGCGGTCCGGGCTTTGGCCCTGACTTCGCCTCCTCGATGTCGGACATCTTCGACGATCTGTTCGGCGAGTTCATGGGCGGCAGGCGAGGCCAAGGCGGCGGGGGCGGCCGATCGCGAACAGGCCGCGAAGCAGGCGCCGACCTTCGCTACAACCTCGAAATCACGCTCGCCGAAGCCTACGCCGGCAAGACCGCGCAAATCCGCGTCCCGGCAAGCGTCAAATGCGAAACGTGCTCAGGCGCGGGCGCCAAACCCGGAACGAAAGCCAAAACCTGCACGACCTGCGGCGGCATGGGTAAAGTCCGCGCCAGCCAGGGCTTCTTCACGATCGAACGCACCTGCCCGCACTGTCAGGGCCGCGGCGAGATGATCGACGACCCCTGCGCCGACTGCGCCGGATCGGGCCGCGTCCAGAAAGAACGCACGCTATCGGTGAACATCCCGGCCGGCGTCGAAGATGGCACGCGCATCCGCCTCGCAGGCGAAGGCGAAGCCGGCCTCAGAGGCGGCGCGCCGGGCGATCTTTACATCTTCCTGTCGATCAAGCCCCACGAGTTCTTCCAGCGCGATGGCGCCGACATTTTCTGCAAGGTGCCGATCGCGATGACGACTGCCGCGCTCGGCGGCCAGATCGATGTGCCGACGCTCGAAGGCACCACCACGCGCGTCAAGATCCCGGAAGGTACTGAAAGCCGCAAGCAGTTCCGCCTCCGCGGCAAGGGCATGCCGGTGCTCCGCTCGAAGGTCTCCGGCGACATGTACATCGAGGTCGATGTCGAGACCCCGAAGAACCTGACGCGCAAACAGCGTGAACTGCTCGAGGAATTCGAGCGCGCGAGTCACAAAGAAACAAGCCCCGAGAGCGCCGGCTTCTTTTCTCGCGTCAAGGAATTCTTCGAAGGGAAGAGCGGCTGATCAGCTGCTTTTTTGCCGGATATCGACCGCCCAGGACTGACACCCCATGACTGACGCTGCCGCCAAAGATCCGCGACTGCTCTTCTTCGCGGGCAGCGCACGTATGGGCTCGTTCAACAAACGGTTGGCGAAGCTCGGCGCCATGATTGCCGATGCCAACTCCATCCCCTCGACGTTCGCCGACCTCGCCGACTATCCGATGCCGATCTATCACGGCGATCTTGAAGCGGACGAAGGCCAGCCCGAGAACGCTCACAAGCTCAAGAACTTGATGAGGGCCCACACCGGCATTTTCATCGTCAGCCCCGAGTACAACGCCTCGTTCTCGCCGCTCCTCAAGAACACCATCGACTGGATCAGTCACATCCGCGACGACGGAGAAGCGCCGCTCGAGGTCTTCAAGACCCGCGTCTTTGCGCTTGCTTCGGCTTCGGGAGGCGGTCTCGGTGGCCTTCGCGGTCTGATCCAGATCCGCRCCGTGCTCGAACTCGGAACCGGAGCCTTGGTACTCCCTGAGCAGTTCGCCCTGCCCCGGGCGCGCGAAGCCTTCGACGACCACGGCCACTTGAAGAACAAGGACCAGACCGAGCAGCTGAAGTCGGTCATCCAGAAACTCGCACGCGCCGCCCGCGTGCTCCACGGCTGAGCAAAAAAATGATCGACCGCGCCACCCGGGACAAACTGATCGTCGCTCTCGACCTGCCCGCCTATGAAGAGGCGCGCGCCCTGGTCGATCGCCTGGGCGACACCGTGAGTTTCTACAAGATCGGACTTGAGCTTCTGTTCGCCGACGGCCTGGCGTTGGCCCAGGAATTGAAGCGCGAGGGCAAGCGCGTCTTTCTCGACCTGAAGTTTCTCGACATCGGCAATACGGTCGAGCACGCCGTCGCCGCCGCGGCAAAACTCGGCGTCGATTTCGTCACGGTGCACGGCCACGATACGAAGACGATGACGGCAGCCGTCCGCGGACGTGGCGGCTCCGATCTGAAGCTGCTCGCCGTCACCGTGCTGACGAACCTAGATCAATCCGACCTCGACGAGCAGGGTATTGTGGCAACGCCGGGCGGCTTGGTCGTCGGACGTGCGCGCATGGCGGAAAACGCGGGCTTCGACGGTGTGATCGCCTCGGGCCAAGAAGCCGCCGCCGTCCGCGCCGAGACCGGCCCGAAGTTCCTGATTGTCACGCCGGGCATTCGGCTGCCGGGCGCCGAGACCGGCGATCAGAGCCGTATCACGACGCCCGAAGAAGCGCTTCGTTTTGGCGCCAACCACCTCGTCGTCGGCCGTCCGATCAACGCCGCAGGCGATCCGAAAGCGGCGGCCGAGACGTTCCTCGCGCATATCGCAGCGGCTTAAACATCTCGCCTAATTCCTATGGCCGATCATGGCCTTGCCACAGCATCGCCCATCTCTCACCACGCCGAGCCCATACTCCGGGTTTACCCACCCTTAACCGTCCCGGGGATTAGCTGAGGCAGCCCACGGGTAAGAGTAGGCGGGGTTTTTAAAGCGTGATGCGTTGGCGTTGGCATTTGACCAAGCAGGCCCTGTTGCTTGCCGCAATGGTCGTTGTCGCCGGATCGGCCGTGATGCAGAGGCATGCCCGCGCCGACGAAGCCGCAGCCGAAAAGCCGCTGCCGTCCGCCGTCGAAGCCGCCCTAATCATGAAAGAGATCGTGCCGGAAGCGCCGGTCTATATCCGCGTCTTCAAGGAGGAATCGGAACTCGAGGTGTGGAAGGCCCGCCCGAACGGCCGCTATGCCCTCGTCAAAACATTCCCCGTCTGCAACTGGGGCGGCACGCTCGGACCCAAACGCGTGATGGGCGATAGCATGTCGCCCGAAGGCTTCTACCGCGTGACGCCTGAAGGGCTGAAGCCGGACAGCAAATACCATCTCGCCTTCAACATCGGCTATCCGAACGCCCTCGACCGCGCGCTCGGCCGGACCGGCAATTACATCATGGTCCACGGCGATTGCCGAAGCGTCGGCTGCTTCGCGATGTCCGACAAATACATCGAAGAAATTTACGCATTCGTGCGCGACGCGCTGAACGCGGGCGAACCCAGCATTCCGATCCATGTTTTCCCGTTTCGCATGACGGCCGAGAACATGAAGCGCCATGCCGAGAACGAGGCGCGGGCCACCTGGAAGCCTCTGCGGGAAGCCTTCGACGATTTCGCGCGAACCCGCGAACCGCCGAAGATTGGAATGTGCGGCAAGCGCTACGTCGTCAATGCCCTGACGCCCGTCGGCAACGATCCCAATGCCGACTGCCCGACGGTCATCGGAAAGCGCATTGCGCCACTGTCGCCGCGGTCGTCCAAGCGTCTCGTCAAAGCCGATCCGCGCCTCGAAGCCCAAGGCCCCAAACTGAAATCGGCCGAGGCAAGCTTCGGCTGGACATCACCGGTCTCGGGCGCGGTGTTCGCATGGGGCACCGACAGCGCCACTCCGAGCGCGCGGCCCGCCAAACCCTCTCAAAACGAAAGCGACGCAGCGCTCGGCGCCATGCAGCCCATCCTGAAGCGCTGACGGGCTTCGGCCTCCCGCGCCTTACCCAACAACGAGTCCAGTTGCCCAAATGGTGCCGGTCCGGCTATGGCTCCTCGCCTGACAATCAGCGCCAGACTTTACGGCCCAAACTTCCAGGCCCCAACTTCCAGGCCCGAAACTCCAAGAAAGAGATTGCAATGCCGAAGGGATACGTCATCGCCCACGCCACAATCACGAACCCCGAGAAATGGGCGGAGTACGTGGCGAAATCGAAAATCGCGCTCGAAAAGTACGAAGGCAAGCCCATTGCGCGCGGCGGCAAGAGCGAAATCGTCGAAGGCAACGGAACCCCGCGCAACGTCATCCTCGAGTTTCCGAGCTACGAGCACGCGCGCAGTTACGCGACGTCGCCCGAATATGCGGAAGCGAAGGTGCTTCGCCAGGGCGCCGGAACGCTCGACATGACGATCGTCGAAGGCGTCTGATCGCCGTCCGCGACTAGCTGCACTTCTCATCCCGGAGAAACATCCGGGATGACCTAAATCGTGAGATAACCCCGCCATGGCTCACTTTCCCGCCAATGATGGACGGCCGGCATGGCGGGCACTCGTCCTGACATTGTTCCCGGAGATGTTTCCGGGACCGCTTGATGTCTCGCTCCTCGGCCAAGCCCGGGCAGCGAACATCTGGTCCCTCGATACATTGCAGATCCGCGACTTCGGCCTCGGCCGGCACCGCCAGGTGGACGACACGCCCGCAGGCGGCGGGGCGGGTATGGTGCTGCGCGCCGATGTTCTGGGCCCCGCGCTCGATCACGCAAAAACCATCTCGCCGGATTCGCCGCTCATCTATCTATCGCCGCGCGGCACGCCGCTGACGCAGAGTTTGGCCCGAGATCTTTCCGAAGGACCGGGCGTGACCTTGCTAGCCGGCCGCTTCGAAGGCATCGATCAGCGCGTGATCGACGACAAAGGCCTCAAGGAAATTTCGATCGGCGACTATGTTCTCGCTGGCGGCGAGCTGGCCGCGATGGTCCTCATCGAAGCCTGCGTCCGGCTTCTGCCGGGCGTCCTCGGCGGCGCCGAAAGCCTCGCGAGCGAAAGCTTCGAAACCGGCCTCCTCGAATACCCGCAGTACACGAAGCCGCGTGATTGGGAGGGCCTCTCGATCCCGGACATTCTCCTCTCGGGCGACCACAAGAAAGTCGCGGAGTGGCGGCGGCGGCAGAGCGAGCAGCTGACGGCGGACCGTCGCCCCGATCTCTTGCGTACCACCCGAACCTCAAAGTGACAGCGCGAGGCGCTTCGCCTTTGCATGGCCAGGATTTCTTGGGCAAATACGGAGGAAGAAGATTCGCGGCGGCTTCACGGCATATCGCGAACAGGGCTCGAGGCCACGTGCGCGTTGCCAATTGAGAGACGGGGATGAAGAGTTTCAAGAACCTTCTGCTTGCTCTGCCGCGCCTGACGCTTGCCGGCGGAATGCTGATCGCCGGGACGCTGGTTGCATATCCGGCGTTTGCAGAAGATGTTTCGCCGCCCGCGACCGCATTACCCCCCTCGACCGCTGTTATCGAGCCTGCGGCAGCGCCCGAAGTCCAGCCCCCCGAAGTGCACGACGACGCCGTTCTGATGGCCGTGCGCAGCAAGCTCGCCGCCGGCCCGGCGGCGGAGGAAGACCGCGACCGCAAGGACCAAACCGCGCTCATCGATTTCTACGCGGCCCGCGACGGAGAGGCGCTCTGGGTGACGGCAGCCGGCGTCAAGCCTGAAGCCAAGACGCTCGCAGCCGAAATCGAGAATGCCTGGGCGTACGGTCTCGATCCGGGGAGGCTCAAGCTTCCCGCGCTCAACGAAGGCGCACTGACCGCAACCGACACGGACTCGCTCGCCGAAGCCGAAATCGAATATTCGAGGGCTGCTCTTCTTTACGCCCGCGACGCGCGCGGCGGCCGCATTCCCGATCCCTCCGAAATGCTGACGACGAACTTCGACCGGCGTCCGCAATGGATCGAACCCAAGATCGTCATCGAAGCGCTCGCAGCGACGCACGAGCCCGACGCCTACCTGCGCAGCCTTCAGCCGCAGCAGCCGCAATTCGAAAAACTGCGCCAAGTTTATCTGACGATGCTGCCCAAAGACGGCAAACCGGGCAAGCTCAGCCCCGACGCCAAGCGCATCCGCACCAACATGGAGATGTGGCGCTGGATGTGGACCAACATGGGCGATTTCTACGTCCTGAACAACATCCCCGAGTACATGCAGTACGTCTACAAGGACGGCCAAATCATCCGCTCGGAGAAGATCGTCGTCGGTCTCCTCGACAAGCAGACGACGATATTTTCGCGTCCCTTGAAATTCGTCGTACTCCGCCCGGCCTGGCGCGTCCCCGAAAGCATCATGGTCAACGAGCTTTGGCCGAACCTCATCCGGGGCGGCGGCATGATGCGTCAGTACGGCTTGCAGATCGTGACCAAAGACGGCCAGCGCCCCGTCGACTACCGCAGCATCAACTGGGCGACGACGGACATCCGCAACTATGACGTGGTGCAGCCGCCGGGCCCGAAGAGCGTGCTCGGCCACGTCAAGTTCTCGTTCCCAAGTCAGCACACGATCTACATGCACGACACGCCCGACAAGTGGATGTTCAAACCGGCGCAGCGAACGCTGAGCCATGGCTGTCTGCGGGTCTGGAAACCGATGCAGTTGGCAGAGCTTATTCTCAAGGAAGACAAGGGCTGGGACGCCAGCAAGATCGCCGAACTCGACCGGGCGGGCGCGCTCAACAACGAGATTCCGATCACGAAGGAAATTCCGATCCACCTCGTCTATTTCACGGCGTGGGTTGGCGAAGACGGCAAGCTGAAAACCTTCCGCGACGTCTACGGTCACGAGAAACGCGTCACGCAGGCGCTCGATGGCCAATGGAATAAGATCAATAAGGGCCGCGATCACTTGGCGCCGGTCGAGCCTTCATTCGACCCGTCCGCCGTCGCCGCGCGCGGACAGAACCTCGAAAACGATTACGGTGCGTACGGCCCGACTTCCAAGAAGAAGAAGAACGCAAGCGTCGGCGACATGATCGGCAACGCCTTCGGCCTCAGCTACTGAGATCCCATCTGGCGAACTGATCAAAGATCAGCCTGCAATCAATGCGGCAAGCAATTGCCTACGCTGAACAAATCAGCGCGCTCGGCATCGGCCGGAAAGATATACCGTGTACGCACTAAGCCGTGGATAACTTCGTAGCGTAACGGGACTCGCTGACGCTAACGTGGTCAGTTGCCTGTGCAAGAAAGTCGTTCCTCAATTTGAGAGAAAGTGAGTATCGACATGGCACAGAATGAGAAAACATCTGCGCGCGTGAGTGCGATTGCCTCGAAGGCATTGCAGAACCCTCAGTCGCTGAATGCCGATGAAATTAAAGAGCTCGCCGCATCTGTTCTGACACAAGCTTCAGATCATCAGAAATCGCAGCAAAGCGCTCAGAACCAACAAAATCAGTCGAACCCTCAGTCGCAAAGTCAGCAGAAGCGTTAGGTCTGCTTTCGTCTTCCGTCAGCCTTTCGATCGAAAGGACGCAGCGAGTGGGTATCGTCATGATCCCGCTCGCTTGCGCTTTTTCAGGGTGCTCGAGATCGCCGACGTTCTGGCAGACGACCTTGACGTCCGCCGTATCCTTGACGAGCCAACCGACACTCGCGACTTCCACTGGCCGCGCATCGGGCAGTGCCGAAAGATAGCGCCACTGGCCGCAAGGCTGCCTGCTGTCGAGCCACCTGATAATGACGAGCGGACATTCGGCCATTCCGCGCCTCCGAGTGTGATTCGACGCGAATCATAACAGAGTCAGAGGGTTTTCGGGCCGCGTCCGCTCACGACGCTTGTTGCAGTGTGGCAAACCGACCAAATTGCGCGGGCGACGACCTGGGCTCCCCCTAGGCGGCCAGCCCGGCATCCGCTGCCGCGTTCGCGCGCTTCACATCCCATTGCGCTTTCAGGTAGACGCCAATCGAAAGCAGAAGCGGTATCACGAGAACCGGAACAAGAACGGCCTTCCAACTCACGGCAACCCAACCGAGATGGCTCACAATCTTCATCATGGCTGCGAGCAAGAGCACGATGTTGATGAGGTTTGCGGCGGCGTCGCGCCTCCTCTCGGCGCGCTCCACACTAGTCATCGGAGGGTTCGCCGGCGGCGTCGTAGGCGTGCTGCTCCCGGCATCGAAGCCGTAAACAACGCTATAGATGATAAAAGCCGAAATCAGCGTCGCGCTGACGCAATAAAAGATAGTCTCTGCGGTGAACATGGCGGCATCTCTCCCTTTGAGATGAGTTGGATCGCCATCTCTGTGGGCCTTCGTCAGCGCCGCCGCTGTTCCCGCCATGACAGGGGCCGTGGCACCGGTCAGCGGCCGCGACCCGGAACCTTTGACGCAGCGCCAGCTCGAGGCCGCGATATGGGCTTGGGCCCACTCGACAAAACCAGCCTCTTCCGCTATCACCCGGCCAACAACAATTCCCTCAAACGGGTTGCCCTTATGGGTTGCATGACCGGCTCGGGTCCTGATGGACGCCAAGTCGATCCTCTGCGTCATCAAAAAACGAAATGGAATCAATAAGATGAACATCATCCAGCAGCTCGAGCGCGAGCAGATGGACGCCGTCCTCGCGAAGCGTGGCGTCCCCGAATTCGGCCCCGGCGACACCGTCAAGGTCATGGTCAAGGTCGTCGAGACCGTCGATGACCCCAAGGACAAGAAGAAGAAGAACGCCGTCAAAGTGCCGACCGTCCGCTTCCAGGCTTATGAAGGCGTCGTGATCGCGCGTTCGGGCGCCGGCATCAACGAGAACTTCACCGTCCGCAAGATCTCCTATGGCGAAGGCGTTGAGCGCGTATTCCCGGTCTATTCGCCCTACATCGGCGAGATCGAAGTCGTGCGCCGCGGCAAAGTCCGCCGCGCCAAGCTCTATTACCTCCGCGGCCGCCGCGGCAAAGCCGCCCGTATTTTCGAACGTACGGACGCACGCGCTCGCCGCCTGAACGCCGCCTGGAAGGGCTTCAAGAAGCCGAAGGGCGAGGCCGAGGATCTGACGCAGATCAAGGGGATCGATATCGACCTGCAGAACCGCCTGAAGCAGCTCAACTGCTACAAGGTGGAGCAGATCGCCAACCTTTCGGACGAAGATATCGCCAACATCGACGAGACCTTGATCCTCAAGGGCGCGATCGAGAAGCAGGACTGGGTTGGACAGGCACAGCGTCTTCTCGCTGAGCTGACGGCCGCTGAAGTCCCCGCTGAAGAAGCCAAAGCTTAACCCCAGCCTCGGCTGATGGTGGCTATCGAATTAAAAGGCGCCGGGGAATTTCTCCGGCGCTTTTTGCATTAGAATTGCCGCGCGGTGTCACAAGGTATTTTGCCGGCGAACATTTCGCACTAAATATAGAAGCGTAAGCACTGTCTGACGTGGCGTGGAGTCATATGTCCAACATCGAAGTATCGAAAACGGCCAGCCGCGACGGCAAGATTCCGCTGCACGGCCCCGACGCGTTTGCCGCGATGCGCAAAGCTGGAAAGCTCGCAGCCGAAGCGCTCGATATGCTCGTTCCCATCGTCCAGCCGGGCGTCACGACCGCGACGATCGACGAACTGGTGCTCTCCTTCGCGCTCGACCACGGCGCCATCCCCGCGACGCTCAATTATCGCGGCTATCGCTACGCAACGTGCACGTCGATCAATCACGTCGTCTGCCACGGCATGCCCAACGACAAGCCACTGAAGTCGGGCGATATTGTCAACATCGACGTCACGCTGATCGTCGATGGCTGGCACGGCGACACGAGCCGCATGTATGCCATCGGCGATGTCTCGCGCCGATCCGAGCGCTTGATGCACGTCACCTATGAATCCCTGATGCGCGGCATCGCGGTCGTAAAGCCGGGCAACACCACGGGCGACATCGGCGCCGCAATTCAGCGGTTCGCCGAAGGCGAGCGCTGCAGCGTCGTCCGCGACTTCTGCGGACACGGCCTCGGCCGCGTTTTCCACGACCGTCCGAACATCCTGCACTACGGCGAGCCGGGCGAAGGCACCGTGCTTGAGCCGGGGATGCTGTTCACGATCGAACCGATGATCAACCTCGGTAAGCCGCACGTGAAAATTCTGGCGGACGGTTGGACCGCCGTGACGCGCGACCGCGAGCTGTCCGCCCAGTTCGAGCACACGGTTGGCGTAACCGAAACCGGCTGCGAGATTTTCACCGAAAGTCCCGCCGGATTACACTTTCCACCCTACGGCGTTCGCGCCGCCGCTTGATGGAGTGAATGTCGATGTCGCGCTCCGATGGATTTCGCGACAAGACAAGCGCTGCCGAGCAATCGACCTTTTTTACCGTCGCGCCCGAAGCCGAAGCGAAACGCCCTCGCAGCGAAAAGGTGGCCAGCGATAAGGTAGCCGACGACAAGGTGGGCCACCGCCGCCGGCTGCGCGAGCGCTTTGAGACCGGCGGCGCAGACGCCCTACCGGATTACGAGCTTCTCGAAATGATCCTGTTCCGCGCCTTTCCGCGGATCGACACGAAGCCGATCGCCAAGCGGCTGATCGCGAAATTCGGCTCCTTTGCCGATGTGGTTTCGGCGCCCGCCAACCGGTTGAAGGAAGTCGAAGGCGTCGGCGATCGTGCCGTCGAAGAACTGAAGCTGATCAAGGCCGCCGCTGAGCGCCTGACGCGAGGTCAGATCGCCACTCGGCCCGCGCTGTCATCGTGGAACGGCGTGCTCGATTATCTGCGCCTCGTGCAGGGCTTCGAAACGCGCGAACAGTTCCGCATCCTCTTTCTCGACAAGAAGAACCAGCTCATCGCCGACGAAGTGCAGGGGCACGGCACGGTCGATCACACGCCTGTCTACGTGCGTGAGGTCGTGAAGCGCGCTCTCGAGCTCTCGGCGAGCGCCATCATCCTCGTGCACAATCATCCGTCCGGTGATCCGACCCCGTCGCGCGCCGACATCGATATGACCAAGCAGATCATCGACGCGGCGCGGCCGCTCGGCGTCGCCGTGCACGATCACATCATCGTCGGCCGCAACGGTCACGCGAGCCTGAAGGCCCTGCGCCTGATCTAAGTCGGGCTTGATCTGAGTCGGGCCTGATCTACGCCCGGTTGGCTTTGTCGATCGCGCTGTCGTAACGCGTATCTCGCATCGTCGCATAGACGCAGAGCGAGACGGCGATGCAGCCCGACACATACCAATAGAAATAGTGCTCATTTCCCAACTGCTTCAGCCACAGCGCAACCCATTCCGCCGTGCCGCCGAAAATCGCAACCGTGATCGCGTACGGCAAGCCGACGCCCAGCGCCCGAACGGATGTCGGAAATAGCTCCGCTTTGACGACCGCGTTGATGGCCGTGTAGCACGAGACGATCGCTAGCCCCGCCATCACCAGAGCAAACGCGTGCAGCGGCTCGTTCACCGTTTGCAGCGTGGTAAGGATCGGCACCGTGCAGAGTGTTCCGAGCACGCCAAAGGTGATCAGCACGGGACGGCGGCCGACGACATCCGACAGCGCACCGACGATTGGCTGCAGCAGCATGTAGATCAACAGCGCCGACGCGGAGATCATCGTCGCCGTGTCCTTCGAAAAGCCGGACGTGTTGACGAGGAATTTCTGCATGTAGGTCGTGAAGGTGTAGAACGCCAACGTGCCGCCGAGCGTCAGCCCGACGACGATCGCGACTTCCTTCGGATGTCTCATCAGGGCCGCTATCGAGCCCTCATGGGACTTCGCAGTCCGGAAGGATTCCGTCTCGACGAGATCGCGGCGCATCACGAACGCGATGACGGCGAGGAACGCTCCGATGGCGAACGGAATACGCCAGCCCCACGCTTCGAGCTCGGCCGGCGTCAGCACAAACTTTTGAAGCACGATCAGCACCGACATGGCAGCCAGCTGCCCGCCGATCAACGTCACATACTGAAAGCTCGAATAGAACCCGCGGCGCTCGGATGTCGCCATCTCCGAAAGATAGGTAGCACTGGTGCCGTATTCGCCGCCGAGACTGAGTCCCTGAATCATGCGCGAGAGAAGCAGAATGATCGGCGCCGCAACACCGATGGTTGCATAGACCGGAGTAACTGTGATGAGTGCCGAACCGAAGCACATCAGCAGCACTGATGTCGTCAGCGCCACACGGCGTCCATGGCGGTCGGCCATACGGCCGAAAAACCAAGCTCCGATTGGACGCATCAGAAAACCGACGGCGAAGATGGCCGCCGTGTTCAAAAGCTGCGCGGTCTGGTTGCCTTCGGGGAAGAACGCTTTGGCGAAATAGAGCGAAAAAGCCGTGTAAACGTAGAAATCGTACCACTCGACCAGATTGCCCGACGAACCGATCAGAATGGCCTTAATCCGCTGAGGCATGCTCAGCGCCGGCGTGGCCTTAATGTCTTGCACGCGCCTTTTCCCTCCGCATTTTTGCGTGAATCTAGCACGTGCCGCGCCGGAGTGCCGCAGTTCCGCTCGTAACGGGGACGCCATCCCCAGCGACATTGACGATTGGTAGACGGCCCCCCTAATTAGCAACCCTGACCGCACTGCGAGCGGGCCGGAGATTTGAGAGCATGACAAAAAAACCGCATCACGCGAAGGTAATAATCCTAGGCTCGGGCCCCGCCGGATATACGGCTGCGGTTTACGCTGCCCGCGCCATGCTCGCACCGACCCTCATCCAAGGTTCGCAACCCGGCGGCCAGCTGACCATCACGACCGACGTCGAGAACTATCCGGGCTTCGCCGATCCGATCCAGGGTCCGTGGCTGATGGAGCAGATGCAGGCGCAGGCCGAGCACGTCGGCACGAACATCGTGATGGACCACATCAACAAGGTCGAACTTCGCACACGCCCCATCCGTCTCGAAGGCGATAGCGGCGATACCTATACGTGCGACGCGCTCATCATCGCGACAGGCGCCCAGGCGCGTTGGCTCGGGCTGCATTCGGAAGAGCACTTCAAAGGCCACGGCGTGTCGGCGTGCGCGACGTGCGATGGCTTCTTCTACAAAGGCAAGGAAGTCGTCGTGGTCGGCGGTGGCAACACAGCCGTCGAGGAAGCGATATTCCTCACGAACTTCGCCAGCAAGGTGACGCTTATCCATCGCCGCGATTTCCTGCGCGCAGAAAAGATTCTGCAAGAGCGGCTGTTCAAGAATCCGAAGGTCGATGTCATCTGGGATAGCGTCGTCGAGGAAATCGTCGGCACGCATTCGCCGAAATCGGTGACGGGCATCGTCCTCAAAAATCTCAAGACCGGCATGACGTCGGAACTGCCCGCCGACGGCGTTTTCACCGCCATCGGCCACGCGCCCGCGACCGAGCTCTTCAAGGGGCAGCTTGAGATGACCCCGTCGGGCTACCTGATCACGGCGCCGGATTCGACCGCGACGGCCATTCCCGGCGTGTTCGCCGCGGGTGACGTCAAAGACGAAATCTTCCGCCAGGCCGTGACCGCCGCCGGTATGGGGTGCATGGCCGCCCTCGAGGCTGAACGCTACCTGACCCAGGTCGAAGACCAGGCCGACGCCGCCGAATAGGCTTCGGGCGCCGTTTGGAACGCGAAAAAGCGCGACAAGACGGCGCTCGGCTAACTAGCGCAATTGCTATTCTGCCATGCACCGGTTGCATTGCGTCCAGTGCATAGCTAAATGCTATGGCCCCTCAACTGCATTCGCAGGCTTCCACTATGGATTGGGATAAGCTTCGCATCTTCCATGCGGCCGCCGAGGCTGGCAGCTTCACCCATGCGGGTGAACAGCTCCACATGAGCCAATCGGCCGTCAGCCGGCAAATTTCAGCGCTGGAAGCGAACCTTCGCGTCACGCTGTTTCATCGCCATGCGCGCGGCCTCGTGCTGACCGAGCAGGGCGAGCTTCTGAACCGGACGGTCGCGGAAGTCTTTGCCAAGCTCCAAACGGCCGAGACTCTGCTGTCCGATTCAACGACGAAGCCGTCCGGCGACCTCCGGATCACGGCGCCGATCGGCTTCGGCACGATCTGGTTGACGCCGCGCCTTCGCGAGTTCGGCGAACTTTATCCCGAAATCCGTGTCGAACTGATCCTCAACGACGATCAGGTCGATATCGGCATGCGTGCCGCCGATGCGGCGATCTGGACCCGCGAACCCGAGCAGGCCGACCTCATCCGGCGGCCCCTGTTCGAAAGCCGCGTCCGCGCCTTCGCATCCGCGCAATACATCCGCAAATACGGCGCGCCGAAAAGCCTCGCTGATCTCGATCAGCACCGCGTCATCGGCTACACGGGGCCGTCTGCCCAGCATCTCGACGCCATGTCCTGGATCGAGACGGCGGGCCGCAACGGCTCGGCCATGCGCGACGCCGCCCTCCGGGTCAACAGCGTCGTGGCGATCAAATACGCGATCCGGGCTGGCATCGGCGTCGGAATGATCCCGGACTACCTGACCGAGGAGCAGACCGACCTTGTTCCGGTGCTGACCGAGATCGAGCAGCCCTCGCTGAATATGGTCTTTGCCTACCCGGAAGAGCTTAAATCCTCGAAAAAAGTCCAGCTCTTGCGGGACTTCCTGGTCTCGAAGATCTCGAAAAACAGAAATACCTGACGTTAATCGCGATGGTCTAGATCGCGATCCGGCTAGCGCTATGGAGCCCTTGTCAGCTTATCGCAGCTGCGACGAGCACTGATTTGCGGAAACCGGCGCTAGACGCTATCTAACCGGTTCATTCATCCTCATCCGCCGTTCGCGAAGGCTCGACGAAGTCATGGCAAAAACGCTGTACGATAAAATCTTCAACGATCACGTAGTTGAACAGTCGCCGGACGGAACGAGCCTCCTGTATATCGACCGCCACCTCGTCCACGAAGTCACGAGCCCGCAGGCCTTCGAGGGACTCCGCATGGCCGGCCGCAAGGTGCGCGCGCCGGAAAAGACGCTCGCCGTCGTCGATCACAACGTCCCGACCACCGACCGCTCCAAAGGCATCGCCGACGAGCAAAGCCGCGTCCAGGTCGAGACGCTGGCGATGAACGCCCGCGACTTCGGGATCCAATACTTCAACGAACTCGACAAGCGCCAGGGCATCGTCCACGTCGTCGGTCCGGAGCAGGGCTTCACCCTTCCCGGCACCACGATCGTCTGCGGCGATAGCCACACCTCGACGCATGGCGCGTTCGGCGCATTGGCCCACGGCATCGGCACCTCCGAGGTCGAGCACGTGCTCGCCACGCAGACGCTGATCCAGAAGAAAGCCAAGAACATGCGGGTGACAGTCGACGGCGTCGCCCCGCACGGCGTCGGTGCCAAGGACATCACTTTGGCGATCATCGGCGAGATCGGCACCGCAGGCGGCACCGGCTCCGTCATCGAGTACGCGGGCGAAGCCATTCGCGCGCTCTCGATGGAAGGCCGGATGACGGTCTGCAACATGTCGATCGAAGGCGGCGCCCGCGCCGGCATGATCGCGCCCGACGAGAAAACCTTCGCTTTCCTCAAGGATCGTCCCAAGGCCCCCAAAGGCGCGGCCTGGGACATGGCGATGGAATACTGGGAAACGCTGCGCACGGATGAAGGCGCGCACTTCGATCGCGAAGTTCGCCTCGACGCCGCCAAGCTGCCGCCGATCGTTTCCTGGGGTACGAGTCCCGAGGACGTGACGTCGGTCGCTTCCTCCGTTCCCAATCCCGCCGACGTGCATGACGAGAACAAGCGCAACTCGATGCAGCGCGCGCTCGAATACATGGGCCTGACGCCCGGCACGAAGATGACCGACATCCCGCTCGACGTCGTGTGGATCGGAAGCTGCACGAACGGCCGGATCGAAGACTTGCGGGCCGTGGCCAAGATCGTCGACGGCAAGAAGATCTCGTCGCGCCTTGCGTACGCGATGATCGTGCCAGGTTCGGGTCTCGTCAAAGAGCAGGCGGAAGCCGAAGGCCTCGATAAGATCTTCAAGGATGCCGGATTCGAATGGCGCGAACCGGGCTGCTCGATGTGCCTCGGCATGAACCCGGATCAGCTGAAGCCGGGCCAGCGTTGCGCCTCGACATCGAACCGCAACTTCGAAGGCCGCCAAGGCTATAAGGGCCGCACGCACCTCGTCTCGCCGATCATGGCAGCGGCTGCAGCGCTCGAAGGCCACTTCGTCGACGTGAGAAACTGGTAGTAAAAAAATTGGCAGGCCGTTTTGGCCTGCCATGATTTACGCCGATCCAAAAAATTGAGCGCCGTTACGCCGGAACGGCAACCTTATCGTCGTCGTCCCGAACGGCCGAAGCAGCAAGCGCGGGTTGAATGACAACGCGCATACTAGCGACCTCGTCCGGCGTGATCTTGAAGAAGCGGTTCTGCAGCCGCTGGCGCTTCTCGGCCTGCTTCAGGCTGCCGCCTAGCAGCGTGATCTTGAAATCGCCCGGCGGGTAGAGAGCGGGCTCGCCGATCGGCTGGAAGCCGAGCATGTATTTGTAGAACTTCACCCAGTCGGGCCGCGTCGCGATCAGCAGCATCGAAACCTCGGCTGCCTGCGCCGCCGTCAGCGCCGCGCGCACGAGGAAAGCGTAGAGCGTTGTCCGATACGATGTGTTGCTGACACCCGGCTCGATGGAAAGGCGCGATACCTCGACAAGTGCGCCGTCGACCTTGCTCTTCGCTTCCTTCAGCGCGGGATAGTAGGGCCCGCAAGGCAGAGATGAAACGGTCTGCCACGGATGATTGAAGCAAAGTCTTACGCTGCCGACGAGACGGCCCTGATCGTAGGCGCCGAGCAGCACCGTGGTGGGAAGCGTATCGAACCTGTCGGTATATTTCCCGTTGTCGCTCGAGACGTCATAGCCGATCGCCTGATAGGCGCGCAGCCGAAGCGCAGTTGCCTCGCTGACATCGCTTTCCTTCGACAACACCTTGAGCTCGAAACTTTGGGTGTCGCCATGCCAAGATCCCTCATCGGGCGGCAGGGTGTCTTGCCGGGGACGAAACGATAGCGGTGTCGACATGTATGGAATTCTCGGAATTGGCGGGCGGTGAGCTATACGAACAGAAAGTTCGCGGAGAGATAGAAGCCTTGTAGCCTACGGCCAACGCGACATTTGTTGTTTTGTTGCGTTAAGATTGCCTGGTTACCTTGTGGGCACAAAACGTTTTTTCGACACTGATGCAGAGGTGCAACTTGACCAGGGATTCGGATGCCGTCGTCCGCTCGAAGTTTGGCGCGGCCGCGGCCGACTACGCGACGTCCGAGGTGCATGCGAAAGGCGAAAGCCTCGCTCGGATCGTCGAGCTTGTGGCACCGCAAAAAACTTGGGTAGCCCTCGATGTTGCGACGGGCGCCGGGCATACGGCCGCCGTCTTCGCGCCCCACGTCGCGACCGTCATCGCGAGCGACATCACCGACGAGATGCTGAATGAAGCAGCGAAACTCGCGACAGTTCGCGGGCTCGCCAACATGTCGACGGCGACGGCATCAGCCAGCGCGTTACCGTTCCCAAATGAAAGCTTCGATCTCGTCTGCTGCCGCTTGGCGGCACATCATTTTCCGGATCTCGAAAAGTTCGTCGCCGAGGTTCGCCGCGTTTTGAAAAAGGGCGGCCGCTTCGCCCTCGTCGACAACGTCGCGCCCGATCAAGAGCGACTTCCCGGCACGAGCCCCGGCGCCATCGACGAGACAATCCGCGACTACAATGCTTTCGAGAAATTGCGCGATCCGAGTCACGGTTTCGCGCCGCCGCCCGAACACTGGTGTGATCTTCTTCGCGCCGCCGGCTTCAAGATTACGGCCCGCCAGCAGATGGAAAAAGAATTGGCGTTCGAGCCATGGGTCGCCCGCATGCGCTGCACGCCCGCGGTTATTGCCGAGCTGAAACGTATTTTGAACTCGGGCCCGCCACACCTCAGATCATTTTTGAAGCCGAGGCTCGACGAAAATGGCGCCCTGAATTTCACGCTGCAGGAGCTGCTTCTTGTGGCCGATCCGACAGATCGAAACGAATAACCTTCCTATTTGGTCCAACCAGACCTATCTCCTGCACTCAACTTCGGGAGTGCGCCGCAATGTCGACAGATTGGATTCACGCAACGCCACCAACGCTGGCTGATTTCGAAACGCTCGCACAGGTGGCATGGAATTCGCTCCCGTCCGAGTTCCGCTCGATGGCCGGCGACGTCGTGATTCGCATCGAGGACTTGGCGTCCGACGATCTCCTCGACGAAATGGACATCGAAGATCCGTTCGAGCTGACCGGCCTTTACCACGGTGTGAGCCTTGATCGGCAGGGCGCGACGCAGGAAACCCGCGAGCCGGACATGGTCATTCTTTACCGCCGCGCCATCCTCGACGAATGGGCGTCCAGCGACGAAGAGCTTGGCCATCTCGTGGCCCATGTGCTGATCCACGAGATTGGTCATCATTTCGGCTTTTCCGACGACGACATGGAGCAGATCGAGGAGCGGGTCTCAGACTGAGCCCGTGGCCGGAAGTCACACCGGCTTAACTCCCTTTATGTCACAAGATACCGCAGCTTGAGCCGAGAGAAATTTCGGGCCATGTTGTAGTGGCAGGCCGAGCGGGCAGGCGGGGCTCTTCTGAAAGCATGGACGAATGAGAGTGCGACGATTCATTCACGGATTCGTCTTGGGTGTAACTTCGGTTTTATCGGTGGCGTTGCCGACGGTCGCCTACGCGCCTGCCGCGTATGCCCAAGACACCACCACGCCCATACGCGATGGCATTCCGACCCCCGAGCAATACATCTCGACCGTCGGCGGTGACAGCCATCTCGTCGCGCCCGGCGAATTCAAGCTCGACGGCCGCATGCAATACTGCGGTCAGCGGCCGACCGTGATCGACAACAAGCTCGATGATTACGGCGCTGCCTATCCGGGCTTTCTCATCATGAACCCCAAATTGCTCGATCGCGTCTCGACGCCGGTCAAGCAGTGGATCTATGCGCACGAATGCGGCCACCAGTTCCGAGGACCCGATGAGGAAACGGCAGACTGTTTCGCCGTCCAGCGCGGCCGCCGCCAGGGATGGCTGAAGCCTGACGGTCTCGAAGAGATCTGCACCTTCATCACCCCCGCGAAGGGCGACAGCATGCATTTCTCGGGCTCCTACCGCTGCGAATACATGCGCAAGTGCTACGAGGACCCGAATATCCGCTGAAGCTGGGGCGGGGCACCCCGCCTCCGAAAACTTATCCCCGCGCGTCGCCCGCCCCTTAAAATCGCAGATCCGCCGACCCGAGGATCTGCAATGCGGCTTGCCGAATATACCGAGCGCCTCTCAGAACTTGCCCGGACCGTTAACCGTTGGTTAGCGCTGGCGGCGCGGCTCGACGTCCTTCGGCGCGAGAAGGTCGCACTTTACGCCGAGGAAGTGGCGGCGACCCTTGCCCGGGCGGCCGCGAACCTTGCGACTTTGGAAGTTTACCCAAACGACCGCCCCGCGCTACTTTCCGCCACCCGTGAACTCGGACGCATCGCCGGCTACGTCGAAACGATTGTCGCGACGCTTGAAGATCATCTTGACGGGCGCAAGCGCGCTGGCGTTAAACGACGCCTAGAACATTTGCAGCCCTTCGATCTCGAGGCCGCCATCCGGGAGTTCGGTGCTTTCCGGCACGCCCGGCGTCTCGCCTCGGCCGAAGGCTATTTCCGGGCGCTTGCGGACACGCTGCGCGCCTGACGCCCGAAGACTTAAGCGGAGACCTAAGCATGGACAAATTCACGGTTCTGACCGGCGTCGCGGCTCCCCTGCCGATCCGCAACGTCGACACCGACATGATCATCCCGAAGCAGTTCTTGAAAACGATCAAGCGCACGGGCCTCGGCAAGTCGCTGTTCTACGAAATGCGCTTCGACCCGGCGACGGGTAAGGAAATTCCGGATTTCGTCCTGAACAACCCGCAGTACCGCGACGCGACGATCCTCGTCGCCGGCGATAACTTCGGCTGCGGTTCGTCGCGCGAGCACGCGCCATGGGCATTGTTGGATTTCGGCATCCGCTGCGTTATCGCAACCGACTTCGCCGACATCTTCTACAACAACTGCTTCCAGAACGGCATCCTGCCGATCAAGCTGCCACAGAGCGACGTCGACAAGCTGATGGACGACGCCAACCGCGGCGCCAACGCGAAGATCACCGTCGATCTCGAGAAGCAGGAGATCAGCGGTCCCGACGGCGGCGTCATCAAGTTCGAAATCGATCCGTTCCGCAAACATTGCCTCTTGAACGGCCTCGATAACATCGGCCTGACGCTCGAGAAGGGTAAGGAAATCTCGTCGTTCGAAACATCGACCGCAGCATCGCGCCCCTGGCTCTGAACTGAGGAACAACCGAGATGGCCAAAACCGTCCACATGATGATCCGCGTACTCGACGAGGCGCGCTCGGTGAGATTCTATGAGGCGTGCTTTGGCCTCAAGGTTGAAGACCGCAAGGAATGGCCGGACTTCACGCTCATCTACTTGAAAAACCTCGAGACCGATTTCGAGGTTGAGCTGACCGTCAACAAAGGCCGCACCGAGCCTTACAATCTGGGCGATGGCTACGGCCATCTCGCGTTCGTCTCCGTCGAGCTCGAAGCGGACCACAAGCGGATCACGGCCGCCGGCTATCAGCCGAAAGACATCAAGACGATGAACTTCGAAGGCAAACCCTTCGGCACGTTCTTCTTCGTCGAAGATCCGGACGGCTACAAGATCGAGGTCCTCCAACGCGGCGGACGCTTCCAATAACCGGGACATAGCCGATCATGGCCGATGACGACTTCAAGTTCGACGCGGCCATGATGGGCCGCCTCGCAGGCGCGCTGTCTTTCGTCGTCGGCGCCGATCACGCGGCAACGAAGGCCTTGAAGGCCGCATCCGAGACCGGCGCGGAAAAAGACATCAAGGCTGCGCGCACGCAATTCCTGCGGCTGAAGCCCGGCGATCGCCGCGCCGCCTTGACGATGTTGAACGACTAGCGTCCTCTGATCGCGCATGCCCCTTACCCTCGAGCATGCGCTGCTACCCATCGTCTTCGCTGTTGTCGCCGCGCTCTACGCGTCCGTAGGGCAGGCAGGTGGAACCGGCTACATCGCAATCATGGGCCTCGCGGGCTACGGCCCCGAAGTCATCAAGCCCACCGCCCTCGCGCTGAATGTCATCGTCGCCGCCATCGGCTGCGCGAGATTTGCCCGCGCAGGCCTGCTGACGTGGCGAAGCTTCTATCCCTTCGCCATCCTCGGCGCGCCGTTCTCGGTTCTCGGCGGCATCAGCGACTTGCCGCACGGCCTCTATCAACCCGTCGTCGGAATATTGCTGCTGGTCGCAAGCGCGTTGATGATCCGCTCCGCCGGTCGCGCGGCCGAGATCGATAGCGCCGCAGCCGTAACGCCGCCCTTCTGGCCCTCCCTCGTGGCGGGAGCCGTGGTCGGATACGTATCGGGGCTGACAGGTGTCGGCGGCGGAATATTCCTCTCCCCCCTCGTGCTCGCTTTCGGCTGGATCGGTACGCGGCAGACCGCAGGAGTTTCCGCGGTCTTCAATCTCTTGAATTCCGCCGCAGCGCTCGCCGCGATTTGGACGGTGATCCCCGCGATGCCCGAACCGCTGCCCTGGTGGATGCTGGCCGTCGCGACAGGCGGACTGCTCGGCTCCGGGCTCGGCGTCCAATTCCTGCAGCCAAAGGCGTTGCGGTACATTCTCGCCGGCCTTCTTCTGGCGGCGGGCGTCAGAATGGTATTCGCGTAACGAGATTTCTAGAACAGCGATCCGCGCGCCGCGACGAGTGCACCGGAGAGCGCATCGGCAAAATGGCGGCGCTCATCATCCGTCAGGAATTGTCCGAACAGGACGTCCTTGCCTTGCGCCACAAGGTGTAGCGACGTCCGTCCGTCAGGCCGGTCGACCGTGCAGCGAACGCGCGCCCAATAGGGATTGAAATCGAACTCCTCGCGCTTCCCCGATGGGTGCACGCGCGTCAGCTTCAAAAGCTCCGGCGACAGCGTCACCGTCTCGTAAAGGCGGCCCGAGCGATAGTTGAGCTTGAACGCCCAATAGATCAGCGCCACGTCGAGCCCGAAAAATCCGAAGACTGGCCACGCCCCCATGAGGAAGAAGACCATGCCGACGATGAAGCTGACGAGGCTGATCAGCACCATCATGATCACGAAGCCGCTTGGCGGCAGCGACCGGTGCGGATGAAGCACAAACTGCGCCTCTTTCGAGGATTGATTTTCGGACCGATTATCGATCATTTCGCAACGACTGCCCGTCGTACGTCTCTCACGCGATTTTCCCAAGGGCGCTGCGCATCAACGAAACGGAGTTCTGATGGCCAAAGCGTCCTCGGATATAAGATCAGCAAGCATCCGAAGTTCCGATTCTAAAGGCAAGCCCAGAAAAACGGGAGATAAATCGGCGGCTAAATCGGGAACGATCGCCGCAACGAAAATCACCAAGAAAAGCGCTAAGCTTGGCCTCTTGAGCGAAGCGGAAATTCACGAGGTTTTCCTGCGTTTCCACGCGGCAAACCCTGAGCCCAAGGGCGAGCTTGAGCATATCAATCCGTACACGCTGTTGGTCGCGGTCGTCCTGTCCGCGCAGGCGACCGATGCCGGCGTCAACAAAGCGACGCGCGCGCTGTTCAAAGCCGCCGGCACGCCGGAGAAGATGCTGGCGTTGGGCGAAGAGAAGGTTCGCGACCACATCAAAACAATCGGCCTTTATCGCGCCAAGGCGAAGAACGTCATCGGGCTCTCGCAACGGCTCGTCGACGATTTCGGCGGCGAGGTTCCGGCCGACAGCGACATCTTGGAATCGTTACCAGGCGTCGGCCGCAAGACCGCGAACGTCGTGATGAACATTGCGTTTCAACACCCGACGATCGCAGTCGACACGCACGTCTTTCGCGTCGCCAATCGCATCGGCCTATCGCACGGAACGACACCACTCGCCGTCGAAGAAGATTTGCTGCGCGTCATCCCGCCCGAATACCTGATGCACGCGCACCATTGGCTGATCCTGCACGGCCGCTACGTTTGCAAAGCCCGCAAACCCGAATGCTGGCGCTGTCTGATCAGTGACATCTGTCTCTATCCCGATAAGACCCCGGCACCCTAAGCATAAAAACGCACCACACGACGTCATCCCGGCGAAGGCCGGGATCCAGGCAAGTCTCAGCAGACGTAATTCTGATGCTTATCTAGGTGCCGACCTTCGTCGGCGTGACAGAGCGGGATAGCCTGGCGAGCCTTATGGATCGAGCCGCATCGCGAGGCCGGCTTTCGCCATGTAGTCCTTCGCCTCGGGGATCGAATACGTGCCGAAGTGGAAGATCGACGCCGCGAGCACCGCGCTGGCGTGACCCTTCTCGACGCCATCGACCAGATGCTGCAACGTGCCGACGCCGCCCGATGCGATGACGGGGATGGTAACGGCATCCGCGATCGCTCGCGTCAGCGCCACGTCGAAACCGGCCTTCGTGCCGTCGCGATCCATCGATGTGAGAAGAATTTCACCCGCTCCGAGTTCGGCGACTTCGCGTGCATAGGCGATCGCGTCCAGTCCCGTCGCCTTACGGCCGCCGTGCGTGAAGATCTCCCAGCGCGGCGGCTCGCCCTCGGCGGAAACTTTCTTCGCATCGATCGCGACGACAATGCACTGCGCGCCGAATTTCTCGCTCGCTTCCTTGACGAAAGCGCGATTGTCGACTGCCGCCGTATTGATCGAAACCTTGTCCGCGCCTGCCTCGAGCAGTTTGCGAATATCCTCGACCGTGCGGACGCCGCCGCCAACGGTCAGCGGCATGAAGCACCGGTTTGCGGTGCGCTCGACGACATCGAAAATCGTCTCGCGGTTCTCGTG
Organism: Hyphomicrobium sp. 01T421; assembly: GCF_056398805.1. Taxonomy (NCBI): domain Bacteria; kingdom Pseudomonadati; phylum Pseudomonadota; class Alphaproteobacteria; order Hyphomicrobiales; family Hyphomicrobiaceae; genus Hyphomicrobium; species Hyphomicrobium sp. 01T421. The sequence continues at coordinate 245,737 of NZ_JBFTQC010000002.1, forward strand.
GCTTGCTGTGATGTCGAGAAAGCAGAGTTCATCCGCGCCCGCGGCGTCGTAGGCCGCCGCCGCTTCGACCGGATCTCCGGCATCGATGAGGTCGACGAAATTAACACCTTTGACGACGCGACCGTCCTTGACGTCGAGGCATGGAATGATGCGGATTTTCAGCATATTGGCAAAGTTTTCTTCCTGCTGTCAGCGCCGCCAAGTATCACGGAGCATGAGACGGCGTCGAGAATTTTAACCGAACCGCCTGGAACTTTGGATTGGTCTCGCAGTTAAGCTGTCACGTGCGGTTGCGCGCAAGCTTTCAAGGAACTGACATTAATGGTCGACGAATTCGCCCCGAAAAACCTTCGCGCCCGTCTCGACGCGGTGCAGGACCGCATTGCCCAGGCCAGGACCCAGCTCGAGGCCCATGGCTTCATCGGCGACCAGGGCGACGCGCTGACCAACTTCATCGATCAGCACGATGCGATCCGGGGCTCTCTCGATACCGAGGGTACCGTCACCGAGATCCAGCACAGCAAGGCATCGGCTCAAACCGATGCGCTCGAAAAGGCGTTGACCGATTGGCTCGGAACCGTTGAGACCCGCTTCGCCAGTCCGAAACGCCGCGAGCCCAACATTTCGATGTGAAAACTTAAACGCTTTAACCTCTACACAACTGACCTCTATTCGCCGCGCTCCCTGAGTGCGGCGAACTTTATGTCGGGGAATTTCTCGCTCTTGTACTTCAGCATCCAGGGGCTCTCGGCGAGGAAGATCAGTGCCCCGTCGCGATCCGTCGCGATCTCGCCGCGATGCGCATCGACGAATTTCTGAAGCTTTGCCGGGTCGTCGGCCGAAATCCAGCGCGCCAACTCGTAGGGCGATTGCTCCAGCGTCACCGGCACGCCGTATTCAACCGCAACCCGCGACTGCAGCACCTCGAATTGCAGCTGCCCGACGACGCCCAGAATCTGACGGCCACCGGCAATCGGCGTGAACACCTGCACGATGCCTTCTTCCGCCAAATCGTCGAGCGCGCGATTGAGCTGCTTCGCCTTCATCGCATCCTGAATGACGACGCGGCGCAAAAGCTCCGGCGCGAAATTCGGAATGCCCGTGAATTTCAGGCTTTCCTTCTCCGTCAGCGTATCGCCGACGCGCAGCGTTCCATGGTTCGGCACGCCGATGATATCGCCGGCCCACGCTTCGTCCGCCGTTTCCCGCCCCTGTCCGAAAAAGAACGTCGGCGAGGATATCGTCATCGCTTTGTTTTCGCGCACGTGAATGAGCTTCATGCCGCGCTTGAAGCGTCCTGAACAAAGACGCACGAACGCCATGCGATCCCGATGGTTCGGGTCCATGTTCGCCTGCACCTTGAAGACGAAGCCCGTCACCTGATCTTCGCCGGGCTCGACAGTTCGCTGTGTCGCGGCCCGCGGCAACGGCCCCGGCGCCCATTGCCCGAGCGCATCGAGCAACTGCTCGACGCCGAAATTTTTGAGCGCACTGCCGAAGAAGACGGGCGACAGATGCCCCTCGTGGAATGCCTCGAGATCGAACTGGGGAAGCGCACCTTGTGCGAGCTCAACGCCTTCGATGGTTCGCTCTGCAATGCGCTCGTCGATACCTTCGATCCGCCGCAAGCCTTCGAACGTGTCGAGCGGCTGTGAACGGCCATAAGGAGCGCCGCGCTCTTCGCTCTCTGGCAGCAGGATCTTGTTGCCGACGAGATCGAGAACGCCGCGGAAATCCGAGCCCATGCCGACAGGCCAGCCCATCGGCACGAGATCGAGCGCCAGATCGGACGCAATCTGATCGAGCAGCGTCAGCGGGTCTTCGGCTTCACGGTCGATCTTGTTGATGAACGTGATGATCGGAATGTCGCGCAGGCGGCAAACTTCGAAAAGCTTCCGCGTCTGGGCCTCGATGCCCTTCGCTGCGTCCATCACCATCACGGCGGCGTCGACAGCGGAAAGCGTCCGGTACGTATCTTCGCTGAAGTCGGAGTGACCCGGCGTATCGAGCAGATTGTAGACGATGCCGTTGCGCTCGAACGTCATGACTGACGACGTGACGGAGATGCCGCGCTGCTGCTCGATCTGCATCCAGTCGGAGCGCGTACGCCGCCGCTCGCCGCGCGCTTTGACAGCGCCCGCCATCTGGATCGCTCCGCCGAACAGAAGAAGCTTTTCCGTCAGCGTCGTCTTGCCGGCGTCAGGATGCGAGATGATCGCGAACGTGCGCCGCCGTGCGATCTCGGGCGGCAGCTCCGCTTCAGCGAGCGAGGATTGGGGCATTAAGTTCAAAAGGATCAGGCCTCGACGAGCGAAACATGGCTCGGTTCGAGCCAGATCTGGTGATATTCGGCGGGCTTTCCGAAAGCTTCGCCGACGTGCAATTCGACCAGACCGTCGTCGAATTTGACGATCGGGAAGGTCTTGCCGACGCAGCCGCGGAAAAGCGTCACCAGCTGCTTGTTGTCCTTCGGCAGGTCCGCAGGCACTTTGAGAACGCGGACCTTGTCACCAATGTTCATGCCATCTCCAGAAGTTCGAGCGCCTCTTTGGGATCGATCCGCCCATCATATAGTGCGCGGCCCGTGATCGCGCCTTCGAGCATGCGATATTCAGGCTTTATCAGCTCGCGGACGTCGGCAATCGAGGCAAGGCCGCCCGAGGCGATCACCGGAATGCGCGTCGCGGCGGCCAATGCCGCCGTTGCCGGCAAATTCAGGCCCTTCAGGACCCCGTCGCGCTCGATGTCCGTATAGATGATCGCGGCGACACCCGCATCCTCGAATCGTTTGGCGAGGTCGATAGCCGTCAGCTCGGACGTCTCCGCCCAGCCCTCGACGGCGACCTTGCCGCCCTTCGCATCGATGCCGACGGCAACCCGCCCCGGAAAGCGCTTCGCAGCCTCACGAACGAGGGCCGGATCGCGCACCGCGATCGTGCCGAGGATGACCCGGCGAATGCCCTTCTCGAGCCAAGCCTCGATCGTCGCCAGATCGCGGATGCCGCCACCAAGCTGCGCCGGGATCGAGATCGCTTTCAAAATCGCCTCGACCGCCGCGCCGTTGACGGGCTTGCCCGCAAACGCGCCGTTGAGGTCCACGATATGCAGATACTTGAAGCCCTGGCGCTCGAAACTGGCCGCCTGCGCCGCCGGATCGTCATTGAACACGGTCGCGGCGTCCATCTCGCCGAGCTTCAGCCGGACGCACTGGCCGTCCTTGAGGTCGATTGCAGGAAAAAGGATCAATTCGGGCTCGCCACCTTTTGTGATGGCCCGCGACGAACCATCCATAATTTCCGTCATGCCCGCGCAGGCGGGCAACTATCCAAGCTGGATGGCGAACTTCAAACCAACGCTTGGACGGATCCCCGCCTTCGCTGGGATGACGTTTGAACAAGCAGCCATCAGATTGCTATCTTCAGGCGCGATCAATCGCGGATCGCGCCCGGCGTCAAGCACCCGCATTCACGCATTGCGGCCGGCTTGGCGAAGCCAAGTCGTAATGCGAAGACAAAAAATCATGGCCATTGCGTTCCTTAACGAGCCACCACCCAACGTCGCACGGCGTCCCCTGACGGAGACCGACGCCGTCGACATCTGGATTGCCCGCTGGCTCAAAATCCGCCCTATCGACCTCCAGCGGCGCTACGCATGCGATCCGCGACGTCTCTATGAGATATGGGAGGAGACGCGCTTTCCCGGAAGCCGCAAGCGGGCGCTCGAAGAATTTCAGAGCCGCTTCCCAGGGCTCGAACCGCGCTTTGATCCAGGACCCCACCGGCGAATCCCCCTCGCGCCACATCCCGATCAGCTCAGCCTCTTTCCGTAAGTTCCGAGAACGCGCTTCGCGCACCGAGAACGCCTCGGCACGGCACCGCCGCGCGAAACCGCCAAGACAGGGCTGAGACACAGCAAAATCATGCGTTTTTCCGGTTAAATCCCCGCCTTGCATAAGCATTAATGTTAAGCACTTTGCAAGAACATTTTTAGAACAAACGCTGGACAGGGCCAGTGAGTCGTGGCATGTTCTGTCTATGTTCACTGGTGCCCCAAAAGAGGCGCCTACCCGGGTCAGAGTAGCGTGTTAGACCCTCCGCACAACACTAGGAGAGCCCCCATGCGCACCTACCTCATCTCGTACGATCTCGCCCAACCGAACCGCAACCAGCACGTCCTTGCGCAGGTCATCATGGGCCTTGGCGATAAGTGGGCACGGCCGCTCTCCAACACTTGGTACGTAACGTCGGACCGCGAAGAGTTCGAACTTGAGACCGAGCTGAAAGAACTTCTCGCCGAAGAGGATGGTCTCGTGATCCAGGCGACGAAGCGCGAGGCGGTGATGACGAATACGTCGCTCCGCTGGTTCCGCCAACGCCGACCGGGTCTCGACCTTGCGCCCGATGGCAACGTCATCGCGTTCCCGCTCCCGGCAGTCGTCGCCGCCGAGCCGATGGAGCCCGAGCTGCCGTTCGCAAGAGCCGGTTGATCTCGAACAAACGAATTCCGGTCTTTGGGCGGGGCGGACTTTCTCCCCCCTCGCCGTTCCCAACGGGTCCGTCCCGTCCAAAGCCCCGGTGTTAGACTCGACCGAAATGGAAGCCTGGTCCCCCTGGCCTCCCTTTTTGAATAACCCCAGAGTTCTTAGACTAAGAGAGTTCCTAGCCAAGTCTGTCGGCTAGTTCGGTACCCAAGTTGCGTTCCTGCGTTCCCGCTTTCCCAGCCCCCCGCACCGGAATGCTCGCCATGAAAACGTTCCTCCTCCATCACACCCCCAGGTCCGCCAACCAGGACACCTGGACGGTGACGTTCTCGCTCCCCTACATCGCGACCGAATATGCGCCCGCTGGCAATGGCGTCTGGTACGTCCGGACGTGGCTCGGAGCCGATCAGATCAAGCGCCGTCTCGCGATCCTCTTCGATCACCCCGACGAACTCGGCGTGCACGAACTCGGCCGCGCTGATCGGGCTTCGACCGGACGGCTGAACTGGCTGCAGGGCCGCCTCGAAGAGGACGAACCTGACGAATCATCGTGGCACATGCCACGGAGCGTCTGGAATGCGCTCCAATCCGCCGTCGGCACAATCGCCCGCCCTTCGGAGTGAAGCGTTGAACCCTGCTTTACGCCACTCACGCAAAGCTAGTGCGGCGGTGATCGCTCTTTCCTTCCCGTCATCCCAGCGTCGGCGTGGATCCGTCAGAGCGTCGATCCGGGCGTCGACGAGAAGATAAAGCCATCAGCTTGGATAGATCCCGGCCTGCGCCGGAATGACGATAGACGAATGATGATACGCGGGCATATCCCGACGGAAGACGGGGTTAAGGCTTCCAGCCGAGAAAGTTCGCAATCAGCTTGAGGCCGAGCTTCTGGCTCTTTTCCGGGTGGAACTGCGTGCCCGCGATATTGCCGTCCGCAACGAGTGCCGTAATCGCCCCGCCGTAGTCTGTCTCGGCGACGACGACGCGGCGCTCTTTGGGCACCATCGCGAAGGAGTGCACGAAGTACGCGTGCCAGCCGTCGGAGCCTGTCGGAATGCCGTCGAGCAGCGCGTGCGGACTGACGACGTTGAGCGTATTCCAGCCCATGTGCGGAATTTTGAGCGCCGGATCTTTCGGCTCGATGGCGCGAACCTCGCCCTTGATCCATCCGAGCCCCGGCGTCTCGACGAACTCGAGGCCGCGCTCGCTCAAGAGCTGCATGCCGACGCAAATGCCAAGAAACGGCCGGCCCTTTTGCCGGACAGCTTCTTCGAGCGCCGGGATCAACCCCGGAACGCGCTCAAGACCGTGTTTGCAATCGCCATAGGCGCCGACACCCGGCAGCACGATGCGATCGGCGGCGAGCACGTCCTCCGGCCGCGGACTGACGACGATTTTGGATGGAGTGGAGCTATCCCGAGCAGCGCTCTCGAAAGCTTTTGCGGCCGAGTGAAGATTTCCCGACCCGTAATCGATAATGACAACGTTCTGCATCAGGCTCGGGCCTCAAGCCCCCGCCCCGAAAGGCCAGAAGCGTGAACCACCTTGCGCCGGGGGATTGCCTTGCGCCTTCGGTGTATCGCTCTGAATGACCGGCTGATCGGGCAGCCAGCTCTCGAAGAAGCGCCGTTCGCACTCTGCGATCGAGCGGCCGTTGACGACGCCGAGCATGCGCCAGCCTTTTTGATCGAGCATCCAGCGCCTGAGCGTCGAAATCTCAAAACCGAGATAGATATTGATCATGAGGATGATCAGGCCGATCCAGTCGGGGTCGACTTTGGCCTGGGCAAGCACGTAACTGAGAAGGCCCGTTCCGGCGAGATAAGCGATCGCCATCAGCCACAGACCATGGGAGAGAAAACCCAGCGGCGGAAAAATGGCCGTCAGCCAGGAAAACCCGTCCTTCACGAACGCCAGCTCGACGGCGCGGTCGACCCGGTCGGAATCGGAAACAGGGGGTTCGTGCACGGTGTAGGTCGCCACGGAACTCAAAACTCCTTGGTCCATCGAACTCTCGGTCCATCGAACTCAGGCCGACGCCAGCCACGTGTGCGGAAGGCTTCGCCGGAACTCAGCCTTGCAGCATGCCCTTCGTCGACGGGATACGGCCCGCCTGCCGCGGGTCGAGAGCAATAGCGGCCCTCAGCGCCCGCGCCAAACCTTTATAGCAGGTCTCGGCAATATGGTGATTGTTCTCGCCGTAAAGGTTTTCGACGTGGAGCGTGATGCCGGCGTTCTGCGCAAAGGCTTGGAACCACTCGCGGAATAGCTCCGTGTCCATCTCGCCGACCTTGTGCCGCGAGAAGTCGGCTTTCCAGATCAGAAACGGCCGCCCCGAGACGTCGAGCGCAACCCGCGTCAGGGTTTCGTCCATCGGCAGATGCACGTCGGCATAGCGCACGATCCCGGCTTTATCGCCGAGCGCCTTGGCGATGGCCTGCCCGATGACGATGCCGGTGTCTTCGGCCGTGTGGTGGAAGTCGATATGCAGATCGCCTTTGGCCCTGAGCGTGATGTCGATCAGCGAATGCCGAGCGAGTTGCTCCAGCATATGATCGAGAAACCCGATCCCGGTCGAAATATCGTATGCGCCTGTCCCGTCGAGATCGACGGTCGCGGAGATCTCCGTCTCCTTGGTCTTGCGCGTGATCGAGGCCTGCCGCTGCTTCACGTGAATCTCTCCGACGCCCGTCATATCATTAATTCCACTCTACCACGGCCTGCCCCGGCGGCCGGCTCTCCGAAGGAGAGTCGCCGGGGCAAACGAAGACACTTCCGGACACATGCGAGAGCGTTTATCAGCTTGTGGGCCGCCCGGCCAAGGTCGGCGCAGCGGCCCCGTGGCCGCAGGCACCCGGCTTCACTTGCATACTGCCTGCAAAAGCTTAACTGACGCGGTACAAATGACCAACCAGAGCCCAAATGCTGGCGATTCGTCGTGGCACGCCACCACAATACTTACCGTTCGCAAAGGCGGCCGTGTTGTAGTTGCCGGTGACGGCCAGGTTAGCCTCGGCCAGACGATCATCAAGGCCAATGCCAAGAAGGTCCGTCGCCTGGGCAAGGGCGATGTCATCGGCGGGTTCGCCGGCGCGACGGCGGACGCCTTCACCCTTTTCGAGCGGCTCGAAGCCAAGCTTGAAATGTACCCAGGCCAGCTGACCCGCGCCGCGGTCGAGCTCGCCAAGGACTGGCGCACCGACCGTTTTCTGCGCCGCCTCGAGGCCATGATGATCGTGGCCGATGCGTCGACGACCCTCGTCCTGACGGGCACCGGCGACGTTCTCGAGCCCGAAAATGCCATCGCGGGCATCGGCTCCGGCGGCAATTATGCGCTGGCCGCCGCCCGCGCGCTGCTCGATCAGCCTCTCGACGCCGAAGCCATCGCCCGCAAGGCAATGTCCATTGCAGCCGACATCTGCGTCTATACGAATAAGAACATTGTCGTCGAAGCCCTGGACGCACCAGGCTAGCGGACAAGTGAAACGCCAATCGCCAACACCCGGATCACTGACCAGATGCCAAGCGCATTATCACCTGAAGATCTGAAAGCGGCGGTCGAAGCCGGCGTCATCGACGCGGCACAGGCCGAGAAGTTGCAGGCCATGCGCCAGGGTTCCGCGGTTTTGGGTCCCGACGGCGAACCCGCCATTGCCGATGAAGAGCGCTTTCGCTTCCTCAACGGCTTCAACGACGTCTTCCTGACGATTGGCGTGCTGCTCGTCGCCGGCGCCTTCCTCATCCTGAGTTCGACGAGCGCCTTCGGCATGAGCTGGTTCGGCGCCCTCGCGTTCGCGGCGTTGACGTTCTGGATCTTGAGTGAAATCCTCGTCGGGCGGCTACGCGCCGTGCTGCCGGGAATAGTGCTCTCCACGCTGTTCGTCGCCTTTGCGGCTGCGGCCGTCGTGGTCCAGATGCACTGGAATAACTTCGCCTCATCTCACTGGGACGCCGACTCCGAATTCGCATTCTGGCGCAACCCATCGCTCACATTCGGCGGACCGGCGCTCGTCGCCGCGATTGTCTATTACCTGCGGTTCCGCCTGCCGTTCGCACTCGCGCTGATCGCGTTCTTCGGCTACGCCGTCGTCAGCAAAAGCCTTCTCCAAATCGTCGAGATCGGCCCGGCGTTCGTCGCCTTCGGCTATGGCCTTGTCGTTCTCAGTGCAGCGCTCGCCTACGACGCCCGCGACACGAAACGGATAACGCGCCTCTCCGACTGCGCCTTCTGGCTGCAGCTCGTCGCAGCGCCGCTGATCGTTTCGCCGGTCATCCTTCTCATCAAGCAATCGACGAACGGCACCGCGACATCGGCGGCCATCTTGGCAACCGTGCTCCTGCTCGCCGTGTTCGCGCTCGCCATCGATCGGCGCGCGCTCCTCGTGTCGTCGCTCATCTACTTCACGTACGCCGTCTACGATCTCCTGAGCGGCGGCTTCCTCCTGTCGGCGGCCGGAGGCAACTCGTCGACATTCGTGCTGACGCTCGGCGTCGTCGGCATTTTCGTCCTGTTTCTGGGCGTCTTTTGGCACCCCATCAGAAACAGGCTTTTGCCGCACCTGCAAAAAACCGCCTTTGCTCCCTATCTTCCTGAAGCGAGACAATGACGAATTTTTCACCGCGCGAAATCGTATCTGAACTCGACCGCTACATCGTCGGCCAAGCCGATGCCAAGCGTGCCGTCGCCATAGCCCTGCGTAATCGCTGGCGCCGTCAGCAGTTGACCGGCGAGCTTCGCGACGAAGTTCTGCCGAAGAATATCCTGATGATCGGCCCGACCGGCGTCGGCAAGACCGAGATTTCCCGCCGGTTGGCGAAGCTCGCGGGCGCTCCGTTCCTCAAGGTCGAAGCGACCAAATTCACCGAGGTCGGCTACGTCGGACGCGATGTCGACAGCATCGTTCGCGATCTCGTTGAAGTCGGCATCGCCCTCGTCAAGGAAGCGAAACGCCAAGGCGTTCGCGCGAAAGCCGAAAAGACCGCGGAAGAACGCGTGCTCGATGCACTCGTCGGCTCCGGTTCGTCCCCGGCGACGCGCGACAGTTTCCGCAAGAAGCTCCGCAACAATGAATTGAACGACAAGGAGATCGACATTCTCGTCGCCGATACCTCCTCGCCCATCCCGCAATTCGACATGCCGGGCGGCTCGATGGCGACGATCAACATCGGCGAGATGCTCGGCAAGGCGCTCGGACAGCGAACGAAGTCGCGCCGCGTCACCGTTCAGGATAGCTTCGACATTCTCATCGCCGAGGAAAGCGACAAGCTGATCGACAGCGATCAGATTTCCGGCGAAGCGATTGCTGCTGTCGAGAACAACGGCATAGTGTTCCTCGACGAGATCGATAAGATTTCATCGCGCGGCGATGCTGCGCGCGGCGGTGCCGACGTCTCGCGCGAAGGCGTGCAGCGCGATCTCCTGCCGTTGATCGAAGGCACGACCGTCGCGACCAAGCACGGCCCCGTGAAGACGGATCATATCCTCTTCATCGCCTCCGGCGCGTTCCACGTTTCGAAGCCGTCCGACCTGTTGCCGGAATTGCAGGGCCGTCTCCCGATCCGCGTCGAGCTGAACGCCCTGACGCGCGAAGACATGAAACGCATCCTGACGGAGCCGCAGGTCAGCCTCATCAGGCAGTCCGTAGCCCTGCTCCAGACCGAAGGCGTCACGCTCGAATTCAAGCCGGACGCGATTGAAGCCATCGCCGACGCGGCCGTCGAAGTGAACTCGACCGTTGAAAACATCGGCGCCCGGCGGCTTCAGACGGTGCTCGAACGCGTGCTCGATGACGTCTCGTTCGAAGCCGCCGACCGAGGCGTGCAAACCGTGGTTATCGACGGCCCTTACGTGACGGAACGCGTCGGAACGCTTTCGAAGAATGCCGATCTGAGCCGCTTCATTCTTTAAACTCGCTAAGCCGGTTCGCTCGCTTCCCCACTCCCTCGCAGGGAAAGTCCGCCTGTTTCCCCTCCCCCTTGCGGGGAGGGGTTAGGGGTGGGGGTTAAACTCCGGTACCGACTGCAAGAAATTAATCTTTCCGGTCGTCAGAACGAGCGCGGCATCGCGCATGCTACCAATCGACCCCGAACGCCTGTAAAAGGAGCGCTTTCCGAACCGAAAGCATGTTTTCGCTATGACCGCCGCGCCTTTAATCAAGATTGACGCCGACCAGCCCGCCGCCAAGCTCTCGCTCGCGGGGTTGACGCGCGACCGCTTGAAACTGGCGCTGGCTGCGGCAGGCGTTCCGGAGAAGCAGCTTCGCATGCGCGTCGGCCAGCTCTGGAGCTGGATCTACGTACGTGGCGTCACCCGCTTCGAAGACATGACGGACGTCTCGAAAGACCTCCGTCGCCAGCTCGAAGAGCTTTACGTTCTGGACCGCCCCGAGATCGTCTCCGAACAGATCTCCGTCGACGGCACGCGCAAATGGCTCCTCAGGCTCCCAAAGCGCGGCCACGAAGCGCGCGCGCCGGAAATCGAAACCGTCTACATCCCCGAGAGCGACCGCGGCACGCTTTGCATTTCGAGTCAGGTCGGCTGCACGCTGAATTGCTCGTTCTGCCACACCGGCACGCAGAAGCTCGTGCGCAATCTCGAGACGGAAGAAATCGTCACTCAGATCATGCTGGCCCGCGACCGCATCGGCGACTGGCCCGGCGCCAAGGGTCCCGACGACGGCCGTCTGCTGCCGCAGAGCGAACGCAAGATAACGAACGTCGTGCTGATGGGCATGGGCGAGCCGCTCTACAATTTCGACAACGTCAAGGCGGCGATGGACATCGCGTCGGACGGCGAAGGCCTCTCGCTCTCGAAGCGGCGCATCACGCTGTCGACGTCGGGTGTCGTTCCCGAAATTCCGCGTTGGGGCGAAGAAGCCGACACCATGCTCGCCATCTCGCTGCACGCGACGAACGATGCGCTGCGCGACGAACTCGTGCCGCTCAATCGCAAATATCCGATCGCTGAGCTTATCGAGGCCTGCCGCAATTATCCGGGGCTCTCGAATGCGCGCCGCATTACGTTCGAATATGTGATGCTGAAAGGCGTCAACGACAGCCTCGCGGAGGCGCGGGCGCTCGTGCGCCTCCTCGCGGGAATTCCCGCCAAAATCAACTTGATACCGTTCAATCCGTGGCCGAACACGCGCTATGAATGCTCGGATTGGGAAACCATCGAACGATTTGCAGACGTCGTAAATCGGGCTGGTTACGCGAGCCCTGTCCGCACACCCCGCGGACGCGATATTCTCGCGGCCTGCGGGCAACTTAGGTCTGAAAGCCTCAAGCTCTCGGCCAGCGAGCGCAACGCCGCGTCCCAGGGCGCCTAACGGGCCCTCTCGAACGGTCGCCGCGTTATTTTGATTGAGCCCGCGGCGCTCACTCATATACATTTCGCACGAGATGAGACGCAGGGGCGGGGTCGTCGTGCTACGGTTTCTCAGCACAATAGCGCGTGTGATGTTCGGGTTCTTGCTCGCGAGCTTGGCCGCGGGGCTAGTGACCGTCATGTTCGTCACGACGCCTATCGACGTGCTGACTGAGCCCATCGAGCGGTTGCCGAAAACGGCCGGCGAAACAATCGAGCTCGGTCTGCTCGCCGCAACACATCTCGGAATTTTCGCATCCGTCTTCGTTCTCATCGTCGCGATTCTGAGCGAGTCGTTCTCCGTCCGCTCGCTGACGTTCTATCTGTTCGCCGGCGTCGCGATCTCGATGCTCGGTTTCGTCGCGCAATATGCGAGCGAAGTCGTGGGCCAGCCGACGACGATCCTCAACAATTATGCGGTCAAGGCATTCCTCACGATCGGCTTCTTCGGAGGCTTCTTTTATTGGCTCGCCGCCGGTCAGTTCGCAGGACGTCCGCATGCCGAGCATCAGGCGCGAACCGCTTCGGTGCCCCAAACAGCTGAAGTGATTCCTGGCGCGCAATCCGAAGTAGCGTTACGCGCCGAGAATAATGCCGAGAATAATAATGACGGCGCCGAAGTCGTGATCACGAGACCGCCGACCGTGGACGAGCAAACGCGCGGCGGGCGTCCGATCATGCAGCGCCTGACGCTGTCGAAAACAAGGTCTGACCGCCAACGGTCCGACGACGCTGCCATCGCCCCGGCGAACGAGAGCGAAGATGAGATGATCGATAGGGACGGCAACCCGGCGCCAAACGGCCGCGACAAAACGCAGACGCTGCACTGACATTCGCCCTTCGGGCAGCCGACCTCGCGAACAGTTGATTAACCAACAGTGCTGCAGAAGGGCTTCATTGTTGCTGCGATGCACCATCCCTGGTAACGTCAAAGCCGAACCCGAGGGACAGTATTTTGTTCGATTGCGCCCTGCATTTCCGCTTTCTGCAGAAAGCGACGGAAGCCATGTTCGAGATGGGGCAGGCCTCCATCGCCGCGGGCTTGGCGTGTCAGAAGCGCCTTTACGAAGAAATGACGCCGCAAGGTCTCCTCGCGCCTGAACCGGCTGCCCCACAGCCCTTGGCCTGGTCTGCTTGGTTCGGTGATTGGACCCCCGTCGCCCACGCGCCCGCACCCTTCCAGAACGAAATCATGCAGGCGTGGTTGGCGATGGGGAGCGCATCTCTCGCTTACTGGCCCGGCGCGCAGCAGGCCATAGCCGCGTCGCGCGTATTTCCCGGCGGCGATACGTTCTGGCCCGCATCGGTTCAGGCATACTGGGGCAGTTCGCCTTGGACGCTCTATCAGGGTCCCATGATGGCGATGATGCTGTCCTACGGCGTGCCGTATGCCGTGGCGGCACCGACGGCCCGGGCAAGCACGTCAGCCATGGATGCAGCGGACGCCGCATGCACGCAGTGGCGGCTTGTCTTTGGAAATCCCGAAGGACACCAAGCGATGGACCGGCACTTCACGCCGCGTTCACCTTGGTCGGCCTATTTGCACTGAAGACCAGTCCCCGCTCGACGAGGACTCGATCCGGCAAGCGCTAGTTATTCAACCTGAAACCCCTATTGTGCGTCGGGCTCCGGAGCTGAACCGGAAGCAGGCGCAGCCGCGGCATCCGCGTCGCCAACCGCAGCAGCAGGAGCGGCATTGACCGTTTCGGGCTTCGGCTTCGGCGTCTTCTTAGCGGCTGCCGTCTTCGTTTTCTTGGCAACCTTGGTTGCGTCGGCCGGAGGAGCCGCAGCGGCCCCATCGGCAGACGCCGGCGGCGCTGCTGCGCCGTTCGTGGCCCACGGCAGCACTTCCGGCGTTGCGCCCGTGGCCTTGGCAGCTTTTGCGGCCTTCTCTTCTTCCCTCTTCAGAATTGCCAGGGACCGGCACCGGGCCTTCGTCGGCTTGCCCGCATCGTTGGTACCCGCCGCAACCCAGATGCACGCTTTACTGAGCTCGCCGCAGGCGTTCTCATCGATATTGAAACATGGCGAATTCGCCTTCGCCGTCTTCGGCTTTTCGGCGGGCTTGGCCGCTCCGTCTGTTGCAGCCGGGATGGCCGAACCATCAGCCGGCGCGGCAGCAGGCGCAGCCGCCGCCTTCTGCTTGTGTTTGACCGGAGCAACTGGCGGAGCCGAGTCGGTCGGATGCGCCGTCGGATCGGTGCTGTCGGCGGACTTCTGGAGATTGTCGTGCGGCGTGAATGCCGGAACCGCTGAGGGTTGAGCTGCCGGCTCAGCTGGCGCGGCCGCTTGTGCCGGCGGATCGTCCGGAGGGATCGTTACGGTGATTTCTTCGGCAGCCAGCGGCAGCGCCAAGGCGCAGCCGAGCAAACCTAACCACACCAGATTCCCGACGATGCGAATCGACCTGATCACGGCCGCTCTCCCCCGATGAGATATATTCCCGAGCTTCTATCAGTTGACGTTGGACAGAAACATCGCAAACACCTTTGCGATGCCTTTTTTATGTTCATGAGTTTGCTGCGGTGCGGAACCGGTTAATACGCGTCATTTGCGCCACAAATGCCCGCCGAGAAGTGATCGGCCGAAGCCCGCATCTGGCTCAAAACGTTGGAAAATCAATCCTCATTCATTCGGGCGCGCGCTTCCTCGCCCAGGTCAAAGCTTGGTCGAGCCGGTCGTCTCCCCAGAACATTTCCCCATCTGGGGTGCTGAAACTCGGCGCACCGAATATCCCGAGCGCCTGCGCCTCTTCCGTATTGGCGCGCAACTCCGACTTGACCGCGATGTCCGTGCTGAGCCGCCTGAGATCGTCCGCCTCGAGACCGGTGCTCGTTAGGCAATCCGTCAACACAGCGTCATCGGAGATGTCCAAACCCTTGGCAAAGGCCGCGGCAAAGACCGCACGGCTGAATGCGGCGTCCGCGCCTTTGCTTCGCGCCGCGATCGCAAGGCGTGCTGCCTTCAATCCATTGGCCGGAAACGACGCGGGCATCTGGAAAGGAATTCCGCGCGACGCCGCGGTGCGCCCAATGTCCCGCACCATGTAGCGGCCCTTCGCCGGATAGATATTGAAAGGCGAGGTTTCCCAGCCTTGCGATTTGAAAATCGGCCCGAGCAGAAATGGCTTCCAATCGACAGCGACGTTGGCCTCGGCTGCCGTTTCCTCGATCCGCATGGCGCTCAGGTAAGAGTAGGTCGACGCGAACTCGTACCAGAAGACGATAGTCGGTTTCATTGCGCTTCCTCAGTTGAGCCCGCTGTCGTTAATGTCTAAGCCCGATTGCGACATGTAGGACATGGCATCAACCGTACTTGCAGGCAGCGCCGCCGACCCTATAGTGCCGCGCGTTTCCGTCCCATTCCAAATTCGAAAGCCAGATCTCCCATGAGCGCCGCGCCTAAAACCGTGAAAAAGGTCGTACTCGCCTATTCCGGCGGTTTAGACACTTCGATCATCCTCAAGTGGCTGCAGGAGACCTACGGCGCCGAAGTCGTGACGTTCACCGCCGACCTTGGACAGGGCGAAGAGCTGGAGCCGGCCCGCAAGAAGGCCCTGATGCTCGGCATCAAGGAAGAAAACATCTTCATCGAAGACCTGCGCGAGGAATTCGTCCGCGATTTCGTCTTCCCGATGTTTCGCGCCAACACGGTCTACGAAGGCGTTTATTTGCTCGGCACGTCCATCGCCCGTCCACTGATCGCGAAGAAGCAGATCGAGATCGCGCGCAAGGTCGGCGCCGACGCCGTCTGCCACGGCGCAACGGGCAAGGGCAACGATCAGGTCAGATTCGAGCTCGGCTATTACGCGCTCGAGCCCGGCATCAAAATCATCGCCCCCTGGCGCGAATGGAAGTTCAAGGGCCGGGAAGACCTTCTGGATTTCGCTCGCCAGAACCAAATCCCCGTCGCGAAGGACAAAGAAGGCGAGTCGCCCTTCTCCGTCGACGCCAACCTTCTGCACTCCTCGTCCGAAGGCAAAGCGCTCGAAGACCCCGCGAAGAAACCGCCCGAGGTTGTCTATCAGCGCACAATCTCGCCGATGGCCGCGCCCGATAAGGTGACGACCATCAAGATCGGCTTCGAAAAGGGCGATCCGGTTTCGCTCGATGGCAAGAAGCTTTCGCCCGCCACTCTCTTGAAGGCCCTCAACGATCTCGGCCGCGACAACGGCATCGGTCGTCTCGACCTCGTCGAGAACCGCTTCGTCGGAATGAAATCGCGCGGCGTTTACGAGACGCCCGGCGGCACGATCCTGCTCACCGCCCATCGCGCCATCGAAAGCCTGACGCTCGATCGCGGCGCATCGCATCTCAAAGACGAGATCATGCCGCGCTACGCGGAGCTGATCTACAACGGCTTCTGGTTCTCGCCCGAGCGCGAGATGCTTCAGGCCCTGATCGACAAGAGCCAGGAGAACGTCGAGGGCGAAGTCACGCTCGAACTCTATAAGGGCAATGTCATCGTCATTGGCCGCGCGAGCCCGAAGACGCTCTATTCGCCGACGCTCGTCACGTTCGAGGACGACAAAGGCGCTTACGACCAGAAGGACGCTGAAGGCTTCATCAAGCTCAATGCGTTGCGTTTGCGCACGCTCGGCCAGCGAAACAAGACGTAAGACTCACTGCTCCTTCTCGCTGACTGGGGCCTCTCGCGTGACCATCTGAGACGCCCCACGAAGCGTCCAGATGGCACCAAGGTTGAAATTACGACGCTCGTAGTGAAAAGTGCGGCCTTCCTCCGTCCGGAAGAAGGATTCGATGCCTCACGAAACACCCCTAATTGCTACGATCGTCGTCGGCCTGAGTTTGGCCTTCATATTTGGAGCGATAGCGCAGCGTCTCCGCGCTTCGCCGCTCGTCGGATACCTTCTTGCAGGCGTAGCGCTCGGCCCGCGAACGCCCGGTTTTGTTGCTGATCAGACGATCGCCTCCGAACTCGCGGAAGTCGGCATCATCCTATTGATGTTCGGCGTCGGACTGCATTTCTCGATGAAAGATCTTTGGTCGGTCCGCGCAATCGCGATTCCGGGCGCAGTCGTGCAGATCGTCGTCGCGACGCTGCTCGGCTTGGGCCTTTCGCTTCATCTCGGCTGGCAGCCGGGAGCCGGCATCGTTATGGGCCTCGCGCTCTCCGTTGCGAGTACCGTCGTATTATTGCGAGCGATGCAGGCGAGACGGCTTCTCAATACCGAGCGTGGCCGCATCGCCGTCGGATGGCTCATCGTCGAAGACATCGTGATGGTTCTGACGCTGGTGCTGCTGCCGGCGCTGCTCCCAATGTTCAACGTCGCCACGGGGGACGTACCGGTAAGCAATGCCGAGAGCTTCAATCTTCTGAAGACATTTGGGGTGACCGTACTCCAGATCGTCGCCTTCGTCGTTCTGATGCTCGTCGCTGGCCGCCGAATTATTCCTTGGATTTTGCATTACGCTGCCCACACCGGGTCGCGAGAGCTGTTCCGCCTGGCCGTGCTCGCGATTGCGCTCGGAACGGCCTTCGGGGCGGCCAAGCTGTTCGGCGTGTCGTTCGCTCTCGGCGCCTTCTTTGCTGGCATGATCCTGAGCGAATCGACGCTCAGCCAGCAGGCAGCATCTGAAACGCTTCCGCTGCGCGATGCCTTTGCCGTGTTGTTCTTCATATCCGTCGGCATGTTGTTCGATCCGGCCATTCTCCTCCGCGATCCCCTTGCTGTCATAGCGACGCTGACGATCGTCATCGTCGGCAAATCGGTGGCGGCCTACGGGATTGTTCGCGCATTCGGATATCCCGCCGCGACTGCACTCACGATTTCCGTCAGCTTGGCGCAGATCGGCGAGTTCTCGTTTATTCTCGCTGGGTTGGGCGTCACACTCGGCGTCTTGCCCGAGCTTGGCCGTGAACTCGTCCTGGCCGGCGCCATCGGCTCCATAATGCTGAACCCGCTTCTATTCTTTGCGCTCGACCGGTATGAGGAAAAGCTCGAAAAGCGTGAGGCGGCGAACGCGCCTCAGCCCGCACCGCCCGTCAAAATCGAAAAGACGACGTTGCAGGACCACGCCGTATTGATCGGCTACGGCCGCGTAGGACGTCCTATCGGCGAAATACTGGAACGACGGCATATACCGATGTACGTCATCGACGAGAACGATGACGTCGTGAACAAGCTCAAGGAAAAGAAGGTCGAAGCGGTCGCGGGCAACGGCGTGGCGCTTCTCAAATTTGCCAATCTGCAGCAAGCGAAATGTCTGCTCGTCGCCATTCCCGACAGCTTCGAAGCAGGGCAAATTGTGGCCCAGGCGCGGGCGGCGAACCCCGGGTTGCCGATCATCGTGCGAGGTCATTCCGACGCTGAGGTAACGCACCTCCAAGCTTGTGGCACAAATATCGTCATCCAAGGATCACAGGAAATCGCCGACGCAATGGCTGCACGAGTTCCGTGACGACACTAAATTCTGAACCGGTATGAAGTTCAAATAGAGGTTGAGACCATGATCGTCATTACAAGAAACGGCGAGACGACGGTGCTCACTGGCTGGCGCGAATGGGCAGTCAAGTTTGTGGTATTCGTGGCGGCGGTCCTGCTGTTCGCCGTCATGGCATTCCTGATGCTCGGCATCGCGGTAACGATCGGCGCCATCGCGCTCATCGTCATCCCCGCGCTGATCATCGTCGGCCTGTTTGCATCAATGTTCAGCAGGCGCGTCTGACGCCTTCGCACTGGCGCAGCCGGAACGAAAAGACCGCACGCTGACGAGTTAACGATGCGTTAAAGAATCAATAGGCATTCTACGTTTAACGGGACCGGCTGGCTCCGATGGCGTCAGGGCGTCTCACTCGGCACGCGCCCCATCATCGGCAGCCGCTCCCGCTTTTTTTCAGGCGCTGTATTTTATGGCTCCTTGCATGTGGTCCCAGTCGTCCAGGCCCGCTTCTGCCCTTCGGCCACCCGATACCGTCATCTCAGCATCGTCATCATCGGCTAGGCACCCCTCTCCCGCGCGATTTTACGGTGTGACGCACCTCCTCGGCCATCTCTGGTCTTGACGAGGGGGTCTCGATCCCCGACATCGCGTGCTCGATCATAAAATGCGTCTCGAAACGATAATTGTGAGGACCTGAGAATGAACGTAGCGGACGGAACGCCGGTGGTGACGCCCGCCGAATGGGCGCCTCAAAAGGCGATTTGGACCGCATGGCCGGCCGATCCCGATGAGTGGCGCGGCGATCTCGAAACGCCCCGTCGCGACGTGGCGGCGCTCATCCGCGCGCTCAGCATCGCCGGCAACAAGGTCCGGCTTCTCGCGAACGGCGAAGAAGCGCGCAACTCGGCGCTCGCAGCACTCGGCAATGCCGCCGAAATCATCCCCGCGAAGTACGGCGATATCTGGCTGCGCGACACCGGCCCGATTTTCGCACAGAGCGGGAACAGCGCCGTTGCTCTTCGCTTCAAGACGAACAGTTGGGGCGGAAAATACGATCTCCCCGATGACGCGACCGTCGGCGACGACGTTGCCGAGCTTGCGAAGACGCCGATACGCCGTTTTGATTTTGTGCTCGAAGGCGGCGCCGTCGACCACGACGGAGAAGGCACGATCCTGACGACGCGGCAGACGTTGCTCAACCCCAATCGCAATGGCTGGACGAAAGAAGCAGCCGAACAGGCGCTCGCCGAAGCCTTCGGCGCGAAGACGGTCATCTGGATCGATGAAGGCCTCAAGAACGACCATACCGATGGCCACGTCGACAATATCGCTCGCTTCGTCGCGCCCGGCCGCGTCGTCTGCCAGGAGCCCGCCGGCCCCGACGATCCGAACGCCGAAACGTTGAACGCCATCGCGACGCGCCTTGAAGCCGCGACCGACGCGCTCGGTCGCAAGCTCGAGGTCATTCGCATTCCGGGTGTCGGCCTTTACCGCAACGCCCTTGGAGACGTTTCGCCGGCTTCCCATATGAACTTTATAATCGCCAACGATGTTGTCGTTGTGCCGATTTATGGAACCGCGACCGAGGCAGACGCTCTCCAGGCTTTGCAGGCTGTTTTTCCCACACGCGCAGTTGTTGGCGTATCGTCTCGCGGTTTGCTTGGCTGTGGACTGGCCGGCGGCGGATCATTTCACTGCATCACACAACAGGAGCCCCTGTAGATGGCGCGACGCTCGATCACGGTCGGCAGCATTCAGACGTCCTACGGACACGATATCAAAATCAATATCGCCAAGACGGAAGCGCTTGTCCGCGAGGCCGCTGACCGCGGCGCGGAAATTATTCTGCCGTCCGAGCTGTTCGAAGGCATCTACTTCTGCACGCGCCAGGAACCGAAGTGGTTTGAAACCGCGCATCCGGTGATGGAGCATCCGTGCGTGATCGCACTCCGCGAGGTTGCGAAGTCGCTAAAGGTCGTCATCCCGATATCGTTCTTCGAGAAGGACGGCCCCCGCTACTACAACAGCATCGCGATTGCCGACGCTGACGGCGAAATTCTCGGCGTCTATCGCAAGAGCCATATTCCGGATGGTCCCGGCTACCTGGAAAAATATTATTTCCGGCCGGGCGATACCGGCTTCAAGACGTGGAATACGAAACGCGGCAAGATCGGCGTCGGCATCTGCTGGGACCAATGGTACCCCGAAAGCGCCCGCGCCATGGTTCTCCAAGGCGCCGAGATATTGTTCTATCCGACCGCGATCGGATCGGAACCCTATGATCCGTCACTGGACACGCATCTGCAGTGGCAGCGCGCGATGCAGGGCCACGCCGTTTCGAACTCCATACCGATCGTTGCAGCCAATCGCATCGGCGAGGAAGACAACGACGGCGTGAAGCAGAAATACTACGGCCACTCTTTCATCTCGGACCACCGCGGCGAACTCGTCCAGAAATTCGGTGCCGAAGACGAAGGCGTTCTCATTCACACCTTCGATCTCGACCTCATCGAAACATATCGCGCCGAGTGGGGATTCTTCCGCGATCGCCGCACCGACCTCTACGCAAAGAGCATCATCTGAGCTGACGAGACCGCGTCGCAATTCTGCCGCTTCGCGAGCAACGATAAATCTCGCCTGACGTCCGATTTGCCCGCTCCGCGCCGATAATAATCGGCGCGGACATTTCCGCTTGCGCAACGTTATAGCTTTGTGACTATATAGCCCGGAAACTATAACGGACGATCGGTGCGGGGGCACCGCGTAAGAACTCAATTGGGGGGAAGATGTCGCGGATTGCGTTGGCCGCCATAGCGGCCGTGTGCGTTGTCGTGGTTGAATCACATCAAGCAGAAGCACAACAGGCGCCGACACCAGGTGGCGATGTAACGGCCGACGAGGCCTCGGTTCTGCCACCTGTCGTTGTGCAGTCCCCGACCGAACCGATCGGTCGACGCGCGAAGCCCAGACCATCATCACAAATTGTGAAAGCCTCCCCGTCCGGCACGGCGCAAGAAAACACCGCCGACGCGAGTGAAGGATCTGCCGGAGGCGCAAGTCCTACCGGCTCAACGTCAGGATCGGGCGGACCCGCCATCGGCGTGTTTACGCTCGGCCAGATCGATATGATCGGCGGCAGCACCGTCACCAACGAGGCAATGTGGACGTTCAACAAGAACTCACTCGATCAGGCCGTCAACCTGTTGCCGGGCGTGTCGTCGACCAACTCCGGCGGCAGCCGCAACGAAAAAGATATCTTCGTGCGCGGCTTCAACCGCTATCAGGTGCCTCTGTCGATCGACGGCGTGCGCGTTTATCTGCCGGCTGATAACCGGCTCGATTTCAGCCGCTTCCTGACGCCGGACCTTGCTGAAGTCCAGGTTGCGAAAGGTTATGTCTCCGTCCTGAACGGTCCAGGCGGCGAAGGCGGCGCGATCAACCTCGTCAGCCGCAAGCCGACGAAGAAAATCGAACTCGAGGGCCGCACCGGACTCGTCACCAACGGTGATCTCAGCAGCCTCAATTCCTGGAATGCTTACGCCTACGCCGGCACCCGTCAGAAGGGCTACTACGCCCAGGTCAGCGGCAACATCGTCGACCAGGACCACTTCAATCTCTCGCACGACTTTAAGCCCGCCAATTTCTCGACCCTTGGCTATAACCAGGGCGTCGCGGCGGGCTTCCCCTATCAGAGAAGCGGCGAACGCGATCGTTCTGACTTCCGCGATTGGCGCATCAACGCCAAGGTTGGCCTTACGCCGAACGCGACCGACGAATACAGCATCAACTACACCAATCAGCAGGGCGAAAAGAGCGCGCCGCTGAGCGTCGATCGGCAGATCGTGCAGGGCTACTTCAACGGCAACACGGTTCGCTATTGGGATTGGCCGCAATGGGATACGTCATCGCTGTCGTGGCTGTCGAAGACGAAACTCGGCGATGCGTCCTACATCAAGACCAACGCCTACTATAACACCTTCCAGAACTCGATCTCGTTCTATCCGAACGCGACCTATACGAACCAGTTCACCGACAGCCCGTACGATGACTATTCCTACGGTGGCTTCGTCGAGATGGGCACCGACCTTATTCCGATGAACACGCTGAAGGGCGCGATCCACTTCCGTCGCGACTTCCACAACGAGCAGAGCATCAACTACAAATATGTGCCGGCCTACTCAACGACACTTGATCCCGCGAAACGGCAGTCGGAAGAAACGTGGTCATTCGCTCTCGAGAACACGTTCCACGCAACCCGCTCGCTCGATATCGTGACGGGCACCAGCTACGACACCAACCAGGTTCTCGACGCCAACGGCGGCACAGATAAGCCCGACGTCGATGCCTGGAACTGGCAAGCCGCAGCGATCTACAGCTATAGCGACACCGGCAAGGTCCACGCCGACGTTTCAAGCCGCACGCGCTTCCCGACGCTGTTCGAGCGCTACAGCACGCGCTTTGGCTCGAAGACGGCAAACCCCGACATCGCTCCCGAGCGCGCAACCAACTACGAAATCGGTATCAGCGAGACCGTGTTCCGGAATGTCCACGTATCGTCGGCGATCTTCTATGCCAACATCGACGACAGCATTCAGAACGCCTTCTCAGGCGGCGCCAACAGCAAGAACTCGATCATCGGCTTCAACGCCGACGGCTATAACTATGGCTTCGAACTGTCGGCCGACTGGGACGTGATGCCCGGCCTGCGGCTCGGCGGCAACTACACATATCTCGAGCGCCACCTCGACTTTGACTCAGCAACGCTCTCCCCGGGCTCGACGACGACGGAGTACAATTCAGTCGCCGCCACGCAGCTCGAAGGCACGCCTCGGCATAAGGCTCTCATCTATCTTGCCTGGAAAGCCACCGACAGGCTGACGTTGACGCCGAGCGTCGAACTCGCGACCGACCGCACGGCCCTCGTCACCAGCTGCTCATCGACGCTTGTGAATACGACAGGTGCGGCCAACGCGACCGGCAACTGCGGTAAGACGAGCGGTTACACCGGCAGGCCGAACTACATTGATCTCGGCGCCTATGCTCTGGTGAACCTCCAGGCTGAATATACGTTTACCGAGGGCACCTCAATTGCGCTTGGCGCCATGAACTTGCTCGATGAAAATTATTCTCTGGCAGATGGTTTCCCCGAGCCAGGGCGGCAGTTGTTCGCTAATGTGCGGGCTCGCTTCTGACGAAGAGGAATTCGCATGAAGATCAGTGCAAGAAACGTCATCAAAGGAACGATCGTCGACGTCCATAAGGGCGCGACGACCTCCCACGTTCGGATCGACGTCGGCGGCGGCACCATCGTGATGGCCTCGATCACCAACGAGGCCGTTGATGACCTCGGGCTCGTCAAAGGCATGGCAGCGTCAGCTGTGATCAAAGCGACCGACGTCATGGTGATGGTAAACTAGCATGAGAAAATTCGGATTGTTGCCCATCGCTGCCTGTACTGTCGTGCTGGCAACGGCATCGACGGCTTTTGCTGCAGAAACCGGGGGCTGCGATAGCTTTCCCTGGCCGATCAAGACCGAACTCCAATGGATGAAGGCTGCGGACAGCGACGCCTTAAAGTCTGGCGCAAAACTTGCCGAACCACCCGCAAAAGCCGTGACGCTTTCGCTCGAACCGATGAGCGCCGTGGTTTTCCCCGTTGCGCCGACAGGCAGACTGAAACCGGAAGGCGACGTCTACGGCGGCATCGTCGATTTCCAGAGTCCGAGCAGCGCACCTGGCCTGTATCAGGTCACGCTCCAATCCCCCGGCTGGATTGACATCGTGCAGGATGGCAAGTCCTTGAAGCCGACAGCACACAGCGGCAAATCTGATTGCGATGGCGTCAGAAAGACACTTCGCTTTAATTTGGATGCCACACCGTTTACCGTCCAATTCAGCAACATTAAAAAGGACTCGATCAAGTTCGCCATCCGGCAAGCCGAGTAGAGGCCGGGGCGATAGGCGATAAGAGTCTGAAGGATTTTTCCACTCGGCGGATTGGCAGGGCTGACATGAATTACCTTGCCGATACGCCGAGACTGGAAATCTTCCGCCTCGCCGGAATTCCGATCAAGGTCGACATCACGTTCGCCCTGGTGCCGCTATTCCTGATCGGCATCTTCCAGCAATCGCCGGTTGCCTTCTCAGTCCTGGTGGCCGGAGTATTTCTGTCAGTGCTCCTCCACGAAATCGGTCACGCTATCGTTGCCCGGCTTTTCGCCGTTCCAGTCGGTGAAATTCTTGTCGGCGGGTTCTACGGCTGGACCCGGATGCTCCGCCCGCCCCCGTCCAAGCTCGCAAACATCATCATCCTGTTTGCGGGCCCCCTGACCAACGGGCTGATCTTTCTTCTGTGCTGGAATGCTCTCGGCCAACCCGATGTCGGCTTCAATGGCCGCTTCGGCCCGATCGATCCGGCACCATGGCTCGAAGACAGTCCGTGGAAGTTGCAAGCCGCGCTGACGCTCGGCGGCATCAACCTGGCGATGCTCGTCTTCAATCTGCTTCCGGCCTTTCCGCTCGATGGCGGCAGGATCTATCGGGACATGCTGGGCGCGATACTGCCCGAAGCGGGTGCCGTCCGCACAATTGCCCTGCTCGGTGTCGTCGTCGGGTTATGGGCCGCTTTTATCGGCTTTCGCATCAATCTCGTGATGCTGCTGATCGGCGCTCAGATCGCGATCATCAACTGGTCGATCCTGAAGCAGCCGGCCGACGGGGAAAATAATTAGCGGGCGGCATTTGCAAAAGACCGGCTTCTCCGGGCATATCTCGCGCGCAGCGTCGCGCCCGCCGGAGTTTTGATGTCATGACCCGCGTCTCCGTCAACCGCACGCTCTCGCGGCTGTACTGGCTGCTCGCCGTCGTCTTGGCTTTGCTGCTCGTGTCGAAGTTCGCCGACGACATTCCGGGCCTGCCGCCCTTTGTCGTCTCCGCCGCCAGCAACGTTTACGAATTCATGCGCGACATGTCGTTGCTGATCGCGACGGGCGGCGTCGCCTATATTTCCAACGTCTTC
Source organism: Hyphomicrobium sp. 01T421 (assembly GCF_056398805.1). NCBI lineage: Bacteria > Pseudomonadati > Pseudomonadota > Alphaproteobacteria > Hyphomicrobiales > Hyphomicrobiaceae > Hyphomicrobium > Hyphomicrobium sp. 01T421. The sequence goes on from NZ_JBFTQC010000002.1 coordinate 271,002, forward strand.
CAGAAGCGGTCGAATTTCATCGATAGCCTCGAAGAGGAATGGCGCAACATCGTGCGGACGAAGTCCGTCCTGCTGTCGACCTGTGAAAAGCCTTATCTCGCGACCGACGATTATCTCGCGGCGTATTACCGGATCAGCGAGACGATCGACACGATGCGCATCGTCTATCGCAACACCGGCGAGACCGATGGCCTGATCGGCCTTTATCCCTACGCGCCGCTCCATGACATGCGCCGGGCGCTTCAAACGCTTGACCCAAGGGTCACGCCGGAGGCATCGAACGAGAAGAAGGCACTCGTCCGCGATGCGATCTTGCAAGCGTTCGCGGCACTTCGTGAAACCTTCCTCGAAGAGCTCGACCTGGAAGAGCCGCAGCATCCGCTGTTGATCCCCGGAAGCCGCCGCCTGAAGACCCCGGGGGCCGCTGTCTCGGCGCTCGTCGTCGCGGAAAACCAGCGTCGGCGCCTTGAGCGCGAACCCTCTCCGCGGCCCGATATTGACGAATTTCTAACAACCCTGCGGACCGAGGAAGAGACCCCAAAACCGGCGACTGAAACCGTCCCCGTCCGCTAGCTCGGCCAGCGACGTTCTGAGCGATCTAATCGGGTTGGATATGCGCCTCTGCGGCACCACATAACAAATATCGTGCCAAGGGGCGCCATGTCGGGCTTTCCGACTGTTAAGCCGCACCCTAGATTTCCGAAGCTGCCTAGCCCAGCGCCGTGCCGCCATGCTACGTGCGAGCCCTATATTGCGCCGCAGTGGCACAGCCCGTGGCGCTCATCCATAACTCAGGTTTGAAATGGCCCTTCGCAATATCGCGATCATCGCTCACGTTGACCATGGCAAGACGACACTCGTCGACGAGCTTCTGAAGCAGTCCGGCTCCTTCCGGGAAAACCAGAAGGTCGCCGAACGCGCGATGGACTCGAACGACATCGAACGCGAGCGGGGCATCACCATCCTCGCCAAATGTACGAGTGTTGAGTGGAAAGGTACCCACATCAACATCGTCGATACGCCCGGTCACGCCGACTTCGGCGGCGAGGTCGAACGCATCCTCAATATGGTCGACGGCGTCGTCGTGCTGGTCGACGCCTCGGAAGGCCCGCTGCCGCAGACGAAATTCGTCGTCTCGAAGGCCCTGAAGCGCGGCCTCCGCCCGATTGTCGCGATCAACAAGATCGACCGCCCGGACGAACGGCACCAAGACGTTTTGAACGAAGTCTTCGATCTCTTCGCCAACCTCGACGCGACCGACGAGCAGCTCGACTTCCCCATTCTTTACGGCTCAGGCCGCTCGGGCTGGATGGCGCGCGATCCAGCGGGTCCGCAGGAAAATCTGGCGCCGATGTTCGATCTCATCCTCGAGCACGTGCCGCCGCCGGCTGTCGATGACGGCCCGTTCAGCATGCTAGCGACGACACTGGACGCCGATCCCTTCCTTGGCCGTATTCTCACGGGTCGCGTCACGTCGGGGACTGTGAAGCCGAACCAGGCGCTCAAAGCGCTCGACCGCGAGGGCAAGGTTCTCGAGCAATTCCGCGTTCAAAAAGTTCTGGCCTTCCACGGCCTGGAACGCACCCCCGTTGAATCCGCAGGCGCCGGCGACATCATCGCGCTCGCAGGCATGAGCTTGGCGAACGTCGCCGATACGCTCTGCGATCCGGCCGTTACCGAACCGCTCCCTGCCCAGCCCGTCGATCCGCCGACGCTGTCGATGACGTTCCGCATCAACGACGGCCCGTTTGCCGGTCAAGAAGGCGACAAGGTTCAAAGCCGCGTCATCCGCGATCGCCTCCTGAAGGAAGCGGAGCGCAACATCGCCATCCGCATCGAAGAAAACGAAGACAAAGACAGCTTCATCGTCTCGGGCCGCGGCGAGCTTCAGCTCGCGATCCTGATCGAAAACATGCGCCGCGAAGGTTTCGAATTGACGGTCTCGCGCCCGAAAGTCGTGATCAAGACTGATCCCGAAACCGGCGAACGATTGGAGCCGATCGAGGAAGTCATCGTCGACGTCGACGACAACTACACCGGCGTCGTTGTGCAGAAGCTCTCCGAGCGCAAGGGCGATTTGCTCGAAATGCGCCCATCAGGCGGCGGACGCACGCGCATGGTATTCCATGTCCCCACGCGCGGCTTGCTCGGCTATCAGGCAGAGCTGCTGTCCGACACCCGCGGCACCGGCATCATGAACAAGCTGTTTCATGACTATAAGCCCTTCAAGGGCGAAATCATGGGACGCCGCACCGGCGTTCTGATCTCCAACAGCCCCGGCGAAGCCGTGGCCTATGCCATCTTCAACTTGCAGGACCGCGGCCCCTTCATGGTCAACCCGCAGGACCGCGTTTACGAAGGCATGATTGTCGGCGAGCACTCGCGCGAGAACGATCTCGAAGTGAACGTCGTCAAGGGCAAAAAGCTGACGAACGTCCGCGCCTCCGGCAAAGACGAAGCTGTGCTCCTGACGCCGCCGATGCGCCTCACGCTCGAAAAGGCGATGAGCTACATCACGGACGAAGAGCTGGTCGAAGTGACGCCGAAGAACATCCGTCTGCGCAAACGTTGGCTCGACCCGAATGAGCGCAAGCGCCAGAGCCGCAAGAGCGATGCCGACCGCGCGAGCGGCGCTGCGTAAACTTGCTTTAACAATATTGTGACAATCCGGCCGAACACCGCAGCTCGGCCTTGTCCATTCGCATCCCGCGCCCAAGTGAAAGACTTCTGAGGAAAGAACACAGGAGTTTTTCGATGAAGCAGCTCATTTTCGCGGTGTGCGCGGCATGCGCGCTATCGGTCCCCGCATTTGCAGATGCGCCTCTGTCCGACGATGAGGCCAAGCGGGCGACCGCTGCAGCCGCCGCATGGGGATGCGAAGGCGGCAAATGGGAAAAGGAATCCGAAGGCACCGGCGTTTACGAGCTCGATGATGCCAAATGCAAAGAGGGCGGCCAGTACGACTTGAAGTTTGATAAAAACTTTAAGCTGATCGACATGAGCGCCGACTGACATCGCAAACTCATTGAATGACATTACGGGCGGCTCTTCGGAGTTCCGCCCGTAATTTTATCGCCATCAGCGATCGCGGCCCATATCAAGCCCCTCCAGCAAACCCGGCGCGCGCCGCATCTCTCGGAGCGCCGATTTGACTTATGAGTTGACGTTTGGTTTGACTGCCGGGCGCCAATTCGGCGTCACCGGGGCCCAATTCGGGCGTCACGGGGCAATGGGCCGAACCACCTGACAATGCCTCCTTCCATCGACACCTCATTGGAGACGGCCACCGACAGCCGTTGGCTGCAGTGATCGACTGGCCCAACGGCGTAACGCCGACACCGGCCTTCGAGCGTGCGGCCGCCTTCATGGAAGAAGAGACCGGCAACCTGTTCGTCACCGGACGCGCCGGAACCGGCAAGTCGACACTGCTTAAAGCGCTGCGCGACGCCTACGAAGACCGCATGGTCGTGCTCGCACCGACGGGCCTCGCCGCGATCAATATTGGCGGCCAGACCATCCATTCATTCTTCGGCTTTCCGCCCCGGCTCATCCAGGAAAGCGACATTCGGCGAAGCCGCAACGGCCGCGTGATGCGCGAACTCGATTTCGTCGTCATCGACGAAGCCTCGATGGTCAGATCCGATATGATGTGGGCCATAGACCGCTCGCTGCGCGTCAACCGCGGACGCCCGCGCGAGCCCTTCGGCGGCGCGCGCATCTTGCTGTTCGCCGACCTCCATCAATTGCCGCCGGTCATTCAGGAGCGCGAAGTCCTCACGCATCTCGTCGAAACGCACGGAAGCCCATTTTTCTTTTCGATACCGGCGCTCAGGGAAGGAAACGGCACGGCGCTTCTCGAACTCGACCAGATCTTCCGCCAGACCGACGACGCGCTGATCCATGTGCTGAACTCCGTGCGCGAGGGCAGCGTCAGCGACGACGATCTCGCCTTCATCAATAAGCGCGTCAGCCCGATCCGCACGCTCGCCGAAGGCGAGCCCTATGTGATACTGACGACGACGAACGCAGCCGCCAAGCGCATCAACACCGCGTATCTCGAAGCGTTGAAAGGCCAGCCGACGCGTTTCGACGCGAATATCACCGGCGACTTTGCAACGAACGTCCAGCCCGCCGACGTCGCTCTCGAGCTGAAGGTCGGCGCCAAGGTGATGATGCTGAGAAACGATCCCGACAGGCGTTGGGTCAACGGCACGATCGCCCGCGTCTCGCGCCTGACGGAAAAGCAGATCTTCGTCGAAGTTTCAGGCAAGGAATACGAAGTCGAGCAGGTCGCCTGGGAGCATCGGCGTTATGCCTTCGATCAATCCGCCGAAAAGATCGTCGAGACGATCGCGGGGACGTTCAAGCAATTCCCGCTTCGCTTAGCTTGGGCGCTGACGATTCACAAAGCCCAGGGGCTGACACTCGATAAGGTCTATGTCGACCTCGGCGGAGGCACGTTCGCGCACGGCCAAACGTACGTCGCGCTTTCGCGCTGCCGGACGCTCGAAGGACTGGCTTTGGCCCGCCCGCTGACGCGCCGTGACGTTATGTTCGATCCCAGCGCGATCGGCTATCGCGATGTTTTTTCAAAACTTTGACGCATTTGAAATGGGCATCTACCTTCGCACGTGCGAACAACAGGGTAGGGGATAACTGCCCGTCCAGGTCGGCGTTTAACCATATTTGAGGCATAAGGACGCGCTTTAGGCACTGAAACGCGCATTTCTTGAAGTGCGAAGCAAAAACATATTGCATCGCACAATGACTTTGCATATATATCGAGCACTGGTTTCGCCATCGGGCGCCAGCCCTTTTTGGAAGTCGCACTCGATTTATTGAAAAATTAGGAGTCACCCCAATGACCGATGCTTTCACTCGCCAAGTTCAAGACTTCACCAAGCAGGCTCAAGAGATGTTCACCGCTGGCAAGGACGCCAAGGTTCCTGAGAACATTTCCGCGTTCGCTGAGGATGCAATCGCGAAATCGCGCGACGCCTATCACAAGTTCACATCCCTCGCGAAAGACAACGCCAAGGTCGCCGAGGAAGTCCTGTTGACGACCCAGGCCGGCGCTAAGTCGATCGGCGAGAAGATCGTTGCGAACACGCTTGCCAACACGGAAGCCGCTTTCGAAGCCGCCCAGGCTATGGCACGCGCCCGCACGTTCCCGGAAATCGCACGCCTTCAGGCAAACTATTGGCAGCAGCAGTTCGCCGTTGCGGGTTCGCAGTCGAAGGAGCTCTTCGAGCTTTCGAACAAGGTCACCAAGCAGACTCTTGAAACGGTTGGCGCCGCGACGACGAAGTCGTTCGAGCAGTTCAAGAGCGTCGGCTAAGCACTTGAGTATGATGACGGCCGCCTCTAAGGCCGGTCGAGTGGGGCACTTCTGTCGAAAACTGGACGCGGGACACTTGTTCCGCGTCTTTTTTATTTGGGTCGCGGTCAGAACCGCTGATGCGTTTTACCCGTCTTGGCGCTAGACTATTGGTATGCTGAACCAGAGCCTCAAGGTTTCTGTCCGCAACGCCCGGCCTGCCGACGCAGGGGAGATCGCTCAGGTTTTCCGCGATTCATGGCGGCTCGCGTACACCGGCATCCTCCCATCTCTCCATCTCGAACGAGAAATTATGCGCCGGGATGCCACTTGGTGGCGTCGCGCGATCGCGGCCGAACGAAATCTGCTCGTCGCTCTGCACGGCGACACCATCGCAGGCTATGCAACGTGCGGGCGCGCTCGTGGCGGGGGCCGCGACGGCGGCGAGATTTACGAACTCTACTTAACGCCCGTTTACCAAGGTCTCGGCATCGGCGAACACTTGTTCGAAGCCTGCCGCGCGACGCTCGACGGCCTCGACCTGGAGCGCTTGATCGTCTGGGCGCTCGAAGGCAATGACAGGGCCCGAGCCTTCTACATCCGCCGCGGCGGCCGCCCGACGCGCCGGTCCTGCGTCCGATTTGGCAAAGTCCTCAGCACCCGCATCGCGTTCGAGTGGTAAAGGCACCATTGGCCTATGGCCAGCGGGCTGCTTTTGCCGCATGTGATGCTTGCAGGCTGTGACCTAAGCGGTCCTGGAACCGCCGTTCTTCCACGCGAAGTCCGGCCGCAAACGAAACGATTTAATTTGAGGTCCACCCATGCGTCTCGACGCAATCAGCCCCGGCAACATGCCGCCGGATGATATCAATGTCGTAATTGAAGTGCCGGTCGGCGGCGAGCCGATCAAGTACGAGATGGACAAGGCGTCCGGCGCTCTCGTCGTCGATCGCTTCCTCTACACGCCGATGCGTTACCCCGGCAATTACGGCTTCGTCCCCCATACATTGGGATGTGACGGCGATCCGATCGACGTTCTCGTCTGCAACACGCGCGCAATCGTACCGGGCGCAGTCATCAACTGCCGGCCCGTCGGCGTTCTCGTGATGTCGGACGACGGCGGCGGCGACGAAAAGATCATCGCGGTGCCCTCGAGCAAGCTGACGAAGCGCTACGACACCGTGACGACCTACACCGACCTTCCGAAGATCTCCATCGAGCAGATCGAGCACTTCTTTGCCCACTACAAAGACCTCGAGCCCGGCAAATGGGTGAAGATCGATCACTGGGGCCACGCCGACGAAGCCAAATCGCTCATCGTGGATGCCCTGAAGCGCGCCAAAACCCCCGCTTAAAGGATTTAACGTCGATTGCTCGCCGTTAAGGGCCTCAATCCGGTAATTATCCCGGACCTGCCCTTTACGGTCGAGCAACCGAATTGCTATATCCGCCCGGCTGAACGGCTTACCTTCGAGCTACCGGAGACGACATGAAGATCGCCGTCATGGGCGCGGCCGGCCGAATGGGCCGCGAACTGATCCGCGCGATCGCCGCCGAACCCGGCTGCAGCGTTAGCGGCGCCACCGAAACGCCGGGCTCCTCGGTCCTTGGAAAGGACATCGGCGAACTCGCGGGGCTTGAGCACCTCGGCATCGCGGTGACGAGCGACGCCGCCGCCGTTATCGCTGGAGCCGACGCCATCGTCGATTTCACCATTCCGAAAGCGAGCGTGGAATTTGCCCGGCTGGCGGCAAGCTCCGGAACAGCCGCTATCATCGGCACGACCGGCTTCGACGCAGAGGGCCTGGCCGCGATTGCAGACGCCGCAAAGCGGACGCCGATCGTCAAGGCTGGAAACATGAGCCTTGGCCTCAACCTCCTGCAGGCGCTGACACGCCAGGTGGCCGCCGCGCTCGGGAACGACTACGACATCGAAATTGTTGAAATGCATCACCGGGCGAAGATAGACGCCCCGTCCGGAACGGCCTTGATGTTGGGAGAAGCCGCTGCCGCTGGCCGCAAAATCGCGCTCGAAGATCATTCTGTTCGCGTCCGCGACGGACATACCGGTCCCCGCCGGGCAGGCGATATCGGGTTTGCAACATTGCGCGGAGGCAGCGTCGTCGGCGATCACACGGTGATTTTTGCTGGCGAGGGAGAGCGTATCGAACTCACCCATCGCGCAGCTGATCGAGGGATTTTTGCCCGGGGCGCAGTGAGAGCGGCCCTTTGGTCAAAAGGCCGCGCGCCGGGTCTCTACGCGATGACCGACGTGCTGGGTATCTAATCAAGGCAATTGCCGAACGCTGCTGGAGACGCCGGGATGAAGATATGACGGACGCTCTGACAGACAACATTCTCGTGCTTGTCCGCCACGGCGAGAGCGAGTGGAATAAGCTCAATCTGTTCACCGGCTGGCGCAATCCGGATCTGACGGAAAAGGGCGTGATCGAGGCGCGGGTGGCGGGCCGGATGATCCGCGACCACCGCGTCAAGTTCGATATAGCTTTCACGAGCTCTCTGAAGCGCGCGCAGCGCACGCTCGATATCATCCTGTCGGAGCTTCACCAGCCCGATGTGCCGATCATTCGCAACGCCGCTTTGAACGAGCGCGACTACGGCGCGCTCTCCGGCCTGAACAAGGATGAGGCGCGGAAGAAGTGGGGCGAATCCCAGGTCCAGCTCTGGCGCCGCTCCTTCGATATCGCGCCGCCCGATGGCGAAAGCCTGAAGGACACGCTCGCTCGCGTGCGTCCCTATTACGATAACGTCATCTGGCCGCAAATCACCGCGAGCAAGAACGTGATCATCGTGGCGCACGGCAACTCGCTTCGATCCCTCGTGATGATCCTGGAAAATCTGTCGAAGGATGAAATCCTCGAACGCGAGCTCGCGACGGGCGCTCCAATTCTTTACAGACTCGGGGCAGACGGCAAGGCAATCGACCGCAAGGATCTGCTTCCGGCGCGCTCGCTTGCGGCGCCCCCTGAGGATCGTATTGTCTAAGGCTCGGACCGCATCGACTAAGGACCGCTTTATCTAAACAGTGCTGATCGACCGGGGGGTGAGATGGCGTTGCAAGAACTCAGTGGCGACGCGGCCGCAGAAGGCGTCAACCGCGAAAGCACAAGCGACCACATCGTAAAGACCCGAGAGAAGCTCATCGGCGTCTATGTCGGCATTCTCGCTGTCCTTCTAGCCATTTGCAGCCTCGGCGACAGCAACTCCCAGCAAGACGCGACCCAGCACAATATCGCCGCCGCGAACGTCTGGTCCTTCTTCCAGGCCAAGAATGCGCGCCGCCAGTCACTGCGGCTTCACGTCGACGAATTCGATGTGATGCTGAAGTCGACGCCCGCGATGCCGGACGACGCCAAAAAGCTGATCGAAGCAAAAATCGCCGACTACAAGGTTCTGGATAAGCAGCTCACTTCCGATCCGGATCGGGGCGAAGGCCTCGACGAACTCTTCGCGAAGGCCAAAGCCCTTGAAGCCTCGCGTGACGAAGCCCTGAAGCGCGGCCCCTATTTCGACTACGGCCAAGCGCTCCTGCAAATCGCGATCGTTCTTGCTTCCGTTGCGCTGATCTCGGGCGGCAACTTCCTCCTTTACGTAAGCTTTGTGCTCGGCGGCTTCGGTGCGGTTCTGACCATCGGCGGCTTCACGCTGCTCGTTCCGCTACCGGGCTTCCTGTCGTGACGGCACGGATGGCTCGGGCCCAGACGTTTTTGAACCGGGCGCCCCAGCGAGATCGAAGCTGACGAGGTTCGTCGCGATCACGCCTTTATCGCGAATGAGCTCCACGCGCCCGCTGTAGTGTCCCGCGGGCCAAGTGTCCAAGAGGCGGCGTTTGCCTGCAAAAGCAACGTATGTCGCCTTATCGCGCTCGAGCGGAGCGGCACTCTCGTCAAAAATCTCACTCCCCGGCCCCGAGGCGACGAAACGCACGAGGTCGCCTTTCATCAGGTTGATGAATCGGCCGAAGAGGATGATCGCGGGCGATGACGCCGTCAGCGGAACGACGTCGCGATCGTTGATCTCGAGCGCCTCGACAGTCGGCGGCGCGCCTGCGAACGCCGCGCCGATCAATTCACCGTTTTTATAAGGGAATGCCGCAGCAGCCGCCGGCTGCCACATCCCGGGACCGCGAGCATTGGGATCGCATTTTCCGTCTGCAGCATCGGGGAGAAAAGGATCGACGATTTTCCCGTCGTGACGAACGCTGATGTGGACCTGTGCAAAGTCCGCCATGCCGGAAAATCCGGCCTCGCCCAGCTGATCGCCGCGCTTGACGGTCTGGTCCTTGGCGACGCGCACACTGCCCTGGCGCATGTGGCAATACTGGGTTTCCCAGCCGCCCCCATGATCGAGAATGACGCCGTTGCCGCATTCGCGGCCCGCAACGTCTTGCGGCTTTGCCTTCTTGAAGAAAACGTCCGCGACCCCGTCCCTCACCGCTTTGACAGTGCCATCGGCCGACGCGAGGACGGCCACCGGCGGCTGCGTAGCGGCGGCCGAGAGCAGGCGGAAATCGACGCCGCTGTGCTTATCGTAAGTGGCCCGGCCGCACATGTAGTCCTTGGCGGTGCGCCCAGGGTCGATATCGACGTAGTTCTGAATGAAACAGGTCTTATGGGGCTGGCAGGCAAGCGGCAGCGACAGCTCCGGCCGGTCCTCTGAAGCCGCGCCTCCGGTCAGAAGGCCTGTCAGCAGAAGTCCTAATGCCGCCGAAGCGGACCGACACCGTCGAAGCTGCATATCACCCCTCTGCGCCAAAGTGCCGTTTTCCGCGGCCGGGAGCTTGCCGCGCGCCTGTCCAAACGCTAGCACTCCCCCCGACTGATTTCCCCTCCTGAGTTGGACCAAGGATTGTTAACCGATGACGACGCACACCCTACTTTTGCTCCCTGGCGATGGCATCGGCGTTGAAACAATCGCAGAGGTCGAACGGCTCATCGGTTTCTTCAACAGCAAGAGCAATGTCGTCCGCTTCTCGGTTGACCGCGATCTCGTCGGCGGCGCGGCATACGACGCGCACGGCGTCGCGATCACCGACGAGGCAATGGCGAAGGCGGAAAAAGCCGACGCCGTGATCTTCGGCGCCGTCGGCGGACCGAATTGGGCAAACGTTCCCTATCAGCATCGCCCGGAAGCCGGCCTCCTGCGCCTGCGGAAAGATCTCGATCTCTTCGCCAATCTTCGCCCGGCGATCTGCTACCCCGCGCTCGCCGACGCTTCGAGCCTGAAGCGCGAGCTGGTCGAAGGCCTCGACATCATGATCGTGCGCGAGCTGACAGGCGGCGTCTATTTCGGCGAGCCAAAGGAAATCGTGACGCTCGAGAACGGCGAGCGCCGCGCAGTCGACACGCAGGTCTACACCACGCATGAAGTAGAGCGGATCACCAAGGTCGCTTTCGACCTCGCACGGAAGCGCAACAACCTCGTGCATTCGGCCGAAAAGCACAACGTCATGCGGACCGGCGTGCTGTGGAAGCAGGTCACGACCGACGTCCATAAGTCTTATGCGCCGGACGTAAAGCTCGAGCACATTCTCGCCGACAATTGCGCGATGCAGCTGATCCGCAATCCGAAACAGTTCGACGTCATCGTCACCGACAATCTCTTCGGCGATATCCTGTCCGACGAAGCAGCCATGATGACGGGCTCGCTCGGCATGTTGCCGTCAGCCTCGCTCGGTGCTCCCGATCCCAAGACCGGCCGCCGCAAGGCGCTTTACGAGCCCGTGCATGGTTCCGCGCCCGACATAGCCGGCCAAGGCCTCGCGAACCCGATCGCGACGATCGCCTCGTTCGCGATGGCGCTTCGCTATTCGTTCGACCTTGGCACCGAAGCCGATCTCGTCGAGAAGGCGATTGCGGGCGTCCTCGATAAGGGCCTCAGAACCGGCGACATCATGCAGCCCGGAATGACCAAGGTCGGCACGAGCGAGATGGGCAAAGCCATTGAAGCAGAACTGAAGTCGCTCGCCGCCTAATCGCACTTCACAAGGTGCTCTAGATCCCGGCTCTCCGCGTTGCGACAGCCGGGATGACAGCAGAAGAACGAAGAAACGTCACGCGCTTGGCGGTCGGCCCGCGGAACGCGATCGCCAAGCGCAATTAAACAGCCGGCTCGTCTTGGCAGGCGCTTGGCAGGCCCTGAATGGCCCCGCGAGCAGTCCAGCGCGGCTTGCCGTCGCCCGGACCCGGCGCTGCTTGTTCCGTCCGCGAAACGAAATAAAATTCGTAGCAGTTCGTATCGACTTTCGCGACGCGGTAGCACCCGCCCGTCTCGTCGAAATCATAGATCGTGCACAGCGTGCCTTGGGTGATCGACCAATGCCCGCGGAGCGACATCGCGGCTTCGACGTAGTTGAGCCGCCCATCGCTGCCGTAGTGTTCGGTGAAATGCTTGCCGTTCGCGTAGCGGCCGTCGAGCGTCGCGTCCTTGAACCGCTGAAGCTCCGCATCGTCCAGCCACGCGCTGATCGCCAAGCTGGATGGCGAGAATGCTGGAGCAGTAAGCACAAGCGCCCCGATGGCAAACATCGTAAGCGTCTTCAACGGATTCACGGGTGGTCCCCCTTTTCCTTCTGTCGCGAGCGGCGAACAGTTGCCGCTACTAAAGACATAAAATGTTTCCTTCGCGGCCGCGGACGCTTGGACGGGATGTCTCGACCCTCATTTTCCGTATGCGAAGTTCAATTAAGACCGCGTGCACCTGCCATGCCTCGACAATCCTTGAAAATCTTGGGCTGGCCGAGTATGTGAACGCCCAGGAAGACATGCGTCGCGCGAGCCAAGCTCGTAGATAAAAACCAAGGTTTTCAAGGACATAACGTTATGGGCTATAAGGTCGCCATCGTCGGCGCCACGGGCAACGTAGGCCGCGAGATTCTGAATGTGCTCGCGGAACGCAAATTTCCCGTCAGCGAAATCCATGCTTTGGCATCGCGCCGTTCGATGGGCACAGAGGTTTCGTTCGGCGATCGCGTCATCAAATGCCAGGATTTGGAAACGTTTGACTTCACCGGCGTCGACTTCTGCTTGATGTCGGCAGGATCGACCGTTTCGAAGGAATGGTCGCCGCGTATCGGCGCACAGGGAACGATCGTCATCGATAACTCGTCGTGCTGGCGCTACGACCAGGACGTGCCGCTCGTCGTGCCGGAAGTAAATGCCGACGCGATCCGCGGTTTCACGAAGAAGAACATCATTGCGAACCCGAACTGCTCGACGGCTCAGCTCGTCGTGGCGCTGAAGCCGCTTCACGATGCAGCGAAGATCAAGCGCGTCGTCGTTTCGACCTACCAGTCCGTCTCCGGCGCCGGCAAGGACGCGATGGACGAACTTTGGCAGCAGACCAAAGGCAAGTACGTGCCGGGCCAGGAAGTCGATCCGAAGAAGTTTCCGAAGCAGATCGCCTTCAACTGCATTCCTCACATCGACGTCTTCATGGAAGACGGATACACGAAGGAGGAATGGAAGATGCTCGCCGAGACCAAGAAGATCTTGGACCCCAAGATCAAGCTGACGGCGACGTGCGTGCGCGTTCCGGTATTCGTCGGCCATTCGGAATCAGTGAACATCGAGTTCGAGAACGCGATCAGCCCCGAGGAAGCCCGCGAAATTCTGCGCGCTTCACCCGGCATCGTCGTCATCGATAAGCGCGAGCCCGGCGGCTACATCACGCCTGTCGAAGCGGCCGGCGAATTCTCGACGTTCGTATCGCGCATCCGCGAAGACGCGACCGTCGAAAACGGTCTCGCGATGTGGATCGTCTCCGACAATCTGCTGAAGGGCGCTGCTCTCAACGCCGTGCAGATCGCAGAGACGATCGTCAATCAGCGGCTCGTACCGAAGGCCGCTTAAGCTCCACGCCGCTGAGTTGAGGGAGCGTCTGCAGATTTGCCGGCGCTCTCTTTTTCTCTCAGGCGGTTGAGCGTCTGAATGATCGCCCCGAGATCCTGGAGAAACCGGTCTCTTTGCGATGCGGGCAGGCCCGACAGAATGCGCTCGTCGACCTTGCGAGCAAGCGGATCGCGCGCTTTCAGAACTTTCGCACCCTCATCCGTCACCTTGACGGCATAGGCTCGCGCGTCGTCCCTCGTACGGCGGCGTTGAAGCAAGCCCTTCTTGAGCATGCGGCGGACCACGTCCGCCAGTGTCGAGCGGTCGATGCCGGTCAGCTCTACGAGCTGAGTCTGGCTGACGCCCTCATTGTTGGCGACCGTCAACAAGATGGCATATTGGCGAGGTGTTAGATCATCCTCGCCAAGTTCACTTTGGAAGATGTCAGCCGCACATTGTCCGGCTCTGTGTAGAAGGTGCAAAGGCGACCGTTCAAGGCGGTTGATTGTATCGCGTGCCATTCCATGCCCCAGTACATTCCACCCATCTTCCCCCCGAAAGATTCATCGAAGTTCCAAGACTCAAAAATCCTGGCTCAGCGATAAGGCGAAATGATCAAACCTAAAGTTTAGTCCGGTAGTTCCTGCCAAGAAATACCATGCGGAGTGCTCCGTCCAGTGAAAAGGGAAACGGCGTTCAAAAATTTGCGAATAACAGAAAGGCGTCGAGGCGGCCCTTCGAATTACGGCGCTTTAGGCCCATCGCCGGCAGGGGCTTCGTATTTCTTCAGGATACCTATTTGGGCGAGCGCGAAAATGAATGTGATCGGCATAATGCCGAAGACTTTGAACGCCACCCACGTGTCGGTGGAGAACAGCCGCCACATCACCTCGTTGAGGATCGCGAGAAATACGAAGAACAACGCCCATCTGAGCGTCAGAATCCGCCAGCCCTCTTCAGAGAGGCGCATGACGTCACCAAAGACGATCTTGAGAAACAGACGGCCCGAAACAAGCCCCGCGAATAGAATTGCCGCGAAGAGACCGTTCACGATGGTCGGCTTGATCTTGATGAAATGATCGTCCTGCAGCCACAACGTCAAGCCACCGAACACCAGCACGAAGACGCCGGTAACGAGCGGCATCGTAGCGATCCGCCCGAGCAGAATGTGTGACGCCGCAAGCGAAATGACCGTCGCGACCATGAAGGCCCCGGTGCCAGCGAAGATGCCGTAGCGGCTGTTGCCGATGAAAAATACGACGAGCGGGCCAAGCTCGACGAGCAGCTTGATCAGCTGTTTGCGATCGAACTGCGGCTCGTCGCTGGAACCCGGCGCATTTTGCTGATCCGACATGTCTCTAGCCTTCAACGTTCGCCGGATCGGGCAGGCGATATTTCTGCATGAACCTGGTGAGGACCCACGCATAAAGTCCAGACACCGGCAGGACGATCGCGACCTTGAACAGGATCCAGACGTTCACACCGTCCATTTCATGGCCCAAAATCTCGTACATCCGGTTTTCTTGAAAGGTCTGACGAACGTATTCGTTCGCGGCAGCCGTCAAAAAGAAGAAGAGCGCGAAGCTCCAAGTAAACTTGTGCCAGCCTTCATCGGTGTAGTGGAACGTTTTATCGAAAACATATTTGAAAAAGTTCTGGTTCAACCAAAGCCCGGAAATCAGGAACACACCGAACAGAGCATTGAAGATCGTAACTTTGATCTGAACCCACATCGGATCATGCGTGATGAGCGTCAGAGCTGCAAAGACGATCGTGACGCTCGACGCGATAAGCGGGAAAATCGGCGGCCGGTGGAACATGTAAAGCATCACGCCGATCGCCAAGAACGTCGTGCCGATCAGCGCCCAGGTCCCCGCATTGATGCCGAAGAATGCGTTGACGACGAACATCGTCACCAACGGGCCGAACTCACTGAGAATGTTGATCGTCTGCTCGGCGTTGAATGGAAAGAAGCGCTTCCGTGCCTTCATCAGTGGAGCATTCCCGATATTTAAGTCTTGGGTCATATGGTGTTCCGTTCCCCCGAGAGGTCAGATCCCTGCAATGGCTTGCGCAAAATCCGCCGCCGAAAAGGCCTGCAGATCGTCCACCCCTTCTCCGATGCCGATGGCGTGCACTGGTAAGCCGAACTTGGCTGCAATCGCGACAAGAATGCCCCCACGGGCCGTCCCATCGAGTTTCGTCATGATCAAACCTGTCACACCGGCGCGGTCTCTAAAAACCTCGACTTGGTTCAGGGCGTTCTGACCCGTCGTCGCATCAAGCACAAGCACAACGTCGTGCGGTGCGCTCGGATCAAGCTTCTTTAGAACGCGTGTGACTTTTTCGAGTTCTTCCATCAGGACCTGCTTATTTTGCAGCCGCCCGGCCGTATCGAGTAAAAGCACATCCGCGCCAGTCGCTTGCGCCTGCTTCAAGGCGTCAAAGGCGAGGCCTGAAGAATCTCCGCCAACTTCGCGCGCAACGACGGGAACGCCCGCGCGCTCGCCCCATACCTTCAACTGGTCTATGGCCGCCGCACGGAACGTATCACCCGCGGCGAGCACAACCGATTTTCCTTCGGATTTGTATTTGTTGGCAAGCTTGCCGATCGTCGTCGTCTTGCCCGTGCCGTTGACGCCGACCATCATGATCACATGCGGTTTATGCGACGGCTCGATGACAAGCGGCTTGGCGACGGGCGTCAGCACCCGCTCAACCTCCGTCGCGAGAACACTTCGCACCTCGTCGGCGGAAATGCCCTTCTCGAAGCGCCCCTTGCCGATGGCGTTCGTGATCCGGCTCGTCGTCTCGAGACCGAGATCCGACTGGATCAAGAGATCTTCGAGATCATCGAGCGTATTGGCGTCGAGCTTTCGTTTTGAAAATAGATCGGTAATGCCGGACGTCAATTTCGATGACGTTTTGCCAAGCCCCGACTTCAGCCGTTGAAACCAGCTCTGTTTCACAGGCGGTTCGGCGACGGGCGCGATGTCTTTGGCGACGGCGACCGGCGGAGCGGCGTCCGGAGCGTCAGACGGAGGAACCTCCTCGCTGCGTTTCGCCTCTTGTTCAGGGGCAGGCTCTGACGCACCTTTGAAAAAGCGGCCGAAGATCCCTTTGCCTTTTTCCTTGGATTCGCTCACGCGCAAACCTCGCCGACGAGCCGTTGCGCATCCGCGCGCTTGATGTGAGCACTCACGATCGCGCCCGCACTGTGAATACGCTCGCCCTGCATGAGAACCTCTGCAAATTGCGGCGTGCGTCCATTGCCGTCGCGTTCGACCAGCACTTCGACCACCTTCCCGCGTTGACTTTCGAGATACGAAGCGAGCACGTCGCTGCCCTTGGCGCGAAGCTTGGCTGCACGCTCCTTCACGACGTTCCCTGGAACTTGCGGCATACGTGCTGCCGGTGTTCCTTGGCGAGGAGAAAATGGAAACACGTGAAGATACGTAAGTCCGCATTCATCGACGATGCTGTGAGAATTTTCGAACATGTCATCCGTTTCAGTTGGAAACCCCGCGATGAGATCGGCGCCGAACACGATGTCGGGCCGTAGCGTCCGCGCTTTCTCGCAAAACGCAATCGCGTCGGCGCGCAAATGCCGCCGCTTCATTCGCTTCAACGTAAGATCGTCGCCGGCTTGCAGCGACAAATGCAAATGCGGCATCAACCGCTCCTCTTCGCCGAGCGCGATCATCAGATCGGCATCGGCTTCGACTTGATCGATCGACGACAGGCGAAGACGCACAAGTTCCGGCACATGCTTCAACACCTGCCGCACGAGCTGGCCGAGCGTCTGAGCACCGGGAAGATCGCGGCCATAAGACGTGATGTCGACGCCCGTCAGCACGACTTCCAAGTATCCACGCTCGACGAGCCCGCGCACCTGCGTGACGATTTCGCCAGCTGGCACCGAGCGCGACGGACCGCGGCCGAACGGAATAATACAAAACGTGCAACGATGATCGCACCCATTCTGAATCTGCAAATACGCGCGCGTGTGGGAATGAAAACCGTCGATCATATGGAGCGCCGACTCGCGCACGCTCATGATGTCGTTCACCAGAACCCGCTCGCTCGTCGACGTCGACAACCCGGCGAAGGTCTCTGCCTTCATCTTCTCGTCATTGCCGATGACGTGATCGACTTCGGCCATATCGGCAAAGCGCTCTGGCTCGATTTGCGCCGCGCAGCCGGTAACGATAATGCGTGCGTCCGGTCTCGCGCGCCGCAGCCTGCGCACGGTTTGCGCGGCCTGGCGGACGGCTTCGCCTGTCACTGCACACGTATTGACGATGACGGCGTTATCAAGCCCCGCCTCGCGTGCATGACGCCGCATAACCTCGGATTCATAGACATTCAGCCGGCAGCCGAGCGTGATTACTTCGGGTTCGGACATAAGCTTCGTCGTCGTCCTTTTGAGAGGCGCTCGCAATAGCGAAGCCGGGCGTCGGACTAGACCGACACCTTTGCCAATTTGGAAAAATCGATCGCGCCCTCGTACTCGAACTCCACGGGGCCCGTCATCAGGATGTGGTTATTGGCCGCCCACTCGATCATGAGATCGCCGCCGGGTAGGGTTACTTTCACGCGGCGTCCGGTGAGCCGCTTCCGGGCAGCCGACACCGCCACGGCGCACGCCGCCGAGCCGCATGCCAACGTTAATCCCGCTCCGCGCTCCCACGTTCTGACGAGAATGGATTCCGAAGACGTCACATGAGCCAGCGAGATATTCGCGCGCTCCGGAAAAATCGGATGGTTCTCGAGCAACGGCCCAAATCGCCCGAGGTCGTAGAGATCGAGATCATCGACCCAGAAGATCGCATGCGGATTGCCGACATTGACGACGGACGGAGAATGCAAGACCGGATTATCGATCGGCCCGACTTGCAGCTCGATCGCCCGCGTGTCGCGGAATTCTTCCGCCAGCGGAATATCCTGCCACGAGAATTTGGGCTCTCCCATATCGACGGTTATCGAAGCCTGGTTTTTGACGACCGTGTCGAGAACGCCTGCGCGTGTTTCGACCAGAAAGCGATCGCCCGCGCCGCCTTGGGCAAGAAACCAGCCGACACAGCGCATGCCGTTGCCGCACGCTCCGGCTTCCGATCCGTCGGCGTTATAAATGCGCACGAACGATTGGGTGCCCGCCGTTTTGGGCGCGTGCAGAACCATCATCTGGTCGAACCGCGAAATACGATCCGCGGCAACCGCCGCGACTTCTTCCGGCGTGAACGTCCGGGAGCTATTGCGCAAATCGACAACGACGATCTCGTTGCCGAGTCCGTTCATTTTGAGGAAGGGAAGTGTCGTTGCGGTATTCATGTGAGCCTATATGGCGAGAAGCGCAAAAAATGACAATCGGAACAGGGTCACGGATCGGAAAGGCCGCGCTATGATCGATATTCCGGCGATTGCCTTGTCCTCGTCGCGGAACAAACGCCCTGGCTTGTCCGTTAGAGTGCCGCAAATGCTTGTTTTAGTTGAACGAACTTCGAGCGTCGCTCAAATCCCATGAGAACCTAAATGGCGCAACACTCGTCGAACCCGCTCCTTTTCAAAATCGCCCTGGCCCGCGCGCGCCCTTGCTATTGCTACGGTTGTATTTGCCTCGCCCCCGACGAACGAGCCTATGAGCGCCGCGTTTTCAGATTGGCGCGCGCCTGGGGCAGGCAACACAAGCGACGCACCCCGGCTTTACAAAGTTAGCAAGTAGGCCGGGCGGACAGTGTGACAGGGGCGCAAGCCGGCCCGAGTTTCTGTCGTTCGCGCCTTGCGCAGATAACGAAATCCCGCACAAGTACCCTTTAAGTCGTCGGGGACAGGGCCTTGGGATTGGGCGTTTACGCGCGCATCGTGGCGACAGCCGGTCTTGCCGCCGTCATGGTGGCCGGGGCGACGAGCGGTGCGTCGGCCGAAAGCCTTCTCTATGCACTCAAAGTCGGCGTTCTCGCCCATGACGTGCCGGACCTCTGGAGCGGCTTCCAGGTCGAGCACAACGCCGTTGACATCAATATCGAAGCCCAATTTGCAGCGGCGTGGGCGCTGCCCTGGGGCGCCATCCGGCCGGTGATCGGCGGCTCGATCAACACCCGCGGCGACACCAGCGACGGCTACATCGACGCCCGCTGGCAAGGCGATTGCCCGTCTGGGCTATTCTTTGGACTGGGCCTCGGCGCCGCCATCCACGACGGCGAAATCGGCGGACCGGGCTCCGATCCCGACAAGAAATGGCTGGGCTCGCGCGTCCTGTTCCACATTCCGCTCGAGGTCGGCTACCACCTCGACGAGCATTCCGACATTTCGGTCTATTTCGAGCACATGTCGAACGCCTACACCCAAAAATTCAACGAAGGCATGGACCGCATCGGCCTCCGCTACGGCTACCGCTTCTAACCGCGCCTGCGCCGGCCCCGCGTGGAGGCGTCGCACCCGCCTCCAAAGTTGACATTTTCGCCCCTTTCCCCCATACCCACGCCATTCCGACGGCCCTGAACACAGAGCCGCCGCCCTGCACATGGCCTTTTTTCGCGAAAAGCGTCCGGGAGGCAGGGGGGTTAACATCCGGCGGCGCGTGGCGCTCCCGGGTGCGTTTGTGCTTTGTGCGCGGTCCAGCTTTGCGCATGGGACGGACGTTCCCACATCTAACGTCATCCCGGCGAAGGCCGGGATCCATCCAGGCTTCAGGCTTGGGAGGATCCCCGCCTGCACGGGGATGACGACCGAAACGAGTTAGCAAGAACGGGTTTGCAAGGCTGAATGTTTCAGAGTCTCTCAGATCGCCTCTCAGGCGTCCTTGATAAGCTGACCCGACGCGGCGCGCTGACCGAAGGCGACGTCGTCGAGGCCATGCGCGAAGTTCGCCGCGCCCTTCTCGAAGCCGACGTCGCGCTCGATGTCGTGAAAGACTTCACCGAGAAGGTCAAAGCCAAGGCCGTCGGCGCCGAAGTCCTCCGCTCCGTCACGCCCGGCCAGATGGTCGTCAAGATCGTCAACGACGAGCTCGTCGCGATGCTCGGCTCGGATGCGCAACCGATTGACCTGCACGCGGCTCCGCCCGTCGGCATCCTGATGGTCGGCTTGCAGGGCTCGGGCAAAACGACGACAACCGCCAAGATCGCCTACCGCCTGACGAACCGCGATCGCAAGAAAGTGCTGATGGCGTCGCTCGACACGCGGCGACCGGCAGCACAGGAACAGCTGCGCGTCCTCGGCGAGCAGACAGGCGTCGCGACACTCCCGATCATCGCGGGCCAAAATCCGCTTCAGATCGCCCGCCGTGCCGAAGACGCAGCCAAGCTCGGCGGCTTCGATGTCATCATTTACGACACCGCCGGCCGCGTGACCGTCGACGAAGAGCTGATGGATGAGGTTCGCGACGTCAAAGCCGCGATCCACCCGCACGAAGTTCTTCTCGTCGCCGACTCGCTGACCGGCCAGGACGCCGTCAACACCGCGAAGGCCTTCGACGGCCATATCGGCGTGACAGGCATCGTCCTGACCCGCGCCGACGGCGACGGCCGCGGCGGCGCCGCGCTTTCGATGCGCGCGGTAACCGGTAAGCCCATCAAGCTGATCGGCGTCGGCGAGAAATGGGACGCGCTCGAAGATTTCCATCCGGGCCGCATCGCGTCGCGCATTCTCGGCATGGGCGACGTCGTCTCGCTCGTCGAAAAAGCGGCTCAAACGATCGACGTCGAAAAGGCGACGAAGATCGCCGAGAAGATGAAGAAGGGGAACTTCGACCTCGAAGACCTCTCCGATCAATTGCAGCAGATGCAAAAGCTCGGCGGCATGGGCGGCGTGCTTGGCATGTTGCCGGGCGTCTCCAAGATCAAAGGCCAGATCAACGAAGCTGGTCTCGACAAAAGCCTCGTTCATCAGCGCGCGATCATTTCGTCGATGACGCCGAAGGAACGGCGCAACCCGAAAATTCTCGACGCCAAGCGCAAGCGCCGCATCGCTGCGGGCTCGGGCACCAAGGTCGAAGAGCTCAACAAGCTACTCAAGATGCACCGCCAGATGGCGGACATGATGAAAACCATGGGCCGCAACGGCGGCATGCTGAACAAATTCCTCGGGCGCACCGGCGGTGGGCCTTCGGAGGCCGAGATGCAGGCGATGCAGGCCGATCTCGCAAAGCTCGACCCGAAGGCGCTCGAACAGCTCCCCGCCGAACTCAAGGAGCAGGTCGCCAAGGGCCTTACCGGCGGGTCCACGCCGAGCCTTCCTTCCGGTCTCGGCCTTCCTGGTCTCGGTGCCGGACTGCCGAGAGGCCTTCCAGGCCTCGGCGGGGGAATGCCGAAATTCCCCGGGCTTCCCGGAAAGAAAAGATGACGTCTCAAACAACCACTTCAAAAACGCATTCGATTTGAACAGGAGAACAGTACTATGTCGGTGAAAATTCGCTTGTCGCGCGGTGGCGCCAAGAAGCGTCCCTACTACTACGTCGTCGTTGCCCACCACACGAGCCCGCGCGACGGCCGTTACATCGAGCAGATCGGCACCTTCGATCCGATGCTCAAGAAGGACGATCCGAACCGCATCAAGCTCGTTGAAGAGCGCGTAAAGCATTGGCTGAGCGTTGGCGCGCAGCCGACCGATCGCGTTCTCCGCCTGCTCGACGTTACCGGTCTTGCCAAGCGCGAGGCATCGGTCAATCCCGAGAAGGCGAAGCCGAAGAAGAAGGCTCAGGAGCGCGCCGCCGCAGCTGCAGAGAAAGCCGCCAAGGCTGCCGAAGCCGCACAGGGCGAGACCGCCTAAACCGCGAGTTGAACCGCGAACTGACGCGCGAGATATTTCGTGTTTCCAAAAAACCTCTCGAGTGCAACTCGGGAGGTTTTTTCGTTGCAGCTCTCACTGGCCCGAATTTTGGAGCACCACCTCTGGGTGAGTGGGAGTGGACCGCAATGATAGAGTGGAAGGCCGCAGATGGCCTGTATGAGATCACGAGTGCGCGCGAGCGCAAACAGGTACATGCATTTGAGCGATTCATTTTGATACGCCGCAAAGGCCGGCTGTTCGGCGCGGATCCTCAAGGCAGGGTCTATACGGGCGAGCTGGATTCACACCCGAAGCACCCGGCAGCGAGGACTTTCCTGCGCGGAACTTACAAAATTCCGCTGCGCTATCGATCGGCGCGCCACCCCGCGCACTCCAAGCCGAGCTATACCGTACCAATAAGCGGCGAAATCGATCCCTACGCATTATCTCAGAATGTGACAGTCCTCGTCGGCGGCAAAAAGATAGATATCCAGATTACGTATCTCGGCCCCTTGCCGAGCCAGTAGCCGCCCCGCAACAATAAAACTCCGAAAATAAAAACTGCGGCACCGCGCGATTGAAAATATAACGCCACTTGCAACCCGAGACTTGGCTGGAACCTCCATTGCCGAACAACAAGACCACAAACCGAATCCTCGTCGGCGAAATCTCCGGCGCTCACGGCATCCGCGGCGACGTCCTGGTCCGCGCGTACACCGGAGCCCCCGAAGCCATCGCGTCCTACGGGCCGCTAACCGACGCTGCGGGACAGCGAAGTTTCACACTCCGCGTCGTGCGCGTGACGAGCAAAGGCATCGTCGCGCGAATTGGTGGAATTGAGGACCGCAATGCCGCTGAGCCGTTGCGAGGAACCAAGCTGTATATAAACCGCGATAGATTGCCGGAATCGGAAAGCGCGGAATACTATTACGCCGATCTCATCGGCCTTCGCGCAGTGGCAAGCGACGGCAGCGCACTTGGAAAGATCGTCTCCGTACAGAATTTCGGCGCGGGAGATTTACTCGAGCTGAAACCCGGCGACGGCACCGAGACCGAGTTCATTCCGTTCGAGGATCGATGGGTTCCGGCAGTCGACCTTGCAGCCGGTACCATAGTTATCAATCGCCCTGAATTGACGGGAAGCGACGATGAGGACGCTGAGGATCGATCCGAAGGCCCGGAAGAATCGGAAGTATCGGGCGAAGACGATCGCTCCTAGACGGGGCAGCCCCTCGCGAGCTTCGGCAGATCTCCGGTAACGCCCGCGGCTTCGGCGATAATGAAATCCTTGAGGCTCGGCAGACGGTCGAGAACCCCCAGCGCCGCGCCACGGCCTGCTCTGAGCACGATGTTGTCGACGGCGAAGGTGCGATTGAGGCTATCGTAAAGCGTCGCGGACATTGTGGAATCGAAGCGGCGCCAGCGCTGATAACGCTCGAGATGCGTACCGTTGCCGAAGTCGATCCCGAGACGCCCGGCATCCGCCAAAACTTCGATCATCGCGGCCGCGTCTCTGAGAGCGAGGTTGACGCCTTGTCCCGCGATTGGATGCACGCCATGCGCCGCATCGCCAACGAGCGCGAACCGCGGCGCGATGAGCCGCCGCGCAATGCGCACATCGAGCGGCCAAGACTGGCGACGCCCGTCGAGCGTGATCGCGCCAAAACGGCCTCCAATGCGCCGATCGAGTTCAGCGAGAAAATCATCGTCATTGAGAGCCGTCATCCGCGCCGCTTCGTCTTTGTCCGCGCTCCAAGTGATGCAGGCGCGATTGTTCGGCAGCGGCAGGATCGCGAATGGACCGCCCGGCAAGAAATGCTGGATCGCGACGCCACCATGCGGCTCTTCGAATTTCACGCGCGCCACGATGCCGGTTTGCGGATAGGCCCAGCCGATCGTCTTGATGCCGGCGTCGTCCCTGAGCTTTGAATTTCTTCCGTCGGCGGCGATGGTGAGCTGAGCGCTGATCGCCCTTCCGTCGCGAAGTGTAAGTTCACTCGAATATTCTCCGAGCAACATCCCATCGACGTCCGCCGGAGCGATCCAGCTGACGGAGGGATCGTTGGCGACCGACTTGTAGAGCGCCGCCTGAAGCGACGTTGCCGGCACAATGTAGGCGGCGGGCGATCCGTCCTTCGTGTGCGCGTCGTAAGTGACCCGCGACGGCCTGAAGGCGTCGTCGATATTCGAATCCGAAATCTCGATCGATGTGACGACCTGAGCGTCGCCGCTCACCGCATCCCAGACGCCGAGACCCTCGAGGATTTTCTTTGTCCCGGCCCAAATCGCAAACGCCCGGCTGTCGGAACCGGCGGGCGTCGCCGCGGGATCGGCGCGCTCGATGACGGCAATTTTGATATCCGGCCCAAGGGCCTGAGCGAGCCCCCGCGCGACTGCCAAGCCCGCGAAGCTGCCGCCCGCAATCGCCACATCGAATTTCAAAACACGCACCACCGACTGCACCACCGGACTGAATTGCCGCGACAGCAACTTGCTTTTCGCTGACGCCGTGACAGCCTAGATATCTTCGCGCCGGCCTTCAACGCGCCTGCCAGACCGTCAACGTCTTCATCTCACTACAACTTCCTTGCGAAAGTCCATCATGACAGCATCGCCTTCGTCGCATTCGGCCCTGGACAAGCTCCTTGAGACGCTGACCCTGGAACCGCTTGAAGACAACCTGTTCCGCGGACCGAAGGCGACCGAAGGCTGGCAACGCGTTTACGGCGGCTTGGTTCTTGGCCAAGCCGTAGTTGCAGCCGCATCGACGGTCGACGAGAGCCGGTCCATCCACTCATTGCATGGCTACTTCCTGCTCGCCGGCGATCCCGAGCGAGAAATCGTGTACGACGTTGAACGTATCCGCGACGGCGGCAGTTTCACGACCCGCCGGGTGCGCGCCATCCAGCATGGACGCGCCATTTTCTCGATGAGCGCCTCGTTCCACAAACCGGAGGCGGGTTTCGAGCATCAGTCGAAAATGCCCGACGTGCCCCCGCCCGAGGCCCTCCCCAGCAGCCAGGAGCTGCTGCGCGCCGGCAATGCCGATCTGCCCGAAAGCATGCGTTCCTACCTCAGCCGCGACCGGCCAATCGACGTTCGCATTGTCGATGCTTCTCGCTACGCCAGCCGGGAGCCGAGGCCCGCAATGCAATCGATCTGGCTCAAAACCAATGGCCCGCTCAATGGGAATGCCTACATCCACCAGGCGGTTCTAGCCTACGCGTCGGACTTCACCCTGCTCGACACGGCCCTGGTCGCCCACGGCAAGCTGCTGTTCGACAGCGATATCCAATTGGCGAGCCTCGACCACGCCATGTGGTTTCACCGGCCGTTCCGCGCCGACGACTGGCTGCTCTACGTCCAGGACAGCCCCAGCGCCTCTGGCGCGCGCGCCTATTGCCGGGGCGCGATATTCAACCGCCAGGGACAACTGGTTGCGTCTGCAGTCCAGGAAGGACTGATGCGCCCCAGAGAAACCGCATTCCTGCCCAAATAGCGTTCAATCGGCCCAAAATGCACAATTTCTGTGCTTGCTACGTGTGCTGAACGCGCACCGGATCTGCGGGCTGATAAACTTTCCGTTGTCTAATCAACAGCTTGAGTAAGCGCTGCGAAACTGGCACGCGTCTTGACTCCCTACGTCGCGAAGTCTGCTTCCCGGCGTGGGGATGAGACTGTTTTGTCGATCACCCGGTCACGGCCGGTTCAACGAGAAAAGGGGGCCCTATGAAGCTCATTACCGCGGTAATCAAGCCATTCAAGCTCGAGGAGGTTCGCTCGGCGCTGACCGATCTCGGTCTGCAGGGCATGACCGTCACTGAAGTCAAAGGCTACGGCCGCCAGAAGGGCCACACGGAAATCTACCGCGGCGCCGAGTACGCGGTGAGCTTTCTTCCCAAGATCAAGATCGAAGTCGTCGTGCCGGGCGCACAGGTGGACAAGGCGCTCGCTGCGATCCAGCGCGCCGCGAAAACCGGTCAGATCGGCGACGGCAAAATCTTCGTTTCGCCGATCGAGCACACGGTCCGCATACGGACCGGTGAATCGGACGACGACGCGCTCTAAAGCCCAGGATTTCGCTTTTTAGACGTCAATCAGGGAGCACACACATGGAGTTTCGAACTATAGCGCGGTACGCAGGGGTCTTGGGGGCCCTCGGCGCCATTGCGCTTATTATCGACCCGGCGTTAGCCCAGGACGCAGCAACGACTGCTGCCCCTGCGGCTCCCGCCGCGGCCGCAGTGGCGCCTCCGGTGCCAAATAAGGGCGACTCCGCCTTTATGTACATCGCATCAGTCCTCGTTCTTCTGATGACGGTGCCGGGCCTCGCATTGTTCTACGGCGGATTAGTTCGCTCGAAGAACATGCTGTCGATGATGATGCAGGTGTTCGCAACGCTCTGCCTCGTCGCGATTCTTTGGGTGCTCTACGGCTACTCCATGGCCTTTACCAACGGCGGCAACCTCAACGACTTCGTTGGCGGTTTCTCCAAAGCCTTCTTGAAGGGCGTCGATTCGAACTCGCTCGCCGCAACCTTCTCGAACGGCGTCTACATTCCTGAATACACCTACATCATCTTCCAGATGACGTTCGCGTGTATCACACCCTGCCTTATCCTGGGTGCCGTTGCCGAGCGTCTGAAATTTTCGGCGATGCTCGTGTTCATGGCGCTCTGGGTAACGTTCATCTATTTCCCGATGGCGCATATGGTCTGGTACTGGGGCGGTCCAGATGCCTTCGCTAGTGCTGCCAAGGCGGTGGCGTCCGCATCGGGCGACGCGAAAGTCCAGGCACAAGCGGCTCTCGACGCCGTGCTGAAGGATGCAGGCATCGGCTTCCAGTGGGGCGCACTCGACTTCGCTGGCGGCACCGTCGTTCACATCAACTCAGGCATCGCCGCACTCGTCGGCTGTCTGATCCTCGGCAAGCGCATCGGCTACGGTAAAGAACCCATGCCTCCGCACTCGCTGGTGATGACGATGATCGGCGCCGCTCTCCTGTGGGTCGGTTGGTTCGGCTTCAACGTTGGTTCGAACCTCGAGATCAACCAGTTTGCTGGCGTTCCGTTCATCAACACGTTCATCGCGACCTGCGCAGCAGGCCTCTCGTGGACGCTCGTTGAGTGGATCGCGAAAGGCAAGCCGTCGGCACTCGGCATGGCGTCGGGCGTCGTCGCTGGTCTCGTGGCGATCACGCCGGCTTGCGGTTTCTCCGGTGTCATGGGCTCGATCATCCTCGGCCTCGTCGTCAGCCCGATCTGCTTCTTCTTCTGCTCGGCAGTTAAGGGAGCGCTCGGTTACGACGACAGCTTGGATGTCTTCGGCGTCCACTGCATCGGCGGCATCGTCGGCGCAATCGGTACGGGCCTTCTCGTCAATCCCGAGTGGGGCGGAGCCGGCATCGCCGACTACCTCTCGAAGCCCGGCGAAATGGCGGCAGGCACCTACGACATGGTCGCTCAGGTAACCGCTCAGGCCAAGATGGTCGGACTGACGCTCCTCTGGAGTGGCATCGGCTCCGCCGTTCTCTTCAAGCTGGTCGATATCGTCATCGGCCTCCGGCCGTCGGAGGAGAAAGAGCGCGAAGGTCTCGATCTCGTCGATCACGGCGAGAGCGCTTACCACTACTGATCCACGCATTTCCCGTGGCCCTGAAAAGGGCCGCGGGATCTCTCCTCCCGAGCACGCGTCTCCACCTAGACGTGCTCAACCTTGGGCCCGGCGCTTCGTGCATCGGGCCCTTTTTTATGTCTTCAAATTGAAACGATGACTTCGCATCCGCGCGGCAGCATCGCGAGGAGCCGCCGAAGATCCGTACGCCGCAGCGCGATGCAACCTTCCGTCGGCTTTAAATCGCCCCGCGCGATGTGCATGAAAATGGCGCTGCCGCGATTGCGCACACGCGGCGCATCGTTATAGCCGAGCACCACCACGACATCGTAGAGCCGGTCGGAGCGCCAAAGACGCTCGGCACTTGCGGGATAGGGCAGCTTCACCGGACGATTGTAATTGCGGTCGAAGGGACTGTCGCACCACCCGTCATTCGGATGAATGGGGTAAACATCGAGCACCGTGCGCGGCCGCCGCACATCCGGCCGATAGAGCGCATAGCGCACCGCAAACCGCCCCGTCGGCGTTGCGCCATCCCCCTCGCGCTTCAAAACCCTGATGCCGCCAAAACCCAATGCGCAGGGGACGTCGAACTGGCCAAACTGCAAACGGCCTCGCCGCGAGGCCCGAGACAACGCCCTAACGAAGAGCTTTGCCGCCGGTTTGGGGCCGCTCTGAGAGGCGCTGCGCGCGCGCCGTCCACGGGTCTTCAATGCCGCCATTCAAGGAACCAGCCATTCCCCTTGCCTGTTTGCTTGCAGACCCTATGTTGCCCCCGCACGCGATGCTAGTGTTCCACACTAAAAGCAAGCCAAGAAACTGGAGCCCCGTCCATGAGCACGGCCCGAAAGGTCCTCCTCGTCGACGACGATGAAGATCTGCGTACGTCGTTGAAAGATCAACTCGTCCTACACGATGAATTCGAGGTGTCGGAAGCCGCGACCGCGAGCAAAGGAATAGAAGCGGCAAAGACAGGCCGTTTCGATCTCGTTGTTTTCGACGTCGGCCTGCCGGACATGGACGGCCGCGAGGCCGTGAAGCTGCTTCGCAAATCGGGATTTAAAACCCCGATCGTGATGTTGACCGGCAATACATCGGACGCCGACCAGATTTTGGGGCTCGATGCCGGCGCCAATGATTACGTGCTAAAGCCGTTCAAGTTCGCGGTTCTCCTCGCGCGCATTCGCGCTCAGCTCCGCCAGCATGAGCAGAGCGAAGACGCTGTCTTCGCGATCGGCAGCTACACCTTCAAGCCCGCATCGAAACTTCTGGTAGATCAGACTGGCAGCAAGATCCGCCTGACGGAGAAAGAGACTTCGATCCTGAAGTATCTCTATCGCTCCGGCGACAAGGTCGTTTCGCGGGACGTCCTGCTGCACGAAGTCTGGGGCTACAACGCTGGCGTCACCACACACACTCTCGAAACGCACATCTATCGGTTGCGTCAGAAAATCGAGAAAGATCCTTCCAACGCCGAGTTGCTGATTACCGAGAGTGGTGGCTACAAGCTCGCGCCTTAGGCGAGTTGCATTAGCCTTTCGGGAAGCACTTCGACCGCGCATCCGTTGCTAATCGGATGCATCCACAGGCCCCTTCGCCGTTTGGCCCGGCGATTGTTTCGGGGACTGGCGAGTCGTGTTTTAAATTTCCCTCGCTCGGCGAGCCAAGCCACGTCGCTGGCGCGTTCGATCTGTCCTGTCGGCATGGAGTTCTAGAACGATGGCTATCGACGCCCTCGTCAAACCGCTTTTGGCGTTGCCGCTCTTCCAAGGTCTGACGCCACTGCAATTGACAGAGATCGTTCGGCGCGCGGAACGCATCATCTATCGACCGGGCGATGCCATCATCGCCGAGGATGAACCGAGCGACGCGGCAATCGTCATCGTCTCGGGCACCAGCGTCCGCATCAACGATCATCGCGACGTTCCGCAAAAATCGCGCGGCGAAACTCTGCCCGAAGGCGTGATGATCGCGGAATTGGCGATGTTCATTGAACTCGTGCACACGACGACGGTGATTGCGCAGAGCCAAGTGAAAGCACTGCGCCTCACGCGCCAGAAAATGCATGAGCTGATGGAGGAGGACACCGGGCTCGCGCAGCACTTCTCCTCGTGCATCACCACCCGGCTAAAACTATTGGCGAACGACATGAAAGCTGTTGATACGATCATGGAGCGTGCAACCGTCGCCCCACAGCTACCTCAGGTTCGCCCGAATCTGCCCATCGAAGCGCACCCAGGCTGACATCCAACGGCACCTCACGCTGACCCCAGCGTTTGAGCGCGGCAGATCTTGTCCAAATCTTGGCAAGAAAAAGGGCCGGAAATTGGGGGGCTGAATTAGGGGCTGAAAAAGAGTGCGCCCAGTCCCGGGGGGAGGAACTGGGCGCTATGCGCTTGTCGCGCTCGGCACCGGGAGGGAAGCCGGTACCAGAGGCGGCGTCTTCGGCTAGACGGGGGGCACTACCGAATACAGGGTGACGCCACCTGCATGATTGGACTTAAGCGCAAGCACACAGAATTCAATAGTGCCTGCGCGGGCACATCACGAAAATGTGAAGACAAACTTGAGTTTATCCACAGGTTGGGTATTGCATCGCGTCGAAAGCGCAACACCCTGATTTGCCATCAAAAACTCAGAAAGGGGTCGCCTTTTTTGGCCCAAGCGGTTGAATTTTAAATAAATTCCCATCGAGTTCATCGCTTTTGTTCAGCTGCGATAACTCGATTCGGGTGGCTTGGCCTTGCGGATCGGTAGTCACCCATTCCTTCAGTTCCAACGCCGGCTTGGTCGCCAGATACAGCTTTATCTTGCCCGGAGAATTGGGATCTTTGTCCTCCAGCGAGAGGACAATGAGGTCGTCGGCCTGCTGCACTTCGATGATGCGCGCATCGCGAATGAGATCGACATCTTTACGCAGCAAGAGCCGGAAAGGCGTTTGATCGAGCGACACCCGATCTTCGTTGTTCAAATCGAGATCTTGAATGGCAAGGTTCTCGCCGTCCGAAACGATGACTTGTTTCGACGGCAGAGCGTAATCGAACCGGAAGCGACCCGGTCGCTTGACGAAGAACTTCCCCTTCATCCGCTTGTTCTCGGCGTCCGTCTGAACGAACGCGCCCTTCAAATTCTGCAGAGACTGGAAATACCCGCTGACCTGCTCGACGAGCTTCGTCTGATTCGCATCGAGCGTGATGCCGTCAGGACTATTCGCGGGAGAAACCTCTCCCGTCCAACCCTTGACGGCGGGCTTAGCTGTATCTGCGGGCTTGGTTGCGTTGGCCGGCGGATTGACGATCGTATTCGTCGGCCCGTCCGGATCCTGCGCCGTGGCAGCTCCGATCGACGCGAGGGCAAAGCCCACCGACAAGGCGCCTACGCGCAAAATTTCGCTCATGAATCGTCCCATCGTGGCCCCCCAAAGCCCCGAAGCCCCATCGCGGGGCTCTGTACGCAGATTACGGTTTCGGCAAAGATTGCGTCCAGAACTAGGCGGAAATTCTATTGTGTTTGTTGCCTACGGCGATTGCCATGTCACAGGCAAGCCGCGAGCGGATTGACTAGGCGATTATCCTCAGTTGCAGCGCCGCGTGTTATCGATGTCACGCAGCAGCGTCGGCACCGCCGCCACGCGGAACGAGAATTTCGCGCTTCCCGACGGAGTTCGCCGCAGAAATAAGCCCTTCGCGTTCCATGCGCTCGATCAAATCCGCGGCCCGATTGTAACCGATCGAAAGCCGGCGTTGCACATAGCTCGTCGACGCCTTGCCGTCCCTCAAGACGATGGCGACGGCCCGATCGTAGAGGTCGTCGTCGCTCGCCTCCCGAACCCCGCCCGCAACGTCCGACGGCGGCGGCGCATCCGTAATGCCCTCGACGTATTTGGGTGATGCCTCTTGTCTCAGCGCATCCGCAAACGCCACGACTTCTTCGTCGGTGACGAATGCGCCGTGCACGCGCACGAGCTGCCCTGCCCCGGTCGAGTAGAGCATGTCGCCCTGGCCGAGCAGCTGCTCTGCGCCCTGCTCGTTGAGAATGGTGCGGCTGTCGATCTTCGAAGTGACCTTGAACGAAATGCGCGTCGGGAAGTTCGCCTTGATCGTTCCGGTGATGATGTCGACCGAGGGCCGCTGCGTCGCCATGATGAGATGGATACCGGCAGCCCGTGCCATCTGTGCAAGACGCTGCACAGAGGCTTCGACCTCGCGGCCCGCAACGATCATCAGGTCCGCGAACTCATCGACGATGATGACGATGCGCGGCAACGGCTCGAGATCCATTTTCTGCGTCTCGAACCGCGCCTGGCCTGACTTGTCGAATCCCGTTTGAACCGTGCGCGACAGCATCTCGCCGCGCTTCTTCGCGTTGCGCACGCGATTGTTGAAGACGTCGATATTGCGCACCGAAAGCCCGGCCATGCGCTTGTAGCGCTCTTCCATTTCGCGCACCGCCCAATTGAGCGCGGCAACGGCCTTGTGCGGATCGGTGATGACCGGCGTCAGCAAATGCGGAATGCCGTTGTAGACCGAGAGCTCAAGCATCTTCGGGTCGATCATCAGCATGCGGCAATCGTCGGGCGAATGACGACAGAGAAGCGATAGCACCATCGAATTGATGCCGACGGATTTGCCAGACCCCGTCGTACCCGCGACCAACAGGTGCGGCATGCGCGCGAGGTCGGCGACGACCGGATCGCCGCTGATCGATTTGCCGAGCCCAAGCGGCAAGCCTGCGCTCTCCGCCTTGAACGTGTCGGCTTCGAGAATTTCGCGTAAAAGCACGGTTTCGCGGCGCGTGTTCGGCAATTCGAGACCGATGGCATTGCGGCCGGGCACGACGGCCGCGCGAACGCTCGCGACACTCATCGAGCGCGCGATATCTTCCGCAAGTCCGATGACGCGCGAAGACTTCGTGCCGCGAGACGGCTCGAGTTCGTAAAGCGTCACGACCGGACCGGGACGGATATCCTTGATTTCGCCTTTGATGCCGAAGTCCGCGAGCACGTCCTCGAGCAGTCGCGCGTTTCCGCGCATGACGGTCTGCGACAGCTCCGGACGCGGCTTCTGAGCGCCGGGCCGCTTCAGCATATTGAGAGAAGGGCGTTTCCATTGAGGTTGCACGCGCGACCACGCCATACCCGCAAGAAGCCCATTGCTCTGAGTTGCAGCTGGCTTCGCCGGTGAAGCGGGCCGTTGCGGCTGAGGGGCGGCTGTCGCTGCCGGAATGGGCGGTGGCATGACTGCAGGCGCCCGCTCGGATGACCGATCCGGAGACCTCTCGTATTTCTCGTATTCCCGGCCTGCAGAAGCCGGCGCAAAGCGCGCTGCGATTTCGCGGCTGGAATTGTCGATGCTGTCGTCGAAATCGAACTCGCGGTTGAGGATGTCGTCCGCGGAATGGTCACGCGAAACGTCCGCCTCATTGGCACCAGGATTGATCCCGGCCCGGTCGAAGTTCTCCCGCGCGCCATGCATCTCGTCGTGGGGCGAAACGTTGAGCGACACATCGGAATGGACGTCGGCATCCCCATCCCGGCGCGGACGCGCCGTGCGTTCCGGATTGAGATCGAGGGTACGCGTCGGCCCATCCGCGTACGCGTCGAGCGAAGAATACGTGTCAGCGGATCCAGCCGCCTCGGAGGATCGCCCGAACCAGCTCTTTCGAACACGGGCAGCACCGGCTGCGAATACAGGAGCGATAGCGGCCGCTTCTTCCAAGCGGCGCTTGCTTGTCGCGTAGCGCAAACCCGAGCTCAAAGAACTGAGCAGCGACCTGAAGACGGCCTCAGGCTCGAACCCGATCGCTTTGCCGGACGTCTGGATCGCCGCGGCCATGAGCACGCAGCCGGCGGCGAGCGGAGCCCGCTCCTCGTTCAGCATCGCAAAAATTTTGAGCGCCAAATGATAGACGCCATCGCCCAGAAGCCCGCCGTAGCCATGACGGAGCGGCCACCCGGTCATCATCGGCAGAGCAGAGATCGCCCCGACGAGCGCTAAAATCGAAAGCGGATAAAAGCCGAGCTTCACGCGGCCTTGATCGACACGCTCTGATCTGACCATTTCAATTCCCCAGACGACGGGAGCAACGAGCGCGATGACCGCTCCGAAACCCAACATCTGGAAGAGAAGATCAGAAATGATTGCACCGACCGGCCCCGCGAAGTTGCGAGCGGCAACAGTCGTCGTGTGGGTCAGGCTCGGATCGAGCACGGACCACGACACAAGGCTGACCCAGATGAGCGCCGTCGAGCCGAGCAAAATTGCCCCGCCAAAGCGGCCTACCCAGCCTAACAGCCGGTCCTCCAGAGACTGCGGAAGCAGCCGCTGAGGATCCAATCCACGCGTATCAAGCGACATAACGGCGAACGTACTCTTTAACGCAGCACGGAAATCGTGCGTTCGAGCGCTTCCCGGATCGTCGAAGAGTCTTGCACCATCGCGACGCGCACATAGTCCGCGCCGGGGTTGGTGCCGTCCCGTCCCGTCTGAGCCAGAAAGCTGCCGGGAATAACCTTGACGCCTGCACGTTGCCATAAGGTTACCGCCGCCTGAGCGCCGCCACCGAATTGGCTCAAATCAAGCCAGAGACAGAAGCCGCCCGCGGGGCGTTTATAGCCGTAACGGTCACCTAACACATTGTCAGCAATGAGGAATTTGTCTCTATAAGCCGCTCGAGAGGTCTCAACATGAGCCTCGTCGCGCCAAATGGCGGCGGACGCATGTTGTACCGGCAGCGGCACGGTCGGAGCGCACATGTTCCGGACCTCGCCGTAGGCCTCGAGGAAAGTCTCATCTCCAGCACAAAAGCCGGATCGAAGTCCCGGCAGGTTCGAACGCTTGGACAGCGAATTGAAAACCACGAGATTGCGGAAGCGCTCGGGCGTCTGAATAGCGACTTCGAGACCGCCCGTCGGCGGAGCCTCTGTATAAATCTCCGAATAGCATTCATCGAGAAACAGCATGAAGTCATGCGCGCGGGCGAGTTCGAGCGCCTTCAGGATGTAACGCCTATCGGCAACCGCGCCCTGCGGATTGGCGGGCGAGTTGATGAAAAGTGCCGCCGTTCGGGCGAGCAGGCTCTTATCGCGCGCGATCTCATCGAGATCCGGAAGGAAGCCCGTCGCCTTGGTCGCGTTGAGATACACGGGCTCGGCGCCGACCGCCAACGCACCGGCGACGTAGGCCGAATAATAGGGATTGCACATCAGGATCGCGGGACGCCCCTTGATCTCCTTGCGTCCAACGGCCGGAAGGCACGCGAAGAACAGCCCTTCCCGCGAGCCGCTGAGCATCAGCACTTCCCGCTCGTGATCGACCGCCGATGGCAACGCGTAACGCTTCTGAAGCCACTCGGAAATCGCGAGCCGCGCATCCTCCGCGCCGCGGATCGGCGGATATTTCCCGTAAAGCGCCGTCGCCTCGGCGAGCTTCGCCGCAATGAAATCCGGCATCGCCTCGCGCGGTTCGCCGATCGTCAGCTCAACAGGCTTCTCGTGGCCGGATGGAATACCGGCGAGAAGCTTCCGAAGCTGCGTGAAGGGCGAGGAAATCGCGCCGGATGTGAGAGAGGAAAGCGGATGGCTCATCAGCGGACAGTCGAGGCTGCGTCTAAGCCGCTATCGCACGCTCGCGCGCCAGATGGAAGCGGGAAGCGGTAAGCGCGGCAAAGCTCACGACCTGACATTCGCGAGGCTGCGCGATGCGGGCGCACCGAATATCCGGCGAAATTCGTGCGCAAAGTGCGGCTGATCGTAAAAACCCGCGGCATGCGCGGCGGTCGTGAAGTTGCTGCCGGCGACGACTTCCGAAACGGCGGCCCGCATCCTGGTCCAGGCGGCGTAGCGGCGGTAGGAAACGCCGGTCTCCTGTTTGAAGAGATGCTGAAACCGCGACATCGAAAGACCGGAGCCTCGAGCGGCATCGGCGACACTTGGCGGACCCGCACGCCCGACGTCCATCTTGGCGTCCATTTCTCTTTCGTCACGCTCCTTCACCGCGATCGCCTCGATGGCCCGCGCCACGCGAAAGTCGATCGTCGGGCGAGTTCCAGACTTCGAAAATTCGATGAGCTCGGCCGCGGCTTCATGCACCCATCGAGAACTTCCCGCATCCTCGTAGATCCCGCGCAGCAGGCCGAGGTCCGACTGCTGTCCGATCAGAGCGCCATGTTCTTCGCGCGTCTCCTGGATGAGTGCTGCAAGGCCTTCGGCAGAGGTTTCAGTGGGCTCGACGTAAAGAACAGCCAACGGACGGCCGTCCGCGTCGAACTCATACGCGTCTCCGGCGCGGATGATCGCGGCCCGGCAGGAAAACCAGTTGCCGCCGCCGAGCTTCAGCCGAAAGTCATCGTAGAGCCCTGCGAGAAGCACCGAAGCGCTATGACTGTGAAGTGCATTCCGCCGCAAACAACCGGCGAAAAGCATCCGCCCGTCCCCGACATGCCACAACGGTTTGGGGCCTTGGTTCACGTCAGTAGCAGGTTCGTACAAGCGCGCGTCCTCTCTCCCAGTCTAGCCTCGCCCAATCTTTTAACACCTCCGTGGGACGCCGAAATGTCGAAGACAACCGCAAATGAAATCTCGGGCAAAGTGCCCGCCGCGCTGAACTTCGACCGCCGCAGGCTTCTAGCAGCAGGCCTCGGTCTCGCAGCAATGCCCGCACTGAGCCTGTCGACGGCATCACGCGGCGAAGCTTCGGCCGCATTGCTCGGCGGTTGGCAGCCGAAATTTTATCGCTTCAAACTCGGCGACTTCGAGATCACGACAATTTCGGATTCGGAATCCTTCATCGACGGACCGTTCCCGCTCATCGGCAAAAACGCCGACGAAGCCGACGTCCGAAAGCTGATGCGCGACAATCTCTTGCCCGAACAGAAATATCAGCCCGGCTTTTCTCCGACGATCGTCAACACGGGGAAGGAAATCATCCTGATCGACACCGGAAACGGCTCCAATGGCTTTATCCCGCGTCCCGATGGCGGATGGCTCGCAGCACAACTCGCACCGGCCGGATTCAAGCGCGAAGATATCGACATCGTTCTTCTGAGCCACGGCCACCCCGATCACATCGGCGGCGTCATGGAGAACGGCGAACCACTTTTCCCGAACGCGCGCTACGTGATCAGCGGCATCGAGCACGACTTCTGGGCTCCAGAGGGAAAATTCTCAGGCGACATGGAAAAGTTCGCCAGTGTTTACCGGGCCAACTCGAAACCGATCGTCGACAAGTACACGTTCATAAAACCCGGAGACGATGTGGTGAGCGGTATCCGCGCCGTTGAAGCCCATGGCCACACGCCCGGACACCTCGCCTACATGATCGAGAGTCGCGGCAAATCGATTCTGTTCTGGGGTGATTGCGCCCACCATCAGGTCGCGTCGCTCGCGCATCCGGAATGGCACTGCGTTTTCGACACCGACAAAGAGCAGAGCGTGGCGACGCGACGGCGCATATTCGATATGGCAGCAACGGATCGCCTGCCGGTCATCGGCTACCATATGCCGTTCCCGTCGCTAGGGTATGTGGAAACAATCGCACCCGGCAGCTACCGCTGGCTGGCCCACACCTATCAGCTCAACCTCTAACGTCAGCAGGCGGAGCGATTATTCCGGCAGATGCGTCACGGCCTCGATGTTGTGCCCGTCGGGGTCGATGACGAAGCCGCCGTAATAGTTGGCGTGATAATGCGGCCTGAGGCCGGGCGGTCCATTGTCCTTGCCGCCGGCGGCAATCGCCGCATCGTAGAAGGCTTGCACTTCCGCCCGATTCTGCGCGGAAAACGCGACGTGCAGCCGGCCCTTCAGCGCCGTTCCGGTACCGATCCAAAACTGCGGACGCTCGCGCCCGAAGCCCGCGTAGCCGTCTTCGTCCTCTTCCGAGAATTTCATTTCCTTGAGGAGCAGAATGCCCAAAGGCGCCAGCGCCTTGGTGTAGAAATTCAGCGACCGATTGTAGTCGGAAATCGGGAAACCGATGTGATCGAGAATGTCCAGCACGGCTGCTCCTATCGACTGGCTGTCTGATCGAGCGGCGCGAATTTCTAGACGCGCCGTTCCACCATCAGCTTCTTCAGTTCGGCAATGGCTTTGGCAGGCGACAAACCTTTCGGGCACGCCTTCGCGCAGTTCATGATCGTATGGCAGCGGTAAAGACGGAACGGATCTTCGAGATTGTCGAGCCGTTCGCCAGTCGCCTCGTCGCGGCTGTCGACCACCCAGCGATAGGCCTGCAGCAGAATAGCAGGACCGAGATACCGATCGGAGTTCCACCAATAGCTAGGGCACGACGCCGAGCAGCACGCGCAAAGAATGCACTCGTAAAGACCGTCGAGCTTCTCGCGGTCATCGCGCGACTGCCGCCACTCTTTCGGCGGCGTCGGGCTATCCGTCTTGAGCCACGGCTCGATCGATGCGTGCTGCGCGTAGAAGTTCGTCAGATCAGGGATGAGATCCTTCACGACCTTCATGTGCGGCAAAGGATAGACCTTCACGGCGCCCTTGACCTCGTCGATACCCTTCAAGCAAGCGAGAGTATTCGTGCCGTCGATGTTCATGGAGCACGAGCCGCAGATGCCTTCGCGGCACGAACGGCGGAAGGTCAGCGTCGGGTCGATCTCGTTCTTGATCTTGATGAGCGCGTCGAGCACCATCGGCCCGCACTGCTTCTGATCGATATGATACGTGTCGATACGCGGATTTCGGCTGTCGTCCGGGTTCCAGCGATAGACGCGGAACTCCTTCCAGTCGCCGTCATGATCCGGCTTGTTCCAGGTCTTGCCCTCGGAAATCTTCGAATTTTTTGGAAGCGTGAGCTCAACCATGAGACTTCGGGGTCCCGCCTGCGGAAAATAACGAACTGTCTAATGACAGAAGCTTGAACAAGCCACCAGTGTCAACATGCGGGACCGCCGCGCGCGGTTCTTTCGCTTAGCCGGCTTTCTGGTGCTTCTTGAGCTCCCGGACGAGAGCCGTCAGCTGATCGGCAATCTCGGCCCCTGTATCGACGGCAACGCGCAGCGGCACCCGCGATTGGATGATTTCGTTGAGCCGCTCCTGCTGCTCGCCGAACCCGAAAAAGATCTCTTCAGGTGCGTCGATATCGCCGTCCTCGATGGCGGTCATCACGTCGAACGCGTTCTGGGCGGCCAGAACCAGCATCGACGCAATGTCGTTCATCAGTTGCAGATAAAGGCGTTGTGCGTCGGCGCGGATGCGCTGCCCATGGACACCGAATTTGAGGGGTGCCGACGCCTGCCCGCCTTCGCCGGCGAAAACGCGGGGGTGCCGCTGAAAGCGGCGGAAAATCTCGGCAAGGCCGATGCAGCAGGTTTCGAGATCACGAAGCGCCGCGCCGGTTTTGCGCTTCGTTCGCGTGCGCGTCGCGAGCTTTCCCTCTCCCGACCAGTTGATGGCGGCGATCGACGCGACGGCTCCGAGCGCCGCCAACGCGGGCAGCACCGCCGCGAACGGATCGGGCGACATCCGCGTGTCGGTCTCGTCGGCGTCTTCCCTCGGAACTTTGCTCAAGCCTGATGCGCCTTTCCAGTAGCGGCCGCACCATAGGCGACTTCCTGTGACGGCGCTATTTGTACTCGCGCCATCCAGAACCGCTCAATAAACCCGCGCCTTGGGCTCGATGTACTTGACCTCGTTGGTCATCGTCTTGGTATGCACCGGCCTGTCGTCGATCTTGACGGTCTTCGTCGCATAATCGGCCCAGGTGAGCGTGTGCTTCATCCAGTTGACGTCGTCGCGCTTCGGATAGTCCTCGCGCGCATGTGCGCCCCGGCTCTCCTTGCGGTTCTCCGCCCCGACGACCGTGACGGCCGCCTGCGATATCAGATTGTCGAACTCCAGCGTTTCGACGAGATCCGAATTCCAAATGAGCGAACGATCCGTGACCGAGATGTCATTCGCGTCGCGCCACACCGCATTAATCTTTTCGACGCCTTCTTTCAGCACCGGTCCATCCCGGAACACGGCGCAGTTCGCTTGCATCGTCTTCTGCATGCGGAGCCTGAGCGCCGCCGTCGGCGTTGAACCCTTGGCGTAACGGAAGCGGTCGAGCCGCGCGAGCGCCGGCTCGTTGGCATCTTTCGCCATATCAGGCTGGGACGCGCCCGCTTCGATCGTCTCCGCGCAGCGAAGCCCGGCCGCGCGGCCGAAGACGACGAGATCGATCAGCGAATTCGAGCCGAGGCGGTTGGCGCCGTGCACCGATACGCACGCCGCTTCGCCGATTGCCATCAGGCCCGGCACCACGTGATCTGGATCGCCGTCCTTCTTCGTCAGAACTTCACCGTGATAATTCGTCGGTATGCCGCCCATGTTGTAATGGACCGTCGGCAGCACGGGGATAGGCTGACGGCGAAGATCGACGCCGGCAAAGACCTTCGCGTTCTCGGTAATGCCCGGCAAACGCTCCGCAAGAATTTTCGGATCGAGATGATCGAGATGCAGATAGATGTGATCTGATTCCGCCCCGACGCCGCGGCCCTCGCGAATTTCGATCGTCATCGAGCGCGAGACGACATCACGCGACGCGAGATCCTTCGCGTGCGGCGCGTAACGCTCCATGAAGCGCTCGCCCTTCGAGTTGGTGAGATATCCGCCTTCGCCGCGCGCACCTTCCGTGATCAGCACGCCCGCGCCGTAAATTCCGGTCGGATGAAACTGCACGAATTCCATGTCCTGAAGCGGCAGACCGGCGCGCAGAACCATCGCGTTGCCGTCGCCCGTGCAGGTGTGCGCCGATGTGCACGAAAAATACGTTCGACCATATCCGCCCGTCGCGAGAATGGTCTTCTTCGCGCGGAACCGATGCACGGTGCCGTCATCGAGATTGAGCGCCATGATGCCCCGGCAAACGCCGTCGCGGTCCATGATCAGGTCGAGCGCGAAATACTCGATGAAGAACTCGGCCGACTGCCGCAGCGATTGGCCGTACAGTGTATGCAGCATCGCGTGACCGGTGCGATCGGCGGCGGCGCACGTGCGCTGCGCGGGCGGACCCTCGCCGTAGTCGGTCGTCATGCCGCCGAAAGGCCGCTGATAGATCTTGCCGTCTTCGGTGCGCGAAAACGGAACGCCGTAATGCTCGAGCTCGTAAACGGCGGCGGGCGCGTTGCGGCAAAGATATTCGATCGCGTCCTGGTCGCCGAGCCAATCGGAGCCCTTGACGGTGTCGTACATGTGCCAGCGCCAGTCGTCGCGACCCATGTTGCCGAGCGCCGCGGCAACGCCGCCCTGCGCCGCGACGGTGTGCGACCGCGTCGGAAAAACCTTCGTCACGCACGCGGTTTTAAGACCGGCCTCCGCACAGCCGAGCGTCGCCCGAAGTCCCGCACCGCCGGCGCCGACGACGACGACATCGTAGACATGATCCTGCACGGGATAGGCCTTGCCGACCTGGGAAGGCGCGGCAATCGCACCATTGGCTTTGCCATTCGCTGCCGACATCCGTCTTAGGCTCCAAAGCTCAGTTTCAAAATGGCGAACACGCTCACGAGCGCGATGAAGATCGCAAAGAACGTGTTCAGCATGAGGGCTGCGAGCTTCAGCCCTTCCTCATGCACATAGTCTTCAATGATCGTTTGCATGCCGAGCCGCATGTGAATGGTGCCCGACAGGATTAGCCCGAGCAACGCAAGCGCGATCAGCGGGTTTCCGAGCTTCTGGCGCACGGTCGCGTAATCGGCACCGAGCAACGACACGATGAGCCAAACGAGGAAGATGCCGAGAAACACGTTGGCGACCGCCGTCACCCGCTGCTTCCAAAAGTGATCGGTGCCTTCTTTCGCCGACCCGAGGTAGCGAACTTTCTTCAGCGGCGTGCGCATCGATTTCATCAGGCGCCCCCGAGAGCGACGAACGCCCAGATGATGGCGGTCAGCGTGAAAGATGCCGCGAGCGAGCCCCACGATAGAATGTCGATCGTCTTGAGGCCGTAGCCGTGTCCCGTGTCCCAAAGGAAGTGGCGCAGGCCGCCGAGCATGTGGTTCATGAGAACCCACGTGTATCCGAGCAGAATGATCTTGCCGGGCATAGTGGCGAACCAGCTCGAGACATAGTTGTAATAGTCAGGGCCCGACGCCGCCGCGATCAGCCACCACGCGAGCAGCAGCGAGCCGGCGTAAAGCGCAGCGCCAGTGATGCGATGCAGGATCGACATCACCATATTGATGAGCGGAGAATAGATTTGAAGGTGTGGCGAGAGCGGCCGCTCGGGTCGCACGCCGCGGCCTGATGTAGCCTCCATCGGACGTCCTTCTGATGCGTGTGAAGCAAACGTGTAGCGGCTCGAAGCGAGCGCGGCAATTCGCCAAATGCCACAGAGAGTGGGACTAGGCCAGCGAATTGACGATCGCCCGGCCGAGCGCACCGCCGCTATCGAAGGCATGCTCGGCGGACGCCCCAAGGCACCAGTCACCGGCAACGCCCGCCCTGTGCTCCGGGGAATAGAGATGCGACTCCCCGAGCGGCCGATCGACGAGCCCCTGACGCCAAAGGTGCGCCGTCATCCGCGACGGTCTGACAGGTGGCAGATCCAAGGCGTAGCTGACCTGGCTCCAAAGCTCCGCCGCGACATCGTCGGGATCGGCATCCTCCGCCTGCAAACTCCAGACGGGCGAAGCATGGATGACGAGATTCTCGCCCGCTGGATTACGGCCGGGCTTCGTATTGTTGCGAGCGATCCACGTGATGCTCTCCGACATATCCGTGAAGACGTCCTGAGCCGGAAAGACCTTCTCTTCGATCCGCACCATCGAGGCCCAGCACGGCGTCATGCACACGTCCGCGAGCGGCGCCGCGAATTCACCGATGCGCCCGAGAAGCAATCGCGCTTGCGCCGCGGGCACCGCGACGGCGACGGCATCGAACGGACCGGCCGATGCTTGATCCTCGAACCACAGGTGCCAGCCCTTGTCGCGCCGCTCCAGCGACTGAACGCGCCGGCCGGTCGTCACGCGTACCCCCTCGACGAGCGGCCGGAAGAGCGACGACATTCCGGGCGTGCCGACGACCCACGGCTGGCTTTGCTCGTCCGCTCGCGTCCCATTGCTGGTCGCCCGCGGTGCCCACTGACCGGCGTAGCCGAGGCCGGAAACCTCATCGAGAAAATCTTGAAAACCTTCCGAATGCCCGGAGAGGTACTGCGCCCCGTGATCGAACGTATCGTTGCCGATGCGCGTCGTTGCGATGCGGCCGCCGATATTCCGGTCTTGCTCGAAGACATCGACAACAAAGCCCGCCCGCCGAAGCAGGCGCGCACACGACAGGCCGGCCATCCCAGCGCCGATAATGGCAACTTTGTTTGGCACTGAAGGCTCGCTTCCAAGACCCTGCGCGCCTCGCGGCGCGACGCGCCACGACGACGACCCGGCGTCAACGGAACCAGCTTGTATAGGAATTCTTGCCCAATCGTTATCGAAGCATATCGGGCGGTTGAGTGATCAACGTATAAATCACGATGATTGCGCGTCGGCCGCGTCGCCTACTGCGCTTTGAGGACACCGCAGGCAATCCTCGGCTCAGCTCCGCCTTCGGGATCGGCCTGATAATCGTCCGCTTTTTCGAACAATACGAGCGACGACCCATCGGGATCGAAAAGCGAGTCTTCGGTATCTTTGCTGAGATGCAGGTAGGGACTGAGGATCTCGGCCAAAGCTACGCCGTCGGCCCCGGCGACGACGTTTGGCAAATCCCCCGCCATCGGACCTTCCTCGTTGAGGAAACCGTGCTTCGCCCCGAGGGGATTATAAATCGCGCCCGCCGACGAAAAATCGCCTTCGCACTTGCCGGCTTCGTGAAGGTGCAGTCCGTGCGCGCCGGGCGTCAATCCTTTGAGATCGATCTTCAGGAGAACGCCCGCGGCGATTTCCGTCAGCGTGATGGTGCCCGCGCTGCTGCCGTTGGCAAACTTGATCTCGGCGACCGCGGTCTCTCCCATGGCTTCCGCCCTCGGGGTTGCAGCAAAGAGAAGGACCGCCACCGCCGCAGTTGCCGTCGTTCCGATCTTCATGCGACTGCTCCCCTTGCATCACGCGCCGCCGGACGGTTGAACCGCCGCGAACGGCCCCACGCTGGCCCAGTGCCGAGTTTCGCTTACACCCGGCGAGGCAGCAGAAGCCACGTATCGAGATCGAGGACAACCCCCTCCGCGTACTCGCCCGTCGGCGTTTTGAGCGGCAGCGACGCGCAATCCTGGTTTTTGACGCCAACGAACCGGACACGCAGCGCACCGATGTCCTTGCGGCCAGGAATCTCTGCTTTTTCAAGCACTTCCGACCAGGCGTAAATCGTATCGCCTGCGAAGGTCGGGGCCACATGGCGCCCGCCATTGATCGCCGCGAGATGGAACGCGTTGCCGAGCCCGTTGTAGGACAGCGCCCGAACGAGCGAGATCACGACGCCGCCGTAGACGATGCGTTTGCCGAAGCGCCCCTTGGATTCCGTGTGCTGATTGAAGTGCACCTTGGCGGTGTTCTGATAAAGCCGCGTCGCCGTCTGGTGCTCGGCTTCTTCGAGTGTCATGCCGTCGATGTGGTCGATCTTCTCGCCCGGCTCGTAGTCTTCC
This sequence comes from Hyphomicrobium sp. 01T421, assembly GCF_056398805.1. Classification (NCBI taxonomy): domain Bacteria; kingdom Pseudomonadati; phylum Pseudomonadota; class Alphaproteobacteria; order Hyphomicrobiales; family Hyphomicrobiaceae; genus Hyphomicrobium; species Hyphomicrobium sp. 01T421. Next base: position 315,124 of record NZ_JBFTQC010000002.1, read on the forward strand.
CACCGATGCGGCGAGCCCGACAGGGCGAAATCGTATTTGCTGATATCGAGCGGCGGCACGGCGCGGCCCAAGTCTTGCGGGTCGACGCGTTCGGGAAGCTTCGGTACGACCGCTTCCGGCGCTGGCGAACCCTTGGTGCGCTTGCGCACCATCACCCAACGGCAATATTCGAGCACGATTTCATCGTGCTGATTGCGCCCCGTCGAACGTACGTAGACGGTGCCCGTCTCGCCATTCGAATTTTCCTTGAGCCCGATCACCTCCGACGTCGAGGACAACGTATCGCCCGGATAGACCGGCTTCAGGAACCGGCAATCGGCATACCCGAGGTTTGCGATAGCGTTGAGAGAGATATCGGGCGTCGTCTTCCCGAAGACCACATGAAACGTCAGCATGTCGTCGAGCGGCGCCCTCGGATACCCGAGCGCCGTCGCGAAGGTATCAGCCGATTGAACGGCGAACCGGGAACCGTAAAGGGCGGTGTAAAGCGCGACGTCGCCGTCGGTGACGGTTCTAGGCGTCGCGTGATGGATCATTTGGCCGTACGTGAAATCTTCGAAGAAATTGCCTGCGTTGGTCTTTGTACCGGCCATCGTCCCCGCCTTGTATTTCGGAAAGTATTTCGGAATGCCCAGAAACTGGGCTTCGGTTACTTACGTCTTTTTCGGTCAGCCTTTTTCGGCCAGCCCTATTTCGGGATGTCCACCCGCAACCGCAACTTTTTTCGCGATTTGAGGACGCGATCTAGGGCCGCAGAAGGCAGCGGGCCGCCCTTTTCAGAACCAGGGCTCTTCCACCCTGGAGCGAGCGCTGATCGCCTCGGCAATCGCCGCGACCCGCTTCGCCATGACGAGGTGCAGCCGTTCGACCATGCGCCCCTCGACCGTGATGACGCCCTTGCGCGCATTCTCGGGCTCTTCGAACGCCCTGATGATCTTGCGCGCCCACGCAATTTCCTCATCGGTCGGCGAAAAGACCTCGTTGCACGGCACCACCTGCGAGGGATGGATTAACGTTTTCCCGTCCATGCCGAGCGTCCGGCCGTGCTCGCACTCGGCCCGAAAACCCAAATCATCCTTGAAATCGTTGTACACGCCATCGATCACGTCGAGCCCGTAGGCGCGCGCCGCGACGAGCGTCATCGCGAGCCAGGGAACGACCGCGAAACGGTTGCTGCTGGCGAGCGCCCTGCTCTCCTTCAAGAGGTCGTTCGTGCCGAGAACCAAACAGACGAGCCGGTTGTCGGGATCAGGGCCGCAAGCCGCGATTTCCTTGGCGTTGATGATACCCATGGGCGTTTCGATCATCGCCCAGAGCCTGATGCGCGGATCGGCCTCCGCCGCCTTGACGACCTTGGCAGTGCCCAAGATATCGCCCGAGTTTGAAACCTTCGGGATGAGGATCGCGTCTGGAACCGCCGCGATCGCCGCGTGAAGGTCCACCATCCCCCACGGCGTTTCGATCGGATTGACGCGCAGGATCACCTCTCGAGACCCGAAGCCGCCCTCATGAATGGCCGCGATCGCCTGATTGCGCGCCCGTTCCTTGTTCGCCGGAGCGACCGAGTCTTCGAGATCTATGATGATCGCATCCGCCGGCAGCGTTCTCGCTTTCTCGAGCGCCCGCTCGTTGTCGCCCGGAAGATAGAGAACACTGCGTCTCGGTCTCATGACCATTGCGTCGACTCCGAGATGAATTGCCGGATTGTGCAACGCAACCATCCCGCTTTGCAACCTTGAGCGGAACCGAGGTTTCACAGCGTTTCACATGAATCATAGTGCTCTCGCTGGGTACGTCCCCTGCGTGCTGGTATAGGACACTCACCCCTCCAACGACTTTATCGGCCTCATGTCCCGAATCCTGATGATTTCCTCGTACGTCGCCCGCGATCCCGTGGGGCTGACCGCCACGATGCCGCCCTTGCAGCGAGCCGGCATCGAGGTCGTGGGATTGCCGACGGTCGTCCTCTCCAACCACCCGATACGGACCCATATCGCCGGCATGACGCTCGATCCGGCCCTTCTCGACAACATGATCGGGGCACTCGAGAAAAATGGCTGGCTCGGAAATTTCGACGCTGTCTTCTCAGGTTATCTCCCGTCCGCCGGGCACGTGGAAATCGTCRCCGCCACCGTCAAGCGCATGCGGGGATTGAATGCCGCGCTGACTTACATCTGCGACCCGATCTTTGGCGACGATCCGAAAGGCCATTACCTCGACGAACAGGCAGCCGCCGCGACCCGTGATCTCTTGCTTCCCCTCGCCGACGTCCTGACGCCAAACCGGTTCGAGCTGTCCTGGCTCTCCGGCGTCGACGTCAGATCGCGTGCAGATGCCCTCGAAGCGATCGGCAGGCTCAGAGCGTTTTCAAGCGAAGTGGATACCGGTTCGCGTGAAGAAAACGCGACAGACAAAAAACCTATTCGCCCGATCGTCGCCGGCACGTCGATACCGGATGGACCATCGCAACTGGCAACCGCGCTCGTCGCCGGTGACGACGCATTCATCGGCACCGTCGAGAGATGGAACGACGTTCCCCACGGCACCGGCGATATTTTCGCAGGCTGCTTGACGGCCAAGCTGATGCTCGGGCAATCGCCCAAGCAAGCGCTCGGATATGCCATCGCGGGCGTGCGGCGAACGCTCGAAGTCAGCCGCGGCAGCGATCATCTGCTACCCCATCTCGTGGACTGGGAAAACGGCTTCTCAGCCGACGAAATCGAGGCGTTCCCGCTGCGCAAATCCGCACGCAACCAGCCGTAAGTCTTGCTGATCCGGGCTTCGACTTGCATACCTGTCCCAAACGCATGTGGAGGGCCGAATGAAACCAGAAACGAGTGCCCAAGGCCTCAATCGCGAAGCCGCAGCCGGATTGGTTCTGCTGAGCGCCGCGATACTGGCGTTGATAGTCGCCAATTCGCCGCTCAAGGGTATCTACGACCAAACGCTCGCGACGCCCGTTCAATTGGGAATTGCGCCGTTCGCTCTGACGAAGGAAGTGATCCACTGGATCAACGACGGACTGATGTCCGTCTTTTTCTTTGTCGTCGGGCTGGAGATCAAACGCGAATCGATCCGCGGCGCACTCTCCAACCGCCGCGCGGCTATGCTGCCGATTGTTGGCGCGTTGGGCGGTATGATCGTTCCCGCGCTGATCTACGCCATCATCAACTGGGACAACGCCGTCGCGCTTCGCGGCTGGGCGATTCCTGCGGCGACCGACATCGCCTTTGCCGTCGGCATAATGGCGGCCCTCGGCAGCCGGGTGCCACCGGCGCTGAAAGTGTTTCTGCTCGCGCTCGCCATCATCGACGATCTCGGCGCAATCCTGATCATCGCCTTCTTCTACACAGCCGATCTCTCGATGCAGGCCCTCGCGCTCGCAGCCGTCGGCATCGCGGGCCTGGTCCTTCTCAACCGTTCGGGCGTGATCCGCGCTTGGCCCTATTTGCTGATCGGCGCTTTTGTCTGGCTCTGCGTGTTGAAGTCCGGCGTCCACGCAACTCTGGCTGGCGTCGCAACCGCGCTTGCAATTCCGCTAACGGGAAACAAAAGGGGTACCGAGGGCCCGCTCGAGGGACTTGAGCACGCGCTAAGCCCCTGGGTCAGCTTCCTCATTGTGCCGGTTTTCGCTTTTGCCAATGCCGGACTATCTCTCACCGGCATGTCAGCCGACGACATGCTGTCGCAAATCCCCATTGGCATCGCGTTGGGTCTTTTCCTCGGCAAGCCACTCGGAATATACGGCGCAGTCAGGACTGCACTCGCCACCGGTTTAGGAGAAATGCCCCGCGGAGCCTCCCAGATGCAGCTTTTCGGCACAGCTATTTTGGGCGGCATCGGTTTTACCATGAGCCTATTCATCGGCATGCTGGCATTTCCCGAATCGGATGCGAGTGCGGAAGTCCGTCTGGGCGTCCTCGCAGGCTCTCTACTGTCGGCGGTCGTCGGTTACATTGTAATTATTAGAAGCGGGTCGGAACGAGACGTCAGGAGCAACAAGAATAAATGAGCAGTTTCCCCGAATCCCTCACAGACCGCTACCGGCGTTTCAGGCACCGCCACTTCGTTCTCAACGCCGACCATTATGAAGAGCTAGCTACCTACGGGCAGAACCCGGAGACGATGGTCATTTCCTGCTCGGATAGTCGCGTCGATCCGGAAACGATCTTCAGCGCGATGCCGGGCGAACTCTTCATCGTCCGCAACGTGGCGAACCTTGTGCCGCCCTACGAAACGGGCGGCAGATATCACGGCGTCAGTACGGCCGTGGAATTTGCGGTCATGAATCTCCGCATCAAAAATCTCATCGTCATGGGCCACTCCGGATGCGGCGGCGTCAAAGCCGCCCTTGATCAGAGCGCTGCGATCCAAACGGAAGCGCAATTCATTTCGCGTTGGATGTCGATGCTCGACGACGCCCGCCTCTCGGTGCTCGCCGCGCATCAAAACAGCCCCCAGGCCATCAAGCAGGAAGCTCTCGAGAAGGAAGGCATCAAGCAGGCGATCAAAAACCTGCGGACGTTCCCGTTCGTTCGCGATCAGGAAGAACGCGGCCGCCTGGCGCTGCACGGAGCGCACTTCGACATCAGAACGGGAACGTTGACGGTGCTGAACCATTCGCGCGGAATGTTCTATCCGCTCTAAGGCGAACGCCGCTCAAGGCGCCGGCGCAGCTTTTGCCTTCTCGATGGCTGGCAGAAGCTTCGTCGTCAAAGAGTCGGCCGAGATCGGCCCGACGTGCTTGTAGACGATTTCGCCCCGGCCATTGACGATGAAGGTCTCAGGGGTGCCGTAGACGCCCCAGTCGATGGCCGCGCGCCCGCTTTTGTCCGTCCCGACAGCTGAATAAGGATTGCCGTAACGGCCGATGTAACGGCGCGCCGCGTCCGTCTGGTCCTTGTAGTTGACGCCGTAGATATCGACGCCCGCTTCTTCTTTCAGCTGTTCGAGAAACGGATGCTCTTCAACGCAGGGCTGGCACCAGGACGCCCAATAATTGACGACTGAGACTTTGCCCTTCGCAAGATCGGAAGAGCTGAACCCCGGCTCCGGTTTGCCGTCAACCTCAAGCCCTTCGAGCGGCGGAAAGGTCGTCTGAGGCACAGTCTTTCCGACGAGCGTAGACGGCAACCGAGACGGATCGCCGGACCGCAACGCCATCGCGAAAAACCCCGCGACGACTGCAAAAACCACGACCGGTAAAACGCGTACTAAATTCGACTTGCCTTCGGCCACTCTATCGTCCTCCCGCCGCCGCTGAACGGCGCTTCACACCCTGCCGCTCGAGAGCTTCGAGATCGGCAGCCTGCTTGCGGCCATCCGCGATCAGCCAAAGAATGAGCCCGGTGACGGTCACCGTCACGGCGGCGTAAGAAATCCAGATGAAGGCGGCGTGAGGTCCGAGATCCATGATCGTTTACTCCGCCGCGCCTTGATTTGCAGCCTGCGCCGCGAGCCGGTCGCGTCCGGCGACGGCCTGCGTTCTGAGAGCTTTCACCCGCCGGCGCAGAATTTCATTTCGCATGCCTTTGAGATGCATAGCGAAGAACAGAAGCGTGAACGCAACCGCCATGACGAGAAGCGGCAGCCGCATGCTCGGATCGACCGTCGACGTGAAATCGGTCGACGGCTGATGTAGCGTGTTCCACCAGTCGACAGAGAATTTGATGATCGGCAGGATCGTGACTCCGACGAGCGCCAGGATGGCGGTCAGCTTCGCCGCCGCGCCCTCGTCCTCGAGTGCCGACCGAAGTGCCATCAATCCGAGATAGAGAAAAAACAGGATCAGGACCGACGTCAGCCGCGCGTCCCAGACCCAATAGGTGCCCCACATCGGTTTACCCCAGAGCGAGCCTGTCAGCAGCGCCAGGAACGTGAATGCGGCTCCGAGCGGCGCAGCGGCCTTCGCCGAGACATCCGCCAAGGGATGGCGGAAAACCAGAAGCCCGAAGCTCGAAAGCGCGATGAGCCCATAGACCATCATCGAGAGCCACGCGCACGGCACGTGGATGTACATGATCCGCACCGTCTCGCCCTGCTGATAGTCGGCGGGCGACGCGAAGAACGCGAGATAAAGCCCATAGGCCAACAGAATGGCGGCCGCCCCCGAAATCCACGGCAGCAGCCGTGCGGAAAGCTCCATGAAGCGGGTCGGGTTGGCGAGGCGTTGCGTCAGTGTCTGCATGTGCCGGATCTAAGACTTTAAAAGGTAAGGCGCAATGAAGGGCAGATTACAATTATTGTAGCTGGACCTTCAGTGCGGCGGCTGCGGCGAGGGGCCCCAGCACGATTGCGACAAGGGAAATCGCCGCCAGAATGAGGAACGACGCCGCCATCCCCGTCGGCCCGGCCCCGGCGCTGACAGCCGATATCCCGAAAATCAAGGTAGGAACGTAAAGCGGCAGCACGATGAGCGCCAGCAGCAGGCCGCCGCGACGTGTCTTCATCGTCAACGCCGCGCCGATGGCGCCGAGAAAACTGACCGCCGGAGTGCCGGCGAGCGTGGTCGCGACCAGGATCGGATACGCCGCAAGATCGAGGTTCAGGAGAATGCCGAGCACCGGCGCCATGATGGCGAGCGGAATTCCGGTGGTGATCCAATGCGCCAGGGACTTGGCAGTGGTAACCAATTCCAGCGGCAATGGGCCCGTCGCGAGCACATCGAGCGTCCCATCCTCGTGGTCGGCCTCGAAAATCCGATTGAGCGACAGAAGCGCCGCCAGCAGCAGCGCGATCCACAGCACCCCGGCCGCGATGCGCGACAGCAGATTGAGATCCGGTCCAAGGCCGAGCGGCATGAGCGACACGACGACGAGAAAGAAGCCGAGCGCCGTCCCGATCGCGCCGCCTTCGCGGACCGCAAGTCTCACATCCCGGGAAAGGAGAGCCCAAAAGCTCTTCAAGCCGCCATCCTCTGCGCTGCGAGATCCAGCGTCCGCGCGCGCTCGAGACCGAGCGGCAGATGCGTGGCGATGACGGCAACGCCGCCGGAACTCGTATGATCATTGACCGCAGCGACCAGCCGCTCCGATGACGCTGTGTCAAGCGATGCGGTTGGCTCATCAAGCAGCCAGACCGGACGGTGTGCGACCAGCAGCCGGGCAAGTCCGAGCCGCCGCTTCTGCCCAGCCGACAGGTAAGCCGCAGGAAAGTCGCTCAAGTCTTCAAGGCCGAAATGGCGAAGCGATGCCGCGATCCGCGAGACTCCATTGCCGCCGGCATCGAGATATGTATTCCAAAAGCCCGCATTCTCCGCGACCGACAAGCTCGACTTCACCGCGTTGGTATGCCCGACGACGTGCGACTGCTCCCCGAGCGTCAGCTCATCGTCGCCGCCATCGAGCCGGATGACGCCGCGGAACGGCCGGATGAAGCCAGCGAGCGTGCGCAGCAAGGTCGTCTTCCCGATGCCGTTCGCACCGGTCAAAACCAGCGCCTCCCCGCCTTTGACGGCAAACGACAGCCCGTCGATGATGCGGCGTGAACCGCGATCTATGACCAAGTCTTCGGCAATCAGCTGCACAGCGATGAGATTCCGTGGCGTGTGAATGAGCAAGACGGTGGCATTTGCGCGCTAATTTGACCATCTCGCGATTGGTGTTTTCATTTTATAACGATTATATAGAAGGCACGTTGTATCCTTCGCTAGCGCAAAAGCGAGGGGTCGCGCGGACCGACGAGCTCGTGCCGCGGGACACCTCGATCCGCCGGCACTCCGGCGGCGCAGCCCTTCGTCTTAATCTTTCGGAGGCCTGATCTTGAGCGCCCATACACCCGTTTCCGACGACAGCTTCAACTGCCGCAAAACCCTCACCGTCGAGGGCAAGGACTACGTTTACTATTCGCTGCCCGATGCCGAGGCGAATGGTCTGACAGGGATTTCGCGGCTCCCGTACGCGATGAAGGTCCTACTCGAAAACCTCTTGCGGCATGAGGACAGCCGCTCGGTCACCAAAGCCGACATCGTCGCAATGGCCGAATGGATCGGCAATAAGGGCAAGACCGAAAAGGAAATCGGCTTTCGCCCGGCCCGCGTCCTGATGCAGGATTTCACCGGCGTTCCAGCCGTCGTCGATCTCGCCGCCATGCGCGACGGCATGACGAGGCTCGGTGGCGACCCGACGAAGATCAACCCGCTCGTGCCTGTCGATCTCGTCATCGACCATTCCGTCATTGTCGATGAATTCGGCACGCCGAAAGCCTTGGCCGATAACGTCGCGCTCGAATATGCGCGCAACGGCGAGCGCTATAACTTCCTGAAATGGGGCCAGGGCGCCTTCCAGAATTTCCGCGTCGTGCCGCCCGGCACCGGCATCTGCCACCAGGTCAATCTCGAATATCTCTCGCAGACCGTGTGGACCAACGAGATGTCGGACGGCAAAACCATCGCCTATCCCGATACGCTCGTCGGCACCGATAGTCACACGACGATGGTCAACGGTCTCGCCGTGCTCGGTTGGGGCGTCGGCGGCATCGAAGCCGAAGCCGCAATGCTCGGCCAGCCGCAATCGATGCTCATTCCCGAAGTCATCGGTTTCCGCTTGACCGGCAAGCTCCCGGAGGGCGTGACGGCAACCGACCTTGTGCTGACGGTCACGCAGATGTTGCGCAAGAAGGGCGTCGTCAACAAGTTCGTCGAATTCTTCGGACCCGGCCTCGACTCGATGTCGCTCGCCGACCGCGCCACGATCGCCAACATGGCGCCCGAATACGGCGCAACGTGCGGTTTCTTCCCCGTCGACAAGGAAACCGTCAATTATCTGACGATGTCGGGCCGCGACTCCCATCGCATCGCGCTTGTCGAAGCTTACTGCAAGGCCCAGGGCCTGTATCGCGACGCGGGATCGGCCGATCCGGTCTTCACCGACACGCTGTCCCTCGAACTGGGTGACGTCGTGCCGTCGATGGCTGGCCCGAAGCGCCCCGAAGGCCGCATCGCGCTGACCGACATCAAGAGCGGCTTCGGGGCGGCCCTTGCCGACGAATACAAAAAGCCGGGCGAACTCACCAAACGCGCACCCGTCGAAGGCAAAACGTTCGACATCGGCCACGGCGATGTCGTCATCGCTGCGATCACGAGTTGCACGAACACGTCCAATCCGAGCGTCCTGATTGCTGCGGGCCTCCTCGCCCGCAACGCGGCGGAGCGCGGCCTGAAAAGCAAGCCTTGGGTCAAGACCTCGCTGGCGCCGGGATCGCAGGTCGTTGCCGCCTACCTCGAGAAATCCGGCCTCCAGCCGTACCTCGACCAGATCGGATTCAACCTCGTCGGCTTCGGCTGCACCACCTGCATCGGAAACTCTGGCCCGCTCGCGCCGGAAATTTCAAAGGCGATCAACGGCAACGGCATCGTCGCCGCCGCCGTGCTCTCCGGAAACCGCAACTTCGAAGGCCGCGTCAGCCCGGACGTGCAGGCCAATTATCTCGCGTCGCCCCCGCTGGTCGTCGCTTACGCGCTCGCTGGCACCGTGCAGAAAGACCTGACCAAGGAACCATTGGGCGAAGGCAGCGACGGCAAGCCGGTTTTCCTGAAGGATATCTGGCCGACGTCGCAGGAAATCCAGAAATTCATCATCGAAAACGTCACGCGCGAACTCTTCAAGTCTCGCTACGCCGACGTCTTCAAGGGTGACAGCAATTGGCAAGGCATCGCGACGAGCGGTGGCCTGACGTACGGCTGGAATGGTTCGTCGACCTACGTTCAGAACCCGCCCTATTTCCAGACCATCTCTCGCGACGCGAAACCGATCAACGATATCGTCAACGCCCGCATTCTTGGTCTCTTCGGCGACAAGATCACGACCGACCACATCTCGCCCGCCGGATCGATCAAAACCGCGAGCCCCGCTGGAAAGTATCTCCTAGACAACGGTGTTGAGCCCGCCGACTTCAACCAGTACGGCACGCGGCGCGGCAATCACGAGGTGATGATGCGCGGCACGTTCGCCAACATCCGCATCAAGAACCACATGGTGAAAGATGCGAACGGCAACGTGAAGGAAGGCGGCCTGACGATCCATTATCCGTCGGGCAAGGAAATGGCGATCTACGACGCGGCGATGCAATACGAAGCGGAGGGCGTGCCGCTCGTGGTGTTCGCCGGTATCGAGTACGGCAACGGCTCATCCCGCGACTGGGCGGCGAAAGGCACAAACCTTCTCGGCATCCGCGCCGTCATCGCCCAATCGTTCGAGCGAATTCATCGCTCGAACCTCGTCGGCATGGGCATCGCTCCGTTCGTCTTCACCGAAGGCGCTTCCTGGCAGTCCCTAGGCCTCAAGGGCGACGAGCGCGTCACCATCCCGGGCCTCGCCACCATCAAGCCGCGGGAAGTCCTGACGCTCACGATCACGCGCGCCGACGGCACGTCGATCCCCGTACCCGTCCTCTGCCGGATCGATACCCTCGACGAGCTCGAGTACTTCCGGAACGGCGGCATCTTGCACTACGTTTTGAGAAACCTGGCGGCCTGAGAAGGCGCCGGCGTCCCGGCCGAAGCTCAGCCCGGCCGGGACCAAATTAATCATGCGCTCCAGTAACGATCTTTCTCGCTGGAGCGAACGTCTCAATGCTCACCCGTTCGTGACAAGGCTTTCGAGCCTTTCACTTTTTCATTCGCGGGCGGCAAGCTAAAAGGATTGTTGTGGCACCTGCCACTTAGGCTCGAAGGCTGACACCTCCATGCGTTTCCGCATCATCGCCCCGTTGGTTTTGACGGCCCTCGCCGCAGCTTGGGCTTTGGCGTCGCCGTCGCGGGCGCAGGAAGTTTCCCTCGATGTCCAAACAGAGAAGCCGATCAAGGGCGTCATAGAACTCTTCACGAGCCAGGGATGCTCGTCCTGCCCCCCGGCAGACGCGCTCCTCAAAACGCTATCGGATGATCCCTCGATCATCGCGCTCTCGCTGCCCGTCGATTACTGGAACTATCTCGGCTGGAAGGACACGTTCGGCTCACCGCGCAACAGCGAGCGTCAGCGAAATTACGCCCGCAACCGCGGCGACGGCGAGATTTTCACGCCGCAAGCCATCGTCAATGGCGTGGCGCACGTAAACGGCGGGTCGAAAGCGGCAATCCAGCAGGCGATCGACGACACCGTGAAAACGGGCGGACCAATGCAGGTGCCAGTCCGATTTTGGCAGGAGCGCAATACCCTGAACTTCGCCTTGGGCGGCGATACGCCGGGACGCAACCCACGCGAAGCGACGATCTGGCTCGGCGTCGTCCAAATGACGGGAGCCGTGCAGATCAAGGAAGGCGAGAACGCCGGCAAGACGCTCACCTACACCAACATCGTCCGCGAATTGACGCCCATCGGCATCTGGAAGGGGATGCCGATGAAAGTGCAGCTGCCCCGAGCCGCGATGATGCAGGCCGACGTGCAAAAACTCGTCGTCCTCGTGCAGGAAGGGCGTAGCGGCCCGATCATCGGAGCGACGATGGCCGGCCTCTGGTGAATAAACCTCTGGTAATTCCAGAGCCGCCGCAGCCCAGCCAGACTTTACGCGACCCCTTTAAGCGGCGAGCCCGCGCTTCTTCAACAGACCATCGATCTTTGGCGGCCGTCCGCGAAACGCCACATAAGCCGCGTGCGGATCACGCCGGTTTCCAGCCGAGTAGATGAACTCGTGAAGCTTCTTCGCCGTGCCCGGATGAAAGACGTTTCCGGTTTCCTCGAACGCGGCGAATGCGTCGGCGTCCATCACTTCCGACCACAGATAGCTGTAATACCCAGCAGCGTAGCCCGACATGATGTGCATGAAATGCGGAAGACGATGCCGCATTACGATCTCTTTCGGCATATCGATTTGCGCGAGCGCCACACGCTCGAAGCCTTCGACGTCGGCAATCGATGCCGTTTCCGCCGAATAGAGCGCCATGTCGACGAGCGCCGACGACGTGTATTCGACCGTCGCGAAGCCTTGATTGAAATTCCGCGCCGCAGCTAGCCGCTGCCGCAAAACCTTCGGCATCGGCTTTCCGGTTTTGTAATGCAGCGCATGCTTTTCGAGAACTTCCGCCGTCGAAAGCCAATGCTCGTAAAGCTGTGACGGCAGCTCGACGAAATCCCGCGACACCGACGTCCCGGAAATCGACGGATAGGTCACGTTGGAAAGCAACCCGTGCAGCCCGTGTCCGAATTCGTGAAACAGCGTGCGCGCATCGTCGAACGACAGAAGCGCCGGCTCGCCCTCGCCGCCCTTCGCGAAGTTCAGCACGTTGACGATGATCGGGCTCTGGCCTTTCCCGAGCTTGTGCTGCGCGCGGAATGCCGACATCCACGCGCCCGAACGCTTCGTCGGACGCGCGAAATAATCGCCCATGAAAATGCCGACGTGGGCGCCCTTCTTGTCGAGCACCTCCCACACCCTCACTTCCGGGTGATAGCGCGGCAGATCTTTGCGCTCCTGGAACTTCAGACCGAACAAGCGCGACGCCGTGTCGAACGCCGCGCGGATCATCTGATCGAGCTCTAGATAGGGCTGTAACTTCGATTCATCGAAATCGTATTTTGCCTTGCGCACGCGCTCGGAATAATACCGCCAGTCCCACGGCATGATCTCTGTGTTATCGCCGCTGCTGACGGCTTCGGCTGCAAGCGCATCGCGCTCTTCGCCCGCGCGCACGACAGCTTTTTCCCACACGGCGCGAAGAAGCTCATCGACCCTGCCGGGCGTTTTCGCCATCGTGTCTTGCAAGCTGAATTCGGCAAACGAAGGAAAGCCCATCAGCCGCGCGTATTCTCCGCGCAGCGCCACCGCCTCGGCGACGATCTGGCGATTGTCAGTCTCGCCGTCATGCGCACCGCGGCGCGTCCACGCGTTGAAAGCCTGCTCGCGCAAATCGCGCCGGCTCGAATACGTGAGAAATCCTTCGACGCTCGAACGCGCGAGCGTAATCATCGCCTTACCCTGGAAGCCCGCATCGGCAGCAGCGCGCGCGGCACTTTCTTTCAGAGTGTCGGGCAAACCCGCGAGGTCGTTCTCGCCGTCGAGAACGAGCCGCCACGACTGCTCGTCCTTGAGCACGTTCTGCATGAACTGCGTAACGAGCGTCGCGAGCCGTGCATTGATTTCTTTGACGCGCGATTTGTCCGCCGCCGAAAGCCGCGCGCCCGAACGGACGAACTCTAGGTGATGGCGTTCGAGAACGCGCAGATCTTCTTCGCCGAGCTTCAACGCGTCACGCCGCTCATAAAGATCGTCGATGCGTTTGAAGAGGCGCTTGTCGAGCAGGATCTGCGTTTCATGGGCCGCAAATCGCGGCGCCATCTCGCGCGCTATTTCCTGAAACTCAGGCGTCGAATCGGACCCCTCGAGATTCCAGAAAACCGACGCGACCCGTGACAGCTGCCAGCCACTCTTCTCGAAAGCCACGATGGTATTGGCGAATGTCGGCTTCGCCGGGTTTTTCGCGATTTTCTCAATCTCGGCCTTGTGCTCGCGAAAGGCGGCATTGAGGGCCGGTTTGAAATGGCGCGCTTCTATTTTGGCGAACGGCGGCATCTGAAACGGGCCGTTCCACTTCGCCATGAGTGGATTGATACTGGGCTTGGAACGCGGCTTCGGAGCCGCCTTGCGCTTTGCTATCATCCTGAGATCGATCTCTAATCTTCCCCGCTATGTAACTTTATATACGCACAAAAGCGCGCGACAACTAATGAAACAGTCGCAATGAATAAAGCCGGAGGATCGGCCTTTTGGGCCGATCCTCCGGAAGTAGGACGATCAGGGGAAAGAAGTTCGTCTTGGACGGGGAGCCAAAACGCAGGAGGGGAAGAGTTGCCTGTGAACCCAACCTCGAAACTGTGGCCCCGGGGGGCTGGGGGGCTATGAGTCCAGAGCCGGTCCTTTGAAGCTTGATCCAAAGGCAACGGTTATCTTTATTGCGTTTTATTACGGCTGTTTGTGGCCTCCGCGGAGTCGCGAATTTGTCCGCCTGAGGGTCTTTCCGTGCACTGCCCGTTGAATTCCCGGCCATGCAATTCTGGGTCATAAGATTATCAACCTTGCTCTCTTGCATTCCTCGAGCGTTGGCGCGATCTTTAAGAGGCTAACGATGGACAAGACCGTTTGAGCGAGACAACCGAACCGATAGCTTTTCGCCCGCGGCCTGCGGGCAAGCTTGGGGCACCCGATACCGCCTCGGAGCCCGGTCGCCGTACCACTTTTGATCGATACGAGCTGACCGCAATTCTGGATCTTTACGGCCGAAAGGTAGCATCCGGAGTCTGGCGCGATTACGCCATCGACTTCCTCCGCGATAAGGCGGTTTTTTCCGTTTACCGCAAAGCCAGCGAATATCCGCTCTACCGCATCGAGAAAGACTTGCGCCTAGCCCGGAAGCAGGGCGCCTACAGCGTCATCGCGGCGGGCGGCCTGATTATGAAGCGTGGTCAGGACTTGAAACGCGTCCTCAGCGTCCTGGAAGATCGCCCGGGCGTCGTGGGAGCCTAAGATCCGCTGATCTCATCCGCACTTTCGGCCGGCTCCCGGAACGGGAGTCGGAAGTGCCAATCAAAAAGAGCGCCCAACAAAAAAGGCCCCGAAAACCGGGGCCTTTCTCAATTCAGATGAGTCTCGGCGGTTAGTCGTTACTCGCGGTTCGCCAATCCCAAGAGATTCAGGATGTGGATGAACAGCGTCACGAACGAGCCGTAGAGCATGAAGGCGCCGAAGATCGACGAGCGCTTCAGCTGGGCTTCATTGCCGTACGACGCCTGCTCGATGTACATCGACTTGATCGCCTGCGTTTCGAAGGCCGTAATGACCGAGAAGAGCAACACGACGACAGCCGAGATACCCATGCTCACCAACTTGCTGGTGCCGGCATCGTTGATGAAGAAGAAGCTACCGAGCATGACGACGATCAGGCCGATCGATGCCATGGACAGGAAGCCGCTCCAGCCCGTCATGTCCTTCTTCGTCGTGTAGCCGATGAGGCTCGTCACGGCGAACATCGCAGCAGCGATGAAGAACGCCTGACCGACGATGCCAGCCATGCCCATGCCGACGTACAGCGACACCATCGGAGCGATCAAAGCACCCCAGAGAGCGCAATAGAGCCAGTAGGCGCCGTGCGCGAGAACGTCACTTCCGCCGAAGAAAAGACGCGGCGCAAAAAAGCCGAGGCCGAGAACGGCCGCGAACACCACCCACTTCATCGGGCCGAGGGCAATCGCCGCCATGACCTGCGGGTTAGCCATCAAGAGCATGACGACGACGGCCGTGCCGGCGACGCCAAGCGCCATATAGTTGTAGGTGCCGAGCATGAACGAGCGCAGCCCCTGGTCGATCGCGCCAGATGTCCGTGCGCCGCCGTACGGGCTATTTGGTCGCGTAAAAACTTCAGCCATGGTCTCGTATCCTCGTATTGTGTCCGGCCAGTCGCCGGGTCCCGCGCAATCATATGTTATTTCATCTGATTGCTTTCAAGCCCCGTAAACAAAAGGGGTTAGTCTTTTATTCCGAGCGCAGGTACGGCGCCGGGGGCGCCCGCAGGATAGCCCAAGTGCCAATGCCACCGAATAGGGCAATCATGGCCCCCGCCAGCCCAAGGCTGATGCCGATGGAACTGAGAGAGAAGACGTAGTCTAGTTCCATGACCCGCGTGACCGCAACCCAGGCGACGGCGCTTCCGAGCCCAATGGCGACGAGCGCGGCAATGGCGGCAAGAACCGCATATTCCCAGGCGTGAACCTCGAGGATCTGCCGCCGGCGGGCACCAATCGTTTTCAAGATGACGGCTTCCAGAATGCGGCGGCGCTGGGCGGTTACCAAAGCGCCCGCGAGAACGAGCGCGCCTGCGGTCAATGTGACGCTGCCCGCCACCTGAACGGCGACCATGACCTTAGCAAAAATCTTGCTGAACTGGTCGATTGCGTCGCGAACCCTGATCGCGCTGACGCTCGGATAGGCCTTCCCGAGATCCCGCACCATGTCTGACTCGGGCCCTGGCGGGCCGCCATGCGGCAAACGAACTGTCGCCAGCAGATTGTGCGGGGCCGCCCGGAGTGTGTTCGGCGAGAAGACCATGATGAAGTTCAGGGCGATGCTTTCCCATTTGACGTCGCGCAGGCTTGCGACCTTGGCGTCGATATTGCGACCGAGCACGTTGACCGTAACGCTGTCGCCCAAGCCGATGCCGAGTTTTTTGGCGATCTCGCCCTCGAACGAGACGAGCGGTGGCCCGGAATAGTCCTTATCCCACCAGGTGCCGCTCGAAACCGTCGACCCCTCCGGAACGGTATCGGCATAGCTGAGCCCTCGGTCGCTGTTCAAAACCCATTGCGCGTCTGCCGGGAATGTCAGCTCTTCGACCGGCTTCCCCTTTATCGCAACGATCCGGCCCCGCAGCATCGGCGCTTCGACGAGCTTCGCACCGGGCACATGCTGCGTAACGCGCGCCGTGAGCCCTTCGAAGTCGGCAGGCGGAATATCGAGAAGGAAGTAGTCGGGCGCCTCGGCCGGCAGCCGCTCCTGGAGATCGGCGACGAGAGCAGCATTGGCAAGCCCCACCGCGACCAGCAACGAAAGACCCGTGCCAAGCGACAAGAGGACGGACCGCGTCAACCCGTCCGGCGACGCGATGTTGCGCAGGGCAAGAGCAAGTTCGGGCCGCCGAGGTCGCGGCAGCCGGCCGGCGAGACGCGAGAGATAGCCGCCGAGCCATCCAAACACCGCCAGCATGACGACGAGGCCCGCGACGACGTAGAGAGCGATTGAACGCGGCTCCGACGTCAGGACCGCGACGCCGACGAGAAGAGCGGCCAGCACGCCCATGATCGCGATGAGCGCTGGGCGGGGTCTGCCGCCGGGCGAGTTGACGGAATCGCGAAAGAGGACGCTCGCGCGCACATTTTCGGCGCGCCCAAGCGGCCAGAGTGCAAACAGCAACGCAATGATGGCGCCGTAGAGCGCGGCAATCCCCAAACTCTGCGGCGAAACCTGAACATTGATGCGGACCGGCAAAAGATCTCCGTAGAACGCATCGATGATCGACGGAACGGCAACGCCCAACGCCAAACCGATCGCGATACCGATCGCGGTCATCAGCCCGAGCTGAACGAGAAAAATTCCCATGATCTGCGCGCCCGACGCGCCAACGCTTCTGAGCGTCGCGATCACTTTCATCCGCTTGTCGATGAACGTCGAAACCGCATTGGCAATGCCGACGCCGCCGACGAGCAGCGACGCAAGTCCGATGAGGATGAGGAACTGCCGCAGCCGCTCGAGCACCCTGGTGATCTGTGGTGAAGGATCGAAACGGTCGCCGCTCGTGAAGCCGCCATTGGGAATCTTTAGCGCGATGTCTTTCCGCAACTCGCTGAGCGCTTGCCGGTCGCTCGCGGCGTTCGCTGGAAGCTTGATCGCATAACGCCAGCGTATCAGCGTGCCAGGCTTGACGAGGCCCGTCTTTTCAAGCGTTTCAAGAGAGACGAAAATTCTTGGCCCATAGGTCATCCGGTCCGCGACGGCATCGGGCTCGTTATCGAGAGTGCCTCCGACCACGACCTCGGCTTCACCGAGGCGCATCTTGTCGCCGACCCTGAGCCCCAGGCGATCGAGAAGCATCGCGTCGGCGACGACTCCGTCGCCCGTGATGGCATGGGCAAACGAGCCGGGGCTCTTGAGCGTGACGTCGCCCGCCAGCGGATAGAGACCGTCGACACCCTTGAGTTCCGCCAGCGCCTGATCCGATCCATCGAGACGGCGCGCCATCGTCCGCATGGTGGCGGTTTCGCTCACCTGACCGAGACTTTGGAATACGTCCCGCTCGGCAGGAGCCGCCCGCACGTGCGCACGCGCAAACATCACGTCGCCGCCGAGAATAACCTCGCCTTGGGTCGCGAGCCCGGCACGCAACGCATCCGCAAGCGCACCGACCGCGGCGATCACCATCACGCCCAGCGCCAGGCAGGCGATGAAGATCCGGAACCCGTCGAACCCATTGCGAAGCTCACGCAAACCGAGACGCACGATCGTGCGCAATCCGGCGCGCGGTTGCGGTAGGGCGCTTTCCAGCGCCGACACCGTCACGACGACACCGCGTGCATCGCGGAACCGGAACCCGCATCGGAGACGCCAGTCCGCTCATCCGATACGATCGCGCCATCCGCCATGCGGATGATGCGATCCGCCATCGCGGCAAGCTTGTTGTCGTGAGTGACGATCACGAGCGTCGCGTTTCGGCGCTCGCGCAGACCAAAAAGCAAATCGATGATCTGTCGCCCCGTTCGACCGTCGAGATTGCCCGTCGGCTCGTCGGCAAAAATGATCTCGGGCGAACGGCTGAGCGCCCGTGCGATGGCAACGCGCTGTTGCTCGCCGCCTGAGAGTTCCGCCGGAAAATGCTCGACGCGCGCCGCGAGCCCAACCTCGTCCAAAAGACCGCGCGCCGTCTCAAAAGCCTTGCTGTCGCCTGCGAGTTCCATCGGCAAAGCGACGTTCTCGAGCGCCGTCATCGTCGGGACAAGGTGAAATGATTGAAACACGATGCCCATATGCGCGCCGCGCAGCATGGCAAGCTCATCCTCGGACAAAGGCCCGATGCTCCGCCCTGATACGTTGATCTCACCGCTTGTCGCCCGCTCGAGCCCCGCCATCGTCATGAGCAGCGATGTCTTGCCGGACCCCGATGGCCCGACGATCGCCGCGGACTGCCCATGAGGGATCGCAAGCGACACACCGCGGAGAATATGGACTGGACCTGCGCGGCTCGTCAGAGAGAGATGCACATTGTCGAGTTTGATGATGGGTTCGCTCAAGCTAAGATGCCCTGTGTTATCATGGCCGTTGTCGTGGCGGCCTTGTACCGTGCGTATCGAGCCTCTACGTCAGCTCATGAATTGCGTGATGTGTGGGGCCGAAAAATGAACGATGGATTTTCCCTTGGTCCCCGCAAGTATCTGGAGGCCCGGCCAAGGCCATGGTTTGCGAAGGCGGCACTCTGCCTCATGACGATTTTTGCCTCCACGGCCACTCCCATCATGACGTCCCCAGTAGCCGCTCAAGGGCGACCGGCGACGATTGTTGCCTTCGGAGATAGTCTTACCGCCGGCTATGGCGTCAAAACTACTGATTCGTTCCCCGCGCAGCTTCAGATGGCGCTTGAGGCGAAGGGGCACAAGGTCACCGTCGTCAATGCCGGCGTTTCTGGCGACACGACGTCCGACGGCTTGTCGCGGCTCGACTGGGCGCTCGACCCCAAACCCGATGCGGTGATCCTGGAGCTTGGCGCCAACGATGCACTCAGAGGCATCGATCCGAAAGTGCCGCGCGCCAATCTCGACAAGATGCTCGCCGCTTTGAAAGACAAGGGTATCCCGGTCCTCCTCACCGGCATGAAGGCACCGAACAATTGGGGCGACGAGTACGCAAAATCGTTCGACGCGATATTTCCGGACCTTGCCTCGAAATACGCCGTTCCGCTCTACCCTTTTTTCCTCGAGGGCGTAGCCTTGGATCGATCGTTCACGCAGCCTGATGGCTTGCACCCGACTGCAGCCGGTGTCGCCGAGGTCGTCAAGCGCATCATGCCCGACGCCGAAGCGCTCGTCGCAAGCGTCGAGCAAAAGGAAGCGCAGAAAAAATAACGGCGCCTTCGCCCCTCTTGCGAGCAAGGACATTCCGATGCCCCGCTTGTTCACCGCCATCGAGTTGCCGGACGATATCCGCGAAGAGCTGCATCGCCTGCGTGTGCCGCTGCCCGGCGCGCGTTGGCTGCAGCCCGAGAGCTATCACATCACGCTGAGATTCGGCGGCGATATCGGCAATGCGCAAGCACGCGAGTTCACCGCAAACCTCAACATGATCGAACCTGATGGATTCGAAGTCCGCCTCTCGGGTCTCGGCGCCTTCGGCGGCGATGATCCTCGATCGATTTTCGCCGCGGTTGAACTCCGCCCCGAACTCGAGGAATTAGCGCGCGCACACGAGAAAGCCGCGCGCAATGCGGGCCTGCCGCCCGATACGCGCGCGTTCAAACCACATGTCACGCTCGCAAGATTGAAGCACTCCAACGCCGACGTCGTCGCTCGTTTTCTATCGAGTCACGGCGGCTATCGCTCTGAACCCTTCTTTGTTGGGCGAACCGTGTTGATGTCGTCGCGGCCCGGCGTCGGCGGCGGGCCCTATGGGATCGAAGATTGTTTTCCCATGCGCGGATTTGGGTTTCTCGCCGACGACAGCGAAGCCAGCTGGTAGTGAGCGTCGCCTATGACGACATCGTCAGGACGACCTTACCGGTCGCCTCGCGCCGCTCCAGAACCTCAAGCGCTTCGCGGATCTGCTCAAGTGGGTAAATACCGTGGATGCGCGGCTGCAGGCGCCCGTCGCGCACCCAGCGCAAGATTTGCTCCATGTTGCGGCGATGCCCAGTAGGATCGCGCTTCACGGACTCGCCCCAGAAAACACCGGATATCTCCGCGCCCCTGAGCAACAGCAGATTGAGAGGGATCTTTGGAATGTCCCCCGCAGCAAATCCGACGACCAGAAACCGGCCTTGCCAGTTGAGCGCTCGAACCAGTGGTTCGGACGCGTCTCCGCCGATGCAATCATAGACCACATCGGCACCGTCGCCGTTCGTCAGCGAACGAACTTTCGCCTTGAGATCCGATCCCGGAAACAGGATCACGTCATCCGCGCCTGCGGCTTTAGCAATCGCACTCTTGTCTTCCGACGAGACGACGGCGATCACGCGAGCACCCATGAGCTTGGCGATCTCGACGGCAGCTTGACCCGCGCCTCCGGCAGCACCCGTCACGACGACCGTCTCTCCAGACTGCATGCGGCCGCGATCGGCAAGCCCATGCATCGCCGTGCCATACGTCACAGAAAGCCCCGCCGCGACCGTCACCGCCACGCCGTCGGGAATAGGAATGAGCTGATCGGCATCGACGGCGATCTTCTCCGACGCCCCGCCCCAATTGACGTACGCCATGACGGCTTGACCGGGGGAAATGCCCGTGTCGTTCTCGCCGATGCTTTCGACGACGCCCGCAATCTCCGCCCCAGGCGAAAACGGCAACTCCGGCTTGAACTGGTATTTGCCCCGCGTGATCAGCGTATCGGCAAAGTTGAGGCCCACGGCCGCCACCCGAACGATGGCCTGCCCCGGTCCCGCAACCGGTTCCGGCAGTGTTTCGACGGCGAGACTTTTTGCCCCGTCAAGGCTCTTGCAAAGAGCTGCTTTCATGTGTGACGTCCCACTCGCTGCATATCCCTCTGACACACACGAGCAGAACACAATGTCAAGAAAAGCGACCACATGGCCGCCGCACCCGAAGGGCTATTTCGCAATCGGAGCCGAGCGGATGTCGAAGTCGCTGAACCTCGGCAATCTGATGCGCTCGGCGCACGCCTTCGGCGCGAGCTTCACCTTTACCGTCGGCGCCACCTATAAGGCCCAGGAAGCTCACGCTGACACGTCGAAAAGCCAATTGCACCTGCCCCACTACAATTGGTCGACCCTCGACGAAATGGCGCTGCCCGGCGGCTGCAAGCTCGTCGGCATCGAGCTTCTCGACGACGCGATTGACCTGCCGAGCTTTCGTCATCCCCTTCGAGCGGCATATGTGCTCGGACCGGAGCTTGGTTCGCTCTCCGAACCGCTGATCGAGCGCTGCGACTATGTCGTCAAGATCCCGACGTCCTTTTGCGTCAATGTCGCGATGGCCGGCGCGATTGTGATGTACGATCGCATGAGGAGCTTGGCGCGGTTCGCCGATCGCCCGATCGGTGAGGGGGGACCTTGATGGGGAAGCAGAATGTGCGGAGCATTTTGTTTGTTCTATTTCTTGGTCTCGTCGCGTTGAGCCCAGCGCCGAGGCCCGCTCTCGGTGCAGAGCAGATGACCCGCGTAATGACCTTCGGCGACTGGGTCGTGATGGCCGACACCAATGACCCGCACCTCTTCTGCTTCGTAACGAGCGAACCGAAAACGAGCGAGCCGCAGGACACGCCCCGCGAAGCCCCACGGGCCTATATCTCAGCGTGGCCCAAGGATGGCATCCGCGCCGAAGTCAGCTTCCTCATGGGATTCCGCATCAAGAAACTCGCGCAGGGCACAGCGACCGTCAGCCCGGCCGGCTTCAGGCTTTTCGGCGCGAGCGATCGGGCCTACGTCGGCGATTCCACGCAGGAACTGAAGCTCGTCGAGGCCATGCGGAAAGGCAACACGATGACGATCGCGATCTCCTCCGATCGCGGCGCCAACGTTACCGACACCTACTCCTTGAACGGCATCGGACAGGCGCTGCAAAAGCTTCAGGAAACTTGCTTTTAAGTCAGGCCCGGTTCTTCGAACGCAGATGAACGTACATCGCGCCTTCGCCGCCGTGCTGGATGGCGGCCACCGTAAAACTGACGACGATTGCCCTCAACTCGGGCTCATCGAGCCAACGCGGAACGTTGCGCTTGAGAACACCGCGCTCCCGCTCCCCGTACCCCTCTTCCGAAACGGCTTTGCCGTTCGTCTTGCCCTTGCCGGTGATCACGAGAACGAACCGCAAGCCGCGCCGTTGGCAGCTGAAGAGAAAGCTTCGCAGCGCCACGTGGGCTTCGTCCTGGCGCATGCCGTGAAGGTCGACGCGCGCTTCGATCTCTGTCCGGCCGCCGCGCAATTTCCGCACGCTGTTGCGATCGAAGAGCGCAAGGTCAGGAGCTTTCGCGAGCGACGGCTTCGGACGCGAAATTTCGGGATGAGCGGGCGTCGAACGCGGCTTGACCGGCAGTCTCTCGGGCTCGGCGGACGCCTTCGGCTTCGGAACGCCGGCCGCTTTGCCGCCGGCTTTTAGGGCATCGCTCGCGGGATGGAAGCGAGACTTGGCGCGTTTCAAAGGCTCGATCGTTGCAGCGGTGTGCCGCCAGATTTCTTGATCCAGATCGTTGTCGTCGGCCGATCCCCGCCCCTTGCCCCCGCCACTCTGCTTTTTCACGGCCCATCGCTCGCAGTCTTATGAGCGTGCGAGCCGTCAAGGGGCAGCAGCGCGTAAAGGTGGCCTGGGTGCTTCGTCACGCCCGCAAGCCGGCCCGCCGCATCGCCCGAACCAAAGAAAATATCGCCACGCTCCGATCCCTTGATCGCCGAGCCGACGTCATGGGCGATCATCAGCCTGTGAAATTCGCGCGATGGAGTTGCATGCGTGATTTGCGGAGCGTCGACATAGATCGGAATCCCGATCGGGTAATACGTCGTATCGACAGCGAGACTTCGCAAAGGCTGGAGAGGAATGCAGTGAACGCCCATCGGCGCCTTGGCTTGCTCGCCCGACAGCTCTTTGAAGAAAACGTAGGAATGATTTTTCCGCATAACGGGTTTCGCCCGGTCTTTGTCGGCCTTCAGCCATTTCTTCAAAGACTTCAACGACATCTCATCCGCCGTTAGATGACCTTCATCGATCAATAATCGTCCGATTGAGTTATAGGGGTAACCGTTCTTGCCGTCATAGGTAATCCGAACTTTGTCGCCGTTCGGCAATTCGATACGCCCGGACCCCTGGACCTGCATGAAGAAAACGTCGACCGCGTCCCTGAGGTAAAAGAGCTCGAGACCCAGGCCCTCGAGTCCGCCCTCCTCGATCTCGGTGCGCGTAAAATAGGGCTCCAAGCCACGGTCAGTCTTGCGCTGATGCGTGAGGGCTGCCGACTTGGAACCGCGCTCGCTTTCCGGAACCATATTCACGAGGTCGTGCGGCCGTCGATAGACTGGCACCTTGAAGGTCTTGTCCGGCGTCCGCGAACCTTTGATGTCCGGCTCGAAGTACCCGGTGAGCAAACCATCGTGGTCGTTCCCCACGACCCGATTGGGCTGGAAATGAGCCTCGAAGAATTGCCGGGCGCCCTGCCGCGTTTGCGGGGTCTTCGACTTCGACAACGCAACGGCCCGCGAGCAAACATCGAGAAGCTCTTGCGGTGAACCGGCACTTCCGGGCGTCGGCTCGCGCGGGCCCGCTTTCAGCAAGGGCCCGCATGACGCCAGAAACGCCTTCCAGGCAGCGAGATGATCGTCCTCTTCCCAGGCGGGAAGATCGTTGAACGAAATGGGCTCGAAGGAGATTGGGTTCGAAGCCATTCGCGACTGTGCTTTGTTCTGAGACTTATCGGACGGTGCTTTTGCGAACGCGGGAACGTGCGCAATCTGCATCGATACGAGAGAGAATAACAGCGTGACGAGACGAACGGGGTTGAAAAATTGCGGGCTGAACGCCCTTGAGGTGCCTGACCAACGCATGACGCTTTTCCGTGTGAAGCGGCATACCCGCCCACACGGTCACATCGCGTCTGTTAATCTTTTCTTAAGTTGGAGCCTGAGTTGCAACCAACCGCCAATTCAGGTTGCTCCGAGCCTTGGCGTTCGAGATATCGCGGCTGAACGTCCAGATATCGGTCACGTCCTTTATCTTCTGGGCGTCGCCCGCGATGACCTCACCGGCCTTGTCGTGGGTTGCCGAGATCAGCTCGCTGACGAAGCGCACCGTCACCGAGGCCACGCCATTCTTGAGTTCCGCCTCGACAACATCGGCCTTCCGGATGCCGACGAACTGCTGCTCGATCGTCTCGCCGCGAGCTTCCCGCTCTGCGATAGCAGCCGTGAAGCCGTCGTAGACCTCTTTGCTCAAAAGGTCCTTCAGCGCCTTGCGGTTTCCTTCCGCGAACGCCGACACGATCATCTCGTAAGCGCGGCCTGCGCCAGCCACAAAGGCGTCGGGATCGAACGACGGATCGGCCTTCGCAATATCGAGGAAACCGGTGGTTATAGCGGGATCCGAAACAGGATACGCCCTGATGCGTGCCTCGGCGTTTGTCGCAGCGGCTTCAGGCGCGGACACAGGAGCTAATGGCTCCCGATCGCGGCGCGGCATCGTGATGACGTCAGCCGAAGCCGTCTCCGTGGCCGGGCGCTGGGCCGCTTCCCGCTCACGCGTTTTCAGCCGCTCGACGCGCTTCTCGTCATCGTCCGTACGGTGGCCAAGCACGTTCCGAAGCTTGATGATCGCTGCAACAGCGATGACGAGAGCAATGATTGTAATAAGATCGAATTGACCGTTCATACTAAAGGTCAGCGCCTCCGGGTGACGTGGTGCCAAAAAAGGCTTCTATTGGATGGCCCGCCACCCTAGGCCCCTTATCTAAGGGCCCGGACGGACGATTTGAAGATAGAACTTCTATAACACCTTAAGCATCCGGCGTCTGCCGCCCGTCGCCGCTGGCCCTTGACGACTGGATTACGGAGGCCAAGGCCCGCGCCACAATGTGAATATCGTTGAACATGGGGGCCTGCTTCCTGATGGTCGATGGCCGCTGACGCCCATCCGCGCTAAGGTGCCGCAATAGTTTTGCGAGCGCTTATGTCTCAACCGTTCAAAATTGCCCTGATCCTGGCGTTCGCGGCCCTCCCGCTGCTGGAAATCGGGTTGCTGATCCGTCTTGGGCAGACAATCGGCATCTGGTGGCTCGCTGCAATCGTTCTCGGCACCGCAGTCCTCGGAACTTACGTCATTCGCCGGGTCGGCCTCTCCGTCTTCGAGCGGGCGTTGTCGCGATTGGGCACGGAACGGGAAGGCTTCCCGCCGCTCTTCGATGGATTTTTGCAGGTCCTCGCCGGCCTGCTCCTAATCTTTCCTGGCGTGATCTCGGATCTGTTCGGCCTGTGCCTTCTCATCCCTCAAGTCCGCCACCTCGTCATCCGGACCGGGCTCCTGAAGCTTGTCACGCTGTTCCACTATCAGGCCGAGGTCAGCCGTGAGACCTTCCGCGCCAGCACCGGAGAAACGCCGGCTGGCGATGAGGGTGTCGTCATCGAGGGCGAATACGAGCGCGTAAGCGAACGCCCGCTGCATCAGGGCAAAGCCGTTCAGCCCAGACGTTCGCGAAACTAAGACGTTCGCGAAACTGAGGCGTTCGGAACGTTCAAGACGCTGACGCAACTGATGCGCTCTCCGTTGCGCGCCCGGGCATGACGTGCTAGCGACCGCGCTCCGAATTTCTCGATCCATAGATGAATTGAAGAGGGCACGATGGCCGAACAGGGAACCAATGGCAACGGCGCTGCCGCCGCGCAGAAACCCGACGGCCAAAATCCGATCCGGGCCAAGATCGTCAATCAATACATCAAGGATCTGTCGTTCGAAAATCCGAACGTTCACAAGCTGATTGCGTCGGCCGGCGACCAGCCGAGCGTCAAGGTCGAGGTCAACGTTGGCGCTCACAAGATCAACGAAGATCTCTACGAGACGTCGATCGAGTTCAAAGCCACCGCAACGAACAACATCGGCACGATTTACGTGCTGGAGACGGTCTATGCTGGCCTGTTGAATATCGAAAGCATGCCGGAAGGCGCATTGGAGCCGTTTCTTCTGATCTCCGGCCCCGCGATGATCTTCCCGTTCCTCCGCCGCCTGGTCGCCGACATAACGCGCGAAGGCGGGTTCCCCCCGCTGCTTCTCGATCCGATCGATTTCGGTGCACTCTATGTTAGCCGCCAGCAGCAACGAAGCCAGGGATCGGGCCGGGCCAACGCCTAAACCCGAATGCGATCTCGGCCTGAGATCAATCTCAGGCTTCACTGCAGAGCCTAGGCGACCGGCGTTTCACCCCAGAAACGAAGCCAAAGCGCCGATGTTTTCATTTTCTCGACGAACGAACGATGAGCGTCGGCCTCCGCCAGCCCGATCCGCGACGGTAACGGCCGCGGACGAACCGCTGCCGCCATACCCCGTGCCCCACCACGCTGATTGCCCGACGCGTTAGCGCTCGCCGACTGCAGACCGAACGTCGCTTGCCGCTCGCCGAGCAGCTCGACGTAGACCTCCGCCAAAAGCAAACTGTCGACGAGCGCGCCGTGCTTCGTGCGCTGGGAGTTGTCGATCGAATACCTTTTGCAAAGCGCGTCGAGCGTATTCGGGCCCGCAGGATGCCGTCGCCGCGCAATCGCGAGCGTATCGACCACGCGATCGAAGCTCAAAGCCTTCTCGCCGACGAGTCCGAGCTCGTAATTCAAAAACATGATGTCGAACTGGGCGTTGTGAATGACGAGAACGTCGTCACCGACAAACGTCAGAAACTCGCGCACGACATCGCGGAACAACGGCTTGTCGTAGAGGAATTCCGTCGCGATCCCGTGGATCTCTTGCGCTTCCCGCGGCACATCGCGTTGCGGATTGATGAAGCGATGGAACTCTCGGCCCGTCGGAATGCGATTGACCATTTCGACGCCACCGATTTCGATGAGGCGATGACCCTTCTTCGGATCGAGGCCCGTCGTTTCGGTATCGAGTACGATTTCGCGCATTCAGTCCGTTTCCCCCGGGAGACGCCGTCGGGCGCCAAGAATTATCGCCAATACTTATCGTAAGCCGTGGCGCTAAGGGGGAGTAGCTTAGTGATGATGCGATCGATTTGGCTGTTGCAGCTTTCGACCGATCCGTTGGTGTCCACAACGAAATCGGCGCGCGATTGCTTTTCGTCCTCCGGAAGCTGCCGCGCAACCACGGCCTCGAACCTGGCATCCGTCATCCCCGCGCGCGCCAGCACACGCTCGCGCTGCAACTCGGGCGACGCCGTAACGACGACGATAGCGTCGACATGCTCGTCGCGCCCGCCCTCGAAGAAGAGCGGAATCTCAAGAACTGCCATCACTGCGCCGTGTGTCTTCTCGTCTTGCAAGAAGCGACGCTCCGCCTCGTGAACGTGAGGATGCACGATTGCTTCGAGATCTTTGAAGCGATGAGAGTCGGCCACGAGCTGCGCCGCGAGCTTGCCGCGATCGACAACGCCGCCGGCGACCGATCCCGGAAAAGCCCGCTCGATCTCGTCGTTCAACGGACCGGCGTAGAGCCGGTGCACCTCGGCGTCCGCATCGAAAACGCTGATTCCGCGCGCACGGAACCGTGCCGCCGCGGTCGATTTGCCCATGCCAATCGAACCCGTCAATCCAACGACAAGCATCACGCCTCACGAATATTTTCTGCAACAAGCCGATAAAGCTCGCGCGTCACCTCCGGGCGAACGCCGAACCACTTCTCGAACCCGGGGACAGCCTGGTGTAGCAACATCCCGAGCCCGTCCACGCCAACGAGCCCATATTTGCGAGCGGAGCTTAACAATCCGGTCTCCAACGGGACGTAAACGAGATCCGCGACAACCGCATCTTTGGGTACCCGAGAAAAATCGATGCCCGTATCCCCCGCGCCGTTCATGCCAAGCGTCGTCGTGTTAACGATGACGGAAACGTCCGTGATATGATCATTTCGAACGTCCCAAGGCCAAGCGGAAACGCGCGCGCCGAAGTGACGCGCTATCTCCTGCGCCCGCTCGACCGTCCGGTTGTAAACGCGAATGTCGTCGCGGCCGGCTTCCAGAAATCCATGGATCACCGCCCGCGCTGATCCTCCCGCGCCAAGGATCATGATGGGGCGCGGCGACTGTTTCCAATGTGGCGCCGACTGATCGAGATTGGCCATGAAGCCGTAGGTGTCGGTATTAGTGCAGGCCAGAGCATCGCCCTCGAACCAGAGCGTGTTCGCGGCGCCGACCGCGATGGCCGAAGGAGATTGAATCTTGGCAGCCGCAAACGCAGCTTCCTTATGCGGGACGGTTACGTTGCAACCCGCAAATCCGCGATCCTTCAAAGACGCGAGAAACTGCGGCAGCTCCTCGGCTCGAACCGGCTCTTTCGTATAAGTGCCCTCGATACCGTACGTCCGCAGCCAATACTGATGAATGAGCGGTGAGCGCGAGTGCGCGATCGGCCACCCGATGACACAGGCCCGCTTCATGCTGTGATCATCTGTTCTTCGCGAAGACGCGCGAGAAGCGCCAGCAGCGGAATGCCGAGGATCGTGAAATAATCGCCCTCGATTTGTTCGAAGAGTTGCACGCCCAAACCTTCCAATTCGTAGCAGCCGACACTACCGAGAACGCGATCTCCGGCGCGCTTGAGATAGGCGCCGAGAAATTCATCGGAATAATTCCGCATGGTCATCGCGGCCGTCGATGTCGTTTGCCAGTGAACGACCCCGTTTCGAGCCAGCGCAACGGCGGAAACGAGATCGTGCGTGCGCCCGCGCAACATGACGAGGTGTTCGCGTGCCTCACTCACGCTCTCGGCTTTTGAAAAAATCTTAGGGCCGAGCGCCAGCACCTGATCGGCGCCGATGACGAGAGCATCCCCATGTTCGATGGAAACGACGCGGGCTTTTTCCGCCGCGAGTACGCTGGCAACATCTGCCGCCTCCGCGCCGGATGTCTTTTCGAGAATGGCATCCCGAATGGCCGTCTCGTCGATTTCTGCGGGAATGACCTCGAATTCGAGACCCGCCGCTTCGAGCAACGTGCGACGCGCGATGCTGGCCGAAGCGAGTATCAACCGGGTGACGTCAGACATTGACCGGGTCCGTCTCCGGTTTTGATCCGGCCTTCCGGTCGTTTAAGAGCTTCAGGATCATCGTTGCAGATTCTTCGATGGACCGTCGCGTCACGTCGATGATCGGCCAACCGTATTGAGCGGCGATCTTCCGCGTATAGGCGATTTCGGCCGATATCATATCACGATCGACATACGTTTCGAGATCCCGGTCAGCCATGAGGATCGCGCGATTGCGACGCACGTCTGCAATTCGATCCACATTTGCAATCAAACACACCACAAATGCCGAGTGCTGCCGGAACAGTTGCTCGGGCAGCGACACCTGCGGAACGAGCGGCAAATTCGTCGTCTTGTATCCGCGTTGCGCGAGATAGAGACTAGTCGGCGTTTTCGACGTCCGCGAAATGCCGAGCAATATGATGTCCGCATCGCTGAGATTGTCCGGCAACCGGCCGTCGTCGTGCGCCATCGTGAAATTCATCGCATCGATGCGCCGGAAATAATCGGCATCGAGAACGTGCTGGCCTGCGACCGTCGGCGTTTGCGGTGCGCCGAGATAGCTCTCGAACACCTGCATGATCGGACGCAAGATCGCGAGACATGGAATCTTGAGCTTCTGGCAATGCTGCTCGAGCTCGACCGCCAGCGCCTGGTTGACGACAGTATAAAGCACGATGCCGGGCTCGGCTTCGATGTCGGCAAGCACACGCTTCAATTGCCGCTGGGTGCGCACCAATGGGTGCACGTGTTCGATCGCCCGAATGTTCTGATACTGCACGATCGCCGCTTTCGCGATCGCTGCAAGCGTTTCACCGGTCGCATCGGAAACGAGGTGCATATGAAACAGGCTCGGCAGCGTCATGACATCGATCTCTTGCGACTGACGGGCGGCAGCCTGTTCAAAACCCCGACGTTATCCCCGGACCCGGTGGGCTCGTTTCGGGTTGAGAGAACAACCATCGGCTCGCCCACCGCGATACCCACATCCGGGCAAAAGGGAAAGATGTTGTTCGACGAATGGCTATCCCAAGGGACAACGGGCCTCTCCAGCCCCTGTCCTGCGGTTTTCAACAAACAACCCTTCTGGGTTGTCGTTGCAGGTCGTACGCAAGACATTGATAAATAGACGCCTTATCCTGCTATTGCGCTGGGAGCCCCACAAGCACTATCGCTCGTGCTACACGATCTGACTGACTGAAACCTTGTGGACAGCATGTGGACGATTTCATCATCCCCGAACCTCGCTGCCCTAAGAGTCTAAAAAATAAGCTTCAAGAAAACTTATCTGATTTGAAGTGAAGGGAAGAACGACGTTGCACGACCTGAAGGCCAACCAGCCCCTGAAGCGTTTCCTGACCCCGTTTTCGGGCAAGGCCGTTGCGCCGCCTCCAGTCTGGCTGATGCGCCAAGCCGGACGCTATCTGCCGGAATACCGCAAAATCAGGTCCGAAGCCGGGACCTTTCTCGACCTGTGCTATTCGCCGGAGCTCGCTGCCGAAGTGACGCTGCAGCCGATCCGGCGCTACGGCTTCGACGCCGCAATCCTGTTTTCCGACATCCTCGTCGTTCCCGACGCACTTGGCCAAAGCGTCCGTTTTGCCGAAGGCGAAGGCCCCCGCCTCGACCCGATCAACACGGTTGCAGGCCTCTCCCGACTCGCCCTATCGAACACCCACGACAAATTCGCAAAAGTTTGCGAGACGGTCGCGCTGCTCAGCCGGGAGCTGCCGCGCGAAACGGCTTTGATTGGATTTTGTGGGGCACCTTGGACCGTCGCAACGTACATGGCCGAAGGGCGGGGATCGAGCGATCAGGCAGCTGCGCGCAGCTGGGCGTATCGCGATCGGCCGGGTTTTTCGGCGCTCATCGACATCCTGACCGAAGCCTCGATCGCCTACCTGTCGGGCCAAGTGAAAGCCGGCGCGAATGCGCTGCAGATTTTCGACAGCTGGGCGGGTAGCCTCGCCGAGGATGAATTCGAGCGCTGGGTCATCAGACCGACGGCGCGCATCGTCGCCGAAGTCCGAAGCCGTCACCCTGGCATACCGATCATAGGCTTTCCGCGCGGAGCGGCAGCAAGCCTTCAGAAATATATCGACGGAACCAACGTCGATGGCGTGAGCTGCGATACGGCCTGCCCGCTGAGCGTGATGCAGGCAATCGCGAAAACAGGCAAAGTCGTCCAGGGTAATCTCGATCCGCTGCTACTGGTCAGCGGTGGCGACGCGCTCGACGCCCGCACCGGCGCAATCTGCCAGGCTATGGCCGGCTTACCCTTCGTGTTCAACCTCGGGCACGGCATCGTACCCGAAACGCCGACCGAAAATGTCGCCCGGCTTGTTCAAAAGGTCCGCGAAAAGGGAAACTGAAGCATGTCAGACGCTCCCTCCACCGTCTCGCCTCAGGCAGGCTCCCCAGCGCGCCGCGCCGCGATTGCGCTGGGGGTGACAATTCTTCTGGCCGCGGCTTTCGTCCTCATCTTCCCTACAGACGCCTATCTCTGGATCAAATCCTTCCACGTCATCGCCATCATCGCCTGGATGGCGGCCATGCTCTATCTGCCGCGGCTTTTCGTCTATCATGCCGAGGCGCCGGTGGGCTCCGCTCAGTCCGAAAGCTTCAAGGTGATGGAAGGCCGGCTTCTCAACATCATCGCGACGCCGGCGATGATCATCGCCTGGGTGCTCGGCCTATGGCTTGCGACCACGGGCCACTTCTGGTCAGCACCTTGGTTGCACGCCAAAATTACGCTGGTCCTCCTGCTTTCCGGGTTGCATGGCTACCTGTCGGCTTCGGCTCGCGCCTTTCGTGAAGATCGCAACACGAAACCCGCGCGTCACTGGCGGATTATCAATGAGGTCCCGGCGGTGCTGATGATCGGCATTGTCATCCTTGTAATTGTAAAGCCATTTTGAGACTTTCCTAATCCGCGCCGATCTGCTATGGAAAATCAGTCCTCATAGGATTTTGGCAGACGGCACGTTTCGACGTTTTGATGCGTCAACGCCCGCCGGTCCATGACGAGGCGCCCGCCTCGTCGCCGTCATGCCAGGCTCATTCATCCCACCTCACCACCCGATACCGCTTTAATGCGGCGCTCCGTGGAGTTCTTTTTCAATGAAGCAAATGAAGCTCGAGGATTTGAAGCGGAAATCCCCCGCCGAGCTCGTCACCTTTGCCGAAGAGGCCGGTGTCGAGAACGCCTCGACCCTGCGTAAGCAGGAATTGATGTTCGCGACGCTCAAGCAGCTCGCGACCCAGGAAACCGAAATTACCGCGACCGGTGTCGTTGAAGTCCTCCAGGACGGCTTCGGCTTTTTAAGATCGCCCGACGCGAATTATCTGCCCGGTCCCGATGACATCTACGTCTCGCCCTCGCAGATCCGCCGTTTTGCCCTCCGCACGGGCGATACCGTCGAAGGCCAGATCCGGTCGCCCAAGGATGGCGAACGCTACTTCGCCCTCCTCAAGGTCTCGAACATCAACTTCGAAGACCCCGAGATGACGAAGCACAAGAGCCATTTCGACAACCTGACGCCGCTTTATCCCACGCAGTGGCTGAAGCTCGAGATCGAAGACCCGACCATCAAAGACTTCTCTTCCCGCGTGATCGACATCGTCTCGCCGCTCGGCAAAGGCCAGCGCGCCCTAATCGTGGCGCCGCCCCGCACCGGCAAGACCGTCCTTCTTCAAAACATCGCGCATTCAATTACGGCCAACCATCCGGAATGCTACCTGATCGTTCTGCTCATCGATGAGCGGCCGGAAGAAGTCACCGACATGCAGCGCAACGTCAAAGGCGAGGTCATATCCTCCACGTTCGACGAGCCGCCGTCGCGCCACGTTCAAGTGTCCGAAATGGTCATCGAGAAGGCTAAGCGTCTTGTTGAGCATAAGCGGGATGTCGTCATCCTGCTCGACTCGATCACGCGTCTCGGTCGTGCCTACAACACGGTTGTACCGTCTTCCGGCAAGGTTCTGACCGGCGGCGTCGACTCGAACGCCCTGCAGCGGCCGAAGCGCTTCTTCGGTGCAGCCCGCAACATCGAAGAGGGCGGCTCGCTGACCATCATCGCGACCGCGCTGATCGATACCGGCTCGCGCATGGACGAAGTCATCTTCGAAGAGTTCAAAGGTACCGGCAACTCGGAAATCATTCTGGACCGCAAGGTCTCCGACAAGCGCGTCTTCCCGGCAATCGACGTATCGCGCTCGGGCACGCGCAAAGAAGACCTGCTCGTACCAAAAGATCAGCTCAAGAAGGTCTACGTGCTCCGCCGCATCCTCAACCCGATGGGTACGATGGACGGCATCGAGTTCTTGATCGACAAGCTCCGGTCCACCAAGACCAACGGCGAGTTCTTCCAGTCGATGAACACGTAATCCACCGAAAAATGATTCACGTGAAAAAGGCCGCTCGCTAGGGCGGCCTTTTTTATTGGTCGATGGCAGAAGGGCTTTGAAGATCGGAAGCCGGCGGCACATCACCTGACGACTAGGTGAGACTTACTCCGCCGCGTGAAAGATTTGGTCCCGAGCTTCCTGCGCCGGCGTCTTGGCGGCGAGCTTCTTATAGCGCTCGGGCTCACCCTTCCCGGGCTCGTAGTAGAACGGCAGCAGCAGCTGCTCGATGTAGCCCTTCGGGAAATTCGGAAGCTCGTCGACACCCATATCCTCGGACGTGATTTCACGCTTCGGCTTGTCGCTGAACGTGCCGAGCATCCGGTCCCAGATCGTCAGAAGCAGGCCGAAATTGCAGTCGCCTTCCGTACCCCAGTTCACGTGATGCATGTGATGGAGACGGCCAATCGACAGATGTTTCTGGAGCGGACCGAGCCGCGCATCGACATTCGAGTGCTGCACGATCAGCGTCACCGAGATCAGGAAGCCGAGCACCACCGCGACCGGAACCGGCATGCCGATGATCACGAGCGGCATGTTGCCGACGACCATATCGATGACTTGATGGATGGGATGGCGGATGACGCCATTGTAGCCGTACAGCCGGCCGACACCGTGATGGACCGCATGCAGCCTCCAGAGCGGCGCATACCGATGGCTCAGGTAGTGCATCATCATGAACGCGAAGTCGGCGACGAGGAACGCCATCAGGACCTGCGTCCACATCGGCCAATGCGTCGGCCAAATACCCTGGAACGGGAAAAGCCAGCAGATGACCGGGATCAGGAAGACGCCATTCATCGCCGACAATTCGTAAGCCGCGATGTGCGCTGTGTTGGCGGCCATGTCGCCGTGTTCGGAGTGATCGTTCCACTCATCGAAAAACGGGGCGATCTTCTCGGCCGCGAATGAAGTTGCATAGGCGGTTGCGAGCAGCGGCAAGAGCCAGAGATAGGCCCAGCTGTTGCCCCGCGCGACGACGAGCTCGCTCACCACCCAATAGGCGGCCGCGGTCAGCCCGAACATCATGAAGGGCGCATATCCGTATCGAACGATTTCGCGAAGAAGCTTCATGCAGCGCGGCCTTTCCACCCAGCCTCTATATCGCTCCGAGGCTGGTTCAGCCAAGCGTTTGAACTCTGAGACGTTTCAACGCGGTAAAGAGTCATCGAAAAGTTGCATCTCTCGTTTCGCGGCGCGCTGCTCTGAGGCGCTCGAGGAATTCCTCAGGCTCGTGCAAAGGCGCGCTGCAAGTGGGACCGGTGCACACATAAGCCGTTGATCTGCCTCCGATGCTGGACTTTCCGCCAAGAGCCGATTGGCCGCTTAACGGTGTCGCCGCTGCCGAAATGAACTCGACGTCACCGGGTAACGAAATATGGCGCAGCGCCGTTGCGAGTTGATCATCGCCGCCGCCAATGACTGCAACCTGAACCAGACGATCCAAATCCAGTTCCGCGGCGATAAGACCGCAGTGCCCGGTGGGCGCCCGAGCCTCTGCGCCCGCAAACGCACGCGTGAGTTCCCGCGCCCGGTCATCGTACCGGCTCTCGCCGGTCAGCGCCGCGAGCGCAATCAAGTTGGAAAGCTGGATCGCGTTGGCGCTTGGAACAGCGTCGTCCGATGCCGTCTTGAGCCGCACCACGACATCGGTCGTATCGTCGGCCGCTGTGAAATAGCCGCCGTCTTCGCCATCCCAATAATGCTGATCGAGAACTTCTGCCCAGCGCTGTGCCTGAGCGAGATAGGTTTCCAATTGCGTCGCGCCGAACAAGCGAAGCGCGGCCCAGGTCATATTCGCATAATCCGACGCTGTCGCCGGAGCCTTCGCGAGACCATCGCGATACGAATGGAAAAGACGATCTCCACCCGCTGAGAGCTTCGTCGTGACACACGTGAACGCGCGCTCGGCGAGCATCAGCCATTCCGGATTTTCGAACACAACAGCAGCGCGCGACAGCGCGGCGATCATCAACCCGTTCCAGTCGGCGAGGATCTTGTCGTCCCATCCCGGACGGATGCGCAGCGCACGACGCGACAGAAGCTTCGCACGCATCGCCGCCAGTCGCTCCTCTTCCGCATCCGAAAGCAAAGCGAGCGAGTCGAGACGATTGAGAATTGTGTGCCCTTCGAAGTTGCCGTTGGGCGTCACGCCGTAAACGCGGTCGAAGAATTCCGCATCCTCAGTGCCGAGGACCTCCGCGATTTCCGCTGCGCTCCAGACGTAGAACTTGCCTTCTTCGCCTTCGCTGTCTGCATCGAGAGAAGCGGCGAACCCACCGGCTTCACCGATCATCTCACGCGTCATCCAATCGACAGTCTCCGCAATGCGGATCTTGAAGAGAGGCTCCTGCGTCTCGCGCCAAACCTCCGTCATGAGATCGATCAGCAGCGCATTGTCGTAGAGCATCTTTTCAAAGTGCGGCACGAGCCAGAGCTCGTCGACGGAATAGCGCGAGAAGCCTCCACCGAGATGATCGTAGATGCCGCCCTGGCAAATATTGCGAAGCGTCGTGACGACAGCGTCTTTCGCAATTTGCTCGTCGAAACGAATGGCCCCACGCCACAAGAGCCAGAAGATGTTCCACTGCGGAAACTTCGGCGCACCCGAGAGACCGCCGCGCTCGCGGTCGACCGCACGCGCGATGCGCTGAACAAGATCGCGAACGTCAGGACCGGGCACATTCCCGCGAGAGTGCGTGACAGCATCGTCCTTCAACGATGCGAGAAGCGCCTCGGTGTTCTTGCGCACATTGTCGGGCTGGTTCTGGTAAGCCTCCGCGATGCGGAGAAGAACGGTCACGAACGCCGGACGCCCGTAGCGTGATTCACGTGGAAAGTACGTGCCGCCCCAGAAGGGTTTTGCCTCGCTGTCGAGGAACATCGTCAGCGGCCACCCACCCTGCTCGCCGAGACGATGCAGCGCGCCCATGTAGATCGCATCGATGTCGGGACGCTCCTCGCGATCGACCTTGATGTTGATGAAGAGGCTGTTCATCACCTCGGCAGTCGCGGCATCCTCGAAGCTTTCGTGCGCCATCACGTGGCACCAGTGGCATGCAGCGTACCCGACGGAGAGTAGAATGGGTTTGCCCGTCCGCTTCGCTTCCGCAAGCGCTTCCGGACCCCACCCCCACCAATGCACGGGATTGTCTTTGTGCTGCAGGAGATAGGGACTCGTCTCGTACTTCAGCCGGTTTTCGCTCATTGCACTCTAGTATGAGTTAGGAGGGTTTTCGTGATCGAGTTGCACCCGACGGCGTCTACGAGTACGCGAACCAAATGAATGAGGCTTCAACTATCTTCGCGCTGTCGAGCGCACCGGGACGCGCCGGCGTCGCCGTGATCCGCGTATCGGGTCCGGCAGCCCAGCAGGCTCTCGAAATGATGTCGGGACCATTGCCGAAGCCGCGCTTCGCTGCTTACCGGACCATCAAGCATCCAACGACCGGAGAAGCGCTCGATAGAGCGGTCGTCATTTGGTTCAAGGCGCCTTCGACCGAAACAGGCGAGGACATCGCCGAGTTCCAGATCCACGGAAGTCGCGCCGTCATTGCCGCGATCCTGTCGGCGCTGGGTAAAATAGCCGGATGCCGGTTGGCGGAGCCCGGCGAATTCGCCCGTCGCGCCTTCGAAAACGGCAAGCTCGATCTCGCCGAGGTCGAGGGCCTGGCCGATCTGATCGACGCAGAAACCGACGCCCAGCGCCGCCAAGCCCTGGCGCAAACGGCGGGCGCTCTCTCGAAGATCTACGAAAGCTGGCGGACGCGATTGATCGAGATTGCCGCGCTGACCGAAGCGGCAATCGATTTCTCCGACGAAGGCGACGTCTCGGCATCGTCCTTCGCCGAAGCGAGAAAACGCGCAGCTTCTTTGCTAACGGAGGTCGCCGCGCATCTTGACGACGGCCATCGAGGAGAGATCCTTCGCGACGGCTTTCGCGTCGCCCTGCTGGGACCGCCGAACGCGGGAAAGTCGACCCTGCTGAATACCCTCGCCCGCCGCGAAGCCGCAATCGTCTCCGCTGAAGCCGGAACGACCCGCGACGTCATCGAGGTTCGGCTGGATCTCGCCGGCCTCCCGGTCATCGTCTCCGACACGGCGGGCATCCGCGAAGCCGCGAACGACATCGAACGCGAGGGCATACGGCGCAGCCTCGCCGCCGCTCGCGACGCCGATCTGGTGCTGTGGTTAACGGAAAATTCTGAATCGATTCCGCCACTTAGTTTTTCACGTGAAACAAGTCTTGAAATCCGTTCCAAACAGGATCTTGGATTTGAGTCGGAAATCAGGGGCTTAGCGATTTCGGCCAAAACCGGTGCCGGGATCGACCAGCTCATCGCCGAGATCGCCCTCCGGGCCGGCGCGGCTGTCGGCTCCGGGACCGAACCGGCGCTGACCCGGGTAAGGCACCGGGAAGCCCTGGAAAATGCCCTGAACGATATCGGCGCCTTCCTTAACGGCCCTGCCGATTCCATCGAACTCCGGGCGGAGGACGTGCGCCGCGCCGCTCACGCGCTGGGCCGGATCACCGGCCGGGTCGACGTTGAGGACGTCCTTGACCAAATTTTCAGTCGATTCTGCATCGGCAAGTGAGTCCAAAAGGTTTCACGTGAAATGATTCCCGGATTCGCAAGCCCCCATTTTTCAGACTCCTGTGGGCAACATCCGGCGACATGCCGTCTTTTGTGCGAACCCCGGATGCGCTAGGTCAGGCCATGATCCACGCCATGAGCAGCACGTACGACGTCATCGTAGTAGGCGGCGGCCACGCCGGGACCGAAGCAGCAGCAGCCGCGGCGCGGATGGGTGCGCGGACGGCGCTCGTCACCCATACTTTCGCGACGATCGGCGAAATGTCGTGCAATCCGGCAATCGGCGGCCTCGGAAAGGGCCATCTAGTCCGCGAAATCGACGCCCTAGACGGTCTGATGGGCCGCGTCGCGGACGTCGCGGGCATCCAGTTCCGGCTGCTCAACCGCTCGAAGGGCCCCGCGGTCCACGGCCCCCGCACCCAGGCCGACCGCAAGCTTTACCGCCAGGCCATGCAGGCCGAAATCGCCGCCATCCCAAACCTCGACGTGATCGAAGGTGGCGTTGAAGACCTCATCGTTAACATGGGCCGCGTCCAGGGCGTGATCACCGCGGACGGCCAGCACCTCATAGCGGGCGCTGTCATTCTGACGACCGGCACCTTCCTTAATGGCCTCATCCATATGGGCGAGCAGAAGATTCCGGCCGGCCGGGCTGGCGAGGCGCCCGCCCTCAAGCTGTCCGAGCGGCTCTATGGGCTCGGGCTGAAGCTCGGTCGCCTGAAGACCGGCACCCCCGCCCGCCTCGACGGCAAGTCGATCGATTGGGCGAGCCTCGAAATGCAAATGGCCGACGACGATCCGGTGCCATTTTCGTTTCTGACCGAGGCCATCACGACCCCGCAAATCGCGTGCGGCATCACCCACACGACCGCAGAGACGCACGACATCATCCGCGCGAATCTCGCCCGTTCGCCAATGTATTCCGGCCAAATCGAGAGCGTCGGTCCGCGCTATTGCCCGTCGATCGAAGATAAGGTCGTGCGATTCGCCGACCGTGCAGCCCACCAGATTTTCCTCGAGCCCGAAGGCCTCGACGACGACACGATCTACCCGAACGGCGTCTCGACATCTCTCCCCGTGGAAGTCCAGGAAGCCTTCCTGAAAACCATGCCCGGTCTGGCGAATGTCGTGATCAAGCGCCCGGGCTATGCCATCGAATACGACTACGTCGATCCGCGCGAGCTGACCCCGGGTCTGGAGGTCAAGCGTCTGCCGGGCCTCTTTCTGGCAGGTCAGATCAACGGAACGACCGGATACGAGGAAGCCGCCGCCCAAGGCCTTCTTGCGGGCATCAATGCCGCCCTGACGGCAAGCCAAACCACGCGCGATTCAACCTCCAGTGATTCACGTGAAACGGATTCACGTGAAACAAATCCGAGGGTTACGGAGGATTCACGTGAAACGTACGCCGTTTCGCGCACCGCCGGCTACCTGGGCGTGATGGTCGATGACCTCATAACCCGGGGCGTTTCCGAGCCCTATCGCATGTTCACGTCGCGGGCCGAATTCCGGCTGAAGCTGCGCGCCGACAACGCCGACCAACGCCTGACGCCCGAAGGCATCACCCTCGGCTGCGTCGGCCCTGAGCGCCGCCGCAAGTTCGAAGCCAAGGCTAAGGCCCTCGCCGACGGCCTGAACCTTCTGAACCAGCTCGCCATGACCCCGACCGAAGCCGCCCGCCATGGCTTGGCGATCAACCGCGACGGCCGCCGCCGTACGGCCTTCGAATTGTTGGCTTTTCCGGACATTTCGCTCGACCGCCTGAAGGCCGTCTGGCCTGAGATCGGCAAGATCGATTCGGCCGTAGCCGCCCAGCTCGAGGTCGACGGCCGGTATGCCGCCTATCTCCGGCGCCAGGACGAAGACGTCGCCCAGTTGAAGCGGGACGAGGCCGTTCGCATCCCCGACGCCTTCGATTACGCCGCCATTCCGGGCCTGTCCGCCGAGATCCAGCAGAAGCTGGCTCGCCATCGCCCGGCAACGATTTCCCAGGCTGGACGGCTCGAGGGCATGACCCCCGCCGCCCTTCTGACCCTGCTAGCCCGGCTCAAGGCAGCAAAGGATGGGACGCGGGAAGCGAAGGGTGACCGTCAAAGCGGCAGCAAGAGCGCCTAGAGCATTTTCAAGCAAAGTGGGGCCCCCGTTCGCGTAAGAAGGTTCGCGTAAAGAAAATGCGATGAAACAACGAGATATGGCCCTGCCGCGCATCGATACCCCGGAAGAATTCCAGCGGCGCTTCGGAATTTCACGTGACGTCCGTGAAAAGCTAGAGACTTACGCAGCCCTTCTCAAACGCTGGCAGAAAACGATCAACCTCGTCGCGCCGAGCACACTGGACGAGATCTGGCACCGTCATTTCGCCGATAGCGCCCAGCTCTGGAAGTACCGGCCGGAAGGCGCGCGAACGTGGCTCGACCTTGGGTCCGGCGCCGGTTTTCCGGGCCTCGTCCTGGCGATCATGGCTTCCGAAACCGGCGGGACGCGCCACATACTGGTCGAGAGCGACAGCCGCAAGGCCGCATTCCTGCGCGAGGTTGCCCGCGAGACCCGCGTTGCTGTGGACATTCTGTGCATGAGGATCGAAAATGCCGAGACTCACGCTAAGGTAGGCAAGGCCGACTGCGTTACTGCGCGCGCTCTTGCTCCACTCTCTCGGCTGGTCGAGATCGCGGCACCTTATTTTGCGTCTTCTACGCTTGGCATGTTCTTGAAGGGCCGTGAGGTAGCGGCCGAAATCGAGAACGCAGCTCAGGATTGGCAGTTTGCCTTTGAGCTGATTCCAAGCGTTACGGAAGAGGGCGGCCGTGTTGTGTTGCTCAAAGCGTTGAACCCAAGGACGGAGGGATAACCCGTGGCCGGCTACGTATCAGGCACGGGCGGTGCGAACGCAGGGCCGCGGATCGTTGCTGTCTCCAATCAAAAGGGCGGCGTCGGCAAGACGACGACGGCGATCAATCTCGGCACCGCCTTGGCGGCCGTCGGCGAGCGGGTTCTGGTTCTCGATCTCGATTCCCAGGGCAACGCCTCGACCGGGCTCGGCATCGACATCGAGCAGCGCTTCAAGACGACGTTCGACGTATTGACCGGCAACGCTGCGATCCTCGAAACAGTGCTGAAAACCGCAGTCCCGAACCTCTTCGTCGTACCGGCGAATAGTGATCTGGTCGGTATCGACGCGGCACTCGCAACCGATCAAAACAAAGCATTCAAGCTCCGCGACGCGATCACGGCGCTGATCGGGCATCAGCGCGCGCGCGATGCCGACACCCATTTCACGTATGTCCTGATCGACTGCCCACCTTCGCTCAATCTGCTGACGCTCAACGCGATGTCGGCAGCGCATGCCGTGTTGGTGCCCGTGCAGTGCGAGTTCTTCGCACTCGAAGGTATTTCGCAGTTGAAGGATTCCATCGAGCAGATCCGCGCGACGCTCAATCCGCGCCTCGAGATCCAAGGCGTCGTGCTGACGATGCACGACGCGCGCACGTCGCTCTCGCGCGAAGTCGCCGACAACGTCCGCGCCTTCTTCGGCAACAAGGTCTACGACACGGTCATTCCGCGCAACACGCGCATCGCCGAGGCGCCGTCGCACGGCAAGCCCATCCTCCTCTACGATTACGATTGCGCCGGCAGCCAGGCCTACATCCGGCTGGCGACCGAAATCATGGAACGCGAGCGGCGGTATAAGGCAGCCTGATCATCGCGAGTGCCCGAAATCACTGGGATTATTGCAGCTATAAACTGACAAGCAGGGGACGAAAAAGCAGATGAATTCCGTAGTGCCGAAGAGCCGCCTGGGCCGTGGCCTTGCCTCTCTGATCGGAGAACCGGCACCCCTCGGACACCGCCTTCCGCCGGAAGGCGAGCAGCGCATGGTCTCCATAGCCGAGGTCAAATCGAGCCCGCTCAATCCCCGCAAGGACTTCCGCGAAGATGAACTCGCGGAACTCGCTGAATCGATCCGCACCAAAGGCCTCGTCCAGCCGATCGTCGTTCGTCCGAACGGCATGTCGGGCGGTTACGAGATCGTTGCCGGTGAACGCCGCTGGCGCGCCGCGCAAAAGGCCGGGATGCATACGATCCCGGTGATCATCCGCGAACTCAGTGACCGCGAAGTCCTCGAGCTGGCGATCATCGAAAACGTCCAGCGGCAGGACCTCAACGCTATCGAAGAAGCGTCTGGCTATCGCGAGCTGGTCGAGCGCTTCGACTACAGCCAGGAGCAGCTGTCCGAAATCATCGGCAAGAGCCGCAGCCACGTCGCCAACACGCTCCGGCTGCTGAAACTACCGACAGGCGTGCAATCGCTCGTCCAGCAGGGTCAGCTGACGGCTGGCCACGCCCGCGCTTTGATCGGCCGGGCCGATGCGGAGACGCTGGCGAAGAAGATCATCGATGACAGCCTGAACGTCCGAGACGTCGAAGCCCTCGTCCAAACCTTCGGCGAACAAGGCCCGACCGGAAACCGGCGCGCGCGCGACAAGGATGCCGATACCAAAGCCTTCGAGAAGGAATTGACCGATCTCCTCGGCCTGAAGGTGGAAGTCCGCCGCGGTTCCGGCGAAACCGGCACCCTCACAATCAGGTATGGCAACTTCGACCAGCTCGACTACATCCGCCAACGCCTTGGCGGAGGTTGAGTTTTTAAGCTTTTTATCGCAATTCTGAAGCCGCCGCTTGACGCTGTCGCGGCGGCTTGATGCTGTGCGTGCTGAAAGGCTCGGGGCTTCGAGCCCAATCGCACGAGACACAAAAATGAGCGAAGTGAATACGTTGGAGCGTCTTGCCGCGCTCATCCATTCGCGGCGATCCGATACGAGTGGAAAGTCATATACATCCCAGCTGTTGACCGCTGGTACGGAACGCTGCGCCAAGAAGTTCGGCGAAGAAGCGGTCGAGGCCGTCATAGCTGCGATGGGAACGGATACCACCGCGCTCAAGGCCGAAGCGGCAGACGTCCTCTATCACCTCATCGTCCTGCTTGAATCCCGCGACGTCACCCTCGACGAGGTGCTGAAGGTTCTTGACGGACGCATGGGCACATCGGGTCTCGACGAGAAGGCCTCCCGGACCAAGGGTGCATCGTGAAGACACGGGTCGCCCCTCGTAAGAAGCCTAAGGCGCGCGAAGAGGCGCGGCCCGAGAGCGTCCCGTTCTCTCCCTACCGGGTCTTTACCCGCGAGGAATGGGCGAGGCTTCGTGCCGATACGCCGATGACGCTGCAGTCGAATGAGCTGGAGCAGCTCTCCGGTATCATCGAGGAGCTTTCAGTCGACGAGGTCGAACAGATCTATCTGCCCCTGTCGCGGCTTCTCAATCTCTACGTCGCGGCCGCGCAAAAACTGCATTCCGTCAGCTCGGAATTCCTGGGGCGCAAAGATACCAAAGTCCCTTTCATTATCGGTGTGGCGGGCTCAGTAGCAGTCGGCAAGAGCACGACTGCACGCGTGTTGCGGGCCCTGCTCGCGCGTTGGCCGGACCATCCACGCGTCGACCTGATGACGACCGACGGCTTTCTCTTTTCCAACGCCGAGCTTGAACGCCGCGGCCTGATGGAGCGCAAGGGCTTTCCCGAAAGCTTCGATACCGAGCGCCTTTTGCGCTTTTTAGGCGACGTGAAATCCGGCGTATCGAGCGTTGCCGCGCCCGTCTATTCGCACTTCCAATACGATATTCTTGCCGGCGCCGAAGTGGAGGTTCATCAGCCCGATATCCTCATTATCGAAGGACTGAATATTCTCCRGCCGGCCGAGATGCCGAAAGACGGCAGCACAATTCCATTCGTCTCCGATTTCATCGATTTCTCCATTTATATCGACGCCCACCCGGCGGTGATCGAGAAATGGTATCTGACACGCTTCATGCGCCTCAGAAGCACGGCGTTTCGCGATCCCGGCGCCTACTTCCATAAATACGCGGCTCTCGCGCCTGACGAGGTGCGCCGGGTGGCGCTGAAGCTATGGCGCGAAATCAACCTGAAGAACCTCGAAGAAAACATTCTTCCGACGCGCCGCCGCGCCCAGCTCATTTTGCAAAAAGGCGAGAGCCATCGCGTCGAAGCGGCGTCGCTGCGCAAGCTTTAGACGGCGATTGTCCAGCCTGGATCGACAAAAAAAGGGGCCGCTTGGGGAAGCGGCCCATGAGTGATTCACAGGATGAGTTCAGAAATCGAATTATCGATTAGGTCGGTTGCTGCAAAGGCTCAGCGACCTGGCAGCATCGCCTGAGGCGACTGCTCGGAGGCGTGTCCGGAAGATACCGGCGCGGCTCCCCGAAGGTCTTTTGAAAACTCGATGCGGGTCTTCAAGGCAAAGACTTTGTATTTGTCGCGAAGGCGGCGGATCGCCGACGGGTTTGAATATCCCATCAACCGTATTGCGGTCGTCGGTCTCAATGCGGGGTGTACCCTCAGCAACTCGTCCAGCCGTGCAATACGGTCGCTATCATCGATACCGGTACCTTTCGGGCGGCCACGGCGAATGGGAGAGTGAAGCATTTTGAGCGAACCTCGAAACGAAGCGATTCGTTATTTCGAGACTGCGCGAATACATTCTCTAATTCCAGGGAGAATAAATTTGAGTCCGAATTGGACACGTTTCACCCCCTATACATTCTCCAT
Organism: Hyphomicrobium sp. 01T421; assembly: GCF_056398805.1. Lineage (NCBI taxonomy): Bacteria > Pseudomonadati > Pseudomonadota > Alphaproteobacteria > Hyphomicrobiales > Hyphomicrobiaceae > Hyphomicrobium > Hyphomicrobium sp. 01T421. Next base: position 360,107 of record NZ_JBFTQC010000002.1, read on the forward strand.
GTGAACACCGTTCATCGGAAATAGGCATTTCAAACTCATTCGACGATAAGGCGACGCATGCCCCGGGTTACGGAATAATGCCGTGTTGCTTCGCGAATTCGGCGAGTGAAACGGAGGGCCGTGCGCCGATGTGGCTGATTATTTCGGATGCGGCGAGGCTGGCCAAGCGGCCGGTAATTTCGAGATTTAATCCCTTCGCATATCCAAATAGGAATCCGGCCGCATATAAATCGCCCGCGCCGGTCGTATCGACGACCTTATCGACCGGGAATGCCGATATCCGTATGGATTGGCCTTCGCTGTGAATCTCCGAGCCTTTGCCGCTGCGCGTCAGAACGGCGAGTTTCGCGTCATTTCTCGCGTTTTCTGCTGCAACTTCGAACGAATCCGTTTGATAAAGCGATTTGATCTCATTTTCGTTGGCGAAAAGAATATCGACGCCGGAACGAATGAGATCGAGAAATTCCCCGCGATGGCGGTCGACGCAAAAACCATCTGAAAGTGTCAGCGCCGTTTTTCGGCCCGCGTTTTTTGCAGCCTGATGCGCTGCCCGGAATGCTTGTTTCGCTTGCGGTTCGTCGAAGAGATATCCTTCGAGATAAAGAATTGATGCCGCGCGGATCATTTCCAAATCGAGCTGCGTTTCTCCAAGGCTCGTCGAAATACCGAGGAACGTATTCATCGTGCGTTCGCCATCGGGCGTAACGAGAATGAGAGAACGCGATGTCGGCGCGCCATTCGAAACGGCCGGCGAAGTGAACGCCACGCCGATCGAACGAATGTCGTGCGAAAAGACTTTGCCGAAATCGTCGTCTGCAACGGTGCCGACGAATGCCGCGCGCCCGCCGAACGAGGCGACGCCGGCAATCGTGTTGGCGGCCGAACCGCCGGAGATCTCGACGGCGGGTCCCATCGACGAATAGATCTTTTTGATTTCGTCGGCGTCGATGAGGCGCATGCTGCCTTTGGTGACGCCGATCTCGGAGAGAAAGGCGTCGTTACAGCGCCCAATGATATCGACGATCGCGTTACCGATCCCGATTACGTCGTAACGCGCGTCAGTCATGACGTCCCCCTTGCCATTTGCGCAGGCACTATAGGGACGCGAGAGACGGTCGCAAGCCGCCCGCTAGCGGCCGCCCGCCGCAGCCGCCGACACTGCGGCCATCGATGCGAGAGCCAAAATCAAGCGCTCGGCGATAACGTCTTCGAGGCTCGACGTAAGACGTGCCGCTTTTGCAGCTTCCGAAATCCGCCTGAGCGCCTGATCGAGCTGGCCGCGAGACCAGCTCCGCACCTGGCGCGAAAAACTGTCCTTTTGCTTAAAGAACAGCGGCGGCCGAATAGACCTCAGCGCATCGTCGAGACGCTGGCCTGCATCGACGTCGCTCCTGACGCGATGCAGCTTCAGGAAATATCTTTGCACGATCGAGATGATCACTTGCGCGTTCTCACCCGACGCAAGCGCGCGCCCGAAATCGCTGATCGCACTTTTCGTTCGGCCCTCGGCGACGGCTTCTGCAATCCGTTCGAGCGCGAGCCCGGCCGCATCGCCGACCAACCCTTCGACGTCGTCGTGCGTGATCGATGGACGGCCGAGGCAAAAAAGCGCGAGCTTCTCGATCTCGGCGCGCGACAAAGCGCGATCGGCGCCGAGCCGGCTTTGCAGCAACGCTCGGGCGTCGCCTTCGATCGTCAACGAGAAGGAAGAAAGGACTTCCGAAATCAGCGTGTCGATGTCGGCGGCGCTATCGGGATAGCAGGCGACGGCGAAACAACGAGACTGGGATTCGAAAAGCGCCCGCAGGCTGTCGTCCGCTTTCAGATTGCCCGCTTCGACGACCAGCAAGCCTTCGAGCGGCCCTGAATTGAGAAGCGGCTTCAGAAGCGCCGTTGAAATGCGCCGGCCGGCGATGACGCGGACTATTCTTCGCCCCGAAAACATTGGGCGTGTCTGCAACTCGGTCTCGAGCCGCGCGGGGTCTTCGTCGAGTTCCGTTTCGTCGAGCTTCAGGACTTCGCCCGGCGGATTTTCGCGAGCCGCTAAGCCTTTGGCGAGCGCCGCCGCACGTTCGCTGACGAGGCCAGGGTCCGACCCGTGGAAAAGCACAGCCACCAAATCGGCAGGCGGCGCCTTCATGAACGCTGGAGCTTGTTGTGGTTTGACGGCGGTCATCGTGATGCTCTTCTAGGGCGCTACCCCAGAAATCAGAGCTGAAGATACCAGAGCTAGACGTTGCCGGTCGATAGAACTGCGAGCAGCCGCGTCTGTATTTCCTGGCCAACCGTCTCGGCCGCCCGGTTTTCTGCGTTCTGACGCGCCTCGACGTTGGCAAAAATCGACGACACGCGATCGAACGAAGCGCGGCCATAGCTTGTGCCGCTCGCCACGACCTTCTTGTCGGAAAGCCTGATGAGGTTGAACGAAGCGTCGATGCTGTAAATCTGGCTGCCCGCGTTGCCGTCGACGGCAACGAGCATCGAAGTGACGGATTCGCGGATGGCGACGTCGAGACGGTACTGCGGCGGCTTCGGAGCGCCCCCGCCGGTCGCCTGGAAGATCAGCTCGTTGCGAATCCGCTGGCCGACGCGGCCCGGAATGGGCGCAATGTCGACTGAGGCCATTCTTTCGGTGACGGCAGAACCGTTGATCAACGCCGAGCCGTAAAGAGGACGGAAACCGCCGTCGCCGCAACCGCCCAGAGTCGAACTAAGTGCTGAAACGGCAATAAAGACCGAAGACGCGAAAAGGCCGCGCGCAACCGACCGGCTGCTGCACATGCCACGTCTCCCAACCCGCCCCTCAACCAACGACATTCACGATCCTCTGCGGAACGACGATAACTTTTTTCGGCGGCCGCCCATCCAACGCACGCACCACCGATCCAAGCTGCAACGCCGCCGCTTCAACTTCCTCGGGTTTCGCACTGCGCGAAATCACAAGTTCGTCCCGTCGCTTACCATTAACCTGTACGGCAATGGTGACTCGATCGTCAACGAGCAGCTCAGGTTCTGGGGCTGGCCACGGTTCATTCGCAACCAGCGTGTTGTATCCGAGCCGCGCCCAGCATTCTTCAGCCAAATGCGGCATCATCGGGCCGATCATGACAATGAGCAGTTCTGCGGCCTCCCGAACGGCCCAGGCAACGTCCGGACCGCGCTTGGATAAAGCCGATTGGAGCACATTTGAAAACTCGTGGATATTGGCCACCGCCACGTTGAAACGCAGCGATTCGATGGCCCGCCCCACGGCGTCGAGAGCCCGGTGAGCAGCCTTTCGGACCTCAAGAGCCTCCGGGCCGAATGAATCCGGCTTCGGGCCTTTTTCGCCGGGATACGTTTCGGCAATCTCCTCGACGATCCGCCAGACGCGCTGAATGAAGCGACCTGCACCGGCAACACCGGCTTCCGTCCAAATGACGTCGCGCTCCGGTGGGCTGTCCGACAGCATGAACCAGCGGGCGCAATCGGCGCCGTAATGGGCGATGATGTCGTCAGGGTCCACGAGGTTTTTCTTGGACTTCGACATCTTTTCGATGCTGCCGATCGCGGCCGGACGCCCGGTCGAAATCTCGGCAGCCCGGCGGTTTGCGCCTTCGCCTTCGATCCGGACTTCGTTCGGCAAGAGCCAAAGGCCATCCTCGGACTTGTAAGTTTCGTGGGTCACCATGCCTTGCGTGAAGAGCGCTGCAAACGGCTCCCGCGTGTTCGTCGCGAAAGAGAGATGCCCGGTGTCGCACATCGCCCGCACGAAGAAGCGCGAATAGAGAAGGTGCAAAATCGCGTGCTCGATGCCGCCGATATATTGATCGACCGGCAGCCAATAGTGAGCGGCCTTGAGATCGACCGGCGTCTGAGCTTCAGGCGCGGTGAAGCGTACGAAATACCAGGACGAGTCGACGAACGTGTCCATCGTGTCGGTTTCGCGAACCGCAGGCTCGCCGCAAATCGGGCAATTGACGTGCTTCCACGTCGGATGCCGGTCCAGCGGATTGCCGGGCTTATCGAACGTCGCATCCTCGGGAAGCTCGATCGGCAGGTCCGTCTCGGGAACCGGAACAGGACCGTGCGTTTTGCAGTGGATGATGGGGATCGGGCAGCCCCAATAGCGCTGCCGCGAGATGCCCCAGTCTCTGAGCCGGTAATTGACTTTTCTCGCGCCCTGCGGACGCGAACCGAGCTTCTGCTTTTCGAGACGGTTGGCCGCCTCTTCGAAAGCGGCTGACGTCGAAAGGCCATCGAGGAACCGCGAATTGATTATCGTGCCGTCGTCGACGTAGGCCTTGTCAGTCAGCTGAAACGTCTCGGCGTTTTCGCCGGGCGGCAAGATGACGGGTACGACGGGAAGATTGTAGCGGCGCGCGAAATCCATGTCGCGCTGATCGCCGGAAGGGCAGCCGAAGATCGCGCCCGTGCCGTAGTCCATCAAAACGAAATTCGCTACGTAGACCGGAAGCTCCCAGCCATCGTCGAACGGATGGACGGCGCGAATGCCCGTGTCGTAACCGCGCTTTTCAGCGGCTTCGATGTCGGCGACCGATGTGCCCATGCGGCGGCACTCGTCGCAGAACTCGGCGAGCTTCGGATCGCGTTCGGCTGCGGCTTTTGCCAGCGGATGATCGGCCGCGACGGCGAGAAACGACGCGCCGAAAAGCGTGTCGGGCCGCGTCGTATAAACTTCGAGCTCGCTGAAATCTTTCGGCGCCGTCGTCTTATCGAGAGCCCACCGGACCAGCATGCCTTCCGAGCGGCCGATCCAATTCGCCTGCATCAGGCGCACTTTCTCGGGCCAGTTCACGAGCGTATCGAGATCGCTCAGCAGTTCGTCGGCATAGTCGGTGATCTTGAAGAACCATTGCGTCAGCTCGCGCTGTTCGACGAGCGCACCGGAACGCCAGCCGCGGCCGTCGATAACCTGCTCGTTCGCGAGCACCGTCTGATCGATCGGGTCCCAATTGACCTTCGAAGACTTTCGGTACGCGATCCCCTTCTTCAGGAAATCGAGAAACAGCTTTTGCTGATGCTTGTAATAGCTCGGCGAGCACGTCGCGATCTCGCGCGACCAGTCGAGCGACAAGCCCATCGATTTGAGCTGTCCGCGCATCGTGTCGATATTGGCATAGGTCCACGTGCCAGGATGGACCTTGCGTTCCATCGCGGCGTTTTCCGCCGGCATGCCGAAAGCATCCCAACCCATGGGGTGCAGCACGTTGAAACCGCGAGCCCGCTTGTAACGCGCGACGACGTCGCCCATCGCGTAGTTGCGGACATGGCCCATGTGGATGCGCCCCGAAGGATACGGGAACATCTCGAGCACGTAGGATTTCGGACGTGAGGGATCTTCGGAGGCGCGAAAGATCTCGCCCTTTTCCCAAACGGACTGCCAGTGTTTTTCGCGCTCAGCCGCGTTGTAACGTTCATTGGCCATGGGGGCCTTGGATCTCGTTCATGAATTCGTCGGAAGGCCGTAAAGAGCCCGAATGGTAAAGCCGGTCAAGTCGTTGGCACAACAATTGGCCGGCCAGGGCCAGCGCGATCAGAGCGGGCCCGCGTAATCGCCTACATGCGCCCGTCACGTCAAGGTTGCAGGAACAACAATTGGGCGAGCCAGGGCAGTTGGCCACGGTGAAGAGCGTCTGAGCGCGAGCGGAGCTCGACCGATAGCAAATCGCCCCAAAAACATAAAAGCGGTTAGATCGTGCGGGATGCGAGCAGCTAAGTGTCGATTGTGCGTCCGCCAGATCATGCACCCGAATGTCGAGCATATGATCCGGCGAGAACGTCACCTGTTAGCAAGTATGCGCGCCAGCGCCCGCTTCTGCAACGGTCTGATCCTGCGCGCCGCTGCCGCCTGAAACGCCAATGGCGCCGATGACTTCTCCCTTGGAACCCTTCAGCGGAATGCCGCCCGCGAAGATCATCACACGGTCGTGGTTGGAAACATGGATGCCGAAGAACTGGTCGCCAGGTTGGCTGTTCTCGGCCAATTCCTTCGTCGAAATATTGAAGGCGCGCGATGTGAAGGCCTTGTTGATCGCAATGTTGATCGATCCGAGCCACGCCCCGTCCATGCGGATGTGCGAGATCAAGTTCGCGCCCTCGTCCACGACGGCGATGTTCATGGGCTGACCGATCTCCTTCGCCTTCTTTTCTGCGGCGTCGATGATGCGGCGAGCGTCGGCGAGTTTCAGCATAGGGGATGCTCCTTGAGTTCGGTCTAAAGGTTCGGGGGATAACGGTTAGCGAAGCCGGACGTTTCAGTCGCGCCTCAACCCTTTACATAGATTGCCCGCGCGAAATTGCGACACTTGTTCCTCATGCCCCGGAATGTCTATGGAAAGACTTGAGACCAACGAGGAACACGCGTGCAACAGAACGACTATCAGGAAAGCGCAGTCGACAGGTTAAAGCGCGTAAACGACGAAATCGCCGCCGCCGCGAAAGCCGCAGGTCGTAACGCGGAAAGCATTGAACTGGTTGCGGTTTCTAAAACTTTCGATGCCGGCGAGATCCGTCCCGTCATCGAGGCTGGGCAGCGCATATTCGGCGAAAATCGCGTCCAGGAGGCGGAGCGCAAATGGCCCCCGCTGCGCGCCGAGTTTCCGGACGTGAGGTTGCATCTCATCGGTCCGCTGCAATCCAACAAGGCGAAGGAAGCAGTCGCCTTCTTCGACGCGATCCATACGATCGATCGCGAAAAGATTGCGCGCGCCGTCGCCGGTGAAATGGCGACGCAAGACCGTAGCCTCGACCTCTTCGTTCAAGTGAATACCGGCGAAGAGCCGCAAAAGGCGGGGATCATGCCGGGTGATGCGCGCGCCTTCGTCGCGTTTTGCCGTGACGACCTGAAGCTCGAGATCAAAGGCCTCATGTGCATTCCGCCGGTGGACGAAGAGCCCGCTGTCCATTTCGCATTTCTCGCGAAGCTCGCGCGCGAATTGGGACTCGCCGGCCTCAGCATGGGCATGAGCGGCGATTTCGAAACCGCAATCGCCTTTGGCGCAACGCATGTCCGTGTGGGGAGCGCGATTTTTGGCGTCCGCTGATCCGGTTTTTCCCACGGCAAATTTGCTCACGACCACAGTGACAAGCACTCGCGGTGCTACGTTCCCCAAGTGATTCGCTTGATGTGTGGGCGTTGGCGCACGCGAGGTAACTTTCCCCGATGACTGCATCTGCTCAGAAAAAAGATATCGCCGAAGTCGAAGCCAACACGGCCGCTGCTGAAGCTGCGAACGTCGCGCGCGCGGAAGTGCTGGAGCAGGCGAAAAAGGAAGAAACCGTCAAAGCCAAGACAGCCGTTTCAAAGCTCGAGAAGGGCAAGAAGGACGCGACCAGCGCAGCGCGTAAAACCTGGCACGACTTTCAGGTCGACGTCTGGATCACGAATTTCAATTCGTACGAATTCGGCTTCTGGAAGAAAGAGCGCAATCGCGGCAAGTCGCGTCAGTTTACGACCGACATGGATATCTTCGCCGAGGTCATCGAGAACGGCGCGCGCACCGGAGTCCTCGGTTATCGCAGGGAGCTTTGGAAAGACGCGACCGGCATGAACAAGCGTCTCGTCTTCAAGCTGTTCTCCGAGACGTTGAATTGGAAGGCCAGCATGGACATGATGCTAGGCCGGTCCGTTCAGCAGACGCTCGCGGCGCACGGGCTTCCCGTCCCCTGCTATTCCATCAATACGAGCCCCGACGACTATATCGTCTATCTCGAACGCTCAGCCCACAAATGGCCGCTGATGCCGGAGAATTTCTCGTTCTTCCTGATGGAAGGCGGCGAACCGAAATTCTACAGGTTCCGTCGCGATTTCATAAATCTCGGCGGTGACTACACGCTGATCGATCAGCACGGCGAGCACGTCGGCCACATTGATGGTGCTGTGTTCACGATCGGCGGCAAATGGCGGTGCAAAGTGCGCGGCGATCATGCCGATCCGCGACTGCTGATGGTGATGAAGCTCTTCACCGGAATGCTCGTCTTCAATGGCGGAGCCCGTCGCCACGTGAAGAAACTGGCGCGCGATATTCATGACGGACGTATTAAACCCGACATCCAGCGCCAGGAAGCCGACCTTTATATGAACCCGCGCCGCATTCGCTAGCGCAGAGCCTTCACGGCGTGCGCTGGGCGGTTCTGCCTGACGGCGAGACGCGCCAAACCGAATTGCCAACGTCGTCGGCGACGAGAAGTGCTCCGTCATTGCCGATCGCGACTCCCACGGGGCGTCCCCGCGCTTTGCCGTCGGCATCGAGAAAGCCCGTCAAGACGTCTTCGGGTGGGCCGGACGGTTTACCGTTCGTGAACGGGACGAAGATGACCTTGTAACCCGCAGGTTTGCTGCGGTTCCACGACCCGTGCTGGCCGACGAATGCGCCATGCGCGAAACGCGACGGTAACGCTTTATCTGAAGAAAACGCGAGACCGAGCGAAGCCGTGTGAGCGCCAAGCGCGTAATCCGGCACCAGGGCTTTTTCGACAAGCTCCGGACGCTCGTCTTTTACGCGCGGATCGAGATGCTGACCGAAGTAGCTATAAGGCCAGCCGTAGAAGCCTCCGTCACGAACGGACGTCAAATAGTCCGGAACGAGATCGTCTCCAAGTTCGTCGCGCTCATTGACGACAGTCCAAAGCGTTTTGGATGTCGGCTCCCAGCCCATGCCGTTGGGATTACGGAGGCCGATCGCGAAAGCCCGCGTTGCGCCCGTCTTCGGATCGATCTCCAGGATGCGCGCTCTGTCAGTCTCCTTATCGAGACCGTTCTCGCCGGCGTTGCTGTTGGATCCGACGGTTACGTAGAGCTTTGACCAGTCAGGGTTCGCAATGATGTTCTTGGTCCAGTGATGATTGATCGGGCCGCCCGGAAGATCGGCGACTTTCACGGCGGGCGACGTAATCGTCTTATCGCCAGAGTGGTATTCGTACTTCAGGAGCTTGTCGGTGTCGGCGACGTACAAATCATTGCCGATGAGCGCCATCCCAAACGGCGAATGCAATCCGCTCAGAAAAACCGATCGCTCCTCGGCGGATCCGTCAGGCTTCACGCCGCGCAGCAACGTAATGCGATCCGCGCTCGCGGTCCGAGCGCCCGCATATTTTTGAAAAAGTCTTTGAAACAACGCCTTGATGCCTTTGCCGTCGTCAGGACCTTTCGGCCCATTCGTCTCGGCAACAAGAACGTCGCCGTTCGGCAGCACATAGAGCCAGCGCGGATGGTCTAGTCCCGTCGCATACGCCGTCGCCGAAAGATCCGCTGGCGTCGAAGGCTTCGTACTCTGCGGCCAGCCGACACCGGGCGCGACTTTGATCGTCGGCACGATACTGGATTGCGGTGCCGGAAGATCGGGATTCGGTCCGAAGCCCGCCGGCATCGCCGCATCGGCAAAAGTGGCAACCGGCGCAACGCAGACAAGAACTGTCGCGCCGGCTAGCGACAAAATCGAACGAAAAAACATAGCGCCTCCACATCGGCTCCCGCCGGAGCCTGATGGGAAGTTACGCTTTCGCTTCGAAGAAAGTTCCTGCAAAGCCCATGTGCTGATCCAGTGTGCCGGTCAGTAGGTCTCCGGCACGTGGAGATCAGCCGGCACCGGCGTCCGGCTATAATCCGAATGATACACGCGCTCCGGCAGCGCCACTGGCGCCCGCGGAATCTCCTCATACGGCATTTGGCTCAGCAGATGATGGATGCAATTGAGCCGTGCACGCTTCTTGTCGTCGGCGTGAACCACCCACCAGCGCGCCTCCGGAATATGCGTATGCTCGAGCATCCCTTCCTTGGCTTTTGTGTAGTCTTCCCACCGCCGCCGCGACTCGAGATCCATCGGCGATAGCTTCCACTGCTTGATCGGATCGTGGATGCGCATCTCGAATCGCAAATGCTGCTCGTCATCGGAAATCGAGAACCAGTATTTGATGAGCGTGATCCCCGAACGAACCAGCATCTTTTCGAATTCGGGAACGGTGCGGAAGAATTCTTCGAGATCGGAGTCCGTACAAAAGCCCATGACGCGCTCGACGCCCGCGCGATTATACCAGGAGCGATCGAAGAGAACGATTTCGCCGCCAGCCGGGAGATGCGGAACGTAACGCTGAAAATACCATTGCGAGCGCTCTCTCTCACTCGGCGCCGGCAGCGCGACGACGCGCACGACACGCGGATTGAGACGTTGCGTGATCCTTTTGATGACGCCGCCTTTACCGGCCGCATCGCGTCCCTCGAAAATGACGACGACCTTAGCCTTGGTGTTGACGACCCAGTCCTGCAGCTTGATCAGTTCCCGCTGCAGACGGAACAGCTCTTTGAAATAGACCTGGCGATCGAGAAGGCCCGCATCGCCGTCGCGATCACGTCCATCGAGAAGCCGTTCCAGCCGGCCATCGTCCATCTCCATTTCCAGCTCCTCGTCGAAGCTGTCGGCGATTTCGGCCTCGATGCGCGCTGATAGTGTCCGCTCGGCTTTTTCCTGCTCGTCCATGATCGCCCGTCTATTTTTGCCCAATTGCTCGCGATCCTTTCGCGAGCCAGATGACAACGCTGTGACAATGCGACTCCGCCTCTCAAACTGGCGGCGGGTTGCGTTCCGTAAAGTTCATCTGATGCCAATACGGGTAAGCTTTCGCCGTCTCGCTGGCGGCATCGAGCTTCTTCATTTGCTCAGGCGTCAGGCTCCAGCCGACTGCACCGAGATTGTCCCGAAGTTGCTGCTCGTTGCGCGCGCCGATGATGACGCTCGAAACCGTCGGGCGATGGAATAGCCAATTGAGCGCGATTTGCGGAATGCTCTTGCCGGTTTCTTTCGCGATCTCATCAATGGCATCGACGACTTTATATACATGCTCGTCCGGAACAGGCGGCCCCTGCTCGGCCGTCTTATGAAGACGGCTCGTCTCCGGCAATGGCTGTCCACGTCTGATCTTGCCGGTAAGTCGTCCCCACCCGAGCGGGCTCCAGACGAGCGCGCCGAGACCCTGATCGAGGCCGAGCGGCATGAGTTCCCATTCGTAATCGCGACCGACAAGCGAATAATAAGTCTGGTTCGCGACGTAGCGCGGATAGCCGTAGCGATCGGCGACCGCGAGCGACTTCATCAAATGCCAGCCGGAGAAATTCGATACGCCGACGTAGCGAATTTTGCCGTCGCGTACGAGTTGGTCGAGCGTCGAGAGCACTTCTTCCGGCGGCGTCATCGCATCGAAGCCGTGAAGCTGGAAAATATCGATGTGATCCGTCTGCAGGCGTTTCAGTGCCTGTTCGCAGGTTTTCAAGAGATGAAAACGCGATGATCCGACGGCGTTGGGATCATCACCGAAACGGAATGTCGCTTTCGTCGAAATGAGAGCTTTGTCTCGGCGGCCTTTCAGTGCTTCGCCGAGTACGATCTCTGAATTTCCATTTGAATAGATGTCGGCCGTGTCGAAAAGCGTAACGCCGGCATCGAGGCAGAGATCCACCATGCGGCGCGCCTCCGCGACATCGGTAGAGCCCCACGCACTGAAGAATTCGCCCGAACCGCCGAACGTGGCTGCGCCAAAACTCAAGAGTGGAACCGATAGTCCGGATGCGCCAAGTCTTCGGTATTCCATCGGAACAGTCCTCATTTGGCGGTGATTTAGGCGTCTGCGTGCGGATTGTCGCCGCACCCCCGTTTCAAAAAACGCCCGATATGACGGTTAAAATCGATCACATATGGCATCGTTCCTTACGCAAACTTCACAATTTACTCGCCCCAAGGTAGTAAATAAAATCTTCTGTACACGGTCTTATTTGAGTTAACTTTTTAATAAATAGACGGAAATTCCCAAAATCCCGCCAGTTGTGCATCAGCAAGACGATATGCCGCGCGTCGAATCCTCTCTTGTTTTCGCCCCATTACGACGGTGAGTGCGCCCCGTTTGTGAAGACAAGTAGTAAGGAGAGTTAAAATGCGATTGAGTTTAATCGCAGTGGCGATGTGTTTTGCTTGGTTTGCCGGAATGGCATCTGCGGAGGCGCGCCCTCAACACGGTTACAAGAGTGACCGATACGAGCGCTCCCATGCGCATTCGGCTGGCAAGCGCCAGTATTCGGCCCGCTACGCTCAGCGCGGTCGTTCTGCCCACCGTCAATCCTCATACCGAAAGTCTGGTTCCGGATATGCGTCTCGTTCCGGAACACGCCGTCATTATGCCAATAGCGGCAGCGGCCACCGGAAGTACGCTCAGCACCGCTCCTACAGCGGCCGCAAATATGCGTCAGCCGGTGGTGGCAGCGTAGGCGGCCGTCCGCGCGCATGGTGCGGTTGGTGGATGCGCACGCAGTTGGGCGGCGGTCCAGAATACAATCTTGCTGCCAACTGGAAGCGCTACGGACGCTCGAGCGGACCGCAGGTCGGTGCCGTGGTCGTCTGGCCGCATCACGTCGGCATGATCACCGGACGCGCGTCCAACGGACAGTGGATCGTAAAATCCGGCAACGACGGAAACGCAGTGCGCGAGCGGGCGAGGTCAGTCGCCGGTGCCGTGTTCCGCGTAGGCTAAATGCAATATGGGCAGGTCGAGCAATCGGCCTGCTCATATTTGACCGTTTTGAACGAACGCATGGGGATTGCCGATCCGATATCGACGGCAAATTCCGCGGCGGGATTGGCGGAATAGCTAGTTTATATCGGAAAAAAGATATGGCCGGTGATGCTTATCGCAATCGCCCGGCCATTGGATAGTACCGTTTGGAGAGAAAGGGGCGCTTCGAGAGCGCCCGTTCGCCATTTGCATTTGCGTCCGAAGCCTGAGTGCCCAGTCCAGAGCTCCGGGACGCGAAATGGAATTAAGCGGCTTTCCGCTTAGCGACTTTCTTGACTGCCTTCTTGACGGTCTTCTTCGCAGGAGCTGCCTTCTTGGCAACGGGTTTCTTGCGCTTCGCGACTGCCTTAACGGTCTTAGCTGCCTTAGCCATAGTATTAATCTCCCTCTAGGATGTTCGAATCAGCTCGAACTTCACAAACATGAGCAAATTCGAGAGCTTTGTAGACGGAGAAGTTTGAAATCGCGGGCAAAAAGGCGTTTATTAACGCAAACTGTTGCGATAATGACTCAATTTTTCTTATTTTTCGACGTCTATTGGCCTTTAGACCGACTCGCGGGCTCGAATTACCGCGCTGCAAACATCTCGTTGTATCTGAATTAAGCCATTTCGAATTACGCAATTCGCGTTCGGACAGCCAATCGCAATTACAATTCGGCCGCGCCTCTGAGACGCTTTTGGAAATCGAGCGCGGAGTGAAGGTACGTCATTCGCTCGTCCAACAATTCGCCGACCCACGATTGATAATCCGGATCTTTCGGAATGATGTCGGCGATGACGGACCCGTCCTCGACCTTGATCTCTGCTCCGTAGTGACGCGCGATCGCTTGCATCTTCGCGTTATCGGGCAAGCACACGAGAATGAGGTGGCGCAGTCCACGATTGCGTGCAGTGCGTATCACGCGACCCATCAACTGTGTAGCAATCCCGCGATCGACGAACGGCTTCTCCACTGAAAATGCAACCTCCGCACCGGGGCGATGCATGAGATCATCCGGACGCAATTCCGCGACAGCACGCAATTCGCCGTCGACGAAATAGCCGAACGTCACGTTTCCGAAATCGCCCGCATGCGACGCATATCGAGTGATGAATTCATCCGAAACATCGTGACCGAAACGGCGATGACGCGCCTCGGGGTCGAGCCGCTGCAAATGTTCGGCGAGCAAGTAGCTCTCGCTTGTCAGCAGTCGCCTGATGGAGCCAAGCCGGTCCGCGCTTGCTTCCGGGGCCTCTTTCAACATTATTCGGTCTCCTCGTGTCGCGCCGCGCCGCCGCGCGCTAAGCGCTTGTAACATCCCCTAAAATGGGACTTATTCTGCGCCGGGCGATAGAAAATGCTGCACGGCAGCAATGCGTTTTTAGGCGACGGGTGGCAGAGAACCTTTGATTGCTCGGCGTTGAGCGAGGCGACGCAATTGGAGAGCGACATTCGGCGCACCCCAATTCGTCGCGGCGATCCGCTGTTGCATCTCTCGGCTTCCGCCGACTACCGAGAACGATCACGATTGGGGGCCGGATGGCGACGATCACTGATGGATATAAGCGGCGGCTCGCCGAGCAAGAGATCGAGCCTGACGCTGCGCAGGCCGCACTCGCGATACGTCTCGACGAGCTGGAGATCGAACTCGCGGCGTATCGGCCGAAGAACGGCATGCTGGCGAAAGTGTTCAGCAAACCGCCGGTACCGCCGAAGGGCCTCTACATTTGGGGCTCGGTGGGCCGTGGCAAGACAATGCTGATGGACCTCTTTTTTGAGGAGACATCCTTCGAGCCGAAACGGCGTGCGCATTTTCACGAATTCATGGCAGACGTGCATGACCGCATCGGCGAAGCCCGAAAGACGGTCGACGGCGATCCAATTCCGCACGTCGCGGAAGGGATCGCAAAAGAAGCGCGGCTCCTGTGCTTCGATGAGATGCACGTCACCGATATTGCCGATGCCATGATCCTTGGCCGGTTGTTCGAAGCGCTCTTCGCAGCAGGTACCGTCGTCGTCGCGACGTCCAATGCGCGCCCATCGGAGCTCTATAAGAACGGTCTCAATCGCCAGCTTTTCCTTCCCTTTATATCGTCGCTGGAAAAGCGGCTCGATGTGGTCGAGCTCGGCGCAAAGAAGGATTTCCGGCTCGATAAGCTTTCAGGCGCGACGCTTTACTTTCATCCGATCGATACCGCCGCCAAAGCCGCTCTCGATGCGCATTGGAAACGGTTGACCGGCAACCATCCCGGTAAACCGCAAACGCTGGATGTCAAAGGCCGCAAGCTCCAGGTGCCGGTTGCATCGATGGGCGTCGCCCGCTTTCAGTTCGCCGACCTTTGCGATCGGCCATTGGGCGCGAACGATTACATTCATATCGCCCACGCCTTCCACACGGTCATTATAGATGGGATCCCTCTGCTCACGCCCGACCGGCGGGACGTCGCGCGTCGCTTCATCAATCTTGTCGACGCCCTCTACGACGGCCGCATCTGTCTCATCGCCTCCGCCGCGGCTGAGCCGTCCGCGCTTTACCCCAAGGGCGATGGCGCCGATCTCTTCCAGCGAACCGCGTCTCGGCTGACCGAAATGCGTTCGGAGGCCTATTTGGCGGGCCATTCCGGAGGCCGAACCCGCCACTGACAACGCCTCGTGCCGGGCCCACTTGTCGAGGGCGTCGAAAGAAATCATCGCGCGCGACTGGATTTTGGGATGAAAGTTGCGGCTTGTGCTTGACGGACTGAGGAATTTGATTAGGCAGCAACCAACGTCGCGGGTTTGTCGGCAAACATAACTTTAGTCATCCCTGGGGGAGCAGCATGGCGCGCACCAAGATTGCACTGATCGGATCGGGACAGATTGGTGGCACACTCGCCCTGCTGGCAGGCCTCAAGGAACTCGGCGACATCGTCATGACCGACATCATAGAAGGTGTCGCGAAGGGAAAAGCCCTCGATCTGGCGCAGACCGCCGCTGTCGAAGGATATAATGCCAAGCTTTCCGGCGCCGGCCCCGAGGGCTACGCGGCAATCGCCGGAGCGGACGTTTGCATCGTCACCGCCGGCGTCCCTCGCAAACCCGGCATGAGCCGCGACGATCTCCTCGGCATCAACCTGAAAGTGATGGAGCAGGTCGGCGCCGCGATCAAAACCCATGCCCCTAACGCCTTCGTCATCTGCATCACCAACCCGCTCGATGCCATGGTTTGGGCCCTCCAGAAATTCACCGGGCTCCCCACGAACAAAGTCGTCGGCATGGCAGGCGTGCTCGATAGCGCCCGCTTTTCTTGCTTCCTCGCCGAAGCGGCCGGTGTTTCGATCGAGGACGTTCGCGCCTTGACGCTGGGCGGCCACGGCGACGACATGGTGCCGATGATCCGCTACTCGACAATCGGCGGCGTTCCGCTTCCCGACTGCGTGAAGCTCGGCTTCTTCAGCCAGGAGAGCCTGGACGCGATGATCAAGCGTACGCGCGGCGGCGGCGGCGAAATCGTCGCCCTTCTGGGAACGGGCTCGGCCTTCTACGCCCCGGCGGCTTCCGCCATCTCCATGGCCGAGAGCTATCTGAAGGACAAGAAGCGCATGCTGCCCTGCGCCGCCTATTTGAGCGGCGAATACGGCGTCAAGGACACCTACGTCGGCGTTCCCGCCATCATCGGTGCTGGCGGTATAGAGAAGATCGTCGAGCTTTCGATGGATGACGGCGAAACGGCGATGTTTGCGAAGTCGGTCGCTTCCGTGCAGGGCCTCATCGACGCTTGCAAGAAAATCAATCCGGTCCTCGCAAACTAAAAGGGTGGCGCAACCGTGCCGGCACGCCACCCTCAAGGAGAAGAGATAAGATTTTCGGCCTCAGCCGAACTTGAACATTTTCTTGAGGTTGTGCGAGAGCGCGCCGCGCTTCTCCTTGCGGGCGACATCGGCTTCACTTCTAAGCCACGTCATTTGAACGACGCGACGTTCGCCAACGAACGGCGTGTGCCCGTGCCACGAAGAATCGGAGCGCCGGAAGGCGAAAACCGTGCCGGTGAGCGGGCTGATCTGCTCGATGTAATCCTCGAAATCGTGATCGTTGCGCAGAACGCGCAGGCAACCGGCTCCGGTGCCGTCCCACTTATCGTTGAGATAGGTGAGCATCGTCGCAATCTTGGCTTCGCCGTCCGTGTGGATGCGTCCGTCCTTCGCAGCCGACAGCTTGCGAATGGTGATCATCTTCGGCTTACCGACGAGATCGATGTCGAGCTTCTCGGAGATGATCTTGGAAACTTCGGGGCTCTTCAGATCTGCGAGCAGCTTCTGGAAGGCGCCGTGGATGCCCGCTCCAATGTCGGACTCTGTCAGAAACCCCGGCTCCTTGAGATCGGGAAAATCTTTTTTCAGCGGCTCGACAGTCGACGGCTGAATGAAATTCTCGCCGACCAGGAAATTGAAGGGATCGCGGCCAGTCCGCGCCGCCTTCAGGCCGTCGATGTTGATGCAGGCAAATGTCATGGACGTTCCCCGTTATTGACTAAGCGAGTATCGGAACCGGGTTTACGGTTCTTGCGTGGCCGACTCAATATGCGGCCTGGGCGCACCCCGGAAATGCCAGGGCATCGCGACCTTATCGTTGGGAATTTGGACAAAAAGCGGCACGCGCTGCCGCGATGCGCATGATGACGGAGATTTGTTCTGTGAGGGCAGGGTTATGAACATCCACGAATATCAGGCCAAAGAACTCTACCGGGAATATGGCGTGCCGACCCCGAACGGGTTTCCCGCATTTTCCGTGGAAGAGGCCGTCGAGGCTGCGAAAAAGCTTCCCGGCCCCGTTTGGGTCGTCAAGGCCCAGATCCATGCCGGCGGCCGCGGTAAAGGCAAGTTCAAGCAGCCGTCAGCCGGGGACAAGGGCGGCGTCCGCCTCGCGAAGTCTCTGGAAGAGGTCGAGCAGTTCGCCAGGGAAATGCTCGGCAAGACGCTCGTGACCGTCCAGACCGGCCCTGCAGGCCGCGTCGTCAACAGGCTTTATATCGAAGACGGCTCCGCGATTGCGCGCGAGCTTTACCTCTCGGCGCTTGTCGACCGCGCAACGTCGCGCGTTGCTTTCATCGTCAGCGAAGCCGGCGGCATGAACATCGAGGACGTGGCCCACGACACGCCCGAAAAAATCCACACCCTCACCATCGACCCCGCGACCGGGTATCAACCGTTCCATGGCCGCAAGGTGGGCTTCGCGCTGGGCCTGAGGGGCGACCAGTTGAAAGCCTGTGGAAACCTTGTTGAAAACCTCTATCGCATGGTCGTCGAGAAGGACATGAGCCTCCTCGAGATCAATCCGCTCGTCGTCACGAAGGACGGCAAGCTCATCTGCCTCGACGGCAAGATGAACTTTGATTCAAATGCGCTCTACCGCCACCCGGAGATCGTCGCGCTGCGCGATCTCGGCGAGGAAGATCCGACCGAAATCGAAGCTTCGAAATACGATCTCGCCTTCGTCAAGCTGGACGGCAACATCGGCTGCCTCGTGAACGGCGCCGGTCTTGCCATGGCGACGATGGACATTATCAAGCTTTACGGTGCCGAGCCCGCAAACTTCCTCGACGTCGGCGGCGGCGCTTCGAAGGAAAAGGTTCAGGCGGCGTTCAAGATCATTCTGGCAGACGAGTCGGTCAAAGGGATCTTGGTCAATATTTTCGGGGGCATCATGCGCTGTGATATCATCGCCGAGGGCGTCGTCGCCGCCGCGCGCGAGATGGATATCAAAGTCCCGCTCGTCGTCCGGCTGGAAGGAACGAACGTGGATCTCGGCAAGAAAATCCTGAAGGAATCGGGTCTGAAAATCATCCCCGCCGACGATCTCGCCGACGCCGCCCAGAAAATCACCGATCAGCTGAAGAACGCAGCTTAGCAGTGTCGTGCGGTTGAAACTTCGTAAGCTTACGGTTTAATCAGCCGGTTCCACTTGCTGCACTGCAAAAAATGCGCAACATTTAGGCGTTGAAGACACGCCTTCACGCGGGGTTGGAATGTCTATTCTTGTCGACCAGAATACCAAGGTCATTTGCCAGGGAATAACGGGAAGCCAAGGCACCTTCCATACGAAGCAGGCCCGCGCCTACGGCACCAAGATCGTCGGCGGCGTCACGCCCGGTAAGGGCGGCTCCAAGCACCCCGACGCCGAACTCGCGGACGTTCCGCTTTTCGACAGCGTCGGCGAGGCTGTCGCCAAGACGGGTGCTACGGCAACCTCGATTTACGTTCCCCCGCCCTTCGCGGCTGACGCCATTCTCGAAGCCATCGACGCGGAATTGCCGCTCATCGTGTGCATCACCGAAGGCATCCCGGTGATGGATATGGTTCGCGTCAAAAGGGCCCTCGATGGTTCGAAGTCGCGCCTCGTTGGGCCGAACTGTCCGGGCCTCCTGACGCCTGGCCAGTGCAAGATCGGCATCATGCCCGGCAACATTTTCCAGAAGGGCTCAGTCGGCATTGTATCGCGCTCCGGAACGCTCACATATGAGGCCGTGAAACAAACAACTGATGTTGGGCTCGGGCAGACGACCGCCGTCGGCATCGGCGGTGACCCCGTCAAGGGCACGGAATTCATCGACGTCCTCGACCTGTTCCTTTCCGACAACGACACGCAGTCGATCATCATGATCGGCGAAATCGGCGGTTCCGCTGAGGAAGACGCCGCTGAGTTCCTGATGCGCGAAGCGCAGAAGGGACGCAAAAAGCCGATGGCAGGTTTCATCGCTGGCGTGACCGCGCCCCCTGGGCGGCGCATGGGTCATGCCGGTGCAATCATTTCGGGCGGCAAGGGTAAGGCAGAGGACAAGCTTGAGGCGATGAAGGCCGCAGGCATCGCCATCGCGCCGAGCCCCGCCGCTCTAGGTCGTACTCTTGTTGAAGTCTTGCGAGCGTAGCCTCCGCCAGAACGAATAGGCCGAACGACCGGCGGCACGCATTATCCGGTCTTGTCCGCGTCATCCAGAGCATGAAGGCGATGCTTCTGGAGTATGAATAAGGACGAATTTCATGGCACGAAATGGCCAGAACGAAGCTTTTCTACGCACTTCCTTTTTGAGCGCGGCCAACGCGCCCTACATCGAAGACATGCAGGCTGAATACGAGCGCAATCCGGGCGCCGTCAGCGATGAATGGCGAAGGTTTTTCGAAAGCATCAAGGAGCCTCCGTCCGCAATCCCGACGTCCGGAGGACCAGCCTGGGCGCCTCCATTATCGGCGCTTCTGAATGAGAACGGATCGGACCGGGATCTCGTTGGTGCACTGACGGGCGACTACGGCGAAGCCGAGCGCACCATTCGCGACAAGATTGAACGCCGCGCGCAGATCTCGGGCTTCGAGATGACGCCGGCGGCTTCCCTCCGTGCCACGCAGGATTCCATTCGCGCCCTGATGCTGATCCGCGCCTATCGCGTCATCGGCCATTTGGCAGCAGACCTCGATCCGCTCGGTCTCGCAGATCGCCGCGCCCATCGCGAGCTGATGCCGGAAACCTACGGATTTACCGAAGCCGATCTCGACCGCCCGATTTTCATCGACCGCGTGATGGGCCTCGAAACGGCAACGATGCGCCAGATCGTTACGATCCTGCGGCGAACCTATTGCCGGAAAATTGGCGTTCAGTTCACCCACATCACCGACCCGACGCAAAAAGGCTGGATCCAAGAGCGCATCGAAGGCGCGGAGAAAGACATTCGGTTCACGCCGGAAGGCCGGAAGGCCATTCTGCGAAAGCTGATCGAAACCGAAACCTTCGAGAAATTCTGCGATCTCAAATATACCGGCACGAAGCGCTTTGGCCTCGACGGCGCGGAATCGATCATTCCGGCGCTCGAGCAGATCATCAAGCGCGGCGGCCATTTGGGCGTTCGGGAAATCGCCATGGGCATGGCCCACCGGGGCCGTCTCAACGTGCTCGCGAACGTGATGTCGAAGCCGCTCCGCGCCATCTTCAAGGAGTTCAAGGGCGGCTCGTTCAAGCCGGACGACGTCGAAGGTTCCGGCGATGTGAAATACCACCTCGGCGCGTCGTCGGATCGGATGTTCGACGGCAACACCGTTCACATGTCGCTGACCGCCAATCCCTCGCATCTCGAAATCGTCGATCCGGTTGTGCTCGGCAAAGTCCGCGCAAAGCAGGACCAGGCAGGCTGCCCGAGCGGCGATCGCACGCGGGTCATGCCCCTTCTCATTCACGGCGACGCGGCGTTCGCAGGCCAAGGTGTGGTCGCCGAATGCTTTGGTCTCTCAGGCCTCCGGGGGCATCGGACCGGCGGATCTATTCACTTCATCATCAACAATCAGATCGGCTTTACGACCGCGCCGCATCACTCGCGGTCATCGCCCTATTGTTCTGATGTGGCGCTGATGATCGAAGCGCCGATCTTCCACGTCAACGGCGACAGTCCCGAGGCCGTCGTCCACGTCGCGAAAATTGCGACCGAGTTCCGCCAGCGCTTCCAGAAGCCCGTCGTTATCGACATGTTCTGCTATCGCCGTCACGGTCACAACGAGACGGACGAGCCGATGTTCACGCAGCCGGCGATGTACAAACGCATCAAATCGCACCCGACGGTCGTCGACATCTATTCGAAAGAACTCATGGATGAGGGTGTGATGACCCCCGCCGAGTTCACCGAGATGAAGGCGACGGTCCGCGCCAACCTCGACAATGAATTCAGTTTTTCGGACGGTTATAAGCCCAACAAGGCCGACTGGCTCGACGGACGCTGGTCCGGCATCACCCGCCCCGATAGCGATGATTGGCGCGGCAACACGGGCATCGCGATCGATACACTGAAAGATATCGGGCATCGCATCACCACGATCCCGAACGATTTCCACATCCACAAGACGGCCGGCAAGCTGCTCGAGCGCCGTCGCGAGATGATCGATACGGGCCTGGGCATCGACTGGGCGATGGCCGAGCATATGGCGTTCGCGTCGCTTTTGATGGAGGGCTTCCGCGTCCGCCTGTCCGGCCAGGATTGCGAACGCGGCACCTTCTCGCAGCGTCACGCCGTTTTCATCGACCAGGAAAACGAACGCCGGTTTTCTCCGTTGAAGCACCTCTCGACCAATCAGGCGAGCTTCGAAATCGTCAACTCGATGTTGTCGGAAGAAGCGGTTCTCGGCTTCGAATACGGCTATTCCCTCGCCGAACCGAACGCGTTGACGCTTTGGGAAGCGCAATTCGGCGACTTCGCGAACGGTGCGCAGGTCATCTTCGACCAGTTCCTGTCATCGGGTGAGCGCAAGTGGCTGCGTATGTCCGGGCTGGTCTGCCTGCTGCCGCACGGCTACGAGGGCCAGGGACCGGAGCACTCCTCGGCGCGCCTCGAGCGCTATCTGCAGCTTTCCGCTGAAGACAATTGGCAGGTCGCCAACTGCACGACGCCCGCAAACTATTTCCATATTTTACGCCGGCAGCTGCATCGCAATTTCCGCAAGCCCCTGATCCTGATGACGCCGAAGTCGCTGCTGCGCCACAAGCGCGTCGTCTCCAAGATCGAGGATTTCGGCCCGAACGCGAGTTTCCATCGTCTGCTGTGGGACGATGCCGAACGCGGCACCTCGACCGTTAAGCTCAAGCCCGACAACGAGATCAAGCGCGTCGTCATCTGCACCGGCAAGGTCTACTACGACCTTCTCGATGCGCGCGACGCGCAAGGCCGTGACGACATCTATATCCTTCGCGTCGAACAGCTTTATCCGTTTGCGGCACGCGCATTTATCCAAGAACTCAGCCGCTTCAAGTTCGCCGAGATCGTCTGGTGTCAGGAGGAGCCCAAAAATATGGGTGCCTGGTACTTCATGGATGCGAATATCGAGTGGGTTCTGAACCATCTCGGATATATACATCGCCGTCCGCGGTATGCAGGACGGCCCGCATCCGCGTCCACGGCGACAGGATTACTTTCGCAGCATATCAAGGAGCAGACCGCGCTCGTCGCCGACGCGCTCGGAACTTAAGAAGGCTGAGAGGCTCAGATGTCGATCGAGATTCGCGTCCCCGCGCTCGGAGAAAGCGTGACGGAAGCGACTGTGGGCAAATGGTTCAAGAAGCAAGGCGATACCGTCAACGCGGACGAGCCGCTCGTCGAGCTTGAAACCGACAAGGTGACACTTGAAGTCCCGGCGCCCTCCTCAGGGGTGCTCGGCGAAATTCTCGTTCAATCCGGATCGACAGTCGCCGTCGGATCGCTTCTCGCCGCATTGAGGGAAGGCGCCGCCACGTCTCAACCGCAAAAGCCCGAGGCAAAATCTCAGGCCGCGCCGTCCGCTCCCGAGCGCGAGGCTGAAAAGCCGGCGCCCGCAGCCGCAAGTGCTCCTCCTCCGCCACCCCCGGCAGCGCAGAAGGCGATGACCGAGGCGGGCCTCGAAGCGTCAGAAATACGTGGCTCGGGAAGGCGTGGACAAATCCTGAAAGAGGATGTCGTCAACGCCACGGCATCGGCGCCGAGACCGGCCGCCGCGCCGCAGGTGCATGAGGTTCTAAGCGCCGCGCCCGCGACGAACGTCGTCGCCATTCAAACGGCGCCTGCGCTGAAGGCGGTGCCCCCGCAGGATACGCGCCTTCCCTCGCCCGGCAACGACGCGACACGCGAAGAACGCGTCAAGATGACGAGGCTGCGCCAGACCATCGCCCGCCGCCTAAAGGATGCGCAGAATACGGCCGCGATGCTGACGACGTTCAACGACGTCGACATGAGCGCCGTGATGGCGCTTCGCTCGCAATACAAAGACATTTTCGAGAAGCGCCACGGCGTGAAGCTCGGCTTCATGGGGCTGTTCGTCAAAGCCTGCATCCAGGCACTGCGCGACGTTCCGGCCGTCAACGCCGAGATCGACGGCGACGATCTCATCTACAAGAATTACTATCATATCGGCGTCGCAGTCGGGACGGAGAAAGGCCTCGTCGTGCCCGTCGTGCGCGATGCTGATCGCATGAGCCTTGCCGAGATCGAGCAGCGCATCAACGAGTTCGGCAAGCGGGCAAGAGACGGCAAGCTGTCGATCGAGGACATGCAGGGCGGCACTTTCACGATCTCGAACGGCGGCGTCTACGGATCGCTGATGTCGACGCCGATTTTGAATGCGCCGCAGGCCGGCATTCTCGGCATGCATCGCATAGAGGAACGCCCTGTCGTCCGCGCCGGCCAGGTCGTCGTCCGGCCGATGATGTACCTTGCGCTCTCCTACGATCACCGCATCGTCGATGGCAAGGAGGCCGTCACCTTCCTTGTTCGCGTCAAGGAATGCCTTGAGGACCCGCAGCGCTTCATCCTGGAGCTTTAAGGGATGGCAGCGCAGTACGATCTCATCGTTATCGGCACCGGTCCTGGCGGATACGTCTGCGCGATCCGTGCAGCGCAGCTCGGAATGAAGGTTGCCGTCGTCGAAAAGCGGGCGACGTTCGGCGGCACCTGCTTGAATATCGGCTGTATCCCGTCGAAGGCCCTGCTCCACGCCTCGCATTCCTATGACGAGACGAAGCACGGCTTCGCATCGATGGGCATCAACACCGACGCGAAGCTCGACCTCGCGAAGATGCAGGCGTTCAAACGCGAAGGCGTCAAAGGCAACGTCGACGGCGTCGCCTATCTGCTGAAGAAGAACAAGATCGACAGCGTTTTCGGCAGCGGCCGCATCGTCAGATCGGGTCGGGTCGCCGTCACGTCGCCGAGCGGCGAGACGCAGACGCTCGAGACGAAATGGATCGTGATCGCGACTGGCTCCGACGTGACGCGGCTTCCCGGCATCGAAATCGACGAAAAGCGTGTGGTCTCATCGACCGGCGCTCTCGACTTTACGACAGTGCCGAAAAAGCTCTTGGTCGTCGGCGCCGGCGTCATCGGGCTTGAGCTGGGCTCCGTTTGGCGGCGGCTCGGCTCGGAAGTCCTCGTCATCGAATATTTGAACCGCATTCTGCCCGGCATGGATGCCGAGATCGGCCGATCATTCCAACGCATCCTCGAAAAGCAGGGCATTGCGTTCCGGCTGTCGAGCAAAGTCTCCGCCGTTGAAACGTCGGACACCGGCGTGACGGCCAAGGTCGAGCCGGCCGAAGGCGGCGCTGCTGAATCCGTAGAGGCCGATGCCGTTCTCGTCGCCGTCGGCCGGGTGCCCTTCACCGAGGGACTGGGCCTCGCCGAAGCAGGCATTGCGCTCGATCCCAAAAAGCGCGTTCTCGTCGACGGCCACTATCAAACGAACGTCACAGGCGTCTTCGCCATTGGCGATGTCATCGCCGGTCCCATGCTGGCGCATAAAGCAGAAGACGAAGGCGTCGCCGTTGCGGAGATCATCGCCGGCCAGGCAGGGCACGTGAATTACGACGTGATCCCGAACGTCATCTACACGAGCCCCGAGGTCGCAAGCGTCGGCAAGACCGAAGAGGAATTGAAGGCAGCGGGCATCGCCTACAATGTCGGCAAGTTCCCCTTCACCGCGAATGGGCGCGCCAAAGCCATCCATATGACCGACGGCTTCGTGAAAATCCTTGCAGACGCCAAGACCGATCGCGTTCTCGGCGTTCACATCATCGGCGCCAATGCCGGCGAGCTGATCGCGGAAGCTTGCGTCCTGATGGAGTTCAGCGGCTCGGCGGAAGATCTGGCCCGCACCTGCCACGCTCACCCGACGTTCTCGGAAGCCGTCAAGGAAGCGGCGCTGGCCGTCGCCAAGCGCGCCATCCACCTCTGATGCGCTACATCACCGGCGTGACGGTGTAGCCCGACTCTCGCAGCAACGTGACGAGCCCGGTCGGGCCGGGGAGATGCAGCGCGCCGACCGCGACGAAGGCATTGCCCTTCTCAAGCAGCGGTAACGCCGCGTCGCGCATCCCCGCGTTCCGGTCGATCAGCAGGGCTTTCTTGAATCCATCAAAAACGTCCGGAGACGCTCCGCTCTCGGCCGCAAGCGCCAGTTGGAACGGCATCGCCGCACCGATCTGCCGCTTCACGTACATCTGCACCATCGTTTCCATCATGTCGTCGGCGCGGTCGATGGTGTCGAGTTCGACTTTCAAAATCGCCACTTGCTGATCGTCGGGAATGGACGCGAGCGCACGAAGCTGGCCCTCGATCGTCTCCAATCCCGTAACAGCAATGCCGGCTTTCTTGGCCTCTGCCGCAACGCGGAGATCGAGAACGACCTTGCCGGAAGCGATCTGCTTGCGTTCGCAATCGGACGTCGCGAGCAGCATGCTGACGAGCCAGGGCTTCATCATCGCCGCCAATTTTCCCGGCATGCCGGATTTGACGACGACCCGCTCAACCTTACTGTAGTCGTCTGCTGAAAGCGCGCTTTTGAGCGACGACCCGTCCGTATAGACGATGAGCCCGGCGGCTTTCGCCATCGCCGCCGCCACGGCTTCCGGAGATAGATCTGCAACCTCAAGCGCGACCGACTTCGAATGCGCAATGGCGTCGATCGCTGCCGCTGGAAGTTCGGTGATGCGCGGATCGCTGAGGTGCATCGTCCCGAATAAATAGGATGCCGGAACGCCGGGCTTTTCGACTTTCCAAAGCATGGCCTCGGCGTTGGACGTCGCGTTGCTTTCCGCCATGATCTTATCGTAGAGCGCGGGCTGCTTGACCTGCATCTCGTCCAGCATGTCGATGCCCTGACATCGCGCTGGCGAGTCCTCCGCAGCAACGGGACCTGCAGCGAATGCGAGAGCAAAAACCGTCAGAGCAAAAAGCGAACGGCGGCTGAACCTCAGCCGGCGGAAAGACGTCATGGCGATACTCTTGAACAAGTCGGAGCGGCCTTCAACTGCGAGACGCTCTCGGATGGGCCTGATCGTACACCGTCAGCAAGCGCGCCCGGTCCACTTCCGTATAGACTTGCGTTGTGGACAGCGAGGCGTGACCTAAAAGCTCCTGAATTTGGCGTAAATCCGCGCCTGCCGAAAGCAGGTGCGTCGCGAAGGAGTGCCGCAGCGCATGCGGCGTCGCCGTATCCGGCAACTGAAGTTCGAAGCGCAACTTCTCCATCGCGAGCTGGATCAAACGCGGCGACAACGGTCCGCCCCGGGCCCCGCGAAAGAGCGGCTTGTCCGGTTCAAGTGGATAAGGACAAAGCCGCATATATTTGGAGATCGCCTCGGAGACGACGGCGAGCGCTGGGACCAGCCGCTGCTTACCGCCCTTGCCGGTCACGTGCATGATATCGCGCCCGTCGATCGGCGCCGTGCGTGGCATGAGGCTCAAGGCTTCGCTGATGCGCAGCCCCGATCCATAGAGCAACAGCATGACCGCGACGTCGCGGGCTGTGATCCAGTCCTCAGCGTCGCCGCCGTCGCGCTCGATGAGCGAGGCTGCGCCCTGAACGGTCAGAGGCTTCGGAATGGAATGCGGGATCTTCGGTGCTGCGACTTGCAAGATCGCGCGGTTTTTCAAAGTTTCCTCGCGCTCCATCCAGCGGAACAACGTGCGCAGTGCCGATAGCGACCGTGCGAGCGACCGCGACGTCACGCCTGCCTTACGACGCCCGGCGAGGAAAGCCCGTATCGTCTTTGCGTCCAGCCGTTCGAGATCGCCAAGACACGGCGGATGACCCAGTTTCGTCTTGAGGAATGCAAGGAACTGGCGAGCATCGCGCTCATAGGCCTCGCGCGTTGCCGCACTCTGCCCGCGCTCCACGACGAGATGATCGAGCCACGCCACGATGACGCTCTTGAGATCGTCGCTGAGCGGCAGCTCGGTATCCGCGGCCAATACTTCGTCGAGCGATTGCGCCAATGGCTGTTCCCCATGCCGGTGCTCGGCACATGCCTCCGAACGTTACCCGCGTTGGTTAATCAAACGATAACGCGATGCTTCGCTAAAGCAACTTACCCGGATTGAGGATCCCCTTGGGATCGAGCGCACGCTTGATGGCGCGCATCATGTCGATCTCGACCGCGGACTTATGGCGGACGAGAGCGTCCCGCTTCATTTGCCCAATCCCGTGCTCGGCCGAAATCGAACCGTCGAGTTCCGCAATGAGCGCGAAGATCGCCTCCGACATCGTATCCCAAAGCGCGAGATACTGAGCGCGATCCATCCCCTCGGGTTGGCTGACGTTGTAATGCAGGTTGCCATCACCGAAGTGTCCGAACGGAACCGGCCGCGCACCTGGGCAAATATCCTCGACGACGGCGGCAGCGCGTTCGAGAAACTCCGGAATGCGCGCAACCGGCACCGAGATATCGTGCTTGATGCTTCCACCCGCGCCCTTTTGCGCTTCGGAAAAGCCGTCGCGTAAGCGCCAGAAATCCTCCGCCTGCCGGAGCGATCGCGTAATGGCGGCGTCGAGGATCAGTCCCTTCGAATGCGCATTCGTCAGCATTCGTTCGATGGTATTAGCGACGCGCGCCCCGGTCCCGCCATGCGAGAGCTCGATCAGCGCATACCAAGGATAAGCGTCCGTGAAGGGGTCGCGCAGACCGGGAACGTAGCTCAGCGCGAACTCTTGCGCGCGATGCGCCCAGAACTCGAATGCAGTCAGCGATCCTCCAGCCTCCGCTTCAGCCATCCGAAAGAGCCGGAGCGCATGCTTCGGCGATTGCAGCGCGACGATCGCCGTCTCGCGTTCCGCCGGCGTCGGAAAGAGCTTCACGCAAGCCGCCGTGATAATGCCGAGCGTACCCTCCGAGCCGATCAGAAGATCGCGCAGGTCGTAACCGGTGTTGTCCTTCTTGAGCCGCCGCAAGCCATGCCAAACGCGGCCGTCCGCAAGAACGGCTTCAAGACCGAGCGTCAGGCTGCGCGCATTTCCATATGCGAGAACCGCGGTGCCGCCCGCATTGGTCGCCAGCACGCCGCCAATTTGCGCGCTGCCTTCCGACGCGAGGCTCAGCGGGAAGATGCGCCCGGCTTCGTTGGCCGCGATCTGCGCCGCGTGCAGCGTGACACCAGCTTCGACGACCATCGTCCCGCCAGCCGCCTCGACGTCCCGAACGGCTTTGAGACGGCCGAGCGACAGCACGATCTCATTACCCTCGGCCGATGGGATCTGTCCGCCGACCAACCCCGTGTTGCCGCCTTGCGGAACGACAGCGACGTTTTCGGCATAGGCAAGCGCGAGGATGCGCGAAACCTCCTCCGTCGAACCCGGACGCAGAACGACCGGCGTCTTACCGGTGTAGCGGTCCCGCCATTCGGTGAGATATCCGGCTTGGTCCTCGGCGCGCGTCAACGCGTTCGCATCGCCGACGATGTGTGCGAAGCGTCCGATCAGATCGTTGGATAAGGTCCGTGCTCGCACTTTGCCGTGCCCGCCTCACACGATCGTTTGTCCGGTCTTCTTCCAGTCGTTGACGAAGGTGACGAGACCGGCATCCGTAAGCGGATGTTTCACCAGCGCCTTCAGAATGCTCGGCGGAATGGTCGCGACGTCGGCGCCGATGAGGGCCGCCTCTTTCACATGGTTCACCGTCCGGATCGATGCTGCGAGAATGTCGGTCGAGAGATCCGGGTAGTTGTCGTAGATCGTGCGGATTTCGCGAATGACGTCCATGCCGTTGAGACCGATGTCGTCGAGACGCCCGATGAACGGCGAAACGAACGTCGCCCCGGCCTTAGCCGCGAGCAACGCCTGGTTGGCCGAGAAGCACAGCGTAACGTTCACCATCGTGCCGTCGCCCGTCAGAGCTTTGCAGGCTTTGAGACCGTCAAGCGTCAGCGGGACCTTGATGGTCACGTTCTTCGCGATCTTCCGCAGCACTTCAGCTTCCAGCATCATGCCGGCGTAGTCGGTCGCGGCGACCTCCGCAGATACGGGACCCGGCACCACCGCGCAGATCTCTTTGACGATTTCCTTGAAGTCGCGGCCGGCTTTGGCAACAAGTGACGGGTTCGTCGTAACGCCGTCCAGCAAGCCCGTCGCCGCCAACTCTTTGATCTCGGTCACGTCGGCGGTATCGACGAAGAATTTCATTTCTTTCTCCTCACCTCGTCCTTAAGTCTTGGCCCTGCCTTTGGTGCGCCGCAACTTCCCGGCAAACCTAGCACGACCGATTCTCGGAGGAAGCTTCTAGTCCGTTGAACGCCCCTTTGGATAGCCTGCTTCAAATTCTGGATAACAGCGCCGTCGAGGCCGCCCGCAGCGTGCCTGTGCTCATGCCTGTGGCGCTCGACCAGACCTACGACTATCTCGTGCCGGAAGGCATGGACGCCGCACCTGGCGCGTTCGTGCTGGTGCCGTTTGGGCCGCAGACGCGCATAGGGATCATTTGGGATAGTCCGCGCGGCGAGGGTAAACCCGTCGATCCGAAGAAGCTCAAGGCACTGACGAGCCGCATTGACGCACCGTGCCTGCCCGAAATTTCGATGCGCTTCGCCGAATGGGTCGCACGCTACACCTTGGCGCCGCTCGGCATGGTCGCGCGCATGATGATGAGCGCCGACGCCGCGTTCGAGCCCCCTAAACACCGTTTCGGCGTTTGTATCGTCGAAGGTGCCACCCCGCCGCCGAAAATGACCCAGGCGCGCACCCGCGTCCTCGAGATCGCAGCCGACGGCCTTGTCCGTGCGAAATCCGATCTCGCAAATCTCGCCGGCTGTTCGACGGGCGTGGTCGATGGTCTCGCCGCGGCCGGGATGCTCGTCGAAGTCGCTATTCCCGAGCGGGTCTTTCCGCGGCCAGAGCCGCAACACGGCACGACAGGCTTCACCGCCGATCAGACGCGTGCTGTCGAAAGCCTGCGCAGCGCGGTCGATGCCCATAATTTCTCTGTCACCTTGCTCGACGGCGTCACCGGCTCGGGCAAAACCGAGGTCTACTTCGAAGCCGTTGCGCGTGCGCTCGAAGCGGGCGGCCAAACCCTCATTCTGCTCCCCGAAATTGCGCTGACCAGCCAATTCCTCGACCGCTTCGCCCGCCGCTTCGGCGCGCCACCCGTCGAATGGCATTCAGCACTCAGCCCAGCCGAACGCGGCCGCATCTGGAAAGGCGTCGCACGCGGAGACGTCCGCTGCGTCGTCGGCGCGCGCTCGGCACTGTTCCTACCGTTCTGCGAGCTGGGCCTCATCGTCGTCGACGAAGAGCATGACCAGGGTTTCAAGCAGGATGACCGCGTCCACTATCAAGGGCGCGATATGGCTGTCGTCCGCGGCAACCTCGGAAAATTCCCCGTCATCCTCGCCTCCGCGACGCCGTCGATCGAGAGCCACGTGAATGCGCTGATCGGCCGGTATCGACATGCCGTGCTTCCGGGCCGCTTCTCGGGTGTCGATATGCCGGACGTATCGGCGATCGATCTTCGCTCCGAAAAGCTGGTGCCGGGCAAATGGCTGGCCGAGCGTCTTGTTGCGTCGATGACCGAGACGCTCGAAAAAGGCCAGCAATCACTACTGTTTCTGAATAGGCGTGGATACGCGCCGCTGACCTTGTGCCGATCCTGCGGCCACCGCCTCGAATGCCCGCAATGCACAGCTTGGCTTGTCGAGCATCGCTTCAAGAAAAAGCTGACCTGTCACCACTGCGGCTTCTCGCTGTCGCTTCCGGAGAAATGCCCGAAGTGTGCAGCACCCGGTTCGCTTGTTGCCTGCGGCCCGGGTGTCGAGCGCGTCCAGGAAGAAGTCGCCGAGCGTTTCCCTGACGCGCGCGTCGCGCTGCTCTCGTCCGATCTCATTCCCGGATTGCCCGAGATGCGCGAGATGATCCGCGGCATCGAAGCCCGCGAGTTCGACATTATCATCGGCACGCAGATCGTTGCGAAGGGCCATAACTTCCCGGGCCTCGCCCTCGTCGGCGTTGTCGACGGCGATTTGGGGCTGGCACACGGAGCCGACCCGCGTTCCGCCGAGCGCACGTTCCAGCTTTTGCATCAGGTGACGGGCCGCGCCGGGCGAACGAGCTTCGTCGGCCGCGGCTTCGTGCAAACCTATTCGCCTGACCACCCGGTGATGACAGCAATCGTCGCCGGCGACCGCAACGCCTTCCTGAACTACGAGGTCAAGACGCGCCAGGCTGGCCTCCTGCCGCCCTATGGCCGGTTGGCGGCAATCATTGTCTCAGCACGCGACAAAGCGCTGACCGAGCAAGTCGCCTGCGAAATTGCGCGCCGTGCGCCTCCTAGCGAAATGATTTCGGTGCTCGGCCCCTCTGAAGCCCCGATCGCCGTCGTCCGCGGCCGCCATCGCTGGCGGCTTCTCGTGAAAGCGCCGCGCGATGTCGATTTGCAAAGCTATCTGCGTGCGTGGGCTGGAATGATTCCAAAACTCAAATCCGATGTCCGGATCACCGTCGATATCGACCCCTATAATTTCCTATGATCCGGCTCTGATTTGGCGCCGCCTTTCGAATACGTGTGCGGCATGTTTGCCATAAGCCGCGGCGCTTACTGGCGAGAGCGTTTCCAATCATTCCGCCCGGTGCGCAAATCGTCTAAACGACGATGAGAGCCTCGCGGCTTCACCGATCTCAACACCACGTACGAAAGTCTTTTATGCCTCTTCGCATTGCCGTCCAGATGGACCCGATTGATCGCATCGACATCAGCGGCGATTCAACGTTCGCCATCCTCCTCGAAGCGCAGAAGCGTGGACACGACATTTTCTATTACACGCCGCTCGATCTGGCCTTGCACGGCGACAAGCTTCTCGCCCGCGGCCAGTCGCTGAAGGTCGAAGACAAGCACGGCGCGCATTTCGCGCTTTCAAATCCGCGCACCGAAAACCTGGGCGACCTCGATGTCGTCCTACTGCGGCAAGACCCGCCGTTCGACATGGCCTACATCACCACGACCCATCTTCTCGAACGCATCCACCCGAAAACGCTCGTCGTCAATGACCCGGCGAGCGTGCGCAACGCGCCGGAAAAACTGTTCGTCCTGGATTTCCTCGACCTGATGCCGCCGACGCTCGTCACGCGCTCGCTCGCCGACGTGCAGGCGTTCCGCACTGAGTATAAGGACATCATCGTCAAGCCGCTCTACGGCAACGGCGGCGCCGCCGTGTTCCGCATCAGGCCGGAGGACGGAAATCTAGGCTCCCTCGTCGAACTCTTTCAAACAGTGTTCCGCGAGCCCTTCATGGTGCAGGAATTCCGCGCCGAGGTGAAGGAAGGCGACAAGCGCATCATCCTGGTCGATGGCGAAATCGCAGGCGCGATCAACCGCGTTCCCCAAGCCGGAGAAACGCGTTCGAACCTGCACGTCGGAGGCACCGCCGTGCCCGTCGAATTAAACGACCGCGACCGCGAGATCTGCGCGCGCCTCAAGCCCGAATTGAAACGCCGCGGACTGATCTTCACCGGCATCGACGTGATCGGCCCGTTTATCACCGAAATCAACGTCACGTCCCCGACGGGCATTCGCCAGGTGAAGAAGTTCGGCGGCAACGACATCGCCGCGATGATCTGGGACGTCATCGAAGACAAGAGAAAATCGCAAGCATGAACGCGCGTATCGATATCAAGACGATGAAAGGCCAATTCACGATGAGATCGATCACGATCGTAAGCGCGCTCGCGGCGCTTTTGTTCGTTGCCCCCGCGTTGCCATGGAATGAAGCGCAGGCCGTTACCGCCTCACCGTTCGCACCGCTTCTCGGACGGTGGTCGGGCATCGGTATGATTGGCTACAAAGCGAGCCCGACCGAAAAAATCAAATGCCGCGCGACCTACCTGTTGACGGACACCGAGGACGAGCTGAAGCAGACGATCCGCTGTGCCACGGCCGGCGGTGCCGTCGAGATCGTCAGCAATGTGAAGGAAACGGGCGGCAAGCTGACGGGACACTGGAAAGAGACGATCCACAATTTCGAGGGCGACCTGATCGGCGACGTTACGCCGAAAGGCTTTCACGTCGTCATCCAGGGCAGCGACGTCGCCGCCAACATGGACATCGTCGTCAACAACGATAAGCAGGCTGTCGAAATTCAGTTCACGAATTCATCCCTGATCGGCATGACGCTGGTGATGACGAAGGGGTGATCATATCGCACCGCCAGCTTACCACATTTTCAGCGATGAATTTGGCGACCAAGCACTCAAGGCTGCTGCGTCAGAATTTTTCATTGTTTCTGCTGTTGTGGTTGCAGCTCGGCGCGAGCCTGATCTTCCCGAATGGGTACATCGGATCAACCAGCAACGACGGCATTGGCGCGGACAGCCGCTGCATTTTACCGACCTCGATGAGCGGACGAAGCTTTGGGCGACCCGATTTATCGGCAAGTTGCCCCTTCGATGCTTCACTCTGATTTCTCATAAGGGCAACATGCTCAACTATCGTAATGTGCGCGCTGAGCGAGCCGCGGATTTGCGAGTCTATTCAGATGACGCCACTAGCTTTTCGATCGAGCCGAGGCGGAAGCTGTGGTACTCCCAGATGGTTCTAAAAGTTCTCCTGGAGCGAGCGACGGAGTGGTGCCTCGCGCGAAGCCACCGCGATTACGGTGAGGCTCGGCCGGTGGAAATCACGATCGCGCAGCGCGGTGGATTCTACTTAGATCGGTTTAAAACATACCTCGAGAAAGACCGGAGAAATCTTGCTTCCGGTACTAACACGCTGCCACGCAATCTAGCCTGGCCGGTCGTAGATTTGGATCTGATTACGACCGCGCCGGCGAGCAACGTCGCAGGGTTGCAGATTGCTGACATAATAAGCGGTTCATTCTCGAGAGCAGTCGACGAGCGACGGTTTCACTCTTGCGACACCCGGTTTGTCTCAAATCTCGGTGGGCGAATCGCACGGAAAGGAAAAGACCGACGCATCGCCGGATGGGGCGTCACTGGTCTGCCTTGGAATCTTTGGGAAGCCAATCTGAGCGCTGGCCAAGAAAAGCTGTTTCGGATGTTCGGCTATGATGACGAAAAGCTGGTGCGCCCTGGTCCGATTCTTCCAGAGGGTTGATAGACAACCATTCCGGCTGTCATTCCCTCTAGGAGCCGCAGTCAGCCGCAGCTTCGGATAGTTCCAGCGTTTCGCACCAGCGGCTGCAAAGTAGCTTATTTTCGCATCTGCGGCAAGATAAGTCGTTATGAATCAATTAGTTGAGCAACCCATTGATTTTGATTCCGTTTTCGATTCATTGAACTCAATTCTGATGGACTGTTTCGTTCATTTCGTGTGTTCCCCATTCGTTCTTGACTTTATCTCAGCCCGCTGATTAGCTCCCCTTGGGGGAGCAACATGTACGGTCAGATCTCCACGCTCGCGTTCATCGGCATAGAGGCACGGCCTGTCGAAGTGCAGGTCCGCGTGACGCCTGGAGCCGCCGCCTTCGCCATCGTCGGCTTGCCCGACAAGGCGGTCGCCGAAAGCCGCGAGCGCGTCCGCAACGCCCTCCACGCCGTCGGCCTCGGGCTCCCGTTCAAGCACATCACCGTCAACCTCGCGCCCGCCGACCTGCCGAAGGAAGGCAGCCATTTCGATTTGCCCATCGTGCTCGCGATGATGTGCGCGATGGAGGCGATCGCGCCGGATGCCATCGCAGGCTATGCCGCCATCGGCGAACTGGCGCTGGACGGCTCGATACGCGCCGTGCCGGGCACGCTGCCCGCTGCGATGGGCGCCAACGCCATCGGCAAGGGCCTCATCTGCCCCGCAGCCTCGGGCCCCGAAGCGGCCTGGGCCAGCGAAGACCTCGCGATCCTGGCCGCGCCGCATCTCCTGTCGCTCGTAAATCACTTCAAGGGCACACAGACGCTGTCCCGGCCCGAGCCTAACGTCCTCCCGACCCAGAGCTACGCCGTCGACCTCCGCGATATCAAAGGCCAGGAAACGGCCAAGCGCGTCTTGGAGATCGCGGCTGCAGGCAACCACAACCTGCTGATGATCGGGCCGCCCGGCTCCGGCAAATCGATGCTGGCCTCGCGCCTGCCGTCGATCCTCCCGCACCTACAACCCGAAGAGATACTCGAAGTCTCGATGGTGCATTCGCTCGCGGGCGAACTCGTTGGCGGCAAGCTCACGGTCGAGCGGCCGTTTCGCGCGCCGCATCACTCGGCGAGCATGGCGTCGCTCGTTGGCGGCGGCTCGCGGCCAAGGCCCGGCGAGGTCTCGCTTGCGCATCATGGCGTCCTCTTCCTCGATGAGCTGCCCGAGTTCCAGCCGAACGTGCTCGACGCGTTGCGCCAGCCGTTGGAATCGGGCGAGACGGTCATCGCCCGGGCGAACCACCGTATTGCTTACCCGTCCCGCATTCAGCTGATCGCAGCGATGAACCCGTGCAAATGCGGAGGCAGCAATCCCGGCGAACCATGCCGCCGCGGTCCGCGCTGCGTTGGCGATTATCAGGCGCGCGTGTCTGGGCCGCTGCTGGATCGCATCGATCTGCAGATTGAGGTCCCCGCGATATCAGCGGCTGATCTCGTTTTGCCCGCGCCGTCCGAAGGAAGCGCCGAAGTCCGCTCTCGCGTCGCCGCGGCTCGCGATCGACAACGCACGCGGTTCGCGGCGCTGGGCGCAAAAGGTGTCCGCACGAATGCCGATTGCTCGGCAACGCTTCTCGAACAAACGGCGACGCCCGACGAAGCGGGTGTGGCGCTGCTCCGCCATGCGGCGGGAACCCTTGGATTATCGGCGCGAGGCTTTCACCGCACGCTCAAGGTCGCTCGAACCATAGCGGACCTGGAGAGTTGTGAGACCGTGGCCCGCGCTCATGTAGCGGAAGCCCTGAGCTATCGAGGGGAGACGCTGCGGCAAGTCAGAGTATAGTGAAGTCGAGAATGGTGAAGAAAATGGAGTTTCGGAAATCGTCGGTTATTCATGCCGCTGAATACGACGCTGCAAGCCGGAAGTTGGACATCGTTTTTTCGAACGGCAGCTGCATCACCTACTTCGAAGTGCCGGGCCGGGAATACGAGGGCCTCGTCAACGCGGCCTCCGTCGCGGAATATTTCAAGACCCGCATTCGCGGCCACTACGCCTGCGAAGAGTGCGTTGAAACGCGCCGCTGGCGATCAACGAAAAACGCCGGGACACGAAGGTCCCGGCGCACAATTCACTGACTTGGGCCACGGACTTTAACGTGTCGGCTCAGCCGAAAGCAGACTTGACGCCGGCCTGCATCGCGGCGGCCTGAGCGGAATTCCGCAATAGGCACGCGATCGTCATGGGGCCAACGCCACCGGGAACCGGCGTAATCGCGCCTGCGATTTTCGCGCACTCTTCGTAGGCAACGTCGCCGACGATCTTCGTCTTTCCGTTGTCCGACGGAACGCGATTGATGCCGACATCGATGATGGTCGCGCCCGGCTTGATCCAGCTTCCCTTGACCATCTCCGGAATGCCGACGGCGGCGATAACGAGATCGGCTCCACGAACGACGTCTTCAATGTTCTTCGTGCGCGAGTGGGCGATCGTCACCGTGCAGTTTTCCCTGAGCAGCAACGCCGCGACCGGCTTGCCGACGATGTTCGACCGGCCGATGACGACGGCGTTGAGGCCCGAGAGGTTCCGCAGCACGCTCTTCGCGAGGATGACCGAGCCGGTCGGCGTGCACGGGACGAGTGCGCGTTCGCCAACCCAAAGCCGGCCGACGTTCACGGGATGGAACCCGTCGACATCCTTGTCGGGGCTGATGAGGTTCAGCACCTTCTCGGCGTTGATGTGCTTCGGCAGCGGCAGCTGCACGAGAATGCCATGGCAGGACGGATCGTCGTTGAGCTTCTGAACGAGCGCCAGCACGTCGGCCTCGGGCGTTTCAGCCGGAAGGCGATGCTCCCAAGAGTTCATGCCGACTTCGACGGTCTGCTTGGCCTTGTTCGCAACGTAGACCCTGCTGGCCGGATCTTCGCCGACAAGCACGACGGCAAGTCCGGGCTTCAGGCCATGTTCTTTCTGAAGACGCGCGACCTCGGACGCCACTTCAGCGCGGACCTTCGCCGCAATCTCTTTCCCATCGATGATGTGCGCCACGGACATTCCCGTCTTTCCTCCTGGTTCGCCTATTTTCTCAATACGTTTGTTCGTTCTTGCAGTAGCCGTTCAAGCGTCTCCGGATCACCGGAAATCTTCAAGGATTTGAGCCGCGACTTGCCCCCCGTTGCGAGCGAAACCGAGCTCTTGGTCACTCCGAGCCACCGGGCGGCCAGCTCTTCGAGCGCCCTGTTGGCGGCTCCATCCTCGGGAAGTGCGCGGACACGCGCCTGAAAGGCCGGACCGTCGGGGGTTTCGACGATCCCGTCAATCGCCTCTTTGGAAGATTTCGGCGTCAGCCGAAAGTGCGCAATGACGCACGCGCTCCCATGCCGCCAGGCCTTGCGAGCCGGCGGCTGGGACGCCAGGCGGCTGATCACACGACCGCCTTGGCGATATTCGGAAGAACGACCGTCTGGATGAAATAGCAGAGCAGCAACAGAATAACGGGCGAAATATCGAGACCGCCCAAGTTGGGAAGCGCGTTCCGGATGGGCCGCAGCAACGGTTCCGTCACCGCATTCAACCCCTGCCAGATCGAACGCACCATGGGGTTGTAGGCGTTGATAACCCCAAACGCCATGAGCCAGCTGACGATCACCACGGCGATGATGATGTACGTATAAAGAGTGATGAGATAACTGATAAAACCCAGAAGCTCGAGCATTCGTCGTCCCGCAGTTGTCGACTGTTGCGCCATGTAGCCCTGACGACCAGTGCGCCGCAAGTAGTTGATCCCGCTTGCTTGGGACTTGGCCGGTAGGCAGGGGCAATTACGGCGTCGCGAGCGGGCTCCGCACGACGCGCTTTCTTGACAATGAACGAGGCCAAATTTTAAATGCCCGACCATTGGGGCCGTAGCTCAGATGGGAGAGCGCTGCAATCGCACTGCAGAGGTCAGGGGTTCGATCCCCCTCGGCTCCACCAAAAACATCCGATTATAAAGCGGTTTCTTCTGTACCTAATCCGGGGCCGCGCGCTTCACTCTGTTCGGGTAAGCGCAGGGTAAGCAGCAGCGTCAATTTCGATGCTTCGCAGGTCGCGTCTCAGGTTTGAAATTTTCCGTCGTCCGGCTGCTCGAACTCGGCGCCTTGCGAGGCGGACGGAAGCCGTCCCAGCAATTGCAATGAGCATCTGACGAGCGCTGACATGCTCTGCTGCTCCGCAGATTGGAATGGCAACGCACATCCGCATTCGGATCCAGGCCTTCCATAAGCTTCGCCTCGCGAGCGAACTGTTCCATAACGCCGCGCGTCTCCCTTAAGGCCCGCGGCTGTATGTTCGGATGAAGTCCGCGCCGGCGGAAGGCCTCAGAGGCGCCAGCGAGAGTCCTACTCCTGGGCCGTATTTCCAAGCTGTTAGAGAACTGCATTCGGTGCCGCTACTCGCCACCGAAATTCAACAGAAAAGTGAGGTCCGTAATATCGATCGAACCAGACGCGTAGGCAGACGAAAGATTAGTTCCGCCGTGGTGCCTCGCGCCGCTGTTGCGCCATAACGCTGCGGGCGCTGGGCTCCCGGTAAAGCTCGCGCCCTAAGCCATCCTTTTGTGTGCTCGTGCAAGCCGCTCCGCTAGACCGTCGATGCCTTGGACGTGCACCTGATCCTGGAAAGCATTGACCTGGACGTGTTTGCCGATCAATTCAAGGCGGCGCACGCGGTTGTCGAGCTTGATCTTACGTACTCGCCCGATGTGCTCGCGGTCATCGCCCTTGCCCTCAAATAGCTCTTTGGACTCGATGCTCTGGACGAGCCCTTGACGCCAGATCAACGGCCACTCGTGCACCGGCAGGAGTGCACCTGTGTTCTTGTCGTAAAGGTCAGCAATATCCGCTTTTGCTTCGTCTGAGAGACGCTTGAGCACCCAAACGGCGTCAATGTTCAATTTTTCGGAACGCTCACCGCGGCGTCGTTCGATTTCAACAGACACATTAGCATTGCTTAGCAATCTGGAACCCTGCACCTCTGCGCTATTATGAGCATAGCCCGCGCGGATAGCTGCCTGCTTAGCGTTTAAGTCCAGCAGAAATTCTTCAACGAACCGCTCTTGCTTTGCAGTCAACCCAGCCATCGCCAACACCTCCTCATTCGGTGTTGATATTAGGCATCAATGGTTATGGAGCTGACTGGCGACCGGGCACTTCCGCTTCGCCGAGAAAACGGACCTTCCTTCGTCCGCCGTCACGCTAGGTCAAGTGTGCTGCGGTTACGTCGGCAAGACCACCGAAAGCAGACAACCACCAATTGACGCAAAGGGCCAACAACAAAAATCATTCCGGCGTTCGCGTGGGTGACCGCCTAATCGGGAACATGCCGCTCCACTACCGAGGGAGGTGACTCTGCCGCGCTTTCGTCAGACCGAGAGTCGAGGTCGGAAGAGGCCCTGGTGCTGGCGAGGGGAAGCCCATCGAGCATTGCCGCCCGTCTATACATGCGCACGGCACGGTCGCGCATCCGGTGCGCGTCATCGACGGACGGAATATAGACGACAAGACGGTTGCGCTCGCGCGCCCGGTCAAGCTTGAGTACCTAGGCCGCGCGTCTGTAGACGTCGGTCATGCGCTGGATCACTTCGGGGGAAAAGGATGCTGTATGGGACATCGGGTCTGCAAATCCAAGTAAGCTGCAGAAATGCGCTTCGGCGTCCTTAGTGGCTAAGCGGGAGACTGGCCGGCTCCGCAGCGTCGTGATTTCAAATTACTTGCTGGCGAATCCAGTGAATGCCGACGACCAGGATGTCATTCATGTCGTCCTTCTTGCGCTACGTCGCTGCGCGTCCTTTGGATCATAGACCTCACCATGGTCGCGGTCATTCGCTGGATAGTCACTAATGAAGGTCACCGGTCGTAACGACGGTTCTCACCTTTCGACTCAGCGTGCAACTGAAGTCATAGGAAGAAGAGCCATGTGAGCAGCAAGAAGCAAGGGACGAGAATGGCCCCCGACCAAGCCATATAGCCAAAGAAGCTTGGCATTCGGATTCCTTGGCTCTCGGCGATGGCCTTGACCATCAAATTGGGAGCATTGCCGATGTAGGTATTCGCACCCATAAACACTGCGCCCACGGAGATTGCCTCTAGTGTAGTGCGCAAAGGGCCAGTGAGGAGGGCAGGATCTCCACCTGCCATATTGAAGAACACAAGGTAGGTTG
The DNA here is from genome assembly GCF_056398805.1 of Hyphomicrobium sp. 01T421. Classification (NCBI taxonomy): domain Bacteria; kingdom Pseudomonadati; phylum Pseudomonadota; class Alphaproteobacteria; order Hyphomicrobiales; family Hyphomicrobiaceae; genus Hyphomicrobium; species Hyphomicrobium sp. 01T421. The sequence continues at coordinate 400,658 of NZ_JBFTQC010000002.1, forward strand.
GGGCATTGTCGAGAATGCTCGACAGACCACCTGCAAGCCAGAAATACATGACGTTGTTTGGCTGACCGGCCTCGTCCATTGCGAGGCGTATGACTGGTGCGAGCGCACCCGCACTACCGGCCTTCAGGATGATGATCGCCGGGATAAGGGTGATGAAGATGCCGCCAAACAGCTTTGTAACCTCGACGATCGGGGCCCAGCTGAAGTCATTGCCAGCGCGAATATCCTCTGAAGTGCTTGCCCACGAGCACCAAGTGATCAGCAGGAGTACGACATCACGTAGTAGATCTTGTAGCCCAATCTCGACGCCGAAGATGTTCAGACCAACTGCCGGCCTCCACAGACCGCTAGCCAACACCACGAGCAAGATACCGGCGAGCAGCGCAATATTGATCCATCCCGCAATGCTCAGCCTGCTGTCGAGAGTAGGATCTGGCTTGGGAGGGTTTCTCTTGTCGAGCCGAAAGAGATGTGTGTCGAGGACGAAGAAAACGGCGAGCAATGCCGACACGACGACGAGCCAGGGGCCAAAGAGATGGACGGTCGGCCAGAAAAAACCAACCCCCTTCAGGAAGCCAAGAAACAGAGGAGGGTCTCCGAGGGGCGTCAGTGCGCCACCCATATTCCCAACGATGAAGATGAAGAAGATGATGACGTGCACATTGTGAAGTCGGTTGTCGTTAGCTCGAATAACCGGACGGATAAGGAGCATAGCTGCACCGGTTGTTCCGGCTACCCCGGCGATGAGTGCCCCAATTCCGAGAATGCTCGTATTGAGAGCCGGCGAGCCGTGGAGGTTCCCCTTCACCAGTACGCCTCCGGCCACAGTGAAGAGGGCGAGAAGCAGGACCACGAATGGAATATACTCGAGCAACAGAGTGTGAGCGAGTTCGTAGAGCGTTGAAGTGAGACCGAAGACGAGCGAGCTGGGCAAAAGAAAAGCGAGCGCCCAGGCCGCTGCTATCTTTCCGAAGTTGTGATGCCAAAAGCGCGGATGCGTCAGGGGCACAATGGCGATCGACAACAAAAGGCCTACAAACGGAACGATCCACAGCGCGCCGAGGTGCTGACCGTCAATGTGTACGCGTTCTCCCGCCCAGGCCCCACCTACGAAGAAGAATGAGCCGGCAATAATGGCGCTCGGACCTATGATGGCAGCCGCTATTGCGCGATACTTCAATACGGCGATACAGGCTAGCGTTACGGCAAAAAGCAAGAAGTCAAACCACACGCCCAAACGCAAGCTCCGCTCATTAAGCCGCTAACGTGAGCGGGGTTATAAAATCGAAAAGAGGAAGGGTAGGGATCCGGACGCCGCGATTGGCGCCCGACATTTGTGATGTAATCTGGCATCCGTGAAAGTTGCGGCTCAACACGCAAGGTGCCAAACGCAACCGTGTAAACCAATGCTCCTACCAGCACTGAGGGTAGCGATGCCGGAGTGAATTGCACCTCCCTCAAGGTTCTGTGCGAAGGTGATGGGATAGATCAGCGCAACAGAGGTGCCCGCGCCGAGTGCGAGCGCCGCCAAAAGGCACGTTACACAAGACAGGCGATACTTGAACGCCGGCTCAACCCCAACTCCATTCATCTGAAATTAGTGAGTTGTCATGCCGACATTGCGGAATCGTCTTGGCGCCCTGCGCAGCGTCTAGTTCCATTTCCTCTTCTATCTCTTTCAACAACCACGAACGGAAACGTCTCAACGCTGGATTTCGCAGTCGGCTCCGCGGATACACAAAATAGTAGGTGAAATTCCCACGAGACACGACAGGATCGCATACTTGAATGAGCGTTCCTTGCTGGATGTCCTTGCGGAATAGCGCAATCGGCCCGAGCAGCACGCCTTGGTTCCCCATCGCGGCTTGGTAAGCGAGAAGCGAGGAGGCGAACTTAGGCCCTCCGTGTGCATCGACCACCCCCGTAAGCCCCGCCGCCTCGATCCAGAGTCGCCAGTCGTCGGGCCTCGCCACCGTATGTAGAAATCTTACGCGAGCAAGATCCCGTCCCGTGTGCAAGCCATTCTCAGCGGCATATTGGGGACTACAAAGGGGAGCCAGATCATTCGCAACGAGACGATCTACTTCGCAGCCCGGGTAGTTGCCATCGCACAAACGAATGGCGGCATCGATGTTTTCTCGGTCAAAATCGACGCCCTCAAGTGAGGTCGTGAGGCGCAACTCTGTATTCGGATTTTCCAAATAAAACGACTTTGTTCGCGGAATTAGCCACTTGGCGGCAAACGTTGTGTAAGCTCGAATTCGAACAATCTGCTCGTCCTTGTACCCAGTGAGGATGTTCGTTCCTTCGGCTAAAGCGTGCAGGTGCACCGTTGCAATCTGAAAGTATTGTTCGCCTTCGGCCGTCAAAATTACTTCGCTGGGCGAGCGACGAAACATGGCGATGCCAAGGAATTCTTCGAGAACCTTAACTTGCCGGCTAACTGCCCCTGACGTGACACCCAACTCTTCCGCGGCTTTTCGGATGCTCTTGTGCCGTGCGGCAGCTTCGAATGCGCGTAAGGGATTTAGCGGCGGAAGACTGCGCATTCGCGGTATCTCGTTGCAGCCGATGGAGCGTTGTTTCGGCGCATTGACTTTGATATTCAACGTTGCACGGAACTCGGCGCTAAGCAATCCAATTGTCCGCCGTTCGGAGCGCCACCTTCGAATGCGGGCGAAGCTGTCAGCTTCGTCTTGAAAAGACGAGCAGGCTAGCGGAAAGCCGTTAGGAAACACCCGAGCCAACATTGAGTCAGTCATAGCTCAACGCATCACGAATGGATTCCCGGGAACGCTGTCCGAAGTCGAGATCCAAACGCTTTTACGTTCGAGAAAATCGTTAATCGCCTCGATGCCGTTCTCACGCCCCAGACCGGAATGTTTCATTCCGCCAAATGGCATCATAAAGCTGACAGCACGGTAAGTATTGACCCAAATGGTTCCTGCGCGAAGTGCTTTCCGTATCCGGAGCGCGCGCTTCATGTCCTTGGTCCAGACCCCAGCCGCCAGACCGTAGATCGTGTCGTTGGCGATCCGCACGGCTTCGGCTTCGTCATCGAAGCCCAAAATTGATAGGACCGGACCAAAGACTTCCTCTTGCGCGATACGCATGCGAGACGTTACGTCATCGAAGATGGTGGGCTCGATGAACTGCCCGCCCGATATCCCTTTGCCCGAAGCGGGCTTACCACCCAAGATGCAGCGCGCGCCTTCGCGTTTGGCGATCTCTATATAATCCAGCACCTTCTGATACTGGCTGGGCGTCGTGATTGGCCCAATATTGGTCTGCGGCAACATAGGATCGCCGATCCGAGCGGAGCTCGCCATTTCAACCAGGCGCTCGACAAAATCGTTGCGGATTGAATTTTGCACGAGAAGACGCGATCCAGCGATGCAAGTCTGGCCGGTGGCGGCAAAGATTCCCGACACGACTCCTGCTACGGCAGCGTCAATGTCGGCATCAGCAAAGACGATATTGGGGGACTTGCCTCCCAGCTCCAATGCCACCCGCTTCATGGATTTCGCAGCCTGAGCATAGATCGCGGCACCCGTGGTGTCGGACCCGGTGAAAGTCACCATTGCTACGTCCGGATGATCGACGAGTGCCTTGCCAGCTTCCGGCCCGAAACCCGTGACGACGTTGAATATGCCGGGCGGGATTCCCGCTAATGCTGCAAGTTCGGCAAATTCCAGAGTGCTGGCCGAAGCGAACTCCGACGGTTTCACGACGACCGCGCAGCCGGCTGCCAACGCCGGAGCACATTTGAATGCAACAAAAAGCAGAGGCGAGTTCCAAGCGGTCAGCGCGGCAACTACTCCGACCGGTTCGTGCTCGACAAATGCAAACATGTCAGGCTTGTCGATAGGCACGACATGGCCTTGCAGCTTGTCGGCAAGACCACCGTAGTAGCGCCACCAGTGCGGGATGTAGCGCAGCTGGCCGAGCATCTCGGTCAGAAGTTTTCCATTGTCCCGCACTTCGATCTGCGCGAGTCGCTCGGCATTGTCGGCAATCAGTCCCGCGAGCCTTACAAGGATCGAGCCCCTCTCGGTTGCGCTCATCCGGGACCAAGGCCCCTCAGTCATGGCGCTCTTGGCCGCTGCTACAGCGCGTTCTACATCGGCTTCGCCGCCGCGCGGCAGCTTTGCCCAAACGGTTCCCCGGTAGGGATCGATGCTATCAAACCACGATCCTGAAACCGGATCGACAAAAGCACCGTCGATGAAGAGCTGGTAGGTCTTCATATGTTACTTCCATGGGAGTGACGCCATCCGTCCAGTAAAACAGTCTCACGCGTGAGAGCCGAATCGAGGGGGCCGTATAAGGGCATCCGGTCGACCCGCGCCGGTAAACTTGGCGGCGGAAACTCCACGCCATCGATGCGATAAGGCGGATGAAGAAGCGGCCATCCCCGACCATCCTCATCGGAGGCGGTAAGGATCATGTCGCGCTGAAATGCTGGATCGAAGAGCAGCTCGTCCACCCTGCGCACCGGTTGCACACGATTGCCCGCGCTACGGAGTCGACATGCTGCGTGCGCTCGAGGAAGCGTTGTCACGAAGAGCAATTCAGCTTCGTCCACGATGCACTCGTCGGCGATCCAAATTGGCCCGTCTAAAACTTCAAGCAGATAGCCTGCGTTCCCTTCGCCTTCGCCGGCCAGAAGTGCGGCCCAGGCAGTGACGTCCTGCATCGCGACGTCGGCAAAGCGGTTCGTCGACCACACGCCTGCCAGCATGGCGAACAGCGTCACCTGGGCGCCAAGAATGTCGGCGGCCGAAATGCCGAGCTTCACCGGACCTCGACTGCTTGGCGTTGCGACCATCGCCCCCGACATGGCCTGTATCACTGTGTCGAATGCGGGTCGGCCAGGATAGGCCGTTGCAAGCCCGAAACCCGAGACCGAGCAATACAATAAGTTTGGATTGATCTGGGCCAATCGCTCGACGCCGAAACCTAGTTTCTCAAGCGAGCCGGGGCGCATGTTCTCGACCAGTATGTGAGCGTCACTGATCAACTCTTCCAGACGCCTCTTGCCCTCATGCGCGGTCAAATCCAACCGCTCGCAGCGTTTGCCGGCATTCGTCTGCGCGAAGTAGTAGCTCGTCCCATCCATCCCCGGCTGCCAGCGCCGCGATGTTTCGCCGGAGGGTGCCTCGACTTTCACAACCGTCGCGCCGAGCGAAGCTAAGTGCCGGGTAGCTAGAGGGACGGCGGTGAATTGGCCAAGCTCGACCACTTTCCAGCCCGACAGCGGTTGGGTTGTGGTGCCGGTCCCGCGCGGTATGTCAGCCACCCCATTATTGAGGAGAGAGAGACGAAAGAGGTCGATGTTAGCCGCTACGGTGCTGCCTGATACTGAGTCTTGCAGCTTTGCGGCGGCTTCAGGATGTCTGAAGGCGAAGTTCGGTTCGCGCCAAAGATCTTCAGGAGCAATTATGGGCCCAGCCGGAATCTGAATGGCCTCGCAGAGGCCAACACATTCCGAGGTCGCCTGTGAAGCCGTCCATTTGGCGATCAACGCATCCAAATGGTCCACGACCGCAATGCGGCCCGACAAGGTAGCAAAGCGCGGATCCTCAAGTGCGGGATCGCATATTGTATCGCGCAGGCGCGCCCATTGAGCTTCTGTGCTGGTGCAAATCAACACGTGTCCATCACGTGTAGGATAGCCATTCCAGGGAGCAGCTGCTGGGTGGCGATTACCGACGCGCCCGCTGCGATGACCGAGGAAGGCTTTCGGCAGAAATGTGGTCAGCATTGCCGCCGCTGCGGCGACCAACGATACGTCGATCCGGCGCGGAGGTTTCTCCGCTAGACGAGAGGCCGAAATAAGTGCGGCTGCATACAGGGCAGCCGAGATTTCGACCACCGGTATCCGCGTTGCGGTAGCCCCGTGCTCGGCAAAGCCCGTGACATCGGTCAGGCCAAAAAGCGCCTGGATCTCGGCATCGCTCAAGCTCGGCCCATCGCAATTTGGCCCAAACCCGGTTGCAATGTCGCACAGGATTGCACTGCAATGTTCCGCGGCGATCGCAGCCGCATCGTTTTCGTCCGACGAGAACAGCACGACATCGTATGGACCGGCAAATTGCGCGCAATCTCCCAGATGCACTTTCGCCCCCGCCTTTCGCAGCAGTTGGCCGCAAAGTCTAACGGCGAGACGCCCATCCAAACTTAAGACATTCATGGCTCTGTCTATCTTCACTCAGATTAGCGAAAGGCCGCGGTGGAAGTAATCTCGCGGCCGTGGATCAGCGCGAGGACCCCATTGGTTCCATCGGGGACCTGGAACACGCGAGCATCGCGCCACATCTGCTCAAGCCCGACCTCCTCGCAGATACCCAACGCCCCCATGAGCTGCATCGAAAGGTCGACAGCGCGTAGCGATTGGCTCGTGGCAAATCGTTTAGCCATCGCCGAGGTGCCATTGCCGCGTAGTCCATGATCCAGCGCATCCAATGCCGAAAGGCACATCAGCCGCGACGCCGTGACGGCGGTTTCGATGTCTGACAAGTCTTGTTGGACTAACTGCATGCTGGCGAGAGTGCGGCCAAACTGTTTGCGGTTTGCGCAGTGATCTCTTGCGATCTTATAGGCTCGTGACGCGATGCCGGTGCAGATCAAGCCGAGAAGCGGCCGGTTTCCGTTCCACATCAGCGTCATGTATTTTCCGGCATCGCCCGGCTCGCCGACAATATTCTCCACCGGCACCTCGACGTCGTCGAAGAAGACCTCGCTGAGATGCCCCTGCCTAACGCCGGTGATTGGAATTTCGCGGATGGTAACGTTCTTTGCTTCATGAAGGTCCACGATGACGCGGCGATTAAGTGGACGGCCCCTGTCGTCTGCCCCCGTCGTGCAGGCGACAACCATCACGTCGCAGATCGAGCCATTGGTAATCCAAAGCTTTTGCCCCGAGATGATTGCGCGTTCACCTCGTACTGTCAGCCGCGTCGATATTGCGTTCGAATCCGAACCTGACCCGCTTTCACTCGTCGCGGTGCAGGCAATTTTGCGCCCCGCGGTGAGGTCCGGCAGATAGCGCGCGCATACGGCCTCGCTGGCGCCGGCGCTGAGGCGCACCGTGGACCCATCGTGCGAGATCAGTGAGATCGCCACGACCGGCGGCAGTTGCTCCAGCATCAATCCGAAGTCGAGAGCCGCCATTCCCGCGCCGCCCCGATCGGCCGGAAGCCGCATCGAGGTCACGCCGAACTCCGCCAATGCAGCGTAGATTTCGAGCATGGCTTGCTTTGGCAAAGACCGGTCAGGCGCATGCCGGTTGAGGATCGGCTCGAGTGTCTCCAGCGTAAGCCGTCGCGTGGCATCGACGAGCAATCGCTGCTCTTCCGTCAGTTGAAAATTCATCTCGCTACCCATCGCTTGTTTGCTTCGCTCAACTTGCTTCCCTGATGGAAGCGCAGACTTCGCTGGCGAGCTTGATCTTCAGCAGACACCGAAACATCCCGGTCGCGCCTGTGTGCAAAGACTCCGATATGGTCGAGGGCTGCGAGAGAGGGGCCGTGAGACGTCTTCGGCCTATTAGCGTGCGACATTTTTTTGGACATTCTTATAGTACGTGTCTTTCTTCGTGATCTTTGTGCCCCTGTACTCCAATAGATCGACGCCGAGGCAATCGAGCTTGCTTCCGTCTGTCTGCGTAGCAGTAACCCGCCACTCGATGACAGCCTTGTTGCCCATCACCCATGAGCGTTCATCGTTCCATTGCAGATCGGAAGAAGCAGCAAGTCGCGCGCGGATCGCATCCATCACGGTGTCCTTGCCTTTGAAGCGCGTACCCCAGAAATCGGATCCTCCCGGCGTCAGCATTTCAACGTCACTTGCGAACAATGCCTCGATCGCATCGAGGTTATGCTTATTGAAGGCGGCCAGGTACTCGCGCACGACTGCCTCGGTGACAGGACCATTCGCAGCTTTGTCGACCGTGGCGAAGATGAACTCCTTCGTTCTCCGGAAGAATTCGCTGCTCTCTTGGGCCAGTTCATTCAATTCGTCGAAGTGATCGCTGGCGGGAACGTCGTAGCGCTCCATACTTCTTTCTGTCATGGCGAAGGCATTCGCGTAGATATCTGATTGTCGGTGGAACTCCGGCGTCTCACGGCCCCCGACGACAACAAGCTGCGGAGCGTTCGTTGCAGGAGGGTTGTTCATTGGGCTCTCGGCCTTGGCTTCCGCCTCATCCATCTTGAGGCCCGCGTTGATGGACGTTGGGAGCAGCGGCACAAGGTCGAACAGGCCCGAGACGGGTATGCCGCCCCTCAGGAGATCGCGCGGCAAGTCGCTGCCGTGGGACGGCCAATCGGTCGCCATGAGCATTGCCGTAATATGCCCACCCGCCGAATGCCCCATGGCGAAAACCTTGTCTCGTGAGACGCCTAGATTAGATGCGTTGCGCCAGATCCAAGCCACTGCGCCGCGAGCTTGCTTGCTGATCTCCGAGATTCGTACCGTGGGGCATAGATCGTAATTTACGATCGCGATGGAAATGCCGTTCTTGACGAACGGCTCGGCGAGGAAGCTGTAGAAGTCCTTGCTTCCGCGTTGCCAGTATCCACCGTGGAAAAAGACAAGAACAGGTGAGTCCTTTCCACCTTGTGCAGAGAAGAAATCCAATCGCTCGCGCGGACGGCTTCCATACTCCAAATCCAGCCGACAGGGAGCGATCGCACGATAATCGTCGGCTCTCTTCACCCAGGACGGCCAAATGTCGGTTTCGAAGTCTGGCCGGTACATCCGCAGCGCGTACTGCTTCTCCAGTCCAGCGTCGTCATAGTGGAAGAACTCAAGCATTCCTTCAGTTCCTTGCAGGCTTTTCGATCGGTTGAACCGGACGAAGCCGTTTCGTCCGATCGCGAACCTATCGTGGTGGTTGAGGTCCCCGCCGGGAGGCGAGAGCAAATGTCATGAATTTTTTTGCGAACTGGTCGTCTGCGAAGTGGGGACTGGCGAATACTGCGTCGCTGCCCAGATGTGCGACTCCGCACTCTGGATAAGAGGTCCGTCGCGCTCCGATTCTGCCGCTGCACTTATCCAATCGGGGTCGGCCACGAGACGTGCCCACGCCTCTTGCATCGCGTCGATGGTGCGCCACCGCAGAATGTAGTGCAGTTCGCTGATGAAGGAGCCGCCATGCACGGGCGTCCAGAATCCGATCACCTCCATTCCGTGCCGCTCGAAGAGCGCCACGAGGTGGTTCTCGAAACGCGCGTGGACGTTCAGCAGCTTGCCAGGAGTGGCGACGTACTTGCGATACTCGAAGATCATGCATTGACCCTTCTCGATGGATCTTGCGGAAAGTCGGGAGATGCTCGGTAGCGCAGGGCACTGACAGCGCCCTGCGCGACTCGCAGTCGGGTTGGGTTCATGATTCCAGCCAACTCTTGGGCGCCGCCCACTTCATCAGCGCCGCGTAGGAAAGGCCCGATAACAACACTGACGGAAGGGTCGCCGTCACATACTCGTAGGGCGTGCTGGACGCGAACGTCAGCGGATCGAGCAGGAACATGTACGTGGCAACGCCTACGACCAGCGCGACAACCGCGAACGGGTTCACACCGCCCACGTAGTGGTAGGGCGTGCCCGGTCCGTGCACGAAGATCCCCGTAAGCGACGCCTTACGGCGCAGCAGGAACGTGTCGGCAAGCTGGATGCCGCACACAGGTGCGAAGGTCAGGCCGAGGAAAGCGAGAAACACCGGAATATTTCCGTACAGCTGCTTGGCAAAGAACGTCGATACGATGAACACCGGCAAGATGCCCAGCAGCGTCGCCACGTTCCACGGCAACTTACCCTGAAGCGAAGTCACCTGACCGATGCCGACTGCGAACACGTAGGTTCCGACCAGCAGCGTGCCGAAGTTGGCCAGGATGATGAACAGCAGGATCGGGACAGCCCCAATCGGTCCCGCGAGTTGAAGCAGGAACTTCGTCGGGTCGCCAGCGGAATCCGGCACTGCGAGCGTGGCCGCGAGACCGATGACTGAAACGCCGGCAACGGACAGTCCGATGCCCAGGATCATGGGCCACATCGAGCGGCGCGGACCATTACCCAGCCGTACCAGGCCGCCGATGTATGGCCACCATGCGAGGTTGATCGCCATCAGCAGTTCGACGCCTGTGGTGAAATTGTATCTCCGAGACTCGCTAGCGTACGCGGGCTTGGCGGCCAGTAGCTTGTCCAAGCCGAACCCGTTGATGATCAGGAAAATGATCAAGGCGCTGAGCACGAGTATGGAGACCGCCACAAGCGTGCCGACCATCGATACCGATTGGGCGCCGCGCGCCAGGGTGATCCATACACCGAGTACGGTCGCAGCAATAACAGCGATCTGGACGCTGGCGGCCTGATCGGCGCCGACCAGCCCGAGCGACACTCCGATTTGTGACGATGCCTGGCCGAGGAAGATGGTCAGCACCGAATTCCACCCGATGACGGAGAGCGCAAGCAGAATCAGACCGAAGTATGCGCCTCGCGTGCCCATCTGGGGCCGCAGTGCCGCCACCGAGTCAATGCCGTACTTAGCAGTGATCGGCAGAACGGCCAGAACCGGAATGAGAATGCCGAGCATCGACCCTGCGAGCATCGCCACGACGCCCTGAGTGAAATTCAGATACGCAGCAGCGGTAGCGCCGATGATGAACACCCACGTGGCGACGGCCACACTAACCGCGACGCCGAACAAGGTCGTCGTCGACCAGATCCGGTCGCCCGGCGCTGCCGGCCACCAGCCCTCATCGTTAGCTCGCGTGACGTAAGACGCTGTCGACTCGCTCATTGCATCCCCCCAATCACCAGTGCGACCAAAGGAAGAACCCCTGCCACCAGAATTGCCAACACGTAGTCGCGTACGCGCAGAGAGGTCTCCTCGGAGGCACTCTGCTCGACCACACGAATCCTTTGAGCGAGAAGGGAAGCCAACTCGGCTTCATGACCCTGCATTGCAGTGTTCGCGGAAGTAACACTCTCCGCTGGAGCGAAGTGCTTGGACATTTTCAGGCTCCCGTTTTCATAGTTATGTTGGCGCGCACGTCACGACCACGCCCCCCGCGCACGTGGGGGATCACTTCCTCGCCGATCAAACGGATTGTCTTCAGGTGGTTTTCGTGGCCGAAGCCATCGATTCGTAGCAGCACCTCATCGACGCCTTGCTCCTCGAGCTTGCGGAAGGTCTCTATGAAATATTCGGGGGTGCCGACAATCACAGCAGGGGTATGCTGCATGAGGGCTTGGATGTCGTCCTTGTGCTTCAACAGGGGTTCGATCTGCGCCATGTATTCGTAGGACGCGTTCTTCGACATCCCCTGGTACAGATCGACGATGGCCTTGAAGTACTGGAGCGCTTGCGCTTCAGCGACCGCGAGAGCTTCCTCCCGCGTTTCTGCGCAGTAGGCCGTGCAGACGTAGTATCCGTAATAGTTGTTGCGCGGCTGTACGTTCGGCTCGCTCTCGGTGCCTTCGACGTAAGCGCGGACGCACTGACGGATGTAGTCCCAGCCGAAGTAGCTGTCCGCTGAGACAACGCCGAGCCCCTTTGCACCTGCCAAGCCGTGGGTTTTCACGCTGGTCGCGGTGACTGAAAGTGGTGGGTACGGCTTCTGGATCGGTTTGGGAGTGACTTGGCATTCCCCAACCTGCCAGAATTTGCCGTCGAAGGTCAGCACGTCGTCGGTGAACGCTCGACGCAGCAGTTCAATGCCCTCAGTCCACTGTTCTTGAGTGGTGGCGATAGGCACCTTGAAGGCATTCAGGGTGACCTGGTTGTTGGATCGGCCGGTGCAAAGCTCGTATCGGCCGTTGGAAATGATGTCCATCGTGGCGGCGCGCTCGGCAATCATCACGGGATGATTGTACTGAACGAGGATCGAGGCCATCGAGCGAATGATGATCGACTCAGTGTTCTCTGCCACAGCGGCATACAGCACTTCTGGAGCAGAGACGCTGAACGATGGCGGACTGAAGTGCTGCTCAGACGTTCCCCACGCAGAGAAACCCATCTTATCGGCGAGCGACACCTCGTTGATCATCTCGCGATAGCGTTTCGCCATCGTCGTGCCGGTGAAATCACCCTCTTGCAGAAAGCCTACGCGCATACTTTTCTTCCTCCCTGGATTATATCTGTCCGTGCTTTGGCAGCAGAGGCGAAACTCGTTGGAACGGCCTCGTGAACTTCCGAGGTCCGCGCCCAGCGATCGGTCAGCGTGACATGCGATCTCGATCCAATCTCAATGGCCGACCCCTTATCGGATCGCGCTGTTGCCCAATCCGCGATGAGCTGTAAAACCTCATTCCTCCTCCTTCCGATTTGTCGGAACTCTCGCTGCGGTGATCGTCACAGTGCCGCCACCACCGACTTCGACTCCATGAAGTCATCGACTGCGAGCCGACCCAACTCGCGGCCCCAACCCGACTCCTTGTAACCGCCGAACGGCAGCGCCGCGTTGAGCATGTGGTACTGGTTGATGTAGACGGTGCCGGCCTGGAGCCGCGCGGCGGTGGTGTAGGCTCGCGACAAGTCTGTCGTGAACACGCCCGCGGCCAAGCCATACGAAGTGTCGTTGGCCTGCCGAATGACATCGGCAGGATCCGTGAACGGCATGGTGACCAGCACCGGGCCGAATATCTCTTCTCGCACGACGGACATATCGGGGCGGGTATCGGTGAGTACGGTCGGCTTGACGAAGTACCCTTTGCTGCCGTGCCGCTCGCCGCCCGCGGCGATCTGGGCGCCGTCGCCCTTGCCCGCGGCGATGTAGCCAAGGATGCGATCGAGTTGCTCTTCGCTCACGAGCGGACCCATCTGGGTCGTGCTCTCGGCGCCCGGCCCTAGGACGATGCTGTTGGCGTAGTCGCTCACGCCAGCCACAACTTTGTCGAAGATCGATTTCTCGACGTAGAGCCGCGAGCCGGCGTTGCAGGCCTGTCCGTGGTAAGCGAAAATCGCGTTAGCTACGGCGGGGATGGCGGTGGCGAGATCCGCGTCGGCATAGACGATGTTGGGTGACTTCCCGCCGAGCTCGAGCGAAACCTTCTTGAGGTTGCCAGTTGCAGCGTGCACGATTTTCCTGCCGACCTCAGTCGAGCCGGTGAACGTGACTTTGTCGACGTGGGGGTGTGCCGTCAGAGCGGCTCCCGCGTCGCCGTAGCCGGTAACTACGTTGAGCACGCCGTCTGGAAGTCCGGCCTCGCGCGCGATTTCCGCTAAGCGCAATGCCGCGAGCGGCGTTTGTTCAGCCGGCTTGACCACGACCGTGCATCCGGCGGCGAGAGCCGGACCGAGCTTCCACGCGCACAAAAGCAGCGGAAAGTTCCACGCTATGACGACGCCCACGACCCCGACCGGTTCCTTCTGCGTGAACGCGAGGTACTTCTGCCCGAGCGGAATAGAGCTTCCTTCCAGCTTCGTCGCCCAACCCGACATGTAATGGAAGACGTCGGCGGCAAAGGGGATGTCGCCGTGACGAGCGACCGAAAACGGCTTGCCGTTGTCGAGCGTCTCGATCATCGCCAGCTCGTCGGCATTCTCGAGGATCAGGTCGCCGATCCGATGGACGACCTTGCCACGCTCCGATGGGGTCATGCGCCTCCAAGGCGCGTCGTATTCGAAGGCGTTGCGCGCGGCGCGGACGGCACGGTCGATGTCCTCCGCACCACCCTTCGGAACGGTCGCGAGCAGCTCTTCGGTCGCCGGGTTGATGGTGTCGAAGGTTTCGCCGGATGCGGCAGGCACCCATTCACCGCCGATGAATATCCGGTGAGAGCGTGCTGCAAACTCAAGAGCGCGCAATGAGGTCGAGGAGGTCTGCGTCATCAACATCGTATCCTTCAATCGTCCTGACCGGCCATGGGTATCGGTGACCTTTTGCTGGAATTCATCGTCCGCTGTAGACCGGCGCTCGCTTCTCCATGAAAGCCTGACGGCCCTCGAGACGATCTTCCGTGTCGCGCAAGTGGCTCCAGGCCAACTCGCTCAACTGCATGCCGAGAGCGGGAGGAGCGCCCTCGGTCTGTGAAGCAAGCATCTTGATAAGCTGCAGAGACAGAGGCGCTTGCCGGGCGAGAGAGGCGCCGTAAGACCGACTAAGAACAGCGAATTCCTCGGCCGGAAAGATCTTGCCGACGAGACCGACCTCGACAGCACGCATTGCCGATAAGCGCTCTCCGGTCAGCAGCAGATGCATGGCCAGCCCCCGCGGTAGCCAGCGGAAGATGTTCCAGACGCCGCCTGCTCCGGGCAGACTGCCGATCGACACTTCGGGAAGACCGAACTGGGCCTTGTCGCTGGCAATGATGAGATCGCACTGAAGCGCGAGCTCGAAACCGCCGCCAAGGCAGAAGCCGTCGACAGCAGCGATGAGCGGCTTGCGGCGCGGTAGGTTGGTCAAGTCCAGGAGCCGGATGTAGAGTCCCGTCCGCGATGCCGAATCGAGGTCCTTCCCGTAAGCCTCCGCGTAACGCGGAGCATCGGTCCCGACGGAGGAGAGATCGGTTCCCGTAGAGAAGGCGCGCCCTCCCTCTCCAGTCAGCAGCACGACCCTGACGTCCGGGTCGGCGTCACAGCGAGTAAGAGCGTCACGCAATGCTTTAAGGTGATCGATATCGAGCGCGTTGTGCTTTTCGGCGCGGTCGATGGTGACGATCGCCAGTCCAGCTTCGATGTTTGTGAGAATTCCCATGGCGCCCCTCAGACACTGACGCTTGAAAGGGAACGACCGCCGCAAACGTAGATCGTCTGCCCAGTCATGTAGTCATTGTCGGGTTCTGCTAGGAACAGAGCCAGCCGCGCAATGTCATCGGGCCGGCCAATTCGCTTGCGCGGCACCGAGGAGCGCAGATTTTCTTGCACATTGGCGTCGAACCCGAGGAAAAGCGGTGTCTCGATAATGCCGGGCGCAATGGCGTTGACAGTCACGCCTTTGCTGGCGAATTCGAGGGCAAGGCTGCGAGTGAGGCTGACGACACCGCCCTTCGCAGCCGAATAATTGCTCTGTCCGAACCCGCCAAGCCAAGCGCGCGACGAGATATTGATGATCCGCCCCGCCCCCTGCTCGAACATGATGGGGGCGACGTACTTGCATGCCAGGAATTGAGATCGCAGATTGGTCGCAATGACGACGTCCCAATCTTCCTCTTCCATGTTCACGATGCGCTTGTCGCGCACGATGCCGGCGTTGTTGACCAGAACGTCGACGCTGTCGAAGGCCGTTCGCGTTGCCTCGATAGCCCCCTTCACGGCCGCACCGTGGGTGACGTCGACCTCTAGAGTGAGAAGGCTCTTTTCGCCCGCGACCTCAGAGAGCCTTTCCTTCGCCTCAGCTAATGCAGCGCTATCCCGATCGAACAGCACAACGTTATAGCCATGCTGGGCAAAATGCTCAGCGATGCCGAAGCCGATGCCTCGAGCGCCGCCGGTGACGATGACGGTTCGTTGTTCCATCATTACACCGCCAGCACATGAACAGATGAGGCGGCGTGGTCGACGCCAGCGATGCCGCCGCCAGTGCATTGAGTTACGCCGACCCGCGCACCCTCAGCCTGACGGCCTTGCGCCTGACCTCGAAGCTGCCAGACGATCTCGACCATCTGCGCGACGCCCGTGGCGCCGAGTGGGTGTCCCTTGGCCAGCAGCCCGCCACTCGGATTGACCGGCACGCGGCCCCCGAGACTTGTCGCGCCGCTCTGAAGGAGCGACGCGCTCTCACCGGGAGCACAAAGACCGAGCGCTTCGTAGTAGATGAGCTCGGCAATCGTGAAGGCGTCGTGCAGTTCGACGACGTCCACTTCGCTCGGGTCGACGCCGGCTTCTTCGTAAGCCAGCCGCGCCGTTCGCGCGGTTATCTCGCCATCGAGAATGTCTCCACACCCGAGTTCTTGGTGACCCGACTGCACAGCGGAACCGAGGATGCGCACTGGCTTGGCGCTATTGGTCGGCTTGCGGGTCGTGAGAACCACACACGCCGCGCCATCAACGACCGACGGACAGCATTGCAGCAAGGTCAGCGGCTCCGCGACCTGCCGCGAGGCGAGCACCTCCTCGACGGTCACTTCCTTGCGCTGTTGCGCATACGGGTTGCGACTGCCTGCGGCGCGATTCTTGACAGCGATTTGAGCAAGGACCGACAGCGGAAGGTCGCGCTCATGCAAGTAGCGCATCGCCCGCATCGCGTAGACCGATGGAAGGGTCAGGCCTTGAGCAGCGTAGAGCTCGGTTTTGTAGTCATTGCGCTGAAGAGGGATAGTGCCGCCGCCAAGCTGGCTAAGCATCTCCACGCCCCAGACGACGACGGTATCGTACTTGCCGAGCTGCAGAGCCATCCGCGCCAGATGCACGGCAGTCGCACCGCTGGCACAGGCATTCTCCACATTATAGAGCGCAGGTCCCGTGATCCCGAGGTCGCGAACCAGCACTTGGCCGAGGATCATGCCCCCGAAAACGTTGGCGTTATACATCGCCTGAATGTCGGAAAGCTCGATCTCTGCATTGCGCACGGCACCGAGAACGGCTTCCTGCACGAGGTCCTGCATCGAGCGGGTGTGCCGGGCGAAGGGCGTCATCGCCGCTCCGGAAATGTAAACCTCACGCATTACGCGGCCCCCGCAGCAGGAACGAAGACGAAGCCCGATGCGTTGTCGCCGGATTGCCGACAGCTCAATTTCATGCCGATAGCAACGTCTTCGAGTGGACACTCGATCCGGCCAAGCACCCGCACCTCCTGGGAGAAGTCGGCCATTGCGAGCACGAAAGGTGCGAGACCAGATTTTGGATTCGGATGAATGACTGTGAAGCTGTAGAGCGAAGCATCCCCGTGAATCTCAAGATCTTCATATTGTGATGCAGACGGTGCAGTTGCGGGCAGGCGGGGGAAGACTCCCAAACCAGTTTTTCGGCTCCTCGATGCAAGAAGGGTCATCTCGCCCGACTCGTCTGAAACAAAGGCATATTCAGCAGGCATTACAGCTCCGATCGACAGAATGATTGCTCAGAGTGGCAGAAACTTCTTCCGTACGTAGGCCCCCAAATTCTCATTGCTGAATGATCTATAGTCACTCTGGTTTGGTATTCTCCTCCGCAGCCGCCAACGAACCGAAGTGGCGCTACTTCGGTCAGGACCATTCATGCAGATGTTCAGTGTGGTGATTGCTCTGCGAAACTGTCCGCAGCGTATTGCGCTGGCGCAATGACACTGAAGGCAGACGCCAGTAATGACGGCCAAAGCAATGTTCAGACCGTTTGCCGATGAAGAGGCGCTGCTAAGAAGCGTTTGCCTTGGCACTAAATCCAAACGCCTCACGGCCGATGCGGATATCGTCGTCGACGGTGACGGCGGCAAATTCCATGTTCACACGGTTAAGCGCCATCGCACTTTCGTCACGGCCGAACTAATCACGCGATCGTTCATGGGGGCAACTGCTCGACGACCCGTTTCATCCCCTCGCGCCTTCGAGCATCAGAGGAATGAACTGCTGCTGAGCATAGACGAGCGGACGCAGCTTGCTGTTCATATTGATGTCCGCAATCTCGCCGAGGACGATGGTGTGATCACCACCGGGGACCACTTCGGATAGACAGCAGGCGACGGTGATGGCACTCCCCTTGAGCAACGGCAGTTGCAAAGGACCTTCAGTCCAATCAACACCGTCGAACTTGCCTAAGCCCTTCCGGGCGAAACACCGTGCAAGCTCCTGCTGGCCGTCGGCCAGAACGTGGATAAGGAAGCGGCGCGTCGCACGAATAGCCGTTAGGGTATCCGAGTGATGGTCGAAGCAGGCGAGCATGAGGGCGGGACTCAACGAAAGAGGCGTCACTGCCGACAGCGTCGCGCCTGTCGGGCTACCATCCCGAGCAAGCGTCGTGATGACCGTTACCGCGGCCGGCATGGCGGCCATGGCCCCCTTGAAGACATTCGGGTCGATGCCGTTGCATTCGACGACAAAGTGAGGATCGAGGATGTGGTTCATACGCGTTCCGTCTTTGGCATCAGTTTCTCGGCCACGCCTTCCGGCCGAGCACATCGGGAAACCAAACTTGATGCGGTGGATCTGGCGACGATTTCGTCGGACGGCGTGTCGGCGCCTCTCATCGGGCAACTGCCAGAACTGCTTGTCGGTCAACAACAAGAGCGACCTTCCCACCCATCAGTCCGAGCGAATTCTCGATGTCTGAGTGCTTGAGGCCGTCAATGCGCAAGGGAAGATCGTCCATGCCTGTTTTCTCGATCTGCGGCAGTAGCTTAGTGAACTACCAGCTCGCCAGAAGCCATCTTCCGCCGCGTCACGCGACAAAACGACAGTATTCCGCGTATTGTGTCGGGTCAATAGACACGTTTCGCGTTTATTGACATTTTTTGGACCACGATCCGCCGAGGCGGCAAAAGCGGGGCAGGATGGCGAAAAAGCTTACGACTACAGACTACTTACGACTGGCAGCTCCGCTCTCGGACGTTGACCGACAAATCGTGTCGATGCTGCAAGCGGACGGGCGCCAGTCGTTCGCTCAGATCGCGCGCGACATAGGCATCGCCGAGAAAACGGTGGGCCAACGCGTGCGGCATCTCCTCGACGAAGGCATCATCCAGATCACTGCGCTCACCGATCCCAGAGTGCTCGGTTATGGCGCAGCAGCGCTCCTCGGCCTCACGACCGATCCCAAGGTACCGGCTTCACGGATTGCGGAGGCGCTGAAGAAGATTCCGGCGATCGACTACGTCATTATCGCGACGGGACGTTTCGCAATCTATGCGGAGATCCTGTGCCCCGACATGAGCAAGTTGCAAGAGACGATCGAGGCTCAAATCGGCCCTATAGAAGGGATCAATTCGATCGAGGTCTTTCCTTATCTAAACCTGCTCTATCAAAACGCGCATTTTGCTTCCGCGCGAACCAAAATCGATGCGCATGACGGGATTCGACCGCGCGAACTCGATCAGACCGACAAGAATATCGTGAGAGCGCTCAGTGGAGATGGGCGCGCATCCTTTCAGCAGATCGCCGACGATTTAAATATCTCGGAAACCCAGGTGCGCACGCGTGTGAAGCAGCTCACCGAGTCGCGAATCCTCGAGGTGATCGCGCTCATTAATCCCATGGGCCTTGAATACCGGAGCATGGCCTTGGTGGCATCGCGCGCAGCACCAGGCCACCGGGTTGCCGACCTTGCCGACGCGCTGGCACGCCTGCCCAATACGACTTACGTCGCGATTTGCGCGGGCCGGTACGACATCTTTACGGAAATCATATGCAGGTCAGAGCACGAGCTGCTGGAGATTATCGACAATGAGATACGGCGCTGGCCGTCGGTAGCCTGCGTGGAAGTGTCGATTTACATCGACCTGCACTACAAGCGCCTCACACCTATCCGCGACGCCGATGCTCAGTTGCTCGGAACTGACCGGTTTACTGTACGATGAGCCGCGGACCGAACTTCTCTCATTTGGCTTATCAAATTGGAAGAACGAGGATCGAAGTCTCGTCTGGTCAGGGAAAGTTGTGCGACACGTGAGATCCACCGTTGAAAGTCGACGTTGAATCGCCAGGTCGACTTACGCTCTGTCTGCCGGTGGATAAGCAAGCGTCAACGTCTGCTAGGTGTCGACCGCTCATCAAAAGATCGGAGATAGTTTCCAAAACTGGACGTTGGACTACGGAAATGGGTTGAGCGGGTGCATGTTGTTTGTCTCTCCACCAAGAATAAACATGCACGGCTGACAAGCAGACAGTTCGCATGCCCTGGTGTAAGGGCAAGCTAATCGGGGCTGAGGCCGATCCAGGCGTGGTCGATCCGAACCAAACTTCAGATGCAGGCAAGGCACTCTGTTCAACTCGCCATGGCCTGACGCAATACATCAGTAAGCAGACTCGGTCGGCAATAGCCTCCGCCTCGCCGATCATGCGCGCGATCGATTTCCGCTCATGGGACAAAGCGGTCTCGCGATCAGTCTTCTTTGCGGAGGAAGCGGACATTTTCGAACTACTCCCCCAGTAAGCTGAAAGCTTCTCGTATCTTTTGCGCACCACATTAAAAAGCGGGAACAAGCACGATAAGTTGAGCCGGTATGATCGCGCAGACAGTTTATTTGTGTCCTGATTTTGCGCCCACAAAGCATGCTAGACTAGACCCGGGTGCGGCGGCCCGTGACGTGACAGAGCATGACCTCGACTTGGAGTAGTGTCATAGCCTGAAGAAACAAATGTGTGGAGCGGGCCAGATAGGACACGTAAGGGAGCGTTTGCTCCTCTCCCCTTCCACCTTTACCGGCACGATAGAGGATCAGTTGGGTCCTGGCATCGAAGGCGAATCCTCCGTGGTGAGATGCATTACGGAGCTGGTTGTCGAATTCACCGCACAAAGCCGCGAAGACCGGATTGGAGGCGAAGGGATGGCAGCGACTCGACTTGTCGAGGGTAAGATACTTGTCGCGTGTCGTCGTTTGGAAGGTATCGAAGGGTCGGCCTTCGATGATGTTATTGATATAGGCCAGAATGTCGACAGAGGACGAAAACGCCTCGAAAGCGTTGCCGTAGAACATGCGCGTGGCGTCAAAGTTTATCGTTGATGCGGCATCCGCGGCGGGAATTACCACGCCTTGCGTAATGAGAAACAGGACCTGGGAAAAATCGCTATAGGCCGCGAAGTAAGCACGAATGAGATCGAAATTGCGAGTTCCCCGCTCGGCCGCCAACGCGTCATAGATTTTAAGGAAGCGATCGAACTCGGAACTTCCTAGCAAGGGCTGGATGCTCGCGAATGCGTCCTTGAAGCGGGCGAGGAAAGCGGGTTGACAGAGATTGAGTAGGAAACGCCATAACCAATCATCAAAGGTCCTTAGCGGATCAGACAAATAGAACGTCGCGCTGGCCTCTTCCATTTTGCGGTCAGACAGCTTTTCGTGGCCGTTGCGGCGCAGGGACCATGCCTTTTTGAGGAGCCGCCATTCGCCCAAAAAATCTGGACGCCGCAACGGCCGCTGCTGACTTAACTGGCCGATCGGGGTCGGTTGTCCGATGTAGCCGGCTTTCTCGGCAGCCAGCGACATGGCGTGCATCTGCTGCAGGCGTGGAAACGCCATATCGGCGTGGCGCTGCTTCTTGGGGACGATGAAATTGGCATCGACATTGACGATCGGTGCGCCGTCGACCTCGACGCAGTGTTCGGGTTTTCCAGAGCCTCGAGCCGCCAGCCGGCTTTGGCAAAATCGAGATGGACGGCGACGGCCATCGGCTCGCCGCAGACGGTGCAAGGAAAGCGATGATCTTGGTAATCCTCCTGGCCGGGCCCGATGCGGATAGTGTGAGCCTGGTCACAGGTGAGGCACTTAAAGGCGGTGCGAACAATCATGATGGGCAGCGCTTTCGAAAACCGGTCACGTGATCATTTTGGCCCGGCGCAGATAGGCGATTTCGGTCATCATGTCGCCCGTTCGGAAGGTCAAATGGCGCAGAGGCCGCAAAGCCGCCCACAGATCGCGGTGGGTGCGGGATAGGTAATGCAACGCATCGAGCCCCAACCACCACGTGCCAAGCGCATACACTCGCAGCAATTCACCGACGTCACCACCTTCGGCGGCGCCGGCCAGAGAAGTTAGCTCGGCTTGTAGATCGGTGAGCGTTTTATTGACACCCTGCAACAGTGTTTGGTCATCTGAGGAAGCGGCCAAAAGCTGGCGACCAAACAGACCGCGGACGATGCTGGAAATAACCATTCGATCCTGCAAGGAACCGTGATCCAGCATCGTCACAGCAATCTTCTCCACCGCACGACCGTTGAGGGAGATCGAGCTGCCATCGAGAAAATCAATGCGTCCTTGCGACCGCAACACTTTCTCGTGGCGCGCCAGCTGCACAAGCATGTCCAAGAGCGCTTTCGATAAATCGATGATTGCATGCAGCGAGCTGCCGCCGCGGGCGAGATTGGTCAGTGGCTTCTTCTTGCACTCGATCAGAAAAATGCGCTCCGAAGTTTCGACGAGTACGTCGATCTCCGGGATCTTGCCACTGAGTGGATCGCGATACTTGCGGCCGGCGATGATGGCATCGTGATTAACGCCTCGAACCACCAGTGCTGCCTGATGTTCGAGGGCGGCACCCATCGTATTGTCCAGAGTGTCGGGTGGCGGATTGACCTTACTGACGGGCGCCTCACGCATACGTTTGTAGAACCACTCGTAGAGCGCGCGAGCGAGCAGGGCGCGTGGCGGGATGAGGTAGAGATCACCGACGATCTTGATGAGTGGCACGTACGGAGCGGTGCGCTTGGCGGTATCGAGCGGCGTCGCGTAGCCGTGGTTCAAATTGTCCGATCCGGTGGCCATGGAGGACAACATGGCGGCTGCCGCGGCGAAGTCTATGTCGGCGTGGGCAGTCGGCGCCGTGACGACGAACATATCATCGGCAGCAGCTTTCAGCAGCGATCCCGACAAAGTGCACCAGTTTGCCATTGTCTGATCCGGCACCGGATAGCCCTTCGACGCCATGAATGACAGCCACGCATCCATCAACTCGCTGGCATAGCGCGGCTGCCATTGCTGGAAGCTGAAGAGTTCATCGTAGAGCACCAAGTCCTGTAGCGTGTCCTGCAGGCCCTTGGGCGCTATGTCGATCCCATCGTATGCGGAGTACGGCTCGACATCGAGAGTGGCGCACAGATCACGCGCGAGATCGACAACCACAGACCAATCCTGTTGCGCCGTCGTCGACGACGGCTGTCTATGAATATGCTTCATCGCCAGCTGAAACAGGTAGTGCCATGGGATTGATGGAAGTCGTGCGTTGCCGATCTGATCGACGTTGCGGCCATAAAGGAAAGAGCCATCGAACATGCGATCGGTCCGAACATATTCGCGTACGATTCGTTCGGCGACAGCTCGACCGCCGAGACCGGCCACCAGACCATCGATACGGGCACATGCCCGTTTGAAGGCGGCGGCATCTAACGCGATGCCGCCCTCTAGAAGATCGAATGTATAGCCTTGATTTTTGAGCCGCTCCGCAGCATGCGCGACAGCATGCTCGCGCGAGAAACGCTCCAGGTGATACTGGCCGGAATCCCAATGCACAGCGGCGGCGAGAGCAAGATCGATCGCCCTTGACCAGGGTTCGAAGTCTGTAAGTGGCACAAGCGCAGTCGAGAGTTTTGTCGCATCCCAAATGCAGTTGATGGCGGTGACGGCGACTGCAGGGGCCCGCCCCGCGATGGCAGCCATCTTGATCGTTTTCTTGAGCCTGAACAGGTCTTCATTGCGCAATCCAGGCGCCGGCCGCTCCAGGATATTTTTGATCTGGCCAAAGATGGTAGCACCATCGAGCGCTACCGAGCCGTCTAGAGTCTTGGCTGGCAGCTCGCGTTTTTCCAGGAGACGTAGAAATGCTTGGACGTTGGGAGCTTTGATCATTTGGAATCCTGCTGCGGCACCGGTCGCGGCGCGCCCCGGCTATCTGGTCGCACTGTCCAGTGGCAAAGTGCGGGCTGTGAAAGGGACTTCAACGTAAACGGAACCATCCCCGAGGCTGCGCAGTGCGAGGCCTTTGCTTGCGACTAGACTTTCAGCGATATCGCCGATTCTCTCAAAGACTGCCTTGCTTTCCCAGGCACTGTAGGATTCCCACAAGCTGTGAAGCGTGGCATCGAGCTGAGTGTAATACTGAGCGAACCAATGCCCCGCTAGCGCGGCCTGCGTACGGGGCAGGTCAGTTAAGGAGCGGGCGCTACCAGCCAGATTGCCCAGCTGATAGGCAGCGTATTTGAGAAGCGAGCCGTAGGCACCGAAGACCTCGCAAGCTATTTGCCGATGGTTCCCGTGCAGGCGATATGTCCGGATCGCGGCCTCGGCGGCGGCATCGACGACGGCGAGCGTCTGCAGGAAGGTGCACTCGTAATTGTCGGTCGGGTCCCGGTCGAAGGGCGCGGCGAGAAGGGAGGCGGCGTATTCGTCCCAACAGGCCCCTATAACTTGCCAGCGAAGCGCGTCCCGGAAATCGCCGACCACGGTCTTGAGCAAGGTTCCGGGAAAGCAGGTGTTGAAGACCTTGGTAATTTCCACATGGGCGCACTCATGGGCGAGCGTTTGGACCGCTTGGCCCCATCCCTCAAGGCTATCGTCCTCGATCGGGAGGATGATCGAGGCATTGAGGACGATGTGGCTTTTGATCCGGCTGTCTCGCATCACGGCGGGCGTCATGGCGACTCCCTGCGCGAATGCGCTTGAAGGCACGAGCGGCGCGTGTGCGTCGTAGCCGCGGTCGAGGCTGGTGAGCGCCTTCGCATAATCGCTCGCGACGGTGACGCCATCCAGCGCTGATAGATCGAAGCGCCGTCCGAAGAACGAGATTTATGCGGCAACTAAATACCCGAAAGCCTCCGCCCTTTCTCGGTCAGCGAAACAGCTGACCAAGATAGGATAGGAGGCCGGCGCGGTCGAAGGAGGATCTTTAGCTGCAGTGGAAGCCGAATCACTCATCTCGCTATTCTAGCGCCAGCGGGCATGCCGACCGATTGGAAAAACGAAAAAAGACGCAGGCGGAAAATATTGTTAAGGCCACCAGAGCCCTTAGCAGGTTTTCCACATTGGACGCATCGACTACCTTTCCCTGACGGGGAATCGAGGCGCACTATCTCCGGGCGTCCGCTCGATTACGAATAGAATCCTTTAGGGGGAAAAGATGTTCAGCGGGGTTTCCGGCCCATCATTCATTTTCTGGCCTGTCGGATGCGGCGATAGCACCACGATCGTCGTGAGTGAAAGCGAGATCATCCAGGTCGACATCAATGACAAGCTCATGGCCGACGAGGAAGGAAATGAGCATGTGCCCATCGTCGACGAGCTAGTCGCCAAGCTGCCACTGCGCAACGGAAAGCCCTACCTGTCGTGTTTTGTGCTGACGCATCCGGACCAGGACCACTGCCGGGGCTTCGCGGAGCTCCTGGAGCGCGTAACGATTGGAGAGATCTGGCACACTCCACGGATTTTCTGGGAGTATGAGGACGAGAATGAGCTTTGCGATGACGCGCTAGCGTTTAGTCAGGAGGCGCACCGGAGGGCAGAGCGAAGCATTGAGGTTGGCGGTGATCCGGGATCGGGTCATCGTGTCCGGATAATTGGTTACAGCGAGCTGTTCGAGCCCGGCAAGCGATACGAAGGATTTCCGAAGCACGAATTCTACACGCGGCCTGGGAGTTCGGTCGTGACGATCGACGGCGTCGACGTGAAGAACCGTTTCCACGCATTCATCCATGCGCCGTTCAAAAGCGGCCTTGCCGATGCGCGCAACGAAACGAGCCTTGCGATGCAGGTCACGATCGGACCGGGACAGCCCATTCGTGCTCTCTTCTTGGGCGATCTTTCCTATCCGACGCTGATGCAGATCTTCGAGGAGACTCACCGGCACCAGAACGAGCGCATGCTGCAGTGGAACGTGCTCCTGGCGCCGCATCATTGCTCCAAGAAGGCGATGTATGAGCGGTGCGCTGATGGAGACGTTCTACAGCAGGACATCATGGCGGAACTCAAAGCTTGCCAGCTCAATCCCGGCTACATTGTGGCGAGTTCAAATGAGTTTCCCGGTCTGAACTATACGGGTGATCTCCCCCCGCACCGGAAGGCGAGAAACCGTTACGAGGAGATCTGTAACACGGGCTTCGTCTGCACCGGCGAGGTAAGTACGCCGGAGCATGTGCGGCCCATCATCTTCACTGCCACATCTCAGGGTCTGAGGCTGGCCGGCGAGAATTATGAGCTTTCGGAAAGCGCGGAGAGCGCTCTCGCGCTGGCGATTGCCAAGGCGCGCGGCAGCAACGTGCCACCGAGCGCCAAAGTCGGTTTCGGCGCGCATGAGGTCTGACGGTCAGGCTTGGGCGCTTGAACAGCTCGACGAAATAGCACGGGCGTCAAACGGCGCTATCGAGGTGTTGGATATCCTTGAGCCGGCCGACGAAGGTAAGAACCTCGATGTCAGTGTGTCAATCGATTGCCGCGGTTTCGCGCGGAAGACGGGGGCCGTGCCACTCCGGCTTCGCGAGGCTTTCCGCCTGAGCATCCCTTGGACCTTCCCCCTGTCGCGGCCGGAAGTCCGTTTTTCCCATAAAGGCTACGCCGATTTCCCACATGTGCAGTGGGGGGACACGATCTGCCTCTACCAAGCGCCGGATGTGGAATGGCAGCCGTCGCAGGGCCTGTTCGGGTTCATGCAGCGGCTGAACGACTGGCTGAAGGCTGGAGCGTCAGGAGAACTCGATTCTCTAGGCCTGCCGCTGCATCCGCCGATCGCTTATTCGGTGACGAATTTTGCGGTCATCCCCAGAGAAAACACGCCGAACCCGGCCGATGCGTTCTGGGGCGGCTACGCCCTTATCAGCCGCGAGAATGAGGTTGTAGCGGAGCTCGGGGGCTGGATCGAGATCGGTGAGGAGGTGCCGGACGGAAGGCTCGCCACGGCCATTCTGCTGCCGGGCTCGATGCCGCACGAATATCCAACCACCAGGCTCGATCTCATGCTCGCGCTCATTGACCGGGGCGTGCCGCTACAAATGATCCAGAACATCATCTCACTTGGCGTGCTGAGGACGGAGAGCAAAAAGCCGGCATTATTTCTACTGGGCGCGGCGATGCGCGGGATCGCAGGCGGCAAGCGGCTTCAGCATTTGGCCTGCTGGCGCATTCAGCCGGAGCAGGCGGAAAAACTCCGTGAGGCCTCGCTGAACGCGCCGCCGGACAAGACGACGGATGATGACGCATTCTTCGCATGGGCGGGCGAGGCGAAGGTCGAATGGTGCCGCGTGCTTGAGGATCGCCCTGAAATCGTCGAACGACGCGACGGGTTGTCCGCAGCAGCCTGGTGGCGCGGTCGCCATATCGCGATCCTGGGCTGCGGAGCGATCGGCAGCGCGGTCGCGATGATGCTTGCGCGGGCGGGAGTCCGTCGCCTTCAGCTCTACGACCGCGGGCCTGTGACGCCGGGTATCCTCGTGCGGCAAGCCTTCCCGAGCAGACATGTCGGATATACAAAATGCAGCTCATTGAGACTGAGTGTTAGGGACGCCAACCCTGGCGTCGAAGTGTCCGATCACGATAAGGACATCGTCTCGCATCTCAGAAGCGACGAGCGGCTGAAAGAACTCGTCAGCGCCGACGTCATCATTGACGCGACGGCTTCTAATGCAGTGGCCAGCGCGCTCGAGCTGCACTTTCGTACGCATCCAAAGAAACACCCTCCGATCCTCTCGATGTGCATCGGGCACAATGCGGATTTCGGGATGATGACACTTGCCATCGAGAGGGCGCCCGGTATGTCGCTCGCACTTGAGAGGAAGAGCAAAATTGCGCTGGGCAATTGTCACAATGGCGCAGCGTACCTGGAGGAGTTCTGGCCAAAAGCGCCGGAGCGCCGGAAGCTCTTCCAGCCGGAGCCGGGATGTTCGAGCCCGACCTTCAGGGGCTCATTTGCAGATGTGGTCGGACTCAGCTCGAGAATGACGAACGTCGCCGCGACCTGGCTCGCGGAATTGCCGGGAATCCAACGGCAAAGGTTTTTGGGGATAAATCTTTCAGGCGGAGGGCTTGCCACCGGACCCGCCCGGGAGATCGACTTCAGCTGGCAGCCGGACCATGTGCTTCGCGACCCCCGCCACGGATACGAGATACGCGTGAACCGCGAGGCGCTGGCTTCCATGCTGGCCTGGGTGCGCCGTTGCGAGAGATTGCACGGTGATCGCACAGAAACAGGTGGCATCCTCTTTGGTTCTGTCGATGAATTCCTGAAAGTGATCTCGATTGACGAGATCAGCGGTCCCCCGGCCGACAGCATCGCATCGGCGGCTGGGTTCTTGTGCGGTACGGCCAACGTGGCGGCGGCGCATGACGAAAGGAAAAGAAGGACGGGCGGGTCGGTCGCATTCGTCGGCATGTGGCACACGCATCCGATGGGCCTGCCATCGCCGAGCCCGACCGATCTGGAGGCGATGAGGGTCCTACTGGGAGAAGACGGCTCATATCTGGGGCGGCGCTTCCTCATGCTGATCATGGGTGGCACTTCGCGTTTTCCGATCCCTTCCGCAAGCGTCTTCCAACGGTCCGATTATGGCGCCTGAACCCGAACCCGTAATCGGACTGGCTCTTTCCGGCGGCGGCGCGCGCGCGATGGCTTTCCATCTGGGTTGCCTGCGTGCGCTTCACGACCGCAAGATCCTGGAAAAAGTGAGGGTTCTGTCGACCGTCTCGGGTGGCAGTATCATCGGTTCCTGTTGGGCCTATCGTGGCGAGGCTTTTCCTACATTCGACCGGCACATGGTGTCGGTTCTCCGGCGTGGCCTGCAATGGGATATTCTACGTGAGGTGTTTCTCAGCTCTGAAGGTCTTCGCATCCTAGCGACAACGCTGGTGTCAGGGACATTGTCTCTGCTCTTATGGGCCGTGTCCTTCGCTGCCTCCCGCATGCGCCGATGGCTAGGGTTTCCAACGGGTCGTCTGGCTCACAAGGTCGATGACCTTGCAACGCGCCTGCCGGTATGGGGCAGCCTTTCGACAGCATTCGAAGCGGCACTCACACGCAACCTTTTTGGCGAGCGACGCGTCGACGAGGTGCAACGCGAAGGACTGGTCACTATTATAAACGCCTGCGATCTCAGGACAGGGACGGCGTTTCGGTTTGGTTCTAAGAAATCGGGCGGTTGGAGGTACGGTGCAATCAGCGGCCCAGCGCCAAGCGTCGCCAAGGCAGTGGCGGCATCCGCAGCGTTTCCGCTGCTGTTGCCGTCCCTACTTGAGAGCTTCGACTTCGTCTCCAAAGGTGGAATCAGGCGCGATACAGTTTCACTGACGGATGGCGGCGTATTCGACAATCTCGGCGTGGCGGTGCTCGAGCCCGGACGTTCCGTCGATTTTCTGTTCAACTATCCAGTGACCCACATCGTCAGTCTGAATGCGGGCGCCGGTCAGATGAGCGGAGAGGATCGACACTATTGGTGGCCGAGCCGTGTCGCGCGCTCGTTCGCAGGAGTACATCGCAAGGCGCAGGATGCAGTTTACCAGCGCCTGCACAAATTTGCAGAATGCGGCGACCTCCAGGGCTTCGGCATGGTCTATCTCGGCCAGCAGGACAATAAGCTGCCATGGGCGCCGGCCGATCTGGTGCCGCGGGATGCTGTGAGGGACTACCCGACCGACTTTGCGCCCGTGCGCGAGCGGGATCTGGATGCACTGGCAAAGCGCGGGGAGCAGCTGACACACATCATTATCGAGCGATATCTGCCCAGCCTTGCCGATTGAGAGCCATGGCTATGTAGCTTCTCTTCCCGCTTGCGCCCTCGGAATCGGTCGGACGGGGTTCAGACTCATTCGCCCAAACTTCCCTTAAGCGATTAGAATTCGCAACAAATCGGTATTTAGCAGGAACTTTGGTATCTCCAGAAAAATAACCCGTTCCACCCAATCCATCGCTTCCATGCCAGATATTTTAATGGTCGAGCGCTGGAAGCGGTTTCGCTGCCGACCCGTTCCACCGCTTCCCAAATCAGCGCTGGGTGGAACGGGTTCTACATGGTGGGAGAGTTGTGGAACGGGTTCTGTGCGCAGCCCTTTACAAAAGGACCGGCAGAAAAGTGCTTGCCGGCTCTTTTCGCTACCAAATGATCGGTGGCTGAGGATCTCCGGGTTGCCACCATCGAGCGTCATCGAGTTCGCCTCGCACGTATGCGCGCACTTTTTTGCCGGCAGCGTCCCGAATCCCGGTATCTTTTCGTTCAAAATCAAGACCCGCCATTGTCGCTTTCAATTGAGCTTGATGACCCTTCGTCAGCTTGTTGATGCTCTGCGCACCGTCGATGCCAACAAGTTTCCAAACATCAGTGACCTTGATTTTGAGGGGCCCATCAGGAATGCTGTTTTCGAGCGGTTCTAGCCACGGCCCGAAATCCGATGCTTCGTGCGTGAGCTGGGCAGCTGCTGCTTTAAGTGAAAGCTCATCGAGCCATAGATTTTCCCTTGGCTCTTCAAGAACAGCTTCCGCCCACAGTTGATCGCGGACGGCGGCAATGCCTGCGAGATCTGCTTTCGTGACACGAACGATCCAGAACCGTCGATTGCCGGTAAGATCGCTAAGGTAGCGGCTTTCGTTGGTGGTCCCGAATAGAACGAATTGGCGGCCCTTCGTGACAGCAAACCTACCGTAGGCCAGCCGCGCCCGGTCATGTGTTGAAGTGATGAACGACTTGACCCGGTTCGTATCGCGCCGTCCAAGTCCATCCAATTCTGGCATTTCCACGAGCCACGCACCTGCCGTTTTCTCTATGGTTACTTTTGGATCGGCCCCCACCTCTAGCTGGTCGGTAAACCACGCTTGATCATGGCACAGCCCGCGGATGGCAGAGGACTTCCCTATGCCCTGCGGACCTTCAAGCACGAGCATCGCGTCAAATTTGGAGCCGGCGTGCCGCACTCGTCGAACGGCTGCGCACAGTATTTTCCGTCCGAAGGCCCGGTTCAAGAGAGTGTCATCAGCGCCCAAATAATCGACAAGCCACCTGTTTAAGCGCTCAACGCCGTCCCAGCGCAAGTTTCCGAGGTAGTCGCGAACGGGGTGATATGCCCGCCGCTCGCCTATGAGTCCGACAGCGTCCATGATCTTTTCCTTCGCCGGCTCCTTGCCGTTGGAAGCATATTCGATCGTGAACCGAATTTCGGCCAACCGCTCGTCGCTCATCGGGGTGACGCCCTCGGGTCGATGCAGTTCCAACTCGCCCGATAGCTGGTTGAACTTAATCGCCCATCCTCGATCATTGAGCGATGCCTCAAGTTCAACGTCGAACCTGCCGATGCCCATAATCTGGCCGACTTGCCCCGCAGCGGGCAGCGTCGAAGCAGGTATGAGGGAGGCCACGGTTTGGTCCCCGTGATCAGTTGTGGCGTGGCCCATCAGATATCGTCTCCCGGCAGGTTGAAGCGCGATTCAAGTCGATCTAGCCATGCCTTCAATCGGTAGGCGTATCCGATCGCGGACTCGAATCTGCGATCAGCAAGTGCCGCCCGAAAATCCGGCTGAACTTCCACGCGAGGCAGCGGCCTGCTTGCCTGGAACAAGACGCGAAGCTTCGACCGGTGACGCTTGAAGACCTTAATCAAAGCTTCATGCCGCTCGGTCAGCTCGATGATGATTTCGTCAGGGATCGTCCCGCACCGGACCAAGTTTTCAATACGTACCAAAAGTTCGGCGAGGCCTATGCAGCCAGCAAAATGCAGCTGTGCTGCATTATCCAAGCGGAGTTGGTTTGTCTGAGAATGCATTTATTAGCCCTCACCGTATCTCATTGACGAGGAATGCGCTGGTCGATCGCGCTGGCTGGCTCAGTAGGGAGGAGGCCCAACGATCCAGCTCGGTAACGTCGTAGAGAACGCTACGATGACCGGCCCTACGGAAGGACGGTCCGCCGCCGAGGCACGCGAGCTTTGCCAGTGTGCTGTGTGAGCGACTGATGCCATGGCGTTTGTGAAGATACGCGGAAGCCTCTGCGCGGGTTAGGCGCGGCGGTAGGTTTTCTAGATCAAGCATTTTAGCGTCGTCCTTTCCGATAAATTACCGGCGCTAGATGGACGACGAATGGTTGTTGGCTAGAATCATCAATGAAATCAATGGGGTGCGAAAATTACGCGCTCCTCGCCGCTGCCAGGCTTCTGACAACAGCAGCCCGTTGAGCCGGTCCCATCATCTTCGCTACCTCACCGGCAACCTTATCGGCGGCGGCGATGAGAACCGTGTCAACACGCGCAATATATCCTGCCGTTACGCCGCCAGAAGCGTGGCCGAGAAGAGCCGCGACGGTCGGCAGTGTCATTCCGAGCCCGTCCGCCGTGGTCGCGAAGCCGTGCCGAAGGCCGTGTAGTGTTAGGTCGGCGAGCGGCTGACGATCGTCGGCATGGAGATCGGGATGTTGCACGATCCGTCGATATGCCTTGGGCAGGCCACCGAATGGTGCATTGTCCTTTCGTTCTGTCGTGAAAACGAACTCGCCCTTTCCGTTGCGACGGCATATGGACCGCAGAAGATCAACGGCTTCGCTGCCCAGCGGGCGAACGCTTTCCCCGGTCTTGCTTTCGGTCAGGTGTAGAAGGCGACCTTCAAGGTTGACCTCGCTCCACCGCAGCCCGATTACTTCGCCGCGCCGCATGCCGGTCAGAGCTGCGAGCCTGATAGCCTCCACCGCCTGCCAAGGCTCTCGCCGCTCATCGGCCAGGGCGAGAGCCCGACCTAACGCAGAATACTTCTTAGGGAAGTCGCCAAGTCTACGCTTGCCGTCGGCCGGCAGGCGAAGACCGTGAGCGGGGTTTCGCTCGATCAACCCGATTGCGACTGCGTGTGCCAGAATGCCTGACAGCAGTCCTATTGTGCGCTTTGCTGTCCCCTGGCCGCCGGTGACGATAGCTCGACCACGGAAACCGGTCTTGACGTCGGCAGCGGTCTTGCCCGCCTTCACTGAAACGAAGAACGACCGGACATCAGAAGGCTTGAGATCCCGAACGGCACGATGTGCGAGAAGCGGCAGGATGTGCCGCTTGATCCGGCCCTCATCGATCGCAAGCGCTGAGGCGCGCTTTGTCTTGCCTTGGCGGCTGAGGATGTTTCCCGCCTTCGTCGCGTCGAGATAGTCAGCGCACAGGTCCTTGACGGTCCATGCGGACCGGTCCTCGCCGCGCTGCTGCGCTGGGTCTTGGCCTCGCGCCGCGGCCGCCAACAACTGCCTTGCCTCGTCGCGCGCCTCATCCGGAGTCAAGACACCGTACCGTCCTACCGTAACGCGGCGAGATCGACCAAGCGCGTTCCGATACTGGATGACGAAGGACTTCGCACCCGACGGCTTCACCCGTAGCCCGAAGCCCGGCAGACCATCATCCCAGATCACCACGTCCCGACTGGAATCCGGCGAGATCGCGTCGATGGCGCGCTTGGTCAGCTTGGGCATGCGGAGAGCTTTCGGGTAAGCATGGGGTAAGCGAGGGTAAGCAATGCACGGTAATTACTAGTGCTTACCCGAACCCAGGCATAACGAAGAAAATTGTGAAACGTCAATGGCGTGGAACCGGCATCCACTGAGGGTAAACTCGCTAAAACTATCGTCCACTGCAATCGCACTGCAGAGGTCAGGGGTTCGATTCCCCTCGGCTCCACCATGGAATTTCATAACATACGGAAATTATAGTGTTTTTCCAAAACGGATCATCCGTTGCGTCTAACGCTGCGTCAACTTCGGACCGTGGCTAGACGCGGATCGCTGCAGACGCTTGGCGCTCACCCAACCACTTCGATGGAGTACTCGTCATGCCGGAGCGGAGGCAGTTGCTCTGCGACGTCGGGCAAACGAGCCGTTTCGCTTGGAACCATGCTCTATGCCTTCGACTCAAAGCCAAGGCTGCCGGAATTCGCGACAGCACCAAATATCCCGCCTTCTGTTTTTATGGTGTGTAATGCAGCGGCGTGGTTTTCTTGAACGCTTGCAGCACATGCATCCGCAATTACCAAACACTCGTAATTTCGGTCGACTGCGTCGCGGAGCGTCGAGTGAACGCAGACGTCGGTCGTCACGCCGGTCAAAATAAGCTTCTGTATACGACGCGTGCTGAGTATGCGTTCGAGGTCGGTGGCATAGAATGCGCTGTACCCAGGCTTATCGACCACGACATCGCCGGGCTGCGGTTCGAGTTCACCGATTATATCCCAGCCAGGTTCGCCCCTGACGAGCAATCGTCCCATCGGTCCGGCCGATCCGATTTCGGCGCCTGCTTGTTGCGATCGCCAAGCTTTGAGACGTGGGAGATCACTGAGATCCGGGCGATGGCCTTCCCGGGTGAATACCACAAGACCACCCCAGGTCCTGACCTTCTCACAAACGGCGGCTACCCTCGGCACAATCGCGCGCGTTGCGGCGATGTCATATCCCGATGACGCAAGATATCCATTCGGATCGCAGAAATCGCGCTGCATATCGATGACGAGTAAAGCTGTTGTTTCGGGCTGCAGGTCTCCGTCGTGCGGCCACGGGTAAGGATCTGCTGTATGAATGTCTTTGACACCGCTTCTTTCCTTAATCGAATGCCCGGATAGCCCAGAGGTTACGGACACAATCAGATTGCGAGGGCTGCACCATCCGATCGGGGATCGGTGGCGCTCTCCACACGACCTGAAGGATGAAGAACCACCGCGCCGGCATGTCCCATCGATTCGGAGTAATCGGAGAACCGCTCGGTGCTGTGGCCGAGGTTGATCAGCTGGTTCTCTATTTCCTGAGAGAAGCGCCCTTCGAGCTTTAGCGACAGGCTGCTGTTACCCCACGTCTTCCCAAGAAGCCAACGAGGCGCGCTGATCGCATTCTCAAGACTGAGATCGAACAGGGCATAACGCGTGAACAGTGCTGCTTGCGTTTGCGGCTGGCCATCGCCTCCCATCGTGCCGTAGGCCATTGTCCGGCCGTCGTTGAGTTGGGCGAGCGCGGGATTGAGCGTGTGAAAGGGTTGCTTTCGCGGGGCCACCTGATTGGGGCCGGGTGCGAGCGAGAAGCCTGCGCCGCGATTTTCGAAGGCGATTCCGGTCTTCGCACACGTCAAACCGGATCCGAATTCCCAAAACAGGCTTTGAATGAAACTCACGACAGTGCCATCGCTGTCAGCCGCGCCCATCCATATGGTACCCCCGAGTTCCGACGGGCCCGGCCATCGTGATGCCCGGCTCTCATCAATAGCTGCCGCCATTTCCGATACCGCACTAGGCAGAAGGAATTGGGATGCCTCAATCGGCATGAAATCCGGATCGGCGAGGTTTTTGTTCCGAAGATCGAATGCGCGCTTGGTCGCCTCCACCAAGCTGTGGATGTACGAACTGCCGTCGGCCGAGCTGACACGCAACCGGTCAAAGATTGCAAGAATGAGTAAGGAGGCAAACCCCTGCGTTGGGGGCGGGGAATTGTAGAGCGTTCCCGCGGAAACGAGGGCAGATAGAGGCTTTCCGTATTCCGCTGTGTACGACTGGAAATCCTCGAGTCGAAGTGGACTGCCGGCTTCCTCGAAGAATTGCCCGTGAATCTCCGCGAGCGCACCTCGATAGAAGCTGTCGAGACCTTCTTCGGCGAGCCTGCGAAGCGTCGCTCCAAGTGCGGGCAGACAATAACGTTCGCCGGGAGCTGGAACCTGCCCATCAGGCAGAAACACCTGCTCAAATCCTTGGATCGTGCAGAGCTCGGCGGAGAAGCTGTCGAGGGTCGCCGAAAGGCTGCGGGATACAGGGCAGCCGTTGACCGCATGATCCGTCGCGTCTCGCAGCAGACGTTCCAACGAGAGACGTCGCGCTTCAGGGACGAGATCGAGCGCCAGTTTCCAACTGGAAATCGCACCGGGAACCAGCAGCGCCGCATCGGGGCCTCGCACCGGAAGCTCGGTGTATCCGCGATCGCGATAATAGCCGACCGTTGCGCGCGCGGCTGCACGGCCGCAGCCGGAGATGAAAATCGGCTCCTGGTCCTTGCGCTTTATCAGCCAGAATGCATCCCCGCCCAAGCCGTTCATGTGTGGGTAAACGACAGCGATGGTCGCTGCTGCCGCAACCATCGCCTCGATGGCAGTGCCGCCCTCGGCGAGCACTGCGCGTCCCGACTCCGCCGCAGCATGATGCGGAGCCGAGATACAACCTCGAGTGCCCGACGCGTAAAGCTTGGAGACGCTCTCCGGTGTGTTCTCAGACAACGGCATGCGAACGCTGCGCCACCGTGCTGGTCTCGAAAACGCCCGCCGCGAGCGGCCACGACGTGATGGCACTCGTCGACGAAAGATAGGCGAACACATCGCTCATGCAGAGCAGCGCAGCCGCTTGATGAGCCGGAGAAACGGCCGCAACGGCGTCCGTCGGAACTGTGACGCGATAATCCAGGTTACGAGCCGAATAAACCGTGCTCATCACGCAGCAGTGCGTCGTCACTCCACAGCAGACCAGGTTCTTGATGCCGCGAGAACGCAGGAGGAGATCGAGGTCGGTTCCGACGAAACAGTCGTATCGACGCTTGTTGCGAATGCGCCAATCTTCGGGACGGACATCGAGGCCCTCGGTCAGCTCGCAGCCCGCCGTTCCTTCGAGGCAGTGTACAGGGTCGAACTCCAGCTCGATCCCGTAGTCGCTGAGATCTGACCGATGCATTTCGTGCGTAAAAATGATGGGCAACGCGTGCTGCCTCGCCCAACCGATGAGCCGGTTGATGGCGGGGATGATCGCCCGCCCTCCCGGAGTTTGTTGAACGGCTCCCTGATCGACAAAGTCGCGCTCCATGTCGATGACGAGCAGGGCCGTGTTTTGCGTCCCGACTTTGCCCGCCGGTATGGCTCGGTAAAGTGGTTCCATGGGCTACTTGCCTATGAATGACGGATTGAAAATATTCGACGTGTCGACGACGCCATCGTTTACTTTTACTTCTTTGAAGAACGCGGCCAGTTCCTTTCCGACTTCGATTGCCGGACCCTTCATCTGGGTGACGTTATCGGACGCGCCATAAAGCTTAACCTTCGGCAGCATGTCGAGCACTTCCTCCGGCTTGAGCTCCAGGGATTTCGCCGCGACATCGGAAGCCGCCTTCGGATCGGAGATCGCCAGTTCATTGGCTTTGTTCAACGCGCGAAGAAACGCCTTCGTCTCGTCAGACTTGTTCTTCGCGGTCTTGTCGCTGATGGCAACAACGTCGAGGATCAGGTTCGGCGCTTCTTTGGACGAGAAAATGACATGACCCTTTTTCTCGCCCTGCACCTTCGTGATCCAAGGTTCCCAGGTGACGGCGGCGTCGAGCTTGCCAGCGGCGAAGGCCGCGCCCGCGTCGTCGGGATTCATGTTCGTCAGCTTGATATCACTCGGTGCCAGACCATACTTCGTGAGCGCTTTGCGAAGGAGGAGTTCGTTGCACTGGCCAGCGGTTACGGCCACGGTTTTTCCCTTGAGATCTGCGGGCGTCGCAATATCTGATTTCGCGAGAATGGCGTCGGCGCCGGCAGATGTGTCGGTCATATAGACGATCTCCAGACGGCCTGGAGCTTTGTCGAGCGCTGTGATGACGCTATCGGCAGTCGTGAAGTGCGCATCAAGCTGGCCTCCGAGGAGCGGTGCGAGGCCATCACCCGGCGAACTGAACGATTGCATCTGGAGGTCCAGACCTTCGTCCTTGAAGAACCCTTTCTCTTTCGCGATGAACAGGGAAATGTATCCGATCCAACTATTATAGCCGACCTTATAGGGCTTCAGCGCGTCCGCACGCGCCGTCGACCACGAGACCGCGGATAGCGCCATCATTAGAACTGCCGTCAAGGCTCTGAACACAGCTTTCATTGGCTTCCCTTTCGCGCTTTGTGCAACTGACTCACATGGGACAACTCCGGCTCCTGCGCTTGCAGCAGCCGTTGCAGGTAATCTTCGCGGTGGGCGTCCGACTCGCGCCTCAAGAGGCCGAGCATGTGACGCTTGAGAGAGATGAATTCGGGCGCCAGCTTGAGATCGAGCTTTCGAACATCGCCGAACGGAACCGAAATATCGTCGACGATCCTGCCGGGACGAGGAGAGAACACCAACGTCCGCGTCGATAGAAAGAGGGCTTCATCGACGTCATGCGTCACCATCAGCACCGTCGTGCCTTCATGGCGGCTGAGAAGCGCCGTCAGCTGCTGAATTTCCTCGCGCGTCTGCGCATCGAGAGCGCCAAAAGGCTCGTCCATTAAAAGGATTGCCGGGCGTGGAAGCAGCGCGCGCGCAATGGCAACGCGCTGCTTCATCCCCCCGGACAACTCGCGCGGATACGCATTCGCAAACGCCTCAAGACCCATCAGGTAGAGAAGCGCGGCGCATCGCTCCTTGGCGGCTTTCAGGTCTTCGCCACTCTGACGAGAGCCGTTCAGCGTCGCACTGAAGAGAATGTTCTGGGTGACGTTCAGCCAGGGATAGAGAGTGTAATTCTGGAAAACCATGCCGCGGTCGGCGCCGGGGCCGATAGCTTGGCGCCCATTGACGAACATGTATCCATCGGTCGGCTCTTCGAGTCCGGCGAGGATGAACAGCATCGTCGTCTTACCGCAGCCCGATGGACCGATGAGCGTCACGAACTCCCCGCGCTCGACTTTGAATGACGTCGGACGCAAGGCTTCGACGCCACCTTTGTCGGTGGGATAGACCTTCGAGACGTTCTGGACCTCGAGAATCTGGCTCATTTTCCGCTCTCAGCCCATTTGAACAGTCGGCGGTTGAGCGCGCGAAACATCAAATCGATAAGCAGGCCGATAGTGCCGAGGAGAATGAGATACACCCATATTTTCGGCGTCTGCAGAAAGCGCGAAAATTTCAGAATGCGAAATCCCAATCCCTCGTTCGCGGCGACTAGCTCGGCAACGATCAGATATGTCCAGGCCCAGCCGTTGCAGAGACGAAGCGCGTCGAAAATGCCCGGCATCGCGGAGCGCCACAGAACGCGGCGAATAATCTCGCCCTGCGTCGCGCCCAGCGTCTGAGCCACCTGCAAGAGCTCATAAGGGACACGTCGCACTTCATCGGCGACCATGAGTACAAGCTGAAAATAGGTGCCGATAAAAATAAGAGCCCATTTCGACTCTTCGCCGATCCCGAGCGTTACCATCAAAATCGGAATGAGTGCCGGAACCGGAACGTACCGGATAAATTCCGTCACCGGTTGAACAATGGCCTCGACCGGTTTGAACGAGCCCATCAAGATGCCTATGGGCAGCGCGACCATCGCGGAGAGCAAAAAGCCAACTGTGACTCGCACGAAGCTGACCCAAAGATCCGACCAGATCGTTGGATCACTGAATATATCTGCCATCGTATGAGCGACGGTGACAGGTGACGGCAGGAAGACCGGATCGACGATGGCGGAAGCGCTGATGAGCCCCCAAACGAACAGACAGAGGACGAAGCCGACAACGGCGAGAAGACGATACTGCCGCCTTGGGATGCTGCGTCGTAACTGCAATGTCAGGCCGGGCTGGGTCGCACTCATCGAGCCAATGCCTCTCTACCGCGTGAGGGGCCGAAAGGCCACGAGATCGACTTCAACCCGCGCGCTGCGTGCAAGGGCCGTTACACCGATGCACGTCCGCGCCGGCAACCGATTGGCCGGGAAGTAACTCGAATAGATCTCGTTGAAGCGCGCGTAGTCCTTTTCGAAATTCGTCAGATATGCGCCGGCGCGCACGACGCTCCACCAATCGAGACCCAATCCGGTTAGCACAATATGCAGGTTGGCCATCACCCGATGGGTCTGCTCTTCGATGTCGTCCGGTATCGGACGTTCAGGCTCGCCGGGATAGGTCGGCATCTGTCCTGTAACGTGAATGAAGCTTCCCGCTTCGACGGCGTGTGAAAAGGTAGCGACCGGCTCGGGAGCATTCGGGACCATGTAAAAACTCAATCCCGAGGTCGCGATATTTGCAGACATGAACAGATCCATACAGACGAAATGTCTGCACCAGATTTTGCAAGGTGTGGGCCAGTGCTTTGCGCCGTGGCCGCCAGCGCGCGGCTCGCATTTCTCATTTAAAAATACTGGTTCTCTTGGCCTCAGGCAAAGGAGAGGGAGCTCTGCAAGTTACGCTCTGCCCAACTGAATGGCGGTGTGCATCCAATATATGCAGACAAATGATCTTCTGTGACGCGCGAAAATCCATACAATGACGTCGGACCCTCGCGTGGAAGCAGCATGAAGTGGATCTCTGAAGTCAGGCGTCTCAATGGACCGCGATATCTCGCGATTGCTGACGCCGTCACGCGTGCGATCGATGATGGCGTGCTTCTCAACGGCGCCAGATTGCCGACGCATCGCTCACTCGCCGATCAATTGGAACTCGATGTCACCACGGTAACGCGGGCCTATTCGGAAATACAGCGACGGGGTCTTGCGGAAGCGCGCGTCGGTCAGGGGACGTTCGTGCTCGCGAGGCTTCCAGACTCTCCTGTATCGTCGTTGACGACGCCAAATAACGCGCCGTTTACGGATCTTTCGCATAATTTCCCCGCGGGCGCGCCGCCTCTGCCGAACTTGCGCGAGCTTGTAAGCGAAGTCGCCCGCGACCTGGATTATGGCGCTCTTCTCGGCAGACAGACCGACATCGGAACCGTCTCCCATCGCGCAGCTGGAGCCACTTATCTGCAAGCCATGGGCGTGAAGGCGGGGAGTGACGATATCGTCGTTTGTGCTGGCGCCCAGCATGGTATCGCTATTGCGCTCGCCGCGCTGACGGAGCCCGGCGAAAGCATCCTCATGGAGGCGACAACATTTTATGGCGCGCGAACTGCCGCCAGAATGCTCGGTCGTAACGTCGTCCCGGTGGCAATGGATGACGATGGATTGATGCCGGACGCTCTCGAGGACGCTTTGCGCTCAAGCCATTCCCGGGTGCTCTATTGCGCACCGACTCTGCATAATCCGACCACCACGACCATGCCTCCGGAGCGTCGAAAGGCGATCGCCAAAATCTGCGAACGTTACAAGATCGCGGTGATCGAGGACGACGTATACGGGTTTCTTCTTTCGCCGCGCCCTGAACCGCTGGCGGCTCGCCTCCGCTCTCAAGCCATATATATAACGAGTTTTTCTAAGAATTGCGGACCCGGCATGCGCGTCGGCTATATGCGCGTGCCAGAGCAATGGCGGCGCGCTGTCGGAACTGCACTCCGCGCAACGACTCTTATGGCGGCGCCGATAGAGGCCGAAATAGCAGCTCGTCTCGTCCGCACGGGACTTATCGCTGAGCTCGAGGACGCACAGCGGGCACGCAACGCGGAACGGCAACTGATTGCCGAACAGGCTTTTCGCGGGTTGGATTATTCATCGAGCTCGACCGCGTTTCATGTCTGGCTGCGCATGCCGTCGGGCTGGCAAAGCGAAGTCTTTGCTGCCGAAGCCAAGCTTCGGGGCGTCGGCGTCAGTCCGGCCGCATTTTTCAATTTGGATCCGAAGAATGCCCGCGACGCAGTCCGTGTGTGCCTCTCGGCAGCCGAAAGCCATGACGTGCTTCAGAGAGCCGCGAAAATCCTTGCCGACCTCGTGGTGAGCGGCAACCCTTGGGCGCCGACCGCCGCGATGGCTTAAAGCGCAGCTTGGAATGGCTCGCGGTCCTCGACTGTCAGTCATCGACAGTCGAACGCGACTTATCAGTTGTGAGCGGTTTCAAGACACACCAGTTCGTCGGCCATTTCAGGGCTTCGATGGTTCGCCTGATGGGGTGCGGTTCCAAATCTCGAACGCGCGGCGGCATTTGCCAAAACCCCCGGAGGATCGACCACGCATGCTGAAAAGGATGATCGAACGACGCTTCTGGAAAACCAGAACTGCAGGTGGACTACGTCACCGGAGCTTCCGGATCGGGTTTCTCGCCAGGCTCGTCGAGCGGCACGGGAGAGGGCTGGGGCGGTTCCTTCGGTGCAGGCGGCAGGGTCGGAAGCTCTCCGGGCTCCTGCGTGGGGAAAGGAATTCGTGGAGGATCGTTGCCGTTTCCCATCCCAGCGTCCTTTGCTTCTTCCCAATCGTCTAACGGAGCACCCGTATCAACTTGGCAACGCCTTCTGAACAGGGTGCGTTCCCTCGAGGGTCGGCAGAAATAGGTGGGTTGGCCGAGAGCGGGCCGAAAGCATGAAGGCCCGGCAGGGATTGCTGATCCCCACCGGGCCTATGATGGAACGCTCCGATCTTCGCGGGTGACCTTCGAAATTCTAATGTCCCGCGGCGGTCGAATCCTTGCTCAATGGCGTGACGAGGCCAAAGGGATTGCCGTCGGGATCGGCGACAATCGCAAGTCTACCGATGTTATTCGCGTCGGTCGGAGCCTTGAGAACTTTGCCGCCCTTCTTCAAGGCTTCGACAACGGCGTCGTCGACATTGCTGACTTGAATGTAGGTCAGCCAGCCGGGCTTGGGATCGGTCGGCTCCTTGCCGTCATACTTCGCGAGCCCGGCGCTCTCGCTGCCGTTCTGCATGAACAGAGTGTATTCGTTTTCGCCGGCAGCGGGAGGGCGAGAGGTATCTTCCGCGGCAACGATCTTCGGCGTCCAGCCGATCACGCCCGCGTAGAAATCGCGGCTGCGCTCCGGGTTGGCGCTGATGAGTTCGTTCCACCAAACGCTTCCGTTATCAGCCTGCGCGGCGGGTGCCGGGCTCTGGGCATTAGCCGGGAGCGAAAAGAAAGCGGCGAATACTGCCGAGAATAATGTGATTACGGCGATGCGCGGCTTCGAAATAATTTGGGACATGTGACCCCACTCCTGGTTCGGATCGAATTTTGGAGATATCTAAGCAAGCGTAATGCCAACTATGAGCACGACCCCGCACCGAGGTTTTCGGTCCGGAACACGGCTCACTTCGGAGTACACGGCATAATATAGGTGAAACCGCGAAAGCCGGCGTAGTCCTTGCCATTTACGAAGGGGACAATGGCAACGCTCTTATCCTCAGTCGGCGGATTATTAAGGCCAAGCAGCGAGAGAGGGTCGACAAGCTCCGCGCTGTCATTCCACCAATCAGGTGCGCCGTAACTATTGGTGCGCCATGTCAGATTATCATGATCGGCTTTCCAGACTTCCCAATGAACCTCCGGCAGATAGGTTTGGTTTTCACCGGGATGCGTGACGCGAGCCAGCCGCTGACCGCGCTTCACCTTTTGCCCTTCGCTGAAATG
This sequence comes from Hyphomicrobium sp. 01T421, assembly GCF_056398805.1. Lineage (NCBI taxonomy): Bacteria > Pseudomonadati > Pseudomonadota > Alphaproteobacteria > Hyphomicrobiales > Hyphomicrobiaceae > Hyphomicrobium > Hyphomicrobium sp. 01T421. Next base: position 443,362 of record NZ_JBFTQC010000002.1, read on the forward strand.
TTTGATTTCGTCGAAGTCCAGGTGATCGAACTCGGAGTAATAATATTTCGGCCCTTTGGTAAGATTTAGATCTTCGCGATCGTGCCGGATCAGGAGGGCGCCTTCGGTGCCCCATTTCCAATTTGCCTGCCAAGCCGCGCGCACCGTTCCCGACGCAGGCGCCAATATCCATTCGCCCAGTCGGCCGACATCGACGCCCGTATGAATTTCATCGCGGCGCGTACCGTCGACGTCAATCCAACTCCCATATGGTGACGAAATGGGTGTGCAATTGTAGTCGGCGGGGTAATTCGGTTTTAAGCCGCTAGGTGTAACAGTCGATGTGTCGTTCGAATCAGCGGCATTTCCCGTTGTGACTGTGAGCGTAACGTAGAAGCCAACGACGATAAAAATCGCATACCGAAATAGAAGCACGTCCTTTAAACTCTCTGGAATTTTCAAACCAATACCAATACCCTTGCGACACCGATTTGAATGTGTCGCGGATTTTTTGCCTGAAAAGTGCAGTTTACCTTTATATCAGCAATTTGATCAGTAAGCATAGTTTAGCATTTCATTAACACCCAATTCTTTTTAGAGCAGATCGCATGCGGCCCGCGATGACGCGCGTCTGTGTCCGTCTGCATTGATTGCAAAAATGGCTCGTCTGTTTTCTTTTCCGGGGAAGTTAACCCAAGGCCCGCCCGTCCGCGGCGCCGAGGTGGAAATCTCTATTAATGCGTTCGAGGCCGAGCCCGTTTTCCCGGGTGTACGAATTTGGTACGTGCCACATGCTGCCGCGAGTAACCTTACGGACCATTTCGGGACACCGACCCAAGCCGACGTCGACGAGTTCGCTTCGATACGCAACGTCGAAATGCGCAGCCGCTCGCTTGCGACGCGCGCAGTTCTTCGGAAAGCGTTGACGGAAAGTGTCGGCGGCCGGACTGCAACGCACGAGTGGAGTTTCAAAAGGTCGGCGTGGGGAAAACCAACGCTATCGAACAACGCTGGCGCGTTGAATTTCAGCTGTTCTCACACGCGTTGGGCGTCCGTTGTTGCGGTATCTACGTGTGGACCGGTTGGTATCGATATTGAAAATGCCATCGCTGATACGAATGACGCCTGGCTTTCTGACGTCTTCACAACTGACGAACGCGCGGCTCTGAAATCGATGGCTGTGGGGGAGCGAGAAACGGCGGGTTCTCGGCTTTGGGCTCTCAAAGAAGCCTACCTCAAGATGCTTGGCACCGGAATTGCTGAAGCATCATCAGTTGCATTTGATCCCCGCAACGATCGCCTTTGGCCGGGACATCAGGACCGCCAGAGCGAACCGGTAACGTTCCGGACATGGATCGCCAAATGCCAAGGGCATCGACTTTCCGTGGCCGTCGCAATGGGCGGCCGCAAGGAAGAAGGGGGCTCGTGGCGTCAGCCCATCGAGGAAGCCCGTGTCAGTATACGAACCAAATTGGCATTCGCTGGAACCTGGGCGAACAAGAGGGCCACGGCTCCTCCACCACTATTTCGAATTCCAAGCGCAGCGGCGGCCTGATCATCCTGCAATCGAATTTGCCGGCGAAACGCTCACATATGAAGAGCTTGATGCCGCCGCAAATCGCATAGCCAATTATTTGGTTTCTTGCGGAATAGGCGCCGAGGATCTCGTCGGAATTTATCTTAAGAAATCGCCGGAGCTTTACGCGGCGATTCTCGGCATTTTGAAAGCCGGCGCCGCCTATGTGCCAATTGATCCGCGTTCGCCGTTGGAGCGTATCCGCGCAATCGAAGAAGACGCGCAGCTACGTTTGATCATCTCGGAAAACGCGCTCGCAGGCGCGCTCGAAGGTAAAGTCGCGACGCCGCTCCTGCTGGTTGACCGGCAACGGCACGTTCTGGCCGGGCAACCGGACGAGTCCGTCGACCTTCTGCTCGATGCGGAAATCCACCCGAGTGCGTTGAGCTACATTATTTACACATCGGGTTCGACGGGTCGCCCAAAGGGCGTGATGATCGAACATCGCAACGTTGTCGCTTTCGTCAAATCGCTGCGTTCAGTCTACAAGGTGACCGCGAACGATCGCATCTATCAGGGATTTTCGACCGCCTTCGACGCATCGGTAGAAGAAATCTGGGCTGCGTTTTCTCGCGGTGGAACGTTGATCGTTCCGCCCGAAGAAGTCGAAAGGTCGCCCGCCGACGTCGCTCAATTTATCGACGACATGCAGGTCAGCTATTTTTCGACCGTGCCGACGATGCTCGCGATGATCGATCGCGATCTTCCGACGGTGACGACGCTCGTTCTTGGCGGCGAAGCCTGCTCGCAAGAGTTGGTAACGCGATGGGCAAAGCCGGGACGCCGAATGCTGAATACGTACGGCCCGACGGAGGCAACCGTCGTTGCCACGTGGCATGAGTGCGTAAGCGGCGAGCCGGTTGCCATCGGTAGACCTCTGCCGGGTTATTCCACGCACGTCCTCGACGAAAATTTTCAGCCCGTGGCACCGGGCGAAAACGGCGAGCTGTTCATCGGCGGCGCTGGCGTCGGACGCGGCTACATGCATCTCCAAACGCTCACCGATCAGCGCTTTGTTGCCGATTCATTCGAACCGGCAACGAAAGGCCGATTGTATCGCACATACGATCATGTGCGGCTCGGGCACGAAGGCGAACTCTATTTTCTCGGGCGCCTCGACGACCAGGTGAAGCTCCGCGGCTTTCGCATCGAGCTTTCCGAGATCGAAGCCGTCCTGATGGAGCATCCTCAAATCAAGGCTGCTGCCGCTGCGGTCATCGCGGTGGGAGAAGACTTGAAGGAGCTTGCGGCTTTCGTCGTTTGTCACGGAGCGGAAGAAAGCCTCGATCGTCAAGCGGTCGACGAACTGCTGCGCCGCCGCGTGCCTGCATACATGGTGCCCCAATATCTCGACGTCATCGACGAGCTTCCGATGTCGACGAGCGGCAAGGTCGACCGGAAAAAGCTCCCGCAGCCCAAGACGCTTCTGAAGGGGCTCGGCAATGTCGTCGCCCCTGCAAGCGAGCTCGAGGCGCGCATCGCGGCGGCGTGGTCCGATGCGTTTCACCTGCCGAGCATTTCGGTCACTGATGATTTCTTTCTCGATCTCGGCGGACATTCACTCTTGGCTTCGCGATGCGCGAGCCGCGTGCGTGAAGCGATCGCCGGCGTTCAAGTCTCGGTTCGCGACTTTTATGAGCATCGCTCCGTAAGGGCTCTCGCCTCCGTTCTCGAAAGCCGCATGGGCGGAGAAAAACAGGAAAACCCGTCGCGGGCGAACGTATCGGAGGAAGCCTTCAAAAGCGTACATCCGCTGATGCGCTGGACGACGGTGTCGCTCCAGGCGTTGAGCATCGCAGCTTATTACGGCATTCTCTTAGCGCCCCTCGCGTACATGGTGCTGATAGCGACCGCCGTGACCGACGGCCAGCTCACGTGGCAGCGCGCGGCGCAAATCTCGACGATGGTCGGCTTCGCCATCTGGCCGAGCATGCTGTTCTTGAGCATCGCGCTCAAGTGGCTGGTCATCGGCCGCGTCAAGCCCGGCCGCTATCCTCTCTGGAGCTTCTATTACTTCCGGTGGTGGTTTGTGACCCGTTTCCAAGCCTTGAGCTGGTCGGATATGTTCGCGGGCACGCCGTTGATGAATCTCTATTGGCGCGCAATGGGTGCCAAGATTGGCCGCAACGTCTCGCTGTCGACATCCTTGTGCGGCGCCTACGACGTCGTCTCCATCGGCCGCGGTTCGAGCATCGGTCTTGAAAGCCAGATCCTCGGGTATCGCGTTGAGGACGGCTACCTCGTCATCGAACCGGTCGACATCGGCGAGAATTGCTTCATCGGCATGCACTGCAGTCTCGGTCTCGGCACGAGCATGGGCGACGGCGCACGGCTCGACGATATGTCGTCGCTGCCCGACGGAGCCGCTATGGGAAGTTACGAATGCCGTCGCGGATCGCCCGCGCTGCTGGCCGAAGTCGTAACACCGGAAGCCACGACGCCTTCGCCAACGCTGCTGCGATCGTTCTCGTTCGGCGTGCTGCATCTCGCGCTTATTTACGTGATGGGATATTTTCTGATCGCGACGATCATCCCATCCGCCATTATCATCGCGGCTGGACTTTCGTTCGGTGGTCCGCTCGGTGGCGCAATCGGCGCGTTCATCGCGGTACCGGTCGGAGTCCTGACCTACGCGATCGGCGCAATTACGCTTGTTACCCTTCTCCAGCCGTCCGAGGCTGGCCAAATGCCGGTCCTCAGCCTCGCCTACCTGAGGCATTGGTTCGTCAGCTATCTGCTGAAAAACACGAAGACCATCCTGCTGCCGGTTTACGCGACAGTCTACTGCCCGGTCTTTCTCCGCGCTTTGGGTGCGAAGATCGGCGCTGGCTCGGAAGTTTCAACCGTCTCGCATGTTATGCCGAGCCTCCTCGAGGTCGGCGATGGGAGCTTCCTGGCCGACGCTTGCCTCGTCGGCGGAGAGCGACTCAACGCCGGTACGGTCGAGATCGGAGCGGTGCGCATCGGCTCGCGCTCTTTCATCGGCAACAGCGCGCTCATTCCGGGCGGTCATGCCGTGGGCGACAACGCGTTGATTGGCGTTGCGTCGACGCCGCCGGCAAACGCCTCTGAAATTCCCGACGATACGCGCTGGCTGGGTTCGCCTGGATTTGCTCTCCCCCAAACGCAGCGCAATGTTTGCTTCAACGACGCGGAAATATTTGAGCCGACGCGCCGCGCGAAGATCGCCCGGACGACGACCGATACGCTCCGCATACTATTGCCGGGCTTTATCGTCGCCGCGGAAGGCATCGCGTTCGCGAGCTATCTTGTGATCGGCTATCGCACCTTGCCGCTCTGGGCCGTGATCGTGGGCATTCCCTTTGTCGCGGCGGCTCTGGCGGCTGGGTCCATTGTACTCGCGGCTCTCGTCAAGGCGCTGTTCGTCGGCCGCATCGCGCCGACAGTGAAGCCTCTCTGGTGCCGGTTTATCTGGAACAACGAACTCGTGAATGGCGTGTACGAAACAGTGGCGGCGACGACCATGACGCCGCTGATGGGAACGCCGTTCATCTCATCGTGCTTGCGCATGATGGGCTGCAAAATCGGGAAGTGGTGCTACCTCGAAACGACCCTCTTTTCCGAATTCGATCTCGTGCACATCGGTGACCGCGCGTGCCTGAACGTCGGCGCGACGATCCAGAACCATCTCTTCGAGGATCGCGTCTTCAAGGCTGATCACATCAAAATCGGCGATGGCTGCACCGTCGGTAATATGGCGGTCGTTCTCTACGGAACGGAAATGCACGCTGCATCGAACCTCGGTGCGCTATCGGTCCTGATGAAAGGCGACGTCCTGCCAGCCGGAACGCGCTGGCACGGCACACCGTGCGAGCCTCTTGCCGCGCCGAAGGAAAGCGTCGCCGTAAGCGACAATCCGCGGGCCGGCGATGGCGACTCTTATGCACAACATAGGAGGTCACCGCGGCTGGTGAAAAAGCAAATCGAGTTGCTACACGTCCCCGTGTGAGTACAACTAATGTGAAACTGTGGCACCGCGGACATCACCGCGGCGCCGACGCATTTGTTCGTTGACGTTCAAACTCGACTCTGACACGCGAATCACATCCCCTCATACCGTTGAGAGAAGTACCAGACCGTGTTTCGACATCTTCGCATTGAGGATGGTCGTTGCGCTCGCGACTTTGCGCTTGAGGAAGACCAATGAAGAAACTTTTTGCGGTGATGGCGTGCGGCGCGGCGATGCCCGCGATGGTCGCACCCGCGCTCGCCGATGGACCTTTCTCTTTGAAGGACACGCCAGTTCAGGTCGAAGCGCCGAGCTGGTCGGGCGTATATTTCGGAGTTAGCGGCGGTTACGGGCACAACCACTCGAAAAACAACTATCACGACAGCGAGGACACGACCTCGTCCAAGAACGAGTTCGCTGATGGCGGCTTGGTCTCGCTGATTTACGGCATCGACCGTCAGGTGGGCGACCGCTTCGTCGTCGGCGCCTTCGCCGACTTCTCGGTCTCCGAATTGAATCGCGGCAACGAAGACATTCATAACGCGATGACAATCGATCGCTCATGGGCGATCGGCGCGCGCGCTGGCGTTCTGGTCAACGAGCGGACGCTGGTCTACGCGACGGGCGGCTACACACAGGCTCACTTCTCCAACGATGGATGGTGGGACATCGACACCGACGACACGACGGCCCACGGCAAGGGCGGCCAGAACTTCGGCGGCTACTTTGTCGGCGGCGGCGTCGAACGGCGGATTTCCGATAACTTCTATCTGCGCGGCGAGGCGCGTTATTCGGATTTCTCAGCCAGAATCACGAATAGCGGCACCGTTGACGGGGTAGATTTCGTAGACCGCGAAGTTCCCTCGATTTGGACGGTGCAGGCAGGGCTCGTCTATAAGCTCGACCGTTCGAAAGTTTTGAACCCCGACCCGATCACGGAAGATCGCGGCCCGAAGGTCATTACCTACAGCGGCATCGACGCAGCGAATGATGCGGTCGCTTACTACGGCGGCACGGTCTTCGGCTTGAGCGGCGATCTTTACAAGAATGGCTTCCTGCTTCGCACGCAGGGCATCATCGCGGATTACAATTATCAGGCCGGCGAACCGCTCGACAGGAAAGTCGACGCCGACGACCGCTCGCTCGACATCATGCTCGGCTATCAGTGGGTCTTCTCAAAATGGAGCGCCATTGCCTACCTCGGCTACGAGGTGCGCAACGTTCACCTGTCGCCCTTTGACCCGAATAACGACGTCCGCGGTGGAGCCGACGGCTTCAAAGTCGCTGTCGAACTCGAGACCGACGATGAAAGCCCGTTGTACGGCAGCTTGGAAGGCAGCTACTCGACCGCCTTCAACTCGTACTACGCGGAAGCTCGCGTGGGCTACAACATGAAGACGATCATCTTCGGACCTGAAAGCTCTGTTTACAGCGACGAGGGTGATCTCGCGACACGCGTCGGCGCATTCGCAACGATCCCGTTCCATCTCTGGTGGAGTGGTCTTCCTGCCAAGCTGACCTTCAACGTTGGTCAGCAGTTCGTGAACGACAGTAGTGGCGGTGGCGAATCGAGAGCAGGCGGCGAAGGCGCTTACGGCGGATCGATGCTGCGCGTTGATTTCTAACGCGGCGCGAAGCCAAGCCCGAGACGAATAAAAAAAGGGCGTGCTGAACTCTACATTGAGTCAGCCGCGCCTTTCTCTTTGAGCGCTATTCGAATTAATTGACGGCGCCGGTCGTGACGGTGCGCTTCTCGCCAGCCTGTGGCGGCGGAGCCGTGAGAGGCTGTACCGGAGATCCAGGCCCGATCTTTTGCAGATTCCCAGTGATGATGAGATCTTTCTCGTTCACGCCGACCACGCTGATGAGATCCCCATCCGTCGGGCCCGTCGTCACCAGTTTCTGCTCCGCCATGTTCTTCTCGCCGACCACGTAGACATACTTTCCAAGCTGGCTCGAGCCGAGCGCGGTCTGCGGTACCATCAGAGCATTGGGGTCTTCGCCGGCATGAATGCGGATGCGAACGTATTGCCCCGGCAAGAGCGCGCGATCGGCGTTGGCGATGGTGGCCCGGGCCGTGAGCGTCCCCGTCAGCCGGTCGACGGTGTTGTCGATGAACGTGATCGTGCCTTTGTGCTTCGCCTTGTCGTTCCCGGGAACAAAGATCTCGGCAGCCGTTGTGCCGCTAGCATGCACTTTCTGAATGGCGGCGAGATCCGCCTCGCTCGGATTGAACGTCACGTAAATGGGATCGATCTGTACCAGCGTATTGAGGGCCGCTCCCGCAACGTTGATGAGCGCGCCGATCGGCGCTTGGTTCTTGCCCAGCCGTCCAGCGAACGGCGCACGAATTTCGGTATATTCAAGATTGAGCTCGGCCTCCCGGATGGCGGCCTCGTCAATCGTTATGGCGGCGTCGGCTTGGCGCAGCGAACTTGATCGCTGATCGAAAGTATCCTTGGCGAGCCACCCGCTTTTGGTGAGTTCCGACCCACGCTCGAGACTGGAGCTGGCGTATTCCCGGGCAGCGATATCGCGCTGTTTCTGAGCTTTCGCGCGATCGAGCGCCGCTTGATAATCCCGCGGATCGATCACGTACAGAAGGTCGCCGGCGGCGACGTCCGCGCCGTCGGGAACATTCTGTTTCTGGACGTAGCCTGAAACCCGCGCCTGCAGCGTGATGTCACGAATGGATTCCGTCCGCGCAGGATATTCGAGATAAATACTCACCGAGCGTTTGACGACAGGCGCGACAGGTACGGGCATGACGAAGCTGGCCTGAGGCGGCGCGGCCGCCGGCTGCTCGAGCGAGGCAACAAGCTTCTCGATTTCTTGCCGGTGAACGTAGGCCGCACTGCCAGCGGCAACCAGCAAAACCAAGCCAATGATCTTCCAAAGGCGCATCGCGAAATCCCTGTCTATTCGGCGGCAGCCGGATGCGAAGCATCGCTGCCTGATGTGTCGACCTTCCCGGAAGTGTGGGCATCACGCCCTTCCCGCCACTCTTCGATGACCGCGTAGAACACCGGAACGAACAGCAGCGTAAGCAGCGTCGCAGCCAGCATTCCGCCAAAGACCGTCGTTCCGATCGATTGCCGGCTGGCAGCGCCCGCCCCACTCGCGATCATGAGCGGAACGACGCCAAGAATGAAAGCGAATGCGGTCATCAATATAGGGCGCAACCGAAGCCGCGCCGCTTCCATCGCAGCATCGACGATGGACAAGCCCTCGAGACGCCGTCTCTTCGCGAACTCGACGATCAGAATGGCGTTCTTCGCCGAAAGACCGATGAGCATGACAAATCCGATCTGCGAATAGACATCGATTTGCAGGCCGCGAACCCAGAGCGCAAGGAGCGCGCCGAACAGCGCGAGCGGCACTGCAAGCAGCACCATGAACGGCATCGACCAGCTTTCGTATTGCGCAGCAAGGATCAAAAAGACGAACACGCTGGCCAACGCAAAGACGACGAGGGCGATCGAACCCGCCTTCAGTTCCTGGAATGTAATGCCAGTCCATTCGTAACTGAAGTCGCGAGGCAGAGCCGCCGCCGCGGCGCGTTCCATCGCCTGAATGGCCTGCCCGGTGCTGTAGCCCGGCGCGGGACCGCCGTTGATCAGTGCCGAAGCATAGTTGTTGTAATGAGGAACCGTCTCAGGCCCGACGATCGGCTTCAGCGTTCCGAGCGTACTGAGCGGCACCATTCCGCCCGTCGCGTTCCGAACGTAAAGCCGCGAGAGGCTCGACGGATCCGCGCGTGCATTGGTGTCCGCTTGCAGCGTCACGCGGAACGTGCGCCCGAAAAGGTTGAAGTCGTTCACATAGAGCGAACCGAGGTAGATCTGCAGCGTGTTGAATACGTCCGGCAGATTGAGCCCCAGCAGTTTCGCCTTCGAGCGATCGAGGTCGTAGTTGAATTGCGGCGTCGAGGTCGAAAACGACGTGAACAGCTGCTGCGCATCGAGCTCCGGTTGTTTGCGGGCCTCGGCAATCAGCGCCTGTGTCGCGTCGTTGAGAGCAACGCTGCCGCGGCCCGTCAGATCTTCGACCTGGAATTCAAATCCGCCCGTCGTTCCGAGGCCGGGTATCGACGGCGGGTCGAAACTGAGCACGACGGCCTCGGGGATCATGAGCAACTGCCCGCGAACCGCCTGCACCAAGCTCGACGCGCTCTGCTCGGGCGGCCGCTCGTTCCACGGCTTGAGAATGGCGAATTCGACGGCGGAGTTCGATTGCGCCGCGCTCGTCAGGAAGTTGAGGCCGCTGATCGAGCCGACGATATCGACACCCGGAGTGTTTTCCAGAATGTCTCTGACCTTCTTGGCGACGGCATCGGTTCGTTCGAGCGATGATCCGTCCGGTAGCTGGACGACGACGAAAAAGTATCCCTGGTCTTCGACGGGCAAAAATGTCGAAGGAATGCGCTGGGAGAGCAGATACGTGGCGCCGAGCACGGCCGCGAAAAGGAAGAGCATCACCCAGCGGATGCGTGTCATGAAGCGCACCAGGTGAGCGTATCCGTGCGAGATCCGGTCGAAGCCGGCGTTGAACCAGCGAAAGAGCACGAACGATGGCGGCCCGCGATGGCGAAGAAAGACCGCGGCCAGCGCCGGGCTGAGTGTCAACGAGTTGAAAGCCGATAATCCGACCGAAATCGCGACCGTCAGTGCGAACTGATTATAGAGACGGCCGGAGACACCCGGAATGAACGCCACGGGAATGAACACCGCCATGAGAACGCCGGTCGTCGCGATGATCGGACCCGTCACTTCCGACATGGCCTTCAAAGCCGCAGCCATGGGTTTGAGACCGTTTTCCAGCTGCCGCTCGACGTTCTCGACGACCACGATGGCGTCATCGACGACGAGGCCGATCGCCAGCACCATGCCGAGAAGACTGAGCATGTTCAGCGAGAATCCGAGCGCGTGCATAATGACGAGCGTCGCAATCAGCGAAACCGGTATGGCAATCGTCGGAATGATCGTCGTGCGCCAGCTTTGCAGAAAGACGTACACAACGAGAACGACCAGGATCAGCGCCTCGAGCAGCGTGAAAACCACGTCATGCATGGCCGCCGAAACAAAGCGGGTCGTGTCATAATGCATGCCGTAGGCGATCCCCTTCGGGAACCGCTTCGACAGTTCGTCCATCTTGGTCAGCACGCGCTGCTGCAGATCGAGCGCGTTCGATCCCGGCATCTGGAATACGGCGAGCACGACCGAAGGGTCTTTGCCGAAAAATGCCGACGACGAATATTGAAGCGCCCCAAGCTCGATGCGGGCGACATCCCGAAGGCGCACGATGGCGCCCGTCGACGGATTGGACCGAACGACGATATTTCCGAATTCTTCCGGATTGCTCAGGCGTCCGGTCGCGTTGACCTGCATCTCGAACGGCGTCCCCGGCGGCGCCGGCGACTGACCGATCTTTCCGGCCGCGACCTGAATGTTTTGTTCCGCGACCGCGTTTTGAACGTCGACTGCCGTGATCCCGAGCTGGGACAGCTTATCGGGATCGAGCCACAACCGCATCGAATAGCGCCGTTCGCCGAAGATCTGTACGTCGCCCACACCCGCCAGCCGCTTCAACGGATCGACGATCTGAAGGTAGGCGTAATTGCTGAGCGTCACCGGATCGACGGATTGATCGGGCGACGTCAAATTGACGATCAAAACGAAATTCGGGTTTTGTTTCCTGATCGAGATGCCAGCTTGGTTGACGATAGGCGGCAACGACGATGCAGCTTCCGCCACGCGGTTCTGGACGTCGACGGCCGCAATGCTGAGCGGATAACCGACATCGAATGTGATCGTGATGTTGGACGAGCCGTCGTTCGAACTCGACGACGACATGTACGTCATGCCTTCGACGCCGTTGATCTGCTGTTCGAGCGGCGTCGTGACCGTATCGGCAACAACCTGGGCGCTGGCGCCCGGATAAATCGCGCTCACCACGACTTGCGGCGGCGTGACGTCAGGAAGTTGCGAAACGGGCAGCAGGAAATAGCAAATGGTTCCTGCCAGAACCATGATGACGGCGATCGCCGAGGCGAAGATGGGCCGGTGGATGAAGAAGTTGACCATACGCCGTCCACATTAATGCGTGTAGCCGCGGATGGCGGCTCGGGTGTCCCGTTCTGGGATCGCCTGCCCTTCTTAAAGCCTTTAAACCTGTCTCACCTCAAGCAGCCATTGAGACGATCTTTGGGCGAGGTAAATATGCTGAAGCCTGACGATCCGCCTGATGAAAAGTAGGAAACCTCACGGGGTTCGCCAGCTTTCACGGGCACTTCTGCCGAGGATCGTATCTTTGCGGCCACAAAGCCATCCGAAGCCGCGTGGCGATATGTCGTTCGCTCCGAAATTCAGGGCGAGGTCGTTTTACCTGCCGACGGCTCGTGAAAAATGGCCAATAAAAGATCGCTGGAAGCGATCAACTCTCAATGAAATTGGACCCCACGAATAATGCTGCACCGAGACTGATCAAAAAAGCGCCGCGCAAGCTCAGAGTTGAAGATCAGACGGCAGAGATGCCGCTGGATTGGGCAATGAACCCGGCGCAGGGCCATTTTTGAGAGATCGACAATGACGAGCATATGAAAACAGAGAAATCTGATTGTCGATACTGTGAGTTTGATCTGCGTCAGGGTTCCGCTGTTAAAGCGGCGGCCCTAGATTGTAGCCGAAGTAGCAACATCTGGGACTGACGGTTTGCGACGATTGCAGCGCGTGAGCGAAAGCGCGCCGCAATTTCCTAAAAAGCGGAGGACCGCAAAAAAACGTGAAACGACAGTTTCACGGCGCGGACTGAGCGCTTACAGCTCCCCTTGCGGGCTTCCCTTGCCATTCAGAGCGCGGCCAATCTCCTTTTCGAGATCGGCGAGATCCAGGAATTGATCGGCCTGACGCCGCAACTCGTCGGCAATCATCGGAGGCTGCGTCTGAAGCGTCGACACAACGCTCACCCTTTTGCCCATTTGCTGCAAAGCAGCGACCAGACTGCGAAAATCGCCGTCGCCGGAGAAGATGACGATGTGATCGAGATTCCCCGCCAGCCGCATGGCATCGACGGCAAGCTCGATGTCCATATTGCCTTTGATGCGTCGCCGTCCCGCGCTGTCGACGAACTCTTTCGATGGCTTAGTCACCATCGAAAACCCATTATACTCGAGCCAGTCGATCAAAGGACGTATGGACGAATATTGCTGCTCGTCAGCAATTGCCGTGTAATAGAGCGCTCTTACAAGCTGAACCTTGCTCCTAAAATGCCGGAGCAATCTCCTGTAATCGATATCGAATCCGAGCAATTTCGCAGCAGCATAAAGGTTGGCGCCATCAATAAATAACGCGACCCGCTCAGTCGGATAAAAATGCATGAGGGGTTTCAGACTCCTGCAGCAGAAGAATCCTCGCACCGAGTATTTTCAGTCTATATCCCAGATTGTCAATGGTTGTCGGCTCTCGATCGCGTTCGTTTCCATCGCTGTGCCGCGTCGTCCGATGAGTGGCAATTATTAGCCAATGGATAGTCCCAGCCAATTCGGACAATTTGACAGCACGAATTTCGGGGCGAAGGCCATTGATTGCACCCACCAATTGGTTCCACTATTTATAAAAAAAATATATCAGGTGGTGAAAGCGAAGTTGATGTGGCCATCGACCGATCCCAGCGTGACCGACGAATCTGCCGATGCCCCGGGCGTTTGCGAGCGCATGGCGCCGTCATCCGGTCTTTCGTCGCAGAAAGGCCATGAACCAGCCGGATGACGAACGCCGAGCCGCGTGCTAACCAGCGCGCGAAAAAGCGGCAGTGAGACAGACGCCGCGTTCGCGCGATTTCAACGCTGAGCGACGGGCCTTCCCCGTATCGGCCGCAAAAGGCTTCAGGACCATCACATGACAACGTCAGAGCGTGAGGCGCGCATTCAAGCGTCGCGCCCGGACACACCGGCTATTTTGCTATCGATTCCGTTCGTCGAATTCGTCGGCCTGATCGCGGCGCTGATGGCGCTGACCGCGTTGGCGATCGACATCATGCTGCCGGCGTTACCGGAAATTGCCTCGACTTTCGGCGTCGCCAGGGACAACGACCGGCAACTCGTCATCATTCTCTATATGGCCGGGTTCTCGGTGGGCCAGATGTTGTTCGGCCCACTTTCAGACCGCCTTGGCCGTAAGCCGGTCCTTATGACCGGCCTCGCGATTTTCATTTTGGGGACCCTCGGAGCGATCCTGGCAGGCACGTTTGAAACGCTGCTGATCGCACGCATCATTCAGGGTGTCGGCGCGGCGTCTCCGCGGATCATCGCGGTCGCGGTCGTTCGCGATCTGTATAGCGGTCGGCAAATGGCGCGGGTGATGTCGTTTGCGATGATGGTGTTCATCATGATCCCGGTCTTCGCCCCCTCGATCGGGCAGGCCGTCGTTCTTTTCGGTGACTGGCACTGGATCTTCGCCGTGCTGCTCGCGATGGCGGTGCTCGCGGCAGTATGGTCAGGGACGAGATTACCCGAAACCGCCGGCCCCGCACTCGGAACAGACCGCGCGATGACGCTCGGGAAGTCTCTGATGGCCGCCATCCTCAATCCGCAGACATCGGGTTACGGGGTGGCGGGCGGCTTCATGTTCGGCTGCTTGCTGGCGTATGTCGCTAGCGCCCAGCAAGTTTTCGTCGGCGTCTTTGGCATGGGAGAGAACTTCCCCATCATCTTCGGCGCGCTCGCGTCTGCGATCGCTTTCGCTTCATTCGCCAACGCGCGTCTTGTCGGCCGGCTTGGAATGCGGTGGGTGTCGCACTCGGCACTGGTCGCCTTCATCGGCGTTGCGATTCTGCTGGCGATAGCAGCCGCGCTGAGCGTGGCCGGATTTTGGCTCTTCGCGGCGGCGGTCGGCGTTCAGTTTTTCCTATTCGGATTGATTGCGCCGAACTTCAATGCACTCGCCATGGAGCCGCAAGGTCACAATGCGGGGATGGCGTCGTCGGTGATTGGCTCGCTCGGGACTGCCATCGCCGCTATCGCAGGCGGCATCGTCGGCGCATCGTTCGACGGCTCGATCTTTCCGATAACGGCCGGATTTGCAGTATGCAGCATAATTGCGGGCCTCATTGTCCTCTATATCGAGGGCTCGAAGGGCCTGTTCGGCCGAAACCGCCCGGCGTAATGCAAGGTTCGCCACCTAAAATTTACGTAACGAGCGCCTAAAAGCCATCTCGCACTGGCCACCCTTCGCCTCGTGTACTAAATGCTGCGACGGCGACGGTGATTGCTGACGGGTCGATCCCGGGGCGCGAGGGCAGTACGGACATGAGAATTCTGCTGCTTGAAGACGACTTGAATACCGCACGATATATCTTGAAGGGCCTTGAGGAAGAAGGTCATACGGTTGATCACCTCGCTGACGGCCGCGATGCGGTCGCTCAAGCCGTCGCCGAGAATTACGACGTGATTATCCTTGATCGCATGCTTCCCGGCCTCGACGGGCTCGCGATCATCAAGACAATTCGAAGTGCCGGACGCGGCGTGCCCGTATTATTCCTGACGGCGCTGGGAGGCGTCGACGATCGCGTCGAAGGTCTCGATGCGGGCGCCGACGATTACCTCGTCAAGCCATTTGCGTTTTCCGAGCTTCTTGCTCGCGTCAACGCGCTGGCGCGCCGCCCGCATACGAAAGGTGAAGAGACGCGCCTCAAGGTCGGCGATCTCGAGATCGACCTCGTGAGCAGAAAGGTGACGCGCGCGGGCGATATCATCGATCTCCAACCGCGTGAGTTTCGCCTGCTCGAAGTGCTCATGCGCAATCGCGGTCGCGTCGTCACGCGCACGATGCTGTTGGAGCGGGTATGGAGCTTCCATTTCGATCCGAAGACGAGCGTCGTCGAAACGCACATTTCCCGGCTGCGCGCCAAGATCGATAAGCCCTATAGCAAAGAGCTGATCCACACCATTCGTGGGAGCGGATACACGGTCCATGACGGCACGTGATCTCCTCAAACGCACGCCGTTTCGATTGGCGGCGACGTTTTCGTTGTTTTTCCTAACGACGATATTAGCGCTTTTCACAGCCGTCTATTTCGTCGCCAGCGAGCGGCTCGTGACAGACATTCGCGACCGCGTCGAGACGACACTCGATTCTCTCGCAGCTCTGGACGGCGACCGCACGTTCGACGATCTCGTTGCCCTCGTCGCCAGTGAAAGCGAATCCGTCCGCGATCCCGACTTCATCATCGAGCTCGTCGACAAGAACGGAAATTTTCTGGCGGGCAATGTTCGGGGTGTAAAAGATTCGAAGCAATGGATGACGCTGAAGCGCTCCGACATGTTTCTCACCCTCGATCGCGGCGAACCCGACGACGAATTTCTCGCAATATGGAGGCCCCTCGTCAAAGGGCGGCTCCTCGTCGGCAGCGATAATAGCGAAGTCAAGCAGATGAAGTCGTTTCTGCTGAGGCTGCTCGCATACGGCGTGGTCGCGGCCGCCCTGGCGCTCGCTCTTTGCGCGGCCTATTTCGCACGCGAAGCGCAACATCGCATCAATGCCTTCGCCCGGCCCCTTGCGAGAGTCTCACAAGGCGAAATCACCGCCCGCGTTCCGATCTCCGGACAGCATGACGACATCGACCAGGTCGCATTGCAAGTGAACCGCATGCTGGGCGACCTGCAGAGACTGATCGAGAACGTAAATCAATCTTCGTCAGATATCGCGCACGATCTGAAGAAGCCGCTCGGCCGCTTGCGCCAACGCCTGGACGACGCGCGCAACGGGGAAAACAAAGCGGAGTTTCAAAACGCAATCGATGCGGCGCTCGGCGATATCGATTCTATATCGGAAACATTCGACGCCCTACTCCGGATTACGCAGATCGAGGCTGGCGCTCGTAAATCGCGCTTCGTAATGGTGGATCTTTCGCTTCTCCTCGCCGACGTTCGCGACGTCTACGATGTCGTGGCCGAGGACGCGGGCGACAAGCTAAAGTACGTCAGCGATTGCATCGGCCCGGTGTACGTTCGGGGAGATCCGGAACTCCTCGTTCAGCTCTTCGCCAACCTCGTCGAGAATTCCATTCGCCATTGCCCGCCCGGCACGGAGATTACCATGCGCCTCTCCTCACGCGGCGCCGTGCACGTCGTCGAAGTTTCTGACTCGGGACCGAGTATCCCGGAGCACGAACGGGTGAACGTGTTCCGCCGCCTGTATCGGTTGGAGCGTGCCCGCTCGACCGAGGGGAGCGGCTTGGGCCTCAGCCTCGTTGCAGCGATCGTCGAACTTCATTCCGCAAAGATCGAGCTCTTTGACAACGCCCCCGGGCTGCGCGTGGAAGTGAGATTCCCGGGCATGTAAGCCGAGGCAGCGGACGCAAAAAAATTAAGGGGCGCAATTTTGATGCGCCCCTTGGAAATTTCCGTCGCTCTGAGCGCCGCTTGGTTAGCCCGCGAAGCTTTTTCTCAGGTCGTCGAACAGCGCAACTTGTTCCTTGATCAATTCGCGCTTCTCGTCGCGGCGAACGAAGATCTTGAACATCGCTTCGCCGGCGCCGTTGAAGAATTGAACCGACCGCGACTCCCGCCCCATGAAGGGACGCGAAACAAAGACGATGTGCGTGCAGTTCTCTGCTTTGATATGGCCGCCGATGGGGCTGTCGCCATGCAGATTGAAATATCCGCGGCCGATCGTACCGGGCGGGATCGGGCCTTCGCATTCGAGCACGATGTCGGGCGTGTGAACGATGAAGACCACCGGTCCCCACGCTGTAAGGGCAGTCAATATCGTCTCAAACGCGCTGCCGGGAATAATGGCCCGGTGCGGATCAGGAAGCGCTTCGACAGCCTCAAACGTGCTGACGCCGTATTCGCGGGCGATCTGCTCGAGGATACCATCCGCATTCTTTGCCAGACGCTCGCGGAGCGGCAGGCGTTCGCCTGCCTCAGATGTCAGTGTTTCGCTCATGCTGCTCACTCGGCCGCCGCTGCAAACACCGACTTCGAGCCGTCGGAGCGAACTTCCTGGATCGCTTCGAAGCCTTCAAACTCGGGATGGCCGAGATAAAGCTTCTTCGTCGTTCCGGCGCTGGAATGCGACTTGCGGAACGATTCAGATTTCGTCCACGCATCGAAATCTGCGAATGAACGCCACACCGTGTGCGATGAATAAAGAAGATGATCCTCGCGCTCGGGTCCGCGAAGCAAGTGAAACGATACGAAACCGGGTTCCTTGTGCAGGTGCACTTCCCGAGCGATCCACAGCTGCTCGAAATCTCTTCCGAGGCCGGGCTCGACTTTGAAGCGGTTCATCGCGATGTACATTTAGTGCACCTTTCTTTTGAGAAAAACGGCGAACCGGAAGCTGGGATTTCCGGTCCGCCGGCCATCTCGGAGCTGCGAGACGGATGTCATCGTGCTCTAAGACGCATTTTGAATTCTTGTTGTTTGCAGTGCGTTACCGCGGCGGCACGCTACTATTGTGTCCGCAAAAAGTCAACATTATCGTCACGCTGCGCCTATCCGGTATTCCATGTGCGTCGGCAGCATTTGGCCAATGTTGAGAAGATTGCCGTCATCGTCGATAAAGTGGAATTCCCGCATACCCCAAGGCTTGTCCGAAACTTCCGATAGCCGCTTGGACGGGCCGTTTTTGAATGCGGAATGCCATTCGTCGACGTCGTTGACGCGAATGTAAGCGGAGACGCAATGCGGTTCGGGAACGACCGCAACGGAAGATATGTGCAGCTCGACAGCGCGTCGGCGCAGTATCAGATAGTTATGCGCGGGGTGCACGACGACGAACCCTTTGCTGTCATAGATTTCGGCGGAGCGTTCGATATTGGTTGAAAGTAGGACGGGTATCGCCAATGGCACCGCAACGCCGTTGGCAGTCAGTTCATCAGGTAACGTCATCATTCTGCAGCCGCTCCCATGGTCGCTTCGCGCGTGATGGCCGAAGGCAAGATCAATCGCCCGCCATCTTTGGACGAAACCACCCGCAATCGACACCCGAACGTGTGGCTGAGCAGATCCTCATTCAAGAGATCGTCGGGTTTACCTTTTCCGGCGATCCTGCCTGCGGCCATCAGTACGATTTCATCAGCAAATGCTGCGGCAAGATTGAGATCGTGAATGACGAGCATGACTGCGCGTCCCATTTCGGCCTGCGCTTTGATTAGGGCGAGCACATCGCATTGATGTTTGAGATCGAGGCTCGCAGTTGGTTCATCGAGCAAGATTGCGGCCGCTCCCGCCTGCGAACGCGGAGCGGTGGCCAATTGGCATAGGGCTCTAGCAATATGGACGCGCTGGCGCTCGCCGCCGGAAAGCTCATTGAGCATCCGCGTTTCGAATTCTGCCAAGCCGACGGCCTCTAGTGCGTCGCGTGCAGCGTTCGCCGCAGCGGAATCGCGAATGCCAAATCCCGGCACCGTCGCGCCCAGCATGACGACTTCGAGAACTGTGAACGGAAATGAAAGTGTCGTCGATTGCGCGACGACCGATCGCCGTGCCGCAAGTCGGGCGACCGGCACTTTCCGGAGATCGGTGTCGTCGAGGAAGACCGCGCCCTCGCTCGGCTTGAGCTCGCCCGCCATGACGCGCAGAAGTGTAGATTTTCCGGCGCCATTCGGGCCGATCACGGCGGTGAGCCGGCCGGGCGTGATCGCCAACGACACGTTGTCGATGAGCCGCTTCGAACCCGCCACCGCCGAGACGCTTCGCGCTTCAAGCATCGCCTATTCTCCCCCGCCGATGCCGCGCCTCAGCACGAGATGAAGAAACACGGGTGCGCCGACGAGCGCGAGCACGATGCCGATGGGCAGCTCTGCGGGCCGTAACACCATGCGCGCGATAATGTCGGCGACGATGACGAGTGTCGCACCGAGGATGGCGCTTCCCGGAAGAACGACACGATGATCGGGGCCGGAAAGCAGCCGCATGACGTGGGGTGCAACGAGACCGACAAAGCCGATCACGCCGGCAACAGCGACGGCTGCTCCAACGGCCGCGGCCGTGGTCGCAATGGTGATCCGCTTTGTCCGCTCGGTATCGATGCCGAGGTGCATCGCTTCCGACTCTCCGAGGAGAAATCCGTTGAGCCCGCGCACGAGGTGCGGCACGGCCAGACAGATGGCGGCAGCAAAGGGAAGGACGGCAAAAACTTTCTGCCAGCTAGCGCCGGAAAGGCTGCCCATCGACCAGAGCGTCAGATCCCGCAAATCCCGGTCATCGCTCGCGTATGCAAGAAATCCGCCGAGCGAACCAGCCAACGCGCCGAGAGCGATGCCGGCAAGCAGCAATGTGCCAACTGCGAGCCGTCCTCGGCGCGCAGCGATGGCGACAAGCGTGACCGTCGTGACAAGGCCGCCGAAGAACGCGGCGATAGGCAATGCGTAAATTCCGAGAGGCGCGATCAAGGGAGCTGCGATCCCGTGACCGAGCACGATCGTTGCAATCGCAGCAAGCGCCGCGCCCGAAGAAACGCCGATGAGGCCCGGGTCTGCGAGCGGATTGCGGAATAGGCCTTGCATCATCGCGCCCGACGTAGCGAGGGCCGCACCGACGAAAGCAGCGAGCAGTGTTCGTGGCAGTCTGAGATCGATCAGAACCAGCCTGTCTCGCTCAGCGCTGGAATCGGCGGCATAGCCGGCAGCCGCCGCAAGCGCGCGGGGCAGTGACTGCAGCGAAACGCCGGTCGGCCCGATAGCGAGCGACAAGATTGCCGAAAGGAGCAGCAGCCCGGTGAGCAGAAGGAAAACCTTGGCTCGCGCAGGCCTCACCGCGCCGGCGACTTTAGCGAACCTGGCATCGATGGCTGTCACGGCGTTGCAGCGGTCTGGCCCGGCTCGGGATAGAGAGCCTTCATCAAGTCATGCGCGGCTGAAGGGGCGCGCGGTCCGAAGCCGAGAAGATAAAGGCTGTCCATTTCGATGAGACTATTGGTCTTTGCAGCCGGTGTCTGGCTGAGACCCGGCAACTCCAGCGCCGTGCTGGCGCCGTGGCGATCGCCACTGCCGCGGCTCATCACGACAACCGCGTCGGGAGAAAACTCCGCCAACTGCTCATCGCTCACCGGTTTGTAGCCGTTGACTCCGACCGCTGCATTGTCGGCGCCGGCAAGCTGCAAGACGGCGTCAGCGCCCGTGCCCACGCCACCGACCGTCGCGCGGCCGTTTTGAACGGCGAGAACGAACAGTACCTTCTTGCGATCTTTGTTCTGCTTGCGATCGCTTTCGAGAGACGCAAAATCGGCCTCGATTTTCGACGCAAGCGTCTGGGCTTCGCTGGCGGCGCCGACAACTTCGCCGATACGGCGAACCTTTTCGGGCACGCTCTCTGCCGTCTGCTTTTCGGCGATATCGACGTATTGGACGCCGCTGCCCTTGATGGCTTTGACGACCTCGGGCGGCCCAGCTTGCTCGGATGCGATAATGAGCGTGGGGTTCATGGAAAGCACGCCCTCTGCAGAGAGCGCGCGCAAGTATCCAACCGACTTTTTGTCGGCGAGGGCACTCGCTGGAAACTGGCTCGTCGTATCGACCGCGACGATCTTTTGCTCCTGCCCAAGCGCGTAAAGGATCTCTGTCACGTCGCCACCGAGAGACAGAATCCGTACCGCGCCCGTATCGGCCGCGACAGCACGGGAGCGATCAAAGCCGAGTTCGGTCAGTAACCCAGCCAGCGTGAGAGCCGCGCCAGCAATTGCAAATCGTCGTGTTGCCACGCCCATATCGTGCGTCCCTGGTTGTGTCTTACTTGGTTAGGATCAGCTTGCCCGTTGCGGTAATGCGCAGGCGATACTCTTGCCCTCGGTGCAAGAGAGTTGCTTCGCGATTACCTTTGAGCAATTCGTCGACCCGATATCGGACGCCGTTCTCGATCGGGCCATCGGTGTTTGGCAATTCGGTCATCGAAATAGGGCTTTGCCCCGCTTGGCGCAGTACGGATGCTGCGACCTCTTTTTTCTGAGGCATTCGCTCGATCAAGGATGAGGGGCTGGGAGCGGACATATCTTTCAATAGCCGCTCTAGTGAAGATAATGGGCCGGCGCGGTCTTCTTTTCCGACGTGCGGCTATCGCCACGAACGTCCACGTCGGAAGCAATGTGCTGCGACTGCATGGAGGCGAGCGCGCGAGCGGCGAACTGTGTGCGCGCCGGTGCCTGCGGATCCTCTACCAGCAGCTTCAATCCACGGTCCAATGCGATCTCGTTGCCGGAGCGCGCAGCTTTCAAAAGCCCCGACACCGCAAGCTCGTCGGGCGATACATGCTGGCAGCCGATGCTGAGATAGGAAAAGCCGACTTTGCGTTCGAATCGGAGCGCTCTGAGGAGTGCCGTTACACGAGCGACAAGAAGAGGGCCTTCAGCGGGGCCGAGCTTTGCCTCGGCCTCTTTCATCGCGATCTCCCACGGCTGCGCCGCGCCTGTGGTGTACACTTCGCAAAGGCAGCGGAAGATATCGAGCGTAACGTTCTCGATCGGCAGAAATTCGAGTTCGGCGCGCAGGGGAAATCCGAGTGCGTGGCCCGCACAGGTATCCTCGCCGTCGGTCTTGCCGTCGTTTGGCTTCGGAGATTTGTTCCGCATTTATCGCTCATCCCCTTCATCGTCAGAAAGGTTGGAGAGCATGCGATCGAATGCCGAGACATGGCCGGTCGCTAAATCCCAAATCATTCCCGCGGAGGCGGCGAACAGCGATGCGGCTAGGACTGCGCCGGAATTATCGCGCACGTCCAATCGCTCACCGTTAAGGTGCGATTGTTTCATGGTTTTCTACCCAAAATATCGAGGTTCAAGGCCCCGCAAATGGCGAATGAAGCCATTAAGCGAAAGTATACTACGAGAGTCAAGTTTAAACTTTGGAGGTCTCGGTAGCAGCCGGCTGCTGAGTGCGCTCGTGGATGACGCGATGCACGAATGCGAGTTTGTCGTAAGCCGCGCCGGGAATTACGAACGGATAAAAATCATCATGACCCATGCTGCGGCTCAGGCTGTTCATGGCGATCGTCAGCGGTATCCATCGCGCCATCAGCGCGCCGAACGTCACGCTCGAATAGATATCGTCGCGCAGGTCGAGATGAACGCCATGGCCTTCCATGCCTTCGGCCGCAGCGGTGTCGAGGGCATCGACCATGTGCAGATAGTGCGCCCAAGTTTCCGCCCAGTCTTCCCACGGGTGCGCGCTAGCATAGGCGGAAACGTGCCGCTCCTGCCAATCGGGCGCGGGGCCTGAACTGTGATGGCGCGTAAGCGTAGCGTCATAGTCTTCGCGCTCGTCGCCGAAGAGCGCGCGAAACTCGTCGAGCCGATCGCGCTCTTCAACGAGAACCATCCAGTAGTAGTGCCCGCTTTCATGGCGCAGATGGCCGAGTAGCGAACGGTAGGGTTCATCGAACCGCTGCCGTTGCCGTTCCCGTTGCACGGAGTCGGCTTCGCTGACGTCGATGGTAACGACGCCATCGAGATGGCCGGTCAGCGAGTTCCGCACGAAATCGAATGTCAGCGGGCCCTTCGCCGAAGCTGAGCCATCGAAAGGCAGTCCAAATCGCAGAAGCGAATAAACGAGGCGCTTCTTGGCATGTTCGAGCGCGCGCCACGCGCCGAGACCGCCACGTTCCGAAAGGTTAGGGATAAGGCGGTTGAGGTCGCATGCCTTGCAGAAGACGTTGCTCTCGGACTCAGGCGTCAGCCAGTTGCAAACGCCGAACTCCGCATTCGCGCAATATCGAAGCGGAACATCTGTCGGAGCGCTGCTCTGCTTGCGGAAGATGGGGGTCTCGAGCGCAACCTCACTGTCACCACTTTCCGCGATCGCAACGATGGCCATTTCCCCGGTATCGAAACCGAGCGTGCTGCCGCATTTCACGCACTTCACGCTCTCGAAATACACGGTGTTTCCGCAGTGCGAGCAGGCGAAATTCTTCATGCCGCGTACCAAACGCCCCGGTGCCCGTAGGCAAACGCGCAAATGGCCCCGAACGGGGGGTGCCGGAAATCGCTGACCGCTCCTTGTCGGCTCATTGGGCCTTGCCGATAAAACACGTCGATGCCCTTATAAATCGCACTGGGGTCCAAATTTTTCAGCACCCTGCTCAAACGTGATGCAGAATTGGCGGCTGCGAACTTTTTAGGCTAACCCGCGCTTGTACCATAACTTTCGGCCCGGTAACGCAGGTAAGACTATTTCGTTGCCTGGGGCCCTCCCGAAGGCCCGGCACCGCGATCAGATAAAACAGGGATGATGCTGCTTCATGGTCCTTCACGTCGCGCTGACCCATCAAACGAGTTACCGCTACGACCGACGGGTAAGTATGGCGCCACAGGTGATCAGGCTTCGCCCCGCCCCGCATTGCCGGACACCCATTCTGAGCTACTCGCTCACCATCACGCCGAAATCGCACTTCCTGAACTGGCAGCAGGACCCGTTCGGCAACTTCCTTGCCCGTGTCGTCATCCCAGAAGAGACGACGGAATTCTCCGTCACCGTCGATCTCGTCGCCGACATGGCGGTGATCAATCCGTTCGACTTCTTCATCGAAGAGAAAGCCCAGGCTTGGCCGTTCGTTTACGATGACGTCGTCAAGAAAGAACTCGCGCCCTACCTCGTTGCGGCGCCTCTCGGACCAAA
Organism: Hyphomicrobium sp. 01T421; assembly: GCF_056398805.1. Taxonomy (NCBI): domain Bacteria; kingdom Pseudomonadati; phylum Pseudomonadota; class Alphaproteobacteria; order Hyphomicrobiales; family Hyphomicrobiaceae; genus Hyphomicrobium; species Hyphomicrobium sp. 01T421. The sequence continues at coordinate 467,496 of NZ_JBFTQC010000002.1, forward strand.
CCTCGAGCGCTATCTCAAGAAGATCGTTCCCAAATCGCAGACGACGATCGACTTCATCTGCGATCTCAATCGCATGGTGCAGGGCGATGTCAGCTATCTCATCCGCATGGAGCCCGGCGTTCAAACGCCCGAAGAAACGCTCGCGAACGGTTCCGGATCTTGCCGCGACAGCGCGTGGCTTCTGACGCAGATCCTGCGCAACGTCGGCCTCGCGGCGCGTTTCGTATCGGGCTACCTCATTCAGTTGAAGCCGGATGTGAAACCTCACGACGGTCCTGCCGGGGCCGACACGGACTTCACCGATCTCCACGCCTGGACGGAGGTCTATATTCCGGGTGCCGGATGGGTCGGCCTCGACGCGACATCCGGTCTATTGGCCGGCGAAGGCCACATTCCGCTCGCCGCAACGCCTCATCCCGTCAGCGCCGCGCCCATCAGCGGCAGCCACACGAAGGCGGAAGTCTCATTCGACTTCAAGATGGCAGTCACACGCATTCGCGAGACGCCGCGCGTAACGAAACCCTATGACGACGAAACGTGGAAGACCATCGTCGCGACCGGCAACGCGATCGACGATCGGCTCGTCAAGGGCGACGTGCGGCTCAGCATGGGTGGCGAACCGACCTTTGTCGCCGCCGACGATATGGAAGCCGCCGAATGGAACACGGCAGCCGTCGGACCGACCAAGCGCCGCTACGCCGATGAATTGATCCGCCGGCTGCAACGCCGCTTCGCGCCGGGCGGACTGCTCCACTACGGCCAGGGCAAATGGTATCCGGGCGAACAGCTACCGCGCTGGGCGTTCGCTCTTTACTGGCGTGGCGATGGCCTGCCGCTCTGGGAAAACCAGGACTTGATCGTCAGCGAGAGCGTCGCGCGCCCCGCGATGATCGAAGACGCCGACAATCTGGTGCGCGGCCTGTGTGCGAAGCTCGGCCTTCCGGTCGATAGCGCCATCCCGGCCTATGAAGATCCGGCGCACTTCCTGCTCGTCGAGCGCAACCTGCCGATCAATGTCACGACCGAAGCCAATAGGCTGGACGACCCCGCCGAGCGCGAACGGATCGCGCGCGTTTTCGATCGCGGACTGGGCCAAGTCGCGAGTTACGTTCTTCCGATACAAGCTTGGCAGACAGCGGACCGCGGCCGTCGATGGGTCACCGAGCGCTGGGCGCTCCGGCGGGAGCATCTTTTCCTCGTGCCGGGTGATTCTCCCGCCGGCTTCCGCCTTCCGTTGCAATCGTTCCCCGTGCTTGAGCCAACCGAGCAATCGAACGTCATCCCGCGCGATCCGATGAGCCAATCCCGGGCGCTGCCCGAGCGCTCCGTCCTGCTGCAGGAACGCCGCGTCGTGACGCTAGAAGCCGCCAAGCCGAACACACCCATCGAGATCACGCCGGACATCGCAGGCTCCGTCAGAACCGCGTTGACGGTTGAGCCGCGCGGCAACGCCATTTGCGTGTTCATGCCGCCGCTGACAGATGCCGAAGACTATGCGGCCCTCGTTGCGGCGATTGAGGAAGCGGCGAAAGAGACCGGCGTTCCGGTTCAGGTCGAAGGCTATAATCCGCCGTCGGATGCGCGCCTCAACGTGATCAAGGTTACGCCCGATCCCGGCGTCATCGAAGTCAACATTCATCCCTCGGCGAGTTGGGAGACCACAGTCGCGATAACGACCGCGCTCTATGAGGAGGCGCACGACACGCGCCTTTCCGCCGAAAAGTTCATGCTCGATGGTCGTCATACCGGAACCGGCGGCGGCAACCACATCGTCCTCGGCGGCATGGAACCGGCAGACAGTCCCTTCCTGCGCCGTCCGGATCTATTGGCGTCCGTCATTGCCTATTGGCAAAATCATCCCTCACTTTCCTATTTCTTCTCCGGCATGTTCATTGGACCAACGAGCCAAGCGCCGCGCGCCGACGAGGGCCGCCACGAAGCGCTCTACGAACTCGAAATCGCTCTTTCGCAAGTGCCGGATCGAGGAGTTGGGCACATCCCGCCGTGGCTCGTCGACCGGCTCTTCCGCAACCTGCTGATCGATGTCTCGGGCAACACGCATCGTGCCGAGATCTGCATCGATAAGCTCTATTCTCCGGACAGCGCGACGGGCAGGTTGGGGCTTGTCGAGTTCCGCTCGTTCGAAATGCCGCCGCACGCCCGCATGAGTCTTGCGCAGCAACTGCTGTTGCGCGCCCTGATCGTGATGTTCTGGGAAAAGCCATATCGCCAGAAGCTGGTGCGCTGGGGCACAGCGCTGCACGATCGATTTATGCTGCCGCATTACCTTTGGTCCGACTTTGCGACGATCATTGCCGACCTCAAGGCGGCAAACCTGCCGGTAGAGCTCGAATGGTTCCGTCCGCACTTTGAATTCCGCTTCCCGCTTTACGGCACCGTGTCGGCATCGAACCTCACGCTCGAATTGCGTCAGGCGCTCGAGCCCTGGCATGTGCTCGGCGAAGAGAGCGTTGCGGGGGGCACCGCGCGCTACGTTGATTCTTCGCTCGAGCGTGTCGAAGCAAAGGTCAAAGGTCAGACGGGCGATCGCTTCGTCGTTACATGCAACGGGCGTCCGCTACCGTTGGCGCCCACCGGAAACTGGGGCGAAGCCGTCGCGGGCGTCCGCTATCGCGCTTGGTGGCCCCCGTCCGCTTTGCATCCGACGATCGGCGCGCACGTGCCGCTGACGTTCGATATTGTCGATACGTGGAGCGGGCGGTCGATTGCCGGCTGTCGCTATCACGTCGCACATCCGGGCGGACGCAGCTACGATGTGTTCCCGATCAACGGCTACGAAGCCGAAGGCCGCCGCCTAGCGCGTTTCGACGCGGAAGGCCACACGGCCGGACCAATGTCGGTCAAGCCCGAGAGCGTTAACCCGGATTATCCATGCACGCTGGACCTCCGCCGCTTTCCGGGCTGAAAGACAAGCAGTGTGTAGTCGCCTCTTGCATTCTCCCGTCGCTTGCGGACCGCGCCTCGTCGCACGATAGTGCCTTGATCGATTTGGGGGAGGACGTCGCGGCGTGGACCAGTCGGAATGACGACAGCAGCGGCAATGAATGAACAGCCGGTTTCCGATCTCTTGAACGCCTACCGGCGCAAGGAGATAACGGGATTCGATGAGCTGCTGGATCCGTCGGGAACGGTTCGCGCGCATTGGCGACGGCTGCTCGAAGGATTGGCCGAGCTGCCCGAAACCGAACGGCAAGCGCGATATGGCCGTCTCGCGTCTCGCGTCCGTGAAACGGGTATCGCCTACGATATCTTCGCCGATCCACACACCACGCCGCAACGCTGGACGCTCGACCTCTTGCCCGTCGTCATTTCTGCAAGCGAATGGCAAGACTTGGAATCGGCGCTCATTCAACGTGCGAGGCTCTTCGATGCGCTGTTGAATGATGTCTATGGCGAGCAGAAGCTTCTGCGCGAAGGACGGGTGCCTGCCGAGCTGATCTTTTCCGACGCCGCTTATCTCGCACCGGCTAATGGCATCTTGCCGAATGCCGGCGGCCTGATGTTTTACGCCGCCGACATCGCCCGCGGCGAAGACGGCAAATGGCATATCATCGACAATCACACCGAGACGCTGGCGGGCATCGGCTTTGCTTTGGCAAACCGCGTCGTGCACACGCACGTCGCCGGTGATCTCTTCAAAGACTGCAACGCGCGCCGCTTGGCGCCCTATTTTCAGAAACTGCAGTCGACGCTGACGCTCCACAGCGGCCGCGAAAATGCGCGTATCGCGCTGATGACTCCGGGCCCGCATCACGAAGACTATTTCTCGCACGCCTATCTCGCGCGCTACCTCGGCTACTTGCTCATTGAAGGCCACGATCTCAAGACGCGAAACGAGCAGGTCTATCTGAAGACGCTCGAAGGTTTGAGAGAGATCGACCTCCTCGTGCGCTGCATCGATGGCAAATCGAGCGATCCGCTCGAACTCGACCCGACGGGCTTTATCGGCCCCTCCGGCCTGCTCCGCGTCTGCCGCAAGTCGCCGCGCATTGTCGTCAACGCCATAGGAACGGCGCTCGCGCAAAACCGCGGCCTCGGACCTTATTTGCCGGAACTCGCTCGTCACGTTCTGGGAGAGGATCTCGAACTCGCGGATGCACCGCGCCGCTGGCTTGGCGATCCCGACGCGCGCCGCGAGCTTTTCGCGCGGCCCGACAAGTTCATCATCCGCAAGGCGCAGGAGGGCACAGGGCGGCCGGGCCAGGCCGCGCTCGGCTGGGAAGCCCGCGGACTTTCCGCGCCCGAACGCGAGAAAATGAAGCGCGAGATCGAGCTTCATGGAGCAACGTTGGTCGCCGAGGAAAAGGTGGGGTTCAGTTCTGCACCGATCCTCGGTCGCGACGGGTTCGTGCCAAAGCCCTTTGCCGTCCGCCTCTTCGTTTGCAGAACGGAGAGCGGTTATCAGGTCATGCCGGGAGGGCTCGCGATGAGCATCGATCCTGACCGCGCCGTGGCGCTCAGCGCTCCGGACGGCCGCACGCGCGACGTCTGGGTCCTGTCGGAAAGCGAACTCGCGCCGCACGTCAGCCTTTGGCGGCCGACGCTGGCAACGACGCGCATCGAACGTTCAAAGCGCGTCATCCAGAGTCGCGTCGCCGATGATCTGTTCTGGCTTGGCCGCTACAGCGAGCGCGCCGATTGGACGATGCGGGTGCTTCGCGGCGCCCTTCGGCGGATCCAGGAAGATGGCGCGCCTGATACCGGCCGCCGCGCGGCGCGCAAATGCCTCGAAGTTCTTCTCGGCAGGGATCTAGGTCTCGTCACCGGCAGCCGGGAGACGCCGCCCGATGCCGAAATCGAGCGGCTGTGTGAACGTCTCATCACGAGCGGCATCGGCTCGCGCACTCTCGAGCGCACGCTCGATGGGCTCTATCGCGTTGCCCATCTCGTACGTGATCGTCTGTCGCTCGAAGCTTGGCAGACGCTGAGCAAATTCCGCTCCGGTAACCGTTGGAGAGAGGCGCTGAACTCGGCGCAACCGCTCGAAGTCCTCGATGTGTTGGACGAGGGGCTCGCCGCCATCGCCGCCTTCAACGGCTTCATGCACGAGAACATGACGCGGAACTCGGGCTGGGCATTCCTCGACATGGGCCGGCGCATCGAACGAGCGCAGAATCTCAGCGAGGCAATTCTCACGCTGTTCATTCCGTTGCCTGATCCGGAAGAGACGCAGAGCAGCTTGTTGCTCTTGCTCGAACTCGCCGACAGCTTCATCACGTATCGCTCGCGCTACAGGCTCGACCCGATGCTGGCGCTGGTGCTCGACCTTCTTCTGCTCGACGAAGCAAACCCGCGAAGCCTTGCCTATCAGCTCTCGGCAATAGCCCGGCATCTCGAAGGACTTCCCGATACGCACCAGGGCCCGGGGCTGCCGGAAGATCGCCGGCTCATCCTCGCGCTGCTGACGTCGATCCGCAGGGCCGACGTCGAAGCGATGGCGAAGGAAGAAAGCGGCGCGATGCTCGAACGGCTTCTGCTGGATCAGCTGGAAATGCTGCCCGAGCTTTCCAACGAAATAACGCGGCACTACTTCAACGTCATGGACGAAGCGCCCCATCGGACTCACACGAGGGTAGAACCCTCGCTATGATCTTCGATATTACGCATAAAACTCATTACCGCTATCGCTCGATGGTCGTGCAGTCTCTGCATATCGCGCACATGACGCCGCGCTCGCTGCCGGGGCAGATCGTCCGCCATCACAGCCTGACTGTCGAGCCGGTGCCGACGTCGCGGCAGGACGGGATAGACGCCTTCGGAAACATCGACATCATTCTCGATATGGAGTCGCAGCACAAAGAGCTTGTGCTGCTGGCGCGGAGCACGGTCGAGAAGCGAACGCCGCCGCCCGTTGATCTCTCGTCGACGACGCCGTGGGATCATCTCGATGATTGCCTGCTGAAAGCTGGCGGCGAGCGCGATGTCCACGTTCTGATGTACCGCTGCGCCTCGCGGATCACGCTGCCGACGCTCGAGTTCGCCGACTATGCCGCGCCGTCGTTCGCGCCGGGACGGCCAGTCCTCGATGCGGCGATGGATTTCGTCATGCGGATGTATAACGATTTCACATTTGATCCGCACGCAACCGATGTCTCGACCCCGTTGACGCAAGTCTTCCAGACGAAACGCGGCGTCTGCCAGGATTTCGCGCACGCTGCCTTGGCGTGCTTTCGTGCGCTTCGTATTCCCGCCCGCTACGTCAGCGGCTATCTCCACACGAGGCCACCGCCGGGACGTCCGAAGCTGCAAGGCGCGGACGCGACGCACGCGTGGATTTCGGTCTGGTCGCCGGAATACGGCTGGGTGGATTTCGATCCGACCAATGGCATCATGGTTCGTGACGAACACGTGACGGTCGCTTACGGCCGCGACTACGATGACGTGAGCCCGATCAGCGGCGTGCTGCGCGGCGGAGGCGAGCATTCCGTCAGCGTCGGCGTCGACGTCAATATGATCGCGGGCGCGCCAGCTGACGCGCTAAGCGGTCGCTAAACGTCACGGATAGTTACCTTTTTGTGCCCTCTTGAAGGAGCCGTACACCGCTCGCATTTGTTCTGCATCAGGGGGCGTCGAGAGACGTCGCGCCTTCGCGCAAGCTGGTGCTACGATGCTTATTCGCGATACATCGGAGGGCTACGGGGTCGTCTCGCGTCTCTTCCATTGGCTCATGGCGATTGCGATCGTCGCCATGTTTATACTTGGCCTATGGATGGTGCGCCTCGACTACTACAGCCCGTATTACAATTCCGCCCCCGACATCCATCGTAGCGTCGGCATGCTCTTGCTGTTTGCGCTCCTCGTTCGCTGGATCTGGCGAGCGGCGAACGTGAAGCCGTCCGACCGCGAGCTTTCGCCTCTCGAGCAAAGGGCATCCTACGCCGTCCATTGGGGATTTTATGTTCTGCTGTTCGTGCTGATGGCGAGCGGCTACCTGATATCGACCGCAGGCGGGGAGCCGATCAGCGTCTTCGGTTGGTTTTCAGTTCCGTCGATCTTTCAAATGCACGGGCTCGAAAGCCGCGCCGGCTACGTTCACAGAATTCTCAGCTACGCGACGATCGCGCTCGCCGTCGTTCATGCTGCCGCCGCTTTGAAGCATCATTACCTCGACAAAAGCCCGGTCCTGACACGCATGTGGTCGGGTCCGCCGCCAATTGAATCACTCGTCCAAGAAAAGGAAAATCGGCAATGAACTTCAGAATAGCGGCTCTTGCGGCATCGATGACCGTTTCGCTGCTCGCGCTCCCCGCGTCGGCGGCCGACTACGTCATCGACACCAAGAACGCCCACGCGTCGATCACCTTCCGCATTAAGCATCTCGGCTTCAGCTGGCTGACCGGCCGCTTCGATAAGTTCTCCGGCAACTTTACATTCGACGACAAGAACCCCGACGCTTCGAAAGTGAAGGTCGAAATCGACACGACGAGCATCGATACCAATCACGCCGAACGCGACAAGCATCTGCGCGCGGCCGATCTGCTCGATACCGAGATGTTCCCGACGGCGACCTTCGAGAGCACGAGCGTCAAGGCGTCCGGACCCGACAAGGCAAAGATCACCGGCAATCTCACGCTGCACGGCGTGACGAAAGAAATCACGATCGATGCCGAGCGCCTCGGTGGCGGCAAAGATCCCTGGGGCGGCTACCGCGATGGCTTCACGGGAACGACGGAGTTGACGCTCGCTGATTTCGGCATCAACCGCGATCTTGGCCCCGCGTCGAAGACCGTAGAACTCATGCTCGACGTCGAGGGCATCCGCCAGTAACGGCTGCGAGTAACGGCCGACGCGGAATTACAATCTGAAGATTGCGGCGCCGCCAGTTAATCCGGCGCCCGCCGCGGTCATCAACACGGTCTCGCCCGCCGCGTACGGCCGGTCGACCGCTGTGGCCGACAACGTGAACGGGATCGTCGCAGCCGAGCTGTTGCCGAAATTCTCGATCGTCGATCTGAGGTGCTCGGGCGGAACGTCAAGCTGGTGCGCTAAGGTATTCATCATCCGCTCATTGGCCTGATGCGGTATGAGATGATCGACTTGGCCCGTGGACATCCCGGCCTTTGCCAACGCCTTTTCCGCACACTCCGTCATCATATCGACGGCCGCCGCGTAGACGGCTTTGCCGTCGTTCATGACCATCAATACGTCTTGCGGGTCGCGGATTTTGGAAAACGGTTTGCGGCTGCCGCCGCCAGGTATCGTGATCAGATCATAATGCTGGCCCTTGGCCGCGAGATGCGCGCCTTGAATGCCAGCTTCCGCACGCGCGGACGGCGCTAATAAGACTGCGCCTGCAGCGTCCGCGAAGAGCACGCAGCTTGCACGATCCGCTTCGTTGATACGGCGAGAAAGAATGTTGGCTGCGATGACGAGAACCGCTATTCCCTGCGTCCGCACGAAACTGTCGGCCAACGTCAGCGCATAGATGAATCCTGCGCAAGCGCCCGCCATGTCGATCGCACCGGCGTTCGCCAATCCAAGACGATGCGCGACGAGCGGCGACGACGGCGGCAGCAAATGATCCGGCGTCGATGTCGCGAGCAACAGCAACCCGACATCGTCGCGCGAAAGCCCAGCTCGTGCCAGCGCCATGTCGCCGGCCTTCACCGCAATGTCCGAAAGCGCTTCGCCGTCCGCCGCATATCGGCGTTCCTCGATGCCGGTACGTCGCTTGATCCAACCGTCCTCTAGACCAAGGCGCGTCTCGATCTCCCGATTGGATACGATGCGCTCCGGCGCGTAATGGCCATAACTGATGATTTCCACGCCCGTCACGAGAGCACCTCATCGACGGTATCGACGAGACTGCGATAGACGAATTTGAGTTCATCCTTGGTCGTGCAATAGGGCGGCATCACGTAAACGGTCGATCCCAAAGGCCGGAGAAGCACGCCGCGTTCGAGGAGGCGTGCGCGCATTGCGAGAGTAATATCGGCAAGATAGCCTTGTTGAGCGTCGGCAAGCTCGAAGGCCGTGATTGTACCAAGCTGCCGGAGGTTCGAGAAGCGCAGGTCGGCTTCCAAGTCTTTAAGACACAGGGCCTGTTTCTGCGTAAGGGCCAAAATTCGCTCGATAACGGGTTCCGTGCGCCAAACTTCGAGATTGGCAGCCGCCGCAGCGCAGGCGATCGGATTGGCCGTGTAAGAGCTTGAGTGAAAGAATGTCCGCGAACGGTCTTTCGAGAGATGGGCGTCGTATATGGGCGGACTGCACATCGTAACTGCGAGCGGTATGGACCCGCCGGTAATTCCTTTGGCGATGCAGAGGATGTCGGGCGATATTCCCGCCTGCTCGCATGCAAACACGGTTCCCGTTCTGCCGAAGCCGGTCATCACCTCATCTGCAATGAAGAGCACGTCGTGCGCCTTGCAGATCCGGTGCATCTCCTTGAGGGCGTCCGCGTCGTACATCAGCATGCCGCCCGCCCCGAGGATCAGCGGCTCGCAAATGAACGCGGCGACGTCCCCTTTCCGGCAGGCGATTTCGAGTGCATCAAACGTCGGCTGCGCATGATGCGGCTTGGGCAGCGGAATGCGGCCGACTTCAAACAGCAGCGGCTCGTAAGCCGCGTTGAAAACGCCGCGAGCACCCGCCGACATCGTGCCGACGGTGTCGCCATGATAGGCATCTTCCAGCGCGAGAATGCGCGTGCGGGATTGCCCGATATTTTTCCAATATCCGAGCGCCATTTTGAGCGCGACTTCGACGGACGTCGAACCGCTGTCGGAAAAGAACACGTGGCGCAAACCTTGCGGCGTGATCTTCAACAGACCAGCCGCAACGGCTTCCGCAGGCTCGTGCGTAAAGCCGGCGAAGATGACCTGGTCAAGCAACTCGGCTTGCGCGCGAATGGCTTCGATGATCTTCGGATGCCGGTGCCCGTGTGTGATGACCCACCACGAAGAGACGCCGTCGAAAATGCGCTTCCCCTCAGGAGTTTCGAGCCACGCGCCTTCAGCCCGGGCGATGCGAGCCATCGATGGTTCGAGCGCATGCTGCGTGAATGGATGCCAGATCGCGGACGATGTCATGGGCCGACGGCCCCGATATCGAGAACGTCTGCAACCGCGAAATTCTCGGCGAATGCCGCCTGCAAAGTGTCAGCGTTGAGATTGTCGATGCGCGGTAGACGGCCGAGTCGCCTCACGGCCCCGAACGTCACGATCGTGCGCTCGCTATCGGCATTTTCGTCGCCGATGAAAGCAACGCCGAGAATTGGAATGGCGCGGCGCTTCAGGGCTTCGATGGAAAGCAGCGAGTGATTGATCGTTCCGAGCGCGGTCGAAGCGCAGAGAATGACAGGCAATCTCCATTGCGCCAGCAAGTCGATCTGCAACAAGCGCCGCGTCAGCGGCACCATCAGGCCGCCGGCCGTCTCGACCACCAGCGGTGTCGGCAGCCCGAACGGCGAAAGCTTCTTGGAATCGATCTCGATGCCGTCGACCTCGGCGGCATAATGCGGTGAGGCCGGCGTTTTCAGCCGGTATCTCTCCGGGAGAATTCGTGACTCTGCCAAGGTCGTCAGCCGATTGACGGTCTCGGCATCGGTGTCGCCCGCAAGGCCCGCCTGCACGGGCTTCCAATAATATCCATCGAGCGCTTCTGTGAGCGCGGCGGCGAAAACGGTTTTGCCGATATCCGTCCCGGTGCCGGCAACGACGATACGAATGGTCATGCCGCGGTCTCCGCTTCGGCCGCTGCGATTTCGTCGACAAGCCGTGTAATTGCGACGTCATCCACGTTGAGAGTAATCGTGAGCCGCAGCCGGGACGTGCCTTCCGGCACCGTGGGCGGACGGATCGCGCGTATGTCGTAACCGCGGCTCTGCATCGATTTCGCAAGCGCCACCGCCGGTACATCGCCGCCGACGACCAGGGGCAGGATTTGCGAACCGGAAGGAGTAAAGCGCGTCTTCGCCGCGAGTTCTCGTTCCGCATGCGCGACGAGGCTCATGAGACGCTCGCGCCGTTCCGGCTGCGTCTGGCAAATCTCGAGCGCCGCGCGCACCGTCGCTGCGATCAGCGGTGATGGAGCGGTTGCGTAAATGAATGGCCTGCCTCGGTTGACGAGAAAATCGCGAATGACCCGTGGTCCAATTACCAGCGCGCCCATGGCGCCGAGTGCCTTGCCGCACGTATGCAAACTGATGACGTTGTCGTTGCCTTCGAGATCGGCTGCAAGTCCGCGGCCGATCGCGCCGAAGACGCCCGTCGCGTGCGCTTCGTCGATGATGAGCATCGCGTCGTGACGCCGCGCGATGTCGAAGAGATCCCTGATCGGCGCCCGGTCCCCATCCATGCTGTAAAGGCTTTCGATGACGATCCACGGCTGTCCCGTTCCGCCGTCACGCCGCCAAGCCGCGATGCTGTCCTCGAAGGCCTGCGCATCGTTGTGACGAACCGCGACCGAGTTCGCCTTCGACAAGCGCATGCCGTCGTGAGCGCTCGCATGAATGAAATCGTCGTAGACGATCAGGTCGCCCCGTGATGGCAAGGTCGAGAGCAGAGCCGAATTGGCGATGAAGCCGCCGCCAAAGAACAGTGCCGTCTCGCCGCCGAAAAACCGCGCCGCTTCCTGCTCCAACGCCTCGTGTTCTTCGTGATTGCCGCGCAGCAGGCGCGAGCCGCCGGCGCCGACCGGTACGCCGCGAGCAACCGCCCGCTCAACCGCCTGCGCCAGCTCGCGCGATTGCGCGAGCCCGAGATAGTCGTTCGATGTGAAATCGATGCCGTGCGCCGTTTCGAGCGTCCTCAAACGCCCGCGGCGGAGGAGCGCGTCGAGCGCACGCTCATGATTGCCGGGCATCCCGTTGAACCGCAGTGGACGCTAGCTCCGCCTCGTGAGGATCGGCGATTTCGATGTCGAGCGCCGACAGGCCGAGTTTCGCAAAAAGCTTGCTGTCCTTGTCTTCGCCCGGATTGTCCGCCGTCAGCAGCGTATCGCCGACGAAGACGGAATTGGCGCCCGCGAAGAAGCAGAGCGCCTGCATCTCGTCGCTCATTTCTGTGCGTCCCGCCGAGAGACGCACGAACGACTTCGGCATCATGATGCGGGCGACCGCGATCGTGCGGACGAAATCGATCGGGTCGATCCGCTCGGTATCTCCGAGAGGCGTTCCCGGAATGGCGATCAGCATATTGATCGGAACGCTCTCCGGATGCTCTTCGAGGTTGGCGAGCGTCACGAGCATGTCGACGCGATCTTGCCGCTCTTCGCCCATGCCGACGATGCCGCCCGAGCAAACCTTCATGCCCGCATCGCGAACGCGCGCCAGCGTATCGAGCCGGTCGGCGTACGTCCGCGTGGTGATGATCTTGTCGTAGTAGGCTTCGGACGTATCGACGTTGTGATTGTAATAATCGAGACCGGCGTCGCGCAGCTTGAGGATATCGTCGTCCGAAAGCATGCCGAGCGTCATGCACGTTTCCATGCCGAGCGCTTTGACGCCTTCAACCATTGCGACGACGACGTCCATGTCTCGCGCCTTGGGGCTGCGCCATGCGGCGCCCATGCAATAGCGCGTTGCACCGGCGGCCTTGGCCTTCCGGGCCTCCGAGAGGACGCGTTCGACCTCCATCAGCTTCGATGCCTTGAGGCCGGTCTTGTGGTGAGCGGACTGGCTGCAGTAGCCGCAGTCTTCCGCGCAGCCGCCCGTCTTGATCGACAGGAGACGGCTCATCTGAACTTTGTTCGGGTCGAAAGACGTCCGATGCACGCTTTGGGCGCGAAATAGCAAATCCATGAGCGGAAGCTCGTAGAGCGCCAGAGCTTCGGCGCCCGTCCAGTCATGGCGGATTGCCGGGCCTCCGCGGGTACGGGCAGAGGCATCGAGACGGGTAACGGGTGAGGTCATTCAGGTGCGATCTCCGCGGGGGCGGACAACGCCCCGATCCGGAGAAGATGTTTGCACCGCTTCCGCCCCGGCTAGCAACCGCCAAAATGCCTCTCTGAGCCGGACGGGCCCACGGAAAACGGCAATCGGGGAGCTTTCCCTTGAGCTTTAGTTAAGATCCTCGGGAAGTGCGGGGAGGATGCCGAACGGTACGCCTTCGTCGACGAGCTCGCGCGCCTCTTCAAGGGTCGAGCTTCCGCGAATTTGGCGCTCTTCAATTTCGCCGAAATGCATTTTGCGCGCTTCGTCCGCGAAACGCGATCCGACGTCTTCAGAGTTCTCGAAGACGGTCTTCTTTATGGCGCGCAGTGCTTCGAGTGCAGCCTTCGCGTCCCCGGTCTGCATCGCCCCGCTCTGCATCGGGGCGGGACCGGCGGATCGCGACGCGACGGCCGCCTTCGTCACGATTGAGGGCGCCATCGGCTGCTTCGCGATGTCGATCGAGCCGCAAAGCGGACAGGCGATTTCTCCCGCAAGCGATTGGGAGTCGAAATCGGCGCTCGCGCGAAACCAGCTTTCGAATTCATGTCCCGACGAACATTCAAGACGGTACTTGATCACGATCCGTGCACCAGTGACGGCGCCTTCGAGTTGGCGACCACGACATCGAAATCGCGGTCGTGAGTGAGTGACGGCAGCTTCCGCCGCACCTGGTCGACGTAGGCCGCATCTATGTCGGCGAGGACGACCGCGGGATCAACGCCTGCCTCCGCCAGAACCTCGCCCCAAGGCGAGATGATGAGGCTATGGCCGAACGTCTCCCGGCCGTTTTCGTGCCGGCCGCCCTGATCCGCCGCCAGGATATAAGCGCCGGTCTCGATGGCACGCGCCTTGAGCAGCGTGTGCCAATGCGCTTCGCCCGTGGTCCGCGTGAATGCTGCCGGCGCGGTGATGAATTTAGCTCCGGCCTTCGCCAGCGCCCGATGCAGCGCGGGGAATCGCAAATCGTAGCAAATGGTCAGGCCAAGACGGCCCCACGGAAGTTCCGCGATAATTGCGCTCGGACCGGCCTGATAGTTCACGCTTTCGCTGTAGGACTCGCCGCCGCCGAGATCGACATCGAACATGTGGATCTTATCATATCGTGCGGCGATCGCACCATCGGGAGCAATGACGTACGTGCGATTGGCGAGACGCCGCTCGCCGACCTTCACGGCCATCGATCCGATGTGCAACCAGATCTTGCGCTTGCGGGCGGCATCGGTAAATGCCGCGAGCGCGACGTTGCCGTCCTCGGGCTTCGTCTCCGCCATGAGACGTGCCTGATCGAGCTCCATCAAGGTCGTGCATTCCGGCGTCTGAACGTACTCTGCTCCGCGGTCCGCCGCTTCGTTGATGAGCGATACCGCGTCGGCAACGTTGCGTTCGACGCTACGACCGGCTCGCATTTGTACGAGAGCGGCCCGAAATGCTGTTTTGGAACGTGATGACATGATCAGGCTGCGGTCAAAAGCGTATCGAGGCGTCCGCTGCGCTCGAGATCGAAAAGGTCGTCGCAGCCACCCACGTGTACATTCCCGATCCAGATTTGAGGAACTGTTCTTCGGCCGCCCGCGCGCGAGGTAAGGTCAGCACGCAAATCGTTGCGGCCCGACAGGTCGATTTCCTCGAACGCTGCACCTTTGCGCCGCAATAGGTCTTTGGCCATATGGCAGTAGCAGCAGTTGCCAGCAGTGTAGACCGTCACCTTCTGCATTTCTTCGGCGCCTCTCAACACGCCATACGAAAAGTTCGAATCAAAACTAAACCGTTCCCGAGGTCATGCAACCTTGCATCGTTGATTTGCGCCGCTGTGCCGCGGCTTTGCCACGCCCTTTGCAGTCTCAGGAATAACGTTCTGAAACTATCGCAAGTGCGAGCACGTCGACTTTGCGAGCGCCTGCCTGTTTCAAGGCCCGGGCCGCGGCCGATGCCGTTGCACCGCTCGTGATGACATCGTCGACCAAAACTATGGCTTTTCCTGAGATATTCGGCAATTCACGGGCAGGTACGCGGAAAACACCCGCCACATTCCGGCTCCGCTGAGCCCGGGTGAGGCCGATTTGATGTGGCGTCGAACGGATTCTGACGAGCGCGAACGGATTGACGGGCTTGCCGGTTCGCCGCCCGGCCTCCGCCGCCAGAATTTGCGCTTGGTTAAATCGCCGTCCCATCAGCCGCCACCGCGCGAGCGGCACCGGCACCAGAAGGTCGGCTTCGGCAAGCACCTCGCGCCCCGCGTCCGCCATCCACCGCCCGAAAAGCCGCCGGACGTTATGATTGTCGTGAAATTTGAACCCGTGAATGAGCACCTGCAGGAGCCCGCCGAAGCTGGCGACTGCCCGGGCACGATCGTAGTCCGGTGGGTTCGCAATGGCGGCCGCCGAGAGCGTGAGGCCGCCGGTATCGATGGCGAGAGGCAATCCGAGCCTGTCGCACACTGGAGGGCGGACGAAATTGATTTGGCTCCAGCAGGACGGACAGAGGGAATCGTGGTCCATGATCCGGATCCGGCAGCCGAGGCAGACCGGAGGCAGAAACAGATCGAGGGCTGCCCGCCGAAGCCGAGTGAGCCGAAGCCCCCGGAAAGGACGAAGCCGCGAGGGCATGCCTGAGCTGCCGCTCGGGCCATCTCCCGTATCGTCGTTCGCAACCGTGTTACTGTTCGACATTGCACAACACTAGCGCAACGCGCTAACGCCAGCGAGTGCTTCGACGCCGGCCGCCCTTCCAGGGTCCCGGCAATCGGCCCCGATCAGCTACGAGCCGAATCCCACTTACGAGAAAGACAAGCGATGCCCGGCGCACCGCAGATTTTTGACCGCAAATTTATGAGAATGCGCCGCGAGCGTATCGCCAAGGCGACCGGCGGCGCGAACCTTCCCGATTTTCTGCTGGAGCGCGTCGCCGACGATTTCGCCGAACGCCTTTCGCTCGTGCGCCGGGATTTTCCGCTTGCCGTCAGTCTGGGTGCGTATAACGGGCTCGTGGCGGAACGGCTCCGGACGCTTCCGGCGATCGGCACGATCATCGATGTCGAATCGTCTCTCGCGAGCCTCATGCGCGCACGCGGTTTGAAAGTCGGTGCCGACGAGGAAGCACTGCCGTTCGCGGCGGGCAGCCTTGATCTCGTGGTGTCCGGTCTGGCGCTCCATCTTGTCAACGATCTCCCCGGCGCTCTCATCCAGATCAATCGCGCACTGAAGCCCGACGGGCTTTTTCTCGGCGCGCTGCTCGGGGGCGAAACGCTAAAAGAATTGCGCGAGGCCTGGATTCTCGCTGAGGATGAGGTCCTCGGCGGTGCCTCTCCCCGCGTCGCGCCATTCGCCGACGTCCGCGAGCTTGGCGGGCTTCTCCAGCGCGCGGGCTTCGCGCTGCCGGTCGCCGATAGCGACCTCGTCGAGGTAACCTATGCGTCGCCTCTGGCCTTGATGCAGGAGATCAAGGCCATGGCGGCGAGTAATGCCCTGACGGAGCGCCGCCGCACGCCGGTGACGCGCACCCTGTTGTTACGGGCAGCGCAAATCTATCAGGAGCGTTTTGGCCTTCCTGGCGGCCGCGTCCCGGCGACGTTCGAAATCGTCACGCTGACCGGATGGGTGCCCCACAAAAGCCAGCAGAAACCGCTGCGGCCAGGATCGGCCGAAGTCAGTCTCAAAGATGTGCTGAAGCCCCGCTCAAAAGATCTCTGAGCCACGGAATGAGCGGTTCGTCCGCCGGCGGCATCGGATAGCGGTTGAGATCGAGCGCCCGGACCCACTTCACGGTCTGGCCTTCTCGCGGCGCGATCTCTCCCTCCCAGGTGCGGCAGAGGTACAGCGGCATCAGAAGGTGGAAATTCTCGTACGCATGGCTCGCGAAGTTGAACGGCGAGAGACACGTCCGGCAAAGTTCGATATCGAGTTCTTCCTTGATTTCGCGGCATAGCGCGTCCTCAGGCGTTTCCCCCGGCTCCACTTTGCCACCGGGAAATTCCCAAAGGCCAGCCATGGACTTTCCCGCCGGGCGCTGGGCGATCAGCACGCGTTTGTCGTCGTCGATGAGCGCGACGGCCGCAACGAGAAGCAATGGCTTCATGCCTGCCGCCTCAGCAGGTAGACGGTCTCGTCGAGGCGAGTGACGCCGCGTTTCTTGAGGTTGTCGCTATCGGCGAGGCCATCGCGCGTCTCGAGCACGTCGATCTCGAACGTATCTCCGTAAAGACGGTGAACCTCGTCACGCGAAACCGGAAATGGCGGCCCGGAAATCTCACCCTCGGGATAATCGATCGCGATGAGGAAAATGATGGCCCCACGCGGCACGATCCGAGCAAGCGTCTCGGCGTAATAGGCGCGCATTCCAGGTGGCAGCGCGATCAGCGCGGCGCGGTCGTAAACCGCCACGACGTCCTTCAGGACATCGCCGTCGAATTCGAAAAAATCGCCGCAATAAAGCTCGAACGGCCCGGCGGACGAAATCTCGAACGCGCCGGCCGAGGAGCGATTCGGCACCTGGCCGCCTTCGTCGAAAAATTCGCGGACCGCAACGTTCGACAGCTCGACCCCGATGACGCGATGCCCCTGCGTCGCGAGCCAGACCATGTCGCGGCTCTTGCCCGCAAGCGGCACGAAAACGGCGGTCTCTTGGCGCAATCCAAGTTTCGGCCAGAAGCGCAAAAGCTGCGAATGGATTCGCTGCTGATGAAACCCGATCTCGCGGCGCTGCCAGCGCTCGTTCCAGAACGCCTTATCCATTGGCTCTCAGCTTCTCAGCTCCGGTAATCGGCATTGATCGATACGTATCCGTGCGTGAGGTCGCAGGTCCAGACCCGCGCTCCCGACTTGCCAACCCCGACGTCGACGCGAATGACGATCTCGCAGTTCTTCATATAAGCGGCAACGGTCTTCTCGTCATAATCCGCGGCGCGCTCCCCGTCGCGCGCAACGCAGTGGGGACCGAACCAGATTGCAAGCCTGTCGCGGTCGGCAGCTTCGCCGGACTTGCCGACAGCCATCACGACGCGGCCCCAGTTCGGATCTTCTCCGGCAATCGCCGTCTTGAGAATGGGTGAATTGGCGCAGGAGAGCGCGATCGCCCGCGCCGCGTGCCATGATTTGGCGCCGCCGACCTCGAACGTCACGAACTTCGTAAGTCCCTCGCCGTCCTTCGCGACCTGGATCGCGAGATCGCGCATCAAGTCGTAGAGAGCCTCCGAAAACGCCTGGAGCTTCTTCGACTTGGCCTTCGTGATGAGCTTTTGCCCGCGAGCTTCCGCCTTCCCAGTCGCAAACATCAGGCAAGTATCGCTCGTCGACGTGTCGCCATCGACGGTCATGCAGTTGAACGTGGTGGCGGCGTGCTCGGCCAACAGCTCTTGCAGCGCATCGGACGAGATCGCGGCATCCGTGAAGATGAAGCACAGCATCGTTGCCATGTCGGGCGCGATCATCCCCGCGCCCTTGCAGAAGCCGTTGATGGTGACCTCGGTGTCCCCGATCAGCGCGGTCCGCGTCGCGAGCTTCGGAAAGGTATCGGTGGTCATGATCGCCCGCGCCGCTTTTTCGAAAGCGTCGGGCTCGGCCTGCTTGGCGAGGTCACCGAGAAGATGGGCAAACTTTTCCGCATTGAGCGGTTCGCCGATGACGCCGGTCGAAGCGACGAAGACTTCGTGCGGTTTGCAGCCAACGGCCGCAACGGCATGTGCAACCGTGATGTCGACCGCCTCGCTGCCCTTTTTCCCCGTAAAGGCGTTGGCGTTGCCGGAATTCACGACGACCGCCCGCGCCGCACCCTTTTTCAGGTGCTTCCGGCAAGTGAGAACCGGGGCGGACGCGGTCTTCGATTGTGTAAGAACGCCAGCAACCGAAGTCCCTTCGTCGAGCACGGCGAGCAAGAGATCCGTGCGGTTCTTGTAGCGAATACCGGCTTCCGCAGTCGCAAAGGCAACGCCCTCGATGATCGGCAATTTAGCGAGAGCTTTAGGGGCGAACGGCGAAACGCTCGAAGCTTTGCTCATAAGGGATCTCCGGAGAGGGTGCGAGGCTCCCTGAAACAGATCGGGCCGCCATAATCAAGCGGCCCGAGCAAGAACTTTTGACTGGCAGGGAAGCTTAGGGCTTCGCCGCCTCTGCGGGAGCGTCCTTCGGAGCGTCTTTGGGTGGTTCAGCGGCCGCCGGCTTCGACTGGGCCTGGACCGCCGCATTGCGGGCATCCACCGTCTTCTTGATTTCCGGATCGACGATCTCGATCTTCGACTTTCCGCGCAGGCCCACAGCCGTTTGCTGAGCTTTCTGCAGAAGCAGGGACTGGACGATCCGGTCCTTGACGATCTCGAACGCCGGCGGCTGCTTGGTCCGGCGATCCTCGAGTTTCACGAGATGCCAGCCGAACTGCGTCTTCACCGGATCGGAGACTTCGCCCTTCTTCAGCTTGAAGACGATCTCTTCGAACTGCGGCACCATTTGCCCATGACCGAAGTAACCAAGGTTGCCGCCATCGTCCTTCGAACCCGGATCCTTGGAGTTTTCTTTGGCGAGCTGAGCAAAATCGGCGCCCTTGTCGAGCTTTTCTTTCAGCGCCTTAGCCTCATCCTCAGTAGCGACAAGAATATGTCTCGCCGATACTTCCTCTTCTGGCTTCAACAACTTGACTTGATCGTCGTAAATCTTGCGCGCGTCAGCATCGCTAACCGAGGCCTTAATGACCTTGTCGAAATAGAGCTCCCGAAGGGCGCGGCGCTTCAGATAGTTGAGGCGTGTCTCGAAGTCGGCGCCCTCATTCAGCTTCTGGGCTTCGGCCGCTTCCGCAAAAAGCTGATTATCGATGAGAAATTCGAGAAGGGATGTGCGCTTCTGCTCGGGCGGCATTGTGCCCATGTCTGAGCCGATTTCGCTCTCGGCCACCGCAAGATCGCCTTCGGTGATGGGTTTGCCGTCGATCGTGGCGACGACCTTGTCCTCGGCCACCGCCGTGAAAGGTGCGGCCATGCCCGCGAGCGCGAAAGTCATAAGAATAAGGGTGATACGCTTCATCAGCGTTGGCTCCGCGTTGGAGGTTGAGGACCTTAAGTTGCCGTCCCAGGGCTCGTATGGGGCTCGTTTTGGGCACGACGGCAAGACCGCGGCAGGCGGCCAACAAGCGGGTTTCGATAGCGGGCCAAGGCCAGAAAACCAAGTTAATTCTTGGCCACGGGAAGAAAATCTCTTACGTCGGCGTTATAGCGCATAACATTGACAGTCGGGGGGGCGAGTTCTTATGTCTGCGCCTAATCGGGTCGGGCGTTAAAGCCCGTGTCGACCGCGCAATTAGTGGCGCTGTGGGAACGTCGACGCAGGCGTGGCGGGGGAGGCCCTGGCCGCGCATTTTTTGGCTTTACGCTGCCCGGCGATAAGAGACTGAGCCGGCCGTGCCAGGGGGTACGGCCAAGTCGAATTTGTAGGACGGATCTAAAAATATGCTCTCGTTCGGTGATCTCGCTTCGAAGATTTTCGGTTCCTCGAACGAGAGGAGAGTCAAAGGCTTTCGGTCTCGTGTCGCGGCGATCAATGCGCTCGAGCCCGAGCTGCAGGACCTATCCGACGAAGAGCTTCGAGCGCGCACGGAGCAATTCCGTCAGCAGCTGAACGACGGCGCCTCGCTCGATGATCTCCTCGTTCCCGCGTTCGCGACCGTCCGTGAAGCGGCAAAGCGCACGCTTGGCCAGCGCCACTTCGACATGCAGCTCATTGGCGGCATGGTCCTCCATCAGGGCGATATCGCCGAAATGAGAACGGGCGAAGGTAAAACGCTCGTCGCCACGCTCCCCGTGTACCTCAACGCCCTCACCGGCAAAGGCGTCCACGTCGTTACCGTCAACGACTACCTCGCCAAGCGCGACGCCGATTGGATGGGGCAGATCTATCGCTTCCTCGGTCTCACTGTCGGCTGCATCGTACACGACATGAGCGACGAATCCCGCAAGATCGCCTACGCCTGCGACGTGACCTACGGCACGAACAACGAGCTCGGTTTCGATTATCTCCGCGATAATATGAAGATGAACTACACCGAGATGGTGCAGCGGCCGCACATTTACGCAATCGTCGACGAAGTGGACTCGATCCTCATCGACGAAGCACGCACGCCCTTGATCATCTCCGGCCCATTGGAAGACCAGGCCGAACTGTATCAGCAGATCGACGAGATGATGAAGATCGTCGCACCCGAAGACTTCGAACTCGACGAAAAGCAGCGTCAGGTTTCATTCTCGGAAGCCGGCAACGAAAAGATGGAGCGCGCGCTCGAAGCCGCGGGCCTCCTGAAGGGCACGCTTTACGACATCGACAACGTCACGATCGTCCATCACCTGACGCAAGCGCTGAAGGCCCACAAGCTGTTCCAGCGCGATAAGGATTACATCGTCAAAGGCGGGCAGGTCGTCATCATTGACGAGTTCACCGGCCGCATGATGCCTGGCCGCCGTTATTCGGAAGGCCTGCATCAGGCGCTCGAAGCCAAAGAGAAGGTCGAGGTCCAGCCCGAAAACCAGACGCTGGCGTCGATCACGTTCCAGAACTACTTCCGTCTCTACAAGAAGCTCGCCGGCATGACCGGTACGGCAATGACCGAAGCCAGCGAGTTCATGGATATCTACGGGCTCGAGGTCATCGACATCCCGACCAATCTCCCCGTCAGCCGTATCGACGAGGATGACGAGATCTACCGGACACAGCGCGAGAAGCTCGCAGCCATCGTGCAATCGATCGCGGAAGCCAGACATCGCGGACAGCCGATCCTTGTCGGCACCACGTCGATCGAGAAGTCTGAGCAACTTTCAGAGCTTCTGAAGGACCACAAGTATTTCAAGGAACTTGCCAAGCAGCTCGAAGAGCAGGCCGCTGCCATCAAGCCCGGCAAGGAAGAAGAACTGCGCAAGCATCTGACGGATATGGCGGCGATGCTGACCAAGTTCGCGTCCGAAGCCAAGGGCAAGGGCGACCCGGTCCCGCATCAGGTGCTGAACGCACGCTATCACGAGCAGGAAGCGAGCATCGTTGCGCAGGCCGGCCAGTTCGGAGCCGTGACGATCGCCACCAACATGGCGGGCCGCGGTACCGATATTCAGCTGGGCGGCAACGCCGAGTTCCGCCTGCGCGATTGGATCGCCGAAGAAACGGCAAAGGGAACCCCGCCCGACGAGACGGCGATCAGCAGCAAGCGCGCTGAGCTTGTCACAGACGTCGCCGCCAATAAGAAAAAGGCGCTCGAGGCCGGCGGCCTCTACGTGCTCGCGACCGAGCGCCATGAAAGCCGCCGCATCGACAATCAGCTGCGCGGCCGTTCCGGCCGTCAGGGCGACCCAGGCCGTTCCAAGTTCTATCTGGCGCTCGATGACGACCTGATGCGCATCTTCGGATCCGAGCGCATGGACAAGGTGCTCCAGACGCTCGGCCTTAAGGACGGCGAAGCGATCACGCATCCCTGGATGAACAAGTCGCTCGAAACGGCCCAGAAAAAGGTTGAGCAGCGCAACTTCGATATCCGCAAGCAGATCCTGAAGTACGACGACGTCATGAATGACCAGCGCAAGGTCATCTTCGAGCAGCGGCTCGACATCATGGGCCAGGAGGACGTTTCCGAGACGGTCGTCGAGCTTCGCAACGAGCTGATCGACGAATACGTCACGCGCTTCATTCCGCCGGCGGCCTATGCCGAGCAGTGGGACACGAAGGGCCTCTACGAGCAGGTCAACGACGTTCTCGCGCTGGATCTTCCGATCGACGCCTGGGCTGCCGAGGAAGGCATCGCCGACGAAGAGATCAAGGAACGCATCAAGGCCGCCGCGGACGCCAAGGCGGACGAGAAAGCCAAGGAACTCGGACCGGAGCTCTATCACCAGATCGAAAAGATGGTGCTGCTCCAGACGCTGGATCACCTCTGGCGCGAGCACCTTGTGACGCTTGAGCATTTGCGTCAGGTGATCGGCTTCCGCGCCTACGGTCAGCGCGATCCGCTGAACGAATACAAATCCGAAGCGTTCGTCCTCTTCGAGAGCATGCTCGGACGTCTGCGCGAAAACGTGACGGGCCAGCTGATGCACGTCGAACTGGCGCCGCCCGAGGATCAGCCCGCGCTGCAGCCCGTCGATCTGCCGCCGATGGAAGCCCACCACGTCGACGCGACGACGGGCTTCGACGAGTTCGAGCGCGATCCCGAACTGGCGTTGGCCGACGCCGCCATTCAAGGGGCCCGTGCACGCCGCGCTGCGGGACCCGAGCCCGAGAGGCGCGCACCGCTGCAGAGCCGTAAGAACGAGGGCGCGGTCGATCCGAAGGACCCCGCAACCTGGGGCCGCGTTTCGCGCAACGCCCTCTGCCCCTGCGGCTCAGGCAAGAAATACAAGCACTGCCACGGCAAAATGGATTGAACGCATTGAGGCGCCGAAAGGCGCCTCAATCTTATTCCGATATTCGTGTGAAGCGCGCCGGTTGTTAGTGGCCGTTCCCCTTCGACGATCCGGAAGAAGCCGGCTGTTCGTCATGTCCGCCGCCCGCGATCCGGTCGGATAGCGCCAGGAGCACGCTCGAAACGACGAACACCACGTGGATGATGACGAGCCACATCAGCTCTTTCTCGCGCTCTGGCGTAACGGTGGTGAGCGACATGAACTGACGGAGAAGCTGCACGGCCGAGATCGCGACGATCGACGAAAGCATCTTGAGCTTCAGAGCGGCGAAGTCGATCGTTCCCATCCACGCCGGCCGGTCGCCGTCATCCGAATGGTCCATCTTCGAGACGAAATTTTCGTATCCCGAGAAGATGACGATGATCAGCAGCGATCCTGTCAGCGTCAAATCGACGAGCGTCAGCAAGCCGAGGATCACGTCGGACTCTGTTGACGAGAACGCGACGGCGGCGAGGTGAAAAAGCTCCATCAGGAACTTGATCATGAGAATGATCAGCGACAGCGCGAGGCCGAAATAGAATGGCGCGAGCAGCCAGCGCGAGCTGAACAACCAGCCTTCCAGCGTGATCTCTATGCGCTTCGCAATTGTTTTTTCGGCCATCGATGATCCTCAATCCGTGAATTTGTGTGCTCTATCGCAACGTTGGCCACGCAAGGCAAGCGCCCGCCAGTGCGGCGACTAGGCGCTAACGTAGGTAGGATTGCGGGGCAAAATCACAAGCGGCGGCTAAAGTTAGCGCCACAATGTGTCAGCGCGGCAAAGTCAGCGAATAAGCCGCCACGAAAACATCGGCGGGGGTGCTTCGCTTTCGAGGCTCGTCTGAATCTGCGGAATGGGCGGCGTCTTCGACTGAGCCGTTTGAGCAGCAGCCTTGGGCAGAATGGGCGAGGGCGGCGGCACGTTGGCGAGCCACTGATCTTGCTCGCGGATGGACGCGATCGTCGGACCGCATGCGTCGAGCTGACCCGGCAATTCTTTCGCCCGCGCTTCGCGGAAAATATAACGGCCGCTGCACACCCCGACGGCCGGGGGACGCTTCGTACGCTCGAAGACGTCGTAACCGTCCTTGAGATTGTTCCAGAACGGCGACCACGGCGACGCGCTCTGCTGAGCCATGTTCTCATCCGTCATGCGGAACGGCAGAATGTGCACCGGCACGAGCTGCTCTCCCGCGTCGATCGCAGCTATCGTCAGCTGATGAATCTCTTCCGATACCGGGTTCGTCATCGCGAAACAGCCGACGGACGAACATCCGCCGTGAATGAGGATGTCGGACCCGGTCCGCGCCTGTGACTGGTCGAGGATGTTGGGAAAGCCGATATCGAGCGACACCGGCCATCGACCCACATGCCGCGCCTGCGCGCGCGTCACCGTGTAATAGCCTTCGGGCGCCTGCCGGTCGCCGTCGCGAAGTTTCGGCCCGAGTGTGCCCGACCAGTGGCAGATGGGATAGGTCGCGAACAGGATGAAGGCGTCATCCTTCTGCTTCCAGACTTCGAGCTCGGATTCAGCTTTGAAGATGCGGATGAGGATGGGTGACGACAGCGTCACGCCCTTTTCCTTTAAGCGCTGCTGCAGCACGCCGACGTCGGGAGTTCCGGGCAGCGGCAGCGCACCGGTAGCTGCCGCACGCTGGCGTTCGACGCGATCGGCGGCAACGTCCTTGAGTTCGATCGTCAGCGCATTGGCGTCATCAATCGAGACATGACTGATCGCGACGAGACCGAGGATCATCGCCGCGACGAGCTTCAGACGCGTTGAACCGTACGACACCATGGACTTGCGACCGAGTACCTTGCCCTCTCGCGAACGGAACATTAACGCCCCGAGCACGCAATTCGAAGTGACTTTTCGCCAACACCGGCGAGATAAGCGACGCTGTGAACGGTTAACTTTTGGCGTCTTCGCCGACGCACGTGTCGTCGATCGTAGAGGCGTCGGGGGAGCCCTTTTCTCCCGGCGCGAACCGGTACTTACCCGCGCAGACATTCACTTTCGGAGGCAGCATGCTTGATTCGAACAGGTCATTGCCAGCATTCAGGTTTTTCCAGAAGTCGAGAGCGGGGCTCTGGGCATGGCCGTTCATCCGTTCCTCCGACATCCGGAACGGATAGACCTGAACTTGAAAGCGCTTTTGGCCGCCAGAAAGCGCCGCGGTGACGAGCTTCCAGATTTCCTGCATCTGCGCGTCCGTCATCGCGAAGCAGCCGATGGACGCGCAGCCGCCGTGAACCATGATCAGCGAACCGGTGCGCCCATGCGCCCGGTCGAACGCGTTCGGGTAGCCGAGATTGAACGAACGATACCAGCGGCTGTTGGGATTGAGGGCCGAGGAATCGACCGTGTAGAAGCCTTCCGGCGCTTGGCTGTCGCCCTCTTGCAGCTTCGGCCCGAGATCCCCCGACCAGCGGCAGATCGGATACGTCGCGAAACGGCGGAACACGCCGTCACGTTGCATCCAGAGTTCAAGCTCGAATTCGCTCTTGAAGATCCTGATCAGCACAGGCGCACCCTCGGCGACGCCGGCACTGCGAAGCCGCTCGGAATAATTCGCGAGATCCGGCTCCCTTGGCATAGGCAGACCGAAATCCCAGAGAAGCCGCCGTAGTTTTCGCTCGTACTTGATCAGAACAACGTCGCCGCCCGGCAGTTTCGGCAACAATACAGGTACAGAAACAAACGCGACCGCAGCGAGCGCTAAAAGCACGGCGCCAAAGCCGAGCGTTTTGCCCACCCGGCGTCGCCGTGGCTGTCGCGATTTGGACGGGGTCGCGCTTTTGTTTGTCATTGAATTGCCCGCAACGCCGAAAGATCAGTTCGCCGCGTTCGCAAGGGACGATTGCGAACTCTGCTGCTGCTTTGCAGTCTTGATCTCGGCGAGCGATGGTTCGTTATCGGGATTGGCAATTCCCTTGAGCTTGTTGCCGCTCGCTACATCCGTTTGAGCAGGCTCGGGCAGCGGCGTAAAGGCCGTGACGAACGGTCGATCGAACGCCGGGCAACGTCCAGCAGGGTCGGGGCGGCTGCGTGCAACGGCGTCGACGACGTACCGGCGTTCGCAGACGGTGATGCTCGGCGGAATGCGGTACTTTTCGAAGTAGTCGTATCCCTGCTTCATCGTTTTCCAGAAGCCGTACCACTTGTTGGACTTCTCTCGGGCCATCCGCGCGTCTGTCATGCGGAAGGGATAGGCGTGAAGCTGGAAGCTCGGCTGGCCTGCCTTCAACGATTCGCGGGTAAGCCCGTAGATCTCTTCCATCAGGGCGTCTGTCATGGCGTAGCAGCCCGCCGAGCGGCAGTTGCCGTGCACCATCACGGAATCGCCCGTGCGGCCCCAAGACCGGTCAAAGGCGTTGGGATATCCGAGATTGAACGACAGATAGAATTTCGAGTTCGGGTTCATCAGGACGGGCGTGATGGAATAGAAGCCCTCAGGGGCTTGCCGGTCGCCGGTGCTTTGCTTCGGCCCGATCTCGCCTGACCAATTACAGATCGGGTAGGTCCTGAAATGATAGAAGCGGCCATCGTCGCGCTGCTTCCAGACTTCAAGCTCGGATTCTTCCTTGAAGATCCGAACGAAAACCGGGGACCCGGGCTGCATGCCCTTCTTGGCGAGGAGCGACAGCGCCTCGTTCGACAACGGCACTTCGGATGGCGGAGGAATAGTGGGCGCACTCGAGCACGCCGCGAGCGTCGCGACGGCGAGTGCAGTCATGAGCAGCACAACGGCTCTCATCGTTGAGCCAGTGTTGGTTCCCACCAATACGCCCTTCCCGTCCCGAACAAATTCCCCGTGCCGCGGGCTGGCGGACTGTTAGCACAATGAACTCAAACGATTACTGAAATCGGAGAAGATCCGAGTCAACTCAAGTATCGTGTCCAAATGCGGCGTCACGGTGGGCGGGTCAGCCCCGCCGGACGGAATGTCGGACAGGAGTTTCGTGCGAACCTAGCGCCCTATCGACAAAAACCGCTCGTGACGCTGAGCCCGAATATCTTCGGCCGATTTGCCGTCGAACTCCGAAAGCATGCGGGCAATCGCGTTACCGGTCGCGATAATTACTGATTCGCGGTCGCGATGCGCGCCGCCTGTCGGTTCCTTCACGATCGCGTCGATGACCCCGAGCTGATCGAGGTCCTGCGCCGTGATCTTCATGTTGGTCGCGGCTTCTTCTTTCTTGTTGCTGTCGCGCCAGATGATCGATGCGGCGCCTTCGGGCGATATGACCGAATAAATGGCGTGCTCGAGCATAAGAATCCGATTGGCCGTCGCGATGGCGATCGCACCGCCCGAACCGCCTTCGCCAACGATCACGGTGACGATCGGAACGCCGAGCCGCAGGCAGCATTCCGTCGACCGCGCGATGGCTTCGGCTTGTCCGCGTTCCTCCGCCCCGATCCCGGGATAGGCGCCGGGCGTATCGACGAACGTGATGATCGGCAGATTGAAGCGTTCCGCGAGTTCCATCAGCCGCACGGCCTTGCGGTAGCCTTCTGGGCGCGCCATGCCGAAATTGTGTTTGATGCGCTGCTCGGTGTCGGCGCCCTTCTCGTGCCCGAGAACGACGACCGACCGGTTCCGGAACTTGCCTATGCCGCCGACGATGGCTTCATCTTCGGCGAAATACCGGTCGCCCGCGAGCGGCGTGAATTCCTCGATGAGGCCGCCGATGAAGTCGAGCGCGTGCGGCCGCTCGGGATGCCGCGCAACCAGCGTCTTCTGCCAGGGCGTCAGCTTGGCATACGTATCGGCCAGAGCGGCCTTCGCCTTCTGCTCGAGCTTGGTGATCTCGTCGGCGATGTGCGGACCCTTGCCTTCGGTCTGCATGGCCTTGAGCTCGGCAACTTTGTTCTCAAGCTCGAGGATCGGCTTTTCGAAGTCGAGGTAGGTACGCAATGCGGTCGTAGCGTTCACGGAACTTGGCTTTCTGCTGTGCAACTGAAGCGTGCGGCAAGCGCCTTTTTCACGCGCGACATTCGCCACGGCTGGCCGCGGGTGTCAAGTCGTCAAGCCCTGCGGCACCCAGTTCTGGCACGCCGGGGCTCTGAGATTATTTAACTTTCGCCCTCCGAAAGCCGCCTTACCGTTGGCGCGACCGCGAACATGAGCGCCGCGGCAACGGCAACCAGCCCGGCTTGCGCCAGGAACGAGAGCGCAAGTGCATCTGGATCGCTGGCGGTGAAGGCGCCTCCGATGTCGCCGGCGAGCTTGTTTCCGAACGCGGCCGCGAGGAACCAAATTCCAAGCACCTGGCCCGACATTCGGGGCGGCGCGATGCGGGTCATCGTCGAAAGTCCAACTGGGCTCAGCATCAGCTCGCCGATGGTGAACAGAAAGTAGAGCCCGAGCAGCCAAAGCGGCGAGACACGACCGTCGGCCGCGTAGGTGGCGGCTGGAACCATCAGGAGAAACGCCCCAGCGAGGAAGGTGAGGCCGAGGCCGAATTTGACGGGCGAAGACGGCTGCAGCTTGCCGAGCTTTATCCAAAGCGCCGCGACGATCGGCGCCAGCAGTATGACGAAGATGGGATTGGCCGATTGGAACCACGACGACGGGAAAGAGAACCCCAAGACTTCGTTGCGCGTCAGCGCGTCAGCGAAAAGCGACAGCGTGGTGCCGGCTTGTTCGAAGACCGCCCAGAAAATCATGGCCGCGATGAAGAAGACGCCGACGGCCGCCATGCGGCGAGCGTCCGGGTCGTTCTGGCGCGTAGTGCCATAAGCGATGCCGAGCAGCGGCAGCACGACGAAGAGCCAGCGCAGCCAGTGGAAGCCCTCGACGTCGGAGGCCAGTGCAATCGCAAGGAGAGCCAGCGAGCCGACGCCGACAAGAATGCCCTGACGGACCACCGACGACCTCGATTCGGGGGTCGCGACATCGGGATCTTTGAGCTGGTTCCTGTTCAGATAAAAGAGCACCATCGCTATCGTCATGCCGATGCCGGCCGCGCCGAAGCCCCAGTGCCAGCTCATTCTGGGATCGAAACCGGCAGCAGTGAGCCAACCCTTGAACATGCTGCTCTGCGCGAGAAAACCCGTCACCAGCGGCGCCAAAAACGCTCCGATGTTAATGCCCATGTAAAAGAGCGAGAAACCGGCGTCGCGCCGCGTGTCGTCTTTTGAATAAAGACCGCCGACAAGGGCTGAGATGTTCGGCTTGAAAAGGCCCGTGCCGATCGCGATCAGCGCCAGACCCAGATAGAACGTCGAAGGCGAGGGCCACGCCAGGGCGTAGTGCCCGCAGGCGATCGTCGCCCCTCCGAAGAGCACGCTCCGTTTAGCACCGAGAAGCCGGTCCGCGATGAAGCCACCGGGAAGGGCCAGGAGATAGACCGCCATCGCGTAGGTGCCGTAGATGCTGCCGGCGTTGGGTGTCGCGAAGCCGAGCCCGCCCTCGGTGACGGGAGCCACCATGAACAGAACCAAGAGCGCCCGCATTCCGTAATACGAAAAGCGCTCCCAAAGCTCGGTGAAGTAGAGTGCCGAAAGCCCGCGCGGATGCGATGACAGGCCGAGCCCGAGGCCGAACCAAGAGCCGCGCGGCTCCGAAACGATCGAAGCTGCGACCCCGTTTGCAGAAATCTGTTCGCCCTTGCGCGAAGGCATCAGGCGCCTTTGTCGCCGGTCATGACTTTGCCCATCCACTCATCGATGGTTGTTGTTCCGAGTTCTTCCACTTTGGTCCGCTCATACGGACGCAGCACATCTTGCATCGCGTCGATGCGCTTCCACTCGCAAAATGGCGTTTCGGTTTCGACGCCCGGCGCATAACGCGAAGCTTCGACCTTCGCGTGACGGTGGACATATCGCGGACAATTCATCCAGACTTCGTGAATACTCACCTTCACCACCATTTCGGCCTCTTTGAAGCCGTCGAGCTCGGGCCCGCTCACGATGAGTTCGGCACGCCCTTGCGCGCGCAGGCGAAACGGCTTCTCGAAGTCGATGAACAGCATGCCGATCTCCGGGTTGCCCGAGATATTGCCCATCGACAGGTACATTCCGTTGCCGTCGTAGCTCGGAAAAAGCAGCGCGTTCGCATCGAGCACCTTGATGAAGCCGGGAGTGCCGCCTTTGTAAGAGACTGTCGGACGGCCACGATCGTCGATCGTCGTCAGAAAGAACATGTCGCGGCTTTCGATGAAAGCCTTCGCAGTCTCGTCGATCTCCGGCTTGAGGGCAACCGCCTCGACCCGGTCTGCCATCGCTCGCGTATCGAAAGCCATTTGCATGGCGCGATGAACGTCTCCGTAAAGGCGGCTCATTGGCGTCTCCCCTTGAGTTGGACGCGCCGCCATCCCAAAGGATCGCCGGCGTCGGTCTAGTTCGTTTTTTTGGCGAGCGGGTGATGGGCGTTGACGAGTGCCTTCAACCGCTCCTGCAGCACATGCGTATAAATCTCTGTCGTCGAAATGTCAGCATGGCCAAGAAGCTGTTGCACGGCTCTCAAGTCCGCGCCGCGATCGAGTAGATGACTTGCGAACGCATGGCGGAGCACGTGAGGCGACACGCGTTCCGGCGCAATTCCCGCCGCTTCGGCGACGCTTTTGAGATCCTGCGCGAAACCTTGCCGCGTCACGTGGCCAAGCGCCGATTTCGACGGAAAAAGCCATTCTGAAGTGTCGAGCCGCGCCGAAACGCCGAGAAACGCATCGAGCGCCGAACGCGCTGTCGCGTTGAGCGGAACGAGCCGCTCGCGGCCGCCTTTGCCCTTGATGGTGAAAACGCGCTGATCGCCTCTGAGAACGTTGCGCGGCAGCCCAACGAGTTCGGAAACGCGCATCCCTGTCGCGTAGAGAACTTCGAGGAGACAGTGAAACCGCAACGCGCGAAAGAGCGCTCGGCCGTCTTGACCCTCGCACTGCTGCTGGGAAACGGTCAGCAACCGGTCGACCTCGGCGATGCTCAGAACTTTCGGTAGAGCGCGCTGCTTCTTCGGCCCCTGGAGGCCGGACGTCGGATCGAGAGCGATCATGTCTTCGGCCAGCAGAAAACGATAGTACTGCTTGATTGCCGAGAGCCGCCGCGCGCGCGACGTCGCCGCTTGCCCCTCGCTTGCGAGAAATCCGAGATAGGCTTGTACATCGGTTGATTTGGCGTCCGCCGGCGCGATCCCTCTCTCCGACAAAAAGCCGAGAAAATTTTCGAGGTCCGCCGTGTAGGCTTCGATGGTATTTTCCGAGGCGCCGCGCTCGGCCGAAAGCATCGCAAGAAAGTCCGCGAGGTGGCCATCGCGTTCCGCGACACGCGTCATCGAGCCCTCAATTCGTTTCCGTGCGCGGCCATGAAGGAAGCAGCGCTTCAAGGCCGAGCCGCCGCGCGTCGGCTTCCAGACCGGCGCGCTTCAACGCCCGAATGCTGTCTCCGAGCGCGATGAGGTTAGCGTCCTGCGCCCCGTTCGGCCCGAGCGCCTTCATGACGAGCAGAACGGTGTGCCCGAATTCCTGCTTTTTTGATGCCACTTGCAATTCAGTCAAAACGCCGGTTTCCGGCAAATAGCCGGACGTCGGCTGTGGTGTCTTGTTCGCGGCATCCCAGAGCGGGATAGGCACCAGATAGTCGAGCGCTTCGAGCACCGTCGTCAGCCGATAGAGCGCGGCCGACGGAAAGCGGCCATTCGCGGCATAGGTCTCGAGAGCCGAAAAGCTTCGGCCCCGGTCCGGCTCTTTGGCGTCGGCGATATCGATCAAGGCGCGCCAATGTCCGAGGCCCGGACCGCCGCCCTGATCGGCAACGCCGATCCAATCGCGAGCCATGTTGAATTGGCTCGACGCCAAGCCGATCTCGACGCCGGTTTCGGCAAACCAGACGATTTCGGGAGCCGGCCGGAGTTGTGCCGTGGTTGGCGCAATCATCTGGGCGCCGATCATGCCGAGACCTTCGTGCTTGGCGTCATCGAGGAAGGTCCGGATAAGTCGCGCCTTGCGCATCGGCGTGCGCTCATCTTCGGCAGCTCTGAAGAGCGCCGAGCGGCGGGCAACGCCTTGCGGTCCGCGGCCGGCCAGAAGATCATCCGCCGGCACCTGCTCCGCATTGACCCGATAGATGCCGGCAAGTTGCTCCGGGGTAAGCGCGTTCAATCGCGCGGCCGCCTCCGTCGAGGGCAACCCGAGATCGACGGGCGTCGAATGATCGCTCGCGAGCGAGACAAGCAACGCCGGTTCGCCCTTCTCTAAAACCGTTTTGTGAGGAAGCCCTCCAACCCGTTCGGCGATCCGGTAGTCGAGGAGCGTTATCTGTTTGACCGGCGAATAATGAGGCTTGGAATTCATCGCGAGAGCATCCAGCGCCTCGAGGCCGGGAGACGTCTCTACGCCTTCCTCGCGCGCCAGCTCCGCGGCAAGGCCCGCGGAAGATTTGTCGTCCTGGATCGCCGAGCAATAGCCCGCCATCAGGATCGACTGTCCCTTGAGCCGCGCTGGGATGTTGCCCTTGAGCGTCGCCGACCTGGCGACGAGTTCGCAGGCTTTATCCGAATGCCCGGAGGCAAGCTCGTTGCGAGCCTGAAGCGTGACGAGAAGCGGGCTGTCGTTACCGCCTTGTTTCGCGATTTCGGCGGCGGCTTCCCGCGCCAATCCCGAGCGGTAAAGCGCTTCTAGCCGCAGCGCTCCAAAATCCGCGCTCGATGCGCCGGGCGAAGGCGACGTGATCAGCCGCTTCCACAGGTCGTGCAAAACCGGCGACCTGGGCGGGATCTCGATCGTGCTGATCAGCTTCTCGAGTGCGCCGACGTCCATCCCGCCCCACAGTTCGTAAGGCAACCCGGAGCCGTCGCCCGACATTACGGGTGCCAGCTCGTCCTTTTCCACGCCCGGAAGGATGGCGCCGCGTACGACGCCGTTCTGCGGACCAGATTGGCCGCCCCGACCGGGATCCGGCTGCACCACGCTATCCGGGTTCGGCTGCCCCCACGTACCGCCGCCGGAGCTTCCCGCTGGCCCGCCCGACGGTTCCAGGCCCGACGGCTGTAGATAGGTGCGCTGCTCAGCCGGTGGCGAATAAGCGTCGTTCCGATCAGCTTTCTTCTTTTTTGCGGGTGCGGCCGGCGCATCCTGCGCGGAAGCTGGAAGTGACGCGGTGGCGGCGGCGAGCGGAAGGAGTAGGAGCACCAGAAGGCATTTGGCTGCTGCTGTCAGTCTTCGGTGTGCATACACCATCGTCATTCACCGCCGGATTTTGATATTCTGCACGGGCTTGCTGATCGTCTGCTGCTCCGGCTCAAACCGGGTCGCCAGCACGTAAAGGCTGCCCAGAACCAGCGCCGTCAGCGCGCAAAGTACGAATAAAAGCCGGAAAAGGCTCGGCATTTTGTGTGTCCCGTCCCGGCCGTTAGGTGAACATCTTTGTAGGCGTGATTATGACTCATTATGGTATTTTGCCGAAGAGCCCCTCCATGGATCGGCAAGATGGTATGGGTTCGCTGTGGCTTTCCAGTGAGTTTCCAATTTGCGAACGTTTTTGGTTCGTGGCATGACGGCGCCGAAATGACCATCCCGCCGCGCGAACCACCGCCAGAAACCAGCCTAGAAACCAACCAACTCGCCGAACCCGTCGGTATTGAGCCTCGGATGATGGAAGCCGAAGCGATTGAGCGCGCGAAAAAGAACGTCGGAGGGCGACCGATCGTCGTGGTCGGCCTCATGGGCTGCGGCAAGTCGTCGGTCGGCAAAAGGCTGGCCGTCAAACTCAATCTACCCTTCGTCGACGCCGACGACGAGATCGAGCGTGCCGCCGCCAAAACTATCAACGAGATTTTTGCAGATCACGGCGAGGCTCATTTTCGCGCCGGCGAGCGCAAGGTGATCGCCCGGCTGCTCGGCAACGGGCCGCAGGTGCTCGCGACCGGAGGCGGCGCCTTCATAAATCCGGAAACGCGACTGCGCATTAAAGACATCGCCGTCTCCGTTTGGTTGCGAGCGGACCTGCCGGTCCTCATGCGTCGTGTGTCGAAGCGCGATCACCGGCCGCTCCTGCGCGACGGCAATCCCGAAGCCACGATGCGAAAGCTGATTGAAGAACGGTATCCAATATATGCTGAAGCCGACATGACGATTGAAAGCCGCGACGAGCCCCATGACGTCATCGTCACCGAAATCATCAACCGCCTCGCAGCCGGGACGGAGTTCGCAGCAACCTCCGCCGCGGATGCAAATCCATCGCGAACGGTGCACGTCGAACTCGGCGATCGCTCCTACGATGTTTTGATTGCGCGCGGGATTCTTCGCGAAACCGGCGCGCTTCTCAAGGCGCGTTTCGGTGAGGTCAAATGCGGTGTCGTGACCGACGAGAATGTCGCCCGCCACCACCTTGCGACGCTTGAGGAAAGCCTAAAAAGCCAGGGCATGTTTGCGGGCTCCGTGATCATGAAGCCCGGCGAAGCGACGAAGAACTTCCGCGATCTCGCTGCGCTTTCGGAACGGCTTTTGGAGATGGGCCTCGAACGCGGCGATCTCGTTTTGCCCTTCGGCGGCGGTGTCATCGGCGATCTCGCTGGTTTCGCGGCGGGCATTCTGCGCCGCGGCGTGCGCTTCGTTCAAATTCCGACATCGCTGCTGGCCCAAGTCGATAGCTCCGTCGGCGGCAAGACGGGCATCAACACCCCGCAAGGCAAAAATCTCATCGGCGTATTTCACCAACCAAATCTCGTGGTCGCCGACACCGCCGTTTTGACGACGCTGCCCCCGCGCGAGATGCGCGCTGGGTATGCCGAAGTCGCGAAATACGGTCTGCTGGGCGACGCGGAATTCTTCACTTGGCTCGAGGCCAACTGGCAGAGCGTTTTCGGCAATAACGGTCCGGCTCTGACGCAGGCCATCGAAACGAGTGTGGCGGCCAAAGCGGCAATCGTCGCGCGCGACGAGACGGAAACGGGCGACCGCGCGTTGCTCAATCTGGGCCACACGTTCGGCCACGCGCTCGAAGCGTGGACCGGCTATTCCGACCGCCTCTTGCATGGTGAAGGCGTCGCCATCGGGATGTGCTTGGCGATCCGCCTCTCGGAGGAGTTGGGGATCTGTCCGGCAGGTCGCGCCGAACGGGCAGCGAAGCATTTGAGCGCCGTGGGCCTTCCGACGAAGATCAGCGATATTCCGGGCGGACGGGCAAGTCCCGAAGAACTGTTCAGGCTGATGGGGCAAGACAAGAAAGTTAAAGCCGGAAAGCTCGCGTTCATTCTCGTCCGCGACATCGGCCAAGCCTTCGTTTCCCGCGATGTCCCGCCCGAAACCGTGCTGGCATTCCTCGCCCGGGAAATTGATCGCTGAGCATATTAAGCGTCCGCAACCGATTGATGTGCTAGACTGCTGCCTCCCCTGATCAGGAACAGCGAACACCGACCATGACCATCGTCATAAGCTTGGCAGCCATCGTTCTGCTGATTGTGTTGTCGGCATTCTTCAACGGCAGCGAGACATCGCTCACCGCCGCGTCCCGAGCGCGAATGCACTCCCTCGAAGAGGACGGCAACACGGCCGCCGCCCTCGTGAACAAGGTGCTGTCACGGCCGGAAAAGATGATTGGCACGGTTCTGCTCGGAAACACGCTGGTCGATGTTCTGGCGGCAGCCCTCGCCTCTAACATCGCGGTGCACCTCTACGGCGAGGTCGGCGTCGCATACGCGACCGCCATCATCACGATCCTGATCGTGATCTTCGCCGCTGTCCTTCCGAAGACCTACGCCCTCGCCTACGCCGATCGCGTTGCGCTCATTGTGGCGCCGGTCATGCAGGTATTGATCTATGCCCTGACGCCATTCACGAAAGCGATTGAGTTCGTCGTTCGCGGCATTCTGATTTGGACGCCCGGCAAGGCCGACGACGAGGCGAACATCCTCGCGGCGCACGAGGAAATTCGCGGCACCATCGATCTTCAGGCGAGAGAAGGCACGGTCGCCAAGGGCGATGCCGAGATGCTCGGCGGCGTGCTCGACCTGCGCGACCTGCAGGTGGCCGACATCATGGTCCATCGGACAAAAATGGAAACGATCGACGTCGACGATCCGCCGGCCAAGATCCTCGATCTGGTGCTGCGCTCGCAATATACCCGCGTACCGCTCTGGAAGGACGAGCCCGAGAATATCGTCGGCGTGCTGCATACGAAAGATCTGCTGCAGGCGTTGTCGCGCACCGACTGGCAGCCCGATAAACTCGATATTATGAAGTCGGCGTCCGAGCCGTGGTTCGTTCCCGATACGACGACGCTGAAGGACCAGCTCAATCAGTTTCTGAAAAAGAAAACGCAGATGGCACTCGTCGTCGATGAATACGGCGAGGTGCAAGGTCTTATCACACTCGAAGACATTCTCGAAGAAATCGTCGGGCAGATTACCGACGAGCACGACGTGCCCGACAGCCACATCCGCATGCAGTCGGATGGAACCGTCAACGTCGACGGCACCGTTGCAATTCGGGACCTCAATCGCCATTTGGATTGGGAGCTGCCCGACGATGAAGCGACGACCGTTGCAGGGCTCGTGATACACGAGGCCCAGACGATCCCGGAACCCGGTCAGGTGTTCACCTTCCACGGTTACAGATTTGAGATTTTGCGCAAAAGCCGCAATAAAATCACGGCAATCCGCATCAAGCCGGTGTCCAAATCCGACATGGTAAGTGCTGGATCGAACGCCGCGAGAACTGTACGGTGACCAGTTTTCCGCGGTTGGAAGCTCAGCCCTTCGGCAGAGGTTCTCCGGGCGCGAGGGGCGAAAGTGCCAAGGCGTGAATGCCGCCGGCCAGCTCGTCCTTCAGGAGGTCGTTGATGAGGCGATGGCGCTCGATGCGCGACTTTCCCGAAAAAACTTCGGAGACGACGAGGATGCGAAAATGACTGTCGCCCGTTCCAGGCGAATTGCGGTGGCCGGCATGCAGCTCGGATTCATTGATAACGTCGAGCCGCGTCGGACGAAGCGCGATCATAAGCTTTTCTCGAACTCGACCCGTAACCGACATTTTTGTCTCTTAAAGAAAATCTTCTGAACGGCATGACTGCGATGGGCGCCGAAAGGGCCTATTAAGGGATTGACCGCACAGTCGGGACGGAAATCAAGAGTTTTCTTGCCGCCTTGTTTCTGGGCGCGCCAACCCTCATAATTCAGACAATGAAACTGGAATCGAAATACTTCGACAGCATCCGCGTCTCCTCGAAGCGCCAAGGCGCCAAGAAGGAAGAGCGCCCACCCGTTTGCCAATGGAAGGGGTGCGATAAGCCCGGCGGCCATAAGGCGCCGAAGGGCCGCGGACGCGACAACGAGTTTTTCAGCTTCTGCATTGACCACGTGCGCCAGTACAATCAGGAGTACAACTACTTCGAGGGTATGAGCGACACCGAGGTCAGCAATTTCCGCAAGGACGCGCTGACGGGTCATCGTCCTACCTGGAAAACGGGCGCAAACGCCTGGGCTAACGGCGCGCGCGACGAGGCGAGAACGGCCGACGCCGAGGCCCGCGTAAACGCTACGCAGCGAACGAACCGGAAAGCCCGCTCGTCTCGTACAGCGACGGCCGCGACCGCATTCCGCCGCCAGCTGAAGCCATTGGAACAGAAATCGCTCCGCGTTCTGGACCTCGGCAACGAGGCGACACCCCAAGATATCAAGACGCGCTTTAAGGAATTGGTGAAGATGCACCATCCGGATGCCAACGGCGGAGATAGCCGATCCGAGGAAAAGTTGCGCGAAATCCTGCAAGCCTATAATTACTTGAAGCAATCTGGCCTGGTCTAATCCTCCGAGCCTTTGAACCGAGTGCACCCGACAGGAGTTGCACCTGTTCGGGGGCGCACGCGGCAACTGGGCGATTTGATCGGGAACTCCATGGAAATGCGCACGTCATCTAGCGCGGCCGGCGCGCCAGTCGCCAACCTTCCGGACATGAAACTGTCTGTCCGCCAAGTGTTTAATATCGACAGTGATCTGGAGGTTCCGGCCTATTCGCAGGCGGATGCGCACGTGCCGGATCTCGATCCCGACTATCTCTTCAACCGGGACGTGACCCTCGCGATCCTCGCGGGCTTCAAGCACAACCGCCGCGTGATGATCCAGGGCTATCACGGCACCGGTAAGTCGACCCACATCGAGCAGGTGGCGGCGCGCCTCAATTGGCCGTGCGTTCGCGTCAACCTTGATAGCCACGTCTCGCGCATCGATCTCGTCGGCAAGGACGCGATCGTGCTGAAGGAAGGCAAGCAGGTCACCGAGTTCCGGGAAGGCATTCTTCCCTGGGCGCTGCAGAACAACATCGCGCTCGTGTTCGACGAGTACGACGCCGGCCGGCCCGACGTCATGTTCGTCATTCAGCGCGTACTCGAAGTGTCGGGCAAGCTGACGCTTCTCGATCAGTCGAAGGTCATTCGCCCGCATCCGGCATTCCGGCTGTTCGCAACGACGAACACGATCGGTCTCGGCGATACGTCCGGCCTCTATCACGGCACGCAGCAGATCAACCAGGGCCAGATGGACCGCTGGTCGATCGTCGCGACGCTGAACTATCTTCCGCATGACGATGAAGCAAAGATCGTGCTGTCGAAGGTCAAGTCGTTTGCGAAGACGGAAGCCAAGCGCAAGCAGGTCTCGCACATGGTCCGCGTCGCGGATCTGACGCGGTCTGCCTTCATCAACGGCGATCTCTCGACGGTGATGAGCCCGCGTACCGTGATGACGTGGGCCGAGAACGCCGAGATCTTCGGCGAAATCGGCTTCGCCTTCCGGGTCACGTTCCTCAACAAATGCGATGATCTCGAAAAGCCGCTGGTCGCTGAATTCTATCAGCGTTGCTTCGGCGAAGAACTGCCCGAGAGCACGGCAAACGTTGCGCTGAGCTGACCGATTGATCGAGGCCGTTAATCTGGGCCGTTCATGACACTTCCGACCAAACGCCGCGAAGCTCCATCTGAACCGCTGAAGCGTGTTCTCGGTCCTGCTGTCCGTGCCATTGCGGGCGACAGCGAGGTCGAGGTCGATTTCGGCCCGGGCAAGGGCGATATCGCAGGCAAGGCCGTGCACATTCCCGACCTGCCGCGCGCGCCGTCCGCCAAGGACATCGCACTGACGCGCGGCTGGGCCGATAGCTTGGCGCTGCGCATCGGATGCCATGATGCCAAACTTCATCGCCGGATCGCGCCATCGGCAGGTCCCGCACGCGCGGTGTTCGAAGCAGCGGAACGCGCGCGCGTCGAAGGGGTCGGATCGGCGCGCATGCCGGGAATGGCATCGAACCTGACGGCCCGCCTCGAAGACCATTACAGCCACGGCCGTTTTCGCACCGTCAGCACGCGTGCCGAAGCGCCGCTAGAAGACGCGCTTGCCCTGCTCATTCGCGAACGAATCACCGGCCAGGCGCCGCCGCCTTCGACGAAAGGCCTCGTCGACGTTTGGCGGCCGCTGATAGAATCTCGCGGCGGCAAGCTTCTGAGCAGGCTCGAGGCCCTCTCCGAAAATCAGGAGCAGTTTGGACGCCAGATCCGCGATCTGTTGAAGATCCTCCAAATGGTCGATCAGAACGACCAGCCGCAGTCCGAGGACGAAGAGCAAGAGAGCGACGAGGGCGCAGCCGAGGGCGGCGCCGAAGACTCGAGCGATAAGAGCGAGGACGCGTCCGAGGGCCAGGATCAGCAGAGCGAGGAGCAGCTCTCCGAAGGCGACCTTTCGGAATCCGAGGAAACGATGGAGTCGGGCGAGACCGAACCGCAAGATCTCGACGAAGGCGATTTGAACGACGACGAGACGCCCGCGCCGTGGCGTCCGAACATGACCGTTCTCGATAACCCGGAAGCGTTCGGCTACAAGGTTTTCACGCACGCCTACGACGAAGAGATCGGCGCCGATCATCTGTCGACGCCGGAAGAACTCGAACGGCTCCGCGCGTTTCTCGATAAGGAACTGAAGACGCTCTCAGCGGCCGTCGCAAAGCTTGCCAACAAGCTGCAGCGGCGTCTCTTGGCGCAACAGAACCGCGGCTGGGATTTCGATCTCGAGGAAGGTCAGCTCGATGCCGCGCGGCTGACGCGGATCATCACCGACCCGACAGGCGCGCTGTCCTTCAAGCGCGAGCGCGATACTGATTTCCGCGACACCGTCGTAACGCTGCTGCTCGACAATTCAGGATCGATGCGCGGCCGGCCCATCATGGTCGCGGCATGCTGCGCCGATATCCTCGCGCGCACGCTCGAACGTTGCGGCGTCAAAGTCGAAATTCTCGGCTTCACGACGAAGGCCTGGAAGGGTGGACAGTCGCGCGAAGAATGGCTCGCGGCAGGAAAGCCGCCGTCGCCGGGCCGCCTCAACGATCTCCGGCATATCATCTACAAGACGGCGGACGCGCCGTGGCGCCGCTCGAAGAACGCGCTCGCCTTGATGATGCGCGAAGGCTTGCTCAAAGAAAACATCGACGGCGAAGCGCTGGCTTGGGCGCATTCCCGTATCGTCAATCGCCCCGAGCAGCGCCGCATCCTGATGATGATTTCAGACGGCGCGCCGGTCGACGATTCAACGCTTTCCGTGAATTCCGGAAGCTATCTCGAGCAGCATCTTCGCCAAGTCATCCACGAGATCGAAACGCACTCGCCGGTTGAACTCATCGCCATCGGCATCGGACATGACGTGACGCGCTACTACCAGCGCGCCGTCACGATTACGGATGCCTCGGAGCTCGCCGGCGCGATGACCGAAAAACTCGTCGAACTGTTTGAGGAAAAACCTGACGCCGACGAGCCGGTCGCGGCGCGCCGCCGCTACGCACGCGCTCATTGAGGGTCGACGCTTGTCGCTGAACAGCTTGAGCCGTATCGGCCTCGCCGTTGCGCTTTTTGGCCTGATGGCTGGAGCAGCAACAGCCGACGACAAGCCGGACATCTCGAAGCTCAAGCCCGGCCCGATCGTCGTTGAAAGCCGCCGCATCACGTCCTTCAAACGCTTCGAAGCCGATAAGCCCCTCGCCAAGGTGACGTTCCGTGGCGGTCTGCAACTGACGTCGCCCGCGCCGCAATTCGGCGGCTGGTCCGCCCTCTTGATGGATGACGACGCAAAAACATTCGTTTCGATTTCAGACGCCGGCGAGTGGCTGACCGGAACGCTTGTTTACGACGGCACTCATCCAGCTGGAATAACGAATGCCCGCATCGGTCCGCTTCGGGAGACGGCGGGCCAACCCATCCGGAGAAGCCGCGACCGCGATTCTGAATCGATCGCCCTTGAAAGCGGAACCTTAGAGCGCGGTTCGGTTCTCATCGGTTTCGAAGGAAGACACCGCATCGAGCGCTATGACTTGACGCCTGCGGGTCTGTCGGCCGACCGCGGAACTCTCAAGCTGCCAGCCGGCGCCAAAAAAATGCACTCCAATCAGGGCCTCGAAGCGCTGACTGTCATGAAGGGCGGTCCCTACAAGGGCGCTCCCATCGCGTTCTCGGAACGGCTCTACGATCCGTCCCGCAATCACACAGGCTGGCTCTGGACGGCAAGCGGCCCGCGAACCATCCATCTGAAAAATATCGGCGACTACGATGTCACCGACATTTCGAGCCTCGATGACGGAACGCTTTTCGTCCTGGAACGCCGCTTCCGCTGGCTGGAAGGCGTCAAGATGCGGTTGAGACGCGTTGCGCCCGATGACCTTGGGCCCGATCACACGTCCGAAGGCGAGATACTGATCGAAGCCGATATGAATGATCAGATTGATAATATGGAAGGTCTCGCCGTCACGCGTCTCAAGACGGGAGAAATCCTGATTACGATGATCTCGGACGACAACTTCAACAAGGTGCTGCAGCGCACGCTGCTATTGCAGTTCGTCCTGAAGGACGAAGAGCAAGCGAAAGCCCGGCCGCCGGGTTAAGGGCGCCGGGCTAAATATCGGTGGCTGAATATCGGCTAAAGGGCGAAAGGCCGCTTTAGGCAGCCTTACTGGTCTCGGCCTTCGAAGCCTGCGCTTTCTGAATTTCGCGCTTCAGCTTGAGGCAGGTCAGCGACAGTTCGTCGTTGTCCGCCTTCAGAAGGAATGCATCGAGACCG
The DNA here is from genome assembly GCF_056398805.1 of Hyphomicrobium sp. 01T421. NCBI lineage: Bacteria > Pseudomonadati > Pseudomonadota > Alphaproteobacteria > Hyphomicrobiales > Hyphomicrobiaceae > Hyphomicrobium > Hyphomicrobium sp. 01T421. The sequence continues at coordinate 509,815 of NZ_JBFTQC010000002.1, forward strand.
CCGCGGTGCTCGACGGTTTTCAGAGCCCGTGCCGAAACGCGCAAACGGACCTTCCGTCCGAGAACATCGCTCAGCAAGGTCACGACGTGCAAATTCGGACGAAACGTGCGCCTCGTCTTGTTTTCGGCGTGGCTTCTGAGGTTGCCTGAGAGGGGCAAAGTCCCTGTCAGCTCGCAGCGCCTGGTCATAACTATCTCCTGTGCCGCTGCTTTTTACGAGCGCGGTTGATCTAAAGGCTGCTATTGCAGCAAAAAATTGTGCCCCGCAAGCAGCGCCTACGGGGTTTCGCCAGCTGTATAATGGACTTGGCTGACGCACGTCAAGACTGGGTTCTAAGAGTACTCAAAGTCCAACATTCGTCGCAAATCCGCCCTACCACCGGGTTGCCTAAGGGGATTGCAGGGAAGAACGATGTCGAATTTGCGTGCTGGAGCCACGAGACATGGCGCTTTTTGCTGTTTTCTGCTGATCGCGGCGGCGGTTTTGCCGCTTCAGGCCGCCAAGGCGGGCGACGTGGCCTACCCGAGCGAGGTTGACGCAGTTTACCGGCTTTCGTTCAACGGCTTCAACGTCGGGAAATACCGGTTCAACTCCCACTACGACGGTAAATCGTATACGGCGAACGGCAAGACCGATATTTCGGCCCTGTTCGGCGCCTTCAAATGGGCGGGAAATTTCATCGGCAGCGGCTCTGTCGAGACGACGGGCGGCCCTCGGCCCGCAAGCTTCGAGATGAGCACCAAGACGAAGTCGAAAACGACCTCCGTGAAGCTCAGCTTCGATGGCACCCGCGTCGTTTCGGTGGCGCTCGTCCCCAACAAGTCGCCGTCTGCGGAAGCGGTCAAGCTGAAGCCGGAAAACCTTCAGAACGTCTTCGATCCCATGGGCGCGACGCTCGCGATCTCGAACGCCAATGCCGAAGATGCGTGCAATCGCACCATCCCCGTTTTCGATGGCAAGGCGCGCTACGATCTTCGCTTGTCCTTCAAAGGACGCGAACCGATCAAGGAGAAGCAACCCTCGGGCCAGCCGCCCGAACTTGTGGTTTGCCAGGTAAAATATGTTCCGATCGCGGGCCATAAGCCCAAGGACTTCGTCAATCCCTGGATCGACTACGACCATATTGAGATTGCACTGCGCGCCGTGCCTGCGGCCGGAATATATGTGCCTTACCGGGTGACGGTGCCGTCGAGCATAGGCCCCGCCGTTATGATGATTGATACGATTAACATCACCGCCGCGAACAATCAGCAGATAGCGCTGAAGCAATAATACGCCTAGGGCGCGGGGTTGCGCGACCCGATACCCTTCGCAGAGGGGCCGAATAACCCTTGATCTCTTGGCCCTCCTCTGCAATGCCAGGGCTCGATCGGAGTCAAGTACGACATGGCAAGTGATCTCGAGGCCCGCATCCGAAACGTGACCGCGGTGCTCGGACCAACGAATACCGGCAAGACGCACCTCGCAATAGAGCGGATGCTCGGCCACGAAAGCGGCATGATAGGCCTTCCGCTGCGCCTGCTCGCGCGCGAAGTCTATGACAAAATCAAGCAGCGGGTGGGGGCGGACAAGGTCGCGCTCATCACCGGCGAGGAAAAGATCAAGCCGGAGCGCGCGCGCTACTGGGTCTCGACCGTCGAGGCAATGCCGCGCGACATCGACGTCGATTTCCTCGCGATCGATGAAATCCAGCTGTGCGGCGATCCCGAACGGGGCCACGTTTTCACAGATCGCTTGCTGCATGCCCGCGGCCGGTCCGAAACGCTGCTCCTCGGCGCGCAGACGATGCGCGAGGCGATCAGCGATCTCATCCCAGGCGCCAACTTCATTTCACGGCCCAGGCTTTCGAAGCTGACGTACAGCGGCGAGAAGAAGATCACGCGTCTTCCCTCGCGCACTGCGATCGTCGCTTTTTCGGCGCAGGAAGTTTATGCGCTTGCGGAATTGATCCGTCGCCAGCGCGGCGGAGCGGCCGTCGTCCTCGGCGCGCTGTCTCCCCGGACGCGCAATGCGCAAGTCGCGCTCTATCAATCCGGCGACGTCGAATTCCTGATCGCGACCGACGCCATCGGCATGGGCCTGAACCTCGATGTCGATCACGTCGCGTTCTCGGCACTTCGCAAGTTCGACGGTTACAATCATCGCAATCTGACGCCCGCTGAGATCGGCCAGATTGCCGGCCGCGCCGGCCGTCATATGAATGACGGCACCTTCGGCGTGACAGGCGGCGCCGACGGTCTCGACGCCGATATGGTCGAGCGTCTCGAGACCCATAGCTTCGATAGCGTCAAGACACTGCAATGGCGTAGCCGCGAGCTCAATTTCTCGTCGCTCGACGCTCTGCACGCGTCGCTTCGCGAACTGCCGCGCGAGCAGCGCTTGACGCGGGCGCGCACGGCCGACGACGTCGCGGCGCTCGAAGCTTTGACGGCTGATCGCGAAATCACCGATATCGCGACGAACCGCGATCGTGTGGCATTGCTGTGGGACGTCTGTCAGGTTCCCGATTACAGGAAGATTTCTGGCCAGAGTCACGCCGAACTGGTTGGCAATATCTACCGGCATTTGACGACCGGCAACAATCGTATCGACGAAGATTGGTTCTCCAAGCAGGTCTCGTTGGCCGATCGCACCGACGGCGATATCGATACGCTTGCGAACCGTATCGCGCACATCCGGACCTGGACATTCGTCGCCAATCGTCCCGATTGGCTAGCCGACCCACAACACTGGCAGGAACGGACAAGGGCCATCGAAGACAGCCTGTCCGATGCTCTGCATGAGTGTCTGACACAACGATTTGTAGATCGGCGGACGAGCGCTTTGATGAAGGGCATGCGAGACAAAGACGAGTTGACAGCCGACATCGCAGACGATGGCGCAATCACTGTCGAAAATCACTTCGTGGGACGCCTCAAGGGCTTCCGCTTCACCCTCGACGCGGCTGGCGACGGCATCCACGAGAAAGCGACGCGTCAGGCCGCAATGCAGGTGGTGACGCGCGAACTCGGCATGCGTGCGCGCCGGGTCGCTGCGGCTCAGAACGAAGCGTTCAAGCTGACGCGCACCGGCAGCATCATTTGGCGCGAGGATGAGCTTGCAAAGCTCGAACGCAACGAAGATCCGTTGCAGCCGGGCCTGACGCTGCTCGCCGACGATGCGATGAGCGAAGCCGATCGCGAGAAGGTCCAAGCGCGTCTCAAAACGTGGCTCGACGATACGATCGCCGATAAATTGAAGCCGCTCGTTGAGATGTCGCGCAGCACGGAGCTGCAGGGCTTGGCGCGCGGCATCGCCTTCCAGCTCAAGGAAGGTCTCGGCGCATTGAAGCGCGAGACAGTCGCGAACGAGATCAACGCACTCGATCAGGCGGCGCGAGCGGAACTCCGCAAATTCGGGCTGCGTTTCGGTGCCTTCAATATCTTCTTCCCGCTCATGCTGAAGCCCGCGCCGGCCGACCTCGCGGCGACGCTTTGGCTTCTGAAGAACCCGACGCCAGCAGGCACGGCGCCGCAACTTCCGCGCCCCGGCCTGACAAGTGTTGCGGTCGATCCGGCAACGCCGGAAGCGCTCTATCGCGCCCACGGTTTCCACCTCTGCGGCCCGCGCGCCATTCGCCTCGATATCCTCGAGCGGCTCGCCGATCTGATCAGACCGTTGCTCGCCTGGCGCTCAGGCCCCGGCAAAACCGAAGCCCCTCCGAAAGGATCGACCGGCGACGGCGGCTTCCGAGCAACCGACGACATGATGTCGATCCTCGGCTGTTCCGTCGACGAACTGAGCGAAGTTTTGAAGGCGTTGGGCTTCCGGCTCGAGAAGCGCCCGATCGCAGCCGCTGCACCTGCGCCCGCAACGGAAACAAGCGCATCGCCCGAAGCAACGGCCGATGGCGAAGCGAAACCCGCAGAGGGCGAAGCCGAACCAGCAGTCGAAGCCGTCGTAGCTGAAGCGTCTTCGGACGCGCCCGCGACCACCGCTGAGGATGCAGCTGTGCAGCCGTCAGCCGAAGCCCTCGTGGCCCTCGTGAATGAGCAGTCCGTAGCGGAAACGCCGGCAGCAGAAGCAGAAGCCGCTCCGGCCGAGGCTCCGGCTCCCGAGGCGGAGAAATTCGAAGAGATCTGGCGGCCGCGCCGGCACCAGCGGCCTGAGCGCCGGGACGGGCCGCGCCGCGAGGGTGGCCAGAACCGCCACCAGCGCCCGCATTCGAATAGGCCCGCCGCAGGCGTGCCGCACGCGGCATCGTCCACAACGGCGAATTCCGAAACTCCGGCCTCGGAGACGCCGGCCGGCAACGATCGCGCCGAGCATCAGCGTCACCGTCGTCCGGAGCGCCAGGAAAATCGCGGCGAACGCCCGCGCTTCGAAGGCCGCAAAGGTGGTGGGGATCGGCGACCCGACCAGGGCGGCAGGAAAGATAATGCGAACCGTCCGCGCCGTGACGACAATCAAAATGGCCGCCGCGAAGAACGCCGGTCGCCGCAAGTGATCACTGCGGCGCCGCCGAAATCAGCAGCAACCGATTCATCGTCGCCGTTCGCCGCGCTCGCCGCGCTGAAAGCTCAGATGGAGAAGCGGAGCGAAGGCTCCGGCTCGACCTGACCTCATGCCTGACGCGGCTCCAGGGTCCGTTCAGCGCATCGATCAATGGCTTTGGTTTGCACGGATCGCCAAGTCCCGGACATTGGCGCAGGCGTTAATTGAGCGTGGGAAAGTCCGCATCAATCGCGAAAAGGTATATAAGACAGCTACGATCGTTCGGCCGGGCGATGTCCTCACGCTTTCACTCGGGCCACGCGTTCTCAGCATCGAAATCCTCGGTATTGGGACGCGGCGTGGGCCATCCTCCGAAGCAGTGACGCTCTACCGTGATCTTGCACCTGCGCCGCAGCGCACCACGTCGACGACTGAAGGGGAAAACGAGCGGACCAAAGCGGATCCGCAGCAGGCTTTGCGCTCCGAAGGAACCGGCAGGCCGACGAAGCTCGAGCGACGGCAGTTGGACAAGCTGCGGGGCAGAAGGTGAACTGTGACGCCCCGTCCACCTAGGCAGCCGTAATGCCTATGCTAATAAAGGCGCCGCTAGATCGAGCCGCCGGGTTGGGAGCGTCGTGCCCCAATCGTCAATCGATCGTCTTCGATGGACCAGGATTCCGAATGACCTACGTCGTCAATGAAAAGTGCATTAAATGCAAGTACACCGATTGCGTCGAGGTCTGTCCCGTAGACTGCTTCTATGAAGGCGAGAACATGCTCGTCATCCATCCTGACGAGTGTATCGACTGCGGCGTCTGCGAACCCGAGTGCCCGGTCGACGCCATCAAGCCGGACACCGAGCCGAACTTGGAAAAATGGATGGAGCTCAACCGCCAGTACTCGGAAGTTTGGCCGAACATCACGGCCAAGAAGGCAGCCCTTCCCGAAGCCGAGGCCGTCAAGGACGAGACCGGAAAGTTCGAGAAATATTTTTCTCCAAATCCGGGCTCTGGCGACTAAAATTTGCTTTCCCGCGACGGATTAAACCCGTCCGGAGCAATTCATGGCTAAGGCATTGGAATTGCGCAGTATTTTAAAGAAGGTCTTAATCTCGACCAGATTGTCTCAGAACGCCGCCCTTCATTTACCCCCAAAACTGTGTTAGGGTCAGTCGTGATGGCGTTAAGTCTGCACAAATCCGGAACGGCCGCGAACAAACAGGGGCTGCCTCGCTCAAATGGGCAGCTTCTTATAAGGCGTTATGGGGCGTCGCTGGGCCACTTCAGAGTCGGACAGGATTTGCAAAGCTAGGCCACAAAAGAGCGCGCAGGGGAACGGCTTCCCGTCAAAGGAGGCTCGGATCAATGCGCGCATGTTGTTCGGATGCAACAAGGATCCGCAACACTGATGCTCCGCCCCCACAGGGTGGACTGACGGCCGAGCCGACCCGTCCGGCGAGGCCCAGTATGCGAGAGTGAGAGATCGATATGGCTCAGAAGAAAAAAGCTCCGGTCGTCCCCAAGTCCGCAGCGAAAACCGCCGCGCGAAAAACCGTTCCTCTGAAGTCCACCGCGAGCGCCACGAAGGTCGCCGCGAAGCATCCTGCTAAACCGAAAATTGAAGCTCCCGTCAAGGCGAAGGTAGCTCAGCCGGCCGCTGCTAAGCCGGTCAAGAAATCAGTTCCAGTAACCGCGGCGCCTGCGAAGGCGGCGCCTAAGATCGAGGCCACTTCCGTTTTGAAAAAACCGCTCCCGCATACGCCTGCAACTGCCCATCTCGCTGCCAAGGCTGCTCCCGCGCCGCAGCGCACTGTTGCCGTTCCGGCTAACGCGCACAAAGCGGCGAGCCAGAAGCTCACGGCGCCGGTCGCTCCCGCCCAGCAGCCCGTCACGCCGAAGGCAATTGCTGAAAAGGCTGCAGCTGCCCGCCAGATCCTGGCCGTGCAGAAGAAGCCGGTTAGCCAGCGTCACGGTTTCAAGGCCAACGAATTCGTCGTCTATCCGGCCCACGGCGTCGGCCGCATCGTCGGCATCGAGGAGCAGGAAATCGCGGGCATGTCGCTCGAACTCTTTGTCATCACGTTCGACAAGGAGAAGCTGACGCTGCGCGTGCCGACCGGCAAGCTTGCAAGCGTCGGAATGCGCAAGCTCGCGGACGAAGCTCTCGTCAAGAAGGCGATGGAAACGTTGAAGGGCCGCGCGCGCATCAAACGCACGATGTGGAGCCGTAGGGCGCAGGAGTACGTCGCGAAGATCAACTCTGGTGATTTGATTGCGATCGCCGAAGTCGTACGCGATCTCTATCGCTCCGAAGCTCAGCCCGAGCAGTCGTATTCCGAACGTCAGCTCTACGAGGACGCACTCGACCGCATGGCGCGCGAACTCGCGGCTGTCGAGAAGCTTGACGATCGTGGCGCGGTTCAGAGGATCACCGAGATCCTTTCGAAGAGCGCCAAGGGACGTCGCTTGGCTGAAGGCGAGTCGGTCGGCGAAGCCGCCTAAGACCGAAACGCAGACACTTACAAATTATAGCGCTCGGTTCCGCACCTTCCGGCGGGGCCGGGCGCAACTCTTTTTGGCGCCATCATCATCAGATCGGATCGCCCGGCGCTCGCACCGAAAGGAGCGGGTTCAACGGACTTTGATTGCTGACAGTGGCGGGAGCCCCGGGCGGCTGCGGTATTTCAAGCTGCGAAGGATCGGTAATGTCGATCATCGGGCCATTCCGCCGCTCGATCCATCCGCGCACCACGACGGTCTTGGCTGTCAGGCCATCGAGCGCGCGGTCGAACTCGGGATTTGCAGCAAGAACTTTCTTGTCGACGCGCGCGGAGAAATCCGTTTGCCAGTCGTTGCTGAAGTTGATGTACGTCGCGCTTTTCGTGCGCCCGATGGAAACGACAGTGCCCGTCACGCGAACGTACTTGCCGCGCAGCTTCATCACTTCGCCTGCGCGGTCGGCGGGCAAAGTGCGATAGACGCCGTTATTCCAAAGCCCTAACCGCTTCTCCCGCGCTTCCGCTTCATGCGCGAGAAGCTCAGCCGAGCACGCAAAGCTTTCGGGAAACCCGTAGGCGCGGGCAAAGCCTTTGGCGAGCAGCGCTCCCTGCACCCAGCTTTGCCGTCCGTGATCATCCACGAAAACGTGCGCGAGCGTCCGCCCGTAGCGGTCGGTACGTCGGCCCGCGAACGCGAGTTTGATCTTCTTCGCGAGGACGAGATCCGATAGCGCCTTGATGGTGTCGGTTTCCGGAGGCCATGCCCCTTGAGCGGCGTTGGCGTCGCGTGCCCTGGGCGCGAGTGCGCCGATCAGACGGACGACTTTACCATCATCGAGAATGATTGTTTCGCCATCGACGATCCGCGTGACCGTCCGAATGGGGCCAGGCTCTAGGGTGCATGGTGTAGGAGACGCAGAGGGCTGTGCCATAAGGCAAGGCGGAACAAGTAGTCCCACCGCGCCGAACACATATGCCGCCCATCGCCTCGCCATCCTGAATAGAAATCATAAGCGGGGCCGGCCGCCAAGAACGACGATCGAATTGGCGGACAACTTCAGTTTTGATCGCGCTTTTGAGCGCTCAGAAGCGGTGGACGAAGCCGAAGCTGAACTTATTCATCGAGGCCTCGACCTCGTCGCGGCCAGCTGGCAGTGAATCGAAACTCTCGCTGGAGAACTCGACGCGCCGATATTCGAAGCGCAGGCTGTTGTTGTCGTTCCAAAGATACTCAATGCCGCCGCCGGAAGTCCATCCGGACAGCATATTGGAATCGCTGGCGCCGAGAGAGCCATTCCTGACTTCCAAATTGGCGAAGGCGTAGCCACCGGTCGCGTAGATCAGGGTGCGATCCCACAACAAATATCCCACCCTGCCACCGACCGAGCCGTCGAAATCGACGTGGCCTTTGTATCCGGAGGTGCCGTCTATGCGGGAGCTGTCGCCATACAGAAAATCGTAGCTCAAATCGGCAGTAGGTCCGAAAATGAAGTCATTGTAGCGGAAATCGTATCCGCCCGAGGCTCCGAGCGTGATGCCGTCAGCGTCCCTCAGCCGGCCGCCACTGGTGCTGAATGACAGGGTGTTATAGCCGAGCGACGGTTTCCAGTAGAAGCCTTCCCAGGACGACGGGAGCGGCTTTTCGACATAGTTCGGGACGATGAGGTTATAGGGGCTGCTCAGATTGCCGATAGGCTTCACTTCATCCGGAAGGCTCTGCGCCATTGCAACGTCTGCCGGTAACAATAACGGCGCCACGGCCAACGCAGACAAAATCTTTCTCATCAGAGTATTCCCCTCACGTCTCAGCCGCCGAGCAACGCCGCAAAGCGGGGCAAATTTGAAGGCCCTGTCCTGTTGAGACACAGCCTGGCCCACCGTCTATCCCCACCAGCCAGCGGAGTTTTCTGCAGCAGGATCATACTCTCGGCTACGTTAAGTATTTTGAAAAGGAGGCAATTTGAGCATTTCATATCTTCGTCGCGAGCGTGTCCGAAGAGCCTTCACCGCGGCCAGCATGGTCTTGCTCGCGGCGGGCTCTGGGCCAGCAGTTGAGGCGCGAGCACCAACAATGTAGCCGCGGGCAGCCCTCATCCCAGATCGCGTATTCGCCTTCCGGCCGCCTTCGCCAAGGCATGAAACGGCAACAGGCCCGCTTTTGCGGCCTGCCGAGCGCGGGTCCTGCGGAAGGCGCCTAAAGCGGCCTCGAGCCGCGGCCGTGCCCAAGATTTGCCTGCCGCAAAATCGTCATGACCCCCGCGCTTGACCTGCGCCGATGCTCACCGCATAGCTTTCCGGCGCACCGCGAAAGCGGTCAGCTCCCGGCAGTTCTCTGCCGGAAAGCGCGGACCGGCCCCGTAGCTCAGTTGGATAGAGCGACGGTTTCCTAAACCGTAGGTCACAGGTTCAAATCCTGTCGGGGTCACCACGCTCAAGCGTGACGCAGATGTCATCCGCACATGCGGGCATCGTTCGGAGCCACCACTTCGGAATCGCCGAGGTACGTCGACGCCGATTCAAATTTTTTAACGCTGTGCACGCCGTCGCCAGAAACGTTCCTTCTCACCGTAGAGCCAATTTTCAGTTCGCGTGAAAACACGCTTGGCGCTCCGCCTGCATCATTGCGCAAGGGAACGCCGGTCTCCCATCCGCATGCGATGCGCGGTGGCACCGCACGTATTTGAAAATTTTAAAAATTAGGGCTCAAGGAGATTCGTATGGAAACGTTTCGAAGCATGAAACCGCGACCGAAGTCGCTTCGCGCCGGGCTGCTTGCGACAGCTCTGTTAGCGGCGGGCGCATTCGCATCGATGCCCGCGCTTGCGCATGATCACGATGATGAGAGCGGACCGACGGTCAAGACGGCGGAAGGCCCCGTTCGCGGATTTACAAAATATGGCGTCAGCGTCTTTCTCGGAATTCCGTATGCCGCGCCACCCGTCGGCAATTTGCGTTGGCAGACGCCGCAGCCGGTGAAGAAGTGGAAGGATACCTACGACGCGACTGAGTACAAGAGCACCTGCCCGCAGGTGACCGAACTCGGCGCCTTCGCAGGACCTTCAAGCGTGAATGAAGACTGCCTGTATCTCAGCGTCTTCACATCGAACAAAAGCAACGGAAAGAAACCGGTTCTGGTCTGGATCCACGGCGGCGGTAACGTCGACGGCGAATCCAACGACTATGATGCAAGCAAGCTCGCAACGGGCGGTCCCTATGGCAAAGATACCGTCGTTGTCGTGATCAACTACCGCCTGGGCTTGTTTGGTTACTTCTCGCAGGCGGCGATCAACAACGAAGGTCATCTGTGGGGCAACTACGGCATCCTCGACATCCAGGCGGTGCTCCGCTGGGTTCAGAGAAACGCCGCTGCGTTCGGCGGTGACCCGACGAAAGTCGCTCTCGGAGGCCAATCCGCCGGTGCCCAAGACACAGGCGCGAACCAGCTTTCGCCTCTAGCGACCGGACTGTTCAATCGGGCGATCTACGAAAGCTCACCATTGTCGGCCTTGGCGAACGCCACGACCGCGCTGACGAACGGCAACAACTTTGCGACGGCCGCGGGATGCACCGGTTCCAACGTTTCCCAATGCCTGCGTAGCCTATCGGCGTCGCGCATCCTGCAGCTGCAAGGGACGCCAAACGCGAACGGCCCCTACATCACCGGCCCGTTCGTCGATGGGACCATCATCCCACGGCAGCCGGAAGCGGCCTGGACATCCGGCAACTTCAACAAGATGCCGACGATGGGCGGCGCCGTGAAAGATGAAGGAAACTTCGGTATTGGCATCACCGAATACTTCTCGGGGCCGCCACAGGTGCCGATGACGGTCGACCAATATAATGCTCGCGTAACAGGTGCCGTTGCGGCGCAGTACCCGCTCAGCAACTACGGCGGCAACACGCAGCTGGCATTTGATCGCGTCAGCACCGATCGCGGCAAATGCAGCGGTCTGCATGTTCTCAAATTGTGGGGACCGCAGATGGCGACGTATGGCTACGATTTTACCTATCAGAACGCGCCCTATTACTTCCCCAAGATGCTAGGCTTCCAACCCCTGGCCGCACACACCATCGACATCCAGTTTCTGTTCGCGAACTGGCATGGCGGTCCGTTGGGCGTGAATCTCGACCAGACGACCGGCGTTCCGCGTGAAATTCAAGGCGCCGAAGTCGTGCTGTCCGATCAGCTTGTTGCAGCGTGGACGAACTTCGCGGCAACGGGCAATCCGAACGGTAACGGGAACTCGCCTTGGCCGAAGGTCAACGGTTCGTCGGTGCAATTCTTGAATGAGAACACGCCGCTGTCGACGGAAGCGGAAGCTGACTACAGAGCCGCATACAAGTGCGATTTCTGGGATACGCAGATCGTCTATCCGGTGATGTAGTCACTCGCGCGGACTGACTTATTCGGGCGGGTGCATCTTCGAAGGTGCAGCCGCTCTTTAATTGGCCCTAAGGACAGAGAGCGCGAGCGCGTCCAGGCGTGATCCCGAATCGCTCCTTGAAGATGCGATTGAACGCCGATGGATCGCCGAAACCCCGGCGTGCCGCGACGGCATAAATCGGTTCATGGCGAAACGCTGGAAGGCAAAGATCTTTCCGCACATGGTCGAGTCTCTGCGATGTCACGTAACCGCAAAAGGTCATTCCCTTGTCGGCGCAAAGCTTGTGGACATAGCGGAGAGAGATTCCGAGCTTTGCCGCAGCCGATCTGGGTGAGAGATCAGGAGCATCCAGGTTTGCATTGATGTAGTCCAAGAGATCGCTCATCAACGATCGCTGGGCAACAATGCTTCGCGCCGGTCTCTCATGCTCCTTCGGAACTGCCAATGCCGCAACAGGCAACAGCGAACCAAAAACATTGAAAAGCGAGACGGCTTCAAAATCCGGAATGACGAGAAAGTACTCGGAGAGATAGCCGAGACAGGCGGTCAGTGGCGCAATCATGCTGTCCGCGGAAATCAACGCGCAGCCGAGATCCCCGTTCGCGGTTTCGAACGGCGCGAATTGGTTCCGATCGAAGCGAAACGCCAGGCACTCGAACGGCCCGTCGCACTTTTCCGTCATCACGACAGGATAGCGGCTCTCGTGAATGACGAGGTCTCCGCGCACGGCTGTAAAGTCATGCTGGCCCTGTTGAACGTGCAGCTCGCCCGAAAGCACGTAATTCGCGTAAATGCACTCGAACGGCGAACTGTCGAGTTCAGTCTTGTGACGTGCTGCGATGATCGGAGATGTCTTCATTTTGGCGACGGCACCCATCGGCAGCAGCAGGCCTTCGGCTCTGCCATGAAATGGGTCGTCCAGTTGCCGCTCTATTGACCACGGAAGAAATGCGCCACAGACGAATTTGCGAAAAGAGCTGAATGCAGCCGTCGAGGGCCCATAGTGGCTGTCCCACAGGCAGGTCTTCGATGTGGTGTGCTCGTTGACGAAGTAGTTCAACGTATGCCCCCCTGTACGCCGCGTTAAGGGTCGCTGCGCGTCCTGAACCTGCTGGGCGTGCAAGCGTACTTCGATTTGAAAGCACGGTTGAACGTCGAGAGATCGCCGAAGCCCCACCGGTATGCCATGGCCGCAATAGGCGGTCGCTTACTCGATGCAAGCAAGTCCCACTTGACCCTTTCGAGCCGCCGCTCGGTAACGTACGAACCAAACGTCTCGGTAGTGTTTGCAAAAAGCTTATGAATATATCGAACCGATACGCCGAGCTGATTTGCGACGAGGTGAGGTGACAAATCCGGATTGGAGAGATTGCGATCGATATAACGCAACACCTCGCGCAGTGTCCGCCCACTCTTGGCGAAGCTGATACTCCCCTCGCCGGAGTCAGCGGCCATCACCAAAGGCAGCAACGTAACGCACGCTTCGAAGAGGCCGGAAAGTTCGGCCTCCGATGCCATCGTGAGTTCCTTGACCAGAAGGTTCAAGCATCCTCCGAGAGGACCGGCCAATCTGTCGGCCCCGACAACCACGTTGCGAAAAATGTCGTCGGCGTGGATTGCGGGAGGAAATACGGACCTCCGGATAATGAACGCAAGATTGTCGAACGGATGGCCGGATCTCTCCGTCAATACGACGGGCTCGTAGCTTTGATAAAGAACGAGCTCACCCGGCTTCGCAAAATTCGTTCGTCCGCCTTGCTCGACCTTGAGCTCGCCAGAGAGGATCAGGTTGCCGTGAATGCAGTCGACGGCCGATCTGGCGATATTCGATTTCGTCTTCGTGGCGGAGATCGAAGTCATCCGCACTCGGCCGACGGTTCCGCTCTCGAAGCCGAGGCTTTCAACACGCCCATGGAAATCGTCGTCTATCAGTTCAGGCGTCCATGGCATGAACTCGTTGCAGATCGTTTCGCGAAAGTTGCTGAAGGCTTCAGCGTGCGGTCCTGACCGGCTATCCCAAACGGAAAGTCGAGCAGCGCTTGCGGGCGCGCCCTCCATAATCGACATTTCGTTTCCTCCCACCTACGGTTCTACGCCGCTTCGATGAGTGCCCGCTTCACAGTTCATCGAACGCGCGCCGGGTGTAATTTGTTTGCTTCTAGAGTACTGAAAGTCGTGAAGAATATGGTTTGTACGACCGTTTCTGCAGCGCTGTATAGAACGCGCATGGGGCGCGCGCTTGGCGGTGAGCGAACATTTCTTACGAGCCAGTGCACAAAGTTCATCTCTCGCTTTTGCGAGTTCGGATGGGTATGAGAACTGAGTTCGCATTCTCAAATGGCAAAAAATATCGATCCATCAGGGTCGGTAGGGAAAGCAGTTGCCGATCCGGATGAAATGAAATCGCCTAACACAAACTTAATCGCCATCGCCGCGGCCGTGGGCGTCGCATTGATGTCATTCGCTCTTTTCGAGCCGCAGCGCGCAATCGTCTCCTGCATCCTCGGCTGGGTGATGGTCGCCATCGCCGCTTACGATGCCGAGAACTTCATCATTCCCGACGTTCTGTCGTTACCGATGATTCCAGCCGGTCTCATCATCGTCTGGCTCTTGGACGACGGCGATGCCGGCCGGGCCCTAGTGCTCGAACACTTCCTGGCGGCAATCGCCGGCGGCATTCTCTTATATGCCGTTCGGTACGGTTACTATGTTTGGCGCGGGCGCGAAGGGCTTGGGCTCGGAGACGTCAAGCTCGCAGCGGTCGCGGGAGCGTGGACCGGACTTCAAGGCATGAGCAATGCCTTGCTGCTGGCCTGTGTGACGGCGATTTTCTGCGTGGCGCTTGTGCGCTTTCAGGGCAAATCTTCGGTCACGGCTACATCTGCGGTGCCATTCGGCGTCTTCTTCGGACCGGCAATCTGGGTGATCTGGTGCGTCAACGCGTTAGCCGCGCGAACGGAACTCTCCCAACTTGCGGCTTGGTAATCGCGTCTCGAGGGAAACCGACCCTCACTTTATCACCGACGCCCTACCTCCCGTTCCCCGTTCTTGAACGTCGACGTCCCAGGCCGTTGGCCTTGGCGCGAGCGATTGCATGCCGGCACGCAGCGCTTCGGCGGCATTGCTCGCATCTTCCGGATCGTGAATGACCGTCGGCCGGATAAAGACGATGAGCTCCGTTCTCACCTTGGTGTTGTTGGTATTTCCACCGAGAACGTCGCCGATGTAAGGGATTTTGTTGAGCACGGGGATGCTGGATTTCGAGCGATTCACTTCCTCGCGAATGAGCCCGCCGAGAACCACCATCTGGCCGCTCTGGACAGCAATCGTGCTCGTCACGCGCCGTTGCGATATCGTTGGCGTTAGCGACGCCGATGAAGATGAGCTCTGGCCTCCAGGGTCCTGAACCGCGCTCACTTCCTGCTGGATCTCCATCGTCACGAGACCGTTGCTGTTGATGCGCGGCGTTACGTTCAGGATGACGCCCGTATTCTTGAACTCGATCTCGTTGACGGTGGGCGAGTCCGGATTGATCACGCTCTGCGCCTGGCGTGTGATGATCGGAACTTCGTCGCCGACTTCCAAAGTCGCCGGCTGGTTGTGCAGCACGACGACGGATGGCGATGAAACGACCCGGACAGCAGTCTCCTGCGCCAGCGCGTCGAGGATCACGCGGGGATCTGATCCAACGGCCCCCGCAATAAGATTGAGGCCGGGCGCCACTGGCGCGATGGCAAGAGCATCGGCGGTGCTGAACCCGATTGCGCCGGCCTTGCCGTGGTTTTTCTGCAGATAGAATTGTACGCCGTAAGCCAGATTGTCGTTGAGCGTCACTTCAGCGAGCGTCGCATTGATGAGCACCTGCAACGGCGGTTGATCGATGCGCCGGAGGATCTGGAGGATCTTCCGGTAGTTTCGTTCAGATGCCTTGATCAGCAGCTTGTTGTTACGCTCATCCGGAGTGATCCGCACTTGATCGGACGACGATGAAGAGCCCCCCGATGACGCCGAGCTGTCATCTGCGGAGGTGTCGTCCGCGACTGCGGCTGGAGGCGCGCTCTTCAACGGACCGCTGCTGCTGCCGGAACTGCCCGGCGTATCGCTGCTAGCGAAACCCGACCCTGTGCCGGCAGAGCTGTTGCTGCCGCCGCTGCTGCCAAAGCTGCTTCCAAAACTGCTTCCGGTGCCCCCGCCGGAACTCATCCGGGAAGCTCCGGAAGTCGGTGCAACTTCTTTCTCTTCCGCGCCGCGAAGCGAGCCGCCGCTCGATCCCGAGAATGCCGCCATCAAGAGCTGCGCCAGATCTTTCGCGCGTCCGTTTTCAACCCGGTAAACATAGAAGTTGTTGTCGTCGGCGCCGCCGTGGTCGAGCCGCGAAATCCATTCCGCTGCCTTATCGATCGATTGCGATTTGGGCGCGAGCACCAGGATGGCGTTCAGACGCGCGATCGGCTGAAACTTGACGAGACCCCGGCCCTGCCGCTCCGTCTGGAAAACTTGCGCCAGTTCCCGGATGACGTCGTCGGGTGCTGCGTTGTTGAGCTTGAAGAGCCCCGCCGACTGCCCCTTCATCCAATCGACATCGAACATCGAAATGATTTCGACGACAGCCTGCCGCGCTTGGCTGGAACCGCGGGCGAAGAGAAGGTTGTTGTAAACGCTTGCGCGCAAATCATCCTGCTTGACCAACAGTCCATCGAGCATGCGCATGATCGCATCCGTCGAGACGTACCGCAGCGGGAAGATCGAAACGCCGTAACCGGCGCCGACCTCGCGACTTTCCTTGACGTAGTCGAACGCAGAGATGCCCTGCTGGCGCGCGTCGGCT
This sequence comes from Hyphomicrobium sp. 01T421, assembly GCF_056398805.1. Lineage (NCBI taxonomy): Bacteria > Pseudomonadati > Pseudomonadota > Alphaproteobacteria > Hyphomicrobiales > Hyphomicrobiaceae > Hyphomicrobium > Hyphomicrobium sp. 01T421. The sequence goes on from NZ_JBFTQC010000002.1 coordinate 525,998, forward strand.
TCCGGAACCACGCGGTAGACATTGTTTTCAATGAGGAGGGCCGCTTTATAAGTCGCGAGCACGCTCTCCAGGATTGAGATGAGCTGGGCCCGCGACACCGGTCCGCCGGTCGACAGCGTGACGCGACCTTCGACGTGTGAATCGAAGACGTACGTAAGACCGAGCGTGTCTTTCAGAACGACTTTTACGAACTCGGATAGCTCCGTATCGTTGAAATTCAGCTCATATCCCGAACTGCTTTCGCTCACGCCCGCATTCATTTGCCGCGTCGCTGAGGATGCGACGCGATTATCGCCGGGGAATTTCTCGGACAGCGCCTGCGGACTGCCGATCGCGCTATATTGCGGCCGGTTTACGGGCCTCGCGGCGGCAAGGCTCGCATTTGACAGCTTTGCCATCTCATCGGGCGGCTCAATGAGGGGCTTTTCGAGCGAAGAACACCCCGAGAAACTAACCGACGCAAAAAAACTTACGGCCAGACTCAACCAGCGACTCATAAACGGCTTCCTCTAGAAGTCCTACGCCACAATATTTTATTTGGACTTCGCGACACGCACTCCCAACAGAGCCACTGTGCTGCCGCTTCCATTCCCGCTGTACGCCCACGCAATAGTCTGCAGACGTAATCCGCAAGAAAATTTCGACACCGACCACATCGTTGGATCTACGTCTGTGGCCATGGCGTAACTTATGCTCCACGCCATCCCAGGTAGAAACCTGCCGTGAGTGAACTGAATTGGACGACAGTGCACTCTCGTGCCGTCATTCACCTTGCTGGTTAGCCTCTTCACAAAAAATACGGATGCGGCTCCGGCGCCTGCGGAAAAATTGGGATTTATAGAGCCTCGCTTTGTTGCTACGCTTTGAAGTTCCCCGGGTGGCAGCATGCGTATACGTCCCGGGGGGGTGGGACAGTGTTATGAGTGGCAGTTTCGAAGAGTACCTGCTGAGCGAGCGCATCGTTTCGCAAAGCGATCTCGATAGCGTCGGGAAGTTTCGCCAGGAGACGGGCGCTTCCATATTCTCCGCATTGCGAAAGGCGTCGGGTGTTCAGTCGCAAGCGCTCGTGCGCGCCGTGGCGGATTTTCATAAGGTCCCGAAAGTCGAAGAGACCGACTGGCAGAAATTTCAGCCGCCGCAAGCGAGCATCTCCTACGCATTTCTGCGCGAAAACAAGGTGTTTCCGTTCGGCGAAGTCGACGACGGCGTGCTTCTCGCGATGGAAGATCCGTCGGATGTTCAGTCGATAAACGCCGTCCGCATCGCGCTTCAGCGCGAAATCCTGCCGCGCGTTGCCTCGTCCGAAGACATCATGTCGGCGATCGAGCGCGCAGCGCGCGAACGCGGCAGTTCCGCGATGTGGCAGGACACGGCGAAGGCCGCGCCGGGCGCCGACGACGTCGAGCACCTCCGCGATATGGCGCTCGGCGCACCGGTCGTGCGCTTCGTCAACCAGATGATTCAGCACGCCGTGCATGCCCGGGCGACTGACATCCACATCGAGCCGTTCGACGGACGCGTGGCGATCCGCATGCGCGTCGATGGCATGCTCCGCGACGTCGCTCCACCGCCCGCGCAAATGGCCAAGGCCGTCGTTTCGCGCGTCAAGATTCTGTCGGGGCTGAATATCGCCGAACGCCGCCTGCCGCAGGATGGCCGCTCACGAATCCGGATCAACGAGCATCGCCTCGATCTGCGCATCGCCACCATTCCGACGATCCACGGCGAGGCGGTCGCCATTCGTCTGCTCGATAACGTCAGGCGGATGCTCGACTTTGCCCCGCTCGGCTTTGGCGCGCGCGACGAGCGGGAAATCCGCAGCCATCTCTCGGCGCCCTACGGCTTGATGCTGGTGACGGGTCCGACCGGTTCGGGCAAGACGACGACGCTCGCGACAGCGCTTTCGCTGCTCAATCAGACGCACCGGAAAATTCTGACGATCGAAGATCCGATCGAGTATGAGCTCGACGGCGTCAACCAGACCCAAGCCAAACCGTCAATCGGCCTCACCTTCGCCGACGCGTTGCGCTCGTTCCTCCGGCACGATCCTGACGTTCTGATGGTCGGCGAAATGCGCGACGGCGAAACGGCCAGCATCTCCATTCACGCGGCTCTGACGGGCCATCTTGTCCTGTCGACGCTGCACACCAACACCGCCGCCGGCGCCGTTCCGCGGCTGCTCGACATGGGGATCGACGCGTTTCTCCTCGCGTCCTCTCTGAGGTGCGTCGTCGGCCAACGGCTGGTTCGCGTGCTCTGCCAGCATTGCAAGCAACCCTCGGACGAAGAGCTGACACTCGGCAGCATCGAGCAACGGCGTTTGATCGGAGGCGAAGGCCATTGGCGCGCAGTCGGATGCGAACGCTGCTTTGGCACCGGCTACAGCGGACGCATCGTGATTGCGGAAGCCATGACCGTCGATGACGAAATTCGTCAGCTGATACAGCCGAACGCCAGAACGGCCGACATCGAAGCGGCCGCCCGTCGCAACGGCATGACCACGATGATCATGGACGGCCTTGCGAAATGCCGCGCGGGCATCACCACGCAAGAGGAGGTCCGCCGCGTCGCGCTCGACATTTAACGGCACTTAGAAAAAGCGCCGTCACACAAAAAAAGAAGACTGGGAGGAAGTATCATGAAGGCGCACACGAGCGCGCATTGGCCCGGCGATCCTATTCGGATCACCTGACGATGCTCTACCGCTATAAAGCGCTCAGCCGCACGGGCGTCAGCTTGTCGGGTGAGATGGAAGCTGTCAGTCGAGCGACAGTGCTCGAGGACCTGCATCAGCTCGGCCATTTTCCGATCGAGGTCAAAGAGCTCGCTCAGGCGGCGGGCGGCAATGCGCGCGCGGCTTCGTCGTTCTTCTCCGGGCTGCCATCGTCCCGTCAGATCACGCTCTTTACGCGCGAGCTGGCAATGCTCCTCAAGGCGGGATTGCCGCTCGATCAGGCGTTGGGATTCCTCGAACGCGACGCCGGCTCGAAAGCGCTGTCGCGACTTGTCGGCCGCGTCGGCGACGCCGTCAGCAGCGGCAAAAGTCTGTGCGAAGCTTTGGAGATGCAAGGCGAGGCATTCCCGCCGATTTACTCCCGAATGGTGCGCGTTGCTGAGGCGAGCGGCACGCTAGAGACGGTTCTCGAGCGCATCGCGCATGGCCGTGAGAAGGCTCAAAAGCTCAAAAGCATGGCCATCTCTGAAGTGCTCTATCCGTCCATGCTGATCGTCATGGCCATCTCCGCCGTGACCATCATGCTGACGTTCGTCGTCCCGCGCTTCAAGGACATGATTGCCAACGCCGGCACCGAAATTCCCGAGCAGGCGCGCTTCGTGATCGGCGCCTCCGACTGGCTCCTCGCGAACTGGGAATATTTGCTTGCGGGCATCGGCGGCGTGGTGATCGCTGCGATCGTTGCGTGGCCGAAGATCCGCGGCAACGTCCAGATGCTGTTGATGCGTCTCCCGCTCATCGGCACCGTTCTGCAAATGAATTTGACGATCCGCTTCTGCCGCACGCTCGGCATGCTGCTGGAAAACGGCGTCGATCTTCCCGCGGCGATGAAGCTCGTGAGTGCGGTTATCGGCAATAAGCTCGCCGCCGAGGCGCTCGATCAATCCTACGACGCGCTGCGCAAAGGCCGTAGCTTCCTCGAACCGCTATCGCAATCGGGGCTGTTTCCGCCGGTTCTGATCAACATGCTCCGCGTCGGTGAAGAGACGGGAAACTTGGCGTCGTCGCTACTGCACATGTCCGAGGTCTTCGAAGAGAAGTTGGAGCGCACGGTCGAGCGTACGTTCACGATTTTCGAGCCGCTGATCATTTTGGTTGTCAGCGGCGTCATCGCATTCATCATCGTCTCAATCTTGAGCGCGGTTATCAGCATCAACGACTTGGCAATGTAATAGAAAGCGGACGACCGATGGGTGTCGAACAAATCATACGCAACCTGCGCAACCTGAAAAGCCGCCGCAAGGCGTCGCCCGACGGAACGCGTCCCGGCGAAGCCGGCTTCACGCTGATCGAGCTTCTGGTCGTGATGGTGATCCTCGTTCTGCTGGCGAGCCTCGTCGCGCCCCGCGTCATTGGCTATCTCGGCAGCTCGCGGACGAAATCCGCCAAAGTGCAGATCGAAAGCCTGAGCACGTCGCTCGAACTCTACAAGCTCGACACGGGTAGGTATCCCGACGGGCGCGAGGGATTGAACGCGCTCGTCCAGCGGCCGGGCGATGTGCAGGGCTGGAACGGCCCGTATCTGAAGAAAGACAAGGTGCCGCCCGATCCATGGGGCCAGCCGTACATCTACCGCTATCCCGGAAAACACGGGCCATTCGATATTCAGACGCTCGGCGCCGACAAGAAAGAAGGCGGACAAGGTGAGGACCAGGACGTTGCGAGCTGGCAATAGTCAAAGAAGCGTCAACGGCAGCGCCGGCTTTACGCTGATGGAGGTGCTGGCGGTGATGCTGATCATCGCCATGACCGCTGCTGCGATAGCGACCTTGTATCGTTCGCCGTCCGGCAGCGCGCAGATCAAGACCGCTGCGCTGCTGGCGGCCTCGCGCCTTCGCGATCTGCGCGCCAACGCGATGACGTCAGGGAATGAGAGGGTCGCAACGATCCACGTCGATGCGCGCGCGATGGAATTCAGCGACGGCAGCGCGCCGATCTCATTTTCGCGCGCGATGAAAATGGACGTGACGGCCGCCGACGGCGAGATCCGCTCTCCGACGGTAACCGGTGTGCGTTTCTACCCGAACGGCAGCTCGACCGGCGCAACGATAAATCTGGAAATGGAAGGGCGGGGTTATGAAATCCGCGTCAACTGGCTCACCGGCCGCGTATCGACAGGCGCGCTCAACTAACGCGCCTCAGACCGCGCCTGAGGCCGCGCCGGAGGCGGGCTTCACGTTGTTTGAGACGCTGACGGCAATGTTGGTGATGTCGATCGGGCTCGTCAGCCTGTTCGAAGCTCATTCGCGCGCTTTACGAACGGCGGGCGTCGCGGCCGACTACGCGCGCGCAAGAATTTTCGCGCAAGGGTTGCTCGCCGATACGGTCGCAGGCTGGAACGGCCGAATCCTTTCAAAATCCGGAAACGACGACGGATTTGCCTGGACCATCGACGTCGCGCCGGAAGGCGCTTCCTGGGCCAACGTCGCCATGCACGACAATTGGAAACTTCGTCGCGTGCGCGTGGTCGTCAGCTGGGCCGGCGGCCGCCAATTCGAACTCGATACACTGAAACTCGGGCGGACCAATGGTTAGCAACGCGACAGCGACGGCATCTCCGCGTCGGGACAGCGGTTTCACGCTCATCGAATTGCTCGTGAGCTTGACGATTCTGACCGCCGTTCTGGCGATTCTGAGTTCCACGCTGAGAACGCTGTCGCAAAATTGGAATGCCAATGCGAACAGGCTCGAGCGGATCGAGATGGTTGCGCGCGCGTTCGATATTTTTCAACGCGACGTTTCCGGTCTTCAGCGCCTCATCGTGACGTCCAACGACAAGCAGYGGTTCCTTTTCACGGGAACGCCAAACCGCCTTTCGTTCGTAACGATCGAGCCGCCCTACCCGACCGTGGCCGGCCCTTATTTCATCGACTACTCGATCGACCCCAGTGGGCCGTCGGTCGATCTCGTTAGGGCCCGCGCTCCGTACGTGACGAACATGCAAGCCTTTCCAGGGGCGAGCCCCGCAAATCGCGTGTCGCTGCTGCAGGGACCGTTCAAATACCAGTTCTCGTATGCCCAAAAGGAAAAGCCGGATGCGGTGTGGACCCCGACCTGGCGGCAGCAGAATAAATTGCCCGGAATCATCCGGCTGGAAATCATTGATCTCGCGAATGGCGGGTATGCGTCGCAACCATTTGTGGCCGCACTTCGAACCGACGCGGAGATCAGCTGCTTAGGGGAAGGTTCCAATGAGTGCAGCCCGAAGACCGACGGCGAGTTGACCCGGATCGGCGAGCAGAATGCCGCCCTTGGAACAGCAGGGAGATAGGCCGTGGAGCGCGGTGACGAACAGAATTCGCCTGCTCGCGACGCCGCCATGGACGGCGGCCGCGAAGCGGGCTTTGTGCTGCTCGTCGTCCTCTGGGTTTTGACTTCGGCGGTTATTCTTGTCGCATCCTTCAACGCTGCCGCGCGCAGTGGCGCATCCTCCGCGATTTCCGAAATCGGGTTGACGAAATCGGAAGCCCTGCTCGATGCCGGGTTGGAGATTGCAGCAGCGCATTTGATCGACGAGGACGAAAACCACCGTTGGCCGGGGAACGGCACGAGCCATTCGATGGCGTTCGCCGGTGCTGAACTGGAAATCACGGTTCGGGACGCCAGCAGCCTGATCGATCTCAACAAGAGCGATGAGAAGCTCTTGCGGTCCTTCTTCGCCAAACTGACGAATTCCACCGAGAAGGCAGCGCATTATACCAAAGTCATTCTGGACGCGCGCGACGCGGCCTCTGGCGAGAAGAAGACGCAGCGCGACCAGGCAGACGATGATAGCGAGCATTCAGTCTCGACGCACATCGCCTTCATAGACGTCGGTCAGCTGGGCCGTACCGAAGGCATCCCCCGCGACGTCTTCGAGCAAGCCGCGCCATTCCTGACTGTTTTCAGCCGAGACGGCATGATCTATCCGCTGTCGGCGCCGATGACGGTTCTTGAAGCGATCCCCGATATCAGCCGGGCCGACATCGAGAAGATCAAGTATGCGGACAAATCCGCCTTTGCCGATTTGATGCAGAAGAGCCAGTCATATGTGACTGAAGAGAGCGGCCCGGCCTACGTCGTCACCGTTCGCGCGCATCGGCCGGACGATACGTATAGCGCCGTCAGGACTTTCGTGATTGCGACAGGGCTCGATCCACGAGCTCCCTACAGGCTGTTGGCAAAGTTGCCGACGACGAGCATGGCTACGGAGAAAACCCGGTGAAAATGGAAGCGGTCAAGAAAGGCCGAATTCGCGAGGCTTATTCCTGGTGGCTCCGCGAGCTGAGCAAGCTTCTGACGCCCAAGCGGATGAGCGAGCGGCCGTGGCGCACGATGCTGTTCCATACGCCGGCGGGTTTGGAGATTTTGACGAAGGCCGGTGGCCAGATAACCAATCTCGGCGTTCTCAGGAGCGATGCCACCGCCGAAGAAATTGCAGCGATCAGGCGATCACTGTTGCAAAGGTCGGCACAAGAATCAAAGCAGATCCTGCTTCGCTTGTCGCCAACCGATGTCGTCCGAAGAACCATTCAGGTGCCGAAGGCCGCCGCCGATTTGATGGATTCGGTCGTCGAGAACAAGATCGAAACGATCGTTGCGTGGCCGCAGGAAGATACGCGCTACAGCTACCGTGTCATCGGCGCGGATCCGGCGTCTCCGACGCAGATAAATACCGAAATCGTCGCGACGACGAAGAAGATTGTCGACACAGCGCTTGATGCCGCCCGGACGGTGGGGCTGTCTCCCGGCGCTGTCGACTTCGCTCCAGCGCCTGACGCAGCATCGATCGTCGAACTGGCGCACCTCGAGGCGGACCCGGTCAGCAAGATGGCGGGCAAGCTTCATGTCGGGCTCGGCGCGCTCGCCCTCAGCAGCGTGGCGATTTGCATGATCGGCATCTATCAGCTCTCGGACCTCAACGATCAATATAGCGACATGGAATCGAAAATAGCCGGGGTGACGTCCCGGGTTGACGAAGTCAAACGCCTCAACGACGAAAATGCCAAATTGAAAGACCAGCGCGAGCGTCTCGCAAAGCAGAAAATCGATTTTCCTCCGGTCATGGCTTTGATCGAAGCGTTGAGTCGCTCGCTTCCCGACACGGCCTATCTCGACGAATTTGAGATCCACGACAACGAAGCCCGCATCGTCGGAAAATCCGCCGATCCAACGGGATTGATCGGCCTGCTCGAAAGCACGCCTGAATTCGAAGACGTACGCTTTGCCGCGCCGACGACGCGCGAGGACGGCCAAACACTGGGGACATTTTCGATTGTCGCAAAGCTCCGGGGTGTGGCGCATTCGGAGAGCAGCCAATGACGATGCCATCGGGTCTTTCGCGTATATCTCTAGCGCTCGCCGTTCTGGCAATCGTGCTGTCGGCGCTCGGAGCGCTCGCCGCCGCGCCATTTTTTCAGATCAGAAAGCTCGAGACGGCGATTGCTGAAAAGCATCGGCGTCTCCCCGAATTGCGTGCCCAGATCGCTCACGAAAGCGAGTTGAAGAAAGAGCATGCCGATCTCGCCGCGCTCGGGCAGGACAAGAGCCTGCTGCTTGAAGGCGACAAGACGGGCGTTGCCGGCGCAAACTTGCAGAGTCTGGTCAACGGGCTCGTTACCGCGAACGGCGGCACGGCCTCGAGCATCCAGATTTTGCCGCCGAAAGAGGATGGCAATCTCATGCGGATTTCGGTGAGCTTGTCGATCAACGTCGGCACCGACGGGTTACGTGATATCGTGCATAGTCTGGAGACGGGCACCCCACTGATATTCATCGACGACATCGTTGTCCGCGGGATCCACGAGGACTTCCGCCCGACCGAGCCGCACTATCTCGGCCCGCTCGAAGTTACGCTGCAAGTGAGCGGCTTCGCCGTCCAGAATGGAGCGTCCTGATATGATGGAAAAGTATCGCCCGGCTCTGCTGATTTTGGTCTCTCTTGTGCTCGGGGCCCTGACTTGGCTCGATAACCGCGCCGCGCTGGTCCCGGAAAAGACGGCGCCGGCTGTCACTGCTGAGCCAGCCGTCACGGCTGAGAATACCGAGCAAACGCCTGAAGCGACGGCCGAGCCGGAGGATAGCGCCGAGCCGGAAGAGGACGTCGCATTAGAGGAGCCCCCGACGAGCGGGAATCCTCTCGCCTCGTTCGATAAGGCGTCGTTGGAAAATTGGGTGGAGCGACCGCTGTTTGCGCCAAGTCGCAAGCGCCCGCCGCCACAAGCTGTTGGGGCCGCCGGACCGAAGCCGCAGCCCCCGCCCGACTACCGGCTGCTCGGGGTCGTGCTCAATCCGCATCGTACAATCGCGCTGTTGCGCCGGGAGGGGACAACCGTCGACGTTCGCGTTCAGGTCGGCGACACGATCGGCGGATGGCACGTTGCCTCTGTCGAGCGGGAAGCCGTAACGCTTCGGCGCGACGAGGACACGTCGCAGGTCGTGCGTTTCAAAAAAGACTGCGCCAACGTGCCAGGCATCGCCTGTCCGTGAGACTGGCTCACAGCAACAAAACGCGATGTCCTCAGGGCATCGGCGTCGGCTCTTCCTTGGCCGGAGCGCCTTTAGGCGCCCCTGGCGGGCTTGCGGCAGAGATGAGAATTCGCTCCACGCCGGTGGCGTTCTTTAGCGATCGCACGATCATGTAGTTCTGATTGCGGAGCAATCTTTCGAGAATACTCGGCAGACTGCCGGTCAGCGTTAGCGACACCTGATCGCTAGCAAGGTCCGTGCTGTTGTCGATGACTTCGACGCCGTATTTCTCGTGCAGAGCCTGAAGCACCGCGCTGATCGGCGCCTTGTCGATACTGATATCGAGGCTCTGCGCCGGACGTTCACCCGCGATCGTCACGCCCTCCGCCAGCACCGCCGATGCCCCAAACAGACATGGCCCAAACAGACATGTGACGGCGGCGGCCAACGGCAAACCCCGAAGCATTCGCAGCGCAGAGAGGTGACGCGTAGATCTGGATAGCCGGTTCATCGTGAGTGTCCAAGTTGACTGGAGAGCTGCGCGCTCTCCCCCGCGCTTCGTTCAGTAGCAGCCTTCATCGAGCATGCACTTATCGAAGCGCCAGTTGTCGAAACCCCAACGCTCATACGACCAAGCCTCCCAGCCCCGGCCCATGACCAGATTACAGCGATACATGACGCGAAGACACCGTTGTTGATCGCGGCAGATGCCTGGATGGCGATGCAGGCGATAAACACCAAAACGAGGGTCCCACCCGGCCATCGGACGGCAATGAAAACCATGCGCCAATTGCACGGGCGAATCCCCCGTAGCACCGGGAGACCTTGGATCGAGCGCCAGCGGTCCGGCGAGCGCCGCCGAGGCTAGGGTCCCGGTGAAAATTGCACAAATGAGGATCCGGATCCGCTGTCGTCCACTCTGCTTTTGCAAATCATCCTCCCCGTGAGCGCAGTACAGCACTCTGTCTCCCATGAGCATTACAGCATCCGACGGCAAATTGGCGTTACATGCTCGAACGTTATAATGGATTTACCCTGAAGTCGCCCGATTACCACGATTCCGCTTTTTATCAGCATGATTACTTCAGCAGAGAGATATCTCTCTCGGACAAATAATCCGAATAAAGATGATGCGTGTAAGTCGTAAATCATATGTCCAAGCGACGCATAGGAATTCTGGCGATAGTAACTCGATGTGCGTTTTCATTTGCTCCGCTGCAGATCGTGTTCCGCGCAAAATATGCTGTTCCTGGACCGTCAGAACGGTCCGTAAGATTGAGCATTCGACTCAAGGAATCCTTTGACTGCCGAGGGCTTTCGTCTAAGTTTTTTTTTAAGAGGCGGGTGAGAAATTCGGGCTGGGCTGGGATCGCGAATGTAACCTGCGGGGAGGAGATGTTAATGAGGGCGGTTGGTGGCGACTGGCGCTCATCGTTAGTTGTCAATTCCGAATGGGATATCTGCGATACCCAATATTGCGCTCAAAGCGGCGGACTCTCTGCATTTCGCGATGCAATATCGAGTGCCTTTTTGCCATGGCAAATAGAATATAGTGAGGAATCTGAATTCGAAGCGCGCATGGTTTGCGGCTCGTCGGAGTACGGAGCAATTGCTCGTTTGGCGATGTCGCCTGCAGTTTCAACTCGCAAAAGCTTGGAAATTGCGAAATCGGCTAGCGAATGCGTCTACGGCAGTTACGTTATTTCTGGAGAATTGGTCGTAGAGCAGCGGGGACGGACCACGATCGCCAGAAGAGGCGATCTCGTTCTGTTTGACAGCACTTTGCCTGTGAAACTCATAGTGGTGAGCGCCAGCCTATATGAGGATATGTCAATCCGAATCCCCAAGGAAAAATTAGCCCCGGTTCAAAATCAGGATGCCGTTTTTGGGAACGTCGTCATTTCGGCCGAGCAGATGATAGCTCCCTTATCCAGCGCCCTTTCGTTTCTGGCGCAAAATATGGCGGTCACGACAGCACAAGAACTTCACGCTCTTCAGGCTACTTGCGCGGCGCTTCTGCCCGTCGCGGCATTGCGATCGTACACCGGAAGCGATCACGCGGACGAGGTGTCGGCGAAGCCCAACTATTACACGCGGGAGCTTGCGAGGTTCATCGATGCCAACATTGGCGACGCGATGCTGTCGCCGCGGATCGCAGCGCAGCATCTCGGCATTTCGGTGAGATATGTGCATAAGCAGTTCGCCGCGAAGGGCACGACCTTCGGCACATACGTTACGGACAAGCGTCTCGAGCTCGTGCGTCAGGATCTGATTTGCGAAGCCTGTCGCCATCACCCGATCTTCGCAGTGGCATACCGATGGGGCTTCAACGACCTGTCGACGTTTATAAGAGCCTTCAAGAAAAAGTTTGGATGCTCGCCCCGGGAGTACCGGCTGACATTTTTATGAACGCGATTGAAGTCCAACCGGCGTTCGCCCGCTGAAGCGGCTGTCCGTGTGCGGGCGCTCTGACGCGTACGACGACCCCAATTTTTATCGAGGCCGAGAGTCGTCATTTTACCTGCAACACGTTACCTGCAACACGCGACTTTTCTGGTCATTAATCGTGTGCGAGCGCTCTAAGCTCCTGACGCCCGATATAAGATATTGATTTGTCGCGCTAATTTGCGTGCTTGGCGGACCTGGAAGAGTTCGGTAGGTATCCCTCCGGAAAGCAATGCCCCGCGGGCACCGCTGAGTTGCGCGCGTTCGAACCATCATCCTCGTCTAGGAGACCACTGCCCGGATGACCGCCAAGATCGAGGTCACGATCGCCGATCAAAATCCGGTCGTACGTGCAGGTCTCGACGCACTGATCGCACGGGATGGACGCTTCACTGTCTGCGGAATTCACTCAACGGGCGAGGGGCTGATCAACGCCCTGAAGACCAAGCCCGTGGAGATCGCCGTCGTCGGTTGGGCACTGCCTGACATGACCGGCGGCGCCGTGCTCGCCCGCATCAAACAGGAAAAGTGGCAGACGCGGATCATCATTTACACGGGCGAGCGGTCGCACGATGTCCTGCGCAATTCTATTAAGGGAGGCGCTTGGGGCTTCGTTTCGAAGACGGAAGATCCGCAAGTCTTGCTTGAAGCGGTTGTTTCCGTCGCGCGTGGCCGCTTGTCGCTGCCCTACGTCGACATCGACCTTTTAAATCACGATCCTCTCGAAGGCCTGACTGCGCGCGAGCGAGAATTGCTTGCTGCACTTGCGAATGGCTGGACCAATCTGCAGATCGCGGCGCGAACGGGAATCTCGCGTAATACGGTGAAATACCATCTCAAAAATTTGTACGACAAGCTCGGCGTGTCGAACCGTGCCATGGCTGTTGCACTGCACGTTTCTGTTAACCGTGATGGACAGCACTAAGGAGGGGCGGCGCACCTGCAGCAAAGTGTTCCACTGCGGCCTGTTGAGGTGGGTAGCAGCGGCTGCCCAACCGGGTGTTGATAGTTTTTCATTCACACCATCACTGTCCCCCTGCTAGTTAAGACCGACGCCCGCATCTGCGATCGGGCGGAAGGATCAGCAAAAGAATGCCGGAACGTCTCCCCTGCTGCGTCGGGGGCCGTCGGCTTGGCACAACGCAGCGCGGAGGAACGCTTCTATGACTGTTACGCCTCATCTTTTCATACCCGGCCCGACGAATGTTCCCGATGCCGTTCGCATGGCAATGAACGTCCCGATGGAGGACATGCGTTCGCCGGAATTTCCGAAATTCACGCTGCCGGTATTTGAAGACCTGAAGAAGGTTTTCAAAATGAAGGATGGCCGCGTTTTCATTTTCCCGTCGTCGGGCACCGGCGCTTGGGAATCGGCAATCGAGAACACGCTCGCCGTCGGCGATAAGGTTCTGATGAGCCGTTTTGGCCAGTTCTCGCTGCTCTGGGTCGATATGGCCGAGCGGATGGGCCTCAAGGTCGAGCTTTGCGACGAAGAGTGGGGCACGGGCGTGCCGCTCGAGAAATACGCCGACATTCTCGCGAAGGACAAGAATCACGAGATCAAGGCTGTCTTCGCCACGCACAACGAAACCGCGACGGGCGTCAGCTCCGATATCGCAGGCGTCAGGAAAGCACTCGATGCTGCTAAGCATCCGGCCCTCCTCTTCGTCGATGGCGTCTCGTCTGTCGGCTCGCTCGACATGCGTATGGGCGAATGGGGCGTCGACTGCTGCGTTTCGGGTTCGCAGAAGGGCTTCATGCTCCCGACGGGTCTCGGCATTCTCGCCGTGAGCCAGAAGGCGCTCGACGCCAACAAGACGCAGAACGGACGTATGAACCGCTGCTTCTTCTCCTGGGAAGACATGATCAAGACGAACGATCAGGGCTACTTCCCCTATACGCCGGCAACACAGCTGATCCGCGGCCTTCGCGCGTCGCTCGATCTCATTTTTGCCGAGGGTCTCGACAACGTCCTCGCTCGCCATCACCGCTTGGCAACGGGCGTTCGTCACGCCGTCGATGCGTGGGGCCTGAAGCTTTGCGCGAAGGAGCCGAAGTGGCACTCGGACACCGTCTCGGCGATCCTCGTTCCGGAAGGCTTTGACAGCAACGCCGTCGTGAAGACCGCGTACTACCGCTACAACACGTCGCTCGGAGTTGGCCTCAACAAGGTCGCCGGCAAGGTCTTCCGCATCGGCCACCTTGGTGCGCTCGATGAGTTCATGATCGGTGGCGTTCTCTTCGCTGTCGAAATGGCGCTCAAGGATTCCGGCGTCAACGTCAAGCTCGGTTCCGGCACCGGCGCGGCTGCGGAATACTTCAGCAAGACCGCAACGAAGTCGGCAACCGCCCCGACGCCGAAGCAAGCGAAAGCTGCCTAAGATAATCACGCCCGGCTTCTAACGAGGTCGGGCGTTCTGCATCTTATGATTACCCTCATCCCCAAATAACAAACGCGAAATCCTAGGAAGGCACGCCCCCATGAGCTTCACGCTTTACCCGCTCCGCAAACAGAGATTGCAGCGCTCGTACCTCGCGGTTCCGGGTTCCAATCCGACCATGATCGATCGCGCGCTGAAGAGCGCCGCCGATTACGTCTTCCTCGATTGCGAAGACGCCGTCGCCCCGCCCGAAAAGGAGCAGGCGCGTAAGAACATCATTCAGGCGCTGAACGATCTTGACTGGAAAGCAGCTGGCAAAAGCGTCAGCGTCCGTATCAACGGCCTCGACACGCACTACATGTACCGCGACGTCGTCGACATCGTTGAGCAGGCCGGTCACAAGCTCGACACGATCCTGATCCCGAAGGTTGGCGTTCCCGCCGACGTCTACACGGTCGAGACCATCGTCAGCCAGATCGAAGTCGCCAAGGGCCTTCCGCACCAGATCGGCACTGAAGCGCTCATCGAAACGCCGCTCGGCATGGCCAACGTCGAAGCCATTGCATCCGCCAACAGCCGTCTCGAGTCGATGCACTTCGGCGTCGCCGACTACTCGGCCTTCAACAAGGCTCGCACCGTCGTCATCGGTGGCTTGAACCCCGACTATCCGGGCGACCAGTGGCACTTCCCGCTGTCGCGCATGACGGTTGCATGCCGCGCCTTCGGCTTGCGTCCGATTGACGGTCCGTTCGGCGGCATCGACGATCCGGAAGGCTACAAGGCCGCTGCCCGTCGCGGCGCAGCGCTCGGCATGGAAGGCAAGTGGGCCATCCATCCCTCGCAGATCGAACTCGCCAACGAAGTGTATTCGCCGACCGCCAAGGAAGTCGAACGCGCAGAGCGCATCCTCGTCGCGCTGAAGGAAGCCGAAGCCCAGGGTAAGGGCGCAGCCTCCCTCGACGGCAAGATGATCGACGCAGCGTCCGAGAAAATGGCAAAGAACCTGCTGGTCACGGCAGCCGCCATCAAGTCGGCCGAAGCCGCTCGCGCCAAATAAGAACAAGCCCGGAAAAGTCAAGAATTCCAAGGAGTCCAACATGGACATTCATGAATACCAGGCGAAAGAACTTCTTGCGAAGTTCGGCGTGCCGATCCCTCGCGGCGGTCTCGCCTACAGCCCTGAGCAGGCAACCTATCGCGCCAGCGAACTCGGCGGCGCGGTTGTTGTGAAAGCGCAGATTCACTCTGGCGCCCGCGGCAAAGCCGGTGGCGTCAAGCTCTGCCGCAACGAGCGGGAAATCGAAGAAGCGGCCGAGTTCATGCTCGGTCGCAAGCTCGTAACGCACCAGACCGGTCCGTCGGGCAAGCTCGTTTCTCGCCTCTACATCGAGGAAGCGACGAACATCGATCGCGAAATCTATCTCGGTTTCGTGATGGATCGCGCGTCCGAGCGCATCGTGGTGGTTGCCTCTGCCGCAGGCGGCATGGACATCGAGGAAATCTCGGCGACCCAGCCCGACACCATCATTCGCGTAACGGTCGACCCGGCCGTCGGCATGCAGCAGTTCCAGGCGCGCGAACTCGCGTTCGGCCTGGGCGTTGATCCCGACATCGTCAACAAGATCGTACCCGCGATCATGGGCTGCTACCGCGCGTTTCGCGATCTCGACGCGATAATGGTGGAGATCAATCCGCTCGTCATCACGAAGGAAAAGCAGGTCCTCGCACTCGACGCTAAAATGTCGTTCGACGAGAACGCGCTGTTCCGCCGTCCCCACATCGCCGAGCTCCGTGACAAGAGCCAGGAAGACACGCGCGAGACCTACGCGTCGGATCGTGGTCTGTCCTATGTCGGTCTTGATGGCGACATCGGCTGCATCGTGAACGGCGCGGGCCTCGCGATGGCGACGCTCGATATGATCAAGCTTGCAGGTGGCGAACCGGCAAACTTCCTCGACATCGGCGGCGGCGCTTCTCCCGAACGCGTGACGAAATCGTTCAAGGCCGTGCTTCGCGACAAGAACGTTCGCGCGATCCTGGTCAACGTATTCGCTGGCATCAATCGCTGCGACTGGGTTGCCAAGGGCGTGGTGGACGCGGTCAAGGAACTTGAGATCACCATGCCGATCGTCGTTCGCCTCGCCGGCACGAACGTCGAGGAAGGTCGCAAGATCATCGACACCAGCGGCCTCACCGTGATTAGCGCCGATACTCTCGCAGAAGCGGCAAAAAAAGCGGTCGAAGCAGCAAAAAAAGCGGCCTAAGTCAGGAGAAACGCACCAATGGCAATCTTCATCAATGAAAAGACGCCGATCCTGATCCAGGGCTTCACCGGACGTATCGGCACGTTTCACGCCCAGGAAATGATCGACTACGGTTCCAACGTCGTCGGCGGCGTGACGCCCGGCAAAGGTGGCACGTCCCACCTCGGCCGGCCGGTGTTCAACACCGTCAAAGGCGCAGTCGACGAAACCGGCGCCGAAGCCTCGATCGTGTTCGTACCGCCCCCGTTCGCGGCCGACGCCATCATGGAAGCTGCCGACGCCGGCATCAGATACTGCGTCTGCATCACCGACGGCATTCCCACCCAGGACATGATCCGGGTGAAGCGCTACATGCGGCGCTACAAGAAGGAAAGCCGGATGGTCCTCACCGGACCAAACTGTGCCGGTACGATTTCGCCTGGCAAAGCAATGCTCGGCATCATGCCCGGCCACATCTATCTTCCGGGCCGCGTCGGCATCGTCGGCCGGTCGGGCACGCTCGGCTACGAGGCTGCTTCCCAGATGATGTCCCTCGGCATCGGCGTTTCGACCTCTGTCGGCATCGGCGGCGACCCGATCAACGGATCTTCGCATCGCGACGTTCTCGAAGCCTTCGAGAATGATCCCGATACGGATGCCGTTCTGATGATCGGCGAAATCGGTGGACCGCAGGAAGCCGAAGCCGGCGTCTTCGCTCAGGAGCACATGAAAAAGCCTGTGATCGCTTACATCGCAGGTCTTTCCGCTCCCAAGGGCCGCCGTATGGGCCACGCGGGCGCCATCGTTTCGGCGTTCGGTGAATCGGCTGCCGAGAAGGTCGAGATCCTCAAGGGCTGCGGCGTAACGATCGCCCCGACGCCTTCGGAGATGGGCTCGACCGTCGCGCAAGTCCTCGGCCGGATGAAAAAAGTCGCCTAAGATTGGTGCCGGCCGGAGCGAAGTTTTTTGCCTCCGGCCGCCCTCTCCGGTAATCTAATGAACTATGCCCGAATACTGTCCCCTCTTCGGGACGTGGAGCCTTGGTGATGCAGGATACGACGCCGTCGGTTGGCTCGACCAAACTCGATGAAACCGAGCTGATCAACGAGCTGAAGCGTCTCAGAACTCAGATCCCCGACAATCCTTCGCTCAATCCGATTTTGAACGTCGCGTTCGACCTGTCGCGCCGGCTTGAATCGAATTTGGTGTCGTTTGAAGAGATCCAGGGTCTAGCGGGACGATTGATGGACCGCGCCTGCGTTCGCCGGGCCCGCAGGCTTCGCGAAAAGATCGGCTACGTCGATCAGGCGACGACGCTCAAGGATTTCACGTCCTACGTCGAAAGAACGGCGAACGAATCCGGCGGCTCGATTGAAGCCTTCGCCGAGCGGTGGTCTCGCGCTCGCACCGGCATCGTTCTCACCGCGCATCCGACCTTCGGCCTTTCCGACGCGCTTTATCGCCGTATGGTCGAGATTGCGGTCTCCGATCCGGCTGCTGACGTCTCGCTTGGCCTGCCGCACCGTCCCGAACAGGCGCTGACGCTGAGGCACGAGCACAAGTGCGCGCAAGACGCGATCCGCAACCTGCGCAACGCGTATGAGGAGCTTCTGCACGGCTTCTATAGCGTTGCATCCCAGAAATTCGGCGACGCGGCTTTCAAGGTGCGCCCGAAGATGACGACGTTCGCGTCCTGGGTCGGCTACGATCTCGACGGCCGAACCGACATCGCATGGACATTTTCCTTCGAAGTCCGCCTCCGCGAGAAGCGCGCCGCGCTCGCCGACGTTCGCGAGCGCTTCGTCGTGCTGAAACACAAGCTCGAGGGCGGCGATGCAGCTCAGCGCATCGCCCGCCAGATCGTCGGCAAGCTCGATCTCGGTATTGCGGCCGTCGACGAGCAGATCAAGGCGCTCGAGAGCTTTGCGAACGATGCCGATGGTCTCGCGAAAGCGGCGAACGTCATCACCAAGACGGACGGCTACAACCTTCTGACCGTCGAGCCGCTGCAGGCGTTGTTCGAAAATCTGATCGACGCCGTGGAAGCGCCGCAGATGAAGCGCGCGACGGCTGCGCTCGCCGGCCTCGTCGAGGCCACCGGCCTCGGCATGTCCCACATTCATTTGCGCATCAACGCGCTGCAGCTTCACAACGCGTTCCGCGCCTACGTGCACGAGCCCTGGACCCGCGACCTGACCGAAAGCCAGTCGCTGGCCCGCATCGTGGAGATGATCAAGAACTGCACGCCGGAGACGGTGAACTTCGCGACGCTCGATCTCGAGACCGCGACGGCAATCCGCCAGTTCGCGCTCACGGCTCAGATCAAGAAACACGTCGATAAGGAAACGCCGATCCGCTTCCTCATCGCCGAATGCGAATCGCCCGCGACCGTTCTGATCGCGGTCTTCTTCGCGAAGCTCTTCGGCGTCGACGACATCACCGATATCTCGCCGCTGTTCGAAACACCCTTGGGCTTGGAGAACGGCTCTCGCATCATGGAGCGCCTCGTCGAGGAGGAGGCTTATCGCAAGTATGTCGAGGGGCGGAAACGCCTGAGCATCCAGACGGGCTTTTCGGACGCTGGCCGTTTCATCGGGCAGATCCCGGCGACGCTCGCGGTCGAGCGCTATTACCACGGCCTGGCTGCGCTGATCGACAAGGCAAAGCTCGAAAACGTCGAGACGCTCGTGTTCTCGACCCACGGCGAGTCGATGGGCCGGGGCGCCCATCCGGGCAACCTCTACCGCCGCCTCCATTACGTCATGACGAACGAGGCACGCCGCCGCTTCGGCGCCGCGAACCTCCCCGTCAAGCACGAGACGAGCTTCCAGGGCGGCGACGGCTATATGTTCTTCGGCAATCGCGGGCTGACGACGCGCGCGCTGGCGACGATCGTGATGGATGGCGATATTCCGCCCGCCGAGACCGATCCGTTCTATTCGGAGCAGAATTTCAGCCTCGACTTCTTCCTTCGCCTCCGCGCCTTCCAGCAGAATCTTTTCTCGCACGATGGCTATCGCGCAGTGCTCGGAGCGTTCGGTCCCAATCTGCTGTTCAAGACGGGCTCGCGACCGGTGAAGCGCCAAGGCGATCACGCGTCTGATCGCGGCAATCCCGCCCGCATGCGCGCCATTCCGAACAACGCGATCCTTCAGCAGTTTGGTTACATCGCAAACGTCGTCGCGGGTCTTGGCACCGCGGTCGGCACGGACCGCGAGCGTTTCAACAAGCTCGTGAAATCGTCGAAGCGGCTGCAGTCTCTGCTCGCGATGATCGGGCACGGCAAGACGATTTCCAGCCTCAACGCGATGGATGCCAATTCTCAGGTCTTCAATGCGGGGCTATGGGCAGCCCGAGCTTCGTGGGGCCGCGAAGAAGCGCTGAGCAGCGCCTTCCGGACGCTTGCAACGCACCTGCTGCCGGACGACCGGCACGGCGATATCTCCGAGCTCGTTCATCTCCTGCGCCTCGACGCAATCGATCTCCACGCGATCCTGTCCGATCAGAACATCGAGGATGGTCTCGTGCCCGACGAGAACCGGCTCGAGCTCGATCTGCTGCAGGCCATCAGGCTCGCGCTGATCATGCGCATCTTCATTCTTGCGGCACAGCTGCCACGCTTTGCTCCGCAGGATGGACTGTCTCATGCGCAGGTTCTGGAAATGGCGCTGAGCCTCGAGATCCCCGAGGTCTTGAGCATTCTGCGCAGAGCCTTCCCGCACGATGCGAAAAATCTCGCCGGCAAAACCTTCGACGAACCCGCCAGCTATCGCCCGCGCGGCATCGACGACTATGCCCGTCTGGAAACGGAAATCCTGACGCCGATGGAGATTTCGTACGAGTTCGTGCGCGAAATCGGCACTGGCATTTCGCACCACTTCGGCGCGTTCGGCTGAGGGACCTCAGACGCTGTGCGGCCGCGCGGTTTCTCGCCGGCCGCTGCTACTTCAGATCGACCGCTTGAAGCGCGAAAACTTCGCCCTCGCTCGTCTCGCTGTCCAGCCACAGAAACGGCAAGTCGGGCCGCGAGGCTTCAAGAGCCTCTTGGCCCATGCCGATCTCGACGACGAGACTTCCTTCCGCCGAAAGCCGGTCCGGTGCGCCGTCCAAAATGCGCCTCACGAGGTCCATCCCGTCGACGCCACCAATATGCGCAAGCGTCGGCTCAGCCTGATATTCAGGCGGAAACGCCGCGACCGCCTCCGCCGTAACGTAGGGCGGGTTTGAGATAATGAGATCGTAGTCCGCAGGCGGAAGCCCCTCGAACAAATCCGCCTTGAAAGTGCGGATACGCGTCTCCAAGCCATATTCGGCAATGTTGCGTCGAGCGACAGCCAGCGCATCCTCGGAAATATCGCTCGCGTCGATCTCGGCATTCGGAAATGCGAGCGCCGCGAGAATGGCGAGGCAGCCGGAGCCGGTGCAGAGATCGAGCACCCGCCTGACCGCGAGCGGGGCGGGCACGATTGTCCCGAGATGATCTTGGACGAGGAGTTCCCCGATGAACGAGCGGGGCACGATCACCCGCTCATCCACGTAGAACTTGTGTCCCTGGATGTAAGCGGCGTTCGTTATGTAGGCGGCGGGCTTCCGCGTCTCGATGCGTTTTGAAATGACCGCATTGACGGCCTCGCGCTCGGCCAAGGTCAGCCGGCAATCGAGCCAAGGGTTGATGTCTTCGATCGGCAGATCGAGCGTCGCAAGTATGAGATAAGCTGCCTCGTCGACCRCATTCGTCGTGCCATGCCCGTAGGCAAGGCCGGCGCGGTTCATCGAGGTTACGGCGTATCGCAGCCAATCGCGAACGCGAACAAGTTCATCGACGGGCGTCTGGCCGGCTTTCGCTGTCATGACGATAGAATAGCAAATCGTCTCAAGCTGTCGCCGGAAGCTCGTCGAACCTGATCAAACGGCGCTGATCCTCGTCCCAAAGCTTGAGACGCGCACACCGGATGCTGTCGGTGAGCGTCAGCCGGTTGATCGACTTCAACTCCGGGCTCGCCTCGAGACAAGCCGAAAGCCGATAGTTCGGGATCGTGCTGTTGAGGTGATGAATATGGTGCAGACCGATATTCCCGGTGAACCAGTTCAGGATCTTCGGCAATTTGTAATAGGAAGACCCGAGCAAAGCCGCGACCTGGAAATCCCAGCCTTCAGCCTTGTCCCACGTCGTCTCTTCGAACTGATGCTGAATGAAGAACAGCCAGCCGCCCGTCGCCGACGCGAGATGCAAAACCGGCAGTCCGACCCACAACACGTTGGCGAAGCCGAAGAAGTAGCAAAGGGGAGCGTAGAGCGCGACCAAGCCCGCGTTGAGCGCCATCACGCTCTTCCAGGTATCGCGCGGCGGCAGCGCGTGAAACCACGGCAACCGCTGCAGAATGAGGAAGTAGGCCGGCACGCCGAAACCGAACAGGAACAGCGGATTGCGATAGAGCCTGTAGTGCAGCTTCCCGAGCGTCGAGAGCTGCCCATATTCCCTGACCGTCATGGTGTCGATATCGCCCGCACCGCGCCGATCGAGATTTCCCGATGACGCATGATGGTGCGCATGTTCCCGCCGCCAGAGCCCATAAGGCGCAAGCGTGAACAAGCTCATGCAGCGTCCGACGAAATCATTGAGGGCCCGTGAGGCGAAGAACGAGCCGTGGCCGCAATCGTGTTGGATGATGAAGGCGCGGACGACGAGGCCCGCGGCCGGGATGGCAAGGAGCAGCGTCGCCCAGTAAGCGTGTTCGACCGTCGCGAACATGACGCCGACGATAAGGACGAGCGGGATGAACGTTGTCAGCAACTGCTGGACCRCCACCCGCGGGATCGACCCACGGTATTTCTGGCAGTGAGCTGCGAGCCTGCGAACACGCTGCTTCTGCGTTTCGGGCATGGGAGCCTGCGGGGCGGCAGTTGGTCGCGCGTCGCCGATCAAAATGTCGGCACGGCTCTCCGCTCGCAAAGGCTGCTTAAGGCTTAAGTTCAAAGGTCTGGTCCCCTAGGAGTGGAATCGACAACCGTCCGCCCGACGGCGTCGCGTAGCATATTCGACGTGCTTCGCGAAACGCTGTTGACGCCATTTGCCTGAGGAATGCGTGCGCAGTGACGCATTTCTGGCGCAAAACGCTCATGATTTCGGGCCGGGGTTTCATAGGTGCGAAAAAAAGAGGGCCGGATTGTGCTCGGCCCTCCTGATTCGTTATCGCAGCGTCCATTCGCGCAATTCTCTAGAAGTGCTGGCCCCAGATTTCGACGATTGCCGAGCCTTTACCTTTCGCGGAGGAGTCGAAGAACCGTGAACGGTACTTTGCCTCGATGTGATCGATGGACTGGCGGCGCTTGCCCCTGAGATCGATGGGCCCGTAGGTGCCGCCGGCATCCACACGCGTCCGGACCGGAACGATCTCTTCTTCGCCATCGGTATAGACGACCTTCACCTCGTTAAGGGTAATCGCTCTGTCCCGAACGGTAACCCTGATGCGCCGGAATCCGCCTTCATTGGAGCCGACCGGGATGATGTCTTTGTCAAACCCGATGAAGCCTGCGGTTTGCGCGCCGAGAAGCACCCAGCCCTGGTTATATTTGCGCCCTTCTCCCTTCGGCCCGAGCCAACCGGGAGCATATTGTCCGAACACTTCTATCCGGGCCTGACCGTTGAAGCTCGGCCGCGAGCGGTAGACCAGCTGAATTTCCTTGATGAACCGATCGCCTCTGAGATCGATCCAGTTGGTACGCGAGTTTTTCGGAATATCGGCGTTGACGGCAAGGCTGTCGCTTTCGCCGTTCGCGTAAACGACTTTCATCTCGTTGATGTGAATGTCGTTATCGAGCACGCGCAGCCGGATTTTCGCAAATTTGCCGACTTCGTTGCCAACGCGAATGACGTCGCGATCCGTCAGGAAGCCGACATATTGAGCGCCGAACAGGACATCGCCCCCGGCCGTCGCCTGTCCGGGTTTAGCGGGTGTCGCGACGGGGACCGTCGGCCGGACTGCGATATCGCCGGACGATGCATTGCCGCGCCGGTCATCGTAGCGCTCAGAGCTGCCACGGCCGCTCCGATCCATTTGCCGGCCTTCTCTGTCTTGAATGCCGATGATCTGGAGCCGCCCGCGGCCGTAGCCGGGCGCCTGCTCGATCACGATCTGATCGATGAATTTGCCGTCGTAGGTCTGATTGATGACCCGGCTGCGCTCGCCCCAGTACATGTCGATCTGACGGTCTTCATTCCAAACCGAACCGTCGCTGTAGACGATCTGCACGTGCCGTACATCGAAGAGCTTACCCATCGCATTTTTGATGCGAATGCCTTTGTAAGCACCTTTCGCCTGTCGCACGTCGATCGTGTAGCGATCGAGGGCCAAGTCGACGTCCGTTTCAGAAATCAGGATCAGCTGATCGCCACGTTGCTGATGATGATGGCGATGATGGTGTCGCGAGTGTCGGGCTTCGGCGGCGGCGGTAATTGCGCCCGTGGCCAAGACGACGCACAGCCCCAGTACCAGTCTGCGCAACATAAACATAATCCCTCTGATTACTAACGCCCGTGCCCCTTGCGGGGGCACTTTAGCGACGGCAATTAGAAAAGGCAGCGGGCAGACAGTCGTTCGGCTGTTCAAAAGACGACATGATGTGAATCTGCAACACAGGATCCGGCCCCGATGCCGGCGAGGGCGCGTCAGGGTCGGTTTGCAGCCGGTCGCGATCGACTGGGACGGATCTGAGCCACATCCCCAAGACAAATTGAAAAGCGCACCAGGGGTGCTCTTGCGACTCCCACGACTATAGGCTGTACTGTCCGTGCAAAGATCTAGCGCAGCCTTCCGGCCTCGCAGCGCAAAGCCTCAACTTCCCGCCCGCAGTCTCCCCCGGCTGCGGGTATTTTTTTGGGTGCTGTAGCCGCGAACCGGTCAGGACCGGTCTGAAGACGAAAATCCTGCGGCCTTTGCTTCGTCCTCGCTGCAGAACCAGCGCTCGCCGCGCTCCGGCCGCACCTTGGCGTTGGCGTAGGCATCCGACCACGGCAGGGCGTAGATCTTTGACGATGCCCTAACGACGCCCTTGATCGGGCAACCGTCTGGCGCCTGGCGTTTGGCCGCTTCCCAGGTCTGATCGCGCCACGCCTGCGGGCGGGCGACGTCGCCCTGCCAAATGCCGGCTTTGGCGTTGCGCGCGGCGGTCTCCTCGCTGGCGAGCGAGCTGAAATAGGAGCTGACGGCAAAGACGTATCCGCTTCGGACGAGCTGGGCCGCGACGTCGTTGCCGTCGACCGTGCAACGCGCGAGCGTGCGCCCGGCATCGTCTTGGCCCGAGCGCGTGCACGTCACCACGCGCCCGCGGATGATCTTGTTGAGGCCGGTCTTCGCCGATGCCGCACAGTTCCACCGGCGGCCATTGGCTCGCAAGCACGGCTGTTGCGATGCGGGGGCTTCAATGCCATCGATCCGCACGAGGGCGCCATCAACCCGCATCACATCGCCGGTGATCGCCGTCGCCGGCCCCGAAATCTCGGAGGAAATCGTTACCTGCCGGGCCCCATTGGGCGCGAGGTCCACAACGGCGGCGGCTCCTGCTCCCACGCCGTCGGCGCTGCGAAGCATGGGCCCGCCGACGTAGATCAGGCCGATAGCCAGCGCCGCGCTGATGAGATGATGGGCCTTGATCGGGAAATTGCGGGCGATATCCGGCACCATCTTGGCCTTGCCGCGCACCGCATCGACGGGAACGCGCAAAGCACCGAGCACCGGGGCAAGAAGGCCGCCGAGGGAATCCTTGAGAACGCCCCAGAAGAACTTCGCCCAACGCGAAAGTTCGGAAAAGGCCGCTACCGCAATATCGAGGAGCGCGTCACCGAGGAACGCGAGCAACCGCGAAAATTGCGAGCGCGCGGCGGAAACGCTCGCGCGGCCGGCACCCACGCCGGCATCGGCGACGTTCTTGACCTTTTCGACGGCGGCGACGCGCACATCCTCGACCCGGCGCTGCCGGTCGGCCCGGCGCACCAGAACGGTCGTGCGCACATACTCGCGCCATTCAAAGCCTTCGCTACGTCTACGCCACCCGAACATCGAGCGCTCCTCCCCGCATGATTCGGCTCTATTCAGTTTGGTGCGAATGATGGCGGCCCTTTGGCCCCAAAGTGCGCCCCACAGGCTTCTTCAATGTTCCAGTCGCGAATTGCGAAGCGGTTTAACGAAGGCGCTTACCGCTCGCAAGCACACGGCCGCGCCGCTCGGCGGCCAAGCTCAATTGCGTTGCGCGATTTGCGCTTCAGGCAGCGACCACATCCTGATGACGCCGTCCTGACCACCCGTCAGTAGAGTATGGCCGTCGTTCGAGAAGGCCACGGCTTTCGCACCCGAGCCGGAGCCGGTCAGCGGAATGTAGGTTCTGAGCCGCTTCAGGCTTCTGATCCGGACGACGCCGTCCTCGGACGCAGACGCCATCAAATCATCGGAACTCGAGAATGCCAGTGATGTGATGCGCCCGCTGTGCCCGGTGAGGGTTCGCTGCATGCGATACGAGGCCATCGATAAGAGCCTGATAGAGCCGTCGAGACCACCCGCGACCAGCATGGTCCCGTCCGGTGTGAACGCGAGCTGAGAGATGAAATCGGAATTGTTGCGATAGATGCGCCGCGTCTCGCGCGTTTCGGCGTTCCATACCCGGATGGCGCGGTCGGCGCCGCCGGACGCAATCCATTGGCCCGCCGCATCGGTGGCAAGAGCCTGGACGGCATTTTCATGCCCTTGAAGAATTGCAGCGGGTGCGGCCTCAGAAGCCGTCTCCCACAACGCGACGGTCCAGTCGTGGCTTGCCGCCGCGATGCGATCCTCCGAGCCCGCGAAAGCGACGGACCATATGGTCGCGTCGTTGCGCTTGAACCGGTAGAGACGCCGGCGCGTGTCGAGATCGTACACGCCAATCGCGCCGTTCGAATGTCCGGTAACGACGCGATTGTTGCGCACCGCGAGTGCGGTCGCCGGGCCGTCTTCAAGCGGGATCGTACCCTGCTGATAATGAGAATCGTAAGACCATATCTTGAGCGTCGGTTCCTCTGACGCCGTGACGATCAAACGTCCGTCGCCGCTGAGGGCAAGCTCGTCGATGGCGCCGTCGTGGGCCTTGATCTGAGCCGTCTGCTTCAGCGTCGGATCGGTATTTGCCGCAGGCTTCGTGATCGCCCCGGTCGTGATGGCATTGCCGCGAGCCGTAACCAGCTGCGGAATACGATCGTGGAATGCAAAGGCGACACCTACGATCGCCGCGGCAATGATGAGCCGCGTTTTGAGCCGCCGCAGGAAAGGACGCCGCCCAACATCCGGTTTCGGACGGATCTTCGGCTTGGACTTGACCTTTTCGGCGACGACGCGCGGCGGAGGCGGCAATGGCGGCAGTTTCTCCGCCGGCTTCGGCTTCTCGGCCTTGACCTTCTCGACCTTCGCCTTTTCGGCGCGCAATAATTTTTTCGCGGCGACCGGGGGCGCCGCTGGCGGTGCTGTCTGGGCCGCCTGCCGCTTTCCGGCGGACGGGTTTTTCAATGCGTCGACGAAGTCCAGAAGAACGCCTTTGGGACCGGGCGCATCGGGCGGCGGTGGAACGGGCGTCATGGTGACGGATTCCGCAACACGCTGCGCCTCGTCATTGCGGCGGCGGACTTCCGTCTTTTCTTTGAAGCGCTGGAATATGCCCGGCTTCTCAGGCTCCGGCGCGAGAAGCGCACCCCGCCATGCAGCGACCGATTGCGGCCGACCATCCGGCGTCAGCGAAAGAGCCTGCTGGATAGCGTCGAGGAACGACGCGCGATACCC
Organism: Hyphomicrobium sp. 01T421; assembly: GCF_056398805.1. Lineage (NCBI taxonomy): Bacteria > Pseudomonadati > Pseudomonadota > Alphaproteobacteria > Hyphomicrobiales > Hyphomicrobiaceae > Hyphomicrobium > Hyphomicrobium sp. 01T421. Next base: position 553,050 of record NZ_JBFTQC010000002.1, read on the forward strand.
GCCGAGGGCTGCCTCGCGGACCGGCACCAGCTCGTCCTTGAGCATGCGTGACGGCGAGTCGGCCGGCCGCTTTCCGGTGACGGCATGATAGAGCGTCGCCGCGAACGCATAGATGTCGGTCCAAGCGCCCTGCTGGCGGCTTGTCTCGGCATACTGCTCGTAGGGGCTGTAGCCGGGTTTGACGAGCGCAGAGACCGTCTTGGTCTTCGAATGCGCGGCGATATCGCTCCGCGCGGCGCCGAAGTCGATGAGGACCGGATCGCCGTTGTTTCGGATGATGATGTTGTCGGGCGCGATATCGCGATGCAGGAAGTCAGCCTTATGGATGACCTCGAGCGCGTCGAGCAACGGCGCAACGATTTGATCGAGTTCTTTTTGCCGGGGCGCCCGCCCGAGGTCTTTCAACCAGGCTTTGAGATTCTTTCCTTCCTCGAACCGCAACACCATGTAGGCCGTGTTGTTCGCGCGGAAGATCCGGTGCACCTTGACGATGTTGTGGTGATCGAACTTCGCGAGCGTCTGCGCCTCTTCGATGAAGCGATCGAGACCCCAATTGTAGTCGCTCCTGCAACCCGATGAGCGCGGCGTGGCTTCGAGGCTGTCAGTCCGAAGGGCGAAATCGCTCGGGAAATATTCTTTGATGCTGACTTTGCGCGTGAGCTCGGGTTCGTCCGCGAGATACGTGACGCCGAAACCGCCTGCGCCGAGAACACGCACGATTTTGTAATCGCCCGCGAGCTCCGTACCGTCCGGTAAAGCGACAAGCTGCGTCATGGTCCTCGTGCGCGGGCCGTCCGCGCGCTTGCAATGATGCGCCTCTGACGATCGTCCTGATTTAGGCTCTGAGCCAGTACTACGTCTTGTCTCCGTTTTGTCCCAATGGCGCAAGAATGTGGCGTATCGACGAGCAATGAACCCGTGATGAATAAATCCACATGGTGTCGCCATTGAGCCATGTTGCCGCCGCCATCTCCGAACCTAAATCGCCTCACGTGATTGGGCGAATCATCATGCACGAGCAAATAACGACTCGATGCGCCGTAGCCGGTACGGCGATTCTGTCAGGCATGGCAGTCTTGACTTTCCCAGCCGATGTCAGCGGCGCGGAAAGTGTGGTCGATACGTCTCTCCATTTGGCGAGCGCGACGGAAGCGATGCTGTCCGAAGGCTATCGGGCCGCTCCCGCATTGATGCTCGGCCTTGTTCTCGCTGCGGTTTTGCCGGTTCTGACGATGCTCGTGAAAATTTCTGAGCCGCTCCGGCGCTCGCCCGATGCAACGACGCGCTACCGGCGGGGGCGAGACGAAAAATTCGACGCGGCGGTTGCGAATGTCGAAGGTGGCCGCCGCCGGGCGCCCTTTGTTGAAATCGAAAGCACCGGCCGCAACCTGCGCTGCGCAATCCTGCGCGACATGCTCCGGATTGGCCGGGAACACGACAACGACATCCGCATCCCGAGTAAGGCTGTGCATCGCTATCATGCAGCCATCCACCGTGATTCGGACGACTGGCGCATCACCGACCTGACAGGTGTCGAAAGCAATGGTTTGATCGTCAACGGGCGGCGGTGCTGCGAAGCGCGCTTGAACGATGGCGATATTATTCAGCTGGGGCCCGGCAAGCTGCGGTTTCGTGCCGGTCTTGGATAATACTCACGTTGTCGCCAAGGTTCTGTCCAGGTTCCAGTTCATTGCGTTTGACCAACGGTGTTCGACACTGCGGCAGTCTGTGCTTGTTTAAATCGGAGGGAGATTTTAATGGCCATCGAGCGCGGGGAAACGACCGCAGGGAACGAGGCGAAAGCCGTGAAGCAGCATAAATTTCTTGGCTCCTTGAGAGACGCGCTGATGGCAGCAGGCCGCGATGATACGGCGCCAGCCGGGGCCGCACGCGCCAAAACACCCGATCCGGCCGCCGCTGCACCGGCGAGCCCTCCCGCAGCGCCTGGGGCTGCGATCGCCGAAAAAGCGCCATCCGTTTCCGCAGCCGCGCCCGAGACCCTCAGCGCCGAGGAAGCCGCGCGGTTAGCCAGGACGCCACCCGTGCCCAAAGTGCCGGACCTCGCCGCCGCTCCGAGTGACCCGGACCAGCCGCCAACAACCCGCGTTATCCGCCCGGACCCGGCAAAGCCCCGAAAAATCGAGCCGGAGGCGCCCGCGCGCACTGTCCTCGTCCGGGGCAAGCAGAAAATCCAGCTCGGAGTCTTCGAGCGCGATCCGGTCGTCGGCTTCTTCATCGTGGTCGGCGGCCCGGGCCTCGGCTCATACCGGCCGATCTTCGAAGGCAACAATACGGTCGGCAGGTCCACCGAGAATCGCATTCCGCTCGACTTTGGCGACGATGCCATCTCGAACGAAGCGCAGGCGTACGTTCGCTACGATTCGAGCGATCGGTCTTTCCTCTTCGTGCCAAACCTTGCTAAGACGAATGTCGTCTCTGTGAATGATAAGCGACCGGCAGGCCCCGTGCCGCTGCAGCCGATGGACGTAATAACATTCGGACGCACCCAAGTCGCATTTCTTCCGTTCTGCGGAAGTGATTTCGACTGGTCCGAGATATCCGAAGCTTAAGGATCGAATGCCGCCGTTCGAGCACGCAATCGCCGCGACGCGCGGAGCCCGGGACTATCAGGAAGACACCGCTGCCTTCATGTCTGACGGCAGCGAGCCGGTAGCCATGTCGAGTGAAGGGCCGGGCTTTGATCGGAGCGGCTTCGCCGTTCTGGCCGACGGCATGGGTGGCCACGCCGGGGGCGCTCTCGCGAGCAAGACCGTCTGCGAGAATTTTCTGGAATACGTCGCGTCCGCCAAGGGCGACGTGGGCGAGCGCCTCATCACCGGCCTCGGCGCGGCGAACGCCGCTGTCGCGAGCAAAATCTCGGAGAACCCTCTGCTGGCGGGAATGGGTTCGACGCTCATCGGCGCAGCCTTCGGACCGGCCGGCGTCGAATGGGTTAGCGTCGGCGATAGCCCGCTCTTTCTTTTCCGTCGCGGCGAGATGGCCCTCTTGAACGAGGATCACTCTCTCGCGCCCGAGCTTGATCGGATGGTGGCTGAAGGCAAATTGACTGCCGCCGAAGCACGCCACGATCCACGCCGCCACATGTTGCGATCGGCGGTGACGGGCGAAGAAATCGATCTTCTCGATGTCTCGCAACAGCCATTGAAATTGGAGCCGGGCGATTACGTCGTTCTGGCGAGTGATGGCATCGCGACGCTTGAAACCGGTGAAATCGCCCGCGTCATTCAGGGTTACGCGAAAGACGGCGCGTCCGCCGTGGCCAAAGCCATAATCCGCGCGATCGAAGCACTACGCGAGCCTTATCAGGATAACGCGACCGTGCTCGTCGTGAGAGCGGTCGGCTGAACGCGCGTCGCGAACTTTTATTTCAACACGATGTCGCCTCTTGCGTACACGGAAGCGCGGACGCCATTTTCCGAACGACTGCAACTTATTGATCGAAATGCATTCGCGTCGCGCTCGCGAACCTTACGCAAATGTATACTGGCCGCCAGAAACTGGCAAAGAACCTCCCGTATTGAGCGCTGCGTTACGGCCGCCATGGCCGAAAGAAACGCGAAGGAGAGACAAATGATTTCCAAGGTTCTCAGCGGCGCCGTACTTGCAGGTCTTCTGCTGTCCGTTTCGGCTCCGATCGTCGCTTATGCTGACGATGCAGCGCCGAAGACCAAAGCCGACTGCAAGAAGGCTAAGGGCACGTGGGATAAAGCGACGAAAACCTGCGCCGTGAAGAAGTAAACTCCGAAAATTTGATTTTCAGAGAAAGCAGTGGGTTCTCGAACCCGCTGCTTTTTTATTTCTTACGCATGCCGGCACGTGCAGTCACGATAGGTAGCCGCTTCATGCGAGACGATAGAAGCACTCCGATTAGGTAGTGACCGCGTCGCGGTGTTCTCGTCAAACAGCGCCGCAACGGCGAAGACGTCTCCCGCGCGATACGTCCGCTCGCCGTCATTGGTCCGCGTCTCGATTTTTGCCGGAAAGGCCGGAAAGAATGCCGGAAAGAATGCCAGCAAGAATGAAAGACACGGGCTTCGCCGAGCGCTCGAGCACCCGGTCCCTCGAAGCGCCGTACCCCGCGACGCGGGGAGATCTTGCGCCATACCGCTAACTAAGGCATCAGCGGATCGCCCGCCGGGCACCGCGCCAAATCGCAAATTTTGGCGGCCGGTGCTTGGCTTACCAGCCATGACAGTCCACTATCGGGGCCCGCCCACAAGATTTGTGCACTGCGAATAAAAAAAGATTTCTCGGAGGAAAGCCGTGTCTGTCAAGTCCGACATAGAGATTGCGCGCGAAGCGAAGATTAAGCCGATCGCCGAAGTCGCAGCCAAAATCGGCGTGCCGTCGAATGCGCTCATTCCTTATGGGTGGACGAAGGCGAAGGTCTCCACCGATTACATCAACCAGATCCAGTCGAATAAGAACGGCAAGGTCATCCTGGTGACGGCCATCAGCCCGACGCCGGCGGGCGAGGGCAAGACGACGACGACCGTCGGCCTCAGCGACGGCTTGAACCACATCGGCAAGAAGGCGATCGCGGCGCTGCGCGAGCCGTCGCTCGGGCCGTGC